>NZ_LBIO01000052.1 GCF_001280505.1 Mangrovimonas sp. TPBH4
GCGTTCGACTCGCTGTACTTACCGTTGGCCTTCAGCATCTGGGCATATCTATAGACCATCTCAGGGTCCTGGTTGCCGGCCTCGATGGCCTTCGCGTACCAGCCCTCGGCCGCCTCCGTGTTGTAGATGTTGTAGTTGGCCTCTGCCAGCTGCGTGTAGACATAGGCATCGCCCTTGCCCTTCTCAACCAGCTTCCCATAGGCCTCCGCCGCCTCTACGTACTCAAAGCGCCCGTAAAGGTCGTCCGCCTTCTTTGTATCCTTGTTCTGTGCGGTCATGCTCATGCCGCCCATCATCGCTATTGCTATATATGTATGTATGTTCTTCATCTCTTTTTGCTTGTCCGGTTAGAAATATCTTGGTGAGC
The DNA here is from genome assembly GCF_001280505.1 of Mangrovimonas sp. TPBH4. Classification (GTDB taxonomy): domain Bacteria; phylum Bacteroidota; class Bacteroidia; order Flavobacteriales; family Flavobacteriaceae; genus Mangrovimonas_A. Next base: position 368 of record NZ_LBIO01000052.1, read on the forward strand.
GTGACACTTTCTGCGTGAAGTTCAGGTCCCAAAGCAGCATGATCTCGTGAGACGAGGATGCGTACTTCCCGATGTCGGAGGTCACCCCGTCATAGGCATAACCGATACGAAGGTTCGGCGTGATGCCGAAGTTCACCAATCCCGAGAACGAATCGTCCAATCGGTACGAGGCCCCGATCTCGAAGCGGTCGTAGAACAG
>NZ_LBIO01000053.1 GCF_001280505.1 Mangrovimonas sp. TPBH4
TATTTGTGTACAAAACGATGCTGTTGTAGTAAGGAAGAGTATAGAAAAAAGAAGTAGTGTTTTCATTTTTTAATTACCGCCAACGGTTTGTGTATAGTTTCGTTGCGTGAAAATCCGCAGGATTTTCAGGTTAAGAAACTAAGATAGCAAACTTGCGAGGATTTTCCGCGAGGAAAATCAGAAGCAATGAATTATACATGGTGTTGTGGGTAGTTTTTTAATTCGGTTTCCATAAGTCTATCCGTTTTAACTTCCCATCGGAAAAGAAAAACAGCAATTGATTGTCAGTCAGTTCTCCTTTTAGTGTTAATGGAATTTTACAAGTTTTAAATTTATCTGATTCTCCATAAAGATTAACAGGTTCTGTTGAGTTGCAATCTGACTTGAAATATTTAGAAAAGACTTTTTCGGTTGTTTTATTTGTCAATGTGATTTTTCCAATGTTTAATTCAATTATTTTTTCGTCAAAATAAACCACGTTTAACTCACATTTTTGCGAATCGGTATAAAATTCAAAATATGTTTTTCCAATATATACTAAAGAGTCAGCGGTGGATATGTCCATTAATTCAGGAATTGATTTGATACTGTCAATTTGTTTTATCGAAGATTTTAATTCCATAAAATCAATTTTATAAGGAATAATTCCATTCAATTTAATGTCAGTCAATTCGATTGATTGAGCATTAACTGAGATTGAAATCCAAGTGAAAACTATAGATAGAAATGTCCTCATTTTTTTAATTACCCACAACGGTTTGTGTATAGTTTCGTTGCGTGAAAATCCGCAGGATTTTCGGGTTAAGAAACTAAGATAATAAAGTTGCGAGGATTTTCCGTGAGGAAAATCGGAAGCAATGAATTATACACTGTGTTG
>NZ_LBIO01000054.1 GCF_001280505.1 Mangrovimonas sp. TPBH4
CCCCAATATTAAATGGGGTTTTTTTAGCAAGCAAAACAACCTTTAGTTAAAATTGTCATTACAAAATCATAATCTAAAGTGTACCCCTGCTTTTAAATTTGAAAATTAATTTTGTAATGCCAAAATGAGCTGAAATTAAAAATTTTAAAAGAATAAGTGAATTCTGTAAGGTGCTGAAGGTAAGATGTTTCTTTCTTAAAAATTGTAAAAAGTAAGTTTTTAATTACAATTATGCCGAAAGGATGTATTTTAACGACTTTTTTTGTATTTCATGGGATTTGTTTATACTTTTGATTTATTAACAGTTTTTAGACCCTTAATCTATTAATAATTATATTACTTATGAAAAACTTTACTCAGACACTATGTTTGTTTCTTTTGGCAGCGGTTAATCTGTTTGCCCAACAGGAGAAAGGAATCATAGGAACAACAAACTGGTTAAACAACTGGACCGAATTTAGACCTAACCATGTAGACTATGGTGAGCCAACTCAAATCTTGAGTGGGAATATTTCACAAGACACCAAACTTTTTAAAAAGGATACCTATCTATTGTTGGGTAGTGTTTTTATAACTGAAGGAGCCACGCTTACGATCGAGCCGGGAACGGTGATCCTTGGCGATTTTAAAACCAATGGAACTTTGGTAGTCACTAAAGGTTCTAAAATTGTTGCCGATGGAATGGAAACAGACCCAATCATTTTTTCTTCCAATAGAAGTGTGAAGAAAGAAGGAGACTGGGGAGGCGTGTTCATTCTTGGAGATGCGCCAATCAATAAATTTGGGAACGGCTCTTCTGTAAACTACGGATTGCGCCCAACTTCTTTTGAATATATCAACTATGGTGGAGAGAATGTAGAGTCGGATTCTGGAATCTTTAGATATGTAAGAATTGAATTTGCAGGAAAGCGTACCAAGGAATTTGGTTTCTTCAATGGTTTGACACTTGCTGGTGTAGGAAAGAATACTGTAGTTGAAAATGTAATGGTTAGCTATTGTGAAGGAAATTCATTCAACGTTGTTGGAGGAGAATTTAATATGACGCAGATGGTATCTTATAGAACCAGTAGCGATGATTATAAATTCAACTATGGAGCACAGTGTAGTATCACCAATTCTTTGGCAATCCGTTCACCGTATGTGTCTGGCGCCGATGGATCTAGATGTATGTATATAGCTTCTTATGAAGATAAAAATGAAGTAGACTTGACCAAAAAGGGGACTTTTGTAAAGGCAGAAAACCTAACCTTGGTAAATGTAAGTGATAATCTGGCTTCAGATATCGAAGTAGGGCTTGTTAAGGAGGCACTTTACATTGCTCAACACGCATCATTGGAAATGAGCAAGAGTGTGATTTCCGGTTTCAATCCAGCAGTAATCCTAGACGACAATATTACTATCAATAACAAAAACTTAGACCGTATCAAGTTTAGTGAAATGTATTTCAATAACTGCAACGGAAATATTTTTACCGAACACAATTCCAATAACGAAGATTTGGAAAATTGGTACGGAAACCGCGCGTTTTTTAATGTATACTCAAAAGGAAGCGACTCAGAAACGTTCATAGATTTGGACAATTCAAAACGTCCTGACTTTAGATTACGTATCAACAAAATTTACGCTTCCAATGCTGACTAGGCATTGGAAGTTTTCCTAAGATCATTTTATAGGAGAATTCAGGGCATTGCTAATCTTTCAAAATTGAGAAGGATATAAGCAAGCCCTTTTAGAGCCTTAATCGGGATGGATAAAATAAATCGCGATTGCTTGTTCTTCTCCAATATGGAGGAAGAATTATAAAAGGATAATTGCTAAATGTAATTGAATGCAAAAAACTACTATCTTAAACAGACTTGCTTTTCTATTGGGAATCTGTGTTTGGTTGTGCACGCAACAAACAAACGCCCAGCTAGTTATTGGTACGCCTAATTTAGGATTTAGTCAGGCTTGTGCCAGTGAGTCATTCAACACCTACAATGTTACATTTGTGTTTTCTCCGGAAACTGTATTGGAAGCATCCAATCAATTTATCCTTGAAATGTCTGATCCCGATGGTGATTTTTCAAATCCTACAACAATATTCACTTCACAACCAGGAGCTGTTACTGTGTCACCGGCAACTTTAAGTTTTTCTTTGCCGAGCACTACAGCTGGAGAAGGGTATAAGCTGAGAATAAAAAGTACAGCTCCTGTTGCTACAAGTGCAAAATCTGCGGCCTTTGCGGCCTATTACAAAATTCAAGACAGCCCATTTTCAATTAATAATTTGGTTTCCACCGGAGCATTTTGCTCTGGCGGGAGCTATTTGTTAACCATTGATAACCCTGGGACGGGAGAAAACGATTCTCCTTTAAATTATCCGTCACTTACCTTTAATTGGTTTAGGGAAACCAGTCCTACAACGGCAGTGTTTATTTCACAAGGGCCAACCTTGTCTGTAAATCAGGAAGGAACTTATTTCGCTGAGACCAATTATGGAACCTGTACGTCCAATTCTTTTTCCAACAGAGTTTCTATTAGCGAAGTGTCTGCTGGCGAAGCCGATGCTACCATTGCTTCTAGTTTAGGCAATCCGTTTTGTCCAGATCAAGGTATGACTACCTTGGCAACCATAGGTGGTGTAAGCTACCAATGGTATAAAGATGGTGCTGCCATTTCTGGAGCAACAGAGCAAACCTATCAAACTAATGAATCTGGATTTTATTCCGTGGAAGTAGATTTGGGAAGTTGTGAGACCTCTGGTTCCATTGATTTGATCAGTGAAAGTTTTGAAAGTGAAATTAACATTCCTGAGGAAAATCAGTTGGAAGAGGGCGACTATTTATGGGTGCAGGTAACTACAACTGCCAACAACCCGGTTTATGAATGGTATTTTAATGGAACATTAATTCCGGATGTTACGGGAGAAGAATATGAAGCTTATGATTATGGTTCCTATAAAGTGGTGATTACTCAAACCACAGGATGTGAGACCTCTCAGGAATTCACGTTTACAATAGGTGAACCGATAGACCCTTTCCCTGAAGTTGGGGATATTCCTAATCTAATCAGTCCTAACGGCGACGGTATCAATGATACTTGGGTAATTCCACAGCAATATGTAAGTGGTTCCAATACAGAGATTGTGATTATGGATAGCCGAGGAAAAGTAGTGCATCAAACCAATAATTATATGAACAATTGGCCCGAAAACCAATTGGGAATTAACAGCATCAACCAAGTATTTTATTATATCATCACAAGTCCCGGACAAGACTCTAAAAAAGGTTCCATAACCGTTGTAAAGTAATATGAAAGCGTATCTTTTGGCCATAGTAATACTAATCTGTTCCGTACAGATGACCTATTCTCAAGAAGAGGATGGGGTAGTGTCGTTTGCCATTCCGGTACGTAATTCTTTGCGTTTCAATAGATATGTGTTAAATCCAACTTTCAGTTTCGTAAGAGAACAGCACAAATATCTTAGTTTCAATAATAAAAGAGAATGGGTGCAGTTTGAGGATGCCCCACAAACCTATTTGGGAAGTTTTTCCGGAAGGTTTAAGGAAAACATTGGAATGGGAATTGGACTGTTCCAACAAAATTATGGAGTCCTGACTACTTTTGGCGGGCTTTTGAATTTTGCTTACAACGCACAATTAAGTCGTGAAAGCAATCTTACGTTCGGGTTGAACGTAGGCGCCTATAAGAGTGGGGTGAACAATGGAAATGTCGTGACTAATTATGACGATCCGTCCCTGAACAATATTCCTTCCAATTTCTTATTGACCATTAATCCCGGAGTCAACTATGGTACAGGCTTTTTCGATTTTGGACTGGCTTTGACCAATTTGGTACTTTATAATGTAAATGCTTCCCAACTTATCAAGGATATTCCGGAGCAGGGAATTCAAGGACATGTTATGTATACCGGCTATATGGACAGTCGAGGTTTCTTCGATCAAAGTAGATTCCAAACTTTGATAAGATCGGAGTTCAGATCAGATGAAACCATTGTATCAGGTTTGGCCATGTTAATGGTGCCTAAAGGTATTTGGGGACAAGTTGGTTACAATACCTTATATGGTGCTTCTGCGGGATTGGGATTGAACATCACACCACAAATTGCTATTGAATATAATTTTGAAAGAGCACTAGGCGAATTTACCGATTTTGGTCCTTCACATGAAATTACTCTTGCCTACAGATTTAATAATACAGAACGTTTTTATTATAGTAGAGAAGACAAGGTGAGTGCCATTGTCTTCCCTGAAAAGAGAAGAAAACCTGTTTCCAAAAAGTCTAAACAACAGGCAGAAGCCAATAGAAAAGCGGCTATTGCTCGTAGAGAAGAAGCAAAGGCTAAGGCTGAGGAGGACGCTAAATTAGCAGCAGAAGCTAAAGCATTGGCAGATGCCGAAGCAGCAAAATTGGCAGCGGAGGCTGAGGAGACACGTTTGGCAAAAGAAGCTGAAAGCAAAGCATTAGCTGAGGAGCAAGCCAGGTTAACAGAGGAAGCGGCAGCTAAAGAAAAGGCTGAGGAGGATGCAAGATTGGCTGCAGAAGCTGAAGCTCAACGGTTGGAAGAGGAAGAACGTGCTAAGGCCGTTGCGGAAGCTAAGGCAAAAATAGCAGCGGAGAAGAAAGCAAAAGCATCAGAAGAAGCTCGTTTGGCTGCCGAAGCAAAAGCTAAAGCACAAGCTGAGGAACAAGCAAGATTGGAATCTGAAGCACAAGCGAAGGCTCAAGCGGAAGAAGAAGCGCGTTTGGCTGCAGAGGCTAAAGCAAGAGCCCAAGCCGAGGAAGAAGCAAGGTTAGCTGCTGAAGCTGCAGCAAAAGAAAAAGCAGCAGAGGAAGCTCGATTGGCCGCTGAAGCAAAAGCTAAGGCTGAGGCAGAAGAGCAAGCAAGATTGGAAGCAGAAGCATTGGCCAATGCTCAAGCCGAAGAGGAGGCACGATTGGCTGCAGAGGCTGAAGCTAAAGCAAAAGCTGAAGAAGAGGCCAGATTGGCTGCTGAAGCAGAAGCCGCAAGATTGGCGGAGGAAGCTAAAGCTAAGGAAGTGGTATCTGACAAGCAAAAGGCTATGGAGGCCACAGACGATTTGGCCAAGGCTATGAATGAAATTACGAAGTTGACCGAAACGGATAGTACGGCACAAGTAGACTTAATCACGAGATATAAGGAAGCCATAGCGATAAAGAATCAGGATCTTAAGGATTTGAAAGAGGAAAATGATTTGGGTGATCAAGGAATTGTAGTAGCTCCAAAACCATTTAAGAGTATCTCTGCCGAAAACAGAGCCATTGAAGCCTTGAAGGCAGATATCGATCAAATCATCGATACCCGTACCCAGCGTATTGAAGAATTGGAAGAGCTATATGAACAAAGACTTCAGTTTGCGCCAATAGAAAATGATCCTGTAATGCTGTATTACAAGAAAACTATTAAGCGATTAAAGTCTGAACAATTGAAAGCCATGGATACCAAAGCAAGTTTAAGCACTACTTTGGAAGGCATCAATAGAGCTACCGAAATAGAAAGAAAGCGTAGAATCAAACGTGCAGCCTATGACAATGAAGATGACAGATACATGCGCGATAGGTTGGCATTGAAAAATATCAAGCAAAGTACGCCATTAAGATCGGCGCCATTAAAAACGGAAGAATTCAATTTTGGAGAAGACCTTGGAGGAAATATCCAAATCGTGAAAAATGTTAAGAATGTAGAAAGTGGTTATTACATGATTTTGGCGGTACACAACGATGTTGCCAAGAGAGATGATTTCTTAACAAAAGTAGTGTCGTCTGGAAGAACCGATGTGGATTTCTTTTATGACGTAAATACCAGTAAATATTACATCTATTACCAAAAATTTGATGCCATCGAACAGGCTAATGAAGCGATGAAATCAAAAGGTAATAGACCATATAATCAGAAGCTATCAATAATTAAAATAGAGAATTAAGTATTTAAAAATTAGAAAATTGAATTAATAGTAGTAATGGCAAGCCTGTTTTCTGCAATGCCCCTTGGAGGAAATAGGATTTAAAAACAGAAACACCATGAAAACGCCTACTTATTATAGACCTTACCTTTTAGGTTTATTTCTGTTACTGATGAGCTTTGGTACAATGGCCCAAACCTATGAGCCATTTACCATTCGTGAGAATCTGGAAGTAAAAGGTAGTATGTTGGTTATAGGGAACAACATTCTTGGAGAAGATAATTTGCCAGGAAATGACAATTCCGTAGATAACCAAGATGTGGACATGCAGTATATCGATATCGATTCCGATGCTTCCACTTTTAGCTCCAGTAGTGCCGATATAGTCTTGCCGCCTCAAGAAGATGGAAGTGAAACTACTTGTTATTCGGTGGCCTATGCCGCGTTGTATTGGGGAGCCATGCTTCAAAGTGGTGATAGATCCGAGATCAACCAAATTAAATTTAAAACTCCAGAAGGCACTTCATATGTAGATATTACGGGAGAGCTCATTTACGACGCCATTGTCGAGCCTATTATTTCAGAAGATGACGAGCCAGGAAATACCCCGTATGCGTGTTATGCAGAAGTAACGGATATTTTAAACGATTTAACAGACATTGAAGGAACTTATACAGTTGCCAATGTGACTTCAAGTGAAGGATTCAATTTTTCAACGGGACTGTCTGCAGGATGGACCCTATTCGTGATTTACGAAGATCCTAGTCTTCACATGAAATCTTTCACAACCTTTGACGGATTTAGCCATATTTATGATGACCATTACGAAGAAATTCCAGTAGATGGTTTTACAACCCCTCCTGCTGGGCATATCGATTTACAATTTGCCTATGCTGTTTTGGACGGTGATAAAAATAAAAGAGCAACCAAACTTGAAATCAACAATAAAGAGGTAACCACGCCATTAAGACCAGCCAATAAGTTCTTTGGGTCGGTTATTGAAAATACAAATGGGGTTTCGTACCCAAGAAATCCTTCTGGTACAAATACCTTGGGATATGATACAGGATTCTTGGAAATTATTAATTCAGAACCGGAATATATTGGTTATAGCGAAACGTCTGCCTCTTTTACATTGCAGGTGGCCCAAGGACAGGCAGATCCTTTGTTTTCGTTTTTCAGTGCCTTTGCGGTGGATATCATTTCACCAGAAATAGAACTGGTAAAAATTGTAGAGGATGAATTTGGAAATGAAATAAATGGAGACGATGTTATTTTAGGCCAAAACCTGTTCTACGAAATAAGCTATCAAAATATAGGGAATGAAGATATTACCAATTTTACGTTAACTGATATCCTTCCTGAAAATATTGTTTTTGATCCAGCTACAGATATTGATTTGACGAATTCAGGTGGTGCAACATTGTTGTCTTACGATCCAGTAACACGAACTATTGTGTTCGACATTCCTGATGAATCTGTAGAATTTGGAGATCCTGTATTCGTGATTCGTTTAGCGGTACAAGTGGTGCCAAACTGTTACGATTTAAGCCAGGCTTGTTCCAACGAAATCGTAAATCAGGCTTTTGCAACCTACACCGGAGCAATTAGCTCTATCACTGTGGAAGACCAACCAAGTTATGTGTCTGTAGAATGTAACAGTTTCCCACAACCAACCAACTTTTTGGTGGATATTTCTAATTGTGATTATGAAAGAGAAGAAGTGCTGTGTGGCGGAAGTGTTGAATTAACCGCAGCCGATGGTTATGAATCATACTCTTGGTCAACCAGCCCATCTGGGTCACCGGTTATAGGAACAACACAAACCATTACAGTTACGGAAACAGGAACCTATTATGTAACCAATACCGCGCCGGCAACTTGTTTGTCAATTGAAGAAGTGGTAACAGTGGTGTTGTACGGAACAACCCAAACAAATCCAGTGATTCCTTATGCAGATGAAGTAGTCATCTGTCCAAACGATGGTAAGGAACTGCCAAATATCTTTTTATGTGGCGCCAACGATTCACGTGATATTTTAACTGGAATTAGTGATGCTGTATCAATTATTTGGGAAAAGTTGGATGAGTCAAGCTGTGAAGCTGTGGCAACTCCAGACTGTGCCAACGAAAATGATGCCTGTACTTGGAATCAAGTAGGGACAGGTCCAGATTTTTCGGCTGATACTTCTGGTCAATTCAGACTAGTAATCAACTATCCAGGTGGTTGTTATAGTATTTTTTACTTCAATGTATATCAAAATTTATTGAATCCTACAGCAGCAGCACAGGATATCATTTGTGAAACACCTGGCCAAATTACCGTAGGAGGTGTGCCTTCTGGGTATGAATACAGTATTGATGGTGTGAATTACCAAACCAGTAATGTGTTTACGGTGAATTCCCCAGGATATTATACCATTTTCATCCAACAAATAGGAGTAGATACCAATCCTTGTATATTCGAAACACCGAGTGTGCATGTGATGGAAAGAGAGTTTTCTGTGGTTAGTAACATTACCCAACCAGAATGTTATGGTGATTTTGGAAGTGTGCATTTAGCTGTTAATGAAGCTTTACCTCAATATTACTATAGCCTTTACCAAGGTGGAACTTTTGTAGATGGCGTTGGACCTATCATGGCGAGCGATTATGAATTTGCCTCATTAAACCCAGGAGTATATACGGTTAATGTAAGTACCGATGATGGATGTTTGCATACAGAAGAAATTGAAATTGTAGAGCCTCCAATGATTGAGGTGTCTGCAGCCTTAACAACACCGCTTACCTGTACGGATGGGGTGATTACGGTTTATGCTTCAGGAGGAACGCCTCCTTATTACTATTTTGTAAATAGTGATACAGATTTCCAATCATCTCCTGAAATTGCAGTGTCCACACCTGGATTATATGAAATTACGGTGATGGATGCCAATAACTGTACGGCCACTACATCTATAAATGTTGAAGCAATTCCTGCTCCGGAATACACAATTTCTCAGACGAATATTACTTGTATAAGTTCTGGCGATACGGGTACCATAACCATTGAAGTTGTAGATGCCAATGGAAATGCATTGCAGTTCAGCATCGACGGTGGATTGACTTTTGTAAGCTCTCCTGTATTTACAGGACTGGCCGAAGGGGACTACGAAGTTGTTCTTCAATATACTTTGGGAAGTTCGGTGTGTCTGACGGATCCCCAGACGGTGACCATTAGCTCTAACGATCCTATCGCGGGCGTTGCCGAGCTGACTGCACCTTATACTTGTAGCAGTACCGGAACCATTACGGTAAATGAGGTTTCTGGAGGGGTGCCGCCATATACCTATAGTTTGGATGGGGCGACCTTCCAATCAGGTACTACCTTTACGGGACTGACGGCGGGTACTTATACGGTGACCATTCAAGATTCCACAGGCTGTATCTATATCACAGCTCCAATAGTTATAGAACCTTTGGATCCTCCAACAGATGTAGAGTTTACCAGTACGCCTGTAACCTGTCCGTCGAACACGGCTACAATTA
>NZ_LBIO01000055.1 GCF_001280505.1 Mangrovimonas sp. TPBH4
GAAAAAAGGTTTATCATTTCTATTTGTTATTTGTTGTTCCACATTTTTGTTCGCCCAAAAAGCAAAAGTGTTAGAGGGAGATTGGGCTGAATTAAAGGGGATATCCAATTATGATTTGGTTTTTGAGTACGAAAACCTTGAAATTCCGAACTATGATTCTGAAGAAGAGTTTCTAAAGGATAAAATGAAAAAGAGAGAAGAAAAGGAAGCTGGTGCCGGAGAGAAATTTAAAGCAAGTTGGTTTGCCGACAGGGAAAATAAATATGAGCCAAAGTTTATTGAGTCTTTTAATAAGCGCTTTGACGAGGGAGAAGTAAAAGTTGGTATGGAAGATGCATCGGAATATGTGATGAAAATAAAAACAACATTTATGTATTCTGGATATAATGTTGGGATAAAAGCTCAGAAGTCTAAAGTAGATGCAATAATTTCTGTTTATAAAAAGGATGCGCCGGATGAAGTATTGTTTTCAGTAAAATATACAAAAGCGGAAGGTACTCCCGTATATAATGCAGGAGATAGAATTGCGGAGGCCTATGCGAAATTGGCAAAAACCTTGGCGAAAACAATGATTAAAAAGTCTGCGTAATGCAAGCGTATTAAAAAAGAAAAAAGCGAATAGGAAACTATTCGCTTTTTTCTTTTTCCATATTGATGAGGTGTGCCAAGGTGGCTACTATTCGATTATGCTTTTTTACAAATGGATTGGTTTGGTCCCAAACATAGCCTGCCAAAACCGCACAGATTTGTTTTTTGACCTCTTGGTTTTCTGGTCTGTGGAAGAATAACGTTTGCAGATTTCCAGTATACCATTCCTTTACATAGGTGGCAAATACGTTAACGCCAGATTTTATGTAATCGGCATAGTCTGTTTCCCAATCTACAGCTTCGCCCTTTAGTTCTTTGGAAATCAATTTGGCCGATTGCAATGCCGATTCCGTTGCAAAGGTTACCCCCGATGAAAATACAGGATCCAAAAATTCGGCACTGTTTCCAGTTAATACAAATCCTTTCCCATAGAATTTTTTAACAGCTTTTGAATAATTCCTGATGCAGACTGGAGTAAATTCAAAATCTAGTCCTTCAAAGCGTTCATGGTAATATTTGGATAGCTTGAGCATGGCTTTCATGCGTTCTGTAGTTGAACCTTCATAAGCATCTATCAATTCATTTTTGCCTACAAATCCAATACTGGTAATGCCATTTGAAAATGGAATCACCCAAAACCAAGTGTCTTTATCTAAGACATCAAAGGTTATCAAAGTGCCTTCTCTACCTTCAGGGCGTTTCAAGTCCTTTACGTGGGTGAAAATGGAAGAGTGTTCTGGGATTGAAGAAGGTTTGTCTAAATCTAAAAGTCTAGGCAATACCCTTCCGTAGCCACTAGAATCCACAATAAACTTAGCGATTACGGTGTATTCGTTTCCTGTTTCATCCTTTATTTTGGTAGTAGAAGTGCCATCCTCTTTTATGTTCACATCTACCACTTCGTGTTGGAATTGTATGTCTACGCCCCAATTTTGGATTTCTTGAGCCAGAGCATTATCAAAATCGGCTCTTGGTACTTGCCATGTCCAATTCCAGCCTTCTGTATGTTTTTTGCTAAAGTCGAAATTGCAGACAATATCATCTCTTAAAAAACGAGCCCCAGCTTTCACTTCAAAATTCTGAGCTTTCAAGCAGTCCAATAGCCCTACTTCCTCAAAATGGTCCATACATCTTGGCAATAGGCTTTCTCCAATTACAAAACGGGGGAATTGGCTCTTTTCAATCACCTTGATTTTGAGGCCTTGTTTGTGCAAATAAGCGGCGGAAACACATCCTGAAGGACCAGCCCCAATTATCAAAACATCAACAGTTGTATCGCTCATGGGCTTTATGGTATAAATTCATTTATTATTTTAAATTTGCTAACCAAAATAACTACTTTCGTTTTAGTTATTAAAATTTAATCATAAAAATAACCATATTACATATAGATGCTAACATTTGACGGGAAACTAGGTATTGAAGATTTTTATAAAATTATTTTTGAGGATACTCCAATTCAAATTGATAAAACGGTATTGGAGCGGGTGAGTAAGAGTTTTGACTTTTTAAAGACGTTTTCTGAAAATAAGGTAATTTATGGTGTAAATACTGGGTTTGGCCCAATGGCACAATATAAGATTAAGGACTCTGAGCGAATCCAGTTGCAGTATAATCTTATACGTAGTCACTCTTCTGGAACAGGCCAGCCTATTGCTCCTATGTATGTGAAGGCTGCTATGGTGGCACGTTTAAATACCCTGTCCTTAGGCTATTCTGGAGTGCATGTTTCGGTAATTGAGTTGATGGCTCAGTTGATCAACAGAAATATCATTCCGCTAATTTATGAACATGGAGGTGTTGGTGCCAGTGGCGATTTGGTGCAATTGGCCCATTTGGCTTTGGTTTTGATAGGAGAAGGTGAAGTATTCTATAAAGGAGAGAGAACGTCAACAAAAGACGTCTTTAAACTGGAAGGGCTGCAACCTATTTCTGTAGAGCTTAGGGAAGGTTTGGCTTTGATGAATGGAACTTCTGTAATGACTGGGATTGGAATTGTGAATGCTATTTATACTAGGAAATTACTAGGGTGGATTACCTCGGCTTCGGCTTCCATAAATGAAATTGTTCAGGCTTATGATGACCATCTTTCCGAAGAGTTAAATGGCTCTAAATTGCATATAGGTCAAAGAGAAGTTGCCAAAAATATGCGTGAGCATTTAAGGGATAGTCAGTTAACGCGCAAGCGCGAGCATCACCTTTATACCAATAATGACAATGTATCCGTATTCAAGGAAAAAGTACAGGAGTATTATTCTTTAAGATGTGTGCCGCAAATATTGGGGCCTGTGTTGGACACTTTAAAAAGTGTGGAGAAAATTTTGATTGAAGAAGTTAATTCGGCCAATGACAACCCTATTGTAGATGTGGCAAAACAACATGTCTATCATGGTGGAAATTTCCATGGGGATTATGTGTCCTTGGAAATGGATAAACTCAAGACGGTAGTGGCCAAAACAAGTATGTTGGCCGAACGCCAGTTGAACTATTTGCTAAATGCAAGATTGAACGATATTCTTCCGCCATTTGTAAACCTTGGTACATTGGGGTTGAACTTTGGAATGCAGGGAGTGCAGTTTACCGCAACATCTACAACAGCTGAAAACCAAATGTTGTCCAACCCAATGTATGTGCACAGTATTCCAAATAATAACGATAATCAGGATATTGTAAGTATGGGGACCAACGCAGCCTTGATTACCAAAAGAGTAATAGAGAATGCCTATGAGGTAGTAGGGATAGAGCTTATTACAATTGTACAGGCCATAGAGTGTTTGGAGCTCCAGGATAAGGTGTCTTCCAAAACAAAGAAGATTTATGATGATATTAGAGCAATAGTACCCGTGTTTAAAGAAGATGTTGCTATGTATCCATTTGTGAACAAGGTTAAGGAGTTTATCATGGCTCATTAATTTGCTTCATTTTAAAACATGTCTAGGGAGATTTGGGTACAGGATTTAGTTATTATCTTTACGTAATTTATTAATATAAAGCTGTTAATCATGAAAATTAAATCTTTCCTATGGCTGTTTTTTTGCAGCATTTGTACGGTAATGGCCCAAGAGCTTGCGTTGGCCAACCAAGACGGTAAATTTGGATATATCACAAAATCTGGGGACTGGCAAATTAGTCCACAGTTTAAAATTGCCAAAAATTTTTCTGGTGATTTGGCAGAAGCGATGGATGATGATAAAAAATGGGGGTATATCAATAGAAAAGGAGAATGGGTAATTCAGCCCATGTTTGATAAAACAAAGGCCTTCGATTCTGGAGTGGCCGTGGTTTTAAAGGATGATCAATGGATCTACATAAATACCGAGGGCAATCAAATCCTCAAGGATGTTTCTACAGATAAGCTCTACGATTTTGAGGAAGGCTATGCCATCGTGAGGCAAGGAGATAAGGTAGGTTTTATTAATACCAAAGGAGAAGTGGTGGTGCCCGCAAAATTTTCAAAAGTTTTTGGCTTTGTTAATGGCTATGCTAAAGTTCAGGAAAATGAAAAGTGGGGGTTGGTAGATGGTTCTGGAAACTATTTTGTACCAACTGAATATGATGGGGTTAGTAATATGTACCATGGCAGTGTCATTGCCGATAAAGGAGGGGTGTACGGCGTTATTTCAAATGGTAGTTTTAAAGAGGTTGAAGGAGCCGATAAGGTATGGGACTTTATGTATAATTCAGAGCTTACCTATGCCGAAAAAGATGGGAAATTGGGGTATGTAAATACTTCCGGGGAGTGGGTAATTTCACCTAACTATGATAAAGCCCGTGCTTTTGTAAACGGCCTCGCTCCGGTGATGAAGGATAAAAAATGGGGATACATCAATGAATCTGGAGAAGAGGTCATCCCTTTTCAATATAGAGATGCCGAAATATTCAGTGAAGATGGATTGGCGCCCGTCAAGATTTCAAAACTATGGGGATTTGTCAATACGAAAGGCGACTTGGTGATAGAGGATAAATACGATATTACCGCTAGCGGTTTTTCGGTTTTCAAAAGAAATAATGAAAAAGGGTTTGTTGATGGATTGGCTCGAGTGAAATATAAAAAATCATGGTATTATATCAATACCAATGGAGATATTTTGAAAGATATGGAGTTTGAGAATTTGGAATTGTTCCAATAAAACCTATAATTGCAAAAATAATATCCGCTATAAAAACTAACTAAATGAAGTGTGCCATAATCACAGGTGGTTCTAGAGGAATAGGACGAGCCATTTGTATTCAATTAGCAAAAGATACCAATTATCATATCATTATTAACTACAATAGTAATGAAGTTGCAGCTCTGGAAACCAAGCAGGCTGTGGAGGCAGAGGGCAATACTGCCGAGATTATCAAGTTCAATGTAGCCAATGCTGAAGAGGTGTCCAATGCGCTGGGAGTTTGGCAAGAAGCTAATAAAGATGCTGTTGTTGAGGTTGTAGTTAATAATGCAGGAATTACAAAGGATGGATTGTTTATGTGGATGCCTCAAAATGATTGGCAAGACGTGATCAATACGTCCTTGAATGGGTTTTATAACGTAACCAATTTCTTTATACAAAAGCTTTTGCGAAATCGTTTTGGCCGCATTGTAAACGTAGCCTCTGTGTCTGGTGTTAAAGGAACGGCTGGGCAAACCAATTATTCGGCTGCGAAGGGCGCATTAATTGGTGCAACCAAAGCTTTAGCTCAGGAGGTGGCCAAGCGAAAAATTACTGTTAACGCAGTAGCACCTGGATTTATTAAATCGGATATGACGGCAGAGTTGGATGAAAAAGAGCTCAAAGGCATGATTCCTTTAAACCGGTTTGGAGAGCCTGAGGAAGTAGCGCATGCTGTGTCCTTTTTGGTTTCAGATAAAGCGTCTTATATTACGGGAGAAGTGATAAATATAAATGGAGGGATTTACTCCTAATTAAGGATTCTAGATGAGAAGAGTTGTAATAACGGGGATGGGAATTTACTCCTGCATTGGAGAGAATTTAGAGCAAGTCAAGGAGTCGCTTTATAAAGGAAAATCAGGGATTGTTATAGATGAAGACCGTATTTCCTTTGGGTATCGCTCTCCCTTAACAGGAATGGTTTCTCAGCCTAATCTTAAAGGGTTGCTGTCAAGACGCCAGCGCATTAGTTTGGGCGAAGAGGGGGAGTACGCTTATGTAGCGACTTTGGAAGCTTTGAAGAATGCAAAAATCGATCAGGACTTTTTAGATCAACATGAAGTCGGGATTTTATATGGAAATGATAGTACGGCCAAATCGGTGATTGAATCCGTTGATAAAATTAGAGAGAAGAAAGATACTACTTTGGTAGGGTCTGGAGCCATCTTTCAGGGGATGAACTCTTCCGTCACCATGAATTTGTCTACCATTTTTAAACTGAAGGGGGTTAACTTTACTATTAGTGCAGCTTGCGCTAGTGGGTCTCATGCTGTTGGGATGGCTTACCATTTAATAAAAAGTGGAATGCAGGATTGCGTGATTTGTGGAGGAACCCAAGAAATTAATAAACTGGCAATGGCCAGTTTTGACGGTTTAGGCGTATTTTCCGTTAATACGGAAGCTCCTCATGAAGCATCAAGACCATTCGATAAAAACAGAGATGGTTTAGTGCCTAGTGGAGGTGCGGCTACTTTGGTTTTGGAGACCTATGAGTCTGCCATGGAGCGTGGAGCTACTATTTATGGAGAGGTTTTGGGGTATGGGTTTTCTTCCAACGGGGATCATATTTCAACACCTAATGTAGATGGGCCTGCCAGAGCAATGAAAATGGCTATTGACCAGGCGGCTATTGAGACTTCGGATATTCAATATGTCAATGCGCATGCAACTTCTACACCTGTAGGTGATGCCAACGAGGCGAAAGCCATATTTTCGGTTTTTGGTGAAAATGGCCCTTATGTAAGTTCTACGAAATCCATGACGGGACATGAGTGTTGGATGGCAGGGGCCAGTGAAGTGATTTACTCTATTTTGATGATGCAGAATGACTTTATTGCACCTAACATTAATCTTGGAGAGCCTGATGAGGCGGCTGCCAAATTAAATTTGGTATCGGAAACTATAGATGAAAAATTTGATGTATTTTTGTCCAATTCTTTTGGATTTGGAGGAACAAATTCAGCATTAATAATTAAAAAAATAAGCGAGAGATAATGGATAAAGAAGTTATCATTGAGAAGATAAATACCTTTTTGGTTGACGAGTTTGAAGTGGAAGAGGATGACATATCTGCAGGGGCCAATTTAAAAGAGACATTGGAGTTGGATAGCTTAGACTTTGTTGACCTAGTTGTGGCTATAGAGTCTAACTTTGGTGTTAAACTTGTTGGAGAAGACTTCGTAAATGTGGTGACGCTTCAGGATTTTTATAATCTAATTGAAACTAAATTAAGCTAAGCAATTTTACTTTAAAATTTTATGGCTACTGAATGGGAGGGGAAATCCAGAGGCACTGTTTTTGGATATAGAATCTTTGTGTTCTTTATGCAGAAATTTGGCGTTGTTTCTGCTTATTTCATTCTCTGCTTTGTAGCCGCTTATTACTGTCTGTTTGCCTTGGACAGTTCAAAATCTATTTATTATTACTTTCGGAAAAGAAGAGGGTATTCTTTTTTGAAAAGTATAATCAGTATTTATAAAAATTACTACGTTTTTGGTAAGACCATTATTGATAAGGTCGCTATTTCTTCGGGGCTAAGGGACTATTTTACATATCAATTTGATGGTGTAGAACTTTTGGAAGAGGCTCTAAGGAAGAAAAAAGGAGGTATTCTAATTAGTGCTCATGTGGGTAATTTTGAAATAGCCGAACATTTTTTTGGAGAGTTGGAAGGCTACGCTTCCATCAATTTGCTCACTACAGATGTAGAGCATACCGCTATCAAGGAGTATCTCGAGAGCATAACAGGCAAATCCAAAATTAAATTAATTTTAATCAAGGAAGATCTATCCCATATTTTTGAAATCAATGCTGCCTTGGCAAGGAATGAGTTGGTTTGCATTACCGGGGATAGGTATGTGAAAGGGGCTAAATTCATGCAGCATGATTTGTTGGGTGAAAGTGCGCAATTTCCGGCGGGTCCATTTGTGTTGGCATCCCGTCTTCGAGTTCCTGTTTTGTTTGTGTATGTAATGAAAGAGACCAATAAGCATTATCATTTATACACCAGAGAAGCTCATTCACAACATAGGGACGCCATTGGATTGTTGGACGAATACACAAAAAGTGTAACTTGGATCCTGGAAAAATATCCTTTACAATGGTTTAATTATTTCGATTTTTGGAAAACCGAAAATGAATCTTAAACTTGATTTTTTTTTTGATTAATTATTCCGTAATTACGGAAAAAATCAGTTTTTGAAAAAAGTACTCGTCATACACTACTCCCAATCGGGCCAGCTTACAGAAATTGTCAAAAATATCAGTGATCCATTAATTTCAAATGGACATCAAGTAGACTTTTTAGAAATTGAAATGGAAAAACCTTTTCCGTTTCCATGGCCAAAACATAAGTTTTTGGATGCCTTCCCGGAGTCCTTTTTGCAAATTCCCCAAAAGATAAAGTCCATTCCGCCTTATATAAAAAACACGGATTATGACTTGGTGATTTTTGGGTATAGCGTTTGGTATTTGACACCTTCCATCCCTGCTAATTCATTTTTGGAAAGTGAGGAAGGCAAAGAGCTATTGACCAACACCAAGGTGGTTACCGTTATTGGTTGCAGAAATATGTGGGTGATGGCGCAGGAAAAGGTTAAGGAGAAACTAAAGCGCCTTAATGCAGAATTGGTTGGCAATATTGTTCTGGTAGATCGGCATATTAATCACGTTAGTGTTATTACCATTGTAAAGTGGATGTTTTCAGGTGAAAAGAAACGTTATCTTGGAATTTTTCCTAAGCCAGGCGTTTCTCAAAAGGATATTGACGAGTCAGTTAAATTTGGTGAGGTGATTTCTAGGGAGCTCCAAACAGGAAGCTATTCCAATTTGCAAGGGAGTTTGTTAGAGAAAGGGGCCGTTGTAATAAAACCTTTTTTGGTGGTAGCGGACCAACGTGCCAATGTGTTGTTTTCTAAGTGGGCAAATCTTATTAAAAACAAATCAAATAAGGATTCATCCAAGCGCCCTTTTTGGATTAAAATTTTTAAATATTACCTATTATTTGCCATTTGGATTATTGCCCCTATCGTTTTTATTCTATTTTTGTTGACCTATATGCCCCTATATGCCAAAATAAAGAGAGATAAGGTGTACTTTTCATCTGTTTCATAAAAAGAAGGCCCAAATTAAAATATGAAAGAAGTTTACATAACCAGAATATCAAAATTTTTACCAAATCGTCCCATTAGCAATGATGAAATGGAAGAAAAATTGGGAGCGATAAATGGGGTGCCATCCAAAGGACGCCGATTAGTTTTAAGAAATAACCAGATTAAGACAAGATATTATGCTTTGGATGATGAAGGGAATATCACACATAATAACGCTGAGTTAGCCAAGGAAGCCATTTCAAACCTTTGTGATGAAGAGTTTCAAGCAGATGAAATAGAACTTTTGTCATGCGGAACTTCCAGTCCTGATCAAATTTTGCCTTCTCACGCGGCAATGGTTCATGGAGCTCTTAAAAGTGGTAACGCCGAAATTAATTCGCCTTCTGGAGCCTGTTGCTCAGGTATGAATGCCTTAAAATATGGATTCATGTCTGTAAAGTCTGGTCAAACAAAAAATGCGGTTTGTTCGGGGTCTGAGCGAACGTCTTCATGGTTTAGGGCTACTATTTATACAAGTGAAGTAGAGCATTTAAAGGAACTGGAGGAAAAACCGATCATTTCCTTCAATAAAGATTTTCTGAGATGGATGCTGTCTGATGGAGCTGGGGCCTTTTTGCTGGAAAATGAACCTAAAGGGGATTGTCCTTTGCGAATTGAGTGGATGGAGGGCTATTCTTATGCTTTTGAGCTGGAACCATGTATGTATGCTGGTGGAGATAAAACGGTAGACGGGGCTTTAAAAGGTTGGAGCGAATACCATTCGGAAGAGTGGAGCCAGCAGTCCATTTTTGCAGCGAAACAAGATGTAAAATTATTGGATCAGCACATTCTTAAAAAAGGTGTAGACAGTTTGAAATTGGCTTTGGATAAAAACGGATTAGCGCCCTCTGAGGTAAATTATTTTCTGCCACATATTTCGTCTTACTATTTTAAGGATTCCTTATATGAACAAATGAAGGCTAATGGTGTTCACATTCCTATGGAAAATTGGTTTACCAATTTAGCCACTGTGGGTAACGTGGGATCAGCTTCTATCTACATTATGTTGGATGAGTTGGTTACTTCTGGCAGGCTAAACAAGGGAGATAAGATTTTATTGTCGGTACCTGAAAGTGCTCGTTTTTCTTATGCATATGCATTGTTAACTGTGTGTTAGTATGACAAAGGAAGTGTTCCCAATTAATAATGTGTTGCCGTTGATTCCACAAAGAAGCCCATTTGTGATGGTAGATGCCCTTGAGGAATTTTCAAAAACAGAGGTGGTGTCTTCTTTGACCATTTTGGAAGACAATATATTGACTCATCAAGGAGGCTTTACAGAGCCTGGTTTGGTGGAAAATATGGCTCAAACGGTAGCCTTGCATACAGGATACGATTATTTTAGTAGGGGTGAAGAGGCTCCTACAGGTTATATAGGCTCTATAAAAAAAACGGAGATAAAAAAATTGCCTTTGGTAGGAGAAACGATTACCACCAAAGCAACTATTTTACATGAAATTATGGGGGTGACCATGGTTCATGTAAAAGTGTATAATGATAAAGAAGAAGAAATTGCCTCTGGCGAAATGAAAACGGTTATTGCGAGTTAATGGAAGAGGTATTTAAAGCTTTAGAGATTTCTCAGTTTTTGCCACATAGGCCGCCATTCTTAATGGTGGATTATATTCTTTCTATAGGAGACGAGCATGTATCCACTTCTTTCGAAATAAAACCAGATAATATTTTTGTAGAACAAGGTCGTTTTAATGAGGCGGGCATGGTGGAGCATGCGGCGCAAACCTGTTCGGCCATTGTAGGGAAAAGTTATTATGTGGATCAAGAGGATACGAAGTCTGAAAACAAATTGATAGGCTTTATCAGTGCCATAAAAAAGGTAACTGTTTTTGAGTGTCCTAATGTTGGGCAAGTTATCACTTCTCATGCGACCCTAAAATCCAGGTTTGATTCAGACGATTATAGCATTTGTACTTTTGAATGTAAGGTATCTCAAACAGAAACAGAATTGTTAACTTGTGAGATGAACTTATTTATCCAAGAAAGGAAGTAACGGAGATGAAAAAGGAAGAGGTGCCCCAGGATAAAAGTAATCTGCAGTCCACTAGCCAAAAGGAATTGTGCTATGCCGTGGGCGAGGACGGTAAGTATGTTACTGAATTAAGTTCTGGTTGGAACCCCAAAACTATCGCCTTAAATAATGCGATTGAGGAAATTCAAAATCGTATTTCAAATGCCAAAGAGCGTGTTCTTAACAACCAAAGCAGTCCCATAGAATTCTATATGGAGTGCCATAAAATGGATGTTACTATTTTGGCTAGCTATGTAGGACTTTGGAAATGGCGTGTGAAACGGCATTTTAAACCTAAGGTATTCAAGATGCTTTCCAATAAAATGTTACAGCGCTACGCCGATGTATTTGAAATTTCCTTGGAAGAGTTAAAAGACATTAGATTGTATAAAACCCCAGAGATAAAAAATAATACCTCAAATGAAAATTGAATTTAAGCACCAACAATCGGCACATTGTGAGAATGGTGTGATTTCCAATTTAATGAGGCATCACGGGTTCAACATCAGTGAACCTTTGGCCTTTGGTATTGGTTCGGGCTTGTTTTTTTGTTATGTGCCTTTTGTAAAGGTGAATCATGCACCTGCCTTTACCTATCGTGCCTTACCGGGGGTTATCTTTAAACGTTTTGCCAAGCGCGTTGGTATTAAAATTAAGCGTGAAAAATTTAAGGATCCCAAGTTAGCAAAGAGTAGATTGGATGAAAACCTGAACAATAATAACCCCGTAGGGTTACAGGTTGGCGTGTATAACCTTGTGTATTTTCCAGATGATTATCGCTTTCACTTTAATGCACATAATCTGGTGGTATATGGAAAAGAGGAAAATACTTATTTGATTAGCGATCCCGTAATGGAAACCGTTACTACTTTAACAGATAAAGAGTTGGAAAAGGTACGGTTTGCCAAAGGCGCTTTTGCTCCGAAGGGACAAATTTATTACCCGATTGATTTCCCTGAAAAACTGAGTGTAGAAAATGCTATTGTAAAAGGCATCAAGCATACCTGTAAAGATATGTTGGCGCCTATGCCGCTTATAGGCGTGAAAGGCATTCGATATACGGCTAAGCTTATCAAAAAATGGCCCAAAAAGAAAGGTGTTAAAATTGCCAATCACTATTTGGGACAAATTGTTAGAATGCAGGAAGAGATTGGAACTGGAGGCGGAGGCTTTAGGTATATCTATGGCGCATTCTTACAGGAAGCAAGTGGTATTTTGAACAACCCAAAGTTGGAGGAACTTTCTAAAGAAATTACGGAAATTGGTGATTTATGGCGGGATTTTGCCCTAGAGGCTTCCCGAATCTATAAAAACAGAAGTGCCCAAGTGGATGCCTATGTAAAGGTGGCCACGCAGTTGGAGCATATTGCAGACAGAGAAGAAGAATTCTTTAAGAAATTGAAGAAAGCTATATAAGCCCTATGATTAGCATTGAGCACATATCCAAAAAATACAAAGGAGCTGAAACCTATTCGGTTCATGATTTGGATTTGCACATTGAAGAAAGGGAGATTTTTGGGCTTTTAGGGCCCAATGGAGCAGGGAAAACAACCTTGATTTCCATTTTGTGTGCCTTGGTAAAGCCCACTTCAGGGAGTTTTACTATTGATGGCCTGACCTATAAAGAGAATAAGAGAAAATTAAAGCAATTGATAGGTATTGTTCCTCAGGAATATGCCTTGTACCCTTCCTTGACCGCTTTTGAAAACCTTCAGTATTTTGGAAGTATGTACGGGTTGAAAGGGAAGCAATTACATGATAAAATCACCACTTATTTGGAGCATTTGGGATTGGGGAAATTTGCCCATAAGCGCATCGAAACTTTTTCTGGAGGTATGAAGCGTCGCGTAAACTTGATCGCCAGTATTCTTCACGAACCGAAAGTATTGTTTTTGGATGAGCCTACCGTTGGTGTGGATGTGCAATCCAAAAATGTGATTATCCAATTCCTTCAGGAACTCAATGCCAATGGCACCACAATTATTTACACATCTCACCACCTTAATGAAGCAGAAAACTTTTGTACAAAAGTTGCCATTATAGATCATGGAAAAATTATTGTTGAAGGGAAGCCGGCAGTTCTCATTCAGGATAATGAAGGTGCGCATAGCCTTGAGGATGTCTTTTTAAGTTTAACCGGAAAAGCACTTAGGGACCATGCATAAATTATGGGCGTCTACATATAAAGAGTTTTTGTTGCTTTTCCGTGATATGGGAGGGGTAGCAATTTTATTTGTAATGCCCTTGGTGCTCATCATTACCATCACATTAATTCAGGATAGTACCTTTCAAACTGTGAAGGATGTAAAAATCCCAATTTTGATTGTGAACAATGATCATGGTGAGGTGGCCAAAACCATGTTGGAAGGTCTGGAAGATTCCAATTCCTTTGAAGTCATTATAAAACCAACCGAAGAGGAAGCTAAAAATTTGGTGTCTAAAGGCGAGTATCAATTGGCCGTAATTATTCCAGAACATTTAACCCAGGATTTACAGCAAAAAATTGCCAATAATGTAGAAGGGATTATGGCTAAAGTTATGGGAGAGGAAGTCGATACCTTGCCCAAACCTTTGATAGGAAATAAAGAAGTAAGGCTGTATTTTGATCCTGCAACCCAACAATCTTTTAAAAGTTCGGTAAAGAATGGCATTGATAAAATGATTTCAAAAGTAGAGACCCAATCTATTTATAAAGCTTTCCAGGAGCAGATTTCAGACAATCCCGAAGAAGCTATTTTTGAAACCGAAAACTTTATCACTTTTACGGAAATTCTACCAAAAACGGAAGGCCGGGATGTATTGCCCAACTCGGTACAGCACAATGTGCCAGCTTGGACCTTGTTTGCCATCTTTTTTATTATAGTCCCATTGTCCATCAATATGGTTAAGGAGAAAAGCCAGGGAACCTTTGTGCGATTACGAACCAATCCTGTTTCTTATGCCACGGTATTGGGAGGGAAAACCATTTTGTATTTGTTGGTGTGCCTTATTCAATTTGTATTGATGTTGTTGATTGGGGTATATGTATTTCCTGCCATGGGGCTTCCCGCTTTGGAAGTGTCTGGGCGTGTGCCTTTATTGTTTGTTGTGGCCATATTTTCTGGTTTGGCAGCTATTGGCTTAGGTTTGCTGCTGGGAACCTTGGCAAAAACCCAAGAGCAGTCGGCACCTTTTGGAGCAACCTTTGTGGTGATATTGGCTGCGGTGGGTGGCGTTTGGGTACCTGTTTTTATCATGCCTAAATTCATGCAGGTATTATCCAATGTTTCTCCTATGAATTGGGGGCTCAATGCCTTTTACGACGTTTTTTTAAGGCAAGCTACCTTGACGGATATTGTCCCAGAAATAACATTATTATTTTTATTCTTTATATTAACTACCATAATTGCCATTGTATATAATGAAAAGAAAAATGCGGTCTAAACAGAAAGAAATTGTGCATGTAAGTGAGGTGAGGGTGCGTTTTGTGGAAACTGACCCCTTGGGAATTGTATGGCACGGTAATTATATTCAGTATTTTGAAGATGGAAGGGAGGCTTTTGGAAGAAAGCATGGCATTTCATATTTGGACCAGAAGGAGCACGGATTCGCAACACCTATTGTAAAATCCAGTACGGACCACAAACTACCTTTGAGGTATGGTGATGTGGCCACTATAAAAACCATTTATGTGGATACACCCGCTGCCAAAATGGTTTTTCGTTATGAAATATACAACCAAAACCAACAATTGGTATGTACAGGGGAAACCATTCAGGTGTTTGTAGATAAGATTGGAGAAGGGGATTTGTCCTTGAACATTCCTCCATTTTTTATGGAATGGAAACAAAAAGTGGGATTGCTGGATGAATAAGGTCTACGTATCACATAACAATATTGTATCATCGTTAGGCTTTGACAGTGTTTCGGTTGTTGAAAAGGTGAAGTCTGAAATTACGGGGATTGATCTAGTTGAAAATAAAGCCTTGCATCCAGAACCGTTTTATTCTTCAATAATAAATACAGGAAAACTTCAAGAAGAGTTTCAAGAATTGCAACCTCAAGGAGATTACACGAGGTTGGAGCAAATGATGATTGTCTCCTTGCAAAAAGTTATAGAAGCCTCTAAATTCACATTAAACGATCGTGTTGGATTGATAATTTCTACTACAAAGGGAAATGTTGATGTGTTGGATGCCAATAGCGCATTTCCAAAAGAAAGAGCCTATTTAAGTGAACTTGGTAGAATTGTAAAAGAGTTTTTTGGATTTAAAAATGATGCCATCGTTGTTTCCAATGCTTGTGTGTCGGGAATTCTATCGGTAGCCATTGCCAAGAGGTATATTGAGCAAAATGTGTACGACCATGTATTTGTGGTAAGTGGCGATATTGTAAGCGAGTTCATTTTGTCTGGCTTCAATTCCTTCCAGGCTATGAGCAACGAACTTTGTAGGCCCTATGATAAGAACAGAAAGGGTATAAATATAGGAGAGGTGGCTGCAAGTATTTTGGTGACAAATGATGATGCAGGTTTGGCAAAGGAAGCCATGGTGGTTTTGGGGGAAGGCTCCTGTAACGATGCCAATCATATTTCGGGGCCATCTAGAACGGGTGAAGGCCTTTATAGAAGTATGCAAACCGCATTCAGGGAGGCTAAAATTAAACCTGAGGCGATCGATTATATTTCGGCTCATGGAACGGCGACTTTGTTCAATGATGAAATGGAAGCCATTGCTTTTAATAGAATGGGGTTACAGGAGGTGCCAATGAACAGTTTGAAGGGGTATTTTGGGCACACCTTGGGAGCTTCGGGATTATTGGAGACTATTATTGGCATGCATTCTGTTCATAATACAACCTTATACAAATCTTTGGGTTTTCAAACAATTGGAGTGAGCCAGCCAATAAACGTTATAACTAACACAACAAAACATAAAATGCAGACCTTTTTAAAAACAGCTTCTGGATTTGGAGGCTGTAATACGGCTGTAATTTTTCAAAAACCAATGTAATAAACCGTAACACTATGGCAAACAATTCTATTCGTGCAATCGACGCCCTTGAAGAGGCCCACAAAATTGCTTTTGCACCCTTCGTATTTCAAGCAGTTGTATCTCTTCGTAAATTAGGTGTATTTGATAAGATTTTTCAATACCGAAAAAAGGGAGGGATTTCATTAGATGATATTGCCGAAGAATTGTCCCTTAGCACATATGGGGTTGGAGTGTTGCTTGAAATTGCTGAGAGTTCTGATATAGTGACGAAAAACCCATCAGGGAATTACGAAATTACAACTACTGGATATTTTTTGACCTACAACGAAACGGTCAATGTAAATATCAACTTTACCCAAGATGTCTGCTATAAAGGTTTGTATCATTTGGAGGAAGCTATTAAAACGGGCAAGCCTCAAGGGTTAAAGGAATTGGGGGATTGGAGTACAATATATGAAGGGTTGTCTAAATTATCACCCCAGCAACAGAAGTCCTGGTTTGAATTTGACCACCACTATTCAGACGATGTTTTTGAAGAAGCACTAACAAAGGTATTCGCCAAGGAACGAAAACATATTTTTGATATTGGAGCTAATACCGGTAAGTTTTCAATTCGCTGCAGTAAGTTCAATAAGGATGTAAAGGTGACCATGGTAGATCTTCCTGGACAATTGGCAAAAGCTATGGCCAATGTAAAAGAAGAAGGGGTGGCGGACCGTGTACAGCCTTATGAAATAGACTGGTTGTCCAAAGATCCTAAAATACCAACTGGAGCCGATACGATTTGGTTGTGCCAATTCTTGGATTGTTTTTCAAAACCTGAAATAGAAAAGATTTTAACCATCTGCGCTAATGCAATGGATGATAAAGCCGAGCTCATTATTGTAGAGACCTTCACCGATAGGCAACGTTTTGACAATGCCAAGTTTATTTTGGAGGCCACATCATTGTATTTTACGGTATTGGCTAATGGAAACAGTAAAATGTACCAAGCCGAGGAATTGATAGAAGTAGTAAATAATGCAGGCCTTAGGATTAAAGAAGATCAGCCTTTGGGCGAATACCATACCATGTTGGTTTGTCAAAAGAAATAACCATGGAGTCAGCAGTAAACATCAGTTCATATGCCTCCATAAGGGATGGAAAAGTAACCTTAAAAGGAGACAATCTTTTTGAGGGAACCCAACCCGATTTTGCAGAATTTATCAAAGCAGCTTATAAGTCGTTTGGGGTGAAATACCCTAAGTTTTTTAAGATGGACAATTTGAGTAAATTGGCATTTTTGACTGCTGAAGTTATCCTTAAAAATGAGAAATTGAATTTGGATGAAGAAAATAACATAGCCATTGTGTTATCTAACAGAGCTTCTAGTTTAGATACCGATAGGGCGCATCAAACATCCATTCAAAACAAAGAAAAATATTACCCAAGTCCAGCGGTATTTGTCTATACTTTGCCCAATATCTGTATAGGGGAGATTAGTATAAAATATAAACTGTATTCTGAAAATAGTTTTTTTATATTTGACAGATTTAATGCCGATCATTTGTTTACTTCAGCAAACAGCCTTTTGGAGAGCGGAAAAGCAGACCAAGTGTTATGCGGATGGGTAGATTATGATACAGATGCTTATGAAGCATTTTTGTATTTGGTGTCCAAAAATCCTGGAAAACCTCATACAAAACAACAAATTTTAACATTATACAATACTTAAATATGGAAGCTTTAAAACAAGAATTAAAAGAGAACATTATAGAGCAATTAAATTTGGAAGATATGGTAGTTACCGATATTGCTGATGACGATATGCTGTTTGGCGATGGGCTTGGTTTGGACTCTATTGATGCCTTGGAATTGATTGTAATGCTCGATAAAAACTACGGGATTAAGCTTACCGATCCAAAAGAAGGGCGTGCCATTTTTGAATCTATCAATACTATGGCCACTTATATTTCAGAACACAGAACCAAGTAATTTTTAATGGGGAAAGGAGTTGCTATAACTGGAATGGGGATAGTTTCTGCCATTGGTAACAATGTAGCCGAAAATTATCAATCGTTGATTACGGGAAAGAAAGGGATTTCCAGAATTTCCAAAATCGATACCATTCACAGAGATGATATTATGGTAGGGGAAATTGCTGCCACAAATCAAGAGCTCGCCACCCAATTGGACCTATCTCCTGAAAATAATTATTCCAGAACTGCACTTCTTGGTGCTCTGGCAGCCAAGCAGGCCGTGGAGAGTGCAGGGATAACCGATATTACCCAATATAAAACTGGGTTGGTTTCTGCTACCAGTGTAGGGGGGATGGATATGACCGAAAAATATTATTACGAATATCCAACAAACCAAGCGGTTCAAAAATACATCCATGGACACCATGCTGGGGATTCTACCCAAAAAATAGCCGAGCAATTGGGGATTGAAAAGGGTTTGGTGACCACCATCAGTACGGCATGTTCATCGGCAGCCAATGCCATTATGTTTGGGGCTCGATTGATTAAATCAGGACAGTTGGACCGGGTGATTGTTGGAGGTGCAGATTGCTTGTCGAAGTTCACCATTAACGGCTTTAAAACTCTGATGATCCTATCGGATACCTATAATACACCTTTTGATGAACACCGTAAAGGCTTGAACTTGGGAGAGGCTGCTGCCTTTTTGGTTTTGGAATCGGATGCTGTGGTTGAAGCAGAAAACAAACCTGTTTTGGCCTACGTCAAAGGCTATGGTAATGCCAACGATGCATTTCACCAAACAGCGTCCTCCGATTATGGAGATGGAGCCACTTTGGCGATGGAAAAGGCCCTTCAAGTAGCAGGATTGGAGCCTAAGGATATCGATTATATCAATGCTCATGGTACAGCCACGGGAAATAACGATTTGTCTGAAGGACGTGCTATCATAAGGGTTTTTGGAGAGGCGGTTCCTGAGTTCAGTTCCACGAAAGCTTTTACCGGGCATACCTTGGCTGCTGCTGGAGCCATAGAAGCGATATATTCTATTTTGGCTCTTCAGCACAATGAGATTTTTCCAAACTTAAACTATAAAACTCCAATGGAAGCCTTTAATATTCAACCAGAGGTGACCTTAAAATCGAAGGAGTTGCATACGGTAATGTCCAATTCGTTTGGTTTTGGAGGAAATTGTTCCACTGTGATATTTTCAAAAGAAGCCTGATGAAAAGTGTATATATAAATAGCGTAGGATCTATTTCTGCTCAAAAAACATTCGATAGCAGTGAGTTTTTAAATGAGGTTGTATCCTATCAAGAACAGGTTTTACCTGTGGTAAATCCCAACTATAAGGATTATATCCCACCAGCCGCGGCCCGTAGGATGGCCAAAGGTATTAAGATGGGAGTTGTAGCATCTAAAATCGCTTTAAAGGACGCTGGTCTAGAGGAAGTAGAGGTCATAATAACAGGAACAGGAATGGGATGTCTAAGGGATTCCGAAAAATTCCTAAGTGCGATTTTGGATAATAATGAGCAGTATCTTACGCCAACATCTTTTATTCAGTCTACACATAACACGGTTGGAGGGCAAATTGCTTTGGAATTGCAGTGTAAGGGCTATAATTTTACTTATGTGCATTCTAGCGTTTCTTTTGAATCGGCTTTAATGGATGCCAAACTGCAACTGGAGTTGGATGAGGCAAAAAATATTTTAATAGGAGGAGTTGATGAAATTGGGGAGTACACTGTGGAGCTTCATAAATTGGTGAATCATATAAAGGCAGAAGCTGAAGATTCATTACAGGTTTTAACATCGAATACCAAAGGAGCGATTTATGGGGAAGGCGCTAACTTTTTTGTGCTATCCAATGAAAAAAATGAACACTCTTACGCAAAAGTAACTGCGGTGTCTGTTTTTAATACTTTGCCAAAATCAGAATTAAACATTGAAGTAGAAGCGTTTTTATCTGCCAATGGTTTGTCTGTTGAAGGTATTGATGTTGTTGTATTGGGGAATAATGGCGATGTCCAGTTTGATGGTTATTATGAAACTTTATCAAGTGGATTGCTTCAAAATACCCCACAAGTATGTTACAAACATTTGTGTGGCGAATTCAATACAGCATCGTCTTTTGGGTTCTGGGTTGCGGCAAAAATGTTGAAAACTCAAACGTTACCAGAAATTTTGAGATTTAACGATCGCCCTGTTAATGAGATTAAACATGTGTTGTTATACAATCAATATCGAGGGGAGAATCACAGTTTTACTTTAGTGGAGCAATGCTAAACTTCAGAACCGTAAATATAACGGCTGTTGTTGTGTTTATTGGCTTGTTGATTGTTTCAGCTATTCACGGAATTTCAATTTGGTGGTTTTTGGCTCTTGGTTTGTTGTGGTTAATCATAACATCTATGGGATCGGCATTTATAGGTTGGAATTATCACATTACCTCAATTAATTTCTGTTCAAAAACATCCAAAAATCAAATAGCCATCACTTTCGATGATGGTCCTAACCCAGAATTTACACCAAAAGTTTTAGAGCTTTTGAAAGCTTATAATGCCAAGGCAACTTTTTTTTGTATCGGGAAGCATATTGCGGAACATTCCGAACTTTTTAAACGTATTTTAGAAGAGGGACATACCGTAGGAAACCATACCTTTTCGCATCGCTCTAGTTTTGGGTTTTTACCGACCTCGAAGGTTGTTTCTGAATTAACACAAACCAACGCTGTTGCCAAAAAGAACTCAGGATTGCGGTTGAATTTATACCGTCCAGCATTTGGAGTGACCAATCCAAATATTGCAAAGGCCTTGAAAATATTGGAGCTGCAGTCTGTTGGTTGGAACAAACGTTCATTGGACACTACTTCATTGAGTGAAACAGAAGTTCTAAAAAGAATTACCTCGAATCTTAAAAAAGGAGACATTATTCTTTTACACGATACTAGCGAGAAATCGGTAAGGGTTTTGGAACAGTTATTGTTATTTTTACGCCAAAAGAACCTAGAATCCGTTACTGTAGATTCACTGTGTAACATTAAAGCTTATGCGTAACCTAGTATATATATTGTTTTTTGTGTTAGGCGCTTTACAGGCGCAAACCAAAATGACTTCAGATGAAGCCAATGCCCTAAAGGAAAAAGTAAAGGCTTTGGCCTTAAATACCAATTCTATTGTAAGCGACTTTACCCAGTACAAGCATATGGACTTTTTGTCGGAGGATATTGTAACTAAAGGCAGTATGGCTTTTAAATCGCCAGATTTGTTGAAATGGGCCTATGTGGAGCCTTTTAAATATCAGGTCATCTTTAAAAATGAGACCCTTTACATTGATGATGAAGGCAAAAAAAGCAATGTTGATCTGGGGTCCAATAAAATGTTCAAGGAATTAAATGCCCTAATCGTTAAAAGCGTCAAAGGGGATATGTTTGATGACACGGCTTTTGATATTGTATATTTTAAAAGTGGTGAGTTTAGCGAAGTTCACTTTGCACCAAAGGATGCTAAGTTTTCAAAATTCATCAAAGATTTTCAAATTAGCTTTAACGCGCAGGGTGATGTTGTTGAGGTAAAAATGATTGAGCCTTCTGGAGACTACACTAAAATTGTTTTCAGCAATAAAAAACTAAACACACCTTTGGATGACAAGATGTTTGCTCACTAGTCTAGGTTTATTGCTCCTAGTGTCCTGCGGTTCTTATCCAAAGAAAAACGGATTTCAAAAGAAGGCCATCCAAACTTCAATAGAGAATCCTTATTTCTCCAACGAAGTCAGAGATTACGTTTACAAGGCAAGTATACAGGTGTACAACAAATCTTTTGGAGGGTTGTTCATTGTTAAAAAACTAGGGAACAATACACATAGACTTGCATTTACTACCGAAATGGGAAATAAGCTGTTCGATTTTTCTTTTGAAAATGATGAGTTTTCGGTGAATTACATCTTGGAAGAATTGGACAAGAAAATACTCATCAATATTTTAAGGGATGATTTTTTGGTGCTTCTTAATAATCCAGTTGATATTGTAAATGCTTACACCAAGGATAATTTACATATTTTTGAAGCTGAAATAAACAACAGGGCGCATTATTATTTTTTTGACAATGATGAACTGCAAAAGGTGGTTAGGACAAAAGGAAGGAAAGAAAAAGTAAGTTTCGTGTTTAGTGATATAGAGGGAGAAACAGCGAAACAGATTGAGATTTTACATCATAATATTAAGTTAAACATTAACCTTAAATCAATTAAATGACCAAAACTATGAAACATTTATTATTGACTTTTCTTTTTGTTATGGCTGCTTTTACCCTGAGTTTTTCACAGGTAAAGGTGCGTCCAGGGCTTAAATTAGGATTAAATTCCGCAACGGTGTCTAATGTTCCAAGATCAGAGTCTAAGTTAGGGTTTCAAGGCGCCATGTTTGCCAACGTTCATTTTGTTAGCTTTTATGAGTTACAGGTCGAAGCTTCGTTTTCCAATCAGGGTTATGAATGGAATGTTATGGGCGAGAGTGGTGATGTAGATATAAAATATATAGGCTTTGCTTTGTCCAATAAATTTTTTGTAGTACCAGATGTAGGCTTGCATTTATTGATAGGACCTAGTATAGAAGTTAATGTTGCCGATGGAGATGCAGATATTACACCTGTAGATTTTTCATTTTTTGGAGGTGTAGGTTACGAGTTCCCATTTGGATTGGGGCTAGAGCTACGTTACAAGCAGGGAATTATTGATATAAGAGATGGGTATTGGGAGAATTTTGAAGAAGGCGACGAACTGTTTGACGACAATGTGCTGAATGGCGTGTTGCAGTTTGGTGTGTTCTATAAATTCCAATTCTAATAAAAACAATTAAGGTGCCGGAGGGCAAATGTCCTTAAGGATTTAAAATAAGATATGTTATTAAAGGATTTTTATACTGTAAATGAATTAGTTGTCACAGATCAATCGGCGACAGCAAAAATTACCATAAACAAGGATCATGAAGTGTTCATGGGGCATTTTCCTGGGAATCCTGTTACTCCGGGGGTTTGCATGATGCAGATTATAAAAGAGTTGACAGAGGAGATAGTGGGTAAGAAGTTGTTTATGGAGTCTTGTAGCAATGTGAAGTTTATGGCCATCATCAACCCTGAGGTAACTCCGGATTTGCATTTGGACCTTGCCATAACTGAGGTTGATAATTTGATCAAGGTGAAAAATGTTACAAAATTTATGGATACCGTAGCCCTAAAATTATCTTCCGTATTTAAAGTCGTGTAGGCATGAAAACAATGTTTCTTTTGGTTGCTGCGTTTCTTTTGTTTCAAACTTTGGATTTGGCAGAGGTGAGAAGTGCCTATAAGGAAGCTGCTCACGATAGTTCAAAAGTAGACGGTTTCTATAAGTCGCTATCCAAGGTTACCAAGGATGATGATATTTCGTTGGTGGCTTATAAAGGGGCGGCTATTGCCTTAAAGGCGAAGCAGGCTCCAACAATTAGAGAAAAAAAGGAAGGTTTTATAGAAGGTGTGTCCTTTATTGAGTTTGCCATCGCTAAGGCACCCAATGCCATTGAACCCCGATTTGTGCGCTTGGGAATCCAGGAAAACACTCCTAAATTGCTGAAATACAAAGAGGATATCGAAGAGGATAAAATGATGCTCCTAAACGAGTTCGGAAACATTGATTCTCCTAACCTTAAAGGACATATCAAGGACTATATTTTACAGTCTAAAGTCTTTACAACTGAAGAAAAAACAGTAATTTCGAAGCTCTAATAAAACAAGCCTTCATTTCAGTGAATACGGATCCAATTCCACAGAAAATCAAAGACCTTAAGGTTTGTGTGTTGATTCCAACATACAATAACCATCGTACCTTGCAAAGGGTAATCGATGGGGTATTGGGATATACTGATGACATATTGGTCGTAAATGATGGCTCTACAGATGCTACAAAGTCCATATTGCAATCTTACCCAAATATTCAATGCTTACATTTTAAGGAAAACAAAGGTAAGGGCGTAGCGCTTCGTGAAGGATTTAAAAAAGCTGAAGCGTCCGGTTATGACTATGTTATTTCCATCGATTCAGACGGGCAGCATTTTCCTAGCGATATTCCTGTGTTTATGGAAGCCTTGGAAAATCATTCCACGGGAGAGTTGTTGCTTATAGGTGCTCGTAATATGAGTCAGGAAGGAGTGCCTTCCAAGAGTAGTTTTGGAAATAAATTTTCAAACTTTTGGTTTTGGTTTGAGACCGGGATCAAATTGGACGATACCCAATCGGGATTTCGACTTTATCCGTTGAAACATTTAAAGTCTCTTAACTTTTACACTACCAAATTCGAGTTTGAAATAGAAGTAATCGTTAAAGCTGCTTGGCGTGATGTTGAAGTGAAAAATGTGCCTATTCAAGTGCTTTATGATGAGAGCGAACGCGTGTCTCACTTTAGACCATTTAAGGATTTTACCAGAATAAGCATCTTGAATACTTGGTTGGTATTTTTAACCATTTTCTTTATCAAGCCTAGAGAAGTTTATAGAAAACTTAAAAAAAAAGGGATTAAGCGTTTTTTTGTTGAAGACTTTTTAGGAAGCTACGACTCACCAAGTAAAAAAGCCTTGTCCATAGCCCTTGGCGTGTTTATAGGGCTTTCGCCATTTTGGGGTTTTCATACGGTATTAGTCATTTTTCTAGCTATATTTTTAAAGTTGAACAAGGCCATAGCTTTTGCATTTTCCAATGTAAGTTTGCCTCCTTTCATCCCATTTGTGCTATATGCCAGTTCAAAAATTGGGCAATATGTTTTGGGTGTGGAATTTTCATATTCCATAGATGAGGTCACGTCTAATTTTGGTGTGATCAAACATTTGGAAGCCTATTTGGTGGGCAGTTTTACCTTGGCAGTTATCATGTCTGCACTATTTGGGAGCATTGGATTTCTTTTCTTTTCTATTTTTGACAAAAAGAAAGTGATTTTAAAGAATGGCTAAAGTGTTCTACGCGCTATACCAAACGATTTCCAAAAGAAAAACAATTGGTTTTATAGGAATGCTGTTGACAGTGGTTGCACTGTCTTGGTTGGCGAGCCAAATAGTCTTTGAAGAAGATATCACAAAACTTATTCCTGTTGAAGAAAAGGACTCTGATGTTCAAAAGGTACTTCAAACTGTAAATTTTGCAGATAAAATTATTGTTCATATTTCGAAAGAATCCTCAGGTTCCGTAGAAGAACTCACGGAATATGGCGCTCAGTTTTTGGATAGTATCACTACTAATTTTTCAAGTTATGTAAAGGATGTCCAAGGACGTGTTGAAGATGAACAAGCCTTGCAAACCTTGGATTTTGTTTACCAAAATTTACCCTTGTTTTTGGATGATGGGGATTATGCTGTTATTCAACAGAAATTACAGAAAGACAGTGTTGAAGCCATAACCAAAAACAACTATAAAACGTTAGTGTCTCCAACAGGAATTGTTGCTAAACAAACCATTTTAAAGGATCCTCTGGGCTTTTCTTTTATGGGACTTAATAAGCTTAGGCAATTAAGTTTTGGTGATGATTTTACACTTCACAACGGATTTTTGCTCAGCAAGGATCAAAACCACTTGTTGTTGTTTATTACGCCAAGTTTTAGTTCTAGTGAAACAGCTCAAAATACCTTGTTTGCTGAACAATTATACAGTCTGCAAGACTCATTGAATTTCCAATTTAAAGAAACGAAAGTACAAAGTGAATATTTTGGAGGGGCTCTAATTGCCGTTGAAAATGCCAAACAGATCAAGAAGGATATCCAGTTTACGGTAGGGATTGCAATGACAATTTTGCTTATAATTCTTATTGTTTTTTACAAGCGTCTTTGGTTACCGATAGTACTTTTTACTCCAACTTTGTTTGGAGGGTTGGTGGCTATTGCAGTATTGTTTCTTGTCAGGGAAAAAATATCGGCAGTCTCTTTGGGGATTGGGTCGGTGCTTTTGGGGGTAACCTTGGATTATTCGTTACACGTATTAACACACATTAGAAGTAATAGCAATGTGAAAGCCCTATATGAGGATATCACAAAACCTATCCTGATGAGTAGTTTAACAACAGCCTTGGCCTTTTTATGCTTGTTGTTTGTAAAGTCGCAGGCTCTACAGGATTTAGGTGTGTTTGCTGCCATAAGCGTATTAGGAGCTTCAGTGTTTGCCTTGATTTTTATTCCTCAGGTTTATAGAAGAGAATCCAAAACAACTTCGGTAAAGTCCACTTGGATTGATGTTTTTGCAATGTTTCCATGGCATCGTAAAAAATGGGCCTTTGGCCTTTTGACTATTGGTTTTGTGATTAGTGTGTTTACCTATTCCAAGGTAGAGTTCAATCAGGATATCAGTAAGCTCAATTATGAGCCGCCCACTTTGATGGCAGCCCAAAAACGTTTGGACACACTTACCAACATTGCATCCAAATCTATGTACTTGGCGGCTTATGGAAATTCACAAGAAGAGGCTATTGCGGCAAACGATTTGGTGTTTGAAAAATTGAACAGTTTAAAAAACCGAGATGCCCTCATAAATTTCAGTTCCGTTGGCGCTTTGGTGCAATCTCAGGAACAGCAACAATCAAAAATCAACAAATGGCGCAGGTTTTGGAGTGATTCCAAGGTGCAAGAAGTTGAAAATAATTTGATGGAAAGTGGAAGACCATTAGGATTTAAGGATTCCACTTTTGGTAAGTTCTATGCGTTTTTGAATTTAGATTTTCAACCTTTATCTATAGAAGGCTATAGTGTTGTTGAAGCTATTCCGGTGGATGATTATATCAGTTCCAAAAATAACTTTACTACGGTAACCTCCCTTGTTAAGTTGAATGAAGAACAAGTAGATGAAGTTTTGGAAACGTTTGCAGACCAGCCTAATGTATTGGTGATTGATCGTCAACAGATGAACGAACGCTTCTTGGGGCATCTCAAAAACGATTTCAACAATCTATTGGGGTACTGTTTTCTGGTAGTTGTAGTATTGCTGTTGCTCTTTTATAGGAGTATATCGCTCACTTTAGTGACAATGGTACCAATTATGCTAACTTGGTTTTTAACCGTTGGAATGATGGGGCTTTTTGGAGTTCAGTTTAATATTTTTAACATTATCATTTCTTCCTTCATATTTGGATTGGGAATTGACTATAGCATTTTTGTTACCAATGGTTTGTTGCATCAGTACAGGACAGGAGAGCCCATGTTGGTTACTTATAAAACATCAATTATTCTTTCTGTAATTACAACTATTTTAGGCGTAGGGGTCATGATTTTTGCAAAACATCCTGCGTTGTATACCATATCCGTTGTCTCTATCATAGGAATTTTATCTGCAATGATTGTGGCTTTCACCATTCAGCCTGCATTATTTTGGTTGTTTATTGGAAGCAAAGCGAAGCGCCCAATAAAGTTACGTTTGTTAGTACACTCGGTGGTTTCTTTTGGCTATTATGGTTTGAGTGGTTTATTGTTGTCCCTGTACAGTGTTGCCATCATGCCGTTGATCCCCATTAGTAAAAAGGTAAAGATGAAATGGTTCCACAAAGTGGTGTCCAAGTTTATGAAATCGGTGTTGTATACCAATCCTTTTGTAAAGAAAACCATCATTAATCCAACCAAAGAAACTTTTGAAAAGCAGGCAGTAATTATCGCAAACCATACTTCTTTTCTGGATATTCTTGCGATTGGGATGTTGCATCCAAAAATTATTTTTTTGGTGAACGATTGGGTGTATAATTCGCCAATTTTTGGAAAGGCGGTTCAAATGGCGGGCTTTTATCCAGTGTCCAGTGGTATCGAAAATGGGATGTCCCATTTAAAGAAAAAGGTTGATCAAGGGTATTCCTTGATGGCTTTTCCAGAAGGGACGCGGTCAAGAACCAACAAAATCAAACGGTTTCATAAGGGAGCTTTTTATTTGGCCGAACAATTCCAATTGGACATTGTTCCCGTAATCATTCATGGAAACTCAGAAGTTCTGCCAAAAGGTAGCTTTGTTATTAAGGATGGAGAAATTACCTTAAAAGTGCTACCTAGAATTCCTTACGGTGCAAATAAATTTGGAAAGACAACAAGAGAGCAAACTAAAAATATCAGTGCGTATTTTAAAGCCGAATATGATCTTCTTAGGGAACAACTGGAAGGAAAAGAGTATTTTCATAATATCGTTTTGGAAGATTTTAGGTACAAGGGTGATGACCTGTATAGTAAAGTCAAAGCCGATTTAAAACTGAATGCAGAGAGATATAAAACCATTTTGGATAAGGTTGATAAAAGGGCTACAATCTTACATTTTTCAAAAGATTGTGGACAATTGGATTTTCTATTATCTTTAGATAGTCCAGACAGAAAAATATTCAGCTGTATTACCGATGAAAATACTCGCGACATAATGAAAAGTAGTTATATTAGTAACAACAACAGCAAGATCACGTATGTCGATGCCATTGGGGATTTATTGAAAATATCCGCAGATGTATGCATTGTAAATGCAGAGGAGTATTCTAAAGTGGATTTGGAACAATGGTTCCTAGATATTGGGGCTACTCAAGTGATTCTGTTGAATGTGGACGCTAAGGGAGCTTACAGTTTTGAAAATTATACAGCACAATATGAACAAAAGCATTTAGTCTTTTTAAACAAAACCATTACAGTTTGAAGTTAAAAGAATCATATGATATAGTCATTATTGGTAGTGGATTGGGTGGATTGGTATCTGCCATTATTTTAGCAAAAGAGGGCTATAGTGTTTGTGTTCTCGAGAAGAACAATCAATACGGAGGCAATCTGCAAACCTTTGTTAGAAACAAAACCATTTTCGATACCGGAGTCCATTATATAGGGGGCTTAAGTGAAGGTCAAAACCTTTACCAATACTTCAAATATATTGGTATAATGGACGAACTTCAACTTAAAAAAATGGATGAAGATGGTTT
Organism: Mangrovimonas sp. TPBH4; assembly: GCF_001280505.1. GTDB lineage: Bacteria > Bacteroidota > Bacteroidia > Flavobacteriales > Flavobacteriaceae > Mangrovimonas_A. The sequence continues at coordinate 28,792 of NZ_LBIO01000055.1, forward strand.
TGATGTCATCCTATTCGAGGGTGATGAAAAGGAATATAAACATGCCCAGGGTTACGAGAATTATGAAGAGGTGCTATTGGAACAGTTTCCAGAAGAAGGCACAGCCATAAAGGAATATTGCTCCAAATTGAGGGAAGTTTGTGCTAAGTTTCCCTTGTATGCACTGCAGCGAGGTAAAGCCTATTATGACGATGCCGAGATATTTAATTTGGGCGCTAAGGACTATATAGATTCCCTAACCGAAAATAAAACGTTAAGAGCAGTGCTGTCTGGTAATAACTATCTGTATGCCGGCGACGCTACAAGAACGCCTTTTTATGTACATGCCCTGTCTGTAAATTCATTTATTGAAAGTGCTTATCGTTGTGTGAATGGAGGAAGCCAAATTACCAAACTTTTGGTGAGAAGATTGCTAGAGCATGGTGGGGAGGTGTATAAGCATCACGAAGTGCAAAAGTTCACTTATGAAGACGGCAAGATTGCATCGGTAATCTGTGCCAATGGGGCTGAGGTAAAAGGTAATTTGTTCATTTCTAATATAGAGCCTAAGCTCACCCTTAAGATGGTAGGTGAGGACAAGTTTAGGAAAGCCTATACCAATAGGGTGGATAATATTGAAAGTACCATTGCAGCCTTCACTGTATATTTGGTGTTAAAGCCTAATACCTTTAAATACCACAATAAGAATTATTATTTTTTCAAGGATGTCAATAACATTTGGGATACACAGGACTATACGGAAGAGAGTTGGCCCGAAAGTTATATGATGTCTATGGGCGTACATAAAAATAATGACGAATACGGTGATAGCATTGCTGTGATGACCTATATGCGTTATGAGGAAATGAAACCTTGGGAAAATACCTTTAATACCGTGGCCCATAAAAATGAAAGGGGACAGAGTTACGAGGAATTCAAAGCTGAAAAGGCTGAAAAGGTGATTGTTGAACTCGAAAAGAAATTTCCCAATATACGGGAGTGCATAGAGGAGGTGTATACGTCAACGCCACTGTCGTATCGTGACTATATTGCCTGTAATAGAGGGGCTATGTATGGCTATGTGAAAGATGTGAATAAGCCCATGCAGTCGTTTATTTCTCCCAAAACCAAAGTGAAAAATTTGTTGTTTACTGGCCAGAGTTTGAATATGCATGGCATTTTGGGAGTCACCATTGGAGCAGTAATTACATGTTCGGAGATTTTGGGAAGGGACTATTTACTGGATAAAATTTTGGAAGCAAATAAAAAAGCGCAAATAGTGTAATATGCAAACAATTAAAACATCCCCGGTAGCTCGAGTAAAGAATATTTCGAAAGAAGATTTCGTCAAACAGTATTACAAACCTCAGATACCTGTTTTAATTGAAAATTTAACACAGGATTGGCCCGCATTTGAAAAGTGGAATCTGGACTATATTCAGCAAAAGGCAGGTGATCAAGTTGTGGATCTATATAATAACGAACCCACAAAGGGAAAACAGTATTCCGCAGAGCCTGTTATGAAGATGAAACTTCAAGATTATATGGAGATTTTGAAGACCAAACCAACCGATTTAAGGATTTTCTTTTACAATATTTTGGACAAAATGCCAGATTTGGCCAATGATTTTAAATATCCAGATATAGGTCTGAAATTCTTCAAGCGTTTGCCAGTAATGTTTTTTGGAAGTACTGGGTCTAAAGTGTTGCCTCATTTTGATATGGATTTGGCCGATTTGATGCATTTTCATTTCCACGGGAAAAAAAGTGTGATGTTATTCTCTCCGGAACAGACCAAATACCTCTATAAAATTCCTTATTCGGTGCACAATCTGGAAACTATCGATTTGGACAATCCAGATTTTGAGTCCTATCCAGCATTAAAATGTCTGGAAGGACAATATATAGAAATGAAGCATGGTGATGCTCTTTATATGCCTAGTGGTTATTGGCATTACATCAAGTACTTGGATGGTGGATTTTCGATGACTTTAAGGGCGTTTTCCAGACGCCCCAAAACCTTTGCGAAAATGTTGAGCAATGTGTTTGTCATGAGGCATTTTGAAAATGTAATGCGGAAATTGAAGGGGCAAAAATGGATAGATTACAAAAATGAGTTGGCCATAGCCAAAACTCATGAATTATTAAAAAGGGAAGCTTAGTTGTATGATGTATAAAAAGGGGCTTTTGGCTCTGAATGGTTTGATGTTGGTAGTCATGACCTCCTGTGGTGTTTCAAAGTCGTTGCATGACACTCCAAATGTAAATAGTTTTAATTCTCAAATTCCGGAACGACAAAAAATAGCAGATACGTTTTTAATTGCTGGAGCCAATAGACTATTGAAAAATCAACAAGGGCTATGGGAGCTTTCTGTGGCAGGAAATCCCTATCAATTGGGGTTGGTTTCTGGAAGTTTGACCAAAGAGTTATTTGAAAAACAGGAAGAAGCTCTGTTGGGCAAGGTCGAAGAAATGGTGCCCTCTAAATTCAAACAGTACATGCTGCGGAAAATCTTGGCGTGGTATAACCGAAAAATGTACTTACATGTACCAGAAGAGTATAAATCTGAAATTTTGGGCCTTTCAAAATACGCAGGTGACACTTATGATTATGTCGCAGATGATTACCTTCGGATTTTATATTTACACGGAGCACATGATATAGGCCATGCGTTTCAGGATCTGGCCTTGGTGGGCTGTTCTTCTTTTGCTGCGTGGGGAGAAAATACGGAGGATGGAAACTTGGTAATAGGACGCAATTTTGATTTTTATGCAGGCGATGAGTTTTCCGAAAATAAGATCATAGCCTTTGTCCAACCAACTAATGGTTACAAATTCATGTCCGTTACATGGGCCGGAATGATTGGGGTCGTGTCAGGGATGAACGAGAAGGGACTTACCGTGACCATAAATGCTGGAAAATCCAAAGTACCTATGGAGGCTAAAACTCCTATTTCCATTGTTACCCGCGAAATTTTACAATATGCCTCAACCATTGAAGAGGCTATAGCCATTGCCAAAAAAAGAGAGGTTTTTGTGTCGGAATCTATTTTTGTTGGCAGTGCCGCCGATAATAGAGCCGTGACCATTGAAGTGTCTCCAGAAAATTTTGGCGTGTATGAAGTGCCAAATTCTGAAGAGTTGATCTGCTCCAATCATTTTCAAAGTGAGGCTTACGTACATGATGAAGATAATTTAAAACATATCGCAGAAAGTCATTCAATGTATAGGTATCAAAGAATGGAAGAACTTTTAAATGAGGTGCCAAAGTTATCTCCTCAAGCTGCCGTGGATATTCTAAGGAATAAAGAAGGCTTAAAAGATGAATTAATTGGTTATGGTAATGAAAAATCCTTAAACCAGCTATTGGCGCACCATGGTATTGTATTTCAGCCGTCAAAGAGGCTGGTTTGGGTTTCTGCACCTCCCTATCAGTTGGGAGCTTTTGTGGCTTATGATTTGGATGAGGTATTTGGAGGAAATAGCGAAAAGGGAAGATCGCTTCAAAATGAAGCACTCATCATTGAGTCCGATGAATTTTTATTTACCGAAGCCTATGCCAATTATGAGAACTACCGAGTGTTGAGTAGAAGATTGACAGAAGCCATTCAAAATGATATGCATTTAGGCCCAGAGTTACTTTTTGAATTCGAAAAATCAAACCCTGACTATTGGGAAACCTATTATATGTTAGGCCAGTATTATTACAAAAAAAAGTACTATACTGCAGCGCAAAATGCGTTTGGAAAAGCCTTGACAAAGGAAATTTCAACGGTACCTTACAAGCAAGATATTCAACATTATTTAAAAAAAATAAAACGACAATTACAGTAATGATTCCAGAAATTGAAAAAGCGTCGTTGGCAGACATTGAATCGTTCCAAGAGGAAAAATTAAGAGAACTTCTAAGTTATATCCAAGAGAATTCTACCTATTATCAAAGGGTTTTTGAGGCACACAATATTGATGTCTCGACCATTAAAACACTTGAGGATTTGGTGAAATTACCCTTAACTACTAAAGAGGATTTGCAAAGATACAATGATGATTTTTTATGTGTACCAAGGCATAAGGTTATAGATTATGTGACGACTTCTGGAACCTTGGGGGATCCAGTAACATTCGCTTTAACAGATCAAGATTTGGAACGTTTGGCCTACAACGAAGCTATTTCATTTGCCTGCGCAGGAGTTGCCGAAACCGATGTTTTGCAACTTATGACCACTATTGATAGACGTTTTATGGCGGGACTGGCTTATTTTTTGGGAGTCCGAAAATTGGGGGCGGGAATCATTAGGGTAGGTGCAGGCATTCCAGAATTGCAATGGGATTCTATTTTAAAATTCAAACCCACTTATCTTATTGCGGTACCTTCGTTCCTGTTGAAATTGATAGAATACGCCAACCAGCATGGTATAAATTTAAAAGAGTCAGGTGTGAAAGGAGCCATTTGTATAGGGGAATCTTTAAGGAATCAAGATTTCACTTTGAATACTCTTGCTGAAAAAATAACCTCGAGTTGGGATATAGAATTGTATTCTACTTACGCTTCTACGGAAATGAACACAGCCTTCACCGAATGTGAGCATCAACAAGGCGGACACCATCATCCGGAATTGATTATAGTTGAAATATTGGATGACGAAAACCTACCAGTGGCCGATGGAGAGGTTGGTGAACTTACTATTACCACCCTAGGTGTGGAAGGGATGCCACTTTTACGATTTAAAACGGGAGATATGGTCAAGGCGCATACCTCACCATGTAAATGTGGCCGAAATACCTTGCGCTTAGGGCCAGTTGTTGGCAGGAAGAAGCAAATGATCAAATACAAGGGGACGACCTTGTACCCTCCAGCTATGGATAATATTTTGAACGACTTCCAAGAAGTGCAAAGTTATATCGTGGAAATTTCCAACAATGCAATTGGGACAGATGAAATTTGTATTAAGATTGCAGCAAGCAACCCTTCGGAAGCGTTACAGCAAGCCATTAAGGATCATTTTAGAGCCAAATTGCGGGTAGCTCCAAAAGTTGAATTTCACGATGCTCAAGAAATCAGTGCTTTACAGTTTCCTAAAATGAGCCGTAAACCAATAAAGGTAATCGATAACAGAAAATAGGTAATCCTTATTCGTTTTAGGATTTGAAAATGTGAAAGGCTAATTTTTCGTTTTTCAAAAATGAGGTGGTTTTTTATTGTGAAAATGTCATGGAATTCCCGTTTCAAAGGAAGTCGTGTTGTAACTTTTTAGTATCTTTCATGCTCGAAATTAACTAACATATTTAAAACCACTTTATGAATACTTCTTTTGAGTTTTTAGACTACTTTGTATTTATTGCCTATGCCATACTTATCCTTTCTGTAGGATTATGGATGTCAAGAGATAAGAAGGGTCATGAAAAGAATGCCGAAGATTATTTTTTGGCGGGTAAGTCGTTGCCTTGGTGGGCCATTGGGGCCTCTTTGATTGCAGCGAATATTTCTGCAGAACAATTTATTGGAATGTCCGGGTCTGGATTTGCATCCGGATTGGCAATTGCTTCCTATGAATGGATGGCGGCATTAACATTGCTTATTGTCGGTAAATTTTTTCTGCCAATCTTTATTGAAAAAGGGCTGTATACCATCCCTGAATTTGTTGAAAAACGTTATTCTACCAATTTAAAGACCATATTGGCAGTGTTCTGGATTGCCTTGTATGTGTTCGTAAACTTGGCATCGGTACTGTATTTGGGAGCTTTGGCTTTGGAAACCATTATGGGAATTCCGATGATGTATGGAGTTATGGGATTGGCGCTATTTGCGGCAGCTTATTCATTGTATGGAGGACTTTCTGCAGTAGCATGGACCGACGTTATCCAAGTAGTGTTCTTGGTTTTGGGTGGTTTGGCCACAACGTATTTAGCCTTGAATACCGTTTCGGGAGGAGAAGGAGTTGTAGCAGGAATCAAAACGGTTTACGAAACGGTTCCAGAGCGTTTTGCTATGATTTTGGATGAATCCCACCCAGAGTATAAAAACCTACCTGGAATAGGTGTTTTAGTTGGGGGTATGTGGGTTGCCAACCTTTATTATTGGGGATTCAACCAATACATCATCCAAAGAACTTTGGCAGCAAAATCTTTAAGGGAGGCTCAAAAAGGAATTTTATTGGCGGCATTCTTAAAGTTGATCATTCCATTAATTGTGGTAATTCCTGGTATTGCAGCTTACTTAATGGTAAATAACCCTGAAATTTTAGGAAGTCTTGGAGAAGCTGGACTTCAAAACTTACCATCAACGGAACAAGCGGATAAGGCATATCCTTGGTTATTACAGTTTTTACCAGCAGGACTTAAAGGAGTGGCTTTTGCGGCTTTAGCGGCAGCAATTGTGTCTTCTTTGGCGTCAATGTTAAATTCAACGTCTACCATTTTTACCATGGATATCTACAAACAGTATATCAACAAAGAGGCTAGCTCTAAGCAAACGGTAACCATGGGACGAATTTCTGCAGCTGTAGCCTTGGTAGTAGCTTGTGTTATGGCTCCACTGCTAGGAGGGATTGACCAAGCGTTCCAATTCATTCAGGAGTATACGGGCGTTGTAAGTCCTGGTATTTTGGCGGTATTTATTCTTGGACTTTTCTGGAAAAAGACTACAAACAAGGCTGCTATCGTTGGGGCATTGACTTCTATTCCAATTGCGATGTACTTTAAGGTGGCGCCTAAGGGATGGTCTACAAGTCCTATATTTGTTGATATACCTTTTATGGATCAAATGGGCTATACTGCCATCTTAACCATGATTGTGATTGTGATTGTAAGCTTGATGCAGAATAAAGGAGAAGAAGATCCTAAAGGAATTCCATTAAACAGTAAACTGTTCAAAACAGGACCTGTGTTTAATATAGGGGCCTTTGCGGTAATGATTATTTTAGTAGTGCTATATGCCTTGTTCTGGAAGTAATAGAACAATAAGATTAAATCTGATATTTATAAGAAAGAGAATTGGTTTGCGCCAGTTCTCTTTTTTGTTTGGTATAGTAGGATGGAGGCTATGGGGAGAGTTAATTTAAAAAAAAAGACTGCCCTTTCAGACAGTCTCCTTTGCTTAACAAGCAATGTTATTATTCCTTAATAGAAACTTTGATATTAGGATCTACTTTCGTTAAAGAGTCTTGAAGCATTTTAACAGCGGCTTCAACTTCTTCTTGAGACCCTGTAAAAGTTTTGCTTCCTTTTACTTCTTTTCCAGCAACCATATAGTCGTACTCAACAGTTACAGATTCAGTGTCAACTGGTGTACCCTCCACGGCCTCATCAATGGCATCCTCAACAGCTTCTTCGGTTGCATCTACGGCTTCTTCAACTGCCTCTCCAGTGGCTTCTGCAGCTTCTTCAACAGCATCAACAGCATCTTCCATAGTGTTTTCTACAGTTTCAGTTACCTCTTCGGTTTTTTCCTTTGTTTCTTTACAAGCGGTGAAAGAAATTCCAACTGCAAGAAGAATCAATAATAATTTTTTCATGGTTAATAGTTTTTTAGTGTTAAAAATTAATAGCGAAATTAACTACTAAAAAGTTAATTGACAATAAATAATATGGCAAAAATTAACATTTTTAGTAAAAATATTTTAAAGTCGCTAGTCTATTTACGAATATAATTTAGGATTTGGATGACGGCGTCCTTGTTTTTTTTGACAAAATCTGTGTTCAATAACCCAAGCTTTTTTCTTTGAGATTCATTTTCAGTAAGTTGGGTTAAAGTGCTGTCAAGTTGAGATTGTGAAGAAATTGATTGTACACCACCGTTGGCAATCATATTATGGGCCTCAGGGAACTTTTTGTAGTTTTTTCCAATGATAACCGGAACGCCAAAAACGGCAGGTTCCAGAATATTATGAAGTCCAGTTTTTCCCATGGCACCACCAACATAGGCAATATCGGCATAGGCATAAATTTTGGTAAGCAATCCAATAGTGTCTATGATGAATACGGAATATTGCGAAAGATCTTTCCCTTCTTTTTCCGAAAAAAGAACTGTTTTTGCCGTGATCTGTGTTTTTAAGTCAGCAATCAAGTTGGGTTTGATGTTATGAGGCGCGATAATGTATTTTACATTTTCAGAAGCATGTGAATTGATATGCGGAATAAGAAGCGCTTCGTCCTCTGGCCATGAACTCCCAATGACAATGCAAAGCGCCTCCTGTTTAAACTTATCTATAAATGGCAAATGATTGTCTTGGTTGAGTTGGTCTGAAACGCGATCGAATCTTGTGTCGCCTGTAACACTTGTTTGAGTGATTCCTATGGAATCAAGAAGAGTTTTAGAGCTTTCATTTTGAACAAAAATGTGGTCAAAGCTGTTTAGGGCTTTTCTCATATACCCGCCATAAAATTTAAAGTACGACTGTTGAGGTCGGAAATTAGCCGAAATTAAATAGGCTTTAAGATGGCGTCTGTGCAATTCGTTTAACACGTTGGGCCAAATGTCATATTTTACAAATACAGTGATTTCTGGGTGTACCAAATCCACAAATTTTTTGGCCTTGCGTTTATAGTCTAAAGGCAGGTAAACCACGGTATCCGCGATTTCGGAGTTCTTTCGGATTTCATAGCCGGAAGGTGAAAAGAAGCTTAGAACTACCTTGTGATTTGGGTATAGTTCCCTTAGTTTTTTAAAAACCGGAAGCCCTTGTTCATATTCTCCCAAAGAAGCACAGTGAAACCAAAGAGTTTTATCTCCAGGCAGGATGGATTTTTCTAAAACTTCAAAAGTGTGGGCTCTTCCCTCAACTCCCAATTTTATTTTTGAATTGAAAAGAGCAATGATTTTTAATACAATTCCCGTGAGGAAAATTCCTAAATTATATAATAAATTCACCTGTTAATTGTTTCCGCTAAAATACGGTACTTTACTATAAATTCATTGGCTGTCGTTGTTGAATTTCGTAAATTCGCTTCTTTGTGGCGCATGTGTCAATGGGCCTTTCTACATTTAACGATTATTACATTTCAGATGAAAAAAATACAGATGGTAGACCTTAAAAGTCAATATGCCAAAATAAAAGATGTCGTGGATACTTCCATTCAGGAAGTTTTAGATAATACAGCCTATATAAACGGACCTAAGGTTCATGAGTTTCAAGCCAATTTAGAAGAATATCTTAACGTAAAACACGTGATTCCTTGTGCCAATGGAACCGATGCCCTGCAGATTGCCATGATGGGACTGGGATTAAAACCGGGAGATGAGGTCATAACTGCCGATTTTACCTTTGCAGCAACTGTTGAGGTGATCGCACTTTTACAATTAACACCTGTTTTGGTGGATGTAGATCTTGAAAATTTCAATATTGATATTGAGGCCATCAAAAAGGCGATTACTCCCAAGACCAAAGCGATTGTACCGGTGCATCTATTTGGACAATGTGCTAATATGGAAGCTATCATGGAAATTGCGAAAGAGCATAATTTGTTTGTGATAGAAGATAATGCCCAAGCTATTGGGGCTAATTATACCTATAGCCATGGAACAAAAGTTAAGGCGGGAACCATTGGTAATGTTGGGGCCACTTCGTTTTTCCCATCCAAGAACTTAGGGTGTTATGGTGACGGTGGTGCCATCTTTACAAACGATGATGATTTGGCCCATACTATTAGAGGAATTGTAAATCATGGAATGTATGAGCGTTACCATCATGATGTGGTTGGTGTTAATTCTAGGTTGGATTCTATTCAAGCGGCCGTTTTAAATGCAAAATTACCAAAGCTAGATGCTTACAATAAAGCAAGACAAACAGCGGCAATAGCGTATAACAAAGCTTTTGAAGGGCAAACTAATATCATTATACCAAAAACGGTAAGCGCTTGTTGTGAGGGTATCTGTGATGGTTGCGATTGCCATGTGTTCCATCAATATACTTTGAGGGTTTTGAATACAGATAGAGATGCTTTGGCAAAACACTTAAATGATAACGGGATTCCTTGTGGCGTATATTACCCAATTCCTTTACATTCACAAAAGGCATACAAGGACGAAAGATATAATGAGGAGGATTTTCCAGTAACCAACCAATTGGTGAAAGAGGTAATTTCTTTGCCAATGCACACCGAATTGGATGCGGAACAAATTGACTTTATTACAACAACAGTTATTAATTTTATAAACAAATAATTTAATGAAAGTACTGGTAACAGGAGGACTCGGGTTTATTGGCTCGCACACCGTCGTAGAATTGCAAAATAAAGGTTTTGAAGTAGTCATTATCGATAATCTTTCTAACTCCTCTATAGAGGTTTTGGATGGAATCGAGGCTATTTCAGGAGTAAGACCTTTGTTTGAGGAATTGGACTTAAAGGAAAAGTCAAGAGTAGAAGAATTCTTCAAAGCGCATAAGGACATTGTTGGTGTGATTCATTTTGCTGCCAGTAAGGCTGTTGGAGAAAGTGTCAATGAACCATTGATGTATTACGAAAACAACTTGAATACTCTAATTTATGTTCTGAAATCAGTACTTCAATTAGATGCTTCCAATTTCATCTTTAGTTCTTCTTGTACGGTATATGGACAAGCTGATGAGCTTCCAATTTTGGAAAGTGCCCCTGTAAAACCAGCTGAGTCACCTTATGGAAATACCAAGCAAATAGGGGAGGAAATTATTGTAGATACCTGTAAGGTAAGGTCAAACCTAAATGCTATTTCTCTACGCTATTTCAATCCAATTGGGGCGCATGCCAGTGCAAAAATTGGAGAGTTACCATTAGGCGTACCTCAAAATTTAGTACCTTTTATCACACAAACGGCAGCAGGCCTTAGAGAGCAATTGTCGGTATTTGGAGATGATTATCCAACGCCAGACGGTACTTGCATTAGAGACTATATCCATGTGGTAGATTTAGCAAAGGCACACGTGGTAGCTTTACAGCGCCTTTTGGAGAAGAAGAACCCTGAAAATTATGAAGTGTTCAATATTGGGACTGGTAAGGGAAGTTCTGTTTTGGAAGTGATCCAATCTTTTGAAAAGGTAACTGGTCTTAAATTGAATTATAAAATTGCAGAGAGAAGAGCGGGGGATGTGATCCAAGCCTTTGCAGATACCTCTAAATCCAATGAAGTATTGGGTTGGAAAGCAGAATTGAACCTTGACGATGCCATGGAGTCTGCTTGGAAGTGGGAAAAGCACATCAGGAACATTTAAAAACCAATATAATGAGACATTTTATTTCCTTGTGCATCCTGTTACTTTCACTTTCGGTAACCGGACAAGACCTCTATTTACATTGTGGGAAGCTGGTAGATACGAAAGCCGAAAAAGTTTTGACCAACAAAACGGTGGTTGTTTCAGGAAATAAAATTGTCTCAGTAAAAAATGGCTTTATAATCCCAGAATCGGAAAAGGATTCAGTAATTGATTTGAAGGACAAAACGGTCATGCCGGGTCTTATAGATATGCATGTGCATATTGAGCATGAAACCAATCCAAAAGCCTATTTGGAGCGTTATACCCTTAACGAAGCAGATGTAGCCTTCAACTCTACACAATATGCCAAGGTTACTTTAATGTCGGGTTTTACAACGGTTAGGGATTTGGGTGGCTCGGGAGTGAATGTGTCTTTACGAAATGCCATCAACTCAGGAAAAGTTATTGGTCCGCGGATTTTTACTGCGGAAAAGGCTTTGGCAACCACAGGAGGTCATGCTGACCCTACCAATGGAAGCAACAGAGAGCTTGTTGGGAATCCCGGTCCTAAAGAAGGCGTTGTCAATGGAGTTGAGGACGCCAAAAAAGCCGTAAGGCAGCGCTATAAAAATGGCGCTGATCTAATAAAGATAACTGCGACAGGTGGTGTATTGAGCGTTGCCAAAAGTGGTCAAAATCCACAATTTACTTTAGAAGAAATAAAGGCTATTTGCGAGACAGCCAAGGATTATGGTTTTCATGTGGCAGCTCATGCCCATGGTGATGAAGGGATGCAACGTGCTATTTTAGGAGGTGTTAAAACCATAGAACACGGTACCTTAATGAGTGATGAAACTATGGAGCTCATGAAAAAACATGATGTATATTTGGTGCCTACTATCACGGCAGGAAAAACAGTTTCAGACAAAGCTAAAATTCTAGGATACTATCCCGAGGTTATTGTTGGAAAGGCTTTGAATATCGGACCGAAAATTCAAACTACTTTTGGAAAAGCCTACAAAAAAGGTGTTGGAATAGCCTTCGGTACGGACGCCGGAGTGTTTATCCATGGCGAGAATGCTAAGGAGTTTGCTTATATGGTGGAAGCAGGAATGCCTGCCATAGAAACTTTAAAATGTGCCACAGTAACCAACGCCATGTTATTAAACATGCAAGACGAACTAGGTCAAATTAAAGAAGGCTATTTGGCAGACTTAATTGCTACAAACGATGATCCAACAGAGAACATTGCTACTATGGAAAATGTAGTCTTTGTAATGAAATCAGGTGAAATATATAAGTCAACAGCCCCTTAAAAAGGTAAAACTTTATCGGGATATACTTGATTAACAAAATTTTAGGATTTTTTTAGGACGGCTAGGAAGCATTAATGAATAACTTTAGTTAGGCTATTCAATCAAAAAATGCATTCTTATCGTAAAATATTACCTTGTACCTTATCTGTATATTGTTGGTTCCTAACTTTTTGGGTTTGTCTCTTATGGGCTGTTAGTATGAGAGCTTCTACTTTAAATGGCTCAAATATCGGGGTAGCATCTGTAAATACATCCTATGATTCGGTATTTGGTTTTAAAGAAAAGTCATTGGTTTATGCCAATTTAAATCAGCCATTACCTGCTGTAAATTTTCTTGAAAAATATATTAGAAATTCAGCCGATTTTGAGGCAATGGAATTTAAGGAATACGATTCCATTCGAGACACCAATCTATTTTCAGAATTGGAAGAAGACTTTACCCCCAAAATGACAGTACTGTCGTTTATTTATCTTTACATTGCTCTGATTGGATTTTTTATTGCGATACTTTTAAATTTTTCCAAAAAGAATGATCGACTAGCTAAAATGCTTATCAGTGCATTTTTGTGTGTGCATTCTCTGTTTATTTTGGAGTTTGTTTTGTATAATACCAATTATCAATATAAGTATGTGCACACTTATCTAATGGCCTCTTCCGTAGCCTTGTTGTATGGTCCCTTGTTGTACTTCTATTTTAAACGAATCATCCAAAACTACAACTTTAGAATTATTGATTTATTACATCTGCTACCAGCTGTAGGATTGTTAGTTGTTTTGGTTCCTATCTATAGCTTATCTGGCATGGAAAAGTTGAGAATTATGCTGGGAACAAGTCCTTTATATGATAAAGTTGATTTTCTATGGATGATTTTTGTTCCAAAATTACTTTCCTTGGTTATTTATGGAGCATTAATTAGAAGATTATATTTTAGCTCCAAACAAAAGGAAAGTATTGCCAACCAGGAATTGGCCACCCAATGGAAGAACAACCTATACCGAATTCATGTGGTGTATGTATTGTCTTATTTTATTTATGGAATCAGTATCAGTGGGGTAATTGCGCAAGGGCTCAATGTTATATACCATTCACAGGTTATTTCTATGTCCTTAATGGTAATTTACATAGCATCCATGGTTTATATTCAGCCCAAGGTATTTGCTAGCTCCATGTTCAAAAGAATGGATGTTTCCCTTAAGGATAAATATCAAAAATCAGGTTTGACCTCCTCTTTTTCAAATGAGCTTAAAGAAGCACTTGTAAGGTTGCTGCTTGATGAGAAAATCTACAGAGACAGTTCTCTAAATCTTGAAAAGCTATCCGAAAAATTGGATACTTCCCGTCATAATACTTCTCAAATCATTAATGAGCATTTTAATGAGAACTTCTTTGAATTGGTTAACGATTACAGAATTCAAGAAGCCAAAGAACTGTTGATGATTTCGAATCCAGAATTCAAAATGAATATCAGTGAGATTTTCTATGAGGTTGGCTTCAACAATAAGGTTACCTTCAACAATGCCTTTAAAAAGCGTACAGGGCTAACTCCATCTCAATTTAGAAAGGAAAATTCATGATGTCTTCTGTTCTATTAAGCTGCTAATCTATTGGTTTTTATGGTTGTTTAAAAAAGGTAAAGCTTTATCGGGATTGCCAAAAATACAACAAATCTTCTCTTACTTTATGTAGATAAAAGTTTGGCAGACAAGCTACTTTTATTGGAATCCACTAAACTTGTTTTCGAAATCAGTAGTTAAGAAATTTGAATTAGCCTTCTCATTGCGATGCATTTTTTTCTTGCGTTGTTGTCTGCCATTCTTATTTAAAAGAATAAGTGCTACTAGTAAAAGTAGTCTTCGAAATTAAAAAATGAACTTATGAGAAAGATTTACAATTCAGGCTTGCTCCTTGTAATGTTTTTGGTCTCCTCTATTAGCTTTGCCCAGCAGAAGCTCATCTCGGGTAATATTATTGATGAGTTCGGTATACCCTTGCCAGGGGTTAACATTATAGTTAAGGGGACTACCACAGGAACCCAATCCGATTTTGATGGTAATTTCACCATTGAGGCACAGGATGGAGATGTGTTAGTATTCACCTTTGTGGGACTAAAGACGGTTGAGCTACCTGTAACCGCTACTACAAGTGACATCAATCTTACCATGCAGGAAGATGCCAGTCAATTGGATGAAGTGGTCGTGACGGCTTTGGGGATCAAACGGAATTCCAAAGCTTTGGGGTATTCGGTAAAATCCATCGAATCCGAAGAAATAACAGAAAACTCCGAGCCGGATTTGGTAAGGTCCTTAAATGGTAAGGTGCCCGGGGTTAATGTAAATGTATCTACAGGGGTAGCCGGGGCGGCCAACAAAATCAACATTCGCGGGATTACGTCGTTTCAAGGAGGGAATCAGCCCTTGTTTGTTGTTGATGGGACGCCCTATAGTAACAACGAAGTAACCACCTCAAGTCAAACTACAGGGACGGGTGGTAGTTACGAATCTGGGATTTCGTCCTTAGACCCCAATGATATTGCCAGTGTAGAAGTGCTGAAAGGCGCGGTAGCAGCAGCGTTGTATGGATCGAGAGCTGTAAATGGGGTAATTGTGATTACTACAAAATCTGGGAAATCGGGAGGGCTTTCCAATAAGAAGTTTGAAGTCTCTTTAAACTCAGGATTATATCTTGAATCCATTGCAAGATTACCGGAATATCAAAATACCTATGGAAATGGTACCAATTTCAATTATAACAATGCCAATGGGTCTTGGGGTGCAAGATTTGATTCTCGGGAAACTATCCCAACTTGGCCCAATTTGTTGAATGCCTTTCCGGATATGTTTGGGCCAACCGTGCCTTATGTGGCGCAGCCCAATAATGTGAAGGACTTGTTCCGTACAGGTGTAGTGGCGGATAATTCCATTAATGTGAATTCAGCCAATGAGAACTACAATTTCAGTTTAACGCTCTCTAATTTGGATCAAGAGGGGTACATTCCTTACAACACGTATAGGAGAACCAATATTTCCACAGGGGGTAATGTAAGCTTGGAGAATGGCTTAAAGATAGGTGCCAATTTGAGCTATGCTGACAGTGAGCAGGTCGGTGGATTTTTTGGAGAAAATCAATATGCAGGAGCGGCTTCTTCTTTCGCGAGAGCTTTGGTACTTGGTAGAACATGGGATTTTACACTTCCCTATGAGGACCCAATTACAGGGGCTTCGGTGACGCCTAATGATGGCTATGATCACCCTTTATGGTCTTGGGAGCATAATCAAATTATTACCAGTGTAAATAGAACGGTGTCAAATGTGAGTCTGCAATATAATTTTAACAGTCACCTCAGTGCACGTTATCAGTTGGGAATCAATAAATATGTCTTGAACCGTGTTGAAATCACGGATAAAGGCTCTAGAGCAGCTGCGGGATTGGGACAGGTAAGAACAGAAGATTTTTCGAGTGAAGAAATAGAGTCCACATTGGTGTTTACATACAATCATGATTTGGCAAAAGATTTGAATCTTAATGTGCTGTTGGGGAATAACGTGAACCAATTTTCAACCTTGGATATTGGCTATACAGGAACAGGGTTGATTGCCGATGATATCTTTACCATTAATAATACCTCAAATGTGGTTTCCGATTTTAATATATCCACCCGTAAGCGTATTGTTGGGGTGTTTACAGATATTGGATTGAATTTTAAAGATTATGCTTTTTTAAATATTACGGCAAGAAACGATTGGTCGTCAACCTTGCCAAAGGATAACAATCGGTTTTTATATCCTTCAGTGTCTGCATCTTTAATCTTTACAGATGCCCTTGGTATTGGAGGGGATGTTTTGGGCTATGGTAAAATAAGAGGTGGATGGGCCAATGTTGGTAGAGATGCGAGTCCTTACCAAATTAACAAGGTGTTTAGTTTGGGAGCAGTTTATGCGGGTCAGCCCACCGTTTTTGTGCCAACTATTTTGGGAAATCCAGATCTGGAACCTGAAAATACCGAAGAGTTTGAAATAGGAACCGATTTGGAGTTTTTCAATAAGCGCATCATTTTGGATTTCACTTGGTACCAAAAAACAACGACCGATTTGATTTCGCAGGTAAATGTGCCAACCTCTTCTGGGTATACGGCGTTATTGACCAATATTGGTAAAATGGAAAATCGCGGAGTGGAAATAGGGCTTACCTTGACTCCTGTGAGAAGTGACAATTTCTCTTGGACAACGTTTACCTCATTTACCAGAAATAGAAATGAGGTCAAGGAATTAATTGAAGGACTTGATAGGTTTCCTATTGATGTTGACCAAATTGGTTTCGTTGAAGAAGGACAACCATATGGTGTGTTCTATGGAACTGCCTTTGCAAGAGATGAAGAAGGGAATTATTTGATTGAAGAAGGTGGCGGAGGAATCCTTCAGGCGTTGGAAAATAAAGTGATTGGAGACCCTACTCCAGATTTCAAAATTGGATTTACAAACACCTTCCGATTTAAAAATTTAACCCTTCGGGCTCAGATAGATTGGAAAGAAGGAGGGGATATTTCTTCTACCACTTTGGCGTCCTTGCTGGGTAGAGGGGTGACCAAGGATACTGAAGATAGAGAGCATACTTACATTATTCCAGGGTATTATGGTGATCCGGATACGGGGCTGCCCATTTTAGACAGTAACGGGAACAAGATTCCTAATGTAACTCAGGTAAGTATGAACAACCTGTACTTTTCACCAACCACCAATAGTAATACGTTTGGTATCAATTCGGTAGATGAGGCTTCCATTTATGATGGTACGGTTTATAGATTGAGGGAAGTGTCTCTTTCCTATGAACTTCCCAAGAAATGGTTGGAAAACAGTTTTATTGGGGCCTTGAACTTTTCTGTGATTGGAAGTAACCTGTGGTATTTTGCTCCAAATGTACCCAAATATACACATTTCGACCCCGATGTAACCTCCTATGGTTCTACAAACCTTCAGGGGATAGAAACACAGTCTGCTCCAAGTTCAAAACGCTTTGGGTTTAAGATAAATGTCACTTTTTAATTATTACGGTCATGAGAAATCTATTCAAAATAAAATTAAAATACCTTAAAATTTCAGCTCTTGGGCTTCTTTTCATCTGTATGTATAATTGTAGTGACTACTTGGATATCAATACAGATCCTAATAACCCAACCACAGCGCCCTTGGATCAGTTACTCACGAATGTTGAGGGGAGTTTTAATCAGATTACTGAATTCGAATTGTTTATTGCAGAAGAGTTGTCTTGCTACGTACATCAAATAGTATACAGGGAAGAGCAGGATCAATACGGAACAAAACAGGACAATGCGGATGTGCAGAATTCTTGGGATGTGGCCTATTCGGTATTTACGGAGTCCAATATTATTATAGAACAGGGAACCGCAGACAATGAAATGGTTATGGTTGGGATGGCTAAAATCATCAAGGCCTATACAGCTGTGATAATTGTGGATGTTTGGGGAGATGCGCCCTTTACAGAAGCGGCACTTTTGGAAAGTGGCGTGGTAAGTCCCGTGTTCGATGATCAGGAGTTTATTTACCAATCCGCTCTGGAGATGATTGATGAAGGTTTGGCCAATATCAACAGTGGTGTTGGGCAGAATCCTGGAAGTCAGGATTTGTTTTATGGTGGAAATGTGGCTCAATGGAACCGTTTTGTAAACACCTTGAAGTTGAAATTGTATAACGAAATTCGTTTGTCTTCCATGTTTAATGCTGGCGATTTGAGTGCTTTGGTTGCCGAAGATAATTTTATGCAGAGCCTAACGGATGATTTTCAATATCCTTATACGTCCACCCAATCGCCTGCCGATGAGCGAAACCCATTATATAGAGATTCATACCTGACGGGGCAAACGTCACAGTATGCTAGTCCTTGGTTTTATGAAATTTTAAAAGGATGGAATCCTAATATCCATACAGGAGTTCCAGATCCTAGATTACCCTATTATTTCTTCAATCAATTAGTGCCAGATCAACTACCACCAGATGTAGGAGACCCAACAACGGGCAATCCATTTGCAGATTATTGGGATAGAAATACAGGTTTCCATTCCATTAGGTTTGGTAGTGTAAGTGCCAATAGGGATTTCACCTCAAGAAATTCATCAACCTATCCTGGGATCTATGTTTGCGGAGGGAAATATGATGACGGACAAGGCGGGAGTGCGAATGCTAGTGCAGGAACGGGGGCTGCTCCCCATAGAATTTTAACCTATCATGAATCGCTGTTCATTCAAGCAGAATTAATGCAAGTTGGATTGATTCCAGGAAATGCCAGAAGTAAATTGGAAGAAGCCATTATAGCGGCGTTCAGTAAGGTGGACAATGTAGTGGCTAATTCTGAAACTACTCAGGATGTGCCTGTTCTTTTAGGGTCAGCTGCTGTTACGGAGTTTGTAGAAGGAATTTTGCAGGAGTATGATGGAGCTTCCGCAGAAAAACAAATGGAGATTATCATGACCCAAAAGTGGGTGTCGACCTTTGGAGATCCTTTCGATCAATATAACGACTACCGAAGAACGGGCTATCCTGTTTTAGCAGATCCTAACGGACCTTCACCAGAATATCAATTGGACAATGAAGATGATTGGCCTTTGGTTGATAGTGAAACCACGTTGACAAGATCCTATCAAATTTCACTGTTTTGGCCACAAGCAGAGTTGAATGTCAATCAAAATGCGCCTAGCCAAAAGGACGCGACAACCTATGCAATTTTCTGGGATAACTAATCAAAATTTTACACTATGAAAACAAAATATAACATAATAATTTTCTTGATTTCCATCCTGTTGGGGGTAACTGCGTGTGATAATGACGGTGGAGATTCGGTGATTGAAACATCATATGGGGCTTTGCCAGATTTCAATATTGTCGAAGGTAGTGCCGATTTTATTGACTTGACGAGCTTTGATGATTTAACACTTCAGTTTACGGTTGATGTGGGATTGGGAAATCCGGAGTCTTTCGATTTGAAGGCATTCTATCTCACAACAAATGGAGAGCTATATGGACCCGCAACTTTGGATGAAAATGTTACTACGTTTCCAAAGGAATATTCGCTTAGCGGATCGGATATTATCAATGCATTTCCGGAACTCAATAGTGTTGACGATGTGCAAGTAGGGGATATGTTGAAACTGTTTACGGGCTTTACTTTTTCCGATGGAAGTAGTTTTGATATCCTAAACGAGAACGGGGAAGCCAATTACTATGCACCCGATTTCGATGCCTTTCCAATGTTTACGGCAAAATTGGATTATGTGGTGTCTTGCGAGTCTGATTTGGCCGGTACACATTCGTTCGTATCCAGTAATTTACAAGCGGCCTATGGCTATGGTTGCCCCAGTGGAGAGGTTACAGGAACTGTTGTTTGGACTGCTCAAGGAGGAGGTACTTATTTGACATCGGATCTTGGTTTTGGTCAATATGAATCTTCTTGCTGGAATGATACACCTGCAACCAGTGGTGGAGCTACCTTTAGCGAGGTGTGTGGAGAGATTATTTCTGGAGGAACAGACCAATATGGACTTACCTATATCTGGGTAATTACTGGGGTGAATGGCCCCGAGTTGTCCATGTCTTGGACGAATGATTATGGAGATTCTGGAGACGTAGTGATTACAAGAGAAGGCGGCGCCGATTGGCCTGCACTATTCACGGAATGATAAGATTGTATGATGAATAATAACTAAAGAAACCTTCATTTTAATTAAAGTGAAGGTTTTTAGTAAAAGCATATGTGGACAAATAGTTACTATATTTTAAGAATTTTTTCTATCAAAATTGCGTTGATGCTGTTCTTATTTTCTTGGCAGTCTTATACGCAAAATACTGTTGGAGTAATTACAAATACTGCTGAAGCCTATAATGGATATACCTTGTTTACCAATCATACCACAACGTATTTAATCAATAATTGTGGCGAGGTGATTAACCAATGGGAAAGTGAGTATATCGACGGGAAATCGGTGTATTTGTTGGAAGATGGCAGTATATTAAGGTGTGGTTTTGTGGAGAATTCCAATTTTTCATTGCCTGGTATTGGTGGTGTCATTCAAAAAATAGATTGGGATGGTACTGTACTTTGGGAGTATACATATTCAACTGAAGACTATTCACAGCACCATGATGTTTATCCGCTTCCAAATGGAAATGTTCTTATTTTGGCAGTTACCGAGAAAACGGATACGGAAGCCTTTCAAGCAGGGAGGGACCCTTTGCTTTTGGATGAGGATTCCTTGTATAATGAACAAATTATAGAAGTAGCTCCTGTTGGCTTTGATTCTGGAGAAATTGTTTGGGAATGGAATGTTTGGGATCATTTAATTCAGGATTATGATAGTGCTAAGGATAATTTTGGAGTAGTGTCTGAGCATCCAGAACTGTTGGATGTTAATTATTTAGGGGTGTCGGTGCGGGCATCCAATTGGATGCATGTCAATTCAATTCAGTATAATGAAACTTTGGATCAAATCATTTTAAGCTCTCGACAGTTAAATGAAATTTATATCATAGATCACTCTACAACTACACTTGAAGCAGCTGGACATACCGGAGGACTTTATGGTAAAGGTGGCGACTTTTTGTATCGGTGGGGAAATCCAATAGCTTATGGTCATGGAGATGAAGAAGATCAGCAGCTTTTTGGGCAACATACGCCTCACTGGATCCCTGAAGGTTTGGTAGATGAAGGGAAGATTTTAATGTATAATAATGGAAATGGTAGGCCAGAATTGTTTTCCAGCGTCGATATTATTGAGCCTCCCGTAGATGAATTCAATAATTATATTTATGAAGCGGGGCAAGCCTATGGGCCCGAGGAGGCGGAGTGGCAATATACCGATACACCCATGACCAATTTGTTTTCAAGGATCATGTCTAGTGCGCAACGGTTGCCAAACGGTAATACTTTAATTTGCGATTCGGATTCTGGGTATTTTTTTGAAATCGATTCTGAAGAGAATAAGGTTTGGGAGTACATCAACCCCCAAAAAGCATCAGGGAGTATTTTAAGTCAAGGAGAGGTACCCGAAAGTAATTTGACGTTTAGAGCTACCAAATATCCCCCCGACTATGTTGCCTTTGAAGGAAAGGACCTCACGCCTGGATTACCTATTGAATTAAATCCTAATCTGGAAAATTGCAGTATTCTCAATGTTGAAGAAGTAACTCAAAGTGAGGTCAAGCTATATCCCAATCCCGTAAGGACTGTACTTTATGTTGAAACAAAAGATAGAATGGAGGAGATTTTCGTATATGATTATACGGGAAAACTGATCTTTCAAGGGTATGAAAAGGTGTTGGATTTTAGCGGTTATGGAAGGGGAATGTATATGGTTTCACTCAAGATAAATGGCCACATTTTGTATCAAAAAGTGATTAAGATGTAAGTTAAAGAAGTAGGTTTTTACTTCAAATTGTACGAATTCGAGATAGTTTATCAAATACTGCCTATCATTAAGAAATATTCAGTGATATCCTACAATGTTTGAGGATGTAATATTAATGGGTTGATTTTTAATGGTTTGTTGGCTGTGATTTGGAATTGGGTAATAGGTTGCCTTACTTTGTACCCAATGATAAATGAACTATAATGAAATTGATAAGTATAAAAAGGGAAACTATTTCCGAAGAACGATTCACCCCAAAGATGGGATTATTAAGTACAAAAGTGACATACATTAAAAAGCAATTTTTAAGTATTCCTTTTAAAACCTTGCATAAATATAGGGAGACCTATTATGGCAAAATCAAAGACTGCGAAGATTGTGTTTTAGCACGATAAAATAAAAAAGCCTCAATATTGAGGCTTTATTTTTTATGCGGTTTTTGTTGTCTTCTTATGGAAAAAATTGGCCACAAGCAGCATGATCATTCCTGTGGTTACCGAGACATCTGCAATGTTAAATATTCCGGTTTTTAACATCCCTCCAAAATCAAGATGCAAAAAGTCGGTTACTGATCCATAAACAATGCGGTCGTAAACATTGGCAATTCCTCCACCGGCAATACAGCATAAGGCCACAAGACTAAAGCGGTCCAATGTTTTTGTTTTAAAGATGTAATAGATTAAATATCCCAATACCAACACAGGTAATAGCAATAAGAAGATGAGCTTAAAAGTTGGGTTTAAATCACTTCCCATGCCCAAAAATGCGCCTGTGTTTTCAACATTCATCATTACAAACACATCTCCAATCAAAGAGATTTGTTCTCTTGGATCGACACTTTGCCTGATGATAACTTTTGAAATTTGGTCCACGGCAATATTGGCCGCAATGAGCAGAACAATTCCTAAACTTCTTGAAATTTTCATGAGCGTTTAGTTGTTGGTTTCTAAGGTTGCCGAAACAGTTTCAGACTCTTTATTAATTTTCTTTACCAAACCTTGCAATACTTTTCCAGGGCCAACTTCAGTGAAATGTGTAGCACCATCGGCAACCATTTGCTGAACAGATTGTGTCCATCTTACTGGAGCAGTCAACTGCGAAATTAAGTTGGCCTTAATTTCTGCAGGATCGGTTACAGCGCTGGCCGTTACATTTTGGTAGATTGGACATTTGGGTTGGCTGAAGGTTGTATTTTCAATAGCGGCAGCCAATTCTTCTCTTGCAGGCTCCATTAAAGGCGAGTGGAATGCGCCTCCTACAGGTAAAACCAATGCTCTACGGGCTCCTTTTTCTTTCAATACTTCACAGGCCTTGTTGATAGCTTCCACTTCACCGGAAATTACCAATTGTCCTGGGCAGTTATAGTTGGCAGCAACTACCACACCATCAATAGAAGCACATACATCTTCCACAACTTGATCTTCAAGGCCCAATACAGCAGCCATGGTGCTAGGTTGTAATTCGCAAGCTTTTTGCATAGCCATAGCACGTTGGGATACCAAACGCAAACCGTCTTCAAACGTTAGGGTACCGTTGGCAACCAATGCTGAAAATTCACCTAGAGAGTGTCCAGCAACCATGTCTGGTTGAAATTTATCTCCCAAAGTTTTGGCTAGTATTACGGAATGTAGAAATATGGCAGGTTGTGTTACTTTTGTTTCTTTTAAGGCTTCAGCGCTTCCTTCAAACATGATATCGGTAATTGAAAAACCTAGAATTTGATTGGCTTTTTCAAAAAGTTCTTGGGCTAAAGTTGAGTTTTCGTAAAGGTCTAGACCCATTCCTGTAAATTGGGCACCTTGACCTGGGAATATATATGCATTCATGTTATTAATTTTAGTCATGCAAAAATAGGAATAATATCTTTAAAAGATAGTAGTCTTTATCAGCACTATAAAAGGTTTTGAAACTTAATATTTTAACTTGGATTCACGTTTTGTAATCTTGTTATAAATTCTCTGTAGCAGCTTCTGCACAACGTTCGCCATCCATGGCTGCGGAAATAATTCCACCGGCATAACCGCCACCTTCACCACATGGGTAAAGATTGGATATTTGAGGGTGTGCAAGTTGTTCGTTTCTAGGAATATTCACAGGTGAAGAAGTTCTAGATTCCACGCCTATAACATTAGCTTCGGAGGTATAATAACCTTTCATTTTTTCTCCGAAGGCTTTAAACCCTTTTCTTAACGAACCGCCAATAAGTTTTGGTAGTAATGAATGCAATGGTGCCGATTTTAATCCCGGTTGGTAAGATGTCGGGTTGAGATCGGTTGATAAATTGCCTTCCACAAAATCGGTGAGTCGTTGCGCGGGAGCAGTTTGGGTTCTGCCTCCAGCAGTAAAGGCCAAACGCTCCAAATCCTTTTGATATTCCAAGGCTTTAAATACACCGTGCTTTTCATATTTGTGCAAATCGGTGTCAGCATTTATTTCAACAACAATCCCTGAATTTGCAAATTCATTGTTGCGTTTTGATGGCGACATTCCGTTTACCACCACTTCTCCATTAGCGGTTGCCGCAGGCACAATAAATCCGCCGGGACACATACAAAAAGAATAAACACCGCGATTGTTTACCTGCTGTACCAGACTATAGGCTGCAGCGGGTAAAAGTTCATCGCGTTGTCCAGAACAGTGATATTGTATGGAGTCGATAATATGTTGTGGATGTTCCACACGAACGCCCATTGCAAAAGATTTTGCTTTTAAAGAAATGTTTTTGTCGTTCAATAAATAGAAGATGTCTCTTGCAGAATGTCCCGTAGCAAGAATTACGCGATTCACAGGAATCTCTTCTCCTTTTTGTGTGTGGATGGCCGTGATGGTACCGCCCTTAATTGTAAAATCGGAAACACGGGTTTCAAAATGAACTTCTCCTCCGTATTTCAATATGGTTTCACGAATGTTGGTAACCACCTTTGGCAATTTATTGGTCCCAATATGGGGGTGGGCATCCACTAGAATTTGGTCTGTGGCACCGTGATACACCAAATTTTCAAAAATTCTGCGAACATCACCGCGTTTCAAACTGCGGGTGTAGAGTTTCCCATCACTATAAGTCCCAGCACCGCCTTCTCCAAAACAATAGTTGGAGTCTTCATTTACAAAATGCTCTTGGTTGATGGCTCTGAGGTCGCGGCGTCTGTCTTTTACATTTTTACCTCTTTCGAGAACTACTGGTTTAAATCCTAATTCAATACAGCGCAAAGCGGCATACATTCCTGCGGGTCCAAACCCAATAATATGTATGGGTTTGGCATTGGAAACATCTTTGTAATCAAATTGGTATTCTGAAGTGTCAGGAACGGGTTCCTTTATGTATACAGCTATTTTGTAATTAAGAATGATGAGGCGTTTACGGGCATCAATAGATTTACGCAACACTTTAATTCCTGAAATGTCTTCTGCAGGAATATCTAAAAATTGAGCTGCTTTAAGAAGCAGAATATCGCTTTGCCTTTCCTCTTCCAGAGTTACACGCAGCTGTATGTCTTTTACCATGTGGCAAAATTACTGAAAAAGTAGCTTTTATTGCGATTTATTAAGCTAGAGAATTACGCGCGTTCGTAAGTTAAAAATGAAAATGAGTAATCGTGCTTGTCGTCTTTTTGGTGGAATTTATTAGCCACTTCCTTCCATTGCATTGGATCTATTTCAGGGAAATAGGTGTCGCCTTCAAAACTTTCATGAACTCTGGTCAATTCAATTTTATCGGCAATGGCCATAGCTTGTTTGTAAATTTCGCCACCACCAATAATATAGGGCTGAGGATCACTTTGGGCGGCATCGATGGCATCTTCCAAGGAGTGCACCAAAACTACTCCGCTGGGGACTTTGTAATCCTGTTGGGTGGTGATGACAATATGGGTTCTGTTTGGCAGCGGTTTTGGGAAACTTTCAAAGGTTTTTCTTCCCATGATAATATGGTGTCCGTTGGTTAGGTTTTTAAATCGTTTTAAGTCGTCACTTAAATGCCAGATCAAGTCATTGTCCTTCCCGATAACATTGTTTTCTGCAGCCGCTACAATAATGGTCAATTCACTGTTTTTTGCTGGTTTTACAGCTGTAACTGTTGGCTCTGGAAGTGTTTTTTTAAGCTCTTCAATTTTTGCTTTCTGTTTGGCGACTAACTTATTTAATTGGTTTTGTTCCCAATCTTTGCCCATAAATCTGTGGGTTACGAACACATTAAAGGTATGGTAGAGCAAAAAGAACAACCAAATAACGATAGGGTAGACAAACCAATTGACTCCAAAAGGTTTGACATCTTTGCCGATGCCCATGGCAAGGTTGGCAAGGATTAGAAACACGGCACCAATTAAGAAAACCACAAAATGGGAGTATAGACGTTTTTTTTGTTTGATGCGCTTTTGGGCGTATTCAAGCATTTCCAATTGTTCTTTGTCTATTTGCGGTGTTGGTTTCTTTTTTCCGAACATAGGTTGAATATTAGTTAATGTAAATTTACTCTTTTTAGTGTAAATGGATAACATTAATTTATGGAAAGGAAATGGGAGTGTGATGCGTTGAAAATGAAATGGATATGGTATTGTTTATGGGGTTTGGATTTTAAAACGCCAAAAAACAGAAGTTTTTATTTTGTTCTTTAAATTAAAATAAAGCCATTTTTAAGAAAATGATAAATATTCGGTATATGTCTTTATTTCAGTTTGTTGCTGAAGTTTTCTTTCATAGATTTGAGTATAATTAATTCATTTTACCATGGCAATTTCAAAACAATACCTAAAGAGTAAACCAATTTGTAAAGTCACTTTTTCCTTACCTGCAGAGGAAGCGAGCAAAGTAGCTTTGGTAGGCACCTTTAATGACTGGGATACTGGAGCTGTAGAGCTTAAAAAATTGAAAAATGGCACCTTTAAAGGAACCTTGAATTTAGAGAAAGATCATTCGTATGAATTTAGATATGTGGTAGACGGAACCTATGTGAATGACGACCAAGCCGATGGCTACAAATGGAGTGATTATGCTTCAGCAGACAATTGTATTTTGAACCTATAACCTTTTTAATTCCATATAAAAAGCGCTTTAAGAATCCTTAAAGCGCTTTTTTTTTTGAATATATTTTGGGCATTATACGGCAACCACTCCCTTAATGTGAGGATGTGGATCGTAGCCGACCAATGTGAAGTCTTCAAAAGTAAACTCAAAAATATCCTTGATTTCTGGGTTTAAAACCATGGTAGGCAAAGGTCTTGGCTCTCTGGATAATTGCAGTTCCAATTGCTCGTAGTGGTTGCTATAAATATGGGCATCTCCAAAAGTATGGATGAATTCTCCGGCTTCATAACCACAAACCTGAGCCATCATCATGGTCAAGAGGGCGTAGGATGCAATGTTGAACGGTACCCCCAAAAAGATATCGGCGCTGCGTTGGTAGAGTTGGCAGGAAAGTTTGCCATTGGCCACATAAAATTGAAAGAAGGCATGGCAGGGCGGCAATGCCGCTTTTCCATTGGCAACATTCTCACTGAAGCTTTTCGAAGTATCAGGAAGCACCGAAGGATTCCATGCGGAAACCAACATACGTCTGCTGTCTGGATTAGTTTTCAGAGTTTGGATGACTTCCTTGATTTGGTCGATCTCATCGCTGTTCCAATTACGCCACTGATGTCCGTAAACGGGACCTAAGTCACCATTTTCATCGGCCCATTCATTCCAAATTCTAACGCCGTTTTCAGTAAGGTACTCGATGTTGGTATCCCCTTTTAAAAACCAAAGCAATTCGTAAATAATGGATTTTAGGTGCAATTTTTTGGTGGTCACCATCGGGAAGCCTTCGCTTAAATCAAATCGCATTTGGTATCCAAATACACTTTTGGTTCCTGTACCTGTGCGGTCAGATTTTTCATTACCATGCTCCAAAACATGCTTGACAAGGTCGTGGTATTGTTTCATATTCCTAGTTCTGTATCTCTGGGATTTCTTTGTTTTTAGTTGAAAAACATGCCGTAAACTTACATGTCTAAATATGGGGCTAAATTAGAAAAAAGGCAAACAAGAAATTGGTGAGGCTATGAAATGATATTAAAAGTTATCAACTAAACAAGAACACAATAGATTGTGTTTGGTACAGTTGGTTAACCAATAATCATTCCTGCAATAGTTGCTGAAATTAAGGACGCAATAGTACCTCCAATTAAAGCTTTAATTCCAAATTCTGATAAGGTTTTTCGTTGACCAGGCGCCAAGGAACCAATTCCTCCAATTTGAATTCCAATGGAGGCGAAATTGGCAAAGCCACAAAGCATGTAGGTGGCCATGATTACGGACTTTTCGTATTTAAGGTGAAGGACATTTCCAATATCTTTGAGTTCAGCCAATTGAATGTAGCCCACAAATTCACTGGCTACCAATTTAACGCCTAAAAGTTGTCCCATTAACGCGACATCTTCTTGAGCAACCCCAATGAGCCACATGACGGGAGCCAAAATATAACCAAGGATAAATTCAAGAGAGAGACTGTTATAAATGGTATGGTTGGACACAAGGGTATTCAAGGTGGTGATGTCTCCAAACCATTGTAAAATACCATTAAGCATGGCTATGAATGCCAGAAATACTAACAACATAGCGCCTACGTTCACGGCCAATTTTAATCCTTCGGAAGTACCGTTGGCAATGGCATCCAAAATATTGGAACCAATATCGTCATGGGTGACTTTAATTTCCGAGTCAAAAGTTTCAGTTTGGGGAAATAAAATTTTGGAAATTACAATGGCTCCGGGCGCGGCCATCACTGAGGCTGCCAATAAGTGTTTGGCATAAAACAACTCCATGGCAGGATCGCCTCCTCCCAAAAATCGTATGTATGCTGCCAAAACACCACCTGCCACGGTGGCCATTCCGCCTACCATGACTAATAAGATTTCAGAACGGTTCATTTTTTCCAAATAGGCTTTGATCATCAAAGGGGATTCTGTTTGGCCCAAGAAAATATTTCCTGCCACACTTAAACTTTCGGCCCCGGAAATCTTTAGTAATTTGGAGAGTAACCAAGCCAATCCTTTTACCACTTTTTGAATGATTCCTAAGTAAAATAACACGGAGGTCAATGCCGAAAAGAAAATAATGGTAGGTAAAATGGAAACGGCAAACGTTATCAGGGAATCTTCAATTTTATCGGATATAAAAGATTTGAATAGAAATTCTGTTCCGGCCATGGTGAAGTCCAAAATTGAGACAAAAATACTACCTACCCATTCAAACATACTCTGTATGAAGGGGACTTTTAAGACGCCAAAGGCCAAGAGCAATTGGGCTGCCAAACCAATGCCAACGGTTTTCCAATTTATAGCTTTTCTATTACTGCTAAAAAGGAAAGCAATGACCAAAAGTGAAAACATACCTAGAATGCCTCTCCAAAGACTGCCAAATGAAAAGCCTTTGCTTTTGATTAGACCCTTGGATTCATTGAGTACTGGGCTTTGGGTGGCCGTAGGAAGTTGCTTTAGGCGATAAGTAATGTCTTTTTCGGAGAACACCAAAGTGGAATCAGTAAGTTCTTTGATGCTGAAATGGCGTATGGTGTCTTTGGGTTGATTGTAGTACAGTACCAAAACGTTGTTTTGGTGCACGTAATTTCCAGAATGAAGTCCTTGGCTTTCGGCAGATGTTTGATAGGAAAACGACCCGTTTTCCAATTGAAAAAAATCTGAATCAGAAATGGAATAAAGTGATTGGCCTGCTTTGTTTT
Organism: Mangrovimonas sp. TPBH4; assembly: GCF_001280505.1. Classification (GTDB taxonomy): domain Bacteria; phylum Bacteroidota; class Bacteroidia; order Flavobacteriales; family Flavobacteriaceae; genus Mangrovimonas_A. Next base: position 58,385 of record NZ_LBIO01000055.1, read on the forward strand.
CTATAGTTTGAAATTGCCATTTTTTTTCAATGCTTTGGGAAAAGAGTGTATTTATTGCAAAAAAAATAGCTGTAAAAGCCAAGAAAAAATATTTCATCTGTTTGAGTTTATTAGATCATATGTGAGCAACAAAATACTAATTTGAAGCACCCATAACCGTCATGCAAACACTCATTTAAACAGCGAAACTAACGTTTGGAAATCTCGTCTCTTATTTTCGCGGCTTTTTCATAATCCTCATTTTTAACAGCTTCTTCCAAGAGTGCATTTAATTCTTGCAAAGTTTTGTCCTTGAAACTTTCCTGAATGCCGGCTTCAACCTCCTCTGCAACCAAATCATCCACAAGGATGCTATCGCCTTCATCTTCGCTTTTGGGGTTCACCTTTAAGTAAATCCCTGCTTTGTCCAAAATGTTCTTATAGGTAAAAATAGGAGCTTGGAATCTTAAGGCTAGGGCAATGGCGTCACTTGTTCGGGCATCGATAATCTCTTCAATTTTATCGCGTTCGCAAATCAAGCTCGAATAGAATACGCCATCCACCAATTTATGAATGATGACCTGTTTGACAACAATGTCAAACCGATCGGCAAAATTTTTGAATAAATCGTGGGTTAGCGGTCTTGGAGGGCGAATTTCTTTTTCTAAGGCAATGGCAATGGATTGTGCCTCGAAAGCACCTATTACGATAGGTAGTTTTCGGTCGCCGTCAACTTCATTTAAAATTAGTGCATAGGCACCATTTTGTGTCTGACTATATGAAATTCCTTTTATGTTAAGACGTACTAAACTCATAATAAAAAACACAAAGAACTGTTTAAATTAGGACTTTAGCAACAACTAATGACAGATTTTGTAAGTCAACTAAATTTAAACAGTCCTTTGAAGATACAAGTTAAAAAAAATATTATTGTTGAGCCTTAAATGCCTTCAATTTTTCAATGAGTTTAGGAACAACTTCAAAGGCGTCTCCAACAATACCGTAATCGGCGGCCTTAAAGAAAGGAGCCTCGGGATCGGTGTTGATCACTACTTTTACTTTGGAAGCATTGATACCAGCCAAATGCTGAATTGCTCCTGAAATTCCGATGGCAATATAAAGGTTGGAGGCTACAGGTTTTCCTGTTTGCCCAACGTGCTCGCTATGCGGACGCCATCCTAAATCGCTCACTGGTTTTGAACAGGCTGTAGCGGCTCCTAAAACATCGGCAAGCTCTTCTACCATTCCCCAGTTTTCAGGTCCCTTAAGACCACGACCACCAGACACTACAATCTCTGCATCGGCAATGGTAACCTGACCTGTTACTTTATCTACCGATTCTACAGTTACTCCAAATTCAGGGATAGAAGGAGTGAAGTCCTCAGCGGCAGCAGCAGCACTATTTTCAACAAGGCCAAAGGCGTTTTTGGAAAGCGCCACCAATTTTACATCGGTGTTAATGGTAGTCATGTTGAATGCCTTATTGGTAAACGCAGTACGCTTAACAGTGAAAGGGGCAGTGCTTATTGGCGCTTCAACTACATTGGATGCATAACCTGCATTAAGGTCTACAGCCAATAGAGGCGCTAAATATTTACTGTCTGCACTTGAGCTTACAATCACTACTTGGCTACCTTCTTTTTGAGCGGCTTGGGCAATGATACTTGCGTAGGCATTGGCATTGAATTTATCTAATTTGGAATCACTCACCTTTAAAACCTTGTCCACACCATAGCTTCCTAAAATAGAAGTGTCATCGGCATTAATGGAAACGGCCGTAACGGTAGTGCCCATTTGGTTGGCAACTGCTTTGGCGTACGACGCTACTTCCAGAGCCACTTTTTTAAATGTTCCTTGTTCTGATTCTGTATATACTAAAACTGACATAAGCTTAATTTGATATATAAAACTAAAATTGAATGAACCTCAATTTGATTTTATATGTAGGTTATTAAATTACTTTGGCTTCGTTGTGAAGTAGGTTAACTAGTTCTTCTACATTGTCCGCATCTATTAAGGTAACTGCACCTTTTGGCGCTGGTTTTTCAAACTTAACAGAAGCTGTTTCTGCAGATGCCTCAACAGGCTCAAGAACAGTTAAAGGTTTTTTGCGAGCCATCATAATTCCTCTCATGTTAGGGATGCGAAGGTCACTTTCTTCTACCAATCCTTTTTGTCCGCCAATAACTAGAGGGAAGGAGGTGCTAACAGTTTCTTTTCCGCCGTCAATTTCTCTTGTAGCGGTAACCGAAGTACCTTCTACTTCCAAGCCAATACAAGTATTTATAAAGTTAGCATTGGTTAATCGTGCCAACATACCAGGTACCATACCGCCGTTGTAATCTATGGATTCACGTCCTGCAATTACAAGGTCATAGCCACCATCCTGCACCACTTTTGCCAATTGTTTAGCAACTACAAAACCATCTGTAGCTTCCGCATTTACACGAATGGCCGAATCTGCACCAATAGCAAGGGCTTTTCTTAGGGTAGGTTCAGTTTCTGGACCACCAACATTTACAACATCTACAGTAGCACCTTGTTTTTCTTTAAACCACATGGCGCGGGTCAATCCAAATTCATCGTTAGGATTGATTACGAACTGAACACCGTTGGTGTCAAATTTAGTGTCGCCTTCGGTAAAGTTAATTTTTGAAGTCGTATCAGGTACATGGCTAATACATACTAATATTTTCATATTGATATTATTATTTAATAAGTACTTTTTTTTTCGAGGTTACGAAGTTAAATAAATTCATTTATATATTTGCTATGCATGCATAATATAATTTTGCCTTTTTGAGAGAAATATGCCGTTTACGGTAAAAAATGTTAAAATATAAATGCGCTTTTGTAGTAATTACTTAAAAATTGGAGCCAATTTGGTTCGGAAATAAAATCCTGTTTTGGCCATGCCCTTCCAAAATTTGCAAATCGTGGGAAAAGGGGATTATTTTTTTATGAATTATTCCTATTTTTGCTATCCAATTTAAACTTGAAATATAAATGAGAGGAGCCTTATTGTAAGGGGGACTTTTCCATACGACAATAGGTGAATTTTTTCTGACCATTTAAACAGAATATACAAATGAAAACAATTCAATTCAGAGAAGCTGTTTGCGAGGCCATGAGTGAGGAAATGCGTAGAGATGAGAGCATTTACTTAATGGGCGAAGAAGTCGCAGAATACAACGGTGCTTACAAGGCATCAAAAGGAATGTTGGATGAATTTGGCCCGAAGCGTGTGATAGATACCCCTATTGCTGAGCTTGGTTTTGCCGGAATCGCAGTAGGTTCAACAATGACCGGAAATAGACCAATTGTTGAGTTTATGACATTTAACTTCTCTTTGGTTGGAATTGATCAAATTATAAACAACGCGGCTAAAATCAGACAAATGTCTGGTGGACAGTTCAAGTGTCCTATCGTATTCCGCGGACCTACAGCTTCTGCAGGTCAGTTGGCGGCAACACACTCCCAGGCTTTTGAAAGTTGGTATGCCAACACGCCGGGTCTTAAAGTAGTTGTGCCTTCAAATCCTTACGATGCTAAAGGGCTTTTAAAATCAGCCATCCGTGATGACGATCCAGTAATTTTCATGGAAAGTGAGCAAATGTATGGAGATAAAGGAGAAGTGCCAGAAGGAGAGTACACCATTCCATTGGGAGTAGCTGACATCAAGCGAGAAGGAACAGATGTTACCATTGTTTCTTTTGGTAAAATCATTAAGGAAGCTTACGTGGCTGCCGATGAGTTGGCAAAAGAAGGGATTTCATGTGAAATCATCGATTTGCGTACCATACGCCCACTAGATAAGGCTGCTATATTGGCTTCCGTTAAGAAGACCAACAGACTGGTAGTATTGGAAGAGGCTTGGCCGTTTGGAAACGTTTCTACTGAAATTACTTATATTGTACAATCTGAGGCTTTCGATTATTTGGATGCGCCAGTTGTAAAAATTAACACAGCCGATACACCTGCACCATATTCTCCGGTATTATTGGAACAGTGGTTGCCTAACAGTACCGATGTTGTGAAAGCTGTAAAAAAGGTAATGTATAAATAAAACGCAGTTTTTTGCGTTATATAAACTTCATTGGCATATTTGTGCTGATGAAGTTTTTTTGCTTATGAACATAAAACTATTTTCTCTATTCTTTTTCTTCGGACTTTTATTTGGATTTTCACAAACCAAAGTAAGTGGATATGTAATAGATGAAAACAACCAACCCGTGGCTTATGCCAATGTAATTTTTAAAGGATCTACAGAAGGAACCATCTCCAACGAAGAGGGCCGTTTCTATCTGGAATCCGATAGTAATTGGGATACAATAACAGTCTCTTTTCTAGGGTATGAAACCCTGGAACTCAACTTGCCCAAGCGTGTCAACTATAATTTAAACCTGGTACTTAAGGAAGAAGCTGCCTCTTTGGATGAGGTGGTAATTATCACTGGTAAGCAATCCAAAAAGGAATCTGAGAATCCTGCCATTGGTATCTTAAAGAAAATATGGGCTAATAAGCGATCCAACGGACTTCGTATGTTTAAACAGTACGAGTACGATAAATATGAAAAGGTTGAGTTTGACATTAATACTATAGACAGTGCTTTTATGGATAAAAACCTGTTCAAGGGCATGGAGTTTGTTTTTGAGCAAGTGGATACTTCCAAGGTCACGGGGAAAACCTATCTGCCAATATTCATTAATGAAGCTGCTAGTAGAGTCTATGGAGATAATGTTATCAAGAAAGAAAAAGAAGAGTTAAAGGGGAATAAAAATTCTGGGTTTAGCGATAACCAAGCGCTGATAGATTTTGTGGACGACCTTTATGCTGATTATGATGTTTATGATAACTATTTAAAGTTTTTTGACAAGAGCTTTGTGAGTCCCTTATCAAAGACAGGAATCAATACTTATAATTATGTCCTTTCAGATAGTGCCTTTATCGATAATAAATGGTGCTACAATATAATTTATTACCCAAGACGTAAAAATGAGTTGACCTTTAAAGGAGATTTTTGGGTGGCCGATACCACGTTTGCCATTAAGGAAATCAACATGCAAGCTTCTAAAAGTGCCAACATCAACTGGGTAAAGGAAATTTATATTGAACAGGAGTTTGAGGTGCTCAATGATTCGGTATTTTTAATCAAGAGGGATTATTTCATGTCTGATTTTGCCTTTCAAAAAAAGGAAAAGGCAAAAGGGGTATATGGAAAACGAACAACCCTTTACAACAACTATAAGTTTGATGAGCCCAAAGATCCAAAATTCTATTTGGAAGAAGTGTTCGATTTCAATCAGGAAATCTATAACCGGGACGAAGAGTTTTGGGCACAAAACCGATTGGAAAGTCTAAATAAGGATGAGCAGGGGGTCTATAAAATGTTGGATACCCTAAAAACGGTTAAAAAGTTCCAACGAGTCTACAATACAGTGAGCATGTTTGCTTCGGGTTACAAAGAATTTCCTGCGTTACACTTTGATTACGGACCTATTTTTTCAACTTTTGGATACAACGATGTAGAAGGCTTTAGGCTTCGTGCTGGAGGGCGCACTTATTTTGGTTACAACGATTTGTGGCGTGTTGAAGGGTTTACGGCGTACGGATTTAAGGACAACAAATTTAAATATGGAATTTCCGGAAAATGGTTGTTGGATAAAAGGAAGCGGGTCATTATTTCAGGTGGAAACCGAAGGGATGTAGAACAAATAGGGGCTAGCCTTACCAATTCTACCGATGTTTTAGGTCGTAGTTTTGCTTCTTCGGCAGTATTTAATACAAGTGTGAATGACAAGCTTACCAATATCAACCTGACCACTTTGGCGGTAGAAATTGAGCCCGTTAAAAACTTGGTGCTGCGCATTATTGGCGATTATAGGACTTTGCGGTCAGCCTCTGAAACCTTTAGTCTAGATTATTATGATGACGAATCCCCTACGGGAATTGCATCTGAAGTACACCAATATCAAACAACACTTTCATTATCCTATTTTCCTGGCCGGAAAATGACAGGTTTTGGGGTGGAACGTTCCAGTGCCAATGATGACTATGCCAGTTTTTTTGCGCAAATAAGTAGAGGGGATAAGGTGGTTTTTAGTAGTGATTTTGAATATACCAAATTACAGTTTTCCTATATTCAGCCATGGCAGTTAGGAGGTTTTGGACGCTTGACGTCAGTATTGGAAGCAGGGAAAACCTTTGGACCCGTACCTTTGGGATTGCTCAGTGTGATTCCGGGTAACCAGTCCTATTTTTCAATTTATAACACCTTCACCCTATTGGATTACTACGAGTTCGTGACCGATACTTATACATCGTTGCATTTGGAGCATAATTTCAATGGACGCTTGTTTTCAAGAATACCGCTTGTTAAAAAATTGAATCTTAGGTCTATCATTGGCTTTAGGGCTGCTTGGGGTAAGATATCCCAAGAAAATAGGGATTTGAATGCTTCGGGACTTGAATATATTTCGCCTACGGATGAACCGTATTATGAATATAGTTTTGGTGTAGGGAATATTTTTAAAGTCTTCCGCTTGGACTTTAATTTCAGAGGAAATTATCTTGCAATTCCGTCGGCTAGGGATTTTGGTGTTACAGGAGGCTTTAACTTTCAATTTTAGAAGTTATCGCGTCCCTTTTTTCTCAATATGCCTTGTTTATTTACAGTTCCTTAAAGAAAAGTCATATGGTTTTAGTTGTCTAAGCATAAAGACTTCCGTATCTTTGCGCCTTTAAATTTCGAAAAAACTAATCATTGTATCTCTTTTATTGGAGATAGAAAAATAAATATTGAATGAGTACGAAAGATGATTTAACCTTTGATGTGTTAATTGAGATCCCTAACGGGAGTCGTAACAAATATGAATATGATTTCGATCTTAAGAAAATCCGTTTCGATCGAATGTTGTTTTCATCAATGATGTATCCTGGTGATTACGGGTTTATTCCTGAAACTTTGGCTTTGGATGGGGATCCACTAGATGTTTTGGTAATGGGGCATCAGCCAACTTTCCCAATGTGTGTGATGGAAGTTAAGCCTATTGGAGTATTCCATATGACAGATGAAAAGGGACCGGATGAAAAATTGATCTGTGTACCAGTATCAGATCCTATTTGGAACAAATTAAGTGACATTAGTGATTTGAACCCTCACAGATTGGAAGAAATCGAGCACTTTTTCCAAGTGTATAAAGATTTGGAAGAAAAGAAAGTTGACGTAGGAGGTTGGGGAGATGCCCAAGAAGCCTATGGAATTTTCAGTAAATGTGTGGAGCGTTATCAAGAAAGTGAACACTTCAAAAAAGGAAGTTTTACCATTTAAGTTTCCTTAAAAAATAAAAAATTCTCAAAAACCCCTTAAAAAAATTAAGGGGTTTTTTATATTCTTTGTTTTTCCTACATTTAACGTAAAATTTTGTAACTAAAAACATTAGGATATGGAATCAAATATGATTTTTGTGCCAATCGCAATGGCAATACTAGGATTGCTTTTTATGTTCGTTAAAATGGCGTGGGTAAAAAGGCAAGCTCCCGGTAGTGAAAGAATGCAGGAGATATCGACTTCAATCAAGGAAGGAGCCCTTGCTTTTCTAAATGCCGAATATAGGTTATTGGCCATTTTCGTTGTGATTGCTTCAGTGGCACTTTTTGCCATTTCATATTTCGTTCCAACAACCCATTGGATTATTATTGTGGCTTTCGTTTTGGGAGCCATTTTTTCTGCTCTGGCTGGAAATATAGGTATGCGTATAGCTACCGAAGCAAATGCTAGAACTGCTGAAGCAGCAAAGACCAGTTTGCCACAGGCTTTAAAGGTCTCTTTTGGCGGGGGAACTGTAATGGGACTTGGTGTGGCAGGTTTGGCTGTATTGGGCTTAAGTTTATTGTTCTTCTTCTTTGTTAAAATGTTTATTACCGGAGAGGGATCCTTTTATGAAGAAATGACCATGGCTTTAGAGGCCTTGGCTGGATTTTCCTTAGGGGCTGAGTCCATAGCTCTGTTTGCTCGTGTTGGTGGAGGAATCTATACTAAAGCTGCCGATGTTGGTGCAGATTTGGTGGGAAAAGTTGAAGCCGGAATTCCAGAGGACGATCCACGAAACCCTGCAACCATAGCGGATAATGTTGGTGATAATGTGGGGGACGTAGCTGGTATGGGAGCCGATTTGTTTGGGAGTTATGTGGCTACGGTTTTGGCAGCAATGGTGTTAGGGAATTATGTGATTAAGGATATGTCCATCGATGGACCATATACAGATGCCTTCAATAATATGGGGCCAATTCTGTTGCCAATTGTAATTGCAGGTGTTGGTATTTTGGCTTCAATTCTCGGAACCTTTTTGGTGAAAATTTCAAGTAATGATGTCAAGGAACGAGAGGTTCAAAAAGCATTGGATTACGGTAACTGGGCGGCAATTCTTTTAACCTTGGTTTCTAGTTTTGTTTTAATAAAATATATGTTGCCGGATACCTTGACCATGAGTTTTTTTGGAGAAGGTTATAAAACGGTGTCTTCCATGCATGTGTTCTGGGCGACCTTGATTGGCTTATGTGTAGGCGCTTTGATTGCAACGGTTACCGAACATTATACGGCTCTAGGGAAAAACCCCGTAAGAGGGATTGTGCAAAACAGTTCCACAGGGTCGGCTACCAATATTATTGCCGGGCTCGCTGTGGGAATGAAATCTACTTTTTTTTCTGTGTTGTTGTTTGCTGTAGCTATTTTTGGGTCTTATGAATTGGCTGGATTTTATGGTGTGGCTATTGCAGCTTCTGCCATGATGGCAACCACGGCCATGCAGTTGGCCATTGATGCTTTCGGACCTATTGCCGACAATGCTGGAGGTGTGGCCGAGATGAGTGAATTGGATCCAGAAGTAAGAGGACGCACAGATATTTTGGACTCAGTAGGAAATACAACAGCGGCGATAGGAAAGGGTTTTGCCATTGCTTCGGCAGCATTGACGGCATTGGCTTTGTTTGCGGCTTATGTAACCTTTACAGGGATTCAAGGAATCAATATTTTTAAGGCAGATGTGTTGGCCATGTTGTTTGTGGGAGGTATGATTCCTGTAATTTTTTCGGCATTGGCAATGGAATCTGTTGGGAAGGCTGCCATGGAAATGGTAAAGGAAGTTAGAAGGCAATTTCAGGAGATACCTGGAATTATGGAGGGAACTGGAAAACCTGAATATGCAAAGTGCGTGGACATCTCTACTCAAGCTGCCTTGCGCCAGATGATATTGCCTGGCTTGATTACAATCATCACCCCGATTATTGTTGGTTTTCTATTTGGAGCTGAGCCTTTGGGAGGCTATATGGCGGGTGTTTGTGTAAGTGGTGTAATGTGGGCGATTTTTCAGAATAATGCCGGTGGAGCATGGGATAATGCCAAGAAGTCCTTTGAAGCTGGAGTGGAAATAGATGGCGAAATGACTTATAAAGGAAGTGATGCTCATAAGGCAGCCGTAACCGGGGATACAGTAGGAGATCCTTTTAAGGATACATCTGGACCGTCCATGAACATTTTAATTAAATTAACTTGTTTGGTTGGTCTGGTAATTGCACCGATTTTGGGAGGGCATTCTTCAGAGACTGCTCTGGCCAATCCTGTGATGAGACACGAAGTAAAGAAAGAAATTAAGGTTGAAATGCAATCTGCAGATATTGAAAATGCTAAAGCAGTGGTGACCAAGAGTTATACCGAAGATGGTAAAACTGTGACAGAAGAGGTGATTTTGGAAGGCAGTTTGGAAGAAGTAAAACAGGCTATCGAAAACCTTAAAAAAGAAGAGTAAGACTTTATTGAGTCTTTTAAGTGTTAATTTGAAAACCATGCTGAGAGGCATGGTTTTTTGTATTAACTATTTTTGAAGGAGGAAACTCCCTACCAACCACATTCGATTTACTATCTTTAGTTTATGAATTACGATCAACTAACCACTTTGGGGGTTGCTTTTGGACTTGGCTTGCTTGTAGGTGTGCAGCGGCAAAAAAGTGACAATAAAATGGCGGGGGTAAGGACCTTTACGCTGTTGTCCGTGTTGGGAGTGATGGCTGGTTTTTTAACCCAATTGTATGATAGCCCATATATTTTACCTGCCTTGGGCTTGTCTATTGCTGCTATGTTTGTAACGGCCAATATGGTTAAATACAAATCTGTCAAATCTCAGGATTTTGGACAGACCACAGAGGTAGCTGCCTTGTTGATGTTTTCTATTGGAGCCTATTTGGTATTGGGAGATCAATTGGTAGGTGTTATTGTGGGAACTTTGATGGCCATTTTGCTATATGTCAAAGAAAGATTGCATCATTTTATCGATCGTTTAAGTGAAAGGGATCTTTCTGCTATTATGACTTTGGCAGGAATTAGTTTGGTGATTCTTCCAATGCTGCCAGATAAAACATTTGGGCCTTTTGGAGTGCTCAACCCTAGAAATATTTGGTTAATGATTACCTTGATTGTTGGGATAAGTGTGGTTGGGTATTTCATTTATAAGTTTGCAGGTAAAAGAGTTGGGCTGATTGCCAATGGGATTTTGGGAGGTTTAATAAGTAGTACGGCCACCACGGTAAGTTATGCGCGGAAAACCAAAAGTAGCAAGGATGTCGATAAAATGGCGGCATTTGTCATTGCTACTGCATCTATGGTGTCCTTGGTTAGGGTACTTATAGAAATAACGGTGGTAGTTCCTAAAAAGCTCAATTATGTTCTGTTGCCGATATTGGCGGAAATTTTAGTGTTGGCTTTGCTTTGTGCAGGCATGTTTTATTGGGTGAATAAGGATGAGACTGGAGATGAAATGCCAGAACCAGAAAATCCAGCCCAATTTAAAAGTGCCCTTTTGTTTGGTTTGTTGTATGCACTTATTTTATTGGCAGTGGCATTTGCAGAAGAGAAATTTGGGAATGAAGCTTTATATTTGGTCTCAATCGTGAGTGGCTTAACCGATGTAGATGCTATCACTTTGTCTATTTCCCATTTAATGAAAATTGATAATATTTCGGTGCATTTGGGGTGGAAACTTATTTTGTTGGCAGCACTTTCCAATTTGGTGTTTAAAGGCATTATGGCAATGATGTTGGGAACTAGACAACTGGCCAAATGGGTGGCTGTTGTATTTGGAATAGCCTTGGTAATTGGCTTGCTTATTATCTGGTTGTGGCCCGACTGGTTGCATTTCTAAAGTAATTTTATTCGATGTTTAAAAAAGGCCCGCTTCAAATTGTTGTTTTTCAAAGTTATGGTACCAATTCACATTTGTATGTAAGGGGAAGGGCTTTGGAGGACGAATCCATTGATCTTAATCAGCAACATATTTTTCATCTATTGGTGAACTCTTGGAAGCGTTTTGAAAGCGATGAAATTAAATATGCCAACCTTAAAATAACCTTGCCAGATTCAAGAATTGTGGAAACCCAAACTGATGACCACGGTTATTTTTTGGTAGATACCATTCTTGAGAATTTGCAGGCATTGGCCAATGAAGAAGGTTGGGTGAACTTTGAAGTATCCTACAGTGATGAGCATCCAAAGCGGAAAATCCAAAACAATAATAGGTTTAAGGGAGAGCTGTTGGTGCCTTCAACGGAGGTGGATTATGGGGTTGTTACCGATATTGATGACACGCTTTTACATACTGGAGTTGTGTCGGTGTTGAAATGGCGGGTGATTTACAATACCATTTTTAAGAATGCCAAGCACCGTTTGCCTCTAAAGGGGGCACCTGAATTTTATCATGTATTGCATAGAGGAAAGTCGGGAGGAAATGCCAATCCAATTTTTTACGTAAGCCATAGCCCTTGGAATATGTACAGATATTTAGAGTTGTTTTTAAGGCAACATCAATTTCCGAAAGGGCCTATTCTGCTGAGGAGCTTTAAAAATATTCTGCAGAAAAAAAGAGGGGATAAACCACAAAAACAAAAGGAGATTTTAAATATTTTGAAGACCTATCCCAAGATGCGTTTCATCCTGATTGGGGACAGCGGAGAATTCGATGCAGATATCTACATTGAAATAGCCCAAATGTATCCGGATAGAATTTTGGCCATCTATCTTCGCAGTGTCAGGCACACCAAAAAAATGCTAAGGGTTCGCGGTTTATTTGAAAATTACAAAACCACGCCAGTACTTTTGGTAGAAAGCAGCGATCAAGCCATAGCTCACGCCAGAGCCAATGGGTTTATCAAGTAAGTTGTTTAGAAAAGACCGTTTATTTGGGCGTCAATTCTATTGATAACCTCACCTAAATCTTCAGGTTTCGACACAAAATCCAATTGGTCCACATCTATAATTAAAAGGTTGCCTTTGTCATAACCATGAATCCAAGCTTCGTAGCGTTCGTTTAGTCGGCTTAAATAATCAATGCTTATAGAGCTTTCGTAATCCCTTCCTCTATTGTGTATTTGGGACACCAAATTAGGAATGGAACTGCGTAAATAAATAAGCAGATCAGGTCCTTGAACCAAAGACTCCATAAGGTCAAAAAGCGAACGGTAGTTTTCGTAATCCCTATTGGTCATAAGTCCCATAGCGTGTAGGTTGGGCGCAAAAATATGGGCGTCTTCATAGATGGTTCTATCCTGAATGATGTCCTTGCCACTTTGCCTAATTTGCAATACTTGTCTAAATCGACTATTCAAAAAGTAAACTTGCAGGTTGAAGCTCCAACGTTCCATTTGGTTGTAAAAATCGTCTAAATAAGGATTGTCTACAACATCTTCAAGTTGAGGTTCCCAATGAAAGTGTTTGGCCAGTAATTTTGTAAGCGTCGTTTTTCCAGCGCCAATGTTTCCTGCTACTGCAAAGTGCATATGTTAATCGATTTTTAGATGGAACTGAGTGAGGGTTTCCTTATCGTAAATATACAAGGTTTGGTTGGTTAGTAAAAACTGTTTTATTAACAATTGGGGAAGGGCAATGGGGTGGAATTGGAGTTGCCCATTTTTCAAAAAGTAAAGTTGATTGCCTTTTTTCAATATAAGAGTTTCATTTACAATACCCATGGTGGTGAAGCCTTCGTTTTTGACTTTGGAAAGTAAACTTCCCGTGTAAGTGTAGGTGTAAAAATAATCTTCGGTAAGTAGCCAACAGTAGTTGTAATTGCTTTTAAGATCCAAAACTGTAGATTGGATAGGCATGGTAGCAGCTTTGGTGGTATTGGTTTTATAATCGTAAAGTTCCAATTGAAATAAATCTTGGTTGAAAATCCAGATATTGTTATCAAAACCAGTGCTTACATGCGACACATTTTTATAGGGCTGTTTGGTGTTGAAATCGATTTTGAAAATTTCAGCCAAACGGTTGTCCAAAATAATAACTGTATTGAAGTCTTTGTAAAATAAATTGATTTTTAACGGATTGAAAGTATTTGCAGAAGAAAGGTTTCCCAATAGAACATTGGCATAGTTGATATCCTTTCCTTGGTATTTCTTATGGAAAGTATTGTTTGATATGTAGTAGAGAGATTCAAAATTGTCAATAGCAATGATGGAATCTGCCTTAAAGGGTCTAGAGTCTACAAGAGTGGCTTTAATGGAGTTTTGGGCAATAGCAAAAATGCCGCAAAAAAGCAATAAAAATAAGGAGTGCTTCATGGAAGATGAAAATACAAAATGCATTTGAAAGTTTGGAGGAGTGGGTAAGAAAAAAAAGCAGCTAAATCAATAGCTGCTTTTTTTATTCTCAATCTTCGTTTACTTGAAACTCAAGTCCTACACCTCTTACTCTCCTTACGCTAATATTCTCATCATCCTTAAAGAACTTACGGACGCGGCTAATAAACACGTCCATACTTCGGCCAGAGAAAAAATCTTTTTTATTCCATACTTTGGTCAGGATGTCTTCTCTTGGAATTAGTTGGTTACGGTAATTGGAGAAAAAATAAATAAGTTGGGCTTCTTTTTCTGTTAGGGTTTGCGTGGAATTTCCCAAATGTAATTCGAGGTTGTTAAAATCGAGCGTGTATTTGCCAATTTGTATAAGATCTGAAGTTTGGGTTTCTACGGTTAGTTTTTGTTGTTGAAGCGTTCTTCGTATGATATTATTGACCCTTAAAATAAGCTCTTCTAATTCAAAAGGCTTTACAATATAATCGTCTGCTCCTAAGCGTAGACCTTTAAAGCGGTCCTTTTTGGTTTTTCTAGCAGTTAAAAATAGAAAAGGTATATGTGGATTGCTGCCCACCATTTTTTTTGCTAAGGAGAAGCCATCCATTTTTGGCATCATGACATCAAGAATACAAATGTCAAAGGTTTGTTTTTTAAACAGCTCAAATGCTTCTTCTCCATTCTGTGCCCAGCTTACCTTAAACTTGTTGAATTCTAAATATTGTTTTAGAGAAGTGCCAAGGTCGATATCGTCTTCCGCCAATAAAATATGCCTTTCCATGAGAGCCTTAGTTTTTGGTAATTAGGAATGCTCCTAAATTTCCTGCAAAAATAGGCAACTTATTAAAGTTAATCAAATGACTAGAATCATGAAAAAAAATGTTAGGCCGAGTAAATTGAAAATGTTGTCAGTAAATCAATTTATACCCAAACCCTCTCACGTTTAAAATCTGAATGTCAGGATCCTCCTTTAATTTTTTTCGGAGTTTAGTGATAAAGACATCCATACTTCTAGCACTAAAAAAATCGTCGTTTCCCCAAAGTTTGTTCAAAATCACAGAACGGTCCAAAACCTTGTTTTTGTTTTGGATCAAGTGGAATAGCAAATGGGCTTCCCTATGGGTTAATTGAATGGAATCTCCATCAAGGAATTGTAAAGTCTGTTTTGGGAAATCAAACGTGAATTTGCCTAGTTGGAAGGTTTTGGAAGCTTTTTGAAGTTGAGAGCGGTTAAGTAAGTTGTGAATCCGTACAATCAGTTCCTCCATACTGAAAGGTTTCTTCAAGTAATCGTTGCCGCCTATGGAAAAACCTTCTACGACATCTTGGGTTTGCGATTTGGCCGTTAAAAAAATAATAGGAATACTGTCATCGATAGCTCTGATGTCCTTGGCTAGTGTAAAGCCATCTTTTTTGGGCATCATCACATCCAAAACCAAAATATCAGGATGTCCTGATTTATAGGTGCTAAAGGCAGCTTCACCGTCAGCGCAGAGGAGTACGTTAAAATCTCTGGTTTCAAGGCTTTCCTTGATAATTTGCCCTAAGGCGGCTTCGTCTTCTGCAAGGAGTATGGTGGTTTTAGGAGTCATTAGGCATGTTAATTTTAAAAGTCGTCCAATCTTTTGTCAGGTCCAATTGAATAGATCCGCTATGTTTTTCAATAATCTTTTTGGTGTAGTACAGGCCAATTCCGAAGCCTTTTACGTCATGTGTATTCCCTTTAGGGATGCGATAGAACTTTTCGAAAATCTGCTCTTTATGTGCAGCGGTAATTGTCTTTCCGCTATCGGAAATTTCTATGTTGAAAGTGTTGTGATCTTGGTTTAACAGTACCTCTATTTGAGGCCCTCCATATTTTATGGCGTTGTCTAAAATGTTGTTGAGCGCATTTTCAAAATGAAACACATCCACCTTGGCCAGTATTTGCTCCTGGGGAGGGTGGAATACTAGGGTTTTGTTTTCAAGCTGTAGTTTATGTTTGTTGATGACGGTTTGTAAAAGCTCTGTAATGTTGCCGGTTTCTTTGTTTAATGGTAGGTTCTCGCTATCTAGTGTGGCGGTTTCCAATAACTTTTCAACCATGGTATTCAGTTTGGAAAGTTGCTGGTTGGAAATGTTTAGATAGGTTTCCGTTTTTTTAGGGTCGTTTTGGGTATTGAAATTCTTAATGCCTTCAATGGCGGCACTAATGGTGGCTATGGGAGTTTTGAACTCATGTGTGATATTGCTGATCAGGTCATTTTTTACTTCAGACAGTTGTTTTTGGTGCTTGATGATTTTCAGTAGATAAAACAAACAGCTGATGACTGCCAATACCAAGACTGTCGATATAAGGATTCCCGAAAGGCTTCGCTGCAATATTTCGGCCGTTTCATTGGCAAAATATACGGTTAGGTTGTTTCCTCTTGGTAAGTATGAGGATTCCGATGTTGTACTTAAAACGGGTAGTTTTTTCAGCTTTTGGTTTTTTGGCGTAAAGGAGAGTTGGTTTACCGTTATGGTATCATTGTCCTTGATGTTTTCTGTGAGTTTGTAATCAATATCAATGCGCTTTCTAAGGAGTTCTTTTTGGAAAAGAGTATCTATTCTAGGCAGAGAGATGCTGTCGCTGGATAATGAAATGACCACTTTGGAGGTTAGTATTTCGAAGGTTTTTCGCTTTGAAGAATCTACGTCGTTGTTAAAGGCTGATTCCGCCACATGATCGATCATTTTTGGCTTGTGCAGATTTAAGGAACTTAACATCGAATCGGCAGCTTTGCCCTTAAAAATCGAAATGCCGTCCATGGATTTCAATTCTAAAGAGTCTAATCCTTTGTGTTGCTTGGTCGAAAAATCGATTTGCTTGATGATGCTATCAAAAGCACCGCCATCTTTCATAAAGGCGTCTTTTCCTTCTCCGCTAAACGCAAAACCAATGGTTGTGTTTTCTGCCAATTCGGTATAATAGGCGTCTACGGCATTATCCAAACTTATTTGTACCTCGTTGATCAATTGCTGCTTGTTGGAAAGGTAGTTCTTGTAGTTCCAATAGACCTGTATCCCAATGGTGCAAAGGATTACCAATACAATAATATATAAAATCCAATTGTAGCGTTTATCGTTCATATCTCAAATGTAAATGTTATGCCACTGGAAAACTAATCGGTTAACACTAGTTAACACTAGTTAACTGTTGGTGCGGAAATTATAAACCATATTTGTAATGTCAATTAATCAAAAAACGAACAGTTATGAAAACATTACTAATTGTATTGGTCACAAGTTTAATGTCTGTTTTGTGCTTGGCACAATCACCAAGCCTAACTGATATTGGAGAAAGTGAAGAGGTGAAATTTGAAAGTATTTCTATTAGTGTTAATGCTGAATCTTTGCAAGATTTGGAAGAGTTGAACCTAGATGAAATCCTGACAATTTTTAAAAATTCAGAGCCAGACAGAGAGTTGTCATTCGAAATTGTGTGCTATGGCGAACAGATGAAAAATGGAAAGAAATCTTCATTAGCCATGAAAGCCGATGGCAATTCCAATGACTTGGAAGCTTTTTACAATCAAATTAAAGCAATTAAAAAAATGGCTCTTGGCTATTACAATTAAAAATATAAAAGAACCACTTATGAGAACAGTTATTAAAGTTTTTGCCGTTTTGCTGGTATTCACAACGGTTGTCAATGCTCAGGATTTTACGGGTATTGCCACTTACAAAACCAAACGTAAAATCGATATCCAGCTGGATAGTACTCAGGTAAATTCTGAGATGCACCAAAAAATGATGGAAATGCTTAAAAAGCAATTTGAAAGGACGTTCATTCTGTCATTCAATAAAGAGGAGTCTGTGTATAAAGAAGAGGAAAAGTTGGGCGGACCCCAAACGGGTGCTGTTGTTGAGGTAATTGCAATTAACACTGGAGGGTCTGATATTTTGTATAAGAATACAAAAGAAGAACGCTATACCAATCAAAATGATGTGTTCGGAAAGATTTTCTTGATAAAAGACCAGCTCCAAAAAGAAGAATGGCAATTTCAGTCAGACACCAAAAATATCGGGGAGTATACATGTTACAAAGCAACTATTGCAAGGGAACAACCTAAGATGGTTGGGAGAATTAGTGTAAATGGCGATAAGGATTTAAGTAAGGATAGAGAACCAGAAATGGAAACGGTAACAGTAACCGCTTGGTATACGCCTCAAATTCCAGTTAATAATGGGCCTGCCAACTATTTTGGTTTACCGGGGTTGATCCTTGAAGTCAATGATGGTTCCGAAACCATTATTTGTAGTAAGATTGTCTTAAACCCGACCGATAAGGTTGAAATCTCCGAGCCTAAGAAGGGGAAGGAGGTAACCCAAGAGGAGTTTGACAAGATCGTTGAGAAAAAACTTAAGGAAATGGAGGAGCGTTACAGTTCTGAACGTGGTGACGGCCACAATATTGAAATTAAGATTGGCGGATAGTATTTAAGAAAATTTTAACATTTGTAGGGTTAACTATTAAAGATTTCATAAGTCTAATATGATGTTTTAAGGATAATTTTATCATTTAACATCAACTAACTTATCTTATGAAATCAATTTCAACCAAATTATGCCTCTTGTTCATGCTCGTAATGGCGAGTGTGACAAATGCACAAGAATTTCAAGGCAAAGCCATTTACGAATCCAAGACCACCATAGATGTGGCCAATTTTGGTAGAGGGAGGCAACTTACCGAGGAGCAAAAAAAGATGATTTCCGAACGTATGAAACAAATGTTTGAAAAAACATTCATACTGGTGTTTAACAAAACCGAGTCCGTTTATAAGGAAGAGGAAAAACTGGAAACACCTGGTGCGGGAGGCGGTCCTTGGAGAGGAATGATGGGCAATTTTACTGCAGGGGCACAATATAAAAATGTGAAAGACGCACAATTGTTGCAGGAGCAGGAATTTTTTGGCAAGCAATTTTTAATTAAGGATGACCTGCCAAAGTTGGAGTGGAAAATGGAAAATGAAACTAAGCAAATTGGTCAATATACTTGTTTTAAGGCTACGGCCATTAAAAAAGTAGACGAAATGGACTTTAGCAGTATGAGACCCCGTCCACCTAGAGACCGCAATGAGTCGCAAGAAAAGGAAAAGGCCAAGGATTCTACTTCCAAAAATGTGATGGACGAGGTTGAGGTTCCAAAGGAAATTGTCATTACGGCTTGGTATACACCACAAATTCCAGTCAACCAAGGGCCCGGAGAATATTGGGGATTACCGGGATTGATCTTGGAGGTCAATGCCGATAGAACAACCATTTTATGTTCTAAAATTGTATTGAACCCAGATGAAAAGGAAACCATTAAAGTACCAACAAAAGGGAAAGAGGTTACCAGGGAAGAGTACAACGACATCATGAAAAAGAAAATTGAGGAAATGCGTGAAATGTATGGTGGTCGACGAGGTGGAGGCCGACGTTTTTAATTGCAATTTCTATAACATCAAACAATCCAAACCACTAAAATGAAAAGACTTTTATATGTTATGTTGCTTTTGGCGACAAGCTATTCTTTTGCCCAAATTAAAGTAGAAGGCGTTGTAAAGGATAGTATTGGAACTCCTTTAGAATTAGCCAATGTTATTGCCATCAATCAAGAAAGCAATATTTTGGAATCCTTCGGAACGACCAATGATAAAGGACGTTTTAAACTCAATTTGAAGGCCAATACCAAGTATAAAATTCAGGTGAGTTATATTGGGATGAAAACGCATGAAGAAATGCTAACTACCCAGGAAGCCGATATGTCCAAAGACTTTTCGTTGCAAATGGACAATACCCTTGACGAGGTGGAATTGGTGTATGAAATGCCTGTGACCGTTAAAGGAGATACCTTGATCTACAATGCCGATTCCTTTAAAAACGGTACGGAAAGGAAACTAGGGGATGTGCTTAAAAAGTTGCCGGGAGTAGAGGTTACGGATGATGGAGAAATTGAGGTGGAAGGGAAAACCGTGTCCAAGGTAATGGTGGACGGTAAGGATTTTTTTGATGGAGACTCAAAATTGGCCACTAAAAATATTCCTTCCAATGCCGTGGATAAAGTGCAGGTACTTAAAAATTATGCTGAAGTAGGGCAGTTAAAAGGCGTAACCGATAATCAGGATAACATTGCCATAAATATTAAATTAAAGGAAGGTAAAGAAAACTTTTGGTTTGGGGATATTACTGGAGGTTCCGGGGTTGCCAATGATGACGGTTTGTATTTGCTGCAGCCAAAATTGTTTTATTACAGTCCCAAATATAGTATCAATGTTATTGGGGATTTGAACAATATTGGGGAAGTGGCTTTTACAAGACGCGATTATTTTAATTTCAGTGGGGGATTTAGGATGCCCAGTCGCCAAAGTGGAACCAATATAGATTTGGGCAACAACAATCTTGGGTTTTTGGCCATGCAGAACAATCGTGCCAAAGCCATTAACACTAAGTTTGGAGCGGCTAACTTCAGCTATTCGCCCAAAAAATCATTGGATGTAAGTGGGTTTGCTATTTTTTCAAATACCAAGACCGAACTTCAAGAAAATAATTTTGTGCAATACACAAACCCAGAATTGGGAATCCCCGATGAGGTTACCCAAAGTAACACCTTGCAGCGAAGCGATTTGGGAATGTTGAAATTGAGCGCTAAATATCAACCTAATGTCAATAACCAATTGGATTATGATGTTCTTGGACGCATGTCTAAAGAGTCGCAAGACCAATTGTTTAATTCTTCTGTAATAGGTAATACCAATCAGTTTGAGGAAACCAGTCCTTATAGTATCAATCAAAATCTGAACTATTACTATACCCTGACAGAGAAACATATTTTCGCTTTGGAAGTTCAACATTTACTTCAAGATGAAGATCCGTTTTACAATGCAATTTTGGAGGATAAGGAAAATTATGAGAATACAGCCAATGCCTTAGGGATGAACGCCAATCAATTGGTGTATGATATTGCGCAGGACAAGCGTATAAAGTCCAATCAAATGGATGCCAAGCTGGATTATTGGAATGTGTTGAGCCAGAGAAGTGATATCAATTTTACCTTAGGAACCATTTTGAGCAATCAAAAATTTGATTCGGAGATTTTCCAGTTTTTGGATGATGGTTCAGTTTTCAATCCTACACCAACCTTTAACGATGGTTTGGATACCAACAATACCGATTATAATTTCAGTGATGTTTATTTGGGCGTGCATTACCGCTTTAAACGTGGGATGTTTACGGTGTCGCCTGGGTTTTCTGCCCACGCCTATAGCACAAAAAATGAACAGTACGGGGATACGTATAAGGATAACTTCTTCCGTGTGCTCCCAGATTTTAACATGCGTATTCAGTTGAAAAAAAGTGAGAGCATTAATTTGAATTATAGAATGCAAACTCAGTTTACCGATGTGACCAATTTGGCCAAGGGCTTGGTGTTGAATAGCTATAATTCCATTTTTGCGGGGAATGAGGCCTTGGACAATGCGGTGTCGCATAACGTAAACCTGACCTACTTTAGTTTCAATATGTTTAATTACACCAATGTGTTTGCCAATGTAAGTTACAGCAAGCGAATTGATCAAATAAGAAACCTGTCCAATTTTGAAAGTGTGATTCGTACCAGTTCTCCTTTCAATTCATCCTTTGCAGATGAGACGGCTTCGGCCAGTGGGCGTTTTCAAAGACGTTTTGGAAAATTGCAGGCTTCTGTAAATGGAGGTTTAACCTATTCCAAATTTGCCCAATTCATTCAGTCGCAAACCTCGGTGAATGAAAATTATACCCAGAATTATAGAGCTGAGTTGCGTACCAATTTTAGGAATGCACCAAATGTGGAAGTTAGCTATGCCTATACCATTCAGGACAGCGATCAAGGCGATACCAGAGCCAAGTTTTATACTAGTGTGCCGTCCATAGAGTTTGATGCTTATATATGGAAATCGGTGACGTTTAGAACCGATTTCTCCTATACCAATTTCAGTAATGAAGATGGCACCATTAACGACTATAAGTTTTGGAATGCATCCTTGTCCTATAGAAAAAATCAAGATGCCAAGTTGGAATACGAATTAAAAGCAACCAACTTGCTGGATACCAGATCTCAAAATGAGAGTAGTGCCAGTGATACCAGTATCAGGGCTAGTGAGTATTATATTCAGCCACGGTATGTTACCTTTAGGTTGATTTATACGTTGTAAAAACAAAGAGCCTGCTCATCTGAACAGGCTCTTTGTTTTTTTTTATTACATATCTCTTATGACGTGAATTGAGCCTGTAATTGTAGTTGTGATGTTTCCATCTGTTTCACCTTCAAACTCTATTTCTATATATTGTCCAACGTCACCAAATTCAATAACTTCCACGGTCACTCCTTCTTGCGGCCATTCTAGCCAGTTCAAATTTTCGTCATCAAGAAATATCATGGGGTTTGTGTATGTGCCTGGGCCTGTGAAATCACTTATCTCTATTTGAAAGGAATTGGCTAAGGCTATATTGTTGTAGGGAACCTGAGTTTTAATTATTAATTCCTCACCGATTAATTTTGCAAAAAAAGGAGCTATGTGATTAATTTCTGGATAACCAGCTTGTTGATAGGTGAGGTGTTCCTCAATATCAGAGCATGCAGTTAAACTGCCCATATTGGTTTCGGGAGCTGTAAAGCTATAGTTGAAAGGCGCTGTTTGTTGAGAACCTTCTAAGTCATAGGCCTGTAATATAAAGTTATTGCTCGAAGTATTACATCTTAAAATATCAAAATCAAAATTACCATCGGTTACATAATAGGTGGAAAATTGGTCATTATAATTAAAGGAAATAATGCCGTTAGTTATAGGTGTTCCTTCGCAAGTATGAAAAGTACCGGTAATATGTTCGGTATTGATTGAAGTTGGAACTACGTTTGCGGTTATGTTTAGAGAGGTGTCTTCGGTAAAAGGCCCTATTGAATTACTGCTTAATGGTATTCCGCAGGGCATTCCCAATACATTGAAAGGATCAGCTGTATAGGCAGATATTTGCAAGGTTTCATTCTCTGGCGCCATACACGAAACTTCTCCATCGCTATTAGTATAGCCAATAGTATAGCCACTTGTGTATCCAAAGTAATTAGTAGTATTGAGTTTTACCCTCATGTTAGATATTGGGCTGCCTTCTTCATTGCTTAAGGTAATGTATAGACTTACAAAATCTACAAAGGAACCATAGTTCCAAAATGTAAAATGAGATACCGTACCTATATAGGAATTGTCTATTAAGGTGGCTACACCGTCTTCAATCCAATAGCCATTAACTTCATCAAAATACGATAGAGGTATGGTGCTAGGTAGATTATCTATGAGAGAGGCGTCTATGGGAATCTTGATTTCTGCCGTGGACCCATCTGCCAAGTTTAAAGTTTCTCCATTTGAGCCTTTCAATTCTACAGCAAGCATACCATAAGTTTGAAGTGCTTTGGCTTGGTTTTGGTTATTGGCAGCATATAACATCCCTGGCATTTGATTTTGAGAGTCCTCTAGGTTAGGATCTAAAGAATGCATTACTACATTGACATCACCTGTATAGTTGGTGCCGTCTTCCTTTAGATACTCTCCATTCAGGCTAACTGAAGCGCCATTAGATAAACTAATAGTTTCTGAAGTTCCACTGGAAGTGGTGCCAACAGTGGTTGCTTTCATTAACATTATGGTAATATTGTTAATTCCTGAGGTCGGTACGACAGATCTTGAGCCATTGATATAGCCGGATTTCTCCGCTTTGATATAGGCAAAGCGTTCATGGACAGTGGCATTTTGTATGATGAAAATTCCGTTTTCATCTGTTTGTACAGAGGTTTCATCAATTGTTATCGTTGCATCTGCAATAGGATTATGGTTGGAGTCAATAACGTTTCCAAAAAAGGTTCTTGAAATCTCAGTTCCAAAATTCAAAGCAAATGCATCTGGGTCATGAGGTTGTGGGGTGGTGGGGGTAGTTGAAACTGGATTTTCTGTATTACCGGTTGGGTTTGGACTATCATCTTTCTCACAGCATAAAAATGTTAACAGAAAAAATGAAAGTAGTAGTGTGGCTGGTTTCTTCATAGTATTTTTTGATTGTTTTTTCTTACAATATACTAAATAATTCTTATTGTTTGAGAGTAAAAATATTGTGGTATAAATTCGAAACATAAATGTTGTAATCTTTTATCTTTTTTATTTGCGCAAATGAAAAACTGTAGTATATTTGCGCTCGGTTTTGGGGGAGATACTCAAGCGGCCAACGAGGGCAGACTGTAAATCTGCTGACTATGTCTTCGCAGGTTCGAATCCTGCTCTCCCCACTAAAACATCAGAAGCCTGCAAGAAATTGCAGGCTTTTTGCTTTTTAAATACTTCCTGGTTTAGTCAGCTTCTCTTTTAAAATTAGGAACTCTTTGAGTTCAAATCCCTGCTGATAAATGTCATTGTTTTAGGTGTTTAAGTTGCGTAACTTTAGTAGTGAAATCTTGTGATCAAATTTGTAAAATGTTACAGCGGTTTTATTATCGATATCCCTGGATTTTATTGAGAATTAGTTAAGGTTTGTTCCAAAGTATAGCAGGTGAAGGGCCATAAATTAAGTGTGAATTAAACTTAAATGTCATGAAAAATATACTCCTTCCCACCGATTTTTCTGAGAATTCTTGGAATGCCATCAAATATGCCCTGCAGCTATTTGAGAATGAAACTTGTAAATTCTATTTACTCCATACCTATACACCTCCAATTTATCAAGTGGATTATGCCTTGATGATTCCTGATAATTTAAGTATGGTAGATACCGCTAGGGCAAAAGCCGTAGAAGGGTTGAATGATTTTATGGAACGTATAAATAAAGAGTTTCCCAATTCCAAACACACCTTTGAGTCTCAGGCTATCTTTAATACCTTGATTCAGGAAATTATCATATTTGCTAGGCAAAAGGCCATAGACTATATCGTAATGGGGACCAAAGGTGCTTCGGGAACCAAAGGTATTTTATTTGGTTCCAACACAGTGCATGTCTTTAAAAATGTAAAATGCCCAGTGCTAGCTATTCCTGAAGATTTTTCTTTTGAAACACCTCATGAAGTCCTATTTCCAACCGATTATTCCATTCAATATAAGGAAAGTCAATTAAAGCCTATTCGTGATATTTTGTCAGCTCATAGCTCTCGGATAAATATTTTAAATGTAGTCCCAGATATAGGTTTGTCCGACTGGCAAGAAAGCAACAAGGCAATCTTGGATGGTTACTTCAAAAACATGGCTCATATTTTTCATAGTTTGAGAGACTTGACTGTTGTGGAGGCTATAGCAAAATTTCAGGTCAAG
The DNA here is from genome assembly GCF_001280505.1 of Mangrovimonas sp. TPBH4. Classification (GTDB taxonomy): domain Bacteria; phylum Bacteroidota; class Bacteroidia; order Flavobacteriales; family Flavobacteriaceae; genus Mangrovimonas_A. The sequence goes on from NZ_LBIO01000055.1 coordinate 83,311, forward strand.
GCAAAAATCAATTTGCTGGTTATGATCAATAATAAGCATTCGTTTTTTGAAAATTTGTTTTTCAAATCCAATGTTAACCAAATAGGGTTCAATCTTAAAGTTCCATTTTTATTGATTCCTTCAAAATTATTAGATACATAAATTTAGTCTAAATCGGTTTTTTGAAAGCAAGGTTTTTCCTTTAGGATTTGTTTGATGGTTTAATTTGAAAAGGCGTATGAAAATTGTTTCTTGGAATGTCAATGGCATAAGGGCAATATTGCAAAAGGGGTTTAAGGAAGCCGTTGAGAATATGGCTCCTGATATATTGTGTTTGCAGGAAACTAAGGCGCAGGATGATGAAGTGGTCAAGGCATTGGGAGATTTAAAGACTTATACTCTTAAATCCAATTCGGCTAAAAGGAAGGGATATTCTGGAAGTGCTTTGTTGTTAAAATCTATGCCTATAACGGTAACCAATGATATTGGAATCGGGGTGCATGATGATGAAGGGAGGGTACAGTGTGTGGAATATGAAGGCTTTTATCTGGTGAATGTATACGTTCCCAATTCTGGGCAAAAATTGGATAGATTGGAGTATAGACAGCAATGGGATAAGGATCTTTTAAAGTATTTAAAAGATTTAGAAACTAAGAAACCTGTTGTGGTTTGTGGGGATTTTAATGTGGCGCATCAGCCCATAGATTTGAAGAACGATAAGGCAAACTATAATAAAACTGCAGGGTATACTCAAATAGAGATTGATGGAATGGATGCTTTTCTTGTTTCCGGTTTTGTAGATGTATATAGAATGTTGCACCCGGACGAAGTTGCTTATACCTATTGGAGCTATCGTTTTAAGGCTAGGGAGCGTAATGTAGGTTGGCGGATCGATTATTTTCTTATTAGTCGTGTGCTGCAGGACAAGGTTAAATCGGTGGAGATTTTGAGTGATATTTATGGTTCAGACCATTGTCCGATACAATTGGAAATTGAGCTGTAAGTTTATTTAGGTGTTCCTTGTTGGGCCTTATTGTTAATTTGACTTTAATGACAAATAAGCAAAGTAAGGTCTCCCCAATTGTTAATTGGAGCTGTATATCCGGTTGTCAATATTGAAATTATAGGCTTTTTACGAAGCTGAACACGATTTTTTTAAATGAACGGAAATTATTCTCAAAGGCGGTAATACGTTCTTTGATTTTTCTATGTTCTTCCCTAAAACTGCTGTCGGAGAGTTGTTGGTTGCCAATTTCAATTTTTGAAAGTGAGCGCTCGTGTTTCATTATGACTTGTTGAAAGTCCTCAAAAAGATCTTTATGGATTTGGTCCAGCTCCCGAAGCATTTCTGTGTGTTGTTTCTGTTGCTCTGTAGTAGGCGCTTTTTTTGATAAAAGATCTTCAAAAAATCGGGTTTCATCTTTCCAAAAAGCTAAGTTTTCTAGCCATTCTTTGCTTTCAAAGTGCAGTACGTTCAATCCTGCTTCCAATAGGAGTTCGGTTTTTGGATTTGTGTGTGTAGTTTCCATAATGTATATTTTCAAGGGGTTAAGAATTATAAATACCTTTTTATAAAACTGTCACGAATATTATTTCTGGCAGTTTGTATCAAGTGTATAACTTTTATAGTTTTCATATGTTTAAGCTGCGCTATTTCAGTTGGAGTGAAATTGTAGTTTGCAAACAATTCGAATACGGATTGCATTCGCATGGGAAGTTTTTTTACCACCATGGCTATGTGTTTTTGTATTTTGGCTTCATCGAGTTGTTTGTCCAACTGCTCAATGTACTTTTCCTCGTCATCCTTAACAAAAACATGGTTTAAGGTGTAATCGTTTTTGTTGTAGGAGCTGTCGTCCAATTCTTCAAGCATCAGTAAATCGCCATCTCCATCTGTACTGAATTGTTCTTCCATTTCCTCCCATTCGTCCTTTGTGAAATCATCAATGTTTTCATAAAAAAAGTCGTCGAATTCTTCTTCAACAGTTATGTCGTCCAGTAAGTTGTCCGTTTTTTTAAATAGCCATAGATAAAAATCATCAGCCTTTTTTACGTCCTCAATGTTATCGTATACTTCTATAAAAAGTTGGTCTACAAAATCGTCGACATTGTATTTGTTTCTGGAAAAATGGGGGAGGTTGGACAGTTTATCCAATCTTCCTTTGATATATTTCTTGATGCTCGGTAATATATTTAGGATTAGATTATTGAAAGCTTCCTTGTCATCTGCTTTTTTTAGGCTGATGAGTTCCGGGAAGACCTTTGTAATCGATGTCCGTATATTTCTCTGTTTGTAAATGCTTGCTGTAGTTTTCATGGCTTTTATGTTTTAATTTTGTTCTTTGGTTTTGGGCCGTAAGCTTTTGGATTACGGCCCTGTTTTGAGAATACTTTTACATTTGTTTTGTAAGGAATTTAAATAACTCCTTTTTTAAATCATGGTAGATCATTCTTTGGGTTTCCATACGCTCTCTTAACATAAAGTGTTTTTTCGCCAAGTCATAATTCAACACGGTTTCAGATTTTTTGTCGTGTTGGGCCATGTCTGTTTCGTGTACATTAATGTCGTGCTGTAGTGTGTCCATAACTTCTTTTTGGCGAATAAATTGGTTTTGAAAATGTTCCAATTGTGCCAATACGCTGTGGTTGGTCCAACGTTTCACAACCTCTTCCAAGCGGTTGTTGAATGATTTTAATTCATCTTCCCAAAATAAGAGCTCTCTTTCCCATTGTTTGTGCTCAAAATGGAAATCTGAATTTTGGATTATTAGCGTTTCCATGAGTCTAAATTTTAAGTGTTGTTCCTGTTTAACTCACAGGTTTTTGATTTTGCCAAGATTCCTGTTAACGGAAAGCGACATTGTAGAACGTTAATAATTTTGACAGGATTTTTATGAGAAGCTTAATCTTGGAGAGATAAAATGGGGAGCTATTGAGCATTAAATATAAGTGTAAAAAAGCAAAATTGAAATGATATTTATCAGTTGTAAATGAGTGTTTTGTGTTAAATTTTTTAAAGGAATAAGGTTGCGGGGAATCAGGGTATTTCGATTTTGACTTTGTTTTGAGGCTTCCCAAAAGTCTTTGGTGCTATGTCTTAAAATAATTTTATTTTAGAGCTTATTAAGAATAAACGTAAATCAGAAATATGATATATAATCTGCTTAAACGATATTTGGTTGTTTTGGGAATTTTGGTAGTCCCTATGGCGCAGGCTCAGGAGTTGCAAAACATCATATCCCAAATAGAGGAGGAGGCCATTAAAAATTCGGAATTGGAAAACTTGGCGCATAATCTTTTGGATGTTATTGGTCCTCGGTTAACCGGAACGCCCCAAATGGAACAGGCCAGTGATTGGGTAATGGAAACTTATAAAAAATGGGGCATTGATGCCAAAAGGGAACAGTGGGGTGAATGGAAAGGATGGGAGCGTGGCATTACTCATATCGATATGGTTGCGCCTCGCGTGCAATCTTTAGAGGGGATTCAGTTGGCTTGGAGTCCTACAACACCGCCTGAAGGCGTGGTTGGAGAAGTGGTGGCATTACCATATGTAAAAGATTCCATACATTTTCAAAAATGGCTAAAGGGTGTAAAGGGAAAGTTTGTTTTGACCTCCATGTATCAGTTAACGGGACGCCCTGATGATAGTTGGGAGAAGTTTGCAAGGCCGGAATCGTTTGAAAGGTTGAAAGCATCTCGTGATTCCATAAAGCGTGAGTGGTATGCCAATATTAGAAGAACGGGTTATAAAAGTGCAGACATTGTAAGGTTGTTGGAGAATGCCGGTGCGGTTGGGATTATTTCCTGTTATTGGTCCAAAGGATTTGGGGTGAATCGTATTTTTTATTCTAAAACAAAGGGTATTCCAACCCTTGATGTTGAATTGGAAGATTATACCATGCTTTACCGGTTGGCAGAAAGAGGAGAAAAACCACAGGTTAGGGTGGTGGCTCGCTCCAAGGATTTGGGCTTGGTACCCGCGTTTAATACCATAGGAATGATCAAAGGTTCGGAGAAGCCTGAAGAGTATGTTATTTTATCGGCGCATTTGGATTCTTGGGATGGTGCGACAGGAGCTACCGATAATGGTACGGGAACGGTATTAATGATGGAAGTAATGAGGATTTTGAAAAAAGTGTATCCCAATCCAAAACGCACCATATTGGTAGGGCACTGGGGGAGTGAGGAGCAGGGCTTGAATGGTTCTAGGGCATTTGTGGAAGACCACCCCGAAATTGTGGAGTATGTACAGGTAGTGCTCAATCAGGATAATGGCACGGGGAGAATTACTGAAATATCTGGTGCTGGATTTTTAAATTCTTATGAGTATCTCTCGAGGTGGCTGTCTGCAGTTCCTGAGGATGTTTCTAAACATGTTAAAACTATTTTTCCTGGATTGCCCAGTAGCAGTGGTTCAGATAATGCTTCCTTTGTGGCGGCGGGAGTACCTGCTTTTTATTTGGGAGCCCTTAACTGGAATTACAGAGATTATACTTGGCATACCAACAGGGATACCTACGATAAAATTGTGTTTGATGATTTAAGAAACAACGTTGTTTTAACTGCTGTTTTGGCTTATATGGCTTCCGAAGATCCCGAAACAGCCTCTCGCGAAAAAATAGTCATGCCCATAGATCCAAAAACAGGCGAGCAGCAATTCTGGCCCGAGCAGAAATCACCGAAAAGATTGGGAGGTGTGGATTAGTTATTTTGGGCTTTAGGTTTAAATATAGCCATAAGCCCTAATATAGGGCCGATAGCTAAAATGGTAAATATTAATGGCGAATTGAAAGTGTTGCCTAGTTGTCCTAGAAGTTGAATGCTGAAGATGGTAATGGCAAAGCCAATGCAATTTACAATGGTAAGGGCAGTTCCTTTTATTTCGGTGGGTGCGTTTTGGGCGACCATAGTTGAAAACATGGGGGAATCCATGATGACTACCATTCCCCATAAAATTAAAAACGAAACAAAGAAGATAGTTCCCAATTGAAATGCAATAGGGTAAAGAAGGCAGCATATGCCTGAAAGTAAAAGAGCTGTGGCTGCAGTACGTTTCACTCCTTTTTGTTGTGAAATATATCCAGCGAATACACAAGAGAGACTTCCAATAGCGATTATAGAAAATGCGGCGATTGGGATATTGATGTGACTGCCGTTTTGGAGGTTGTATTGTTTTAGCATAAAAGGGACGAAGGTCCAAAAGGCATAGAGTTCCCACATATGTCCAAAGTACCCAAAGGCTGCCGAACGGAATTTTTTGTTTTTAAAGACTCTTGAAACAGCCTTAAAATCCAAACCTTTGCTTGCTGCTCTATAAGGGCCGTTTGGCACAAAAATGGCAATGGCCAAACCTCCAAAGACGGCTAGGCAAGAAGTGGCCATTAATACATTGGTCCAAGAAATGGTTTGCATAATACCCTTCAAAAGGTGGGGGAGTGCTGTGCCAATAACCAAGGCACCTACCAGAAATCCCAATGATTTTCCAAGTCCTTTTTGATAGTAATCCGCAGCGATTTTCATGCCCACGGGATAAATGCCAGCAAGGAAGAATCCCGTTAAAAAACGAAAGATGATTAAGGTGGCGTAGCTGTTGTTTTCAAAAATCATGCAGCTATTGGAAATGGCGCCTAGGATAGCGCAAGTCAAAAAAACTTTGGAAGGTGAAAACCTGTCTGCAATGGTGAGTATGGCAAAAATTAAAGTGCCCATGATAAAGCCAAACTGAACAGCTGAGGAGAGGTGACCCAGAGCGGTTTCATTCAAATTGAAATTTTTAATCAAATTATCCATAATGCCATTGCCTGCAAACCAAAGTGAAGTGCAGCAAAATTGTGAGATTACAATGATGGGCAGAATGTGATTGGCTGGCTTTTCAGAGATTGTCATTCAGAAAAAATGTTGGTTTAATCTAAGTTTGGTTCACTCTAAATTCGTTCATTTTTTTCAGAAAAGCATAACAGATAGAAATAAAAATGCCTCGAGATTTTCTCGAGGCATTTTGTAATAAAGGTTATTTTATAATCTATTAAAGTCCAAAAGTGGTCTTTACTTTATCTACATAATCCAATTTTTCCCAAGTAAATAGTTCAACATCCATAGTGATGTCCTCTCCATTTGGTTGAGAAAATACTTTAGAAACCACTTCATTGGTGCGGCCCATATGTCCGTAAGCAGCAGTTTCGCTATACATTGGTTGACGTAACTTCAGGCGTTCTTCAATGGCTGCCGGACGCATATCGAAAATCTGGCTTACTTTTTTAGCGATCTCCCCATTTGTTAAGTCAACATGCGAAGTCCCATAAGTATCCACAAAGATTCCCATAGGCTCTACAACGCCAATAGCGTAACTCACCTGAATCAAGACCTCGTCACAAACACCAGCTGCAACCAAGTTTTTGGCAATGTGCCTTGTGGCGTAAGCAGCACTTCTGTCCACCTTACTAGGGTCTTTTCCTGAAAAAGCACCACCTCCGTGAGCGCCTTTGCCTCCGTAAGTGTCAACAATAATTTTTCGTCCAGTCAATCCTGTGTCTCCGTGAGGGCCACCAATTACAAATTTTCCCGTAGGATTGATGTGGTAGGTAATATCGTCGTTGAACAATTGTTGAATATGCTCTGGTTGTTTTGCAATAACACGTGGAATTAAAATTTCCACTAAATCCTTACGGATTTTAGTCAACATGTCGTCGTCATTTCCAAAATCGTCGTGTTGGGTAGAAATTACAATGGAATCAATCCGTTGAGGGACATTGTCATCGCTGTATTCAATAGTCACCTGACTTTTGGAATCAGGGCGTAAATAAGTAATGTTCTGATTTTCTCTTCTCAATTCCGCAAGCTCCTTAAGAATGTTGTGAGATAAATCCAATGCCAAAGGCATGTAGTTTTCGGTTTCGTTGGTGGCATAGCCAAACATCATTCCTTGGTCACCAGCTCCTTGTTCTTCTTTGGAGGCTCTGTCTACACCCCTGTTGATGTCTTCAGACTGTTCGTGGATTGCAGAAAATACCCCGCAAGAATTTCCGTCAAACATATAGGAACCTTTGGTGTATCCAATTTTGTTGATGGTATCCCTTGCTATTTTTTGAACATCTAAGTAGGTGTTGGACTTTACCTCCCCGGCAAGTACTACCTGTCCTGTGGTTACCAAAGTTTCGCAGGCTACTTTAGAGTCTGGGTCAAAGGCTAGAAAATTATCAATAAGAGCATCACTTATTTGGTCCGCTACTTTGTCTGGGTGTCCTTCAGATACACTCTCCGAAGTAAATAAATATGCCATAAAATAAAAATATAATATACTTAATATGGAGAGATTTGACGGTAGCGTCAAAGGAAGTTGTCACTGTCCTTTAGCATTTTTTAATGAGGTTGCAATCAGTCAAATCTTTCCTCTAAAATTCGGCTACAAATGTACAGATTAAATTAGAAGAACAAAACCCTTTGCCTTAAAAAGCAACTTAACGAATTGTTAATATATAAATTGGGTCATTTTTGAAGGGAAATGTTTAATATTTAAAAAAAAATGCTATACTATACTTTTTAGCAAAGAATCATTAATTAAAGAGTGAAAAACTGATAATTCTGTATTTCTTCTTAAAACTTATGACTTTTCAGGAAGCTTGAGTAATTTTATATCTTCACTCTTACGAGAAAAATTATATGGGAACACAACCAAAATTAACACGATTTAATCAGGAAGTATTGTCTAAATATCAAATATACAACAGTATATTCATGACCTTACCTTTTGATACCATTTCCAAAACTGGAGTTTTACTGCCACTGTTTCATGAAACCTGTAAGAAGGGGTTTGAAAAGGGGGACGATCCAACCACGATTGTCGATACCTTTTTTTCCAAATATCAAGCAAGGCGTAGCAAGGAAAGTCAAATAAATTTACTGTTCCGCTTTATTCAATATATCGAGCGTCAAGTAGTGCTGTTCGATGCTATTGAAGACGCAGCTTTCCCAACTGTAAATAACATGGATGGGATAGGAACCTTGAGAAGTTTGAAGGAGGCTGTAACTTCCGATGGGAATTTGGAAATGTTGCGACAGTATTTGGAAGAATTTAAAGTGCGCATTGTGCTTACGGCACACCCTACCCAGTTTTATCCAGGAGCTGTATTAGGTATCATTACAGATCTTACGGAGGCTATTCAAAACAATGATCTGTTATTGATCAATGACCTTTTGGCTCAGTTGGGGAAAACACCATTTTTTAAGCATACCAAACCAACTCCTTACGATGAGGCCATTAGTTTGATTTGGTATTTGGAAAATGTGTTTTATTATTCCTTTGGGACCATTTATGATTATATCCAACAGAATATTTTCGAAGGAAAGCATATAGACAATGATATTGTCAATTTAGGTTTTTGGCCCGGAGGCGATAGGGACGGAAATCCTTTTGTAACTCCTGAAATTACTCTGAAGGTGGCCAGTAGGTTGAAAATGACCATCCTTAAAAATTACTACAAAAGTGTTAGGGAACTAAGAAGACGCTTGACGTTCCGTGATGTTGAAGAACGGGTAGCAGCTTTGGAAACTCAGCTGTATAATGCCTTTATTGATGTGCATGCAAAAGATAATGTTACACTAGAGCATTTTAAATCTGAACTGCAGTTTATTCTTAAAACCATCAAAGAGAAGCACCAGTCGCTTTATTATAAGGAAGTGAATAGCTTGTTGAATAAAGTGCATTTGTTTGGGTTTCATTTTGCGACTTTGGACATCAGACAGGACAGCCGAGCCCACGACAAGGTGTTTACGGCTATGGTAGATACGCTAATTGAAAGCGGAAGCGACATCTTTCCTAAAAACTATAATGAGCTCTCAGAATCCGAACAAGTGAAAATTCTTTCCGAAGTAAAAGGAAAGGTTGATTTGTCTTTGATAAAGGATGAAGAAGTGCTTAAGGCTTTGAATACAATTAAAGCGATTAAGGAAATTCAGGATCATAATGGTGAGCGGGCTGCCAATAGATACATCATTAGTAACAATCAAACAACCTTGAATGTAATGCAGTTGTTTGCTATGCTTAAGTTGGTGGCGTTCCAAGATGATTTGACTGTGGATATAGGGCCGTTGTTTGAAACGATTACCGATTTAGAAAATGCACACTTGGTAATGGAGGAGCTTTATACCAACCCTGCGTATAAGGCGCATTTAAAGTCTAGAGGAAATAGGCAAACCATTATGTTAGGGTTTTCAGATGGAACCAAGGATGGAGGATACCTAATGGCGAACTGGGCTATTTTCAAGGCAAAGGAAAGGCTTACCGAAGTGTCTCGCAAATATGATGTAACGGTAATCTTTTTTGATGGACGTGGTGGACCGCCAGCTAGAGGAGGTGGTAAAACGCATCAGTTTTATGCGTCTTTGGGGCCAACCATTGAAGATAAGGAAGTGCAGTTGACCATTCAGGGGCAAACTATTAGTTCTAATTTTGGAACTTTAGATTCGTCACAATACAACATGGAGCAATTGATAAGTTCTGGAATTTACAATCAGTTGCATGCTGATGTTAACCGTATGTCTCCAGATAATGTTAAGGTTATGGACGATTTGGCGAATACCAGTCTTGAAACCTATATGGACTTTAAGGGACACCCTATGTTTATCCCCTATTTGGAGCGCATGAGTACCTTGAAGTACTATGCGAAGACCAATATTGGAAGTCGTCCGTCCAAACGTGGAAAATCTGATAAACTCATTTTTTCAGACTTGAGAGCGATTCCATTTGTGGGGTCTTGGAGTCAATTGAAACAAAACGTGCCAGGATTTTTTGGAGTTGGTACAGCGCTGAAAAAATATGAGGATTCGGGGGAATTTGATAAAGTGAAGCATTTGTATAAAAGCTCTAATTTCTTCAGAACCTTAATAGCCAATAGTATGATGTCTCTGTCTAAGTCCTTTTTCGATTTGACGAAGTATATGGCCGATGACCCTGAGTTTGGTGAGTTTTGGAAAATCATCTATACCGAATATGAAACAACTAAGCGTTTATTGTTGAAGTTGACAGATTCTAAAGTGTTGATGGAAGATGAGCCTGCAGGAAAAGCTTCAATAGAGGTTAGGGAATCCATTGTATTGCCATTGTTGACCATTCAGCAATATGCATTGAAGAAAATCCAAGAGCTTGAAAAAGCTGAAGTGCGGGATGAAGAGCAGATAGAGATTTTTGAGAAAATTGTAACGCGTTCGCTTTTTGGAAATATCAATGCCAGTAGAAATTCGGCTTAGATTTGAATATATTTTGAAAAAGAAAACCCTCGAAATGTAATTGTCTTCGAGGGTTTTTTATATATGCAAAGTTAAATTAGTTAATCATTATAAGCATTCATTCCATGTTCTGTTATGTCAAGACCTTTTATTTCATCTTGCTCAGGAACTCTCAATCCTATTGTTTTCTTAAGGATGAATAGTACAATGAAAGTAGCTACAATGGCCCAAGCTCCAATACTGAAAACACCTATGGCCTGAACTCCTAATTGTTTAAAACCACCACCATAGAACAAACCTCCATCGGTTGCAAATACACCTACCAATAAAGTTCCGAAAGCTCCCACTACTCCATGTACAGAAATGGCTCCAACAGGATCGTCTATTTTTAATTTTTTATCAATAAACTCAATGGAAAGTACAACTAGAAAACCTGAAAGAATCCCTATGATAGCTGCTCCTCCTGGGGACACTGCGGCACATCCTGCAGTAATTCCTACTAAACCAGCTAAAGCGCCATTTAAAGTCATGGATAAATCTGGTTTTCCATACTTGGCCCAGGTCAAAAATAAGGCTGTAACGGCACCTCCTGCAGCGGCCAAATTAGTTGTGATTACAATATTGGCAACATTGTTGGCACTTCCTCCAGAAATGGCAAGCTCAGATCCAGGGTTAAACCCAAACCATCCTAACCAAAGAATAAATACACCCAGTGCGCCATACATCATGTTGTGACCAAGGATAGCATTGGATTTACCTCCGGTGTATTTCCCTATTCTTGGTCCTATCAGAGCAGCGGCAACCAATCCTGCCCAGCCACCAACAGAGTGAACCACAGTGGATCCTGCAAAATCAATAAATCCTAATTCGGTAAGCCATCCGTCTCCTTGCCATACCCAATGTCCTGAAATAGGATAGATAATTGTGGTCATGATCAGGGAGAAGATAATGTAGGTTGAGAATCTTGTACGTTCGGCAACGGCTCCAGAAACAATTGTTGCTGCAGTTGCACAGAATACAGTTTGGAAAAACAAGTTGTGCATATCTCCTGGGGTGTTGTAAAATAACGAAGGGGTTCCAATGAATTTTGCGATAGAATCACCATACATGATTGTATATCCTATAGCCCAAAAACCTAGGGATCCAATACAAAGGTCCATGAGGTTTTTCATGACAATATTAATGGTGTTTTTGGATCTTGTAAAACCTGCCTCAACCAAGGAGAAGCCAGCTTGCATAAAAAATACAAAGATACCGGCAACGAGAATCCAAAAAATATCTAGAACACCATTTATTTCTGTTATTTGGTTTGTTAATTCTTCCATGTTAATTATTTGTTTTCTTAATTAGTTTATTTTAAAGTTTCTCCTCCTTTTTCACCGGTGCGAATTCTGTAACATTCTTTTATGTCCGAAACGAAAACCTTTCCATCTCCAACATCTCCAGTTTTTGCAGATTCAATGATTGTTTTTACAGTGATGTCCTCAAAATCGTCATTCACCACGATAGAAAGGTAGCTTCGTTTAATGTCGCTGGTACTGTAACTGATGCTGCGATATACATGGCCTTCTTTTTCGTTACCAAGGCCAGTAACATCCCAATACGAGAAAAAATTAACTCCAACACTGTGCAGAGCTTCTTTTACTTCTGAAAATTTGGATTTTCTAATGATTGCTTCAATTTTCTTCATTATTAGATAGTTTATTATTTATAAAATGTTTCGCAGATTTTTAGAATGCGTAGATGGCGGCCAAAAGAAATGAGCTTAGACTTTTCTTAGGGTCCAAGTCATTATTCATAAAGGCATCGTCTGAAGCGCTGTCGATACGAAATTCAGGTTTGATTATTAAGCTGTTAATGGTGTAGCTGCCTGTAACAGTGGCTGCAAATACACTGGAGTCTTCCATGCCTGTTCCAATAGCTCCAAAATAGCCGTCTTCAAGGAAATATTCCCCTCTAAATCCAATAGTGAAGTTGTCACTTGTGGCAAATTGAGGGTATAGGGCAACTCCGGCAAAACCAATATCATCATTATTATAATAGGCGGCGTTGATGCCTAAAAAGAAACTGCTGGAAATATCGAAACCTCCAGTATAGTCAATTTCAAAAGCACCATCGTCTGTAAGGAAGTTTAGGTATTGTCCTTTAAAGCCAAGTTGGGCGCCAAAGGCGTATTTGCCTGTTGGATTAAATTCAGTAAAGTCTGTTGGGTTCATTACGGCTAGCATCAAACTAAAGTCATCTGTAAGTGAGAAGTCTGCTTTTAGTCCTGTGTGGCTAAATGGTCCCCAAGAAAATAGGTAGGATGTACTATAGTTAAAATTGGCTACGGGTGAAATAACTTCATAACCTAGGAAGGTGTTGAAGTTTCCAAAAGTAAGAGTAATATTATCGGAAACATTCCAGTAGGCATATAGTTGATTAATAATGTCTCCTGATGCAGAATACATCGGGGAGTTGAATATGGCATCCGTGCCTCTCGGGCCAAAAACCAAGTCGGCTACAAAACCTACTTTTTCGCCTTCATAGGCGGCAACAACATTGGCCATGCCAAGGGCAAATCCAGGCAGGTTAGCGAATGAAGAGCCTGGAGCGACAATAGTGCCATCTTCAAGTTCTTTGTTAGGACCGTTAAAATTAACCCTGTAATAAGCGTCAATACTTCCGCTCAAGGAAAATTTCTTTTTGTCTTCTGAATCACTTTTTGGGGCTTCTTCTTGGGCGCTCAATTGGCAAATTGCCATTAAGAGCAGGGAAAGGGTAAAAAGTTTTTTCATACAAAATTGTTTTGGTTAATTGATATCTAAAACTATGTAAAAACTATTTATACCCTATAAAAAATAGGGGTTAAATCAGTATTTTTATCATTTATTTAGTTTTTGCCCTATTATAATTAGGGGTTGTAGGTGTATTTTTATTTTTTTTAAGAATTTTCTAATTGGCTAAATGCTGAAATCTTAAAAAAACAGAGGTAAAAATGAGGTTAACGCATGTTAGTTTATAAAATTTTGAGTTCTTTTTAATTAAAATTGCTTTTTTGTAGTAAAACTGTATTGAGTAAATTTTAATAATTTCAGGTACTAATTGTGTAATTCTAATTATACGGGCTCTAATTTGATGAAATCATAATAATGCTAAGTGTTTTATTATTAATGTGTTTTTCTCTTCTATATTAGTAAATCCAACTCTAACGATTTACATTAAAATTTAAAGGTTATGCTGAAGAAACAGGGGCTGTATTTGCCAGAATTTGAACATGATAATTGTGGCGCAGGATTTATATGTAGTTTAAAAGGAATCAAGTCCAATGACATTATTCATAAGGCACTTCAGATACTCGAGAAACTAGAGCATCGCGGTGCTGTAAGTGCCGATGGAAAGACTGGTGATGGCGCTGGAATTTTGGTAGATATTCCACATGAGTTTTTTGTGGCAAACTGTAAATTTAAGTTGCCAAAGGAACGGGAGTATGCTGTTAGTAATGTGTTTTTGCCCAAAAAGGAAAATCAGCGCAAATTTTGTATTTCAGTTTTGGAAAAGCATGTCGAAGAACAGGGGCTCAAAGTGTTGGGATGGCGGGATGTGCCGGTGGATGAGTCTGTGCTTGGTGAAATTGCCGCCGTAACCCAGCCATATGTGAAACAGATATTTATAGGTAAAGGTGATAAGAATCAAGGTGATTTTCACTTTAATGTAAAACTGTTTATTGCCCGAAAAAAGACGGAGCACGAAATAATCGGCTCCAAGATTTCTGAAAGCGCATTTTTCTATCTGCCTAGTTTGTCCACTAAGGTCATTATATATAAAGGACTTTTAATTCCTGAGGACATCAAATTGTTCTATAAAGATTTGAACGACCCTTTATTGGTGACTCGTTTGGCATTGGTGCACCAGCGTTTTTCAACCAATACATTCCCAACTTGGGATTTGGCACAACCTTTTAGGTATATGTGCCATAATGGTGAGATCAATACTTTAAGAGGGAATATTTCCCGGATGTATTCTAGGGAAGAATTGATGGAAAGTGAATTGTTTGGGGAAGAAATCAAAAAAATCCTGCCTATTGTACTTCCTGGAAAATCGGATTCGGCTTCTATGGATATGGTAGTGGAGTTGTTGTTGATGACAGGGCGTTCCTTGCCAGAGGTTATGATGATGTTGGTGCCGGAGGCATGGGAGAAAAACCCTGAAATGTCCGATAGTAAAAAAGCGTTTTACGAATATAATTCTTGTTTGATGGAGCCTTGGGACGGACCTGCATCCATACCTTTTACAGATGGTGATTATATAGGAGCTGTTCTGGATAGAAATGGCTTGCGTCCGTCACGGTATTCGGTGACCAAAGACGGTTATGTTATCATGTCCTCGGAAATCGGGGTTATTGAAATTGAACCTAAAAATGTAGAGCATCACGGGCGTTTGGAGCCGGGTAAAATGTTCTTGGTGAATATGAAGGAGGGGAGGATTGTGAATGACGAAGAGATTAAAGAACGTATTGCGGCCATGCACCCTTACCGCAAATGGATAGATAATAATTTGGTTCAATTACGGGACATCCCATACAATGATTGTCCAGTGTTTTTCAATGAAGAGCCATTGGATAAGCGTAAAGTGGTGTTTGGGTATACTCAGGAGGATATCAATACCATTATTTTACCAATGGCAAAAAACAGTAAGGAGCCCATTGGCTCTATGGGGAGTGATACACCCTTGGCGGTGCTTTCTGAGCGTCCGCAATTAATTTATAATTATTTCAAGCAGTTGTTCGCGCAGGTTACCAATCCGCCTTTGGATGGAATTCGCGAAGAATTGATTACAGATATTAGTCTCACTTTGGGGAGTGATTCCAATATTTTTGAAATTGACGAAAAGCACTGTCAAAAACTGAAAATCCAAAATCCGGTGATTTCCAAACAGGATTTGGATAAAATAAAAAGTTATAAAAATCCTCATTTTAAGGTGGAACAAATTCCAATGTTGTATGATGTTAGTAAAGGTCATAATGGTTTGGAAGATGCCTTGGAGGATATTTTGAAGGAAGCTGCAAAATGTATTGAGGAAGGAACGAATATCATCATTCTTTCCGATAGAAATACCAGTGAAGTGAAAGCGCCTATCCCAGCGCTTTTAGCCTGCTCCTATGTGAATAGCGGACTATATAAATTAGGAAAACGTTCCCAAACGAGCATCATAGTAGAATCTGCCGAACCTCGAGAGGTACATCATTTTGCAATGTTATTTAGTTATGGGGCCAGTGCCATCAATCCCTATATGGTAAATGAAATTATTGAAGATCAAATAGAAGATTTGAATGATTCTTCAATTGATCCTTTACAGGCCATCAATAACTATAACAAAGCCGTTGGAAAAGGGATTTTGAAGGTGATGAACAAAATTGGAATTTCTACACTGAATTCTTACAGAGGATCACAACTGTTTGAATGTATTGGCATTAATACAGATGTGGTTGAGAAGTACTTCCCGAAAACTGCTACCAGAATTCAAGGTGTGGATTTGCACCAATTGGAAAAAGAAATCAACAAACGTTATCAAAAAGCTTATCTAAGTAAACATATTGCGGCTAACCTTGATTTGGAAATTGGAGGTCAATATCGTTGGAGAAGAAATGGTGAACTGCATTTATTCAACCCGTTGTCGGTAGCGAAGCTCCAAGAGGCTGTTAGAAGTAATAAACCCAAGACATACGAAGAGTATTCTAGGATAATTAACGATCAGTCCAAGCATTTAATGACCATTAGGGGCTTGTTTGAATTTGCTAATTACGATCCAATTCCATTGGAAGAAGTAGAGCCTTGGACTAATATTGTGAAGCGTTTCAAGACAGGGGCCATGTCCTATGGTTCTATTAGTAAGGAGGCGCATGAAAACTTGGCCATTGCCATGAACCGTATTGGGGGTAAAAGTAATTCCGGTGAAGGTGGAGAAAATGAAGAGCGTTTCTATAAAGATGTCAATGGCGACTGGAAGAACAGTGCTATCAAGCAAGTGGCCTCAGGTCGCTTTGGAGTAACCTCCAATTATTTGACTAATGCCCAAGAGATTCAGATAAAAATGGCGCAAGGGGCCAAACCCGGAGAAGGCGGGCAATTGCCTGGGCCAAAAGTGAATCCTGAAATTGCCAAAACCAGAAACTCAACGCCGTATGTTGGGTTGATTTCCCCGCCACCACATCACGATATTTATTCCATTGAAGATTTGTCGCAATTGATTTATGATTTGAAATCCGCGAATCGTGAAGCGCGTATCAATGTAAAATTGGTGTCGGAAGTTGGTGTGGGTACCGTAGCTGCGGGTGTTGCCAAGGCAAAAGCAGACGTGGTATTGATTTCTGGCTACGATGGAGGAACTGGGGCGTCCCCGTTAACTTCCCTGAAACATGCGGGACTCCCGTGGGAATTAGGGCTTGCTGAAACTCAACAGACTTTGGTGATGAATGACCTGCGCAACAGAATTGTTGTGGAGTGTGATGGGCAGTTGAAAACCGGAAGAGATGTCGCGATAGCTTGTTTACTTGGAGCCGAAGAGTTTGGATTTGCAACCGCTCCTTTGGTGGCTTCTGGTTGTATCATGATGCGTGTGTGCCATTTAAATACATGTCCGGTGGGCATTGCCACCCAAAATCCAGAATTACGCAAAAAATTCAAAGGAAAGCCAGAGCATGTGGTCAACTTTATGTATTTCGTGGCTCAAGAGCTTCGGGAGATTATGGCGAAGCTAGGCTTTAGAACGGTAGATGAAATGGTGGGAAGAGTGGAAAAATTGGATAGAAATAAAGCTATTGATTACTATAAAGCTCATGGCATCGATTTATCTCCTATTCTGCATAAAGTAGAAGTTGAAGAGGGGACCAAGCTGTATAATACCTGTAAGCAAGATCATCATTTGGAAAAATCATTGGATTTCGAAATTATCAGTCAGGCGCACCCTGCCTTGTTCCGAAAGGAGAAAACCATCTTGGATTTTAAAATAACCAATGAAGATCGAGCAGTTGGAGCTATATTGAGTAATGAAATTTCAAGGATTTACGGAGCTCAAGGCTTACCGGAAAATACCTTAAAAATTAACTTTAAAGGCTCTGCGGGTCAGAGTTTTGGTGCGTTTGCAACCAATGGCTTGAGTTTGATTGTGACCGGAAATACCAATGATTATATAGGGAAGGGGCTTTCTGGAGCCAAATTGGTGGTGAAAGTGCCGGATGAAGCAACCATCGTCCCTGAGGAAAACGTGATTGTTGGAAATGTGGCCTTTTATGGGGCTACTTCCGGTGAGGCGTATATCAACGGAAAAGCGGGAGAGCGTTTTTGTGTG
This sequence comes from Mangrovimonas sp. TPBH4, assembly GCF_001280505.1. Lineage (GTDB taxonomy): Bacteria > Bacteroidota > Bacteroidia > Flavobacteriales > Flavobacteriaceae > Mangrovimonas_A. Next base: position 100,846 of record NZ_LBIO01000055.1, read on the forward strand.
AGAAATTCAGGAGTTAAAACGGTTGTAGAAGGTATTGGTGATCATGGTTGTGAATATATGACTGGGGGAATTGCCGTAATACTAGGCGAGGTAGGTCGAAATTTTGGAGCCGGTATGAGTGGAGGAATTGCTTATGTATACGATAAGAATGCAACGTTTGTCAAGCATTGTAATACTGAAGGCTTGAATTTGGATCCCGTGGTAATCCCTGAAGACGTTCAAGAATTGAAGCGTTTGATTGAAAATCATTACAATGCTACCCAGAGTTCTTTGGCACAGCGTATTTTGGAACATTGGGAGCGCGAATTGCCTAAATTTATTAAGGTGCTGCCTGAGGAATACAGACAGGCATTGATACGATTGGAAAATGAAAATAACCTTGTAACGAAATAGGATTATGGGAAAGATTACCGGATTTATGGAATTTGAAAGGGAGGTTGAAAAATATACCGATGTTGAGGATCGGGTTAAAAACTATAAAGAATTTACAATTCCTCTAGCGGAGGATATGTTGAGAAATCAAGGGGCACGTTGTATGGATTGCGGTATCCCGTTTTGCCACAGTGGTTGCCCATTGGGGAATTTAATCCCCGATTTCAATGATAATGTTTATAAAGGGAAATGGAAAGAAGCGGCAAGGATATTGCATGCTACTAACAATTTTCCTGAATTTACAGGGCGCTTATGTCCTGCGCCATGTGAGGAAGCTTGCGTGTTGGGAATCAATGAGGATCCTGTAACGATTGAAAATATTGAAAAGAATATTGTGGAAACTGCTTTTCGTGAAGGTTGGATTGTGGCCAATCCACCTGAAGTACGAACAGGGCAAAGTGTGGCGGTAATTGGTTCTGGGCCATCAGGATTAGCGGCGGCCCAACAGTTGAACAGAGCTGGGCATAACGTAACGGTTTTTGAGCGGGATGCTAAAGTGGGTGGTTTACTTCGTTATGGGATTCCGGATTTTAAATTGGAGAAATCAATCATTGACAGAAGGATTGCCATTTTGGAAGAGGAAGGCATCAGTTTTAAGGTGAATGCCCATGTAGGAGAAAATGTAAGTGTGGAAACCCTAAAAGATGAGTTTGATGCCATTCTATTGTGTAACGGTGCTACTGAGAGACGTGGTATTCCTATAAAAGGGGCGCATTTAAAAGGGGTGCATCAGGCTATGGAATTTTTAAAAATGAACAATCAGTACGTTGATGGGGAGTTGGAGTTTGATGACATTTTGAGTGCTAAAGATAAAAATGTGATTGTTATTGGTGGTGGAGATACGGGGTCCGATTGTATTGGGACATCCAATAGGCATGGTGCAAAATCCGTTGTTAATTTTGAAATATTGAGTAAGCCTTCAGTTGGTAGACCGGCTAATCGGCCTTGGCCTTATTGGCCAATGAAGTTGAAAACAAGCTCTTCCCACCAAGAAGGAGTGGAGCGTTTTTTTAGTATTTCAACCAAAGAGTTTTTAGGGGATAAAAACGGAAACTTAAAAGGTCTTAAAACGGTTGAGGTAGAATGGATTTTTAAAGATGGTGAACGTCCTCAGTTAAAAGAAATTCCGGATACAGAAAAAAAATGGGACTGCGATTTGGTGCTGTTGGCCCTTGGATTCACAGGACCTGAAAAAACTTTGGTGGAACAATTTGGTTTGGACACCGATTTTAGAAGTAATATTCAGGCTACGGTTTCCGATTATAAAACCAATGTACCTGGAATATTTGCGGCAGGTGATTCCCGTAGAGGGCAATCTTTAATTGTTTGGGCGATTTCAGAAGGAAGACAAGCGGCCCATCATATTGACAAGTATTTAATGGGGGCTACCGATCTGCCGTTAAAGGATGATAACGATTTGCCTAGGGTTTAAGAAATAAGCCTAAAAGCTTGGATTCCTGTTGAATATTATTGATATTTGATGAACATCATGAATAGAAACGTATTACATATCATTTCCATTATTATCATCGCGATTATTTCGCGGAGGTAGGGAATGCTGTGTTGTCAATATTTAAAGTCAAAGCCTTCCCAAATGGGAAGGCTTTTTTTATGGGGAAAATTAAGGCTTTGAACATCATATTGTAAAGAGTTTAAATGACTGTAAATCAATGAGTTAAATTATATTTGATACACTTGAGTTTAGCCTTGGGTTGCAATCGAAAAAATAACATACAACACAAACTTTTAATTTAGAACTAATTATTGAGAGAAGTATAATAATAGGAATGAATAAACTTAATAAATACAGTAAAACAGTAACTCAGGATCCTACCCAACCGGCGGCTCAAGCAATGTTGCACGCCATAGGATTGACGAATGAAGACTTTTTTAAGCCAATTATTGGCATTGCAAGTACCGGCTATGAAGGTAACCCTTGTAATATGCATTTAAATGATTTGGCAAAATTGGTGAAGCAAGGAACCCAGAACGAAGATGTGGTTGGTTTGATATTCAATACCATTGGGGTGAGCGATGGAATTTCCATGGGAACTCCAGGGATGAGATATTCTTTGCCTTCAAGAGATATCATTGCCGATTCCATGGAAACGGTAGTTCAAGCGATGAGTTATGATGGATTGGTGACAGTCGTAGGTTGTGATAAAAATATGCCTGGAGCTTTAATGGCCATGATTCGATTGAATCGTCCTTCCATTTTGGTTTATGGAGGAACTATCGATTCTGGATGCCATAATGGTAAGAAGTTGGATGTGGTCTCTGCTTTTGAGGCTTGGGGAAGTAAAGTGGCGGGAACCATGACCGAAACAGAATATCAAAGTATTGTGGAAAAGGCCTGTCCGGGGGCTGGTGCCTGCGGAGGTATGTATACAGCCAACACCATGGCTTCGGCTATTGAAGCCTTGGGGATGTCGCTTCCATATAATTCTTCCAACCCTGCCTTGAGTAAGGAGAAAAAAGATGAATCGATTAGAGCAGGTGAGGCCATGCGTTTGCTGTTGGAAAAGGATATTAAACCTTCGGATATCATTACCAAAAAGTCTCTTGAGAATGCCATAAGGTTGGTGACCATTCTTGGAGGTTCTACTAATGCGGTGCTGCATTTCTTGGCAATTGCTAGAGCAGCCCGGATAGAATTCACACTAGAGGACTTTCAGAAAATTAGTGATAACACGCCGTTTTTGGCCGATTTGAAGCCTAGCGGAAAATATTTGATGGAAGATGTGCATGCGGTGGGCGGTATCCCGGCCGTGTTAAAATATTTATTGAAAAAAGGATTGCTGCATGGGGATTGTTTGACGGTAACAGGAAAAACGCTTGCAGAAAATCTTTTGGACGTACCAGATTTATCTCCCGATCAAGATGTCATCAAATCTTTGGAAAGTCCTATAAAAATTTCAGGACACTTACGTATGCTTTATGGCAATTTGGCTTCGGAAGGTAGTGTAGCCAAGATTACCGGGAAAGAAGGACTGAGTTTTGTTGGGAAAGCCAAGGTGTTTGATGGGGAATATGCTGCCAATGATGGGATTCGAGACGGTAAGGTTGAAAAAGGCGATGTGGTGGTGATTCGGTATGAAGGTCCTAAAGGAGGTCCTGGAATGCCCGAAATGTTGAAACCAACGGCTGCTATTATCGGTGCTGGATTGGGTAAAGATGTTGCCTTGATTACCGATGGAAGATTTTCGGGTGGAACCCATGGTTTTGTAGTGGGGCATATCACACCAGAAGCTCAAGAGGGTGGGAATATCGCTTTAGTGAAAGACGGTGATTTAATCACTATAGATGCTGAAACTAATGCCATTATGTTGGAAGTTTCGGAAGAAGAATTGCAAGAAAGAAGAAAACAATGGAAGGCGCCTAAATTAAAGTTTGATAGAGGGGTGCTGTATAAATATGCAAGAACCGTATCGTCTGCTTCCAAAGGATGTGTGACCGATGAATTTTAGTTTCCATGCGGGTCTTTTTTAACATGAGTTGAGACTATGAATACAGAAACATTGAAAGAACAAAAAGTAACTGTAGCAACTACGGAGCGCATTTCGGGCTGTGAAGCCATTGTGCGCTGTTTGTTGGAGGAAGGTGTAGATACCATTTATGGCTATCCTGGAGGGGCGATTATGCCTGTGTATGATGAATTATATAAATACAGAGGCCAACTGCATCATGTCTTGACGAGGCATGAGCAGGGCGCTGCCCATGCGGCTCAAGGTTATGCGCGCATTTCGGGAAAGGTTGGTGTTGCCATGGCGACCTCGGGTCCAGGCGCTACCAACTTGATTACCGGCATTGCAGATGCACAAATTGATTCTACGCCTATGGTGTGCATTACGGGGCAGGTGGCTTCGCATTTGTTGGGAAGTGATGCCTTTCAGGAAACTGATATTATAGGAATTTCAACGCCTGTGACCAAATGGAATCATCAAGTCACGAGAGCGGAAGACATTCCTGAGGTCTTGGCTAAAGCGTTTTACATCGCCAGAAGCGGGCGTCCAGGGCCGGTATTGATTGATATTACCAAGGATGCACAATTCGAGAAATTTGATTTTAAGTATAAAAAATGTACTGGAATAAGAAGTTATACACCGATTCCAAAAATGGATTTGGAAAAGGTGAAAGCTGCCGCTGAATTGATCAATTCAGCAAAAAAACCAATGATTGTTTGGGGACAAGGGGTAATCCTTGGTCAAGCAGAAGAGGAGTTTAAGGCTGTTGTTGAAAAGTCAGGTGTTCCTTCGGCGTGGACTATTTTGGGAGCTTCTGCCATTCCTACGGATCATCCATTAAATGTTGGAATGGTGGGAATGCATGGCAATTATGCACCCAACAAATTAACCAATGAATGTGATGTATTGATTGCAATAGGGATGCGTTTCGATGATCGTGTTACCGGTAACTTGGCTACTTATGCAAAACAGGCTAAGGTCATTCATTTTGAAATTGATCCTGCGGAAGTGGACAAGAACGTTAAAACAGATATTGCTGTTTTGGGAAATGCCAAAGAAACTTTGGCGGCTTTACTTCCTTTATTGGATCAAAAGAATCATGAGCAGTGGCATGACGAGTTTAAAAAGCTACACGTTGTGGAGTTTGAAAAGGTGATAAAAAAAGATTTGTATCCTACTAAGGAAGGGTTGACGATGGGAGAGGTGTTGAAAGAAATTAATGAGCAGAGTAAAGGAGATGCTGCAATAGTAAGTGATGTAGGGCAACATCAAATGATTGCCTGTCGTTATGCGAAATTCAATAAATCCAAAAGCAATATTACTTCAGGCGGTTTGGGAACCATGGGGTTTGCACTACCTGCGGCTATTGGTGCTAAAATGGCTGCACCCGAAAGGGAAGTGGTGGCCATTATTGGAGATGGAGGCTTTCAAATGACCATTCAGGAGCTGGGAACCATATTTCAGCAGCGTTTACCTGTAAAAATTGTGGTATTGAACAACGAGTTTTTAGGCATGGTAAGACAGTGGCAGCAATTGTTTTTTGATAAGCGCTATGCTTCCACGGAGATGATCAACCCTGATTTTGTCTCCATTGCAAAAGGCTATTATATAGAAGCTAAAAAAGTCACTAAGCGAGAAGGGTTAAAGGATGCAGTTGCTGAAATGATGGGCAGCGAAGGGCCTTATTTCTTGGAGGTTTGTGTGGAAAAAGAGGATAATGTATTCCCGATGATTCCTACGGGAGCTTCAGTGTCGGACGTAAGATTAAGTTAATTATGGAAAAAACAATTCATACATATACAGTTTCAATTTATACCGAAAACAACATTGGCTTGCTCAACAGGATTTCGGCCATTTTTCAACGAAGACATGTCAATATTGAAAGTATTGTCTCTTCGGTATCTGAAATTAAGGGGGTGTCTCGATGGACTATAGTGGTCAAAGTTTCAGAAGAGCAAATCAAGAAAATTGTTGGGCAAATTGAAAAGCAGGTAGAGGTTATTAAGGCTTATTACCATAAGGATGAAGATACCATTTATCAGGAATCCTGTTTGTTCAAAATCAAATCAGATTTACTATTTGAGGAGCGCGAAATCCAAAATATTATCAAGGACAGCGGCGCCAATATTGTGACCGTGAACAAGAAATTTTTTGTACTAGAAAAATCTGGAAGGCGCAATGAAATTGAGGAAATATACAACCAATTAATTCCTTTTGGAATCATGCAATTTGTCCGTTCAGGAAGGATTGCCGTAACCAAAGACGAAATGAAAATATCAGAAATGCTAGCAGCATTCAGCAATTAAAACATATAAAGCAATGTCAAATTATTTTAACACACTTTCATTAAGAAAACAATTAGAGCAATTAGGAAAATGTCGTTTTATGGATGCCTCGGAATTTGAGGATGGCATAAACGTTTTAAAAGATAAAAAAGTAGTGATTGTGGGCTGTGGAGCTCAGGGATTGAATCAAGGATTGAACATGAGAGATTCCGGGTTGGATATTTCTTATGCCTTAAGACCGCAAGCAATTGCTGAAAAGCGTGCTTCGTATAAACAGGCTGTGGAAAATGGATTTACCGTAGGAACTTATGAAGAGCTCATTCCAGATGCCGATTTGGTCTTGAACCTAACACCTGATAAACAGCATACCAATGTAGTGAATGGGGTGATGCCATTGATGAAGGAAGGAGCAACCTTGTCGTATTCACATGGATTTAATATTGTTGAAGAAGGCACTCAGGTGCGTAAAGATCTTACCGTAATTATGGTGGCGCCAAAATGTCCGGGAACTGAAGTTCGTGAGGAATACAAAAGAGGATTTGGTGTGCCAACACTTATTGCAGTGCATCCTGAAAATGATCCTGAAGGAAAAGGCTTGGCTCAGGCAAAGGCTTATGCCGTGGCTACTGGGGGGCATCGTGCTGGGGTTTTGGAATCTTCCTTTGTTGCTGAGGTAAAGAGTGATTTAATGGGAGAGCAAACCATCTTGTGCGGCGTACTGCAAACAGGTTCTATTTTATGTTTTGATAAAATGGTTGAGGAAGGTGTTGATGAGGAATATGCAGCAAAATTGATTCAGTATGGTTGGGAAACCATAACGGAAGCATTGAAACACGGTGGAATTACCAATATGATGGACCGACTTTCCAATCCAGCCAAAATTGAAGCTTACAGGTTGTCTGAAGAATTGAAAACCATCATGAAGCCTTTGTTTGAAAGGCATATGGATGATATTATTTCTGGAGAATTCTCGAAAACCATGATGGAAGATTGGGCTAATGATGACGTAAATCTTTTGAAATGGAGAGCAGCCACAGCTGAAACAAATTTTGAGAAAACATCATTAACACCTAATCATATTTCAGAACAAGAATACTTTGATCATGGTACTTTAATGGTGGCTTTTGTAAAGTCTGGGGTTGAGTTGGCATATGAAACTATGGTGAGTGCCGGTATTATTGCAGATTCTGCGTATTACGAGTCTTTGCATGAATTGCCATTGATAGCCAATACCATTGCGAGAAAGAAATTGTATGAAATGAACCGTGTGATTTCAGATACTGCTGAGTATGGTTGTTACTTGTTTGACCATGCAGCAAAACCTCTGCTAAAAGGGTTTATGGAAACCGTTTCAGTGAATGTGGTAGGGAAAGCATTTTCAAAATCCAATGCGGTTGATAATTTAGAACTAATTGTCGTTAATGACGTAATTAGAAATCATCCGATAGAAACGGTTGGTAAAAGGTTGAGAAGTGCCATGACGGCCATGAAAGTGATAAAGACAGCGGAAGTCAATGAAGCAGTGTTGTCTTAAGTAGAATGTAAGCAGAAATTAAAAGTATGGAAAATACAACCACAACCTATTTCCCAACATTGGAAGCGGTAAAAGCGGCGGCAGATAAATTGCAATCTGTTGTCCATCACACGCCGCTTACTTCCAATATGTTTTATTCAAGGGAATTCAGGAGCGATATATTATTCAAAAGAGAGGATTTACAGTTGGTACGTTCCTATAAAATTAGGGGGGCTTACAATAAAATGGCGCAACTCAAGGATTCTGAAATTGAAAACGGGGTGGTTTGTGCAAGTGCTGGTAACCATGCTCAGGGAGTCGCCTTGTCCTGCAGATTGTTGAAAATTAAAGGGAGCATTTTTATGCCGGCTCCTACACCAAAGCAGAAAATCGATCAGGTTAAAATGTTTGGTGAAGATTATATTGAAGTGGTGTTGGAAGGCGATACTTTTGATGATGCCTACGCTGCGGCAATCCAAGAACAGGAGCAGTCGAACAAAACATTTATACATCCTTTTGATGATGAAAAAGTCATTGAAGGACAGGCTACCGTTGGTTTGGAAATCATTCAACAGGCAAAAGAACCGATAGATTATGTGTTTGTGCCTATTGGTGGTGGTGGATTGGCTTCAGGTTTGTCAAGCGTTTTTAAGGAATTGTCACCAAATGCCAAAATCATTGGTGTAGAGCCAGAAGGCGCGCCTTCAATGTCGGTTTCCTTACGGAACAATAAAAATACCAAGCTTAAACATATTGAGAATTTTGTGGATGGAGCTGCTGTTAAAAAAGTCGGGGATAAAACCTTTGAAATCTGTCGGCAGAATTTGGATGACGTTATCACAGTTCCAGAGGGGAAAATTTGTCAAACCATTTTGGAACTCTACAATAAAGAAGCCATTGTAGTGGAGCCTGCAGGCGCCTTGAGTATTGCTGCTCTCAGTTTTTATGCCGATAAAATAAAAGGTAAAAATGTAGTATGCGTGGTGAGTGGAAGTAATAACGATATCACCCGTATGGCCGAAATTAAGGAGCGCGCCTTGTTATATTCAAATTTGAAGCATTATTTCATTGTGAAATTCCCTCAAAGGGCAGGAGCGCTTAAGGAATTTGTGGTAGATATTTTAGGGCCTGGCGATGACATTACGCACTTTGAGTACACTAAAAAATCCAATCGTGATAATGGTTCGGCAGTTGTGGGGATTGAGTTGAAATCTCCTCAGGATTTGGAGCCCTTGATTACCAAGATGAAACTGCATAAATTCTATGGCGATTACCTCAATAACAAACCGGATTTATTTCAGTTTTTAGTATAGCTTAAATAGCTTTTAAGTAATGCTTGGAAGAGTACTTTATTGTATCTTTATGCAAAGCATTCTTCACTAAAAAACTATTATATTATGACGTCTACGTTTACAGAAATTCCAAAACAGTATCAAATTAAAAATCTCGTACATCAAAACACATATTTGGTAGGGGGCGAGTTAAAAAAATGGAATGGTGAAACGTCAAATGTGTATTCTACCATTTCTTCCACCGAAGATTATCAACCTACCTTATTGGGGAGTATCCCAACCTTAGGAAAAACGGAGGCTTTGGAAGCTCTTGATGCGGCTTGCGATGCTTATGGAAAAGGACAGGGCTTGTGGCCAACCATGAAAGTTGCCAATCGCGTTGCCTGTATGGAAAAATTTGTTGAGCAAATGAAAACCAAGCGAGATGAGGTAGTTAAATTATTGATGTGGGAGATTGGAAAGAATTTACCGGATTCCCAAAAGGAATTTGATAGAACCGTAGAGTATATCTATGATACTATTGAAGATTACAAGCAAATGGATCGGGATAGTGCCAAGTTTGAAAAGCACGATGGCGTTCATGCCCATATTCGTCGTGGGCCTTTGGGAATCGTGTTGTGTTTGGGTCCGTATAATTATCCGTTGAATGAAACTTTTGCTTTGTTGATTCCCGCAATCATGATGGGAAATACCACTATATTTAAGCCAGCCAAGCATGGGGTTTTGTTATTGTCGCCACTCTTGGAGGCGTTTCAAAATAGTTTTCCGAAAGGGGTGGTGAACATCCTTTATGGGCGTGGCCGTACGGTGGCAACGCCTATTATGGAAACGGGCCGAATTGATGTATTGGCCTTGATAGGCAACAGCAAATCGGCAAATGCACTGCAAAGCCATCACCCAAGACAAAACAGATTACGATTGGTATTGGGTTTGGAGGCTAAAAACCCGGCAATTATTTTGAAGGATGCGGATTTGGATTTGGCCATTTCAGAATGTATTTCAGGGACTCTGTCTTTTAACGGACAACGTTGTACTGCATTAAAAGTAGTGTACGTGCATGAAGACATTGTGGGGGAATTCAATAGACGTTTTTCTGAAAAAGTGGATGCTCTTAATTATGGAAATCCATGGGATAAGGGAGCACAGTTAACTCCGCTTCCGGAACCAGGTAAACCGGAGTATATTCAAGAGCTTATTGATGATGCCGTAAATAAAGGTGCTGAAATTGTCAATGCCAAGGGAGGTGAAACCACCGATAACTATATTTTTCCTGCCGTGCTCTACCCTATAAACAAAGAAATGAGAGTTTTTCAGGAGGAACAATTTGGTCCGGTAATTCCAGTGCTTTCCTTTAAAGATATTGAAGAGCCAATGGATGATATTGCCGATTCCAACTATGGACAGCAGGTAAGCTTGTTTGGTAGTGATGTGAAAACTCTGGCGCCGCTTATCGATACCTTGGTGAATTTGGTGTGCCGTGTGAATTTGAACAGTTCTTGCCAAAGAGGGCCAGATGTATATCCATTTACAGGTAGAAAGGATTCTGCAGTAGGAACATTGAGTGTGCACGATGCGCTTCGTTCGTTTTCCATAAGGACTTTTGTGGCCTCTAAGGATAACGACTATAACAATGCGATTTTGAACAATTTGCTGGACTCCAAAGCTTCCAATTTTGTGAGTACAGACTATATTCTTTAATGCTTTGTGAAAAAGATTCTGTCCCTTTTTAGGGATGGAATCTTCATAATATTTGCCCCTTTCGCTTAAAAAAATCATAATAATTATTAAAAACTAATGGGCAAATGAATTCTGTATTAAATAATGTTATAAATTTGTGGCATGCAAAAATTAAAAAATAATAATGATGTAATTGGTCGCTGTTTGCTGTATAGCAAACCCCGCCGTGTTTAGTGGTATTCTACATTTAAGTCATTAAGCATACATTCATTTATTATTTTTTAAAATTGAAAAAAACAGCACAAATAACATTCTTTAAAACTTCTATTACTGCTTTCCGCAGCAGTCTTAGGCTACGTGTTGTTTTTAACCGCCGCCCGTAAGGGTGTGGTCCTATCTTGGAATTTTAGGTGAGTCCGATTCCGTTTTCAAAACATTTATTTAATATTTTTAATAAAAAGAAAGGCAATGAAGATTGTTATAGCAGATAAATCTCATGCGGTTTACGCAACGTTAATAGCCGAAACTATTTCAGAATCAGCGAAGGTTCGCGGTACAGGTATTGCAAAGCGAACCCCAGAATATATCATTACCAAAATGGAAAATGGTAATGCCGTAATTGCTTTGGACGAGGATAAATTTGTAGGGTTTTGTTATATCGAGGCCTGGGGCCACGGTAAGTTTGTAGCCAATTCCGGTTTAATTGTCCATCCTGATTATAGAGGGCATGGCATGGCAAAAAAAATTAAAGCAAAGATTTTTGAGCATTCCAGGACCAAATTCCCAGACGCAAAAGTATTTAGTATCACCACAGGTTTGGCTGTTATGAAAATGAACAGTGAACTGGGCTATAAACCTGTGACCTTTTCTGAATTGACGGACGACCAAACCTTTTGGAATGGTTGCCAAACTTGTAAAAACTACGATGTGTTACAGCGAACAGAGCAAAAAATGTGCTTGTGTACAGGGATGTTGTATGATCCCAAAAAGCAAGTAGAGGAAAAAAAGCAGATTAAAACAAAGGTATATAAAAGGTTAAAGAGCATTAAGGAGAACCTGTTTTTAAAAAAGGAGAAATAATGAGTAAGAAGTTAGTAATTGCGTACAGTGGCGGATTGGATACGTCCTACTGTGCAGTAAGTTTGTCAAAGGCGGGCTATGATGTGCATGCCGTAAGTGTGAATACGGGAGGTTTTACAAAGGAAGAAATAGCGCACATTGAAGCCAATGCCTATAAAATGGGAGTGTCTACCTATAAAAATATTGATGCCATTGCCACCTTTTATAATAAGGTTGTAAAATATCTTGTGTTCGGAAATGTGTTAAAAAACAATAGCTACCCTCTTTCTGTGAGTGCCGAAAGAATTATTCAGGCTATTGAAATCATTGAATATGCCAAATCCATAGGGGCTAAATATATTGCTCATGGAAGTACAGGGGCAGGAAACGACCAAGTGCGTTTTGACATGATTTTCCAAACTTTGGCTCCAGAAATTGAAATCATTACACCTATCAGGGACCAAAAACTATCAAGACAGGAAGAAATCGATTACCTAAAAAGTAATGGTATTGAAATGTCTTGGGAAAAAGCGAAATATTCGGTAAATAAAGGGCTTTGGGGGACGAGTGTTGGTGGCGAGGAAACCTTAACATCAGGCAAGCCTTTGCCAGAGCACGCCTATCCTTCGCAGTTGCAAAAAGAAGGAGATGAAAAAGTAATTCTGACGTTTACAAAAGGGGAGTTGACTGCCGTAAATGGAAAAGAAAATACGCCTGAAAAGAATATTCAAATATTGAATGATTTGGCGGCGCCTTTCGCCATAGGAAGAGACATTCACGTTGGAGATACCATTGTAGGAATCAAGGGGCGTGTAGGATTTGAAGCTGCAGCGGCCTTAATTACCATTAAGGCTCATCATTTGTTGGAAAAGCACACTTTGACCAAATGGCAGTTACAACATAAAGAGTATTTGACAAGTTTTTATGGGATGCATTTGCATGAAGGACAGTATTTGGACCCAGTGATGAGAAACATTGAAGCTTTTTTGGAAAGCAGTCAAGAGCAAGTCTCTGGAGATGTTACTGTAAGTTTGAAACCATATCACTTTACCTTGGACGGTATTGAATCTGCTCATGATTTAATGAATGCCAAGTTTGGAAGTTACGGAGAAATGAACAAGGGATGGACTGCCGATGATGCCAAAGGATTTATCAAAATCTTTGGTAACCAGAACAAAATCTATCGCCAAGTAAATTCAGAATCATGATTAGAACTGGAATTATTGGTGGCGCAGGGTATACAGCAGGAGAACTCATTAGATTGCTGTTGAACCATTCGGAAACCAAAATCGATTTTATTTATAGTACATCCAATGCAGGCAACCCTGTAAGTGCCGTTCACCAAGATTTGTTGGGCACCACGGATTTGAAGTTTTCAAGCACCATCAATCCTGAAGTAGATGTGCTGTTCTTGTGTTTGGGGCATGGGAATTCTAAGGCGTTTTTGGAAAATAATCAGTTTGCTGATCATACAAAGATTATTGATTTAAGTAATGATTTTAGATTGGAAGCCGACAAGACCTTTCATGGGAAAACCTTTGTGTACGGACTTCCAGAATTGAACAAGGCAGACATTAGAAAAGCTGATTATATTGCGAATCCAGGATGTTTTGCTACGGCCATTCAATTGGCTTTGTTGCCTTTGGCTAGTGCAGGGAAATTGCATGATGATGTGCATGTAAATGCCGTAACAGGGGCTACTGGAGCAGGAACATCTCTGTCCGATACCACACATTTTACATGGAGAGACAACAACTTTTCATATTATAAGCCTTTTACACATCAACATTTGGGAGAAATCAACCAGTCGGTAAAACAACTGCAATCAAGTTTTGATTCCAATATTTTGTTTATGCCTAACAGAGGGGATTTTTCAAGAGGAATTTTCGCTACGGCCTACACCAAATTTGATGGTGATTTGGAAGAAGCTAAGGAGCTGTATGAAGCCTGTTATAAGGACGATGCCTTTACTTTCGTATCCCAAAATCCATTGCACCTAAAGCAGGTAGTAAATACCAATAATTGTTTTGTGCATTTGCACAAGCATGATGGAATGCTGTTGGTAACAAGTATCATTGATAATTTGCTGAAAGGAGCTTCCGGTCAGGCAATCCAGAATATGAACTTGATGCATGGATTTTTTGAGACCGAAGGATTGAATTTAAAAGCGAATTATTTTTAAACATATAAGTCTATGAAATTAGCCGTTATTGGATCAGGTAATTTAGGGCAATCTATTGCCAAAGGGTTAATCACTACCAATGCCGTTACAACTTTGTTTTTAACAAGAAGGCATGTGGAGGCACTTTCAGAATTTGAAGGATACAAAGGGGTTACCACCACCAACGACAATGTGTTGGCAGTGAAGCATTCCGATATTCTTATTTTTGCAGTGCAACCGTCCCATTTGGAAGCTATTTTGAAAGAGGTTGCACCCTACCTGACTGAAAAACATGTGTTAATTTCAACCATAACAGGATACACCATTTCTAGGATTGAAGCCATTGTAGGGGAGAACCATTTTATCATCAGAGCCATGCCTAATACGGCCATTGCTGTTGGGAAATCTATGACCTGTTTATGTAGTAACGAACAAGGTGCCAAGCGTATTAAGGTAGCCGAAGCTATATTTAAAAGATTGGGACATACCTTAACTATTCCAGAGACCCAAATGCAGGCAGCCACTGTGGTTTGTGCTAGTGGTATTGCTTTTTGGATGCGTTTGATTCGCGCTACTACCCAGGCGGCCATTCAATTGGGGTTTGATGCTGAAGAGGCTCAAGAACTGGCTATGTATACGTCTGAAGGAGCGGCTAGTTTGTTGATTAACAACGGACATCATCCAGAGGAAGAAATCGACAAAGTAACCACGCCAAAAGGTTGTACTATTGAAGGTCTTAACGAGATGGAACACAAAGGTTTGAGTTCCTCCTTAATTCAAGGTATGGTAGCCTCATTTAACAAAATCAACAATATTAAAAAAGAACAAATATGAGTTTGTTTAAGGTCTATCCGTTGTTTGATATCACTCCAGTTAAGGCGAAAGATGTCCTTGTATATGATGACAACGGAACCGAATATTTAGATCTTTATGGCGGGCATGCTGTAATTTCTATTGGGCATTCCCACTCCGAATATGTTAATGCTATTTCAAATCAAGTGGCCCAATTGGGCTTTTATAGCAATGCCATTCAAAATCCATTGCAGGAGGAATTGGCGGAAACATTAGCAAGGGTGTCTGGATGTTCAGATTACCAATTGTTCATGTGCAATTCAGGAGCTGAGGCTAATGAAAATGCTTTGAAGTTGGCCTCTTTCCATAACGGGAAGGAGCGAATTTTAGCTTTTAAAAATTCCTTCCACGGAAGAACTTCGGCAGCGGTTGCAGCAACAGACAATCCTAAAATTGTAGCGCCATTAAATGCGCAACAGCAAGTGGATTTTGTCGAGTTGAGAGATTTGGAAGCTGTAGAAGCTATCCTAGCTAGAAATGAAACCTGTGCCGTGATTGTTGAATGCATTCAGGGTGTTGGGGGATTGGACGAAAGCACCACGGAGTTTTACAAAGGCCTAGAAAAGTTGTGTCAACAATACAATACGCTTTTAATTGCCGATGAGGTGCAAAGTGGCTTTGGGAGAACTGGGGATTTCTTCGCGTTCCAAAAACACGGGATAACTCCAGATGTCATTTCATTGGCGAAGGGGATGGGGAATGGTTTTCCTGTTGGAGGGATTTTGATCCACCCAAAATTTGAAGCATCTTTTGGAATGTTGGGAACTACTTTTGGTGGAAATCACTTAGCTTGCGCGGCTTCTTTGGCAGTATTAAAGGTCTTGGAACATGAAAATTTGATGAATAATGTAAAGGAAGTTTCAGACTATTTTATAGAGCAAGCACAATCTCTCAAAGGTCTGAAGAATATCAAAGGGAGAGGCTTGATGCTTGGTTTAGAGTTCGATTTTAAGGTGGCCGATTTGCGCAAACAGTTGATTCATAAATATAAAATTTTCACTGGAAGTGCCAATAATCCAAACTTAATCAGGATTTTGCCACCACTAACGGTGCAAAAACAACATATCGACCAGTTTTTAACAGCTTTGAAAAGCGAATTATAGATGAAAAAGTATACCGACATAAGCGATATTACTGATCTTGATAGTTTGATAAGAGAAACCATTTTGTTGAAAATGACACCTTTCGAATATCATGGTTTGGGAAAGCACAAGACCTTGGTGATGCTCTTTTTTAATGCAAGTTTGCGAACGCGTTTAAGTACGGAAAAGGCAGCCAGGAATCTTGGTATGGAAGTGATGTCTCTTAATGTTAATGAGGCTTGGCAGTTGGAGTTTGAGGACGGAACGGTAATGGATGCCAATACTTCAGAACATGTTAAGGAAGCGGCTCAAGTGATTTCGCAATACGCCGATATTATTGCGGTAAGAGCATTTCCAAGTTTGACCAATAAAGTAAAGGATCAGTCGGAATATATCTTAAAAAGTTTTGAAAAATACGCCACGGTACCAATTGTCAATATGGAGAGCGCCACGGCGCATCCCTTGCAGGCTTTGGCCGATGCCGTGACTATTTCGGAATTTACAGAGACAAAACGGCCCAAAGTGGTCTTGTCTTGGGCACCGCACCCCAAAGCTTTGCCTCAAGCGGTGGCCAATTCATTTGCATCTATGATGCAGCGAATGGATGTCGATTTTCAAATTACGCATCCAGAAGGGTATGAGTTAGATTCCAATATCACCAAAGATGTGCCAATTATCTATAATCAGGAAGAAGCCTTAGCCGAAGCCGATTTTGTATATGTAAAAAACTGGAGCAATTTTAATGACTACGGAAAAGTGTTGAATACAGACCCTAATTGGATGATGACTGCTGAAAAACTTGGTAAGGCCAAGTTTATGCACTGTCTACCAGTACGTAGAAATATGGTGGTTGAAGATGCAGTTTTGGATGGTGGTCAATCCATCGTGATGCAGCAGGCCAATAACAGAACTTTTGCCGCACAAATAGTATTGAAGCAAATTTTAGAAAATCTGAATTAATGGAAACGCTTAAAATTGTAAAAATAGGAGGAAACATTATAGACGATTCTAAGGCTTTAGATGCATTTTTAGAGCAATTTTCAAGGATGGAATCTCCAAAATTATTGGTGCATGGTGGAGGGAAATTAGCTTCTCAATTGGCTCAAAAGATGGAGGTGGAAGTGAAAATGGTGCAAGGTAGACGTATCACGGATGCCGAAACATTGGACATCATCACGATGGTATACGGAGGAAAAATCAATAAAAATATTGTGGCAAAACTTCAGTCGCTTAGCTGTAATGCCATTGGTTTTACAGGTGCTGACGGAAACACCATTGTTTCTGTAAAACGTCCTGTAAAAGATATCGATTACGGATTTGTAGGTGATGTTGAAACCGTAAATACCGAAATTTTGGAGTTGTTGATGGGGCAAGATATTGCTCCAATATTTTGTGCCATTACCCATGATTCACAGGGGAGTTTGCTCAACACCAATGCAGATACCATTGCTTCGGAATTGGCAATCGGTTTTGCTGAAAAGTACAATGTAGAACTATATTATTGTTTTGAGAAAAATGGTGTATTACGTGATGTGAATGATGATGATTCTGTAATTGAAACCATCACCGAACCAATTTATCAAAACTTGCTTTCAGAAGGGATTATTGCCGATGGAATGCTGCCTAAATTAAATAATTGTTTTCATGCAATTAACAAGAATGTAACCAAGGTTTGCATTGGTAAACCAAACATGTTAACCCAAGCTACCACAAAATTTACAACAATTACCAAATGATTCAAGAACTGACACAGCATGCCATAACTTTGTTGAAAGAGCTCATTGCCTCTCCTTCTTATTCTTCAGAGGAGGACCAAACAGCAACGCATATAGAGACTTGGTTCAAAGGGTATGATATTCCTTATAAAAGAGATAACAATAATGTATGGTCTATCAATAAATATTTTGACGAGAGCAAACCAACCTTGTTGCTCAATTCCCATCACGATACTGTAAAACCAAATAGCGGTTACACCAAAAATCCTTTTGAGGCCATTGTAGAGGATGGTAAGCTTTACGGTTTGGGAAGTAATGATGCAGGAGGTTGTTTGGTATCACTTTTGGCAACCTTCACCTATTTCTATGCGAAAGAAGATTTAAAATATAACTTGGTGATTGTGGCTTCTGCGGAAGAAGAAAGTAGCGGACCTAATGGCTTGAATAGCATGCTGGAGATTATTCCGGAGGTGGATGTCGCTATTGTAGGCGAACCAACACTTATGAATTTAGCCGTTGCAGAAAAGGGATTGGTGGTATTTGATGCCGTGGTAAAAGGAACCCCAAGCCATGCCGCGCATCCAAATGATGATAATGCCATATACAATACCATTAAGGTGTTGGAATGGTTTCAAAGGTTTCAATTTGAAAAGGTGTCCGAAACTTTAGGAGAAGTGAAATTAACCGTTTCTCAAATTAATGGTGGAAAACAACACAATGCCATTCCTGCCAATGTGGATTTAGTTGTGGATGTGAGGGTGAATGACCAATACACCAATCAGGAAGTTGCAGATATTTTGATGAAGGAAGCACCATGCGATAGCATTGTTCCGAGAAGTTTACGATTGAATTCTTCTTCCATACCTGTGGAGCATCCTTTGGTGAAAGCTGGAATCGCTTTGGGAAGGGAAACCTATGGGTCACCTACGCTATCTGACCAAGCTGTGCTGTCTTGTCCATCTTTAAAATTGGGACCTGGAGACAGTACGCGCTCGCATTCTGCCGATGAATTTATTTATCTGCATGAAATTGAAGAAGGAATTAAGATTTATATTGAATTGCTAAATAACGTATTATGAAGCTCTGGGATAAAGGCTTGGCCATTGATAAAAAAATAGAACAGTTTACCGTAGGAAACGATAGAGAAATAGATTTGCATATTGCAAAATATGATGTTTTGGCATCTCTGGCACATGCCAAAATGTTGCAGCATATTGGAATTTTAAATGAGGTAGAGCTTGAGCAGTTGGAAGAAGGATTGCAACATTTGAAGGAACAAATAGAAGCGGGAACATTTATAATTGAAGGCCAGTTTGAAGATGTGCATTCTAAAATAGAATTTGAACTGACCAAAACTTATGGAGAAGTAGGAAAAAAAATCCATACAGCACGTTCTAGAAACGATCAGGTTTTAGTAGCCTTACAGTTGTATTACAAGGAAAATATTCAGGAGATTCTATCAAAAACAGAAGCGTTCTTTTTGTCACTTTTGGACTTGGCCAATACCCATAAGGATAAACTGTTGCCTGGTTACACGCATTTGCAGGTGGCAATGCCATCTTCGTTTGGATTGTGGTTTTCTGCCTATGCCGAGATTTTGGTTGATGACAGTTATATGTTGCAGGCGGCCTTAAAAACAGTGGATCAAAATCCGTTGGGCTCGGCTGCTGGTTATGGAAGTTCCTTTGCAATTGACAGGGAATTTACAACCAAAGAACTTCAATTTGAAACTCTAAAATACAATGTGGTGGCAGCGCAAATGAGCCGAGGCAAGAGTGAGCGAACCATTGCGGCTGCTTTAGGAGGCTTAAGTAACACCATGGCGCGTTTTGCAATGGATATTTGTTTGTATATGAGCCAGAATTTTGGTTTCATTTCATTTCCAGATGAATTGACCACAGGAAGCAGCATCATGCCTCATAAGAAAAACCCCGATGTTTTCGAATTGCTTCGTGGCAAATGCAATAAAATTCAAGCGCTTCAAACCGAAATGACTTTGATTACAAATAACCTTCCCAGTGGTTACCATAGAGATTACCAATTGTTGAAGGAATCTATCATAGCGGGAATAGAGGATGTGAAGGATTTGTTGGATATTTTTAACTATGCTATTCAGCAGGTAGAAGTAAAGGATATTGATTTGAATGATTCCAAGTATCGCTACCTCTTTACGGTAGACAATATGAATACTTTGGTTGAAAACGGCATGAGTTTTAGAGAAGCTTACCAGGTTATTGGTAAGCAGGTACAGGAGGGAACTTATACACCAGACACTTCCAAACAACATACCCATGTTGGAAGCATGGGGAATTTACGTTTGGAGGATATCAAGGCTAAATTCGCAAGGTAGTCTAATACGTTTTTGGGATTTGGTGTGTGGCCGCACAAGCGGCACCAATAATACCTGCATGGTTACCCAAATGAGCAGGAACTACTGGAGTTTCAATGGTAATGTGTTTTTTGAATTTGTCGAAGTCATCCGAAGTGCCGCCGCCAAGAATGATCAAATCAGGACATACCAGAGTTTCAACCAGACCAAGAAAAGTATTGAAACGTTTACCCCATTTTTTAAAGCTTAAATTCTTCTGTTTCTTTACGGAGGCTGCGGCCCAACTTTCAATTTTTTTGTAATTTTTATATGGGATTTGCCCCATTTCAAAATTTGGAATTAAGGCGCCATTGAAAAAGGCTCCGCTGCCCAGCCCTGTGCCAATGGTAATGGTAAGCACCAATCCGGGTTTTCCCTGCCCAATGCCATAATTCATAACGGCATATCCAGCGGCATCGGCATCGTTGATGACGGTAACAGGTAAATGGACTTTTTTAGAAAATAATTCCTCAACATTTATGTGGTCCCATTCTTCATGAAGGTTGCCGGAGGCTTTGCAAATACCATGTTTGATAATGCTGGGAAATCCACAACCAATAGGCCCGGAATAATCAAAATGCTTAACAATTTGTGCAAACACGTTGGCCATATCTTCCGGTTTTCGGGATGTAGGGGTGGGGATTCTATATCTTTTACTCACAAGCTCCCCCGTTATGGTATTAACCAATGCTCCCTTGATGCCCGATCCGCCGACATCGATTCCTAGAATTTCCATAGAATTATTTTTTCTGAATCCTTAAAATTACTAAATCTATTAGAAAACCCCTCGCCAAAATGGTGTCATAATTGTGTGGAAATGATTTTTTATGTCAATTTTTGGAAACAAAAAAGCACTCAAGAATTGAGTGCCTTTAAATCCTAAAGAAGGTAAACGTTTTTAAATTATTGTAGACTGACCCAAATGGATGTTAGTGAAATTAATATTACTGTCTTTAGGATTGTTGATGAAATCTTCTACAAAATCACCAACCTTAGACGTTGTAATGTTATTATATTTTCTGTTCAAATCTGGGGTCATTATTTCTAATTGAATCGATTTTTCAACTGCATTTCTAATCATTTCTGCTTCGTCATTCAATCCAAAATGATCCAATAACATCGCAGCGGACAAAATAGATGCAACTGGGTTGGCAATGTTTTTTCCTTTAGCTTGAGGATATGAGCCATGGATTGGCTCAAACATAGCATGTTTTTTTCCTACAGAGGCCGAGGCCAAAAGGCCAATGGAGCCTCCAATAACACTAGCCTCATCACTGATGATGTCGCCAAACATATTTTCGGTTAAAATAACATCAAACTGTTTTGGATTCAGAATCATTTGCATGGCAGCATTATCGACGAACAAGAAGTCTAAAGTCACATCTGGATAAGAAGCAGAGAGCTCAGTCACCACTTTTCTCCATAGGCGGGAGGATTCCAACACATTGGCCTTGTCTACCAAGGTGAGTTTCTTATTTCTAGTTTGGGCTGCCTTAAAGGCCAAATGGGCAATGCGTTCAATTTCTTCACGTGTATACAAACAAAGATCGGATGCAGTGTTGCCGTCATCACTTAAATATTTGTCTCCGAAATAAATACCCCCAGTTAATTCTCGGTATATGCTAATGTCTGTTCCTTTAATTTTTTCATCTTTTAGGGGAGAGGCTCCTACGAGACTGTCATAAGCTTTTACAGGTCTAATATTGGCAAACAACCCAAGTTCTTTTCTAAGTTTAAGCAAGCCTTGTTCCGGACGTACTTTTGCAGAAGGATCATTGTCGTATTTTGGGTCGCCAATGGCTCCAAATAAAACGGCATCACTATGTTTGCAAATGTCTAAAGTGGTATCTGGTAAAGGATTCCCCGTTTCGTCTATTGCAATGGCACCGACAAGCGCAGGTTTGAACCTAAAGCTATGGTCAAACTCCTGTGCAATTGCCTTTAACACCTTAATTGCCTGATCGGTCACTTCTGGACCAATTCCATCTCCTGATAAAACAGCAATATCTAATTTCATTTCTTTATGTGAAGGCTCGTTTGTTGCCTTCTCTAATTGTTAGTTTGTTCTACTTAATTCAAAAGCCTCAATGGCTTCTTTTTTACTTAATAAATAATCAATATCATCATAGCCATTGATCATACAGGTTTTTTTGTAAGCGTCAATTTCAAAGCTTTCTTGTTGATCACTGTCTTTAATCCCAATGGTTTGATTTTCTAAATCAACGATGAGTTCGGTTTCGAGATTTGCCTTGATCGTGCTCAATAAGGTTTCTAGGTAGGTCTCGCTCACTTGAACCGGCAATAGCCCGTTGTTCAAGGCATTTCCTTTAAAGATATCAGCAAAAAAACTTGAGACGATTACTTTAAATCCATAACCTACCAAAGCCCAGGCGGCATGCTCTCGACTGGAACCACATCCAAAATTATCACCAGCAACCAAAATGCTTCCCGTGTATTTTTGATCGTTTAAAGGGAATTCTGCATTGAGTTTTCCATGTTTGTCAAAACGCCAATCTCTAAAGGCGTTGTCGCCAAATCCCTGCTTGTCTGTTGCTTTTAAAAAACGCGCAGGGATGATTTGATCGGTATCTATATTTTCAATGGCCAACGGAATGGCTCTTGATTTTAATGTTGTAAACTTTTCCATATTTGTTTCCTTTCCGCTGAAAGGTTTAGCTCATTAATTCTTTTTCAAAAGTATTTTCAAAGGCTTTTGATACATCTACTATTTTTCCTGCAACAGCAGTCGCGGCCGCTACCAAAGGACTTGCCAAAATGGTTCTGGCGCCCTGTCCTTGTCGTCCTTCAAAATTTCTATTGGAAGTAGAAACGCAGTATTCGCCTTGCGGGATTTTATCATCGTTCATGGCCAAACAAGCAGAACAACCTGGTTGTCGCAATTCGAAACCGGCAGTTTCAAAAATGTCTTTTAAGCCTTCGTCTATAATTTGGGCTTCTACTTGCTTACTTCCAGGAACTAACCACGCAGTGACGTTGTCGGCCTTATGTTTGCCTTTAATGTAGTTGGCAGCCACTCTAAAATCTTCAATTCTAGAATTGGTGCAGCTACCAATAAATACATAATTGATAGGTTTATCTACTAAGGATTCCCCTTTTTTGAAATCCATATATCCCAAGGATTTTTCAAAAGAAGCATCATTCAAAACGGGGATATGTTCTGAAATTTTAATGCCCATACCAGGATTCGTTCCGTAGGTAATCATAGGTTCAATATCTTGGGCATCAAAAACGTATTCTTTGTCAAACGTAGCGTCAGCGTCCGTAGGCAAGGTTTTCCAATAGGCAACTTTGTTTTCGAATTCCTCGCCTTTAGGCGCAAATTCTCTGTCTTTTATGTATTCAAAAGTGGTTTGGTCTGGGGCAATCATCCCGCCTCGAGCACCCATTTCAATACTCATATTACAAACAGTCATCCGGCCTTCCATGCTCATGTTTTCAAATACGTCTCCTGCATATTCACAGAAATAGCCTGTGCCTGAATTGGTGCCCAATTTTGAGATGATATAAAGAATGACATCTTTGGGTAGGACGCCATTCTTTAACTTGCCATTAACCGTTACACGTAAACTTTTAGGCTTTGTCAATAACAAACATTGACTTGCGAATACCTGTGCTACCTGACTGGTCCCAATACCAAAGGCAATGGCACCAAAAGCACCATGGGTAGAGGTATGCGAATCACCACAAACCATGGTCATACCTGGTTGGGTGATGCCTAGTTCAGGAGCCATAACATGGACGATGCCATTGTATTGATGCCCTAAATCGTAGAGTGTAATATTATTTTTATGACAGTTCTCGGCGAGCTGTTTTAACTGATTTCTGGACAGCTCATCCTCAACCGGTAAGTGTTGATTTTTTGTGGGTGTGTTATGGTCTGCGGTGGCCACAATTTGGTTTGGCCTAAATATTGGAATATCTCGTTCTTCAAGTTCGTTAAAAGCCTGTGGGCTGGTAACTTCATGAATTAAGTGTTTGTCAATATATAATATTTGTGGTCCATCCTGAATGGAGTCCACAACGTGCGCATCCCAAACTTTATCAAATAAGGTCTTTCCCATTACGCGCTAATTATTTGTTGATATACATTACTTGTCTCGATGATGTGGTGGATATCACTATCATCGACTTCTTTTTTACTATCTGCAAAATTCAAGAAACTAGCATAGATCTCGTCCAATTGCAATTTGGTCAATTCGTAACCGATGTTTTTGGCTCTATATGCCAAGGCAGCTCTCCCGCTTCTAGCCGTTAAAACAATGGCAGATTCGGTGACGCCTACGTCTTTTGGATCGATGATTTCGTAAGTTTCTCTGTTTTTAATGACACCATCTTGGTGAATTCCTGAACTGTGTGCAAAGGCATTGGAGCCAACAATTGCTTTGTTAGGTTGGGTGTAAACGCCCATTTGTTCAGATACCAATTGGCTGATGCCGTATAACTCTGGAGTTTTAATGTTGGTATCCAAGTTTAAGTACGGGTGTTGTTTTAAAATCATGACGACTTCTTCCAGCGCTGTATTACCGGCACGTTCGCCAATACCATTGATGGTACATTCAATTTGGCGAGCACCGTTAATGACCCCTTCTATGGAATTGGCCGTGGCCAATCCTAAATCGTTATGGCAGTGGCAAGACAAGATGGCCTTTTCAATACCTTTTACGTTTTCTTTTAGGTATTTAATTTTTGCTCCGTATTCACTCGGCAAACAATATCCTGTGGTGTCAGGAATATTTAAAACCGTAGCACCTGCTTTAATGGCCATTTCACACACACGAGCTAAATATTCATTGTCTGTTCTTCCGGCATCTTCGGCATAAAATTCCACATCTTCTACAAAAGATTTGGCATATTTTACGGCTTCGTAGGCACGTACCAAAACTTGTTCTCTGGTAGAGTTGAATTTAAATTTTATATGAGAATCGGAGGTGCCAATACCTGTATGAATTCTAGGTCGTTTGGCATACCTTAGGGCTTCGGCTGCAACTTTAATATCATTTTCAACAGCTCTGGTCAAACCACACACTGTTGCATTCTTTACTAATTTGGAAATGGCCTCAACAGATTCAAAGTCCCCAGGGCTGGAAACCGGAAATCCGGCCTCAATAACATCTACTCCTAGGTAGTCCAATTTTTTGGCAATAATCAACTTTTGGGTGGTATTTAGCTTACACCCAGGAACCTGTTCACCATCTCTTAAGGTGGTGTCAAAAATTTGTACGTGCTCTTTAGACATTTATAGAAATATATTTTTGTATTGTCTTACGAATTTATACTTTGGTTATTCAATTCACTTTGGGTTTTAAAAAGTATTACGATGTTCAAACGTTGTTTTGTTGGGTAAAAACTTAAAAATCAGTAGTTTAAAGTTTATTTTTGTTCGATGACTAAGGACTTGAAAGACAATTTGTTTCTGTTGGTTAAATCCATGACCAAATCAGAGAAACGCCAGTTTAAGCTGTATGTGGGACGATTGGGCGTCAATGAGGATTCAAAATTTTTGAACCTGTTCAACATTATGGACAAGCTCACGGTGTATGATGAGTCCATTATTTTGAAAAGTGGGGTGGTCAAAAAGCAGCAATTGGCGAATGTCAAAGCTCATTTGTACAAGCAAATCCTGATTAGTTTGCGCTTGAACCCTTCACATCAAAACACAAGGTCGCAATTAAGGGAGCAATTGGATTTTGCTTCAATTTTATACCATAAAGGACTTTATAAACAGGCCTTGAAAATTTTGGACAAGTCCAAAGAGTTGGCAATTCAAAGTGAAGAGAAGAATCTGGCTTTTGAAATTGTGGAGCTCGAAAAAATCATCGAATCACAATACATTACTAGAAGTATCAGTGGGCGAGCTGATGAGTTGACGATTCAGGCGAAAGAACTGAGCAAGGCCAATGTTATAGCCAGTAAACTTTCCAATTTATCCTTACAGCTTTATGGCTTGTTTCTAAAGATAGGTTACGTTAAAAATGAAGCCGAAGCCAAGCAAATAAGGGATTATTTCCAAGCCAGACTGCCTAAATATGATATTGACGAATTAGGTTTTAGGGAGCGGTTATGGCTTTACAAGGCCAATTTATGGTACAGCTTTTTGCTACAGGATTTTTTGAATTGCTATAAGTATGCCCTGCGTTGGGTAAAGCTTTTTGAGCAACATCCAGACATGGTAGACTTGAATCCTGTGTTTTTTATTAAAGGAAATAATTATCTTTTGGAAGCTTTGTTCTACACAAAAAACAAGCGGAAATTTGACCACTATTTAAGAAAATTTGAAAGTATTGTAGCGGCAAAATCCTTTCCAAAAGATGAAAATGTAGAAGCCCTTTCGTTCTTGTATTTAAATGTTAATAGACTCAACTATTACTTTATAGATGGTAGTTTTCAAGAGGGCTTATATTTGATTCCGATCATCGAAAAAGATTTACAGTCGTACAAAGATCGTATAGACGAGCATCACACTATGGTGTTCTATTACAAGTTTGCGAGTATGCATTTTGGAGCAGGGAACAATAAGGAATGTATTGCGTATTTAGATAAAATTATCTCCAATAAATCACTTTCCATGCGGGAAGATCTGCTCTGTTTTTCAAGAGTGTTGAACTTGGTAGCGCACTATGAAGGCGGGTATGATTATCATATTGAAAAGCTCTTGAGAAGCACCTATAAATTCCTTTTGAAGATCAACGATCTATACGAAGTCCAAAAAGAAATGATCAAGTTCATCAAAGGGCTTCAGGATGTGTATCCACAGGATATAAAAAAGGCTTTTATTGAACTTCATAAAACCTTTAAAACCTACGAAAACGATCCTTATGAGAGGCGTGCGTTCCTATATTTGGACATTATTTCATGGTTGGAAAGTAAAATCTACAACAAGCCTGTAGCGCAAATTATCAGGGAAAAGTATTTGGCAGAATTTTCATGATAAAATCATAAAAAATTCA
Source organism: Mangrovimonas sp. TPBH4 (assembly GCF_001280505.1). Lineage (GTDB taxonomy): Bacteria > Bacteroidota > Bacteroidia > Flavobacteriales > Flavobacteriaceae > Mangrovimonas_A. The sequence goes on from NZ_LBIO01000055.1 coordinate 127,714, forward strand.
AAAAGTGGAGAATAAATTTGGATTTTAAGTTTTTCTAACTGAATATTTGCACTCACGAAGTTCACTCACTTATTGAAAATGTTATCAAGAAAGGCGGAGGGATTAGACCCAACGAAGCCTTAGCAACCCTTTAGCAATAAAGAAGGTGCTAAATTCTACTGAAAGCAAGAGTTTTTAGATAGATAACCCAACAAGAATTACATTCTGTAATTTTCTATAATTTCTTTTTAACATATTTTATTTAGGTACGCCCATTGGGCCTGAGCTTTTTGTTTTTAAATTTTTAATTTTGAAATGAAAGCACTTAATTTTATACAACTGGACAGTTTCACTCTTGAAAGCGGAGTAGAATTGCCAATACAATTATCTTATCAAACCTTTGGGTTGCCACTTCATGAAGCCCCAATAGTAGTGGTAAATCATGCCCTAACTGGGAACAGTAATGTTGCCGGAGACGATGGCTGGTGGGGAAGCTTGATTGGAGACGATAAAATTATCGATACCAAAAAATTCACGGTTCTAGCCTTTAATATTCCAGGTAATGGGTACGACGGATTCCTAATTGAAAACTATAAGGATTTTGTAGCGCGTGATGTTGCGAAATTGTTTTTAAAAGGTTTGGAAGAATTAAATATTCCACAGGTGTTTGCTTTGATAGGCGGTTCACTTGGGGGAGGGATTGCTTGGGAAATGGCCGTTTTGAAACCTAATCTAGCGGAATATTTAATTCCGGTGGCAACCGACTGGAAATCGACCGATTGGTTGATTGCCAATTGTCAAATTCAAGAGCAGTTTTTGGTGAATTCCAATAACCCGGTACACGACGCCCGAATGCATGCCATGCTATGCTACAGAACGCCTAAGTCGTTTAAGGAACGTTTCCAAAGAAGTGTTAACGATGAATTGGAAATTTTCAATGTAGAAAGTTGGTTGCTGCATCATGGTAATAAGTTGCAAGAACGTTTTCAGTTGTCGGCTTACAAATTGATGAATCAGTTGCTGAAAACCATCGACGTTACCAAAGGAAGGGAAGCCAACGAAAATATCTTGGACATCATCAGTTCCAAAATTGCCATTGTAGGTGTGGACTCCGATTTGTTTTTTACTGCGGAAGAAAACAGGGAAACCCAAAAACAGCTGGCCGCAACGCATCCAAATGTGACCTATCACGAAATCCATTCAGATCATGGTCACGATGCATTTTTAATAGAATTTGAACAGTTAGAAAAAATTATAGAGGGCATTTTTAGCCCAGATACAAAACACAAGAGAATGAAAATATTGAAGTTTGGCGGGAAGTCTTTAGGAAATGGAGAAGGTCTTACAAGAGCCCTTGAAATCATAGAGAAAAAGGTTAATGATGGTGAAAAAATAGCAGTGGTTGTATCGGCTAGAGGGAATGCCACGGACGAATTAGAGGCTTTGCTTGAAAAAGCTTCTAAGAAGGAAGTGTACAAACCCGATTTTGAAGCTTTCAAAGCCTATCAGGTGGAGCCATTGCCAAATATTGATTTTACAGGTGAGTTTTCGGCTTTGGAAAATATTTTCGAAGGGGTGGCTTTGCTTGGGGATTACAGTGAAAAAATCAAAAGTCAGGTATTGGCTTTCGGGGAATTATTGTCTGCAAAAATTATAGCCGTAATATTAAAAGGCAAGGGCATTAATGCCAATGCAACGGACTCTAGAACCTTGATAAAAACTGAAGGTGATTTTGGAAATTCACAACCTATTCAAAAGATTTCCAAGGAGAAAGTTGTGGAACATTTTAAGAAATTCAATGGTTCTACGGTGAATATTGTTACGGGGTTCATCGCATCGAATTTGGATGGAGAAACTACCACTTTGGGACGCAACGGAAGTAACTATTCGGCATCTTTGTTGGCCAATTTCTTGGATGCTGAAGAATTGCAAAATTATACGCATGTAAATGGTATTTATACGGCCAATCCGGACTTGGTTGCCGATGCTCAAAAAATTAGAGAGCTGTCCTTTAGCGAAGCCAATGAATTGGCAAACTTTGGAACCAGTGTACTGCATGCCAAAACCATCATTCCATTGGTGGAAAAAAATATCAATTTAAGAATCTTGAATACCTTCAATTCCGATGGGGAAGGCACCTTGATTACGGCTAAACCAAGTAATAAAGAAGTCACTTCATTGTCGGTTTTGGATAATGTGGCCCTTTTGAATTTTGAAGGAAGAGGCCTTTTGGGTAAAGTTGGTGTGGATGCCCGAATTTTTAAAGCCTTGAGTGACCAAAATATCAGTGTGAGCATTGTGTCGCAAGGATCTTCGGAAAGAGGAATTGGCTTGATCATTGATGCTTCAAAAGCAACGCAAGCTGTGGTGGCATTGGAGCGTGAGTTTGAAAATGATTTTTACACTCAAGACGTTAACAAAATTGGCGTAGTAGATGATGTGTCAGTAATCTCTATTATTGGGATTGAGTTGAGTTCGTTCCATAAGCCATTCAATGCCTTGATCAAAAACCAAATTACACCACTATTATTCAATAATACGGTAACTGGTCGAAATGTGAGTTTGGTGGTGAAAAAGCATCAATTGCACAAGGCTGTCAATGTTATTCATGGGGAGATTTTTGGAATTTCCAAGAAAATCAACATTGCCATTTTTGGCCACGGATTGGTTGGAGGTGCTTTGATCAATCAGATTTTGAAATCGAAAGATGAGATTGAAAAGCGTAAAGGAATTAGTTTGAATGTATTCGCTATAGCCAATTCAAAACAGGTGATTTTAGATAAAAATGGCGTTGATGAAAATTGGAAAGAAGCCTTAAAAGCTGAAACTTCAGGATATCAACTTCAGGATATAGTGGATTTTGCCAAAAAACACCATTTGGAAAACTTGATAGCTGTGGATAATACTGCAAGCGGGATGTTCCATGAAAATTACAAGCCATTGGTGGAAGCGGGATTTGATTTGGTGTCGTCCAATAAAATTGCCAACACCATTTCCCACGATTTTTACACCGACTTGAGAGAACATTTAAAAGAGCACAACAAACAATACCTTTACGAAACTACGGTAGGTGCTGGATTGCCATTAATTGACACCATCAAGTTATTGCACGAATCTGGTGAAAACATTACTAGAATTAGAGGGGTGTTTTCGGGAACCTTAAGTTACCTGTTCAATAACTTTTCTGTTCAGGACAAACCCTTCAGTGCCATTGTTCAGGAAACTATCGATAAAGGATTTACGGAGCCAGATCCAAGAGAAGATTTCTCTGGGAATGATGTAGCACGTAAATTATTGATCTTGGCACGTGAGTTGGATTTGCATAACGAATTTGAGGATGTGTCGGTTCAAAATTTAATTCCGGAAGCTTATAGAAATATTTCGGTACAGGAATTTTTGGGGCAATTGGATGTGCTTGATGAGGAATTCCAAAAAATCAAAGAACAACAGGAGCCAGGCCATGTTTTGAGATATGTTGGAGATTTGTTTGGTGACCTGTCGCAGGAGAAAGGGAATTTGGAAGTGAAACTGGTGTCCATTCCAGAAGACAGTACATTGGGACATGTAAAAGGTTCTGATGCCATCTTTGAAATTTTCACAGAATCCTATGGAGAGCAGCCAATTGTGATCCAAGGGGCGGGCGCAGGTGCCGAAGTAACCGCAAGAGGTGTCTTTGGTGATATTTTACGATTGTCTAAACACATTAATTAATAAGAAAACAAAATTCCAAAATTCATTTTGGAACACAAAATACCTATTGTCATGAGTCAAAAACATTTCGAAACCGAAGCTATCAGAACACAGTTGGAGCGTTCGCAATATTCAGAGCATTCCGCTCCTTTGTATCTCACCTCAAGTTTTAAATTTGATGATGCCGAGGACATGCGTGCCTCGTTTGCAGAGGAAAAGGAGCGCAATATTTACAGCCGTTTTACCAACCCAAATACTTCGGAGTTTGTGGAGAAAATCTGCAAATTGGAGGGTGCTGAAGCAGGTTATGCCTATGCTACGGGAATGTCGGCGGTATTTTCAACTTTCGCGGCTTTGTTGAATGCAGGAGACCATGTGGTTTCGTGTCGAAGTGTATTTGGTTCTACACACGCTTTGTTTACCACCTATCTTCCAAAGTGGAATATTGAAACTACCTATTTTAAGGAAAGCGAAGTTGATAAAATTGAAGAATTGATTCAACCTAACACCAAAATTCTATATGCCGAAACACCAACTAACCCAGCGGTGGATATTCTGGATTTGGAGTTATTGGGCAAGATTGCCAAGAAACATAACATCCTATTGGTGATTGATAATTGTTTTGCCACACCTTATTTGCAAAACCCAATTAAGTTTGGTGCCGATTTGGTAATTCATTCAGCAACTAAGTTAATCGACGGACAAGGTCGCGTGTTAGGGGGAGTGACTGTTGGAAGTAAGGAGCTGATTAGAGAAATTTATTTGTTTTCTAGAAATACAGGGCCGTCTTTGTCGCCATTTAATGCTTGGGTATTGTCCAAAAGCTTGGAAACCTTGCCTGTTCGCGTTGATAGACATTGCGAAAATGCCTTGAAGGTGGCAGAATTTTTAGAAAGCCATGACAATGTCAACTTTGTGAAATATCCATTTTTAAAATCGCACCCGCAGTATGAAATTGCCAAAAAGCAAATGAAACAAGGCGGGAATATTGTAGCTTTTGAAATTAAAGGAGGAGTAGAAGCTGGGCGTAAGTTTTTGGATGCTCTAAAAATGGCCTCACTCTCAGCTAATTTGGGAGACACGAGAACTATTGTAACGCATCCAGCCTCAACAACACACAGTAAATTAAGTGAAGCCGATAGGTTGGAAGTAGGCATTACAGACGGATTGGTAAGGGTTTCTGTGGGTTTGGAACATTTTGAAGATATTATTGCCGATTTAAAACAGGCCTTAGATTGATATAAGAATTTGGTTATATTTGAGCAATGCTTTCAAAGAAAACCAAATACGGTCTAAAGGCACTAACATTCTTGGCCAGACAGGAGAATTTTAGTCCAGTACAAATAGGAGTGATTTCCCAACATGAAAATATTTCCCAAAAGTTTTTGGAGAGTATTCTGTTAACATTGCGGAAAAATGGTTTCTTGGGATCCAAGAAAGGGAAGGGCGGAGGCTATTACCTGCTTAGGGATCCCAAGGATATCAAAATGTCTGCCGTAATGCGTATTTTGGAAGGTCCCATTGCCATGGTGCCTTGCGTAAGTTTGAACTTCTATGAGAAGTGCGAAGACTGCCCGAATGAAAAAACTTGCTCGGTTCACAAATTGATGATGGAAGTAAGGGATAGTACGCTTAATATCTTCAACAATAAGTCCTTGGCGGACATAATTTGATTATTTAACATTAAAATTCACAGCACTTTAAATTATTTTATATACTTTTGTTTTTAAATCCTACTATTCCGATAGGGTAATGGGAATTAAAATTTGAATTATGATTGGACATACCATTGATATCGCATATTGGAATCAAGTATTGCGAGACAAAACACCAGATGAAATTATTGACTGGGCTTTAACTGTATCAGAAAACCGAATTGTCACGACTAGTTTTGGAGTGTACTCTTCAGTATTGTTGAGCACCATAGTCAGGAAGGATAAGGGCATTAAGGTGATTTGGTGTGATACCCTTTATAATGAAAACAGTACGTATGAGCATGCCTCAAATTTGATTAGACAATACAATTTGAATATCTATAGGTATCAGTCCCTAAAAAGCAAGGCTGAAATTGATGCGACTATTGGTTTACCCGGATTGGAAGATGATAATCATGCTGAATTTTCGGAAGTTGTGAAATTGGAGCCGTTCAGAAGAGCGCTTAAAGAACATCAGCCGGACTTGTGGTTTACCAACATTAGAGTAAGACAAACAGAACTTAGAAGCAAGAAGGATATTTTGAGTTTGAGTAAGGACGGTATTTTAAAGGTAAGCCCCTTTTATTATTGGACGGATGCAGATTTAGACAATTATTTGGAAGTTCATGGACTGCCCAAAAACCATGATTATTTCGATCCTATAAAGGCATTGAAAAACAGAGAGTGTGGTATACACTTGCAATAACAGCAAACAGGCATTATGCAAAGTTTTAGAACAGAAATAGAAAATCCAGTTGTAGAGAGGGACATTATTGAATTGGCCAATAAAATTGAGCTGTTCCATAATGGTAAGATCGATGAGGAGAAATTCCGAAGCCTGCGTTTGGCTCGTGGAGTTTATGGGCAACGTCAACATGGAGTGCAAATGATTCGCATCAAATTGCCTTACGGGAAAGTATTAAGCAAGCAGTTGCGAAGAATTGCAGATGTATCGGATGAATATTCTAGAGGGAGATTACACATTACTACGCGTCAGGATATCCAGATCCATTATGTAGATTTGGACAGAACCCCAGAGCTTTGGGCCGAATTGGAGCGTGATGAGGTCACCTTGCGTGAAGCTTGTGGAAATACAGTAAGAAATGTCACCGCGAGTGAAACAGCGGGAATTGACATCAGCGAACCTTTCGATGTATCGCCTTATGCCGATGCTGTGTTCAAATTCTTTTTGAGAAATCCTATTTGTCAGGAAATGGGGCGCAAGTTTAAGGTGTCATTTTCGGCTTCCGATGCGGATACAGGCTTGTCTTATATGCACGATTTGGGCTTTATTGCAAAAATTCAAAATGGCACTAGAGGTTTTAAGGTAATGCTGGCAGGTGGTTTGGGTTCCCAACCACGTCATGCCGATGTACTATATGAGTTCTTGCCTTCAGATAAAATTATTCCAGTAATGGAAGGTGTTCTGAGAATTTTTGATCGCCATGGAGAACGTAAAAGTCGCGCCAAGGCACGTGTCAAATTCTTAGTAAAGGATATTGGCTTGGAGGCTTTCAAGCAATTGGTGGATGAGGAGCAAGCGGCTATAGAATACAAATCGGTTCCTATTGATGCAGATTCGTATCCAATATCAGTGCCTGTAGAAGTTGCTATCCCAAATGTTGAATTGGTTGATGTGGAGCCCTTCAATAAATGGAAGGAAACCAATATTATTCCTCAAAAGCAGGAAGGTTATGTAGCGATTGGCATAAAGGTGTTGTTAGGTGATTTTTATACGGATAAAGCCAGATTGTTGGCAGATTTGGTAGAAACCTATGCTGCCGGTGAAATCAGGTTGACCTTGCGTCAGAATATCTTGATTCCTTTTGTTAAGGAAGAATTGTTACCTTTCTTTTATCAAGAGTTGAGCAAATTAGGCTTTACTGAATTGGGATATAACAAAGCAGTGGATATCACTGCATGTCCAGGAACTGATACCTGTAATTTGGGAATTGCCAGTAGTACGGGAATTGCCGAAGAGTTGGAGCGGGTCATCAAAGCTGAATATCCGCAGTATTTGGATAATGAAGATTTGGTCATCAAAATTAGTGGTTGTATGAATGCTTGTGGACAGCACACTATGGCCAATATAGGGTTTCAGGGGATGTCCATTCGTACGCCTGATAAATTGGTGGCACCAGCGTTGCAAGTATTGTTGGGTGGTGGTAACAAAGGAAATGGGAATGGGATTTTCGCTGATAAGGTGGTAAAAGTTCCGAGTAGACGAGGGCCTGAGGCCTTACGTAGAATTTTGAATGATTATGAGGCCAATGCCAAAGGAAAGCCTTTTGTGGACTATTATTTGGAACAGGGGCAGAAGTATTTCTACGACTTTCTGACTGATTTGTCTGATGTTTCCAATTTGACCCAAGAAGATTTTATCGATTGGGGAACCAATGAAAAGTATGTGAAAGCCATTGGGGTTGGAGAATGTGCTGGTGTGGTCATCGATTTGGTATCGACCTTGTTTTTGGAAAGTGAGGAAAAAATTGAATTGGCAGAACAGTCCTTTGAGGATAAAGTGTATTCGTCGGCGGTGTATCATGCTTATAGTTCCATGGTGAATTCGGCAAAAGCCATTTTAATTTCCGAAGATATTTCAGTGAATACCCAAGCAGGGATTATTTCTCAATTCGATGCTGAATTTGTGGAAACGAATCGAGTGCGTTTGGGAGTGACATTTTCGGAATTGGTATATCAAATAAAAAATAATGCCCCAACTAAAGAATTTGCAGAGAATTATATTGAAAGCGCCAAAGTGTTCTTGTCCAATGTGAAAGTGTTTAGGGCAGAAACACAAAAAGTGGCCAGTTAAATGAACAAATCAAGTGGGGATGGAAAGATTAAGATCAAGATTGACAGTTGTGGGAGCAGGTCCGGGAGATCCGGAATTAATCACCCTAAAGGCAGTAAAGGCTATTAGTTCGGCTCAAGTCATTTTGTACGATGCGTTGATAAATAGTGCTTTGTTGGAATATGCATCATCAGAGGCTGAACTCATTTTTGTGGGAAAACGAAAAGGTTGCTATGCCTATCAACAAGAACAGATCAATGAGTTGATTGTAGCGCGAGCCAAAAGTCATGGCCATGTTGTGCGGTTAAAGGGAGGCGATCCATTTGTATTTGGTAGAGGAGCCGAAGAATTGGAATATGCCCAGAGGTTTGGTGTGGAAGGCAATGTGGTGCCAGGAATTTCCTCGGCTATTGCAGTGCCAGCTTACCAAGGCATTCCTTTGACGAAGCGAGGAAGTTCCGAAAGTTTTTGGGTGATTACAGGTACAACCAAGGATCATAAAATGTCCAATGATATCCCTATTGCGGCCAAATCTACAGCAACAGTGGTTATTTTGATGGGGATGAGCAAACTGCCTCAAATCATGGAGGCTTTTCAAAAGGAAGGAAAAGCTGAAACACCGGTAGCAATCATTCAAAATGGAACGACAAAAGATGAAAAAATAGGCATTGGTACAGTTGCTTCCATTTGTGAGGTCGTAGAGAAAGAAAAGTTATCCAATCCAGCCATAATTATAGTAGGTGAAGTGGTCAACGACCGAGTGCATTTGACTTCGATACGCCAAGAAATTCAACAATTTTCATAGAATAAATAGAAACAAAATTTTTTAAAAATCATTGATTTTACGGGATAGCTATATCCAAAATCGACTAAAATTAGAGACCATGATAAAAACAGATATATTGATTATTGGAGCAGGACCAACGGGGTTATTCACAGTTTTTGAAGCCGGATTATTGAAATTGAAGTGTCATTTAATTGATGCATTGCCACAACCGGGAGGACAATGCTCGGAGATATATCCTAAAAAACCAATCTACGATATTCCAGGATTTCCGGAGATATTGGCTGGAGATTTAACCAATAATTTATTGGAACAGGGCAAGCAGTTTGAACCTGGGTTTACCTTAGGAGAAAGGGCTGAAACTATTGAAAAGTTGGAAGACGGAAGTTTCATTGTAACTACCAATAAGGGGACTAAACACCATGCTCCTGTGGTTGCTATTGCGGGAGGTTTGGGATCGTTTGAGCCTAGAAAACCATTGATTGAAAATATTTCTTATTACGAAGATAAAGGTGTGGAGTATTTTATCAAGGATCCAGAAGTGTACCGCAACAAAAAAGTGGTGATTTCAGGAGGAGGAGATTCTGCTTTGGATTGGAGTATTTTCTTGGCAGATGTAGCCGAAGAGGTCACTTTAGTTCATAGACGGAATGAATTCCGTGGCGCCTTGGATTCCGTAGAAAAGGTTCAAGAGTTAAAGCTGTTGGGGAAAATCAATTTGGTGACTCCTGCAGAAGTAACGGCATTGCATGGCAACTCGAAATTAGAGGGTGTTACAATTATCAAGGACGGTGAAAAAATATTACATGAAGCCGATCATTTTATTCCTCTGTTTGGTTTGTCTCCAAAATTGGGACCTATTGGAGAATGGGGCTTGGAAATTGAAAAAAATGCCATCAAAGTGGATACTTTGGATTATCAAACCAATATTCCTGGAATCTTTGCCATAGGCGATGTGAACACTTACGAAGGCAAATTGAAGTTGATACTTTGTGGTTTTCATGAAGCGACTTTAATGTGTCAATCTGCTTATAAAATCATTAATCCAGGGAAAAAGTATGTGCTGAAATATACTACCGTAAGTGGTGTTGATGGTTTTGACGGCACGAGAAAAGAAGCTCCAAAAGCAGTAGTGCAAGCTATAAATTAACGGTTATTTAGAATACGGTTTAAATTGTAATCCCTAAATTTAGATGTTCGAAATAACAACTATGGCATATAAACTTCGCTTAAAGGACGATATTGCGACTTTCACAAAACGGCTCTTCTATGCATTATTTGATGAGGAAGAAGTTCAGCAAAAAGAATTGAAAGTATTAAAACAGGTGTTTTTGGATGTGGTATCGCAATTGAATGATCAAAATGGAAATGAAATTTGGGAGGCTTTTTCAAGCAAGATTCCATCCATTAAAAAACGCATTGAATTGGATGCTTTGGCTACCGAAAAAAACGATCCTGCTTGTAAAAGTTTGGAAGAAATTTATTTGGCCTATCCAGGATTTCACGCTATTGCCATTCATCGTTTGAGTCATGAACTTTTTAAGTTGAATGTGCCTATCGTGGCAAGAATGATGAGTGAGTGCGTTCATGGTAAAACAGGTATCGATATCCATCCAGGAGCGACCATTGGAGACTCCTTTTTTATAGACCACGGAACAGGAATAGTGATTGGGGAGACTTCCATCATAAAAAATAATGTAAAGATTTATCAAGGGGTAACGCTTGGAGGGATTCAGGTGAAGAAGAGTTTGTCTAATACCAAACGTCACCCGACCATTGAGGATAATGTGACCATTTATGCCAATGCTACAATTTTGGGGGGAGATATCGTGATTGGTGCCAACAGCATTATTGGAGCCAATGTTTGGATTACCCAATCGGTTCCAGAAAATTCATTGGTCACCTATCAGTCAGAAATAAAAATCAGTACACGCAACAAATGATTCAAAGTAAATCCATAACCGATTTAATCGGGAATACACCACTTATTGAAGTCAAACGAATCATTTCCAAACCAAACGTACGGCTGTTTTTGAAGTTGGAAGGAAAAAATCCAGGAGGCAGTGTGAAGGATCGAGCCGCTTTCAATATGATTTCCGAGGCATTGAAAAGTGGTGATATTTCAAAAGGAGACACTTTGGTTGAGGCTACTAGTGGAAATACAGGGATTGCCTTGGCTTTTATAGCTCAGTTATTAGGTTTGAACATGGTATTGATCATGCCTGAAAATTCTACTGAAGAACGTATCAAAACCATGCGGGCTTATGGAGCGGAACTTATTCTGACACCTGCTGCTGATGGCATAGAAGGTTCGCGAGATTTGGCTGAAAAACTTCAAAAAGAAAAAGGCTATTACATGCTCAATCAATTCGCCAATGACGACAACTGGAAAGCTCACTACAAAACCACAGGTCCGGAAATTTGGAAAGATACTGATGGGCAAGTGACGCATTTTGTTTCGGCAATGGGCACTACAGGGACTATCATGGGAGTATCCACTTATCTGAAAGAGCAAAACAAAGCTATAACCATTGTAGGCGCCCAACCAACCGATGATGCAAAAATCCCAGGGATTAGAAAATGGCCAGAGGCCTATTTGCCCAAGATTTTCGATCGTTCAAAAGTAGATCGAGTGATAGAGGTAAGCGAAGAAGATGCCCGAACTGTGGCTAACAGATTGGCCAAAGAAGAAGGGGTGTTTTGTGGTATGAGCAGTGGTGGAAGTGTAGCCACGGCCTTAAAAATAGCCGATGAAATTGAAGAAGGCCTTATCGTCGCCGTAATTTGCGATATAGGAGATCGTTACCTTTCTTCAGATTTGTTTCAATAAAAATTGGTTATAAATTATTTATCCTGTAATTTCGCAGCCTAGTTCATAAACATATAAAATGTTATCACGAAAGGCAGAGGGAATAGACCCGTTGAAGCCTTAGCAACCCTTTAACTTTAAAGAAGGTGCTAAATTCTACTAGTTGAATACTACTCAATTGGACAGATAACCTAGAGTAATTTCTTTTACTTTCTTGATGACATTTTAATATAAACACAATAAAATGTCAAATATTAATCAGGTTTTACAAGACCGAATTTTAGTTCTGGATGGGGCCATGGGGACCATGCTGCAACGGTATAATTTTTCTGAAGAGGATTTTCGTGGGGAGCGTTTTAAAGATTATCCGTCTCCGTTAAAGGGGAACAACGACTTGTTGTCGCTTACGCAGCCCCAAGCCATTGCTGAAGTACACCGTAAGTACTTCGAGGCTGGTGCGGATATCGTGGAAACCAATACGTTTTCAGGAACTACCATTGGAATGGCTGATTATGATATGGAAGATTTGGTGTATGAACTGAATTTTGAATCTGCTAAAATTGCCAAAAAAGTAGCTGATGAAGTTACAGCTGCCAATCCTGAAAAACCTCGTTTTATTGCAGGAAGTATTGGTCCTACAAACAGAACGGCTAGCTTATCTCCAGATGTTAACCGTCCTGAATTTCGCGCCGTAACTTTTGAGGAATTGCGTGTGGCCTATAAGCAACAGGTTGAGGCATTAATTGATGGTGGCGTGGATTTATTATTGGTGGAAACTGTATTTGATACTTTGAATGCCAAGGCGGCCTTATTTGCTATTGAAGAAGTAAAAGAGGAGAGAGGTATCGATATCCCGGTCATGGTGTCTGGAACGATCACGGATGCTTCAGGAAGAACCCTTTCTGGGCAAACTGTGGAAGCATTTTTAACTTCCATTTCGCATATTCCATTGCTAAGTGTTGGGTTTAATTGCGCGCTTGGAGCCGATCAGTTGCAACCTTATTTGAGACGTTTGGCAAATGAAACAGAATTTTTCACCTCTGCCCATCCAAATGCGGGACTTCCAAATGCCTTTGGTGAATACGACCAAACTCCGGCGCAAATGCAAGTACTTATTGAAAACTATCTTAAGGATGGTTTAATCAATATTATTGGAGGTTGTTGTGGTACAACTCCAGAGCATATTACGGCTATTGCTGAGGTGGCGGCCAAATATAAACCACGCAAAATTGAAGTGTCTGAATAGGGACGGTTAGAAAAGAATTACAATGTCAGAAAAACATACAAAATATTTAAAGCTTTCAGGTTTAGAACCTTTAATAGTCACTCCTGAAAGTAATTTTATCAATGTAGGGGAGCGAACCAATGTAACCGGGTCTCGCAAGTTTTTAAGGTTGATAAAGGAAGAAAAATACGAGGAGGCCCTAGATGTTGCTAGAGATCAGGTGGAAGGTGGTGCCCAAATCATCGATGTAAATATGGATGAAGGAATGTTGGATGGTAAAGAAGCCATGGTAACTTTCTTGAATTTGATTGCTTCGGAACCGGATATTGCCCGTGTACCAATAATGATTGATAGTTCCAAATGGGAGATCATCGAAGCTGGTTTGCAGGTGGTACAAGGGAAATCGGTGGTGAATTCCATCAGTTTAAAAGAAGGAAAAGAAACTTTCGTGCATCACGCCAAATTGGTAAAGCGCTATGGAGCTGCGGTGATTGTGATGGCATTTGATGAGGAAGGTCAGGCCGATACTTACCAAAGACGTATCGATATCTGTAAGCGTTCTTATGATATTTTGGTGAATGAGGTGAATTTCCCTCCTGAAGATATTATTTTCGATCCTAATATTTTTCCTGTGGCTACGGGAATGGAAGAGCACAGGTTAAATGCATTGGATTTTTTCAATGCCACAAAATGGATTCGTGAAAACTTGCCTTACGCCAATGTTTCAGGAGGGGTGAGTAATGTGTCCTTCTCTTTCAGAGGAAATAATGTAGTACGTGAAGCCATCAATTCAGCATTTTTATTCCATGCCATCAAGCACGGAATGAATTTAGGAATTGTGAACCCAACCATGTTGGAGGTATATGACGAAATTCCAAAAGATTTATTGGAGCATGTAGAAGATGTGTTGTTGGATAGAAGAGATGATGCTACGGAGCGTTTATTGGATTTTGCAGAAACCGTAAAAGGAGATAAAAAGGAAGATGTTGCCAAAGTTTTGGAATGGCGAAGCGATAGCTTGCAAGACCGTATCACTCATAGTTTGGTGAAGGGAATTGATACGTTCATCATCGAGGATGTTGAGGAAGCAAGATTGACGGTCGAAAGACCTATAGAGGTTATTGAAGGCCACTTAATGATTGGGATGAATGTGGTTGGAGATTTGTTTGGTAGTGGGAAAATGTTCTTGCCTCAGGTGGTGAAATCGGCTAGGGTGATGAAAAAGGCAGTGGCCTATTTGCAACCATTTATTGAAGCAGAAAAGGACGGAAAGCAAGAGTATGCCGGAAAGATTTTGATGGCCACTGTAAAAGGTGATGTCCACGATATTGGTAAAAATATTGTTAGTGTGGTATTAGGGTGTAACAATTATGAGATTGTAGACCTTGGAGTAATGGTGCCACCAGAAAAAATTATAGAAACGGCAAAAGCCGAAAAGGTGGATGCCATTGGTTTGAGCGGATTGATTACACCGTCTTTGGACGAAATGGTGTATCTGTCTAAGGAAATGGAAAAACAAAAGTTTACCATTCCATTGCTTATTGGAGGAGCAACTACTTCCAGAGCCCATTCTGCTGTGAAAATTGCGCCAAATTATACCCATGCTGTGGTACATGTGAATGATGCTTCCAGAGCGGTAACTGTGGTTGGGAATTTGTTGCAGAAGGACAATGCGGTGTACAAAGAACAAATTCGTGAGGAGTATGAAAAATTCCGTGAACAGTTTTTAAAGCGCGGGAAAAAGAAGGATTATATAGACATTGAGGAAGCTAGAAAGCGCAAATTCAAAATTGATTGGAATGCTGCAGACATTGTAAAGCCAAAGCAACTGGGGGTTCAGGTGGTAGAAGATTTCGATATCACCAAATTGGAAGCTTATATTGATTGGAGTCCGTTTTTTAGAAGTTGGGATTTACACGGGAAATATCCTGAAATCTTGAAAGATGAGGTGGTTGGACAGCATGCGTCCGAATTGTATGCCGATGCACAAGTATTGCTAAAACGTATTTTTGATGAGAAGTTATTGGGGGTCAAAGCGGTTTTTGGATTGTTCCCTGGCAATACGGTGAATGATGATGATATTGAAGTGTATGATGAATCTGGAGCTGTAGAAGCAACGTTCTTAACCTTACGTCAGCAATTGGATAAGCGTGAAGGCGTGGCAAATTTTGCCTTGTCGGATTTCGTGGCACCTAAAGAAATAGGAAAACAGGATTACATAGGTTGTTTTTGTGTGAGTACTGGTTTTGGAACGGCGGAATTGGCCAAGCAATTTGAGGATAACCATGACGATTATAATTCCATCATGATCAAAGCGCTTGCCGATCGTTTAGCGGAAGCTTACGCTGAATATTTGCATAAGGAAGTTAGAACGGATATTTGGGGCTATGCGCAAGGCGAGAATTTATCCAATGAAGAATTGATCAAAGAGAGTTATAAAGGTATACGTCCAGCTCCGGGATATCCAGCCTGTCCAGACCACTTGGAAAAGAAAACCATCTGGAAATTGTTGCAGGTAAAGGAAAACATTGGGGTAGAGTTGACCGATAGTTTGGCCATGTGGCCAGCGGCTAGTGTAAGTGGTTACTATTTTGCCAACAAAGACGCCAAATATTTTGGGTTGGGTAAAATAACCGAAGACCAATTGAAGGATTATGCGAAGCGTAGAGGGATTTCAAATGATGAGGCCGAAAAATGGCTGAATCCAAATTTGGCTGATTAATTTAGAAGCCGCAATTAGTAAGAAAGAGACAGTAATTAAACACTTTTCCAACTGAGGGAAATATTATGAAAGTAACAGATCATATCAAACAGGCCAAGGGCAAAACATTGTTTTCATTTGAAATCATACCTCCCAAAAAGGGGAGCAATATTCAGGAGCTATATAACAATATTGATCCTTTAATGGAGTTTAAACCGCCATTTATTGATGTCACTACGTCTCGTGAAGAGTACGTGTATATTGATAGAAATGGTTTGTTGGATAGAAAGATTACAAGAATGCGCCCAGGAACAGTTGGAATCTGTGCGTCGATAAAACATAAGTACAATGTAGATACGGTGCCTCACGTATTGTGTGGTGGGTTTACAAAGGAAGAAACCGAATATGTATTGGTAGACTGTCACTATCTAGGGATTGAAAATGTTATGGCGTTGCGTGGTGATGCCATGAGCCACCAAAAGTATTTTGAGCCAGCAAAAGGGGGGCATACCTATGCCAGTGAATTGGTAAAACAGATTCAGGATTTGAATGAGGGGAAATACCTTCATGATGTTATTGAAGCCGATGATAGAGCTGACTTTTGTATTGGTGTAGCGGGATACCCAGAAAAGCACATCGAAGCACCTTCACTTCAAACGGATTTGAAGCGTTTAAAGGAAAAGGTGGATGCTGGTGCTGATTATGTGGTGACACAAATGTTCTTCGATAACAAGCGTTATTTCGAATTTGTAAAGGCTGCTAAAGAAGCAGGGATTGATGTGCCAATCATTCCGGGGATTAAACCTATTGCAGTAAAGCGCCATTTACAGTTGTTGCCACATGTGTTTAAAATTGATTTGCCAGAAGAATTGATTTCGGCTGTAGAAAACAGCAAAGACAATAAAGCAGTACGCCAAGTAGGTATAGAATGGGCTATTCAACAGTCTAAGGAATTATTGGAGGCAGGAGTGCCTGTGTTGCACTATTACTCTATGGGGAAAAGTGACAATATAAAGGCTATAGCAGAACATTTGTTTTAATTATTCTGCTATTTTTGCCCCATAATCCAGCCTATGAAGCATCTATTTTCCTGCCTATTTTTTTTATGGATCGGAGTTCTTTTTTCTCAAGAAACTGAGTCCAAGTCTTCTACTGTGGAAGTCAATTATTTTAAAGGGAACATAGCGCTTCATAACAACAGCATTCTACATTTAATCAAGGGACATCCCGAGGGTTTTATTGTTAGTTGGAACAAGAAAACCTTTGGGTTCAACGATTGGGAACAGCGTTATAATTATCCAGATTATGGTGTGTCCTTTGCCTATCAAAATTTAAAGAATGATGTTTTGGGGAACAACTATTCTCTATATGCCCATTACAACTTCTACTTTTTTAAGCGTAATTTAATGCTGCGTATTGGTCAAGGATTGGCATATACCACAAATCCTTATGATAAGTATGATAACTTTAAAAATGTGGCCTTTGGGTCGCATGTGTTGAGCAGTACTTATTTGATGCTGAATTATAAAAAAGAACGCATTTTTGATAGATTTGGAATTCAGGGTGGTTTGAGCTTGATTCATTATTCCAATGCCAATGTAAAGGCGCCCAATACTAGCGTGAATTCCATGACGTTAAATGTAGGGGTGGTTTACAGTTTGGAGGAAAGTGATCCTGAGTATGTCGACGATTTAACAAAGGAGAAATTTACTGAACCCATCAAATATAATTTGGTGTTTAGAACAGGAATCAATGAAAGCGACGTCATAGACAGTGGAAGGTTTCCCTTTTATGTGTTGTCTGCCTATGCAGATAAACGTTTGGGGCATATAAGTGCCATTCAGTTGGGGGCTGATGCGTTTTTCTCAAAATTTCTAAAGGAATTGATTTACTACCAATCGGTGGCTTTTCCAGAGGAAAATGTTTCTGGGGATGAAGATTGGAAGCGGGTTGGGATTTTTGCAGGTCACGAATTGTTCATCAATAAAATGTCGGTGGTAACCCAAGTAGGATACTATGTATATTATCCTTTCGATTTTGAGGGGCGCACCTATTTTAGAGTAGGTTTAAAACGTTATTTTGGAGATAAAGTTTTTGCTGCTTTAACATTGAAGTCGCATGGAGCTAAAGCAGAAGCCGTTGAACTAGGAGTTGGAATTCGATTATAGGTATGAGAAAGTTAATTTACATTTTCGTTTTATTATTGATAGTTGCTTGCGACAGTGAGAACGCCAATGATTGTTTTCAAACTTCAGGAAGCATCATTCAGCAGGAATTTGAAGTGCAAGAATTTGAACGGATTTTGGTGAACAGGGATATAGAAGTGATTCTAGCTGAAGGTGATTTTCAGGTTTTGGTTGAAACAGGTGAGAACCTTATCAATGATGTATCTGTAAAAGTAGTGGATGGAGAGTTGCAATTAGCCGACAATAATACTTGTAACTATGTGCGGGACTATGGTGTGACCAAAATGTATGTAACGGCACCGAATATTAAAACCATAAGAAGTTCTACACAATACGATATTTCTTCGAAAGGGACCTTAAATTTTCCGATCCTTCAATTGCTGTCTGAAGATTACAATGCACCTGATAGTTTTACTACAGGAGATTTTAGGTTGGATGTCAATGCTTCTGAAGTGAAAATTGTAGCCAACAATATGGCGTCTTTCTACATTACAGGGCAAACCGAAAATTTATTTGTTGGTTTTTATGCTGGAGCAGGACGTTTTGAAGGTGAAGCCCTGATTGCTCAGCATGTGGATATTTATCACCGCGGGAGCAATGATATGATTGTAAATCCCCAACAATCTTTATCTGGAGAAATTTTAGGGCCTGGAGATGTGATTTCTCTAAACGAACCTTCAGAGGTTACCTTGGAAACCTTGTATACCGGAAATTTAATTTTCCAGAACTAGAAGAGCATTCCTTTATTTATTGGTCAATTCCCTGAACAAACTTTCCAAACTTTCATTCTTTTGGTTCAGTTGAAGGATTTTGAGTTCGTTATCATGGGCAAAATCAAACACATGAGAGCGCATGTCCTTTGATGTGGAAAACGTGATTTCATATACAAAATCATGAACATTAACTACCGATTTTACATGAGGCAATTTTTGTAAAAAGGCTTCTTCTACACGGTAATCAAATTCAACAATCACGGTTTGGTCTTTCCCTTCCCTAAGTTCAGAAAGGCGTTTGTCTGCCACTATTTCACCCTTGTTGATAATGATTACTCGGTCGCACATGGCTTCCACTTCTTGCATGATATGTGTAGATAAAAATACGGTTTTTTCCTTTCCAACATTTTTAATCAGTTGCCTGATGTCAACCAATTGGTTGGGATCCAATCCTGTGGTAGGTTCGTCCAAAATCAACACATCTGGGTTGTGAAGGAGAGCATTGGCCAATCCAACACGTTGACGATATCCTTTTGAGAGCTGACCAATTTTTTTGTGGGCTTCGGGTGTTAATCCAGTAAGTTCAATGACTTCGGCAATTCTCTCTTTGGCTACATTGTAGACACCTGCATTAAAATGGAGGTATTCCTTAACATACATTTCCAAATAAAGCGGATTGTGTTCTGGTAAATAGCCAACATGTTTCTGTACCTCTTTAGAAGCGGAGTTCACATCAAAATCACACACTTTAGCTTCCCCGCTGCTGGCTTCGATATAAGTGGTCAAGATTTTCATCATGGTTGATTTTCCAGCACCATTGGGGCCTAAAAAACCAACAATTTCACCTTTGTTCACTTGGAAAGAAACATCGTTCAAGGCCTTTTGTGTGCCGTAAACCTTGGATATGTGTGCAACTGCTATTGACATATAGAGAATTGTTTGTTCAAAAATAGTAATTATATAGTTTAAACCTTCAATGGGAGTAAATTCGTGAAAAAAAATGGAAATGAATAAAAAAATAGAGGCGAGTACTTTGATTTGTGGAAATATTAATTACTTTAGCAATTCGTAAATACAATGAACACAAATAATTATACATATTTTAATTGGTTTTATTTCTTTTTTAGCAAAAGGAACGAGACTCTGTATGTATAATTTATAGCCATAAATTTAATATATAAGTCTCGATGAAAATCGGGACTTTTTTTTTACATGATAAAGTCAGTTGCAATACAGGGAATAAAGGGGTCTTTTCATCATATAGTCTGTCAACAATATTTTAATGATGATGTCATCATTGATGAATGCTTGTCTTTTGATAATTCGGTAAACAGTTTACTTAGCGGTAAAAGTGATGCGGTAATTATGGCCATAGAAAACTCCATTGCGGGTTCTATAATTCCTAATTACGCCTTAATCGATACTCATAACTTGCATGTTATTGGGGAGCACTATTTGGATATTCAGCATCATTTAATGGCCTTGCCAAATCAATCCATCGAAGAGATTCATGAGGTGTATTCACATCCTATGGCCTTGCTGCAGTGTAAGGAGTTTTTTAAAGAATATCCACACATCAAGTTGATTGAAGACAAGGATACAGCTGAGGTAGCGGAGCGAATCAAAACCAAGGGGCTTAAAAATGTGGCAGCCATTGCCAGTAGGTTGGCGGCGGAATTATTCGAGCTTCAAATCTTGGCGGAAAGTATCCAAACCATTTCTCATAACGAGACTCGTTTTGTGATTGTGAAAAAGCAAAATTCTGAAATTCCTAAAGAAGAAATCAATAAAGCGTCCTTGAAGTTTGAATTGGACCATAAACGTGGTAGCTTAGCTACAGTGCTTAATGTGATGAGTGATTGTAAATTGAACTTAACCAAAATACAGTCCTTGCCAAAAATAGAGACGCCATGGAAGTATGCCTTTTTTGTGGATGTCACTTTTGAAGCCTATGCCGATTATGACAAGGCGAAGTCTATTTTAAAAATCATGTCTCAGGACCTAAAAATATTGGGCGAATATAAAAACGCTAAACTATGATTACAGTAGCTGACAGGTTACATACAGTGGAGGAATATTATTTCTCGAAAAAACTGAAGGAAGTGGCATTGCTAAAGGCACATGGCAAGCCTATTATCAATTTAGGAATTGGAAGCCCAGATTTGGAGCCACCCATGAAAGTGTTGGCAGCTATTACAGATAGTCTGTCTGATCCTTCGGCGCATAAATATCAAAGCTACTATGGTTTGCCAGAGCTGCGGGAAGCCATTACGGTGTTTTACCGAGAGAGGTTTGAAGTGGCTTTAAGCCCGACAACAGAAGTGTTGCCGCTTATGGGAAGTAAGGAAGGCATCATGCATATTTCCATGGCTTTTTTAAATGAAGGCGATGAGGTGTTGATTCCCAATCCGGGATATCCAACCTATACTTCTGTGACCAAATTGGTGGGAGGTGTGCCTGTGTTCTACGATTTAAATGAAGAAGGTAAATGGTTGCCGGACTTGATCGAACTGGAAAAGCAGGATTTGAGTAAGGTGAAGTTGATGTGGCTAAGCTATCCGCACATGCCAACTGGAGCTGTAGCGCCAAACAAGTTTTATGATGATGTGATTGCTTTTGCCAAACGTAATAACATTCTATTGGTGAATGACAACCCATATAGTTTTATTTTGAATGAACATCCTAGAAGCATCTTGAAATACAAAGGCGCGAAGGATTGCTGTTTGGAATTGAATTCGTTGAGTAAAACGTTTAACATGGCCGGTTGGCGAGTAGGAATGGTTTTGGGAAAATCAGATTATATCAATGCCATCGTCAAGGTAAAAAGCAATATGGATTCTGGTATGTTTTACGGTATACAAAAAGGTAGCATTGAAGCCTTAAAATGTTCTGAAATGTGGTATGTAAGCCTTAACAGTGTCTATGAAAAGCGTCGGGAGTTGGTTTGGAAATTGGCCGAAGCATTAAACTGTACTTTTGATAGAACTGCCACGGGAATGTTCGTCTGGGCAAAGTTGCCTGATTTTGTAAAGGCCGAAGAATTTATAGATGTATTATTGAAGAACAATTCCATTTTTATTGCTCCGGGAACTGTGTTTGGAAGTAATGGAGAAGGCTATATTCGGTTTTCATTGTGTGCCCCAATAGAAGATATAGAAGAAGCGATAGCTAGAGTTAAGTAGTATGAAAAATATTTACATCATAGGAATTGGATTGATTGGCGGAAGCATTGCCAAAGATATTAAGCGTTTGACTCCGGATTCGGTGATTTATGGTATTGACCATAATCCAAAACATTTGGAACAGGCCAAGGAATTGGGAATTATAGATGAAAAGTCCACCATGGAAACATTGTCTAAAGCAGATATTGTTATAGTGACTGTCCCTGTGGATGCTACTGTAAAACTTTTACCTGAAGTCTTGGATTTGGTACATGACGATGCCTTGGTAATTGATGCCGGTTCCACCAAAAATGACATTTGTAAAGTGGTGGAAAATCATCCAAAACGAAGAAATTTTTTGGCCACCCATCCCATTGCGGGAACTGAGTTTTCAGGGCCTTCGGCTGCTATTGAAGGCTTGTTTGTTGGGAAAACCAACATTATTTGCGAGGTGGAAAAAACGGCCTTCAAACTGCAGGAGTTAGCATTAAATATTTTCAAAATTATGGGCATGCGAATTCGGTATATGAATCCAGAGGCGCATGACAAACACATTGCCTATGTATCGCATTTGTCGCATATCAGTTCCTTTATGTTGGGGAAAACCGTGATTGAAAAGGAAAAAAATGAGCGTGATATTTTTGACTTGGCAGGAAGTGGATTTGAGAGTACGGTGCGTTTGGCTAAAAGTTCACCAGAAATGTGGACTCCAATTTTTAAGCAGAACAAAGTCAATGTCATTGAAACCTTGGAAGAGTATATAGACAACCTCACAAGATTCAAGGAGTTTATGAAGGCCGACGAGTTTGATGAAATTTACAATGAAATGAAGAGTACCAACCATATTAAAGTCATATTAAAAGGAATCGTTTAAAACAGAGCATTATGGAAAACAAGAAAGAACTTAGATCGTGGTTAGACAACTTCGGATTGGAGCATCCGTTGGTAATTGCAGGGCCATGTAGTGCGGAAACAGAGGAGCAGTTGTTGAAAATTGCACATGAATTAAAAGATAGTGATGCTACGGTATTGCGAGCGGGAATTTGGAAGCCAAGAACAAGACCTGGCAACTTTGAAGGTGTGGGAGCTTTAGGACTTAAATGGCTGCAAAAAGCAAAGGAAGAAACAGGAATGTTGACCACTACCGAGGTTGCCAATGCCCATCACGTGGATTTGGCCTTGGAGCATGATGTAGATATTTTATGGATTGGCGCCAGAACTACGGTGAGTCCGTTTATAGTTCAGGATATTGCCGATGCGCTTAAGGGAACGGATAAAACGGTATTGGTGAAAAATCCTGTAAACCCAGATTTGTCTTTATGGTTAGGAGCTGTTGAACGATTCTATACGGCAGATATTAAAAACCTGGGGGTGATCCACAGAGGATTTTCAACCTATGAAAAAACTAACTACAGAAACAATCCTGAATGGCAAATAGCCGTTGATTTACAAAACCGTTTTCCAGATTTGCCACTTATTTTAGATCCTTCACATATTGCTGGAAGGCGAGATATCATTTTTGATCTTTGCCAAACTGCCTTGGATTTAAATTATGATGGTTTGATGATAGAAACCCATTACGATCCAGATAATGCTTGGAGCGATGCCGCGCAACAAATCACACCAAAGACCTTGATTCAGATAACCAAAGATTTGAAGATTAGAAAGGAGTTTGATGATGCTGCCGAATTTAATAATAAAATTAACATGATGCGTACGCAAATTGACCTTATTGATCATCAGTTAATTGAAATTTTGGGGAAACGCATGAAGGTTGCCGATGATATTGGAGCACTTAAAAAATCTAAAAACGTAGCTGTATTGCAGTCTAAACGATGGAATGAGATTTTAGGTAAAATGATTCTTCAAGGTGAGGAGAAAAATTTAAGCGAAGAATTTATTTTGCGTGTATTTAAAGCCATTCACCAAGAGTCCATTAACCATCAAGAGAAGATTATAAATTCTTAAGTGATTTTGTGTGAAATACTTCTTTTAATATGAATTATAAAGACCACCAAAGGTGGTCTTTTTTGTTGTTTGACAAGCGAATAATTCACATCTTTGTACCGCATGACAGGAATCGTATATAAATCTACAGGAAGTTGGTACACCGTTAAAACAGAGCTCGGTGCATCCTATCAATGTAGGATGAAAGGGAAGTTTAGAATTAAGGGAATTAAGAGTACCAATCCTATTGCCGTGGGTGATGTGGTGGACTTTGAATTGGAGACCAACAATGATGAAACTACTGGGGTCATTCATCATATCAAGGATCGCAAAAACTATATTGTTAGGAAATCGGTAAACCTTTCAAAACAAACACATGTCATTGCTGCCAATGTTGATGTGGTATTTTTGTTGGTAACCATTGATAATCCACCAACGTTTACGAGTTTTATCGATCGCTTTTTGGTGACTGCGGAAGCTTATTCGGTGCCTACGGTTCTTCTGTTCAATAAAATTGATACTTACGATGAAGACACTTTGAACGAGGTACGGTATTTGGCCCATGTGTACAGAAAAATTGGGTACGAATGTATTGGTATTTCGGCAGCGACTGGGAAAAATATCGATAAGGTAAAGTCATTAATGAAGGACAAAGTATGCATGTTTGCAGGCCATTCTGGAGTAGGGAAATCTACTTTGGTAAACGCTATAGAGCCGACTTTAGATTTAAAGACCAAGGAAATTTCCATGCAGCACATGCAGGGGCAGCATACCACAACTTTTGCCGAAATGTTCGATTTGGAGTTTGGAGCCAAAATAATTGATACTCCAGGAATCAAAGGGTTTGGAGTGGTAGATATGGATAAAGAAGAAGTTGGAGACTATTTTCCTGAGTTTTTTGAATTAAAACAGCATTGTAAATTCAATAATTGTATCCATGTAGATGAGCCAAAGTGCGCCGTGAAGGAAGCCTTGGAAAATGATGAAATTGCCTATTCTCGATATAGAAGTTACCTTCAAATTTTGGAAGGCGAAGACGAATCTTACCGTACCGATAACTACTCCAAAGAATAATATTCAAATTAATGAAAGCAGTCATTCAAAGAGTATCGCAATCCAGTGTCAATATTGATGGTGAGCAAGTAGCTAATATTAAAACTGGCCTTTTGATATTATTGGGAATTGTAGATGAGGATACTCGAGAGGACATAGACTGGCTTTCCAAGAAGATTGCCAACCTTCGAATTTTTCCAGATGAGAATGAGGTGATGAACAAATCTTTGATTGATGTGGATGGAGATGCCATTGTTGTAAGCCAGTTTACTTTGCATGCCAGTACAAAAAAAGGAAACCGTCCTAGTTATATTAATGCTGCGAAAACAGATATTGCCATTCCATTGTACGAAGCTTTTGTGGCTAAATTTGAAGCCGATTTAGGTAAAACCGTTGAAACGGGAGAGTTTGGTGCCGATATGAAAGTCGTTTTGGTAAATGATGGCCCCGTAACTATTATTATCGATACAAAAGACAAAGTGTAATGGCTTCACTCTTTGGCCATGGAATGCTAGCCTTTACTATTGGTAAAGTTGCCTCCAAAAAAGTGTCAAAATCTTTAATATTTCTGGCAGTTTTGTCAGCCATAATTCCAGACGCTGATGTGTTGGGATTTATGTTGGGGGTTCTATATGAGTCACCTTGGGGACACCGTGGTTTTACACATTCCATTGTATTTGCAGTTATTTGGACCTTGTTTCTAACCTTGGCTTTTGGTAAAAAGCAGAAGCCTATTTATGCCATCATAATTTTATTGAGCACTTCGTCTCATGGTCTTTTGGATGCTTTTACTACTGGAGGCAAAGGTGTGGGCTTTTTTATTCCATTCGACAATCATCGATATTTCTTTCCTTGGAAGGTCATCCAAGTATCACCAATTGGTGTGGAACGCTTTTTTTCAAATGGGGTGCTAAAGTGATAATGAGCGAGTTGCTTTATATTTTTGTGCCTTGCTTTATTGTTTTGATGTTCAATTGGTTAAAGAATAAACGGGCGTAATCTTTATAGATTTCTCCTTTAATTTGGAGAATTTTATTAGATTTAAAGACCAAAAACCAACCCATGACTACCAAGATACTATCCTTTTTAGGGGTGTTCTTCATAGCCTCTATTGTGTATTCACAGCAAGAACTTTATTCAGCCTTAAGCATTCCTTCCGAATTGAAATCTAAGGCAAATGCTGTTGTAAGGTATAATGATCAAAAAATTGAGGTTAAAGCCTATAATGAAATTTTATTTACTCAAAAAAGAATTGTAACTGTTTTAAGTAAAGCCGGAAATTCTGATGTTGATGCAATATTTCACTATGAAAGAGGTGTTGAAATTAAAAATTTAGAAGTGAAGATTTTTGATGCTTATGGAAAAGAATTGAAAAAAATTAAGGAGAAGGATTTTCAAGATGTAAGTGCTGTTAGTGGAGGAACTTTGTATTCAGATAGTCGCATAAAATATTTAGACTATACTCCGGTGAGTTATCCATATACAGTGCTTTTGGATGTTGAAATAGAGTATAACTCAACTGCATTTTTACCAGGTTGGAGGCCCATTGAAGGATACTATGTAAGTACTGAAAACAGTGAGTATGAAATTGTAAATTCTTCGGAAGTTGAAATTAAAATAAAGACTGAAAATTTTGAAAATTATAATATTATAAAGCTAAATGATTTTCATTACAAAGCAAGTGGGTTAATGTCTTTAAAACCTGAAGCTTATAGTCCGGGGTTTAAAACGTTTGCTCCAGTATTAAAGGCTGCTTTAGTTGAGTTTGATATGGTTGGGGTGAAAGGTGTTAATAATAATTGGTTAGAGTTTGGTAAATGGACTTACGATAAGTTACTAACAGGTACAGACCCCTTGCCGGAAAATGTGAAACAGGAAATAAAAGCATTAACTAATGGAGTGGATGACAAGATAGAGAAGGCTAAGATTGTGTATAAATATGTGCAGGACAAAACGCGTTATATAAGTGTGCAAGTTGGTATTGGAGGCTGGAAACCTATGTTAGCCAGTGATGTAGATCGTTTGGGGTATGGCGATTGTAAAGGCTTGTCCAATTATACTAGATCGCTTTTAAAAGAGGTAGGTGTTGAATCTTACTATGCTCTTATCTATGGAGGCAGAGGTATATTAAATATAGACAGGGAATTTTCTGCACAACAAGGTAATCACGCTGTACTATACATTCCAAATAATGATAGTGGAATTTGGTTGGAATGTACCAGTCAAACAAATCCTTTTGGATTTATTGCTGGTTTTACTGACGATAGAGATGCCTTGATTGTAACCCCAGAAGGAGGAGAGATAATCCATACAACAGCATACTCTAAAGAAGAAAGTAAACAGGTTACCAATGCTAAAGTGAAAATATTCAATGATGGATCTTTGAAGGGTGAGGTAGCTATTGAAACTCAGGGGTATCAGTATGCTTTGCATGAAGGGGTTCAGAATAAAGATCCTAGAGATCAGGATTTATATTTTAAAAATTATTGGGATTATGTCAATAATTTATCAATAGATGAAATGGAATTTGAGAATGATAAGGACAGTATTCTCTTTACTGAAAACATTAAGGTATCCGCACAAAATTATGCTTCTAAAACAGGAAATCTTCTGTTGGTTAATCCAAATATATTCAATAGAGTAACCCATATACCCACACGATATAGAAATAGAACTTTAGATTTTGAGATTGAAAGGGGTTTTGTCGATACTGATGAGTTTATAATTGAAATTGATGAATCCCTTAGTTTTGAGGCTATACCAGAAGCTGTAACAATCGATACTAAGTACGGGTTCTATCAATTTTCAATAACAAAGCTCAATGATCATGAGATACTCTATCAGCGTACCTATAGCTTGAACAAAGGAAATTATCCTAAAGAAGAATATGACAAATTCAGAGACTTTAAGGCTTCTGTGGTAAAAAATGATAAAGCTAAACTAGCATTAACTTTAAAACTCTAAAAGGTTATGAAAAAAGTCGTTGTAACATTAATGATTTTATTGTTGAGTACTACGCAATATGCTCAAGATTATGATTTTGGAAAGGTTTCAAAACAAGAACTTGAAAGCAAAATCTGCTCTCAAGATTCTTCAGCTAATGCTGTAGTTTTGTATAAAAGTGAAAAAATAAGTTTTGAGTATATCCAAGGGGAAGGATTTATGCAGAATAGGGAAGTTCATGAGCGAATTAAAATTTATAATAAAGATGGTTTTAATTGGGCAACAAAGAAGGTAAGGCTGTACAATAGGTCTGCAGCCAATTCGGAATCATTATCCTCCTTAAAAGGCTATACTTTTAACCTTATTGGCGGTAAGGTTGAAAAAGAGAAGCTTAAAAAAGACGGTGTTTTTGAAGAGCTGGCCAACAAGTATTGGAAGTATGAATCCTTTTCCATGCCCAATGTAAAGGAGGGTTGTGTAGTTGAATATACATACAAAATTAAATCACCTTATTTGCAAATTGATGACATTGACTTTCAGTATACCATTCCAATTGTAAAGTATGATTTAAAAATTAGTACTCCAGAATATTATATATATAATAAATTACTTAACCCTAAGTCTACTTACATTCCAAAACTTAATTTGACAACCGTCAATAATAGCTTTACAATTCATAGTAAAGAGCGGGTGGCTAATGGAGGATGGTCAGCGACTAAAACAGAATTCAGTCAATCCAAGACCGATTATTTGGATAACGTCATAACTTCAAATGAAGAGAATATTCCTGCATTAAAGAGAGAACCTCTGGTGGATAATATTAATAATTACAAGGCAAAGCTAATCCTAGAGTTAACGGCCATAAAATATCCAAATCAACCATTGGAATCATTTTCCTCTACTTGGGAGAAAGTGACCAAAAGGATTTATGATAGTGACGAGTTTGGAGTGCAATTGGATAAAACAGGATACTTTGAACAGGATATTGAAGCTCTGATAGGAGGCGAAACAAATGATGCAAAAAAGATCAGTCTCATCTATGATTATGTGAAAAGAAAAGTAAAGTGGAATGGGTATTATGGTTATAGGACAGACAATGGTGTTCGTAAAGCTTATAAGGAAGGCTCAGGTAATGTAGGCGATATAAATTTAATGTTAGTTTCTATGCTCCGTAGTGCCAACATTAAGGCCAATCCTGTTTTGCTTAGCACCAAGAATCATGGGATTCCTCTTTTTCCAACACGTCAAGGCTTTAATTATGTTGTTTGCATGATAGAAGATGTGAATTTTAATGTTTTATTAGATGCTACAAATACCTATAGCACGGCCAATATCTTGCCCGTTAGAGCACTGAATTGGCAGGGAAGAGTAATCCGCGAAAATGGAAGTTCCGCTTGGATTGATTTACAACCTAAGGAGAAATCAGAGGAAACCGTGCTTTTGAACATTTCCATAAATCCAGATTTAACATTGGAGGGGAAAGTTCGAGAAAATCTCACGCATTATGTCGCTATGCAACACAGGGACAGATACGCGCATGTAAACCATGACGATTTAATTAAGATGTACGAGAAAAACAAAGGTGAGATTGTTATTGAAAATCTAGAGCTGAATAATTTGAAAGATGTTGAGAAGCCACTGCAAATCACCTATGATTTTCAATCTAATGATGGTATTGAGGAGATTGCAGGGAAGCTTTATTTTTCACCAATGTTATTTTTGGCAACATCTGAAAATCCTTTTAAACAAACCAAAAGAAATTATCCCATTACAATGGATTTTCCAGTTTTTTCAAAGTATATGGTAAATGTTATGATTCCTGAAGGGTACGAGGTAGAAACGCTTCCGGAAAACAGTGCAGTTGATTTTAATAATGGAGCCGCAAAGTTAACTTATATAGTAAGAAAAAATGGTCAATATCTTCAGCTTCTTGTGAACCTGGATGTAAATACTACTTTGGTATTGCCTGAAGACTACGAAAATTTTAAAAGCTTTTTTAAATCCAGTGTAGAAAAACATAATGAAAAGGTTGTGTTAAAAAAAATACTATAATGCTCAATTTTAAAGAGCTGATTAGTTCGGTTAAGGAGGGAGTTTAAAGTACTATTGTGTCCTGTAATCTGTGTTTTAGTTTGAATTATTAATAATAAATTGTATTGAGCAGATATAATGAAAGCTATTGTTGCAATCTTTTTAATATTTCTAGTCAGCCATATTTCGATGGCCCAGGAGCAGGATTACGATTTTGGAAAGGTTTCTAAACAACAAGTTGAAGAAAAAATCTGCCCTCAAGACTCTTCTGCAAACGCAGCTATTTTGTACAAAAATGAAAAAATTTGGTTTACTTATTCTCAAGAAGAAGGCTTTGTGCAAATACGGGAAGTACATGAGCGTATTAAGATTTATAATAAGGCAGGGTATGACTGGGCAACGAGAAGAGTCATATTATATAATAGATCAATCGAGAATAGTGAGGTTTTAACGTCTTTAAAAGGCTATACATTTAATGTAGTTGATGGGAGGTTAGTTAGGGACAAGTTAAAAAAAGAAGGCGTATTTCAAGAATTGGCCAACGAATATTGGAAGTATGAGTCTTTTACAATGCCCAATGTAAAGGAAGGAAGTGTAATTGAGTATACCTATAGAATAAGGTCGCCATATATGCAAATTGGAGATATTCAATTTCAGTACACTATTCCAATGTTAAAATACGATTTAAAAGTGAGCACTCCTCAGTATTTTAATTATAATAAACGTTTTAATCCCGAGTCAAAATACGTTCCTGAGTTAGAGTATTCAACCTCAAATGGCATGCTAAATCTTAATAGCAAGGATGATAGAAACAGGAAGTGGAGTACAAGGCCTGCTTTTACCAACTATCAATACTCAAAACTAGATTATATCAATAATGTGATAATGGCAAGGGAGGTAAATATTCCAGCCTTAAAAGAAGAGCCTATGCTCGATAATATTTATAATTATAGAGCAAAATTAATTTTGGAGCTAAAGAGTATTGAATATCCTGGAGAACCAATAGAGTATTTTGCTTCTACATGGGAAGATGTAACTAAAAATATCTATGACCTTGATAAGTTTGGTGGGCAATTAAATAAAAGCGGCTATTTTAAAGAGGATATAGCCGATTTGCTTAAAGATGAAACAAGTGAATTTAAAAAAATCAATCTCATCTATAATTACGTTAAGTCCAAAGTGAAATGGAATGGCAATTATGGTGTTGCTGCAGAAAATGGAGTTAGAAAAGCCTATAAAGAAGGAGTAGGTAATGTTGCAGATATCAATTTAATTTTGGTAGCCATGTTAAGGGAAATAGGTATTATGGCTAATCCAGTATTGGTAAGCACTAAAAATAACGGTATCCCATTGTTTCCAACCCGACAAGGGTTCAACTATGTTATTTGTGTGGTTGAAAATGATGAAGGTAAGGTTTTGATGGATGCTTCTAGTTCTAATGGAGCTATTAATGTTTTGCCATCTAGAGCTTTGCATTGGCAAGGAAGAATTGTCAGGAAAAATGGAAGTTCTAATTGGGTGCAATTAAAAAGCAAAGTGATGTCGGAGGAGACTACTTCAATGAAAGTTCAAATACAACCAGATTTAAGCATTTCAGGCGAGGTGAGGCAAATTCTAACCAACTATATGGCTATGGATTATCGGGATAGATTTGCTGATTCAAAAGATGATGAGTTGGTGAAGGAGTTTGAAATGGATAGGGGGGATGTTGTCATTGAAAATATACAGTTTAGAGAGCTCTCAAACACAGGTAAGCCATTGCAAATTTCTTATAATTATCAAACGCAAGGAGAAATTGAGGTGATAGGTGAAACAATATTGCTTAATCCATTGTTGTTCTTTGCAGAATCGGAAAATCTATTTAAACAAGAAGAGAGAAGCTATCCAATTACTTTGGATTTCCCTATAAGAAGTAAATATATGGTCACTATATTACTTCCTGATGGCTATGAACTTGAATCAATGCCTGGAAACGGAGGAAGTGAGTTTAATAATGGGGAGGCAAAATTTGTTTATGCAATAAATCGTATGGGGAATTATCTTCAGTTACTTGTAAATTTTGATTTAAATACTACTTTAGTGCTTCCAGAAGATTATGAATATTTCAAGGACTTTATTGGGGCTTATGTAGAAAAGCATAATGAAAAGATTGTACTTAAAAAAATAATATAATGAATATTGAAAATGCCCAAAAGGCAGTTGATAATTGGATCCAAGAGCACGGGGTAAGATATTTTAATGAGCTCACCAATATGGCGCAGCTTACCGAGGAAGTAGGGGAAGTGGCCCGTATTATTGCAAGACGTTATGGGGAGCAGAGTGAAAAGGAAAGTGACAAGGACAAAGATTTGGGTGAAGAGTTGGCCGATGTGGTGTTCGTGGTGCTGTGTTTAGCTAATCAAACAGGTATTGACTTGCAGGCTGCTTTCGACAAAAAAATGGACAAAAAAACCAAACGCGACCACGACAGGCACCATAATAATGAAAAATTAAAGTAAATTGCTCAAATAAGTAATTTACAAATCATTGCTATGAATATCCAACTCCGTAAATCGGTTGTTGAGCAAACGTCGAGTGTTACAATTACAGGGTCCAAGAGCGAATCCAATAGGCTGCTGTTATTGCAGGCCTTATTTCCTGAAATAAACATTGAAAATTTATCGGAGTCTGATGATTCCAAGGTGATGCAAAAAGCCTTGGAATCTCATTCCAATATTATTGATATCCATCATGCCGGTACTGCCATGCGGTTTCTCACGGCATATTTTGCAATTAAGGAAGGCAGTGAAGTGGTGTTGACGGGTTCTTCAAGAATGAAGGAACGTCCCATTCAGGTATTGGTGGAAGCCTTGAATGCACTTGGTGCCGATATTACTTATTTGGAAACAGAGGGCTGTCCTCCTTTAAAAATAAAAGGCCAAAAGCTAACTAAATCCAAAGTGAGTTTAAAGGCCAATGTCAGCAGTCAATATATTTCGGCCTTATTGCTCATTGCCCCACAATTGGAAAACGGTCTAGAGTTGACATTGGAAGGAACCATTACTTCGGTGCCTTACATAAAAATGACCTTGGACTTACTAAATCAAATTGGGGTAGACACCAAATTTGAAGGAAACCTTATTTCTGTTGCTCCTAAAAAATTACCCTTAAAAACAACAAAGTTGACCGTGGAATCCGATTGGTCATCGGCCTCCTATTTTTACAGCATTGTGGCCTTGAGTGGCATTGGCACTGAAATTAGTTTGTCTTCCTATAAAGCCCATTCCCTTCAAGGGGATTCTGTATTAGCAGACATCTATTCTCAGTTTGGAGTAACTACGGCCTATGAAGAAAACCAGATTATTCTAAAAAAAGAATCTGAAAACCTAGAGCCAAAACAATTCAATCTAGTCAATGCACCCGATATTGCACAAACTATTGCGGTAACCTGTTTAGGTTTAGGAATTGGATGTGAGCTAACCGGGCTTCACACCTTAAAAATAAAAGAAACCGATCGTTTGGTAGCACTTAAAAACGAAATGAAAAAATTTGGCGCAGAGGTGGAAATCACTAATGATTCTTTGAAATTAGTTCCAGTTTCAAATTTAAAATCAAACCCTACAGTGGCTACTTATAATGATCATAGAATGGCCATGGCTTTTGCACCTTTGGCCCTAAAAACAGCGTTGCAGGTAGAAGACGCTATGGTGGTTTCAAAGTCCTTTCCAACCTTTTGGGAGGACTTGGCGGCTATTGGATTTCAAATAAACCAATAATAATCTGTCATTTACTTGACAACCCCTATGTTGAGATTGTATATTTGCCACTTTCCATAAAATATAACAAATGAAATTATCAAATTTTAACTTTAAACTTCCAGATGAATTATTAGCAGACCGTCCTTCAGACATTAGAGACGAGGCACGATTAATGGTTTTGAACAGGAAGGAACAAACCATTGAGCACAAATTGTTTAAGGATATTATTGATTACTTCGATGAAGGTGATGTAATGATTCTTAATAATACCAAAGTGTTCCCTGCTAGATTGTATGGAAATAAAGAAAAAACAGGAGCAAGAATTGAAGTATTCCTTTTAAGGGAATTGAATGAAGAGCAACGTCTTTGGGATGTTTTGGTAGACCCTGCAAGAAAAATAAGAATTGGTAACAAGCTGTATTTTGGTGAGGATGAAACGTTGGTAGCAGAGGTTATTGACAATACTACCTCTAGAGGTAGAACCTTGCGTTTCCTTTATGATGGATCCTATGCCGAATTTAGAAATAAGCTTACCGAGTTGGGAGAAACACCACTTCCTAAATACATCAAAAGAGACGTTGAACCTGAAGATGAGGAGCGTTACCAAACCATTTTCGCAAAAAATGAAGGTGCTGTAGCAGCTCCAACGGCCGGATTACACTTCTCTAAGCACTTGTTGAAGCGTCTAGAAATTAAAGGTATAGAGTTGCCAGAAATTACACTTCACGTCGGCTTGGGAACTTTTAACCCTGTTGAGGTAGAAGACTTGTCTAAGCATAAAATGGATAGCGAAGAGGTGATTATTGATAAAACTGCTGTTGATATCATTAATAAGGGAATCCATGACAAAAAACGTGTATGTGCTGTTGGGACTACGTCCATGAGAGCCATTGAAAGTTCTGTGTCATCCAATGGAACCTTAAACGAATTTGCTGGCTGGACTAACAAATTCATATTTCCTCCATACGATTTCAGTATTGCCAACTGTATGATTACTAACTTCCATACGCCAAAATCTACCTTGTTGATGATGGTATCTGCCTTTGCGGGTCATGATTTCATTAAGAAAGCTTATGAAGAGGCAGTAAAAGAAGAATACAAGTTCTATACCTACGGAGATGCTATGTTGATTTTGTAATCAAAAAGTAAATCCAAATAAAGTTATTCTAACAAAGCCTTGTAAATCTACAAGGCTTTGTTTTTTTAGGAAATCCTAAGAATTCTATAAAACTAAATCGAAAAATCGAAATTCGATAATCCTTTCACTATTTTTGCAGCATCTATGGAAGTAAAGAAGAAAGACATACGAGCACTCACCAAAGAACAATTGCGTGATTTTTTTGTCGGGCATGGGGATAAGGCATTTAGAGGGAACCAAGTGTATGAATGGCTGTGGAATAAAGGCGCTCATACCTTTGAGGATATGACCAATATTTCCAGGGATACCCGTGCCATGTTACATGAAAATTTTGTAATCAACCATGTGAAGGTGGATCAAATGCAACGTAGTTCGGATGGAACCATAAAAAATGCAGTAAGACTGCATGACAGTTTGGTAGTAGAGTCGGTGTTAATTCCTACTGCAACCAGAACCACGGCCTGTGTTTCTTCACAAGTGGGTTGTAGTTTGGATTGCAGGTTTTGTGCTACGGCAAGATTAAAGCGTATGCGTAACTTGAATCCAGATGAGATTTTTGATCAGGTAGTAGCCATAGATAATGAAAGCAAGCTTTATTTTGATAGGCCTTTGAGTAATATTGTGTTTATGGGAATGGGAGAACCGCTCATGAATTACAATAACGTGCTGAAGGCGATTGATAAAATCACGTCTCCAGAAGGATTGGGAATGTCCCCAAAACGGATTACCGTTTCTACATCGGGAGTGCCTAAAATGATCAAAAAAATGGCCGATGATGGGGTGAAGTTCAAATTGGCCGTATCTCTGCACTCCGCCATAGATGAAGTACGCACTTCTATAATGCCCTTTAACGCCACATTTCCTTTAAAGGATTTACGTGAAGCCCTTGAATATTGGTATTCCAAAACCAAAAACAGAATTACCTATGAGTATGTAATTTGGGAAGGAATCAATGATACTAGAAAGGATGCTGAGGCTTTGGTGCAGTTCTGTAAATTCGCCCCAAGCAAGGTCAACCTCATAGAGTATAACCCTATCGATGACGGTGAGTTCCAACAGGCCAATCCTAAAGCTATTGATATGTATGTATCCCTATTGGAGGCTAATCATATAACGGTTACTGTGAGACGTTCTAGAGGTAAGGATATTGACGCAGCCTGTGGACAATTGGCAAATAAGAGTTAAAGATTTTTCTTTCCAAAGAAACTTGAAATAGTATTTTACAAGCTTTTTTAGTAGGTTTGTCATTACCTAAATGACTAAATTTTTCTGTTGAAAATAGTAGAGCAAATAAAGCAGCCCATCGCTTACGAAATGGACCTTTTTGAACAAAAGTTTCAATTGTCCATGTCTTCAAAAGTGGCATTGCTCAACAGAATTACTACTTACATCGTTAACAGAAAAGGGAAGCAAATGCGCCCAATGTTTGTCTTTTTGGTGGCGAAAATGGTCAACAATGGCGAAATCAGTGAACGTACGTATCGAGGTGCTTCGGTTATTGAATTGATCCATACCGCAACTTTGGTTCATGATGATGTGGTGGACGATAGTAACAGACGACGGGGATTTTTCTCCGTAAATGCCCTTTGGAAAAACAAGATTGCTGTGTTGATTGGGGATTTTCTGTTATCTAAAGGTTTGTTGCTTTCCATCGATAACAATGATTTCGATTTGTTGAAAATTATTTCCGTAGCCGTTCGGGAGATGAGTGAAGGAGAGTTGTTACAAATTGAAAAAGCCCGCCGATTGGATATCACCGAAGCCGTGTATTATGAAATCATCCGTCAGAAAACAGCAACCTTAATTGCGGCCTGCTGTAGTTTGGGGGCAGCTTCGGTAAAACCAAATTCACCAGAGGTGGAAACCATGCGCAAATTTGGTGAACTGATTGGGATGGCCTTCCAGATTAAGGATGATTTGTTTGATTATGGAGAAGATGCTATAGGCAAACCTACAGGTATCGATATCAAAGAACAAAAAATGACCCTTCCGTTGATTCATGTGCTCAATAAATGTGATAAGAAGGACAAAAAGTGGTTAATCAACTCCATTAAAAATCACAATAAAGACAAAAAGCGGGTTAAGGAAGTCATTACTTTTGTTAAAGATCATGGCGGTCTGGATTACGCTACCGATAAAATGAAAGAGTTTCAAAAAGAAGCTCTTAAATTACTTGAAACTTACCCCGAATCTGAATTTAAAAGTTCACTGGAGCTTATGGTGAACTATGTTATTGATAGAAAAAAATAATTTTTTCAACCTACAGGCAACCATTGGTTCAATAATTGCGTCTTTGTTTATAAAGACCAACATCTTGTAGATTTTGAAAGTCATTCAACTGCATAAGAATACCAAAGAGCTTATCACAAAAGCGACGAAGGATAATCGCGAGGCGCAACATGTGCTTTATGAAATTCATGCGCCGAAAATGTTAAGTGTTTGCCGGTATTATATCAAGGATGTACAAGATGCGGAAGAGGTCATGCTGAATGGATTTTTCAAAGCTTTCACCAACATTAAATCCTTTAAAAATGAAGGAAGTTTTGAAGGGTGGCTTCGGAGGATTATGGTGAGGGAAGCAATTTCCTTCCTGAGAAAACGAAAATCCTTGGAGTTTCCTACAGAGGAACAAAGCATTCCTCAAGAACATGTGTACAATACAACTTCAGGACTTGAGGTAAACGACATTCAGCAGCTCATAGATGAACTTCCGGAAGGGTATAGAATGGTCTTTGTAATGTATGCTATTGAAGGGTATAAGCACCACGAAATAGCTAAGGAATTGGAGATTTCTGAAGGTACATCAAAATCGCAGTTATTCAAGGCTAGACAGATGCTTCAGGAAAAATTGAACAGATTAAATAACACGAGTTATGGCGCCAATTAAGTTTGAAAATGACATAAAGGAGACCTTGGAGAAACGTGCCATTCAGCCGTCGCCAGCGTCTTGGGACAAACTGTCCAATCGTTTGGATGCAGAAACAGCTAAACATAAATATCGCAACAAAAGATTTTGGTGGATGGGCATTGCCGCCAGTTTGGTTGGGATCTTTTTGGTAAGCAGTCTTTTCTTTAAAAAGGATAGAATAAAAATTGATACGCCTACGGTTGTTGAGGTTGAACAAGAAACCTCACCGAAGCATAAAGAAGAAACCAAGGTTGTTGTCATGGAACCTGAAGCGGATGAAAATGTATCAGTAAACAATGGGGAAGAAGAGACTATTAAAGATTTGATCAAATCTGAAATATCAAAATCAGAAACTGTGGCTAAGGTTGTGAAAAGTGAGCCTTCTTATGAAAAGAGTAAATTGGATAATTCCTTGCCTCTAAATGAATCGCCTATAGAACAAAATGTCGCCGTAAAAGACCATGAAGAAGGTTCTGAAAATTTGGAGCCGCTAGAGTTAAAGGTTCAGGATGTAGTGACTCAAATTACCGAATTGGTAGCTCAAAATACAGAGGTAACCGATCGAGAAATAGACTCTTTGTTACAACTGGCGGAAATGGAAATTCAGCAAAAAAGATTATATAATGAATCCACAAGAACTGTGGATGCCAATGCACTCTTGGAGAGTGTGGAAATGGATTTAGAACACTCCTTTAGAGATAAAGTATTTAAAGCCTTAAAAGAAAGTTACGTTACCGTGAAAACTGCAGTCACCCAACGTAATCAATAAATATCCGTGAGGAAATTGAAATATGCCTAGGCCAAGCATATGGAGATTACATAAATTAAACATCAATTAAAAAACAAACAGTTATGAATACCATTACAAAACATGTAGTGCTGCTAATCCTATGTCTAAGTTTAGGCAACGTTTATGCACAGGATTCAATTCCTAAGCAAATTAATAGTGATAAGATAGAAGCTTTAAAGAAGGAAAAAGTAGAAATTCAAAACCAAGAAAAAGGACTTTTGAAAGCCGAAGTCGAACGAATTAATCAGCGTCTCGATAAGGGCGAAATTACACAGGAAGAAGCAAATCAACTCAAGAAGAAAGCAGCGCAAAAGCATGCTTTAAATATTGAAAATCGATTAGCAATCATTGACAATAAAATTGCTCTTTTAGAGCGAAATGAGGAGTGGTTTTATTTGGGAGAAGATGGTTCTAGCTTTGTATTTGAAATAGGTAAATTGGAAGAGGCAGATGAATATGATCGTGGTGTGATTTATATTGGAGAAAGGGCAGATTACAAATTAAAGCCTACTATTTATGATAAACGCACAACTAGTTATTTGGTGTTTGCTACAGGGCTTAACAATGCGGTTATTGAAGGTGAAAACTTTTGGGATTCCCCTTATCATTTTGGATACTCTCGATTTGTCGAATTGGGGTACGCTTGGAAAACTAGAGTTTTTAAAAACTCTAATGCGCTAAGGCTTAAATACGGGTTTTCATTTCAGTGGAACAAATTGAATATTAGACACAATATGTACTTCACTGAAACTAATGATGTAGTGGAGTTAACTGAGTTTCCTGAAGATGTTAGAAAATCAAAATTTAGAGTGACCAATTTGGTGTTTCCTGTTCATTTTGAATTTGGGCCATCCAAAAAAATTGAAAGGGATACTTATTTTAGATATTCTACTTATAAAAAGTTCAAAATTGGAATTGGAGGCTATGCAGGTTTTAATTTAGAATCCAAACAAAAAGTGAAATACAGAGTTGATGGAGATCGAGAGAAGGATAAATATAAAGGTTACAACGTAAACGAGTTAGTGTATGGCTTGAGCGGTTATCTTTCTTTTGGGAGTGTTGGGTTATATGCAAAGTATGATTTGTCGCCAATTTTTAAAGACCAACCAATGGATCAAAACAATATTTCCTTGGGGATTAGGTTCGATTTGGATTAAAGAAATTAAACATACCTGAAAGCTTCGGTGATGCTTTGGCCGGAGCTTTTTTTGTATACAATAATGTCCTAAATTTACCTTTTCAAAAATGTATTGATTTGATTTCAAAAGCCTCTATAGAACAAGTCTTTGAAACCGCTCGCGTAGAGGAGGTTATTGGAGATTTTGTGCAATTAAAAAAATCTGGAACCAATTATAAAGGGTTGAGTCCGTTCAGTGATGAGCGCTCGCCTAGTTTTATGGTCTCTCCCGTAAAGCAAATTTGGAAGGATTTTTCTAGTGGAAAAGGAGGGAATGCCGTGACTTTTTTAATGGAGCACGAGCATTTTACCTATCCTGAAGCCATTAAATATTTGGCGAAAAAATACAATATTGAAATTGAAGAAACCGAGCAAACCAATGAGCAGAAACAGGAAGCCAATGAGCGCGAGAGCTTGTATTTGGTCAACGAGTTTGCAAAAGATTATTTTCAGAAAATTCTTTTTAAAAGCGATAAAGGTCAGGCCATTGGTTTAAGTTATTTTAAAGAGCGTGGCTTTACCAATGAGACCATCAAAACTTTTCAATTGGGGTACTCCCCTGATGAGTGGCAAGCCTTTACCGATGAGGCTTTGAAAAAAGGGTATCAGATCGATTATTTGGAGAAAACAGGGTTAACCATTGTTAAGGAGGACAAGCGTTTCGATCGTTTTAAAGGCCGGGTAATGTTCCCAATCCAAAGTATGAGTGGCCGTGTTCTTGGTTTTGGTGGAAGGATTTTAGTGACCGATAAAAAGGCTGCCAAATACTTAAATTCCCCGGAGAGTGAGGTTTATCATAAAAGCAAGGTTCTCTATGGTATTTACCACGCCAAGCAAAGCATTGCCAAGGAAGATAATTGCTATTTGGTAGAAGGGTATACCGATGTGATTCAATTTCACCAAAGAGGCATTAAAAATGTGGTGGCTTCGTCGGGAACCGCTTTAACTTCTGAGCAGATTAGACTGATCAATCGCCTCTCCAAAAATATTACGGTGCTATTTGATGGTGATGCGGCAGGAATGAGAGCCTCTTTGCGGGGGATTGACTTAATCCTTGAGCAGGGCATGAATGTTAGGGTGTGTAGCTTCCCTGAGGGAGAAGATCCAGATAGTTTTGCGCGACAAAATACACTTGAAGAACTTAAGGAGTATTTAGATGCCAATGCCAAGGACTTTATCCAGTTTAAGGCTTCTGTTTTGGTGGAAGACGCCAATAATGATCCTATTAAAAAAGCGGAAACTATTAGGGATATTGTCAACAGTATTGCCAAAATCCCAGATAATATAAAGAGGGAAGTGTATATTCAGGAGTGTTCCCGTATTATGGATATTAGTGAGGAAGTGCTTTTTACCACCTTGGCTCAAATGGGTAAAAAGGAACTTCAAGACGCAGGCAAGAATGAGCGTCCTGAGCAAAAGGCTTTTCAGGTGGTGAAAAAGGAAGAGCCTAAGCAGAAAATCGATTTGCAATATGAATTGGAGCGGAAAATCATTGAAATCTTGCTCCTATACGGAAGTGAAACCGAAGATTTTGATGATTTGGTGTTGAAAGAGGACGAAAAAACAGGAGACTTAAAACTGGAACCCGTAATCAATACTACTAAAGTTTTCGATAAAATTTTCCTTGATTTGCAGGAAGACGAAATGCAGTTTGCTAATCCTAATTTTCATAATATCTACAATTCTATTATGGAAGAGCTTCACAGTGATAAACCATTTTCCACTAGGGAATTTGTAAATAAATTGGATCAGGAAATGGCCAGTGAAGTTACTAGTATACTTATGGAAGATGAGCGCTACGCACTTCACGATTGGGAACGCAATTTGATTGTGCCTAAACAAAAGAGTGAATCGATTGCACAGTTGGTAAACCAAACCATTTTAAGTCTGCGCTGCTTTTTGATCGATAAAAAAGTGGCGGAATACAAAAACGACACCTTGCGGGAAGATGTCGATAAAATGGCTATCATAGAGGATGTCAAAGACTACCTCGGTCTAAAAATGCTGTTATCTAGAAAACTTGGAAAAGTGGTTGGTTAACCGTTGGTTAACTCCAAGTGTTTTGCTTGATGTATTAAATCTACAAGATTGGTAACGTGTAATTTTTTGAATAACCTTGCTTTATAGGTGCTCACAGTTTTTTCGTTGATATCCAATTCCTGTGCAATTTCCTTGTTCTTTTTGCCAGATGATAGCAGTTTCAACACTTCAACCTCTCTAGTTGATAAACGCTTGTACATCTTACTAGGAGACTTTTTAGTGTCGTTATAGTTAAGGTGTTTGGACATGTTATTGCTTAAGTAAATGCCGCCATTGTACACCTTTAAAATAGCTTCTTTGATAGTGTCCGTATCTTCGGTTTTGGAAAGGTAACCAGATGCACCAGCCTTTAAAACACTAATGGCATAGATTTCTTCAGGATGGTGACTAAAAAAGAGCACCTTTAAGTTTTGATGTTCTTTTTTGATGGCTCTTAAAGCGGTAATTCCATTTAATTCTGGGAGATCAATTTCTGAAACTACGACATCTACAGAGTGTCGCCTAATGAATTCAAAGATTTCGATACCGCTACCTACACTGCCAATAACCTGTATTTCAGGACTAGATTCAAATAGCAACTGTAACCCTGTTCGAACAATCGGATGGTTGTCAACGACTAATACTTTAATCATAATAGGAAAAAATTAGTAATTAAGTTAATATGCTATTAATCAGAGATGAAACTCAGATAAGATTAAGAGGTATATGGGGTAGTTCTTTTTGTAAATGTAATGAAAAAAATAACAGGTTTAAAGATTTGTGTTCGAAAATTAATAAGAATTATCTTAAATTATCCGGAATAGTGCAGACAGGTATAGGGTTCATCTTGTGTTGGTTAGCTTTGTTGAAGCGCATAAAGATTTCGAAAACCTCCTTTTCTCGGCCTTCAAAATCATGAGCTGTTTTTCCCTCGTCTTTCATCGTCATAGCCCATTCCAATTCAGGGTAAGAGGCGCCTATTTGGTCTTCGTCTGTTCTGTCATCTCCCCACAAGCCATCAGTTGGAGCTGCTTCAATGATTTCTTGGTTAATGCCCAGGTATTTGGCAAGCTCATAAACTTCGGTTTTCAATAAATCAGCAATTGGACTTAAATCAACACCTCCATCACCGTATTTGGTATAAAAGCCAACTCCGAAGTCTTCTACTTTGTTCCCAGTTCCGGCAACGAGCAATTTATCCAGTGCTGCAAAATAGTACAGGGAAGTCATTCTTAACCTTGCTCTGGTATTGGCCAAAGACATAAAACGCTCTTCTTCATTGTCTACAGAAGGAAGGGCAGCCACCAAACTGTCGAAAACTGGTGTAAGGTTGACTTGGGTCATGCTCACCTTTTCAAATTTGGATTGCATCCATTTTAT
The DNA here is from genome assembly GCF_001280505.1 of Mangrovimonas sp. TPBH4. Taxonomy (GTDB): domain Bacteria; phylum Bacteroidota; class Bacteroidia; order Flavobacteriales; family Flavobacteriaceae; genus Mangrovimonas_A. Next base: position 170,573 of record NZ_LBIO01000055.1, read on the forward strand.
ATGGTTTAAGGCGCGACTTACCTGCGAAGGAGCCTGATGTATGGGCATTTCCAAGCAAAGCAGTTCCAATCCAGTCATGGCACATAGAGTAGAAGTTACGGCAGAGTCAATGCCTCCGGAAACCCCTATAACAAAACCTTTTACTTTAGCATTGGTAGCGTAATCTTTTAGCCAATTTACGATGTGGTCAACAATTTTTTCTGTTTGCATTTTAATTACGATTTAAATCTAAGAATAGTACCTTTGCAAACAAAAATAAACTAAACGGGCTAGGAATAAAAATAAACATAGTTTAAGTTTTATGAAGCAACTAATTTTACTTTTTGCAGTTCTTATTGCGGTGTCATCATGCGATAAAACCTCAAAAAAAGAGCAGGAAATTTCAAAGATCGACATTCCTTTTAAGGTGGAGCGGTTTGATGCCGAATTTGCAAAAGCGACTCCAGAAGACTTGCCAAAACTAAAAGCTAACTATCCTTTCTTGTTTTCAAAAAGAATTAGTGATTCTGTTTGGATCAATCGTATGCAGGACACTTTGCAGCAACAGTTGTTTGAAGAAGTAGATAAGGTGTATCACGATTTTGGTGATGTGGAATTGGATATCGAAAAATTGTTTCAGCATTTAAAATACTACGATAAAACCTTTACTGCCCCAAGAGTGATTACCTTGACTTCGGATGTAGATTACCGCAACAAAACCATTGTAACCGACACCATTGCATTAATTGCTTTGGATACTTATTTGGGAGCAGACCATGAGTTCTATTCTGGAATTCAAAAATACATTGTCCAGAATATGACCAAATCCCAAATTGTACCTGATTTGGCCAACAGTTATGCTGAAAAATACAGCTTCCAATCGCAGCGTAAAACCTTGTTGGATGAAATGGTGTACTATGGGAAGTTGCTGTATTTTAAGGATAAGATGATTCCGTTTAAAACGGATGCTGAAAAAATTGGGTATTTGCCGGAACAATTGGCTTGGGCTCAAGACAACGAAAGCTATATCTGGAGGTATTTTATAGACAAAGAAATGCTGTACAGCACCGATACAGGTATGGCAGGTAGGTTTATTGCGCCTGCACCGTTTTCAAAATTTTATTTGGAATTGGATAGGGAATCCCCTGGACGATTGGGACAATTTATCGGATGGCAAATTGTGCGTTCCTATATGGAGCACAACGACGTAGATTTTATGGAGATGCTTCAAATGGAAGCGTCCGAAATTTTTAATAATTCAAAATATAAACCACGTAAATAATGGCAGAGAATATAAAATCAACAATTACATTAAATGTAGAATTGGACGAAAACCGCATTCCTGAAAACTTAAGTTGGACGGCGCAGGATGGCGGTATTGAAAATGAGGAGGCAAAGGCTATGTTATTGTCGGTTTGGGACAGTAAGGCACAGGAAACTTTGCGTATCGATTTATGGACCAAAGACATGCCGGTTGATGAAATGAAATTATTTTTCCATCAAACCTTAGTGGCTATGAGCGACACTTTTCACCGTGCTACCCAAGATGAAAAGATGACGGCAACAATGAAGGATTTCTGCGATTATTTTGCAGAGAAGTTGGAGCTGAAAAAGAAATAATCGGCTGATTTTTAGCTTAATAATTAGGTAACTTTTTAGTAACACATCTGGGCTGGGTTATTTTTATTTTTACAAGGCTATTAATCAATTATTTAAAAACATTAGTTAGGCTTTCACAGGAGAAGGCAACTAATGTTTTTTTTGTTTAAATTAGCCTTATGCGAAAAATCCTCTTAGGAATTTTAATAACCCTTGTGGCACTTTTTGTCTTCAAATATTGTGCTGATCAAAAGAAAGACGAAGCAGTGCTTTTGGAGAGTTCTGCATTGATTCAGGAGCAGATTCGGAACGTTGGAAAATTGGTTGTAACCGAGGGACATTTTAGCGAAGTGTTCAACTATAAAAATTCCAAAGAGCTCTTCGGTTCTTACTTTACTTCAGATAAAAAAGCTTTGGTAGTGGTGAATGCAGAGGTGACCATTTCATACGATTTAAGTAAGATTGAATACGAAGTGGATGAAACCAACAAAATCCTGAGAATAAAAAGCATCCCCAAAGAAGAAATTAAGATAAGTCCAGATTTGGAATACTACGATGTACAATCAGATTTCTTTAACCCATTCGAAGCCAAAGACTACAACATCATCAATCAAAAAGTAAAAGCTTCCTTGGCAAAAAAGTTGGAAGATTCTCAAATGAAGGCCAATGCCAAAGATCGTTTGATTAGTGAACTGTCTAAATTTTATATCCTCACTAATTCATTGGGTTGGACTCTGGAATACAACGAAACGCCTATTTATGTGCTGGACGAGTTGCAACAAATAAATCTTCAAAATTAACAGCCTTCCCTAGGCAATTTAAACTTCTAAAAATTGAGTACTCCTGTAAATACCCGTAAAGACGAAATTATAAAAACCGCGGCCAAACTTTTTAAGGAAAAGGGCTATAGTGCTGTAACCATGCGGGATTTGGCGGGAACTATGGGGATCAAGGCAGCAAGCTTGTACAACCATATTAGTTCCAAGCAGGAAATCCTTAAGGATATTATTATTTCCTTGGCGGAAACTTTTACGGAAGGGATGAGAGAGATCAAGTCTGCCGAAATTTCCAGTATCGAAAAACTTCGGAAAATTGTCAAATTGCATGTGGATATTACGTCAAACAATACCTCCGGGATGGCATCCTTGAATAATGATTGGATGCATTTGGAGGAAAAGTTGGAGTATTATTTAACCTTGCGGACAGACTACGAAGAGGAGTTTCGGGATATTTTGATTAAGGGTATCGAGGCGGGTGAAATTGAAGACTCTAATGTGGATGTTATGTTGTTTTCTATGTTGTCCACACTACGTTCTCTTTATATCTGGATCCCGAAAAAGGAGGATTTGAACCCCGAAGAACTATCCGAAAACTTGAGCAACGTACTTATTAACGGCATTGTTTAAAGTTGAATTTTATGCACTTGGCTGCAATTTTTTGGCAGCTAAATTTCGATATCTACAATTATAAAGCGTTAAGCTTTGGAAATTAACATTTGTATCTCGAAATATTTTGTAAATTTGCTATCAAACTAACAAGTGTTAGTTAAAATGCATCGAACAAAATATGGCAGAGTTTTATCGAATAAAAGTTTCAGATATATACAAGGAAACCAAAGATACTGTAGTGGTCTCTTTTGAGATTCCTGAAGATTTAAAAAAGGTATTCAAGTTTAAGCAAGGGCAACATTTAACCTTACGAAAAGAAATAAATGGGCAGGACGTGCGAAGAAATTATTCGCTTTGTTCTAGTCCGTTGGACAATGAGTGGAAAGTGGCTATCAAGACCATTAGAGGAGGGCTGTTTTCCAACTATGCTTTTAACGAATTAAAGGCGGGCGATGAGTTAGAGGTAATGCCACCACACGGGGAGTTCTTCGTGGAATGCGAGCCCGAAAGTTCCAAAAATTATATCGCCTTTGCTGCCGGTAGTGGAATTACCCCAATGCTGTCCATTATCAAGACCCATTTGCACAAAGAACCACAGAGTACATTCAAGTTGTTTTATTTGAATCGCACCGTGAAATCCATTATCTTTAAGGAAGAAATAGAGCAGCTTAAAAATGAGTTCTTTGGACGCTTTCAAGTGTTCTACTTTTTAACCAAAGAGCAACGCGATATTCCATTTTTAAATGGACGTTTTGACCACGAAAAACTTGAGATTTTAACCAAGACCTTTATTGATATTCCAGATACGGCACATGCCTTTATCTGTGGGCCCCAAGACATGATCTTTTTGATTCGTGATGAACTTCAGGCAGCGGGATTGCCTAAAGAGAACATTCATTATGAATTGTTTTTCTCTGGAAGTTCTGAAGAAGAAAATAAGCACATCGCAGAAGTTTTGGAAGAGAAAGTAGATGGTACCGAAGTGACCATTATCGATGGAGGAAAAGAATTCCATTTCATCATGGATGATGATTTCGACAACATTTTGGATGGTGCTTTAGCCGCAGGAGCCGATTTACCTTTCGCTTGTAAAGGTGGGGTTTGCTCTACTTGTAAATGTCAGGTGAAGGAAGGTTCGGTTAAAATGAAAATCAACTACGCTTTGGAAGAAAAAGAGGTAGCGCAAAACTATGTTTTAAGTTGTCAAGCGGTACCAACGACAGATAAAGTAGTGGTTGACTTTGATGTGTAAGAATTCCGAAGAAGTGAATTCTTAAAAGTATTGAAACAATTAATTTAAACATACCTGTTTGGGCAGGCATAAATTATGAGTGAAGAACAAATTAAAAATTTAGAAGAACAATTTGAGGCACGTATTGCACGTGACGAGAAAATAGAACCTAAAGATTGGATGCCGGAGAAATACCGCCAGACCCATATTAGGCAAATATCACAACACGCTCATTCAGAGATTGTGGGGATGTTGCCAGAAGGGAACTGGATTACCAGAGCCCCTTCGTTAAGAAGAAAAGTGGCTTTATTGGCCAAGGTTCAGGATGAGGCTGGGCATGGTTTGTATTTGTATTCGGCATGTGAAACTTTAGGGATTTCTCGTGACGAATTGTATGAACAACTACATTCTGGTAAAGCTAAATATTCCTCGATATTCAATTATCCAACCGTGACTTGGGCCGATATGGGAGCCATAGGTTGGTTGGTAGATGGCGCTGCCATTATTAATCAAGTGCCCTTGTGCAATACCTCATTTGGACCTTATGCCCGAGCTATGGTGAGAGTGTGTAAGGAAGAAAGTTTCCACCAGCGTCAAGGATATGAAATCATGTTGAAACTTTGTCAAGGAGCTCCGGAACAAAAAGAAATGGCTCAGGATGCTTTAAACCGTTGGTGGTGGCCTAGTTTGATGATGTTTGGTCCTACCGATGCAGAGTCAACCCATACCGAACAATCTATGAAATGGAAGTTGAAACGTAAAACCAATGACGAATTGCGTCAGCAGTTTATTGATCAAACGGTACCTCAGGCAGAAATTCTAGGTTTAACTATTCCAGATCCAGATTTAAAGTGGAATGAAGAACGCGGAAGCTATGACTTTGGTGAAATCAATTGGGATGAGTTTTGGCAAGTGGTAAAAGGCCACGGACCAATGAACAAAGCACGTATGAAAGCTCGTGTGGGAGCATGGGAGCGTGGCGAATGGGTGCGTGATGCAGCCATGGCGCATGCCGAAAAGCAACAAGAAAGAAAAGAAAAACAAGCAGTTTAAAAATAATATTATGTCAACAAAAAACTGGCCTCTTTGGGAAGTCTTTGTAAGAAGTAAAAACGGATTGGAACACAGACATTTTGGTAGCTTACATGCGGCCGATGCCGAAATGGCATTGGAAAATGCACGTGATGTCTACACAAGAAGAAATGAAGGTGTGAGCATTTGGGTGGTAGAATCAAAGTATATCACTGCTTCAAACCCAGAACATAATGGTGAAATGTTTGAGCCGGCGCAGGATAAGGTGTATCGTCATCCTACCTTTTATGACTTGCCGGACGAAGTAAAACATATGTAGTGGTTTCCTGAAAACGGGAAATTCGTAAGTAAAACAAATGTCACTTCGAGTAATTTGTACGATAGTAACAAATTGTGTCGAGAAGTAATTAAACAGATTCCCACTTTTGTGGGAAAGAGATATGAAAGACAATTTATATAGATATATACTAGGCATTGCCGATAATTCTTTGATTTTAGGTCAAAGGTTGGGAGAACTGTGCGGACACGGGCCAAATTTGGAAACCGATATTGCCTGTACCAATATGTCCTTGGATTTGTTGGGGCAAGTGCGCAGTTATTATCAATATGCCGCAAAAATAAAAGGAGAAGGCGCTTCCGAAGATAGTATCGCATTCCTTCGAAAGGAACGTGAATATTATAATGTACTCTTGGTGGAGCAGCCTAATACAGATTTTGGATACACTATGGCGCGTCAATTTTTGTTTGATGTGTATCATTTGTTGTTTCTAACCGAATTACAAAAAAGTAGCGATTTAACCCTGTCGGCCATTGCGACAAAATCCATCAAGGAAGTGAGCTATCATCAACGGTTTTCTTCCGATTGGATCAAACGTTTGGGGGATGGAACCGAAGAGAGCAATACACGCATTCAAACCGCTATCAATGATCTTTGGACTTATACCGATGAGTTGTTTCATCTAACGGATGCAGATAAGACGATGGTTGAAGAAGGCATTGGAGTGGATGTGACGACACTTAAGGAAGCTTATTACAAGACGGTTTCTGAAGTGTTGGAAGAAGCAACAATAGAAATACCAGAATCAAAGTATTTCCAAAAAGGAGGAAAACAAGGAATTCACACAGAACATATGGGCTATTTGTTGGCCGATATGCAATACATGCAACGCGCCTACCCAAATATGGAGTGGTAATCAATGACAACGACAGCACAACATATAGATGAAATTCTTATCCCAATTCTGGAACAGGTGTCAGATCCTGAAATTCCAGTGTTGTCCATTATGGATATGGGAGTTGTACGTTCTGCCATTATTGAAAATAACCTCGTCAAGGTTAAAATTACCCCTACCTATAGTGGTTGTCCTGCCATGGATGTCATTGGAGACGATATCAAAGCCGCATTAAAAAAGGCTGGTTATGAATCGGAAATAGAATTGATTCTGGCCCCAGCTTGGACTACCGATTGGATCACACCCAGAGGAAGAAAGGAGCTGGAAGCGTATGGCATTGCAGCCCCTTTGGAAGCCGAAGCCGATAAAGATGTGCTTCTTCATGGCAAGCGAATTGTGAAGTGTCCTCAATGTGGTTCAACCAATACCCGGTTGGTAAGCCAATTTGGTTCTACGGCCTGTAAGGCCCAGTTTCAATGTGATGATTGCCATGAACCTTTCGATTATTTTAAATGCTTGAAATAATAAAACACAATGGAAAATAAACAATCACCAATGTTGGGTCTTCGTACGGTTGTATACATGGTGGAAGACCTTGAAAAAGCCAAGGCATGGTATGCCAAAGTCTTCAATGCGCAACCATATTACGATACCCCTTATTATGTGGGATTTAATATTGGCGGCTACGAATTGGGCCTGCATCCCAAAGAAAAGGTACAAGGCACCGATAATGGTACTGTGCAAACCTATTGGGGTGTGGAGGATATCCAAAAGGTGTATGATTCCTTAATTGAAATGGGAGCCACCAAGCATGAAGCACCCAATAATGTTGGAGGTGACATAGCCGCAGCTAGCGTGTATGATCCTTGGAAAAATATCATTGGAATTATTTATAATCCAGAATTTAAACTACCAAAATAGATATGAGTTCAATTGAATTGAAAATTGAAAATAATATAGCCTATATCACGCTTAACCGTCTAGAAGTATTCAATAGTTTCAATCGCGAAATGGCCTTGAAACTTCAAGAGACTCTGGATGCTTGTGAAACAAATGAAGAGGTAAGAGCCATCGTGTTGACTGGAAACGGAAAGGCATTTTGTGCGGGACAGGATTTAAAGGAAGTTACTTCACCAGAATTGAACCCTGGCTTCAAGAAAATATTGGAAGAACACTACAATCCAATCATCACCAGAATTCGACATATAGAAAAACCGATTATAGGTGCAGTAAATGGCGTTGCTGCTGGTGCAGGTGCCAATATAGCTTTGGCTTGTGATGTTGTGGTAGCCCATGAACAGGTGAGCTTTATTCAGGCTTTTAGTTTGATTGGTTTGATTCCTGATAGCGCCGGGACTTTCTTTTTACCAAGATTGATTGGCTTCCAAAAAGCGTCTGCCTTGGCGATGTTGGGAGATAAAGTGTCTGCTGAAGAAGCCGAGCGCTTGGGGATGATCTATAAAGTATTGCCATTGGAAAGTTTTGAGGAAGAGGTCTCAAAACTGGCCTTAAAATTGGCAAACATGCCAACCAAAGCTTTGGGATTAATCAAGAAAAGTTTAAATCAATCCTTGACCAACAACTTGGAGGAACAGTTGGCTTTGGAGTCAAAATATCAAATTGAAGCCGCAGGAACCGAGGACTATGCTGAAGGGGTTTCGGCCTTCGTAGAGAAAAGAAAACCAACTTTTAAAGGAAAGTAAATGAACTTAGGAATCATAGGAAGCGGCACCATGGGGAGTGGCATTGCACAAGTGGCAGCCACCGCAGGGTGTACCGTTAAATTATATGACACCAATGAAGCAGCTTTGGAAAAAGCAAGACTGTCATTGGAGAAAATATTGACCAAATTGGTTGAAAAGGGACGCATTGAAACTCATGAAAAACTGAGGATTCAAGGTAACATTCAATATGTGGATACCCTAAAGGAATTGGCAGATTCCAACCTTACCATAGAAGCCATTGTAGAGAATTTGGACATCAAGAAAAAGGTTTTTTTAGAATTGGAAAGCTATGTGAGTGATGACTGTATCATCGCTTCAAACACCTCTTCCTTATCCATTGCTTCCATTGCGGCCTCGCTTCAAAAGCCAGAGCGTTGCATTGGAATTCACTTTTTTAACCCGGCGCCTTTAATGAAGTTGGTGGAGGTGATTCCTGCCGTGCAAACTTCCAAGGATGTTTTGGATTTGGCGGTAAAAACTATTTCCGATTGGAGTAAAACCGTGGCGGTTGCTAAAGATACCCCTGGATTTATTGTGAATCGTGTAGCACGTCCATTTTATGGGGAAGCGTTGCGAATTTATGAAGAAGGGATAGCTGATTTTGCAACGATTGATTGGAGCTTGAAAACCATTGGAGGTTTCCGTATGGGGCCTTTTGAGTTGATGGATTTCATTGGGAATGACGTGAATTATACCGTGACAGAAACGGTATTTACATCTTTCTATTTCGATCCTAGATACAAACCGTCTTTTACGCAAAAGCGTTTGAGCGAAGCAGGGTATTTAGGTAGAAAAACCGGGAAGGGATATTACGATTATTCCGAAGGAGTTGAAATGCCTACTCCAACAGAGAATAAAGAATTGGCCCAACAAATTTTTGACCGTGTCTTGGTGATGCTGATCAACGAAGCGGCAGATGCTTTGTTTTTAAACATAGCCTCTGCAGAAGATATTGACAATGCCATGACCAAAGGGGTAAATTATCCTAAAGGGCTGTTGGCATGGGCAGATGAAAAAGGAATCGCTTGGTGTGTGGCCAAGTTGGATGAGCTTTATAACGAGTATCACGAAGATCGTTACAGGTGCAGTCCGTTATTGCGTAAAATGAACAAAGAAAACAAAAGCTTTTTTTAATGCAGGGCGAACAAATACCGCACAAAATGTTACACCAAGATCCGTTTAGTACTTGGTTGGGCATAGAAATTTTGGAATGCGAAATTGGTCGTTGCAAAGTAGGGATGACCGTTAGAAAGGAAATGCTCAACAGCATGGGCAAAGCACATGGAGGCATAAGTTATTCCCTGGCGGATACAGCCTTTGGTTTTGCCGCAAATACCCATGGTAGATTTTCGGTTTCCATAGAAACCAGTATCAATCATATCGAAGCCTTAAACGAGGGCGATTATTTGGAGGCGGAATCCGTGATAGAAAAAGTAAATAACAAATTAGGCTTCAACATTGTTGAAGTAAAGCGAGGCGATGAATTGGTAGCACTGTTCAAAGGTGTGGTGTATCGCACTCAAAAAGAATGGGAATGAATTCTTGCGAAGGCAGGAATCTCTTAATTCAAAAGAAATATTGAAACCTAAACAGATTAGTATTGTTTAGGAATGCGTAAAAATATAATAGTAAATAGGATTCACACTTTCGAGAGAATTAAACCGAAAAGATACCCACTTTCGTGGGCATAAATATGAAAGAAGCATATATCATAGATGGAGTTCGTACTCCAATAGGAAGTTACAAAGGCACTTTGTCGGCTGTGAGAACGGACGATTTAGGGGCTTTGGTAATTGAAGAAATAGTTAAAAGAAATCCAAACATTCCAAAAGAAGCATATGACGATGTGATTTTGGGTTGCGCCAACCAAGCAGGGGAAGACAACCGTAATGTGGCTAGAATGTCTTTGTTGTTGGCTGGCTTGCCATATACCGTACCGGGAGAAACGGTGAACCGTTTGTGCAGTTCAGGATTGTCGGCGATTATTCATGCCAATAGAGCGATAAAAGCTGGCGATGGCGACATTTTTATTGCTGGCGGTGTTGAAAATATGACACGTGGCCCTTTGGTAGTTTCAAAGCCGTCATCAGGTTTTGGTACAGATTCCAAAATGTACGATTCCAGTTTCGGATGGCGTTTTGTAAATCCAAAAATGCACGAGATGTATGGAACAGATGGTATGGGGAATACCGCTGAAAACTTGGTGGAGTTGCACGATATTTCACGTGAGGATCAAGATAAGTTTGCCAACTGGAGCCAAATGAAGGCGACCAAAGCCCAAGAAAATGGGAGATTGGCAAAAGAAATAATGACGGTTGAAATTCCACAACGCAAAAAGGACCCGATTCTGTTTGCAAAAGATGAATTTGTAAAACCAACAACCACTATGGAAGTGTTGGGGAAATTGCGTCCGGCCTTTAAAAAGGATGGTAGTGTGACTGCAGGAAATTCCTCTGGATTGAATGATGGCGCAGCTGCGACCATTATCGCGTCTTCAGAAGCGGTTGAAAAATATAACCTTAAACCATTGGCTAGAATTGTAAGTTCGGCAGTGGTTGGCGTTGAGCCTCGCATTATGGGGATTGGCCCTGTAGAGGCTTCCAATAAAGCTTTGGCAAAGGCAGGTTTGACCATGGATGACATGGACATTATTGAACTTAATGAAGCGTTTGCTGCTCAGGCCTTGGCATGTACACGTGCTTGGGGATTGGCCGACGACGACACTAGATTGAACCCAAATGGAGGCTCTATTGCTATAGGACATCCACTGGGAGTGACAGGTGCACGTATTGCTTATTCGGCAGCATTGGAATTACAGGAACAAAATAAGCGTTACGCTTTGGTGACCATGTGTATTGGTGTAGGTCAAGGTTACGCGGCAATTATTGAAAGAGTGTAATATGAAAAAAATACAACATTACGTTCAAGGTCAATGGACCGAAGGTAAAGAAGAGGGAATTCCGGTTTTAGATGCTATTACTGGGGAAGCTTTTACCAGTGTGGCCATTGAAGGTTTGGACATTCCAGAAATATTAAACTACGGAAGAACCAAGGGAGGCGAGATTCTTAGGAAAATGACGTTTCAGGAGCGTGGGAACATGCTTAAAAAGTTGGCCTTGTATCTTACCAAACGCAAAGAGCAATTTTACGATTTAAGTTATCGCACAGGAGCAACTAGAATAGATAGTTGGATTGACATTGAAGGAGGTTTTGGAAACCTTTTTGCCAATGCGTCCTTAAGAAAATTATTTCCTAATCAACCCTATCATGTTGAGGGCGATCCAATCGATTTATCTCGTGGAGGCCGTTTTATGGCACACCATATTATGGTTCCTAAAAAAGGGGTGGCCGTGCATATCAATGCCTTTAATTTCCCAGTTTGGGGAATGTTGGAAAAGTGCGCAGTGAATTGGATGGCAGGGGTTCCTGCAGTCGTGTTGCCAGCCCCATCATCATCTTATTTGGCAGAGGCCGTAGCAAGGGAAATCATAGCCTCAGGAATTTTGCCTGAGGGAGCCTTACAAATTATTAACGGTACCGTAAAATCTATATTGGATACGGTAGAGTCTCAAGATGTGGTGACCTTTACAGGGTCTGCAGCAACGGGACGTTTGTTAAAAGCGCATCCTAGATTAATACAGGAGGCTGTGCCATTTACTATGGAAGCAGATTCTTTGAATGCTTCTATTCTTGGGGAAGATGCTGTGCCAGGGACTCCAGAATTTGATCTGTTCATAAAGGAAGTTCGAAATGAAATGACGGTGAAAGCAGGACAGAAGTGTACGGCTATCCGTCGTATCATTGTGCCTGAAGGCATTGTGGAGGATGTTCAGATTGCCTTAGGAAAAGCGCTGGATAAAGTTACCATAGGAGACCCAAGATTGAAAGAAGTGAGAATGGGATCTTTGGTGAGCAAACAACAGGTGGAAGCCGTGAAGAATTCCATTTCGGATATTGCCAAAGAAGCAGAAATGGTATATGGGAATTTAGATACTTTGGATACCATAGGAGCCGATGCCCAGAAAGGAGCGTTTATTAGCCCAGTATTATTCCGTACGGATAATCCGTTGCAAAACACGGTGGTTCATGAACGCGAGGCTTTTGGTCCGGTAAGTACCATAATGCCATATAAAACTATGGACGAAGCGGTTACTTTGGCCCAAATGGGGAAAGGATCTCTTGTGTCTTCCATAGCGACTAACGATGATAAGATTGCGAAGGAATATGTGATAAATGCAGCCTCGCATCATGGCCGAATTCTAGTATTGAATCGTGAAAGTGCCAAACAAAGCACCGGACACGGTTCTCCATTACCGTATTTGGTTCACGGTGGTCCAGGACGTGCCGGAGGTGGCGAAGAAATGGGAGGTGTACGTGGTATCAAACATTATTTGCAGCGTACTGCAATTCAGGGCTCACCAACTACTTTGACCGAAATAACAGGGATATATCAGCAAAAAGCAGCCTATAAGGAAGCAGAGCAGCATCCATTTAAATACCATTGGGAAGACATCCAACCAGGAATGTCACTTAAAACCCATAAGCGAACCTTTACAGATACCGATATTATCAATTTTGCGAATTTGACTTGGGACCATTTTTATGCCCATACAGACATCACATCGCTTGATGGAAGCATTTTTGAAAAACGCACGGCCCATGGATATTTTATCATTTCCGCAGCAGCGGGATTGTTTGTATATCCAAACAAAGGCCCTGTGGCAGCAAACTACGGTTTGGAAGAATGTCGATTCCTGCGTCCACTGTACCATAACGATACGGTATATGTACGATTGACTTGTAAGCAAAAAGTAGATCGGGATGTGGCAGGAGCCGAGCATCCTAGTGGGATTGTAAAATGGTTTGTAGAGGTATTTGATGCTAATAATGATGAAATGGTGGCTTTTGCGACCATTTTGACCATGGTTCAGAAGAAACAAGAAACTTTGGTGGAAATGACCGAAGCTAAAATTGCAGAATGCATCAACAAGCTTACCGAAGAGGATAAAGCAAAGTGGGGGAATCTAACCCCTCAATTAATGTTGGAGCATTTGGAATATACCTACAGAATTGCTTCGGGGGAAATTCAGGATTTTGATATAGCGACGCCTAAAAAGATTTTGGAAAAAGTGCACGCCACGCTATATAACTATGAAAAAATGCCAAGTGGTTATGATTTTCCATTGGCAGAAAGATCTCGAATTACCGAATTAAAACATGCCAGTTTAGAGGAAGCCAAAGAAAAATTGAAAGAAGCTCGTGAAGCCTATTTGGCCTATTTTAAAGAACATCCAGAAGCTAAAACCAAAAATGTTGTTTTTGGAGAGTTGAATAGATACGAGTGGTATTTATTGGAGAGAAAACATTTAAATCATCATTTCGAACAATTCGGATTGATATAAATTATAAAAGAAATTAAAGATGGAAAATAGTCCATACGTAAAGTTAAGCATAGAGAATCATGTTGGGTATGTGGAGTTTTTTCACCCAGAACATAATTCCTTGCCAGGAAATTTATTGGCCGATTTAGCCCAAACCATTACCGATGCAGGAAACAATGAAGATGTTAAGGTCATCGTTCTTAAAAGTGGAGGCGATAGAACTTTTTGTGCAGGAGCAAGCTTTAAGGAATTGATCAATATCAATGACGATGCCACAGGAAAGGTATTCTTTTCTGGCTTTGCCAATGTAATCAATGCCATGCGTAAATGTCCAAAGTTTGTTATTGGGCGTATTCAAGGTAAAACCGTTGGTGGTGGTGTTGGTCTGGCAGCCGCAACTGATTATTGTATGGCGACCAAATTCGCCGAAATCAAACTAAGCGAACTTAATATTGGGATTGGTCCGTTTGTGGTTGGTCCTGCCATTGAGCGTAAAATGGGCGTGAGTGCCATGTCGCAAATTGCTATGGATGCCAATAGTTTTTATTCTCCAGAATGGGCTACAGACAAAGGTCTGTTTACTCAGGTTTTTGATACGACTCAAGACATGGATGAAGCGATAAAAGCGATGGCTGAAAATTTGTGTACTTACAATCCAGAGGCCATGAAAGAAATGAAAACTATGTTCTGGCAAGGAACCGAGCATTGGGATAAATTGCTTTCAGAACGCGCAGCTATCAGCGGTCGTCTGGTGTTGGGAGAGTTTACAAAGGAAATTTTGAAACGTTTTAAGTAAACCATGATTTACAGTTTTAAAGGATATACGCCAATGGTACACGAAAGTAGTTTTGTGCACCCTTTGGCGGCCGTAACCGGAAACGTTATCATCGGAAAAAACTGCTATATAGGTCCTGGAGCTGCCATTCGTGGCGATTGGGGACAAATCATTTTGGAAGATGGAGTGAACGTTCAGGAAAACTGTACAGTACACATGTTTCCTGGGAAATCAATTACACTTAAAGAAAGTGCCCATGTTGGTCATGGAGCCGTGATTCATGGTGCTAATTTGGGAAGAAATTGCTTGATTGGGATGAACAGTGTTATCATGGACGATGCCCAAATAGGGGATGAGTGCATTGTTGGGGCTATGGCCTTTGTAAAGGCAGAAACCATCATTCCAAACCGAAGTCTTGTTGTTGGAAACCCAGCCAAAGTGGTCAAGGAAGTTTCCGATGACATGATTGCATGGAAGACCAAAGGGACGCAATTGTATCAGCAATTACCTGCAGATTGCCGTGAGAGTTTGAAGGAGGTTGCACCTTTAAGGGAGATTCCGGAAAACATGAAAGTTCAGGAGGGTGCCTATGACACGCTTCGTGATTTTATGAAAAAGTAAGTTTAATAAACTAACAAACATTAGTTCACAAGAATGTCGAAATTCGAATTGAAAATGCCCAAAATGGGCGAAAGTATAACAGAGGGAACCATTATCAATTGGTTGGTGAATGAGGGAGATAGCTTTGAGGAAGGGGATATTCTTTTAGAAGTTGCTACAGATAAGGTTGACAATGAAGTGCCGGCAACGAGTTCGGGGACTTTGGTGAAAACCATGTTCCAAGCTAAAGATGTGGTGCCCGTCGGAGAGGTGATTGCTGTTTTGGAAGTTTCGGAAACGTTGAATTCTACTGAAGATGCCAAGAATACATCTGATAAGACAAAGACCGTTACATCCAAAAAGGAAACGAATTCTCAACCTAAAAAAGTAAAGAATATAAAGCCATCAGTAATTGATACGGCTAGTTTTTCGGTAAATAATACCAATACATTTTTTTCGCCTTTGGTAGAAAAAATTGCAAAGGAACACTATATCAGTTTTGAGGAACTCTCCAGAATTCCTGCTACTGGGCATGAAGGCAGGTTGCGAAAAAGCGATGTTTTCAATTATATCCAAGAGGGCAGACCATATAAGTTTGCACAGCCTGTAGTTCAAGATCCAACAGCTTATCGCATTCCGCAGTTAAGTTTTGACAAAGGAAAAGGAAAGGTTGTTGAAATGGACCGTATGCGTCAAATGATTGCCGACCATATGGTGTATTCAAAGCATACGTCCCCACACGTGACTGCTTACATGGAGGCCGATTTGACCAATATGGTGCAATGGCGCAATGACAATAAAAAGGCTTTCGAGGAAAAGTACGGAGAGCGTTTAACCTTTACACCTTTGTTTGTGGAAGCCGTTGCCAAGGCTGTTAAGGATTTTCCAAATATCAACGCTTCGGTGGATGGTAAAAACATCATTGTTAAGGAGGATATCAATATTGGGATGGCAACTGCCTTGCCTTCAGGAAATTTAATTGTTCCTGTAGTGAAAAATGCCGATACTAAGGATTTGAAAACGCTGGCTCAAAACGTAAACGAAATGGCTGGAAAGGCCAGAGAAAATAAGCTGGGGGGTGACGATATTAAGGGAAGCACCTTTACCATTTCCAATGTTGGAACCTTTGGAAGCGTTATGGGAACGCCTATTATCAACCAACCAGAAGTGGCCATTTTAGCTTTGGGGATTATTAAAAAGCGCCCTGAAGTCATCGAAACCGAAAATGGCGATGAAATTGCTATTAGAAGCATGATGTACCTGTCCCTGTCTTTTGACCACCGTGTAGTTGATGGCTATTTGGGAGGTAGTTTTGTGCGTCGTGTAGCCGATTATTTTGAACAGTTTGATACGAATAGAAAAATATAAGTCATGTCTTATAACATACATATAACAACAGTAGAAAAGTCGAAAGTTGATACGGTAGACTTTACCAATATCCCTTTGGGAACCACCTTCACCGATCACATGTTTATTTGTGATTATGAAAATGGGGAGTGGGTCAATCCAAGGATAGAGCCTTTGGCTCCCATAGCAACCCATCCAGCAGCCATGGCCTTGCATTATGGACAGGCCATTTTTGAAGGGATGAAGGCAACAATAGGAGCCGATGGTTGCCCGAGGTTGTTCCGTGCCGAAAAAAATGCCGCCCGTTTAAATACCAGCGCCGATAGAATGGGAATGCCTCATTTTCCTGAAGATTTATTTGTTGAAGGTTTGAAGCAGTTGGTTGCTTTGGAACATAATTGGATTCCGCCAGCAGAAGGAAGCGCTTTGTATTTGCGACCTTTTATGTACGCCGATGAACCTTTTATTGGAATGCGTGCCGCAAACCATTACAAGTTCATTATCATGGCATCGCCGTCAGGTCCGTTTTTTAGCAAACGTATCAAGTTGTGGGCAGAGAAAAAGTACGTGAGAGCAGTTGAAGGAGGAACGGGAGAAGCCAAAGCCGCGGGTAATTATGCTGCGGCCATCAGGCCAACAGAACTTGCGAAGGCAAAAGGTTATGATCAAGTTCTATGGTTGGATGCTGTGGAGCATAGATATATTCAGGAGGTGGGTACCATGAACATCTTCTTTAAAATAGATGGGAAGTTTATCACACCAAAAC
This sequence comes from Mangrovimonas sp. TPBH4, assembly GCF_001280505.1. Lineage (GTDB taxonomy): Bacteria > Bacteroidota > Bacteroidia > Flavobacteriales > Flavobacteriaceae > Mangrovimonas_A. The sequence continues at coordinate 187,567 of NZ_LBIO01000055.1, forward strand.
GTGATGGAGCCATTTTGGACGGTATCACTAGAATGAGTGTTATGGATGTTTTAAAAGCCAAAGGTTTTGAAGTGGTGGAGCGTCCAATAACCATAGATGAAATTAAGGAAGCGGCAAATGCAGGAACCTTAGAGGAGGCTTTTGGAACGGGAACTGCCGTAGGAATTGCCTACATCCAAGAGATTGGAATGGGAGATGAGCTAATCCATGTTTCCGATGAAAGCCCTGTTGGTTTGGATGTGAACGATACGCTTAATGCCATCAAAACAGGAAAGATTGAAGATCCTTTCAACTGGATCATTAAAATTGAAAAGGAATTAGTTTAATGAAGAAGGACATTTTAGAAAGAGGATTTTCAAATTTATGCACGGCCAAAGCCATGGCCGAATTGTACGAAACCAATTTTAAGGTTGTTTCCAAATATGTTCATGCAACCTCAAGAGGGCATGAGGCAGTACAGACGGCTTTGGGAATGCAATTGTTACCGCAGGATTATGCCTTTCCATATTACCGAGATGATGCCATGTTGCTTTCGTTTGGATTACAGCCGTACGATTTAATGCTACAGGTGTTGGCCAAAAAGGATGATCCGTTTTCAGGAGGAAGAACTTATTATTCGCACCCTAGTTTAAAGGATTTGGATAAGCCTAAAATCCCTCACCAGTCTTCGGCAACGGGTATGCAGGCGATTCCAGCAACTGGCGTAGCCATGGGGATGCAATATTTGGAAAAGCAAGGGTTGAAAAATCCAATTCTTGGCGATATAGAACTTTCGGATGACGCGCCTATTTCGGTATGTAGTTTGGGAGATGCCTCGGTTACTGAAGGAGAGATTGCCGAAGCTTTTCAAATGGCCGCTTTAAAGCAAATGCCAATTCTGTATTTGGTACAGGACAATGGTTGGGATATTTCTGCCAATGAAGCTGAAACCCGTGCCCAGAGTGCTTTTGAATATGCCCAAGGGTTCAATGGATTAGAAGCTATTTCTATTGACGGTGCCAATTTTATTGAGAGTTACGAGGCTATTGAAAAGGTAATTGCTACCATTCGTAAGGAGCGCAGACCATTCTTGGTGCACGCCAAAGTGCCGTTGTTGAATCACCACACATCTGGGGTGAGAATGGAATGGTATCGCGATGATTTGGAAGAGGCCAAAACAAGAGATCCATACCCTGTGTTGAAACAGCAATTGTTGGATCATGGATTTTCAGCTGAAGAAATTGAGCAAATAGAAGCTGCTGCCAAAGCAAAAGTTGAAGCCGATTATGAAAGAGCTTTACAAGCCGAAGATCCGCAACCGGAAGACTTGTTTACAAACGATTTTGCGCCGACACCAATCACCGAAGAAAAAGGAGAGCGTACACCAAAAGGAGCCGAAAAGGTCGTGATGGTAGACTGTGCGTTGTTTGCGGTGGAAGAATTGATGAAACAGCACAAGGAATGTTTGTTGTACGGACAGGATGTTGGAGGAAGATTGGGAGGAGTGTTCCGTGAGGCTGCTACCTTGGCTCAAAAGTTTGGTGACGATCGTGTGTTCAATACGCCGATTCAGGAGGCTTTTATTGTAGGGTCCACGGTTGGAATGAGCGCTGTTGGTTTAAAACCTATTGTTGAGGTTCAGTTTGCCGATTATATCTGGCCAGGATTGAATCAGCTGTTTACGGAGGTAAGTAGAAGCTGTTATTTGTCCAATGGAAAATGGCCGGTAAGCATGATTTTGCGCGTGCCTATTGGTGCCTATGGTAGTGGAGGACCTTACCACTCATCTTCTGTGGAGAGTGTGGTGACCAATATCCGTGGGATTAAAATTGCCTATCCAAGTAATGGTGCCGATTTAAAAGGGTTGATGAAAGCAGCCTATCACGATCCAAATCCAGTAGTTATTTTTGAGCACAAAGGATTGTATTGGAGTAAGGTGAAAGGAACGCAAGGAGCTACTTCGGTGGAGCCTGCTGAGGATTATGTATTGCCATTCGGGCAAGCTTGGGTGCTTCAGGAAATATGGAAACAGGAAGAGGTTGAAACCTTGACTATTGTGTCCTATGGAATGGGAGTGCATTGGGCGATGAATGCATCGGAGGAATTGGGGATGCAAGACCAAATAGAAGTGATCGATTTACGTACGTTATATCCTTTGGACGAAGAGACCATCATGAAATCGGTAAAGAAGACCGGTAAGTGTTTGGTGGTTACTGAGGAGCCTTCCAATAATAGTTTTGCAAGGGCCTTGTCAGGAAAAATTCAGGAGGAATGTTTTAAATATTTGGATGGACCGGTGATGACCATTGGTAGTGAAAACATGCCAGCCATTCCATTGAATAGCACTTTAGAGCAGACCATGATTCCTTCCACAGAAAAAGTGAAAGAGAAAATTATTCAGTTATTGGAATATTAAAAATAAAAAAGCGACTCAATTGAGTCGCTTTTCTTTTATAGGTTGTATTCAGAAAGAGGTTTAGTAAATTTCTCAGGATCGGCGGCTAGATAATATCTAGGATCGTCGATATCTTCAATCACCACATCTTTAAATTTAGGATTGGCTTTATATAGCAAGGTTTTGCAATCTTCGCTTAAGTGTTTTAGTTTGATGGATTTGCCTTCTGCTTCATACTTGTTCACCAAATTGGTGATGGCTTCCAAAGCAGAGTGGTCGCTTACTCGGGATTCCACAAAATCAATTTCTACCTTATCAGGGTCATTTTTCACATCAAACTTCTCGTTGAAATTTTGAATAGACCCAAAGAACAAAGGCCCCCAAATTTCATAGGTTTTGGTGCCGTCCAGTTGCATGCGTTTGCGCGCTCTAATCATGGTGGCATTTTTCCAAGCAAATACCAAAGCCGATAAAATAACTCCAATAAATACCGCAATTGCCAAATCAAAAATAACGGTTACAGCTGATACAATAATTAGTACCGCTGCATCTGCTACAGGAATTTTTCCGAGAATTCTAAAACTGGACCAAGCAAAAGTTTCAATAACCATCATAAACATGACACCTACCAAGGCGGCAATAGGAACTTGCTCAATATATTGCGCGGTAAATAATATGAAGGTCAACAAGGTTAAGGCCATCATAACTCCAGAAAGGCGCCCTCTACCGCCAGCATTAATGTTAATCACCGTTTGGCCAATCATACCACAACCACCGGTACCTCCAAACAGACCGCTTACAATATTCCCTGCTCCTTGAGCTACACATTCACGGTTTCCGTTTCCTCTGGTTTCTGTAAGTTCATCCACCAAGTTCATGGTCATCAATGATTCAATAAGGCCTACTGAGGCTGCTAAAAAAGCATATGGAAGAATGAATTTCAGAGTGTCTAAATTGAAAGGTAGATTTTGCCAAAGTTCAATGTTTGGAGTAGGGAATTCACCTTTTAGACCTTCACCTCCGCCTTCTATGATATAAGAACCAACAGTGCTGACATCAAGGTTGAAGAACACAACAATACCTGTGGTAACAAGAATTGCGGTTAAGGCAGCTGGGATTTTGGAGGTCACTTTAGGCAACAACCAAATAATGGCCATGGTAAGTCCAACAAGGCCAAGCATGGTGTAAAGTTCCACGCCTTGCATAGGGATGTCGATATATTTTTTTAGGCCATCGGCGCCAATTTCCAATTGTTTGTGGGAGAACATACGGACTTGTGCCAAAAAAATTACGATGGCTAATCCGTTTACAAATCCCATCATTACGGGATGCGGTATCAAGCGTACAAAACGCCCCAATTTAAAAACACCAGCCGCTATTTGGATAATTCCCATTAAAATGACGGCCGCCAATAGGTAGAAATAGCCCATGTTTTCAATAGGCGTGTCAAATAGCATTCCCTTGGCATGTCCTTCTGAAATAAGATGAACAAAAATAACGGCAACAGCTCCCGCTGCTCCAGAGATCAATCCTGGTCTTCCACCAAAAATTGCGGTGATCAATCCAATAATGAAGGCACCGGACAATGCTACCAAAGGGTCTATCTGCGCTACGAAGGCAAAGGCAACCACTTCGGGAATCATCGCTAATGACACTGTTATACCAGCGAAAATGTCGTTTTTAGGGTTTTGGGTAAAGTTTTTTAACATCTTTAAACCGAGTTTCTTGATTTGTTTCTACTAAAAGTCGGCAAAGATAGGGTTTTATAAATGAAGACTAAAATAGCTTGGAGAATCCTGATTTATAAGCGATAAAAAAGGCGCTGATTTATAAAAATCAGCGCCTTTAAGTTTTAGTGTGAGGTTATCTTACTTGATCATTTCCGGTGGATATTTCTCCATGATTTTGGAAACAAACTCATTGATGCGTTCTTCTTTCTTGTCCATATTTTTACTTAAGTAACCAGTGCCTTGACCTTGCCAGACCAATTCCTTTTTGGCATTGTCAATAAGGTCGATATATAAAACACCCTCAGTGTCTACAGAAACCGTATTGTAATTGTTCCAGTAGTAAGGACTCCAGCCCCAGCCATAGCCATACGGGCCGAAACCATTATTATAGACATTCACTCTTTCTCTGGATTTGGTAAAAATGCTTACCAACATATCTGGATTTTCAGATTTTGTATAGCCTTTGGCTAAAAGTTCCGCTTCAATGGCTCTTAGGATACGTTTTTTGTCCAAATCGCTAATTTCGGCCTTGTCAATCCCTGTTTTGAAAAAGGCAAAGGTTTTGTATTGCGTGAAATCTACCTTTTTATCGTAATCGGAAGCTACCTGTACAGAACTACAGGAAGTCGCTGTTACTATTACAATGGCAAGTGTGAGCGTAGTTAAGAATCTTTTCATCGTGTTTTCAATTTTAATTTGGTGTTTGGTTTGTTGAAAGTGCCAAAAATTAAGTTAGTCCATTTTTGGTTCAACAATAAAGTAATCAATAATCATACCAATATTTTTTACTCAAATATTGAAGGACTAGCTAATTGTAAAATTAAAATTACGAAATAAAAGGGGTTATTTTTTAGTGGTCCCCGTATTTTTATTGTAGCCATAGGGGCAGTGTCTACAGCCACTTTGGCAGCAGTAGCCGCGTTTTAAATGGTATTGTTCTGTAAAGCAACGGTATCCTTCGGGGGTGAGGTAGTAATCTCCTTCTTCAATAGGAATTATTTTCTTCATGTGGCAAAGATAATGTAATTTGGAGTGATTTTTGAAAGGGTAATTTCTATGATTTTTATTTCCAAATATTTAGTGCCGAAGGGTTACACAGGGATGACAATGTACCCTTTTGTATTTTTGAAGGAGAAAGCGTTGAAGTCCGATATAGTTTTGATTAACCATGAATACATTCATTTACGGCAGCAATTGGAATTGTTGATCCTGCCTTTTTATGTGTGGTATTTTTTGGAGTATTTGTTCGGACTGATGAAATACAGAAACCACAGAAGAGCCTATCGGAATATTTCTTTTGAGCGGGAAGCCTTTTTACAGGAAAGCAATATGGAATATCTAAAGACAAGACCTTTTTTCGCCTTTTTGAAGTACCTTTGCAAACATGAAATTTAAACTTGAAGATGCCGTCATTCAAGAGGTGCTGTTGCCACCCGAATTTGGTTCTGTTCAATTGTTTGTAAAGCGTGAAGATAGAATTCACGAGCATGTTTCTGGCAATAAATACCGTAAGCTTTTATATAATTTAAAAGCGGCCAAGGATGGGGGATTTGATACCTTGCTCACTTTTGGAGGAGCCTTTTCCAACCATATTGCCGCAGTTGCGGCTGCAGGACAAGCACAAGGATTTAAAACCATAGGGGTAATCAGGGGAGAAGAACTGACTTATAAAGTTGCCGATAACCCCACCTTAAAATTTGCTGAGGAATGTGGCATGCAATTTCAGTTTGTCACCAGGGAGGATTATCGATACAAAACTTCCCCTGAGTTTATTCAGCAATTAGAAAGCAGATTTGGATCGTTCTATTTGGTTCCTGAAGGAGGAACCAATGATTTGGCGGTGAAAGGCTGTGAAGAAATTTTAAAGGACGTCCAAGAGGATTTTGATTATATCTGTTGTGCCGTGGGCACAGGCGGCACTATTTCGGGTCTCATTAATGGCAGCACTTCAACCCAAAAGATTCTGGGATTTCCCGCCTTGAAAGGTGGTTTTTTGTCCAAGGATATTATTAAGTTTGCAAGAAATACAAACTGGTCGTTGATTGAGGATTACCATTTTGGAGGATACGCCAAAATAAATGAAGATTTAATCAGTTTTATTAATCAGTTTAAGAAAGAATATCAAATTCCTTTAGATCCTGTTTACACAGGTAAAATGATGTATGGTATTTTGGATTTGTTCAAAAAAGGGTATTTCCCAGAGCCATCCAAAATATTGGCCGTCCATACGGGCGGTTTGCAGGGCATTGCAGGAATGAACATTAATTTAAAGCGAAAGCAATTACCGATAATAGATTAAATAGCATATGAAGCGCATAGTTTTAGTAGCCTTGACAGGAATGTTTTTAGTAGGATGTGGGTCCAAAAGGACTGTGGTTACCAAAAAGAAAGATGTACCACGAAGAACCGTTTCTGTTCAGGTGGATGTGAAACCTGAAGAGCCTAAAAGTTCTCAAGAAACCAGTACCAAGACTCCTCCTAAAACCTACGCCAGTGCTACCGAAGCTTACATAGCTAATTTTAATGCCATTGCTATGGAAGAAATGCGTAAGTATAAAATTCCAGCAAGTATCACCTTGGCACAAGGTATTTTGGAATCTGGTTCCGGTCAAGCACGATTGGCAGTGGAGGCCAATAACCATTTTGGTATCAAATGCCACGGATGGACAGGCCCAAAAATTTACCACGACGATGATGCCTCTCAGGAATGTTTTAGAAAGTATTCCCATGCGGAATCTTCTTTTGAAGACCATTCGGCGTTTTTGACGTCTAGAAGCCGCTATGCCAAATTGTTCGATTACAAACAGGACGATTATAAATCTTGGGCAAGAGGATTGAGAGCAGCAGGTTATGCTACTGATAGAAAATATCCAGAGAAACTGATCAGTTTGATTGAACGTTACCAATTGTACAAATATGATGAGCAAGTTCTTGGAAAAAGAGGGAGTTACACACCTCCAACCAAAGATGTTGTTGCAAGCAATGACAATGTTACTACACATGAGGTGGTAAAAGGGGATACCTTGTATTCAATTTCCAAGCGTTATAATACAACTGTGGAATCCATCAGAGAACTGAATGGTATGAGAGGGAACGATTTAAGTATTGGTCAAATGTTAATTATTAAAAATAACTAAAGATGTTATATCAACGAAGCAGTGCACTGTTCAAATTGGCGGAGGAAGTGATTCCTGGTGGGGTAAATTCCCCAGTAAGGGCTTTTAAAGCGGTAGGAGGAACACCAATTTTTGCCAAATCGGCCAAAGGTGCTTATGTATATGATGAAGATGACAATCGCTATATAGATTATATCAACTCTTGGGGGCCCATGATTTTAGGTCATGCACACCCTCCCGTAGTTGAAGCGGTTATTGAAAAAGCTAAAAAAGGGACTTCTTTTGGGATGCCAACAGAGATAGAAACTACGATTGCTGAATTGGCTGTTTCTATGGTGCCTAATATTGATAAAATCCGTTTTGTGAATTCGGGAACCGAAGCTTGTATGAGTGCCGTGCGTTTGGCGAGAGGGTTTACAGGAAAAGATAAGATTATAAAATTTGCAGGTTGCTACCACGGTCATAGTGATTCATTTTTGATCCAAGCAGGAAGTGGTGCTGTGACTTTTGGAAGTCCTAACAGTCCAGGAGTAACGGAAGGAACTGCAAAAGATACCTTATTGGCAAAGTATAATGATATTGAAAATGTAAAAGCGCTTATTGAGGCCAATGCAGGAGAAATAGCTTGTATCATTTTGGAGCCTGTGGCTGGAAATATGGGCTGTGTGCCGCCAAGAGATAACTTCCTTCAAAAGTTGAGAGCGCTTTGTGATGAACATGCAATTCTGTTGATTTTTGATGAGGTCATGACTGGTTTTAGATTGGCCAAAGGAGGCGCTCAGGAATTATTCAATGTAGATGCCGATATCGTGTGTTTTGGAAAAGTAATTGGAGGTGGTTTGCCTGTAGGAGCTTTCGCTGCTAGAAACGAAATTATGAATTTCTTGGCACCGTTGGGAGCTGTTTATCAGGCAGGAACCTTAAGTGGAAACCCGCTGGCAATGGCAGCTGGTTTGGCCATGCTTTCCGAATTGAATGATACTCCAGAAATATTCATAAGATTAGAAGAAAAAACGGCCTATTTACATAAAGGGATAGCCGAAGTGTTGGAACAACATGAAATAGTGCATACCATCAATAGAGTGGGGTCTATGATTTCGGTTCATTTTGCGGAAGATGCTGTGGTAGATTTTGAATCCTCAGCGAAGGGCAATAATGATACGTTTAAGGCCTTTTTCCATGGAATGCTTAATGAAGGGGTGTATATAGCGCCTAGTGCCTTTGAAACATGGTTTATTAGTGATGCGCTTTCTTATGAAGATTTGGATGCCACCATTAAAGCGGTAGACAAAGTAGCCGCAACATTAAAATAAAGTATAAAAAAAGCGATTCTATTGGAATCGCTTTTTTTATAAATATTCTTGCTTGAAAATTAATTAGCCGAGAGATTTTTATATTGGAAATATTGATCTTCAGTTAAAATGGTTTTCATGGATTGGTCCAATTCTTTGTCAAGTTTTACTTTAGACTCCCAATTGGCTTTAAGATCCGCGCTAATTAATTGGTATTTGGTTTCGTAAGCTTTGTAAGCTTGGTATACCTCCTCAAGTGTATTGGTGTCGAACTTAATTACCTTTCTAAGGTTTTCAGCTTTTTCGGAAGCAATCTTGTTGATTTCAATAGTGTTCTGTGCACTAAGATTTTCAGTTCCCAAAAATAGGGCAGCCATAAAAAGGCAAAGTGTCATTATTTTTTTCATAAGTTAAGTAGTGTTAGTTCTAAATTGAAAAGTCTAAAGTAATAAAAATTAAAATTTAAAAACAAACAAAAAGCATTGACTTTAAAATCAATGCTTTTCTACTAATCAAAACTAATTAACCAACCAAAAATTTATCTATTCTTAGGGGATTTCCCTTTTTGTCCTTTCATTTGTTTTTGATACTGGGCTCTTGTTTCTTCCCATTTTTTATATTGTTCCTCTGTTAAAATGCTTTTTACTTTTCTTTTGTATTCAATTTGATGGTCCAACATTTCAATCTTTCTTGCTGCCATTTCATCGCTGGTAGGCTTTTCCGTCATATTTTTTCTGGCCTCCATTTTTGCTTTTTTATATTTAGCTTCTTCCAAGTTTATGGCCTGTAATTGCTTTTGTTGGGCATCGGTTAAATCTAGATCTAGGGTCATTCTTTTTGTGTGTATTTCAGCTGCCTGTTCGGGCGTTAAATCTTTTAGCATTTCCATGCGGTCTCCTCGATTTCCTCTTTGGGACTCTCTAGGGCCTTGTTGTGCGTTGACCTGAAAAGCGATTACTGTAAAGGCCATCATTAAAATTATTTTTTTCATGGTATCTTGATTTTGTGTTACTCTGTTTCTAAGACCTTGTAATTGAAAAATGGTTTAATAAAGGTTTGAACTTTAACTAGTTGTTAACATTTTTGGGCTGTTACAAAGTATAGTGGGGCTTTTTTTGACAATGTTATTGTCAATGAAGAGCCAATTGCCAATTATGTTGAAAACTAATGTGTAAATAGCTAACTTTGGCAGTAAATAAATTCTCTAAACTATATGAAAAACATTGTTGCAATGTTGGCACTAATGGTGTTGGCAACCTCATGTAAAAATGAAAAAACTAAAGAAGAGGTAGTCTCAGAAGAACCTCAGGAAACCTCTCAGGTAGACATGACCAAAAAGTTAAACAAATATGTTTCGGTTAAACTTACTTCCGATTTTTCCAAGCTTACCGAAAACGAACGTAAAATGTTACCTATTTTAATTCAGGCGGCTGAAAAGATGAACGATTTGTTTTGGTACGAAGCTTATGGAGATAAGGACGCTTTGCTTAATTCCATTTCCGATGCAGACACTAAAACCTTTACTATTATCAATTATGGACCATGGGACCGCTTGGATGGAGACAAACCGTTTGTAGAAGGTGTCGGGGAGAAGCCTTTAGGGGCTAATTATTATCCTAAGGATATGACTGCAGAAGAGTTTAAGGCTGCTGAGATTGAAGATAAAAACAGTATTTACAATTTTGTGCGTCGTGATGAGAACGGAAAACTATATTCCATTCCTTACCACCAACAATTTGAAACGGAAGTTAAGGAAGTGGCCGCTTTATTGATGGAAGCCTCTGCTTTAGCGGAAGATGAAGGATTAAAGAAATACTTGGAGCTTAGAGCAAATGCACTTTTAACGGATGATTACCAGCCAAGTGATTTGGCTTGGATGGATATGAAATCAAATACTCTGGACATTGTAATTGGTCCAATTGAAACTTATGAAGACAAGATGTTTGGAAACAAAGCGTCTCACGAAGGTTATGTGTTAATCAAAGATCAGGATTGGAGTGCAAAATTGGCGCGTTTTGCTAGCTTTTTACCAGAACTTCAAAAGAACTTGCCAGTGGAAGAGGCTTATAAAACAGAAACTGCAGGAACCGATAGCGACCTGAATGCTTATGACGTGGTTTATTATGCAGGAGATTGTAATGCCGGTAGTAAAACTATTGCCATAAACTTACCAAATGATGAAGAAGTGCAATTGAAAAAGGGAACAAGACGCTTGCAGTTGAAAAATGCTATGCGTGCCAAATTTGATAAAATTTTAGTGCCTATTTCAGAAGTTTTGATTGACGAAAATCAACGTAATCATATTACGTTTGATGCCTTTTTTGCCAATACAATGTTCCATGAAGTGGCGCATGGTCTAGGTGTTAAAAACACGATTAATGGAAAAGGAACCGTTAGAGAGTCGCTTAAGGAATTGTCTAGTGCTTTGGAAGAAGGAAAGGCTGATGTTTTAGGCTTGTATATGGTTCAGCAATTGCATGAGAAAGGTGAAATTGATGGGGATATGAAAGATTATATGACCACGTTTATGGCGAGTATTTTCCGTTCTGTGCGTTTTGGTGCGTCTTCTGCCCATGGTAAAGCAAACATGATCCGTTTCAATTTCTTTAAGGAAAAAGGTGCTTTCTCTAGATCTGAAGACGGAACTTATAAAGTGAACTACGATAACATGATTGTAGCCATGAAAGATTTGTCTGGTTTGATTTTGAAACTTCAAGGTGACGGTGATTATGCTGGAGTAGAAACATTGGTAGCTGAAAAGGCAGCTATTTCAAATGAGCTTCAAAGTGATTTGGATAAATTGAGTGCTTCCAATATTCCTGTGGACGTTATTTACGAGCAAGGAACAGAGGTTTTAGGATTGTAGAATACAATTTATATAAACACAAAAAAAGCTTCAGAAGTTATTCTGAAGCTTTTTTATTTTGAAGATGTTCTTCGTTTACGATTGAGGATTCAAAATAGCATCGATACGCTCTAGGGCATCTTGTAAATGAATTCTGCTCAATTGGTCGTTGGTTCTGTTTAAACCAGATTTAACGGCACTTTCCAAAGACTTCAATTCAGCTCTTACAACCGCTCTAATATCCGATTGACTTGTAGTGACAGCCGTCGATTTTTGATAGCCTCCAAAGGTTGGTGCTTTCTTTTGGCTGTCGGCCGTCATCAAATAGGCTAACCTATCAATGTGGGCACGTTGTAAGTTGCGTCGGTAGGTTTCAATGGGCTTTCCGCTTTTCAACTCGCTCCAAACACCGTTTCTAAGGTCTTTCATCATGTCGGTTAAAGCGTAAGCCGAATTTCCATATAGTGTTTGTGTTTCAATTAAGCGTTGCATCCTTCCCAAACTTAAAATGTCGTCCAAGATATCAGATTGTAGTTTTCTGATACGCTCCACAGCTCCAGAATATTCTATTCTTCCAAAGATATCGGTGTCGATTAACCATTCAGGAGTTGCAAACAATTGCTCGTTCACAAATTTAAGGGCGTTCTTTTGGTGTTCCTTAGGAACTGGAATGTACACGGGACCTTCTTGTTCTGAAGTTTTGTAGTATTCATAAATACCTCCAATATTAACGGACACATGGCCCATGTAGCGCTTAAACTGCGATACCACATGACCGTACATCTCATCCAAATCGGAATAATCCTCGCCTGGCTCTGAAGTCCATTTAATTAAGTTAGGAACTATTCTTTTTAAGTTTTTAATTCCGTATTCACTAGCCAAAATAGCATCGTCTCCCAAATCTTCTCGTTGAGAACTTGGGTCTACAATGTCACCCACTTGTTGGTGGCCGAAACGGTATAATGGATCGCCTGCGTGCTCTAAAATCCATTGGTCTAAAGTTGCTTTTTCCTCTTCGGCAGTTTTGCCTAAGATTGGGCGGTACCCCCAAGAAATAGCGTATTTGTCATAGATTCCAATATTTGGCATCAAGGCTACATCGCCATCTTCAGGTTGTGCTACATAATTGAAACGCGCATAATCCATAATGGAAGGAGCAGTGCTGTATTTTTTTGTGAACTCTGGGTCTCTCAGTTTTTCAACCGGATAGGCAACACTACTGGCCCAGTTGTGAGGTAATCCTAAGGTGTGCCCAACTTCGTGAGAAGATACAAAACGGATCAAACGCCCCATGACTTCATCCTTAAATTCTGGAGACTGGGCGTCTGGATTGATGGCAGCTGTTTGTACAAAAAACCAGCCTCTCAATAAGGACATCACATTGTGGTACCAGTTAATGTCGCTTTCCAAAATTTCACCGGTTCTTGGGTCGCTTACGTGTGGTCCGTTGGCATTTGGAATAGGGGAGGCCAAGTAGCGCACCACAGAATAACGAACGTCCTCAGGACTCCACTCTGGGTCTTCTTCTGGAGTTGGAGGGTCTTTGGCTATGATGGCATTTTTAAAACCGGCGGCTTCAAAGGCTACTTGCCAATCTTCAATCCCTTGCTTGATGTATTTTCTCCATTTTTCTGGAGTGGCACGATCTATATAGTATACAATTTGCTTTTTAGGCTCCACTAATTCACCTCGTTTAAACTTTTCGATGTCTTCATCTTTAACCTCTAATCTCCAACGGTCTAAAAACTCAACTTCTTTACTTCTTTGTGCTTCCAGGCCGTAATCGGTTTGTGAAGTAGTAAACCAACCCACACGCTCGTCGAAATAACGACGTTTCATTGGAATTTCAGGGAGTAAAATCATAGAGTTGCTCAACTCAATAGAAATGGTTCCCGTAGTGGAATTGGAAGGAGGGTTCCCTGCATTATAGGTTTTTACATGTCTTACTTCTACATTTTGAGGGTAACTTTTAACGCTTTCAATAAAGGATTTATCGCTTTCCAATCTTGTGACCTTATAGCGTTTTCTAGTGCCTTCAGGAAGCCCGATGGCTTTTACATCTTTTTCAAATAGATCAGTGACATCAATCACGGTTGAGGTAGAATCCTTACCAATAGTTTTTATAGGAAAGGTGTAAAGGACCGGTTCGAAATTGGAATTTACCACCGCTTCGTGTACCGGTAACGAATCTTCTGCTACCACGTTATAGGAAACCACGCGTAGCAATACTTTTTTGTCCTTTTTTTGCCAGCGTAACACCTGCTCATTCTGCTTGCCGCCGCCAAAGCCTAATCCACTGGCGGTTTTTGCAATACGGGTTACCATAAGCATTTCACGTTCGAACAGAGAGTCTGGAATTTCATAAAAATAGCTTTCGTCTATTTTATGGACAGTAAAAAGACCTTTGTCAGTTTTAGCACTGCTTGTAATTACTTTATCATATGGTTTCAAGTCTCCATTAGATTTCTCTGGAGACGATACTGGCCCAGAAGATACTGTGGCCTTGGATTTACTAGCTTCTTTTGTGGAGGAACATGTCATGACCATGAAGGCCGACACCACTGGAAGTAGTTTTAGGTAAAAATTTCTCAAAATATAGCTGTTTTAAATTGATTGCGTGAAAATAAGGATAAGCGTATAAAGTGTTAAATGCCAATAGGGTTTTAATATTTTTTTAACGGTCGAAAATTTCGGTTTTTTAAAAGGTTTAAGTCTAATTGAATTCAAAAATTACTCCATGGATTCCAAATATGGGATAATAAGGTCCAATGCCTCTTGGTGAGGAAATGATACTCCTATGTAAGGCATGCTATATTCAGGTATGGAAGAAGGTAATCTCGTCATAATGCTGTATCGGTAATCGTAAATTCCGGTGTCATCAAAAGGAGTTTCATAGCGAAGATCCATGGCTTCAAAAAAGTTGACATTGTGATAGGTCCCAGGAGAGTGGCAATGCGCGCAGTTTACATCGAAATAAGCTTTCACACGATCTTCTGTGGAATAATTGGTGTCGGTCCAATCTATTAGTTGTGCTATTTCTGAAGTTGAAGGAGCTCCTGTTAATAAACCTTGGGATATCATAGTTTGTAATTGATTGTTGCCTGCTACATCAAAATTCATGCTTCGGAGTTTTGGGCCAATCGGGGTGATATCCTCATAGGTTTTATGGCACATCACACAATCTGTTCCCGCCGGAACTTTATAATTGATATTTTGAGTGGTTCCATTTAAGTCAATCCAACTTATTGGAAGTTCGAGGCCATTTTCATCTAGGGAGGCATCGGTTTGATTTTCATTCCAAATGTAATTTCCAGTTAGCCATTCCCCATTTGTTTTAATGAGCACCCGAGTTTCAATGATCTGTTTTCCCAAAGATTCATCGGTTTCATTGTTGTGGTAATAAAAGGTTTTGGCTAGAACTGTGTTGTCTGGAAATATTGGTAGACCGTCACCGTCATAGGTCATTGTTTCTCCTTGAGGTAATGCTATTAAGCGTTGTTTGTGGGCGTAATCTGTATAGAGTCTAGTGTTCAAATCATATTCAAATGTATACATACTAGGTTCTAGATTTTGCAAAGGGCCTGAGTACAGGTTTAGTTCGGATAAAGTGGGCTTAAACTGTGCAACTACCAAGGGAGGCAAGGTAGTGAAGCTTTTTAAAGCTGTGCGTAAACTTATGTTGTCTTCAGAACATACAGCTTCCAAATAATAGTCATAAGTAGTATTGGCTTGTAGATTGGAGAGCGTTACCGATGGGCTGTTGGAAGTTGAAATTGTTCCGGTGCCGGTTTCAAAACCACTTGGGCCATATTCAATTTTAAAAGAGGAATTCTCGTTTGGATTGCTCCATTGCAGTGTCACACTGTTGTGGGTGAGATTCGCTTCGGTAAGGTTTGTAGGTTGTATACATTCTGCCACAGTTATGGAATCATCATCTTTATTACAGGAAACACACAAAATGACAAAAACCATTAAAAGAGAACACTTTTTCATGGATTTGGTTTTAAATTACTGATTAATAGCTGTTACTAATGTAATGAAAATGTTGTTTAGGAGGCTAACTTATCGATGTGTAGTTATTTTTTTACTATATATGGAAGTGGGGTAATGCATTGGATTGAAATAGGCTTGGTCTCAATAGAGAGTTCCTGCCTTAGGGGTATAAAAAAAGAACCGCATTGGGGAACGGTTCTTTTTCGTAGACAATTTGATGTTGAGGCCGGATGTTAGCTAACGGCTTCTACAAAAAGTCCTTCTTCAGTTTTATTTACTTTGGCCACACCATGTTTGGTAAGACCTTTAATGGTTTTGTCCCATTTTTTATTGCTCAATCCAGACTTCACTTTTAAGGTGTTTAAGTCTATAGGGGATTCTGCTTTTAAAAGTTCGAACAGTGCTTTTTCTTCCTCGTTCATTTCTGGTCCTTTTCTTTCCGGTTTCATTTGCGGGAAGAACAGTACTTCTTGGATGGATTGGTTGTTGGTCAAGAACATGATCAAACGGTCCATTCCAATTCCCATTCCAGATGTAGGAGGCATTCCGTATTCCAAAGCTCTAAGGAAGTCGAAATCAATGAACTGCGTTGCTTCGTCGTCTCCTTTTTCGGCCAATTTTAATTGGTGTTCGAAACGTTCCCTTTGATCGATAGGGTCGTTCAACTCAGAATAGGCATTGGCAATTTCCTTACCACATACCATCAATTCAAAACGCTCTGTCAATTCAGGATTTTCTCTGTGCTCTTTGCACAATGGGCTCATCTCTTTTGGGTAGTCTGTAATGAAGGTTGGCTGGATGTAGTTACCTTCACATTTCTCTCCAAAAATCTCATCAATCAATTTTCCTTTACCCATGGTATCATCTACTTCAATACCCATGCCTTTGGCGGCAGCTCGTATTTCATCTTCAGATTTTCCTGTAATATCAAAGCCTGTAAATTCCTTAATGGAATCGGCCATAGTTACACGTTTGTAAGGTGCCTTGAAGTTTATTTTGTGTTCTCCAAAAGTAGCTTCTGTAGTGCCATTAACTGCCATAGCACAGTGCTCCAGCAATTGCTCGCAGAAATCCATCATCCAGTTGTAATCTTTATAGGCTACATAAATTTCCATAGCCGTAAATTCTGGGTTGTGGGTTCTGTCCATTCCTTCGTTACGGAAGTTTTTGGAGAATTCATATACCCCATCAAAACCACCAACAATCAGACGTTTTAGGTAAAGCTCGTTGGCAATTCGCATGTACAATGGAATGTCCAAAGAGTTGTGGTGCGTGATAAACGGTCTTGCTGCTGCACCACCCGGAATAGGTTGCAATACAGGGGTTTCTACTTCAAAATAACCAGAGTCGTTAAAAAACTGACGCATGGCATTGAAGAGTTTGGTGCGCTTTACAAACACTTCTTTCACTTGTGGATTTACCACTAAATCGGCATAACGTTGTCTGTAACGTTGTTCTGGATCACTAAAGGCATCGTATACCACACCGTCCTTTTCTTTCGGTAGCGGAAGTGGTTTTAGGGACTTGCTCAATACCGTAAAGTCTTTTACCATGATGGTTTTTTCCCCTACTTGGGTAAGGAACAATTCACCTTCAATGCCTATAAAATCTCCAAAATCCAATAGTTTTTTGAAGACTTCGTTGTATTTAGTTTTGTCTTCACCTGGACAGATTTCGTCTCTGTTGAAGTACACTTGTATTTTTCCTTCAGAATCCTGCAACTGTGCAAAGGATGCTTTCCCTTGAACTCTCATGGACATTAATCGACCAGCTACCACGACCTTCTTGCCTTCTTCAAAATTCTCCTTTACCTGTTTGGAGGTGTGGTCCACAGGAAAGAGGTTGGCAGGGTAGGGATTGATTCCCAGTTCACGAAGTTTGGTTAATTTCTCTCTTCTTACGAGTTCTTGTTCTGAAAGTTGCATGCTAATAAATTTTGAACTGCAAAATTACATTATTTGTGAAAATTAGCATACAACTTTCAGTTTGAATTTTTTGAAAGAAACATTTATGTAAATATTAAGAAAATTCAGGAATAATGCTTGTAACAAATGTGTAGTCTTGCATGACAGATATAGTGAGATAATAATAGTTTTTTTAAATGAGTATTTGGAGAGTTTTGGTGTCCATTATTTGCCCGCCTTTGGCAGTTTTGGACAAAGGTTGTGGTTCTGTATTAATTGTATTTTTGTTGTGGTTCTGCGGTTGGGTGCCGGGAGTGATTGCTGCTTTGGTAATTGTAAATAATCCTAGACGGTAGTAATGTATTGGTGGGCTTCCTCGCTTAGGTATGTGCAATTTATAACGTATCTTTGTAAGGCAATTTAAATGATCACCAATGAACAAAATTATTTGGGTCCTGTTAGGGATTCTTTTGACTACTGCTACAAGCTGCGAATTTTCTGAGAACATCTATATCAATGAAAATGGCTCAGGTAAAATGGAATTTACCTTTGACGCTTCTGAAATGATGAAAATGACAGGAGAGGAGTTGGCAAACCAAACCGAAGAAAAGGTGGATTCTACATTTACTTTTAAGGAATTTTTTGAAGAGAAGAAAGATAGTATTTCCAAATTGCCCAAGGAGGAGCAAGAAGCCTTGAAAAGCTTGGAGAATTTCTCCATGCATATGTTAATGGATCCTGCGTCCAAAACCATGGAGTTTGATTTGTTTACCAATTTTAAAGATGTGGACGAACTTCAGGATATGTTTGCTGCCATGACAAAAATGCAAAGTTTGGGAGATAAAAATGCAGCGGAAGGTGACAACAAGTTTTCTGCTTTGGGGCCTGAAACTTCCGAATTAAAGTACAGTTTTAACGGTAGAAAATTTACAAGGAAAACAAAAATCCTCAATAAGGAATTACACCAACAAATAGTGGATAGTTTAGGTGAAATGGCAATGTTGTATGAATCATCAACCTATAAATTAAATTATCATTTTCCTCGGCCCATTAAGTCGGTTTCCAACGAAACAGCCATGTTCAGTGACGATCGTAAAACTGTAACCCTTGAGTTTGGCTTTATGGAGTACCTTAAGAATCCCGAAGCCTTGAATCTAGAAGTGATATTAGAGAAATGAGTTTTAACAAAGTTGTACAAATACAGGATTTAGGATTAAAGGACTACAGGGAAACTTGGGACTATCAAGAGAGGCTGTTTAAAGAAATTCTAGATTTAAAGATTAAAAATAGGCGAGAGGCTGCCAACGATCCTACACCTAATTATTTGTTGTTGGTAGAGCATCCCCATGTATATACTTTGGGCAAAAGCGGCGACCTTTCAAATCTTCTTTTAAGCGAGGCGCAACTTAGTGCTAAAGGAGCTACCTTTTACAAAATAAATCGTGGTGGGGATATTACTTATCATGGCCCAGGGCAAATTGTAGGGTATCCTATTTTGGATCTTGATAATTTCTTTACGGATATTCATAAGTATCTTCGGTTTCTTGAAGAAATGGTGATTCTCACTTTGGCTGAATACGGTTTGAAAGCAGAGCGTAGTGAAGGAGAAACCGGTGTTTGGTTGGATGTTGGAACGCCGTTTGCTAGAAAAATTTGTGCCATGGGTGTTAGGGCCAGTCGCTGGGTGACCATGCACGGATTTGCCTTAAATGTAAATGCAGATTTGGGCTATTTTGATAATATTATCCCTTGTGGGATCAAAGGGAAGGCTGTAAGCTCTTTAAATGTGGAGTTGGGCGTAAATGAAGTAGATGAAAATGAAGTCAAGGAAAAGCTTCTAAAACATTTTAAGCAGCTTTTTCAGGCGGAATTAACCGTTGTGCCCCATACAGTATAAATTTAAAAATTACAATTTTTTGGACATAGAAAACCCCAAAGTCTCTTAAAGAGTCCTTTGGGGTTTTTTATAGATAAGGGGCCTAAATTATAAGCTTATTTTACGATGCTCAATTCTCCAGAGGCCAAGGCATCTTCCAAATTGGCAGATACTTCTTTGTATTGGTTGAAGAATTTTTTTCCGTCTTGTCTTTTCAATACTACAATGGTATTCCCGTTGTTATCTTCTTTCATTTCAGAAACCACAACAGCTACATTGTCTACACTATTGAAAGAGGCAACTCCACCACGTTTGACAATGAGATTAAGTTTTGGAAAATCAACGTCTTTAAAAGTTTGATTTTCAGGAGTGTTGATGGTTAAAACATCTCCAATTACTACAGAATCTTGAATGTTGGTCGTTGTGCTAAATGCGTTAAAATTTAAAAATAACGCAAAAATTAAGGTGTAAATTGCATTTTTCATAATTAAAGTATTAAAATCGGGTGCAAATTTACAGAATATACATAGAATAAAATCAGAATTCTTTGTTAAAAAATACCTTGTAATAATGCATTTTTTTGGCTTCGTCATAGCCGCGTTCCAAATAATCCTCAGAGGCATCCGGCGCATCGATATCTAGTTTGATCTGGATGTTGGTATCTAGCTTGATTTCGCTTTTTATTTTTTGCTTTTGCTTTTTAAGGACTACTTCGGAAATGTCAAATTGATTACGGATTACTATGTTGTGATCGGATTCGTAATCCTTTTTAAAGTCGTCAAAAAGTGTCTTATGCTTTTCTTCCTCAAACACTTCTTCTTTAAAATTCTCGACGTTTGCAATTTCACGTTCCTTAAAGAAATCTACCGTTTTGGCTAAGAAATTACTGTGTTCCTGTCCGCCAAAATTGGGCTGTACCACTTCTTTTGAAAACTCACGGCACATCTCGATATAGTTTTTGGTGTGCTCATTGGAGTCGTCTGGATATTTCACGTTCAAAAAGCTTTTGATCCAGTATTGGGTGTCGTAATTATTGTGGTCTACGCTCAATACAATTTTGCCTTCGGTGTCGGCAGCGTTTAGAATCAAACAACCCTTGTCTACTTTTTTGGTTTGAATCCCAGATTGTACGTAAATGTCGTAACTGCCATTTTCCATATAGGTTTGGAAGAAATTGGTCTTATTTTCAATTTTGAAAATCCCCACGGCATCAGTTGTATAGTCTTCGTATTGAATGTCGTGAAATAAGCATACAATAACATCTCCCGTTTTTATTTGAGCAGAATTGGATTGTTCAAACAAATGGTTGACAATATGTTTTGAAATATCTATAAACTCTGTGTCGTTTTCCAAGAGCTGTTTGGCATAACTGTTTATTTCGTTCAGTTCTATGTTGGAATGATGGTTGAAACGGTAGGTTTCTGCAATACTCCCGAAAGGACGAAGCAAATAGGGAAGCAGTAGTTCGTAACTAGCCTCGTCAAACTCTAAAAGGCTTTCTGAAAAAGCATTTTTGGTACTGTTGAATTTGTTACCAACCTTGTGAATAATGCATTTGGAGATGGAGGCTTTTGTGCGTTTTATCATGATTTGGAGCTCTGATTATTTCGGTTTGCAATACTACTAAATTTAGAGGGAATAAGGGTATAAAAAAACGCCAAAGCTGAACTTTGGCGTTTGATTCAAGGGGACTTGTAATTTGGCTGCCTTGGCGTATATTATTTTGCTCTAGGCAAGTGGTGTGTCTTTTGAATGTTATTAAATATACTTAAATTCCAGCGTATTTCAAAACAGATTGTATATTCTGTTGGAAATAAAGGATATTTAGTGGTTTAAATTGTGTTTAATTTATTTTGTATATAATCAGACTGTTGGATTCTCCTTTGGTAACAATTTCAACATTTTTATCCCGGTCTATAGAGTCTAAATCTATTGATGAGTTTCCGTAAATGGGGAAATTTGGAATGGATTTCCCTTGGCTGTCAAAAAGGTATACTTTTTTGGATTGTAAATCTGTTGTGGAGACATAGATTTTGTCATTTACATAGAAGATTTTAGGTTCCGTATACTCGCCATAATCCAATTCTACTGAATGAGATTTTATATTCAATTTGTTTTCAGAAAGCGTTACTAGAGTTTTATTGGTGGTGGTGAGTCCATGTGAATCGCTAAGGTTTAAATTGGCGCTATTAATCTTGCCATTTTGATTTACCTGAAACAATGCGCCGTTATTGGTTGTGGTGGTAAATTTGTTTTCGTATAAATAAATGTCGTTGTCTGAAAAATTTATAGCGTCCTTAACGTTTACTCTTGTCTTTCCAACTCTGTCCAAAATTTGGAGGGAAGTTCCCTCAGCAAATACAATATAGTCCTTTCTTCCTATTCTAAAATGTTTTGGCTGTGAGGAAATTGTGTGTTTAGCTTTTTTAAAAGTAAATCCTTTTACAGTTTTTCCTCTCTGGTCATACAGGAGTATTTCTTTGCCCTGTGTGACCATTAGGCGATATTTTTTTCTTTTGTCGTAATCAAAAACAGACAGCGGTTGCGTGATTTGGTCCTTGAAATTTAAAGGGAAAGGAGAAACATCCTTCCCGTTTCTGGCAATAACATATACACGGTTTGGTGTTGTGAAGGCTAATTGCAAGCGTCCGTTTTTATACATGTCAATTTGCTCTATTTTGCCTAGAATTTTTCCTTGAAGTTGTTTTTTCCAATAAATTTTACCCTCGTTGGAAATAAGGTAAAGGTTGTTTTTTACGTCCTGTACAACAATATCCTTTTGCTTGGTAATATGATTGGTGACAAATTGAGGTGTCGTTAATAAATCGTTGTCCAAAGAAATGGTAAACTCCTCCGAAATAGCATTGGAGACTTGTTTTGCTTTATGTTTTTTAATGACCCCATTAATATGTGCAAAATCCGAATCGTAAATAAATTGCAGTGCGGAGGCTTTATAATTGTCAATGTTTATGTTTAAATCTTCGGAAAAGTTCTGTTTCAAAATAGAGAGTAATTCTCTGTGGTTGCCAAAAGTGAGTAAAGACGATTCGTCACTAAGCTGTTGAGTTAAATTTTTATAGAAGCTTTCGGAAGAAAGGGTGTGGTCGTTTTGATAATTGGCTATAATTTCTTTTAGAAAGTCCAAATTGTCACTAAATACAAAATAATCATCAAGATTAATGAAGTGTGTGGCGTTTTCAAACGTTATAATTGGTTGGAACTGTGCTTTGAAAGTGCCTGGTGTGCTAAATGAATGAATTGTAATAGTTCTGTAGGTTTCAACAAGGCTGTTTTCTTCAAGCAGCTCCAAGGTTGAAGTTGGGTCGATAGAATTAAGGAAGATGGCTCGCGAGTCCTTATTGTATAGTATGCCAATTTCGTTGATGTTCTCAAAAAGCGGATTGGAGTCTGAAATTGAGTCCTTATTGGAAAAAAGATTCAGTTGGTCCTGAAAGGTTTTGTAATTGTTATAGGTGAAGCTTAAAAATGCCTCGGTATTTGGAGGGCATACTTTACTTATTTTATTTTCCTGTGGAATTGTATTTTTAAAAATATTGATGAAGCTTTTTGTTGAATCTATTGCTTTGGTGATACCGTTTAGAATCAGGTCATCTTGGGAAATCTCCAGATCCACCATAAGATAATCGGAAAGTTTTGACTTTGATAATTCTTCAGTTTTGAACAATGAAGGGAATTGCTTGCCAGAAGTAAAAACAACTGAAAGTGTTTTGTCGCTAGAGGTAGCATTCAGGGCTTTTTGCAATTCGGAATCGGTTAAAGGTTGAGGCTTGACCTTCTCTATAATACTTCTTGAACTGGAAGTAAAAAAGATACTGTCAATTGTTGTGCTGTAAAAAACTTCATTTTCTACAATGGTTTTTTGGATGGTTTTGCTCTTGCTTTTTAATACTTCCTCCTCATGTTTTGTTAGCGAATCAAATCTTATAAGGTTTGTGCGGTTTTTTGTAATAATACTTAAGTCCAAACTATCCTTTTTATTTTGGGCAAGGCAAATTAAAACAGGCCCTTCGGGATTGAGGTGTTTTAAAAATTCAAGTTGCTTGAAAATATAGCTGCTATCTCTACCCTCTACTAGAGATTTTATTAGGTCGTTGTTTTTTAGATTGCTCCTTAGGTTGCCTAAATTTGAAGTTTTTATAACAACCCTAGAGTTTTCTGGAATGAGGTGGCTTAGTTTAGTTTGTTTGGAATGGTTGGTGTTGCAACTAAATAGAAGTACAATTAGGAGGCTTGCAAAAAAGTATTTCATTAATAAAGAGGGGTTTTGGGAACATGGACTTTTCAAGACAAATATACTGAATCGGAATCAAAAAAAATGCATGTAAATTTTTGACCTAAAGTTTCAGTTTTAATTGGTCTGGAAGTAACTTGAATGATTTACGATGATATTTTGTAATGCCATATTCTTTAATTGCCTCTCTGTGTTCTTTGGTGGGATAGCCTTTATTTTTTTTCCAATTGTACATCGGAAATTCTTCGTGGATTTTGTTCATGTAAGCGTCTCGTTCAGTTTTTGCTATAATGGAAGCGGCCGCGATGCTAAGGTATTTGCCGTCTCCTTTTATAATAGTTTCAAATGGGATGTCTTTAAACGGTTTGAACTTGTTGCCATCTACAATGATAAATTCAGGCTGGGGGAGTAACTGTTCAATTGCTTTGTGCATGGCGAGAATCGAAGCATTCAAAATATTGATGGTGTCAATTTCCTCAGGCCAAATATGCGAAAAGGCAAAAGCGGTAGCTTGGTCCTCAATAATAGGTTTAAGATTTAAGCGCTTATGCTCCGTAAGTGCTTTCGAATCATTTATCAGAGAGTTTTTTAAGTTGTTTGGTAGAATAACAGCGGCTGCAGTAACAGGTCCAGCTAAACAACCGCGACCGGCTTCGTCTGTGCCGCATTCCATCTGGAAATTTGAAAAATTGGTTTTTAAAGGCAAAATGTTAAAGGAAGTGAAAATGTTAAAGTTTGGGCAAAGTTAAAATTTTAACGCAACCAAATTGGATTTTATACATCTTTTAGTTGTTGTACCATGTTGAAACACTTGTAATTGCTGAGTTTTTTGCTGGAATTTGCGTTAACACTTTTTTAATAAAATAACTTGCTTATTTAATATATTATTAAGATGTTTGCGCAAGACTAACTCAAATAATTGTTTTATGAAATTAAAGTTAACATGGTTAATGACGCTATTCATGGCGTTAGTGATGCAGTTTTCTTTCGCACAGGAGAAGACGGTCACAGGAACAGTTATATCAGAATCAGATGGCTTGCCATTGCCTGGTGTAAATGTAATTGTAAAAGGAACATCTAGAGGTGTTCAAACAGATTTTGACGGTAATTATACTATTGCTGTAAGTTCTGGAGAGACTCTGGTGTTTTCTTTTGTTAGTATGAAAACTGTTGAAATGGTAGTAGGCACAAGTAATTCTATAAATGTATCTATGCAGGAAGATATTGCTGCATTAGAAGAAGTTGTTGTTGTGGGATATTCTACACAGGACAAATCTAAAGTTGCTGGAGCAGTTTCTGTAGTGAATGCTGAAGCTATCGAGCAAGTGCCGATTGCTTCATTTGATCAAATCCTACAAGGTCAGGCTCCTGGGGTTCAAGTTTCGGCTGGTTCTGGTCAACCTGGAGCTTCTGCAAGGGTTAGAATTAGAGGTAATGGGTCTATTAACGGAAGTAACGATCCACTTTATATTGTAGATGGAATTCAGGTTTCTGGTGCAGACTTTGCAGGTTTAAATTCAAATGATTTTGAAAGTGTTTCTGTGCTAAAGGATGCTAGTGCTACAGCTCAATACGGTTCTAGAGGTGCGAATGGTGTGATTGTTGTAACAACCAAAAAAGGAGCTTTTGGAGAAAAAACTCTATTCAAGTACAGAACGCAATACGGTATATCTAAAGTAGGTAATTCACGTTTCACAATGATGAATTCTGAACAATTGCTAAATTTCCAAAGATTGGTTGGTAATGGACTTGGAGTTGGGAAAACCGATGCTGAAATCGCTGAACTTGCACAAGTTAATACAAATTGGGAAGATTATTTCTTTAGAACAGCTCAAACAGCTACTCATGAAATGTCTATGTCTGGAGGTACAGATAAATCTCGTTACTTCAGTAGTTTAAGTTACTTCGATCAAGAAGGGATTGCAGATAGATCTGCTTTAAAGCGTTTTACTTTGCGTAATAACTTTGAGGTAAGACCTAATGATAAAACGAAAGTTGGATTTAATACTTTGGTGGCTTACACTATTTCTGATTTGATTGACTCAGAGAACTCTATTACTTTACAAAACCCTTATGCTGCGGTTTACTTAGGGTCTCCTTATGATGCTCCATATAATGAAGATGGCTCATTTGCGACGGGAAATGGGAAAGTTGGAGCGAATGCTTTGGAAAATCTTTTGGTTAACGGAAGAGAAAATAAACAAATGAGGTTTGTAGGTTCTGGATTTGCTCAAAGAGACTTATTCAAAAATGTATATGCAAGAGCAGATATAGGAGTTGACTATCGTCAAGATAATACCTTTAGATTTTCTGATCCTGCTACACATTATGGTAGCACTACAAACCCTGGTAATGCAGGATTCTACAGTGAATCTAATAGTTATAGTGCAAGAATAACTTCTACAAGTAGATTGGTATATGAAAATACCTTTGCTAACAAACATAACTTAACGGCGGGAGCATATATCGAATATGTGAAGCTTCATGCTAGATCTAGTGGGTTTACTGGATATGGGATTAATCCAACATTAGTGGGTGTGCCTGCGGGAATTAGTGAGGGAACTCCAGATAATGAGTTGATTCCAACAGTTAGTGGAGGTGTTACAGAAAGAGGATTGTTTTCTTATTTCGGTTTGGTGAACTATGATTTTGACGGTCGTTTTGGTTTAGACCTATCGTTAAGACGTGATGCGTCATCTAAATTCTCTAATGAAAACCAATGGGCAACGTTTTACTCGGTTGCTGGTAGATGGAATATTTCTAATGAAGAGTTTTTGGCAGGGAATAAAACCATCAATAATTTAAAGTTAAGAGCTAGTTATGGTACTTCTGGTAACCAAGAATCAGCAGCCGATTTTTCATACTCAACACAATATGGTCAGACTTCTTACAACGGTAATACTGGTATTGCTTTTGGTGCAATTGGAAATCCAGATTTAGGTTGGGAAACATCAAACCAATTTAATGTAGGGGTTGATTTTGATTTGTTTAATTATAGGTTATCTGGTACTGTTGAATATTACAACAACAAAACGACAGATTTATTCATTCCATTTAGCTTGCCGTTGTCTTCTGCAGGTATAGGTAGTATTGATGCCAATGCGGGATCTATGAGGAATGCTGGTGTAGATGTTAGTTTATCTGGTGTACTTGTAAGAACTGATGATTTTCAATTTGAGTTGAACGGTAACTTTAATTATAATGAGAATGAAATCTTAGATCTTGCTCAAGTAAGTGAATTTGAACAAGGAACCTCTATCATTAGAGAAGGATTGCCTCTTGGAACACATTATATTGTGGAGTGGGCCGGTGTTAACCCTGCGAATGGTGAGCCATTATACTATGATTTGGATGGAAACATTACAAATGTTTATAGTGAAACTAATGCAGTAGCTGATTTTGGAAGTTATAACCCTGTTTGGACAGGTGGTTTTGGAGCTAAAGTAAATTATAAGGGATTTGAATTGTCTACTTTGTTTACGTTTGCTGCAGATTACTATAGATTTAATAACCAAACATTCTTCCAAGAAAACCCTAACTTTGCACAGTACAATATGTCTACGGTAATGTTAGATATGTGGCAAGAACCAGGTGATATTACTGAAGTACAAAGTTATTTGTATAACAGAGAGTTTTCTTCAAAAGACATAGAAGATGCATCTTTTACTAAATGGAGAAACTTAACAATTGCCTATAATTTGCCTCAAAGATATATTGATAGCATTGGTTATATTTCAGGATTGAGATTGTATGCACAAGGACAAAACTTGTATACTTGGACTAAGTTTACAGGGTTCGATCCTGAAGATGATAATAATATTGCTCAATACGAGTATCCAACGCCAAGAACGTTTACAATTGGATTGGATCTTAATTTCTAAAAAAAATAGTATGAAAAGAATATCAAGATTTTTAGTAGTTGTTCTACTTATGGGCTTCAATTATTCATGTGAGGATGCCTATAATATAGACCCAGATGATGAAATTTTAGAGGAAAATTCATTTACTAATGTAGATGATTTGGAAAGAGGGATGTATGGTGTATACGCTGGTATCTCTGGATCAAACATAATTCAATGGTCATCTCGTTTTACAGATGATCTTAGAATAGCTGAAACCAATAGAGGACAGGGTATTGCTGTTCATAGATGGTCAATTAATCCAGGAACAAATGAAGTTGTAGGATTATGGGGTAATATGTACAATGTTATTGCCAGAGCCAATAGACTTATGGATGCAATGGAAAACATTAATCCTATTAATGAGGATGAGGAAGCAACAATGCAACGTATTAAGGCAGAATGTTTGGCGATTAGAGCTATGGAGCATTTCGACTTGTTGAGATTGTTTGCTCAGGATTATGAAAATGCTTCTTTGGGTGTACCAATCATTGACGGTGTTTATGTGTATGAGCAATTCCCGAGAAATACTGTTGGTGAAGTGTTTGCTTTTATTAATGCAGATTTGACAGAGGCTTATAATATGTTGAGTGCAACTTACACTGACAATACACGTTTTACAAAAACAGGTATTAACGCCTTAAGAGCAAGAATAGCCTTGTACCAAAAAGATTATGCGTCTGCAATCAGTTATGCTACACAAGTAATTAATGCTGCTCCTTTAGCGACTTCTGCTGAGTTTCAAGGGGTGTTTACAGATCAAGTTGAAACAGAAGTAGTATTTAAATTAGGAAGAACTTCAGGTGATGGTGCTGTAGGAACTATTTTTACAGATACAAATGGAGATGTATTTTTTAATTTATCATATGATTTGTTAGACCACATGTTCGCTAGCGGATGGACTAATGATATTAGAACATTTGTGAACATTGACGTAGCTAATTTTGACGAAAGTAATTTAATGGTAGGGAAGTATTTAGGTACTTCTGCTAATTATGGTCTAAATGATATTAAATTATTTAGAACAGGAGAGCAATATTTAATTAGAGCTGAGGCTTATGCTAGAACTGGATCTTTGGATTTAGCAGCTCAGGACGTTGAGACATTAAGGAATACGCGTGTTGTTCCTGGTGGTTCAATGGGGGTTGTTTCTTACTCAAGTGAAAGCAATGCCTTAAATGATATTTTAGGGGAAAGACGTTTTGAATTGGCGTATGAAGGGCATAGATTTTTCGATCTAAAAAGATTTGGATTAGGTGTAAATAGAGGGGCTGATGACTGTGCAGAAGCAGCTGATCCTTGTTCTATGGATGCAGGTGATTACAGATTAGCATTGCCAATCCCTTCGGATGAAATTTTTGCCAACGATGTGATTCAACAAAACGCACAATATTAATAATATAATAATATAAAAGATGAAAAAGTATTTATTTATACTGTCCATATTTTCATTGTTCTTGACGTCTTGTGATGAACAAGAACCAGAAATTTACAATGGACCAGATTTAGCATATTTTACGGATGGTACGGTTGCCAATTATTACGTACAAGATGTTGATGGTTCTAGTTTTGATATCGAGGTTGGAGTAACTGTAGCTTCAGATACAGACAGAACTATTACAGTGTCTATTGACCCAGCTTCTACAGCGGACGCTTCTCAATTTACTATAGGAAATACCATGGTAATCCCTGCAGGAGAATATATAGGAACAGTTCAGGTATTCGGTTCTTACGAAGATGTAGTTTCAGGAAGTACTTTAATATTGAATTTAGAGGACGTAACTGGATCAGAAGTTGCTACTTTTGATAACACATTTAGTATGACATTCTACCAATTCTGTCCATTTGTAAGAGATGAATTCTTAGGAGTTTATGAAGCAGATGAAGAAGATTTTGGTGTTTATGAATCTGTTGCAACAGCTGGTGAAGCTGATAACGAAATTATTTTGAGTAATGTTTGGGGAGTTTCTCCAACTACTAGTACTCGAGTGTTTTTAAATGATAATAATCCATCTAATTTCGTATTGGATTTCCCTCCATACTTAGAGAACTACCTTTTTGATCATCCAACTTATGGACCTGCTTATATCTATAACGGATATGGGACATTCGATGCTTGTGAAAAAGTTATTGATATGTATTTCCAAGTAAGAGTGGATGCTGGTGTGTTCCCAGAAACACATATTACTTTTACAAAATTGTAAAGATTTAACAAATATTTAGGAAAAAGGAAGAGTTAAAAGCTCTTCCTTTTTTGTTTTATAACGGCTATAATTATATATTTGGCCGCTTTATTATTATAAAATTCTACAATGAAGAATATTACTCTATCTCTATTATTATGTGCCGGCATTAATGTCTTTGGTCAAACTAATGACCAGGTATCCAAGTATCTTAAGGAAGACGACAAAAGTAGGTTGTTGGAATTATCAAAAAAATTCGAGACAAACAACCAAAATTCTCTTCGAGAGGCTTTGGAGAAGTTCCCAGCTGTAACCTATATTAATGGAAGAAAGGCTGTTTTACAGGGGCTTAATGAAGATGGAAGTGCAATGTATGTGGCAAGTGTTAATGCCGACGCGGCAGCAACCGTTATGGCTGATGAATTGTATGAAGGAGGGAGTCTAGGTTTGGATCTTTCAGGTGCAGACATTTCGTTTAGAGTTTGGGAAATTGAAGGAGTTAGGACTACACATCAAGAATTAGTAGGGCGTGTTTCTCAAGGAGACTTTGCTATTTTTACAACACCTTCAGATGAAACCGATCATGCTACGCATGTTACAGGAACTATAATTGCTTCTGGTGTGAGCAGTGATGCTAAAGGAATGTCTTATGCAGGAACTGCCATAGCATACGATACAAATAATTTTTTGTCCGAAATGACTACCCAAGCAGCGGCAGGTATGTTGTTATCTAATAACTCTTGGGGGCAGGTTGCTTTTAATAATGATAATCAATTAGTGATACCTGTTTATACATTTGGTAAATACACTACTAATGCCAAAGCAATGGATGAATTGGCATATAGTGCTCCATATTATTTGCCTGTTTGGGCTGCTGGAAATGATAGAGCTTTAAGTTCTTTAGGATCAAATAAGGGTGGATATGATATGTTGACTCAATGGGGAACGGCTAAGAATACATTGGTAGTTGCGGCCGTTAATGAAGTGGATAACTATACAGGTCCTTTTAGTGTGAGTATGAGTACTTTTAGTAATTGGGGGCCTACTGATGATGGTAGAGTTAAGCCAGATATTTCCGCTCAAGGAGTTGGTGTGAAGTCAAGTATTTCTACTTCTGATGCATCATATGCAACTTATCAAGGAACTTCAATGGCTTCACCTAGTGTAACTGGAACATTAGGGCTTTTACAAGAGCATTATAATAATCTTAACGATATTTACATGAAGGCAGCTACAGTAAAAGCTTTGGTTGCCCATACGGCAAATGAAGCTGGGTTTACCGATGGGCCAGATGCTCAATTTGGATGGGGATTGTTAAACGCCGAGGCTGCTGCAGAATGTATCACGAATGATGGAGCAACATCTATGATTTCTGAAACTTCAATAGATGATGGAGATACTTTCTCTACTACTGTGACGGTGGTAGGAGATGAACCTTTAGTTGTTACTATAAGTTGGGTTGATCCTGAGGGGACGGTTATCACTGGTACTTCTGAAGAAATGTTGGATAATACAACGTCTATGTTGGTAAACGATTTAGATTTAAGGGTAACTCAAGGAGAGAATACATATTATCCATGGAAGCTTAATGCAGCGTTTCCTTCCGGGGCAGCTACTAATAATGGGGATAATACTGTAGATAATGTTGAAAAAATTGAAGTTAATAATGCTTCTGGTGAATATACCATAACAGTTACTCATAAAGGAACATTGGTGGATGACCTTCAAGACTTTTCACTTATTGTTACAGGAATTGATGCTAGTTTGGGAGTAGAAGAGAATATCATGGAGAATATTTCTGTTTGGCCAAACCCAGCTCAAGATGTTATTAACCTTAAGTTAACTTCGCTAGAGAATAACACAAACGTTAGTTTGTATGACATCCATGGTCGTATGGTATATCAATCTGAAGTAAAAACTTCAAGTTTGGTACATACTATTAATGTTAAGGAGTTCTCTGCTGGTGTTTACTTCTTGAATGTTGAAAATGGCACACAGAACTTTAACAAAAAAATTGTTATAGAATAATATTTAGTTGTAATTAGACTTATCTTAACAGGATAGGTCTTATTGAAATGACCGCAATAAGGATTAACTTATTGCGGTTTTTTTATAGGGTACGCATGTCTTTTTTATAATAAAGAAAGGAGAAATGTTTAGCAGGTTAAGTCATAATATTCTAACTCTATTTTTCGTTTTAAATACTTACTTTTGCTCCATATTTTACTACAGGTATGAGAAAATTATTTTTCATTGTTTTTATTTTGATGACTGTGACAATGAATGCTCAGGTCAAGAAATTTGACAAGACATTCCCCAATGAAGGAAGAACATCTATTGATACAACCAATTCCAATCTTAAAAGAGATAATAAAAGCAAGTCAAAAGAAAAGAAGGCTACAATCGACATGTACAAAATGGTGTCGTATAAAAATGATACCACTTTTGTCGATACCTCACTTACCATAAAAAAGGATTACAAATTTAATTACCTAAGAAAGGATAATTTTGAGCGTATCAATTTCCTAAATACTGGACAAACCTTCAATTCCTTAAGCTATAATGTTTCCAATACAGATGTGATGCCGGACTTTGGTGCTAGGGCAAGGCATTTTAATTATATGGAAATTGAGGATATATATTATTACCAAGTGGCGACGCCTTTTACAGAACTTTGCTATAAAACTGTATTTGAACAAGGCCATTTGTTGGACGCCTTATTCAGTGTTAACACTTCTAAACAGCTTAACTTCACAATAGCCTATAAAGGGTTACGTTCTTTGGGGAAATATCAGCACCAACTTACAAGTACTGGAAATTTTAGGTTTACGACCAATTATACTACAAAAAACAATCGGTATAATTTGCGAGGTCATATTGTAATGCAGGATTTAATGAATGAAGAGAATGGAGGTTTAAGGGATCTTGATTTGGTGAATTTTGAATCAGGGAATAAGGAATTTAAGGACAGGTCGGTTTTTGATCCCGTTTTTGAAAATGCTGAAAATATTTTGGAAGGAAAGCGTTTTCATTTGGACCATCAATATCAAATAACCAAAACAAATGATTCCTTGCCAAAACCCAGCTTTAATGTTGGTCATGTTATTTCCTTTGAGGATAAATACTATCAATTTGTACAAAGTGCCCGAAACGATTTCTTCGGCGAAGCATTTTTGACTAATAAAATCAATGATAAAGTAACCTTGGAAGATTTCAGAAATCGTTTTTATGTAGATTTCAATGAAAAAACACTGGGGAATATTAAGGTGAACATAGATTACTACAACTATAATTATGGTTATGATGCATTGGTAATCTTGGAGGGCAATACAATTACCAACCGTTTAAAGGGAGATGTTCTGGAAGCAGGAGGAAGTTATGCCAACACATTTGGTAAGTTTAATGTCCAAGGAGAATTTGGGATAAATGTTTCGGGAGATTTAGATGGTAATTTTTTTCAGGGCTCTGCTAGATATGAGTTCTCAGATGATATCAAGTTTGGAGCTTCTTTCAATTCTAGCTCCAAGGCCCCAAACTATAATTATTTGCTTTACCATAGTGATTACCTAAATTACAATTGGGACAATTCTAATGTGTTTGACAATGTTCAAACACAGCAATTGGCTGTGGAATTAGAATCCCAGAAGTTGGCAAATATTTCTTTTGATTATTCCAATATTACAAATTACACCTATTTTGCCAAGGATGAAACAGCGGATGGTGTCAAGCCATTTCAAACTAACAATACTGTAAATTATTTAAGGTTGAAGCTGAATAAGGAAATTGGATTAGGAAAATTTGCCCTGGATAACACCTTTATGTATCAAAATGTATTGAATGGCGACAATATATTTAACGTTCCGCAATTTATCACAAGAAACACCCTTTACTATTCTAACCATTTCTTTAAGAAGAAGGCACTTTTTTTACAAACAGGAATTACCTTTAAGTATTTCACCGAATATAATATGAATGCTTACGATCCGCTGCTTGCTGAATTTTATGTTCAAAACGACACGAAAATAGGAAACTTTCCCATGCTTGACTTTTTTGTAAATGCTAAGGTGAGAACCATGAGGGTGTATTTGAAGGCAGAACATTTCAATTCCGCATGGACAGGTTACAAGTTTTATTCCGCTCCTAATTATCCATATCGCGATTTTATTGTGCGTTTCGGCTTGGTCTGGAACTTCTTTCTCTAGTAAATGGAATTTATAATATCTATGAAAGACATGCTTCAAAGTATGTCTTTTTTGTTTTGGGCTATCCTTTGTATATATGACAAATGAAGGCTTTGAGGTATATGAAGGTTTGTGCATTGTATATATGTAGTAAGAGGGAGACGGAGAAGGATAAAAGGAAATATAAAATAATTCCACATCCAAACACCTCAATTCCAGTCCTGTAAATTCCGTGTCTCAAAAAAATCGCCAAAAACCCCAAAAAAGAGTTGCACATATCCAAAAAGGCGGTATATTTGCAGCCGCAAAAACAGCGAGTGCTGTAGGAGTGAAGGGAGTTCATTGAGAGAGTCGGTTAGGGAAGTTTTGAGAGCGGTCAGCGCCACGAAAAAAAAACTTTTAAAAAATTAACCGAACTGCTTGTGAGGTTCAAAAAAGGGTTCTATATTTGCACCCGCTTAAGCGATAAGCTTAGGGAAAACAAAGAAGACAAGTTCATTAACATATTGAATTGACAGCGTAAGACCGGATCTTTTAGGAGATTTGGTCGCACAAAGAACAAGCCATTTTGAGAACCAGAAAATTCCGTTTCGGGAGTCTGAATAATATTTAAGATTTAACGATGAAGAGTTTGATCCTGGCTCAGGATGAACGCTAGCGGCAGGCCTAACACATTGG
>NZ_LBIO01000056.1 GCF_001280505.1 Mangrovimonas sp. TPBH4
AATGCTGGGGGCTTGCAAACCTGCCGCCTGGCAGGCAAAAAAGGCGACGACCTACTCTCCCACGGGTGCAGTACCATCGGCGCTAACGGGCTTAACTTCTCTGTTCGGAAAGGTAAGAGGTGAGCCCCGTCGCTATAACCGCCTTAAATCGTCTGTCCATCTCTGGACCAATATCTTAACATAATGGAAACATATCCATGAAACATATAATTCAACCTATAAAAAGAACGCGTACAATAAGCCTACGGGTTATTAGTACTACTCGGCTATGACATTACTGCCTTTACACCTGTAGCCTATCGACGTGGTCATCTTCCACGGCCCTTTAAAGAAATCTCATCTTGTGGTGGGTTTCGCGCTTATATGCTTTCAGCGCTTATCCCTTCCGAACGTAGCTACCCTGCAATGCCCCTGGCGGAACAACAGGTACACTAGAGGTTCGTCCAACTCGGTCCTCTCGTACTAGAGTCAGATCCACTCAAATTTCTAACGCCCACAGTAGATAGAGACCGAACTGTCTCACGACGTTCTGAACCCAGCTCGCGTGCCACTTTAATGGGCGAACAGCCCAACCCTTGGGACCTTCTCCAGCCCCAGGATGTGACGAGCCGACATCGAGGTGCCAAACCCCCCCGTCGATGTGAGCTCTTGGGGGAGATCAGCCTGTTATCCCCGGAGTACCTTTTATCCTTTGAGCGATGGCCCTTCCATGCGGAACCACCGGATCACTATGCTCTACTTTCGTACCTGATCGACCTGTATGTCTCTCAGTCAAGCTCCCTTATGCCATTGCACTCTGCGCACGGTTACCAAGCGTGCTGAGGGAACCTTTAGAAGCCTCCGTTACTCTTTTGGAGGCGACCACCCCAGTCAAACTACCCACCAAGCACTGTCCCCCAGAAAGGGGTTAGACTCTAGACAAGCAAAGGGTGGTATTTCAACAATGACTCAACGACGCCTGGCGACGCCGCTTCGAAGTCTCCCACCTATCCTACACATTACTTGTCCAAAGCCAATACTAAGCTATAGTAAAGGTTCACGGGGTCTTTTCGTCCCACTGCGGGTAATCGGCATCTTCACCGATACTACAATTTCACCGAGCTCATGGCTGAGACAGTGTCCAGATCGTTACACCATTCGTGCAGGTCGGAACTTACCCGACAAGGAATTTCGCTACCTTAGGACCGTTATAGTTACGGCCGCCGTTTACTGGGGCTTCATTTCAGATCTTCGCGTAAAGCTAAACCCTCCACTTAACCTTCCAGCACCGGGCAGGTGTCAGGCCCTATACGTCATCTTTCGATTTAGCAGAGCCCTGTGTTTTTGATAAACAGTCGCCTGGACCTTTTCACTGCGGCCCCACCGGAGTGGGGCGACCCTTCTCCCGAAGTTACGGGTCAATTTTGCCTAGTTCCTTAGCCATGAATCTCTCGAGCACCTTAGAATTCTCATCCCAACTACCTGTGTCGGTTTACGGTACGGGCTGCCTCGCTCGCTTTTCTTGGAAGTCGCTTCTCTGGATTATCACCTTGCCCGTAGGCTCAGTGTACTATCGCGGTGTTACCACTCGCTTCAACGCACTATTCCGTCAGTGCGCACCAAATATACGCCTCCGTCACTTTTGTTGCGGGCAGGTACGGGAATATTAACCCGTTGTCCATCCACTTCCCCCTTCGGGTTCGCGTTAGGTCCCGACTAACCCTCAGCTGATTAGCATAGCTGAGGAAACCTTAGTCTTTCGGTGTGCGGGTTTCTCGCCCGCATTATCGTTACTTATGCCTACATTTTCTTTTGTAGCTCCTCCAGCATGCCTCGCGACACACCTTCAGCGGCACTACAATGCTCCCCTACCACTTTTAAAAGTCCATAGCTTCGGTAGTATGTTTATGCCCGATTATTATCCATGCCGAACCGCTCGACTAGTGAGCTGTTACGCACTCTTTAAATGAATGGCTGCTTCCAAGCCAACATCCTAGCTGTCTAAGCAGTTCAACCTCGTTTATTCAACTTAACATACATTTGGGGACCTTAGCTGATGGTCTGGGTTCTTTCCCTCTCGGACATGGACCTTAGCACCCATGCCCTCACTGCTGATCAACATTTTATAGCATTCGGAGTTTGTCAGGAATTGGTAGGCGGTGAAGCCCCCGCATCCAATCAGTAGCTCTACCTCTATAAAACTATAAATCAACGCTGCACCTAAATGCATTTCGGGGAGTACGAGCTATTTCCGAGTTTGATTGGCCTTTCACCCCTACCCACAGGTCATCCGAAGACTTTTCAACGTCAACCGGTTCGGGCCTCCACTGTGTGTTACCACAGCTTCACCCTGCCCATGGGTAGATCACACGGTTTCGCGTCTACCGCTACTGACTGCATCGCCCTGTTCAGACTCGCTTTCGCTACGGATCCGGACCTGAAGCCCTTAACCTTGCCAGCAACGGTAACTC
The DNA here is from genome assembly GCF_001280505.1 of Mangrovimonas sp. TPBH4. GTDB lineage: Bacteria > Bacteroidota > Bacteroidia > Flavobacteriales > Flavobacteriaceae > Mangrovimonas_A. Next base: position 2,451 of record NZ_LBIO01000056.1, read on the forward strand.
GTAGGCTCATTATGCAAAAGGCACGCCGTCACCCCAATGGGGCTCCGACCGCTTGTAGGCGTATGGTTTCAGGTTCTATTTCACTCCCCTGTTCGGGGTTCTTTTCACCTTTCCCTCACGGTACTGGTTCACTATCGGTCTCTCAGGAGTATTTAGCCTTACCGGATGGTCCCGGCAGATTCACACAGGGTTACACGTGCCCCGCGCTACTCAGGATACTGCTATGGTTAACGCTCTTTGCCTATACGGGGCTATCACCCGCTATGGCCGCTCTTTCCAAAGCGTTCTAGTTCATTGCGCAACCAATGTCGCAGTCCTACAACCCCAACATTGCCGTAACAATATTGGTTTGGGCTAATCCGCGTTCGCTCGCCACTACTAACGGAATCACTTTTGTTTTCTCTTCCTCCGGGTACTTAGATGTTTCAGTTCCCCGGGTTCGCCTCCTTGCGGATACTATATCTTCAATATAGTGGGTTGCCCCATTCGGATATCTGCGGATCGAATCGTATGTGCCGATCCCCGCAGCTTTTCGCAGCTTATCACGTCCTTCTTCGCCTCTGAGAGCCTAGGCATTCCCCATACGCCCTTGTTTAGCTTATTGTACTTTTTGTCTTTTTAATGAGTTACGTTATTGCTCGTTACAATAACATTTTATTTTTCATGTATATCTTTCCAATATGTCAATGAAC
>NZ_LBIO01000057.1 GCF_001280505.1 Mangrovimonas sp. TPBH4
ATGAGACCCAGGGGGACGCCGAGAGCGGTGACAACGAGCTCTTGAGCCCCTACGACAATATCGTGGCCAATGCCCAAGTGGTATATGCCAGGGCGGAGAACATGCTCACGGGCTGCCACAGCGTGGTTGGCCTACAGCTGAACGTGCTGCCATCGCCGGTAGTGCCGACGGCCATCGAGGACTATGTGATCTGCGATACCAATGCGGACGGCTATGCGAGCTTCGACCTTACCGGTATGGATGCGGAGATCCTCGGGGCACAGGACCCGGCGCAGTTCGACCTTAGCTACCACCTTACCATGGCGGATGCGGAGTCCGGGGCGGCACCGATCGCCAATCCATGGGGCTATGTGAACCAGACCAACCCACAGACCGTATATGTAAGGGTAGAGAGCCTAGACAACGGCTGTGTGAGCACTGGCGAGTTCGAGATCCGCGTGGAACTGCCGCCGGTAGCGGTACAGCCAACGCCGCTGCAATTGTGCGACGACGAGGTGGCCGATGAGCTGACGGTGTTCGACCTTACCGTTAAGGACGGGGAGATCACGGGCAACGAGGGCAGCTGGAGCGTGAGCTACTACGAGACCCAGGCGGATGCCGATTCGGGGACCAATGCGATCCCCGACCCAACGGCCTATACCAATACCTCGGTAAATGGAATAGCAGCCAACCCGCAGACCCTATATGTGGTGGTGACCGATACGGACACGGGCTGTACGGACCAGACGACCCTTACCATCCGCGTACTGCCGAACCCAACGCCCAGCCAGGACCCATCGGATATCGAACTGTGCGACGACGAGAACACGGGTGACGAGGTGGAGCTGTTCGACCTAACGGAGAACGAGACCTATATCATCAACGGTGAAGCAGGGGTATCTGCCAGCTACCACGAGAGCCTTTTCGATGCCGAACAGGGGACCGGGGCGATCATTGACCCAACGGCCTACGGGAACATTTCCAGCCCACAGACCATCTATGTGCGCGTTGCCAACGACATCACGGACTGCTATACGATCGTGACCTTTGAAATTTTGGTGAACCCACTTCCGGAGGCGGTTGCCGTAACGGACATCGTGGCCTGTGAGAACAATACCGATGGGGCCTATGCCTTCGACCTTTCGGAGAAGGACGAGGAGGTGCTTAATGGACAGGACCCTTCGCTCTACGGGGTGAGCTACCACGTATCGCAGGTGGATGCGGACAACGGGGACAACGACCTTGTGATCCCGTTCACCAATACGGTGAACCCACAGCAGATCTTTGTGGCGATCACCAATCTTGAGACAGGCTGTTCGATCAGTACCCAGAGCTTCTATGTGGAGGTACAGGAAGCGGCGGAGGCCAACCCTGATATGGAGGCCATCCTCTATGAGCTTTGCGACGACAATATGGAAGTGGACGGAGACCCGACCAACGACAGCGTACAGTTCGACCTGTCTGTGATGGATGCGGAGCTGTTGGACGGACAGGACCCAGCAAACTATACGGTGAGCTACTATGCCAGCGAGGCGGATGCCGAAGCGGGGACAAGCCCATTGCCGACCCTTTATGAGAACGTAACGAACCCACAGGTGATCTATGCCCGTGTGGACAACGATACCACACCGGACTCGATCTGCTACGCGGTTGCGGAGCTGACCCTTCAGGTGAACCCACAGCCGGTGTTCGACCTATATGACAGTTATGTGCTGTGTTTGGATACCAACGGCACCGAGGCGATAGACCCACCGGTACTGGAGACGGGGCTTACCGAGCCTGACTATCTCTTCATCTGGTACTTCAACGGCCAGGAGATCTCGGGGGCTACCGGAGGCAGCTATGAGCCAACGCAGGCAGGAATCTACAGTGTAACGGTAATCGACGTGTCGACCTCTACGGTGACCATGTGCGAGCGCACGGACACCACGGAGGTGATCGAGAGTGCACCGCCGACAATCGTTGCAGAGGTGGTGACCGAGGCTTTTGCTGACAACCACATCGTGGTGGCCACGGCCAACGGTGACAGCAGCTATGAGTACAGCCTTGACGATGGACCATGGCAGGATAGCGGTGTGTTCGAGGACGTGCCATGGGGAGAGCATGTGGTAACGGCCCGTGATATTTTGGGCTGTGGAGAGGCTAGTACTAGGGTAACGGTGATGGATTACCCATTATACATTACTCCTAATGGTGACGGTTACAACGATACTTGGAATATTGTTGGGTTCAGTGACCAGTCGGCGACGAGGATCTTTATCTTTGACAGGCAAGGAAAGCTATTGAAGCAGATCTCGCCATCTGGTGAAGGATGGGATGGAACCTACAACGGTGCCGAGATGCCGAGCAGCGACTACTGGTTTGTTGTGGAGTATACTGAGCCGTCAACTGGACAGAGCAAAGAGTTTAGGGCTCACTTTACACTGAAGCGCTAGAATCTTAAAATAAACTTGACAATTCAAAAAATCCCGAACTATTCAGTTCGGGATTTTTTGTAGGTATGATTATTAAAATAAGTAGGGGTGCTACTAAGGATGTTTTTTTTTATGCGATTTCGGATTTAAAATAGGAGGTTTTATAGTCTAGAATTGCCAAAATTGGAATTTGCCACTTTGGGGGAGGATGCCGTAATGGATGTGATCTAGAACTATACTAAATAAATTGGTTCAAACTGCATACAGCTGGCCTATCAAAAGAGGAATAGGGAATGAAAACTTGTGGTATTGAGGAAGAATAAAAGAGAATTTAAACCCCCATTGCACTTATATACAATGGGGGTTTGGCATGTCTTAAATATTAAAACCTAAAGTGATAACAAAATTGCTGACTTTTGAATCGATTAAAGCACTATCCGTAAGGCCAACATTATAAAGCTGGTAGTTGATGTCTTGTTTTGATTGATCAAAGGCTGCGTCTAATTTGAAGTTTCCAAAATTATAACCAATTCCGAAGGAATAACCGTTTAGGTCACCATATAAGTCGTTGTTTTTATATGGGCTTTCTTCGAATCTATAACCAGCTCTCAAACTAACGCGTTGTATACGATATTCACCACCAAATCTGTAACTTGAAGTTGTGGAAAGCGTGTTTCTAATCAATGAATTTTGGCTAGAAAAATACGCATCGGTTTTGGGTCTAAATTTGGTATTAGAATAATCCTTTATGGAATAATCAAAACTCAACAATCCTCTATCGCCAAAAACATAAGCTAAACTCCCAGTGAATTTGCCAGGGGTTTGCAATCTGTAATCAGGGAAAATATTAATGATATTTGGATTGATGATTTGAGCAATTTCCTGTCCGCCTTCTGTTCTGTAGGTTTCTAAATATTGTGTCGTTTCTTCGGCAATTGTATACCAGGTAGGAGAGGTATAAGTGAGTCCCAATCTAAGGGATTCGGTTAATTTGCCTATAGCACCAAGTTGGAAAGAAAATCCTGTTCCAATGGTATAAAGTCCATTTTCAAATCCTACTTCTTGGACCAATGATCCCGTATTATTATTGGATTCATTTAAATAGGTGTAGCGTTCATAATTAATGAAATGGGTATTCAAATTAAGGCCTAAATATAGCTTGTCCTTAAATTGAGAAGACATATTAAAGGCCAATTTGCCGTTGTAACCCCTGGCAGTATAATAATAATGTTGTTTGTAAGATCCAGGTGCAATATTGGATATATAGGCTGTATTGTTGTCTAAGTCATCCTCAGGGTCGATGATATAGGATTCGTAACCCAAGAAGGCTTGTTGATTATTGTAGCCATAGGCCGAGCCAATGGCAGAATAGGCTTCGGAGTAGGATTCTCCAGGAAAAGCGGAGATTTCATCTAGTCTCAAGCCTTGGGCATAGCCAGTAAAGTAAGAAGCAATGGAGTTGTTGGGGTTGGTGCCAGAAGCAGTCCAATCATTTTCAAAATTGGATACCTTATCATAGTTCACTCCTAGTACAAATTTTTTCCATGAAGAATTACTATTGGAATTGGTAAACACAAATGCGCCTCCAATTTGGTTTAAATCAAATTTAGACTCAGAAGAAGATCTGTGGCCTCCAAAGTAGTTTACATCGTTATTGATGGTTTGGACAGACAGGGAAAACGTAGCATGGCTACGTGTAAAAACAGATGAACCAGCAGGGTTGATACTGATAGCTGAAAGGTCTCCCCCCAAAGCTCCAAAAGCTCCGGACATAGATCTAAATCTAGCTGTACCTAGAATATCTTCGGATGAATACCTCAGAGCATCGGAAATGTCCTGAGCTATAAGTTGGGACATGGAAAGTACACCCACTATAAGGAAACTTAACTTTTTCATACAAATTGGTTATTGGGTTATAAATTGATTGAGGCTAGCATTTAGCGTCTTCTACCTGAAGAAGAACGCGACCCTCCACCTCTTGTTCCCATGGAAGAACTTCTTGAAGAACCACCACTGCGCATACTAGGAGTACTGCTTCTACTCGGAGTAGAATAGTTCCTTGTTCTTACATTTGAATTATTGGTTCTTCGTGAAAAATTTGAATTATTGCTTCTAACCGTGTTTGAAGACCTGTTATTTTGCAGTGTGGATGACCTATTACTTGACCTAGTTAGTGTATTGGTACTTCTTCTAACAGAGGACCTATAATCTCTGGTTAAAGTAGAATTTTGTCTACTGCGATTAACCGCAACTCTTCCTCCTATATTGTTATTGTAAGTAGGATATCCTCGTCTTCCGGCATTGTAAGATGCATAAGGTCTTCTATAGTTCGGGTATGCGTAATATGGGTAGCCGTAGTAACCTCCGTAATAGCCTCCGTAATAGCCTGGAGGATATAAAATATTACAGCCCCATCCCCAGCCGTAATTCCACCCAATATTCCAATAAGGGTAATAATTCCATGCTCTCCAAGAATAAGGATTGTATCCCCAATAGTTATAGCCCCAAAAGCCATAGCCAAAATTGTTGTAATAGTTAATGGAAACTTCAGTACTATTGTCTCCCCATCCGGCATATCCTTGATAAGGATCTGCTACTTGAGTGGAGTCTTGCTCAGTGTAATAATTCCCTTCATAAGATTCAATATCAGTAAAGATGATCTCTTCAGATTGAGGAATTTCTTCATATTGTTGTGATTTTTCTGTAAAATAGGCTTTGTAGTAGCCGCTATTGTTTGCCGAAGTTTCTACTCGAGGGGCATCTTCATAAACAACACCATTTGAGTTATATATACCATCGTTATCATAACCTGCATATTGGTAGGAACCGCAAGAAGCTAACAGGAATACAAAACCCAGTACAACAAATAATGGCAATTTTGATTTTACGTAGCTATTAAAGTGCATATCTCTTTAATTTTATTGTTGAACATTACAAAAATAGTTAGTTTTGCCGAACTATTCTTGTATTTAACATAAGCGCAATTTTTGTGCCAAAACACTTACGATGAGCAAAAATCTTACGAGCAGAGCCGAAGACTATTCAAAATGGTATAATGAATTGGTTGTAAAGGCTGATATGGCTGAGAATTCAGCCGTTAGAGGATGTATGGTAATTAAGCCATATGGATACGCAATTTGGGAAAAAATGCAGGCCGAGTTGGACAGAATGTTCAAGGAAACAGGACATCAAAATGCATATTTTCCGCTTTTTGTTCCGAAAAGTTTGTTTGAGGCGGAAGAAAAAAATGCAGAAGGATTTGCTAAGGAATGTGCTGTAGTAACCCATTACAGGCTACAGAATGACCCTGACAATGCGGGTAAATTAAGAGTAGACCCCGAAGCTAGACTTGAAGAAGAATTAGTAGTAAGACCGACAAGTGAAGCCATTATTTGGAATACCTATAGAGGTTGGATTCAAAGTTATAGGGACTTACCAATTTTGATCAATCAATGGGCTAACGTAGTACGCTGGGAAATGCGTACCAGATTGTTTTTGAGAACTGCGGAGTTTTTATGGCAAGAAGGGCATACAGCCCATGCAACCAAGGAAGAAGCATTGGCAGAAACAGAGCAGATGAATAAAATCTATGCCAATTTTGCAGAAAACTTTATGGCTATTCCGGTTATAGAAGGCGTGAAAACAGAAAGTGAGCGTTTTGCTGGTGCGGTTGAGACTTACTGTATAGAAGCCTTAATGCAAGATGGAAAAGCGCTTCAAGCGGGAACTTCCCATTTCCTAGGGCAAAATTTCGCCAAGGCATTTGATGTGAAGTTTACCAATAAAGAAGGGAAATTGGATCATGTTTGGGCAACTTCTTGGGGGGTTTCCACAAGGCTTATGGGAGCATTGATCATGACGCACAGTGATGATAACGGATTGGTTTTGCCTCCAAACTTAGCGCCAATACAAGTGGTAATTGTTCCTATATATAAAAGTGAAGAACAACTGGAAGCTGTTTCGGCAAAGGCACACTCTATTATGGAGCAATTGCGGAAAATTGGTATTAGTTGTAAATACGATGATAGAACCACACATCGTCCAGGAGCCAAATTTGCACAATACGAGTTACAAGGAGTACCTTTGCGCATTGCGATAGGCCCAAAGGATTTAGAAAATAAAACGGTTGAATTAGCTAGAAGAGATACACTTTCCAAGCAATCTGTAGCCATGGATGATTTGGTAGCGGTTGTAGAAAGTTTGATGACAGAAATCCAGAATTCTTTATTTAATAAAGCGCTAGACTTTAGAAATACCCATATCACAAAGGTAGATTCGTTTGAAGAGTTTAAGGATGTATTGGAAAACAAAACCGGCTTTATATCCGCGCATTGGGATGGAACCCCTGAAACAGAACAGCAAATCAAAGAATTGACAAAAGCTACCATTCGTTGTATTCCATTGGATAGGGAAGAGGAGGAAGGTGTTTGTGTATATTCTGGTAAGCCTTCAAAAGGGAGAGTATTGTTTGCAAAAGCCTACTAGGAAATTTTTTTTCAAAAAAGTTGAATTAGGTATTGCAGCATTTAAAAATAGTTGTATTTTTGCAACCGCAATTGAGAAATTGCTCGTTATTTGAAACGTATTGCAAAGTTGAAATGTAAAGTTTTTACAGATTCAATAAATACAATGGCCCGTTCGTCTATCGGCTAGGACGCCAGGTTTTCATCCTGGTAAGAGGGGTTCGATTCCCCTACGGGCTACAAAGAAAGTACATTAATTTACTGAGAGTTGTTGTAAGTGTAATAAATATGTTTTACATTTGCGCTCTCGAAAACGAAACATTAATGGCCCGTTCGTCTATCGGCTAGGACGCCAGGTTTTCATCCTGGTAAGAGGGGTTCGATTCCCCTACGGGCTACAATTTTTTAATATAGAAAGAAAATGGCAAATCATAAGTCAGCATTAAAAAGAATAAGAAGTAACGAAGCTAAGCGTTTAACTAACAGATATCAGCACAAGACTACTCGTAATGCTATCAAAAAGTTACGTGGAATGGAAGTGGCTAAAGAGGCTCAGGAATTTTTGCCATCTGTTGTATCTATGATTGATAAGTTAGCTAAGAAGAATGTAATTCATTCTAACAAAGCTGCTAACTTGAAGTCAAGTTTAACTAAGCATGTAGCTTCTTTGTAAGAAGAAGAAAAAGATAGATTAGAAGAAAGTCTTTCCTTAATGGAGAGACTTTTTTTTTGCTTCAAATTTAAATACTTTGCAGTAATACAAACTCCTAGGATTAAAGGATAATCCACATTCATTAAAGAGGTTGATAAAAGACTCAATTTGATTAGGAATCAAAATTGGTAGGCGGTTTTAAAGCAGAAGATTGAACAAAAAACCTGAAACTACAATGAATAGTGTTACCACCCCAAAATAAATGGTGATGAGTTTTGTGGTCATCACTTTTTTGAGCAATGTAGCCTCGGGGATGGAGAGGCCAATAGTGCCCATCATAAAGGCTATTGCAGTGCCCAACGGGATGCCTTTGGCAACGAATACTTGTATGACCGGTACAATTCCAGCAGCGTTGGCATACATGGGTACAGCGAGTATTACGGCCAAGGGGACTGTCCACCATTGTGAGCCTGCCAAATACTGTTCAAAAAAGTTTTCAGGGACATAGCCATGCATAACTGCGCCAATGGCAATGCCTAAAATAACATATGGACTCACACTTTTTACAATCTGCCAAGCATCTCTTGTAATATTAGGTAAACGTTGTTTGAAACTCGAAGTTTCCTCTGTGTATTGGAGGTGTTGTTGTTTGCTTTCCAGTAGTTTTTTTACCCAATCTGTAAGCAAGGGCTCTAGGTTGAATTTCCCTAATACCCAGCCTCCAATGGAGCCCAATAAGATTCCTGAAAATACATAAATGATAGTGGTTTTTAGGCCAAATAAACCAAGAAACAATGCTATGGCCACCTCATTAACCAGTGGGGAAGTGATGAGAAAGGCCAAGGTAACGCTTAAGGGAATCCCTCCCTGTACAAACCCGATGAACAAAGGCACAGAAGAACAGGAGCAAAATGGAGTGATGGCACCAAAAAAAGAAGCGAAGACATATTCCAGTCCAAATAGTTTTTTTCTGGCTAGGTAATTTTTAAGGCGCTCCACAGGGAAGTAGGTATTCACGATTCCCATTAGGAGCACCATAAAAAATAGCAGTAACCATATTTTTAAGCTGTCGTAGACAAAGAAATTGAGCGCTTTTGCCAAATGGGTTTCTGGTGTTAAGTCAAAAACGCTATAAATAAGCCAATCCGCAAACTGTTGTATCCAATTGAACATAGATCAAGTTTTGGAGTCTTCTCTATCCGGACGGAAGTCAATTATTTCCTGTTATCCTCTAGTAAGAGATAATTAGTTTTTCAAGATCTCTACTATCTCACTTGTCTGTGGCACTCTGCCTTTAACTTTAATCTCACCGTTAATCACCAATGCTGGTGTGGTCATTATATTGTATTTTAACAGTGTTTCAATGTCTTCAATTTTTTCTACCTGAGCATCTTGATGGGTTTGCTTTAGTGCTTCCATGACATTATTGTAGGTGATTTTGCATTTGGCGCAACCTGGACCTAAGACTTTTATCTGTGTCATTTTCTATAAGAATTATTCTATTCGTAAAGATACGAACATATCTTTTAATTCGTAATATCACGAACAATATTTTTAAAGAAAACTTTAGTCAAATATTTTGTTAAGGAGAGATTTGGCGTGGGCAAAATTTTCTTTGTGAATACAGTACTTTGTGGTTGGAGGAGTGATGTCTCCCTGAATAAGCCCCGCTTCTTTGAGTTCCTTTAAGTGTTGAGAAAGTGTTGATTTGGCGATAGGAAGCTCTTCTGCCATATCGCCGTGGTAGCAGCAGGCTTGGGAATGTAATAAGTCTAAAATAGCAATTCTTACGGGGTGTGCCAAGGCCTTGGCAAATCTTGCCGTGAGCTCTTGTTCTTTTGTGAAATATTCACTTTTTGGAATGTTGGGCATGTTTGTAATAATTACTATTCGCTAATATACGCACAATGGAGCAGAATTTATTGGGTAAAATAAAATAACCCCATAAACAATGCTATGGGGTTATTTGATATACAATGTTTAAATGTTCAATTTGCTATCCATTCATGGAAATTAGGAACTCTTCGTTGTTTCTGGTTTGTTTAAAACGATCGTTAATAAACTCCATAGCTTCTACAGGGTTCATATCGGCAAGATACTTTCTCATTACCCACATTCTTTGAATGGTATTGTCGTCCAACAACAAGTCGTCTCTACGTGTACTTGAAGAGGTAAGATCGATAGCAGGGAAAATTCTACGGTTAGAAATTTTTCTATCCAACTGAAGTTCCATATTACCTGTTCCCTTAAATTCTTCGAAGATTACTTCGTCCATTTTAGAACCAGTCTCGGTCAGGGCTGTTGCAATGATAGTAAGAGAACCTCCATTTTCTATATTACGTGCAGCACCAAAGAAACGTTTTGGTTTGTGAAGCGCATTGGCGTCAACACCACCACTTAATATTTTTCCAGAGGCAGGTTGAACAGTGTTGTAGGCTCTAGCCAACCTTGTGATGGAATCCAAAAGGATTACCACATCGTGACCACATTCTACAAGGCGTTTAGCTTTTTCCAATACAATGTTGGCAATTTTTACGTGTTCGTGAGCTTCTTTGTCAAATGTAGAAGCAATAACCTCACCACGTACGTTTCGCTGCATGTCGGTTACCTCTTCAGGGCGCTCGTCAATTAGCAAAATCATTTGGTAAACTTCCGGGTGGTTAGCAGCAATAGCGTTGGCAACATCCTTAAGAAGCATGGTTTTACCAGTTTTTGGTTGCGAAACAATCATTCCACGTTGTCCCTTCCCGATAGGAGAGAACAAATCCATAATTCTAGTTGAAATAGTGGCTTGTTTTTCTGCAATGTTGAATTTTTCCTGCGGGAACAAAGGTGTTAAGTGTTCAAAAGACACACGGTCTCTTACCACTTCTGGTTTTTGCCCATTGATTTTACTTACTTTAATCAAAGGGAAATATTTTTCTCCTTCTTTTGGCGGACGTACATGTCCTAAAACGGTATCTCCGGTTTTTAAACCAAATAATCTAATTTGAGATTGAGATACATAAATATCATCAGGAGAAGATAAATAATTGTAATCTGAAGAGCGAAGGAAGCCGTAACCATCTTGCATAATGTCCAAGACCCCTTCACTTTTTATAATGGCATCGAATTCGTAATCAGGTTCACGGTAGCGGTTTCTGGTATCCTTGTTACCATTGTTTCCTTGATGGTCGTTTTTATTGTCGCGAGTATTCTGTTTGTTGTCGTTGCGTTGTTTTTTGTCAGAATCTTTAGGACGTTGTTTGGTGTTTTTCTCGTTGGTTTTCTTTGGTTCTGGAGGAGTAGCGGGAGCGTTGGTTTCAGCAGGTTTTTGCTCTTTAGCTGCAGGCGTGGAATCTTTTTTTCCTTCTGCAAATTCCATTTTCTGTTGTTCTTTGTTCTGTCCAACAGGCTTTTTTATACGCTCTCTTTTTTTTCTCGGCGGTTTTTGAGTTTGGGCCGTTTCTTTTTTTTCGGCTTGGGCTGGGGTGCTGCTGGCTTGGGTAATGATTTCCTTTTTTACAGCATCTGGATTGGCCGCTTGGTGGTCCAAAATTTGATATACCAAATCCAGTTTTTTTAGGGTGCGGAATTTAGGCACTTCCAATTGTTTAGCGATTTCCTGTAACTCGGAAAGCTTTTTTTCCTTTAATTGCGAAATTTCAAACATGTATATTAATAAAAAATAATGTAATATTTACTGAATTGATTTGATTCGAAGTTTTCTGAAATTGAAATAAATGGGAAAAACTAGAAAAAAATCTGAAGATTTAATAGGCTGTAAACCTTTTGGCTAGCAGCTTACTTATGCAATAATACAATTTTATTTTATATTTTGATATATCTTTTGAAAAGAAACTCTTAGTTTTGTGGCTAAATTTGAAAAAATAGATGTTACAGCGTATTCAAACTGTTTATTTATTGATTGCTACTGGTATTTCGGCCGGTTTAAGTTTTGTATTCCATTTATGGACTACCTCCGAAGGGACACCTTTTTATGCAAAAGACAATATATTGTATTTAGGTTTGTTTTTATTGTCAGCAATATTATCTTTGGTGTCGATATTTAGATATAACAATAGGAAGTCACAATTTGTATTGGGGCGACTTAACATCATATTGAACTTTATTTTATTAGGATTATTTGTATATCAATCTCTAAATTTATCTGGAGAAGCAGATGTTTCTGAGAAAGGTATTGGGATTCTTCTTCCTATCTTTTCTATCGTATTTTTGGTTTTAGCCAATAAAGCCATCAAAAAGGATGAAGATCTTGTAAAATCTGTAGATCGATTACGATAAAACCTTATATCTTAATTATTTTAGTGCGTAAAAAACCCAGAACCTTTGTTCTGGGTTTTTTTATTGGATATGTTGAAGCCCCTTATCGTTTGAACTCGATGACTTCCAAATTGTCAATTTTGGAGCCATCGATGGTAAAACGCAACATGGTCCTTACTTTATGGAACCCATGAGTACCCACTGCACCTGGATTCATATGAATTAAATTCAATTTTTTATCAGGCATAACCTTTAGGATATGTGAGTGCCCACAGATGAATAACCTTGGTGGATTCTCGTAAATATCAGGTTTTACCCTAGGGTTGTACCTTGGGGGATACCCGCCAATATGTGTAATCCATACGTCAATATCCTCACACATAAAACGGTTGTGTTCTGGAAATTCAGTTCTAACCTTAGTGTCATCAATATTTCCGTAAACGGCGCGCAGTGGTTTTAATTTCTTTATGGCATCTGTTACTTTTAAGTCACCAATGTCGCCGGCATGCCATACTTCATCAGCTTGTTTGACATACTTTAGAATCTTGCTGTCGATATAACTATGGGTGTCTGAAAGTAATAATATTCGTGTCATGACTGGAGTGCAGGGAAACCGATGTTCCTTTTTTTTAAATATTAGATTCCTGCCTTAGCGGGAATAACTTTATCTTTGTGGGTTCATAAGCAAAATTAAGATTTTCGATTGAGATATTTTATTGAATTGTCATACAACGGCAAGGCCTACCATGGTTGGCAAAACCAACCCAACGCCATTTCGGTACAGGAAGTTTTGGAAAAGACACTGTCCATGTTGTTGCAGGAGGACATAGCGATTGTGGGAGCCGGGAGAACGGATACTGGGGTGCATGCCTCACAGATGTTTGCCCATTTTGATACTGAAAAAGAGGTGGAGGACCTTAACTTGTTGTACAGACTGAATTCGTTTCTACCAAAAGATGTCGCTATCCATGATATTTTTAGGGTAAAGGAAGATGCGCATGCGCGTTTTGATGCTACCGGAAGGACTTATCACTATAAAGTGTCCAATCGAAAAAATGTATTTTCTTTTGATTATGCTTATTTAATGACCGTTTCTTTAGATGTGGAAAAGATGAATGAAGCCTGTGAGATATTGAAACAGTATAAGGACTTTCAGTGCTTCTCGAAGAGCAACACAGATGTAAAGACATATATTTGTGATATTAAGGATGCAAAGTGGATGGAAGCCAATGGAGAACTAACCTTTATCATTACCGCCGACAGGTTTTTACGGAATATGGTAAGAGCCATTGTAGGTACTATGGTGAACATAGGCTTAGGAAAAACTTCTTTGGAAGATCTACATCAAATTATCGCTTCTAAAAGTAGAAGTGAAGCCGGTTTTTCCGTTCCTGCTCACGGGCTTTACCTTACGGAAGTGGTCTATCCTAAATCAATAAAACTATAAAGTAAGTTATGTCCAAGAAAGGAAATGTTTTTGATGTCAGCTTGTTCAAGCGCTTAATGAAATATATTGGGCCTTACAAATTTGTGTTTGTAGGCACCTTGTGTTTTGTTATTGGCTTGGCAGTTTTTGGGGCATTGCGACCAAAAATTCTACAATTGGCCATAGATACTAAAATAGCCCAACAAGAATATGAAGGCTTTTTGAACTACATTATATTAATGGTAGTTCTTTTGGTTTTAGAGGTAGTCTGCCAATTATTGTTCATTTATTATGCTAGCTGGTTGGGGCAATCTGTAGTCAAGGATATTCGGGTGAAACTTTTTAAACATATGCTAAGTTTCAAAATGAAGTATTTTGATAATTCCTCAGTAGGTATCTTGATTACACGAGCCGTAACCGATATGGAGCGTATTGCCGATATTTTCGGGGAGGGGCTCTTTATGATTTTTAGTGATGTATTAAAAATGCTCGCGGTGGGAGCTATGATGTTCTATATGAACTGGAAGTTGACATTGATTGTTTTTACCACTTTGCCAATTGTTTTGTTTGCAACTAGGATTTTCCAAAAATATATGAAAGCGGCCTTTCAGGATGTAAGAACTGAAGTGTCCAACCTAAACAGTTTTGTTCAGGAACGTGTTACGGGAATGAAAATTTTACAGTTGTTTACCCGTGAAGATATAGAGTATAAAAACTTTATGGCCATTAATGAACGCCATAAAAAAGGTTGGCTAAAAACAGTATGGTATAACTCTATTTTCTTTCCGGTTGCGGAATTTTTATCCTCTATTACTTTAGGACTTGTGGTTTGGTATGGAGGGTTACATGTCATAAAAGACAGTACCGCTTCTTTGGGGGAATTGACAGCTTTTATCATGATGATTCCTATGTTGTTTAGACCTTTGAACCAGATCGCCAATAAGTTCAATACCTTACAAATGGGGATGGTGGCGGCCGATAGGGTATTTAAGGTGTTGGATACAACCTCTCAAATTGATGATACAGGCACTTTGGAAGCTGAACATTTTAGGGGAGATATTTCCTTTAAGGATGTGCGTTTTTCTTATGTGGAAAATGAAGAAGTGTTAAAAGGGGTGTCGTTTGAGGTAAAAGCGGGGCAAACTGTGGCCATTGTTGGGGCTACCGGTGCAGGAAAATCTACCATTATCAACTTGTTGAACCGTTTTTATGACATTAAAAGCGGACATATTTTAATTGACGGCATCGATATCAAGGATATGACGCTTAAATCATTAAGGGCTCAGATTGCCGTGGTATTGCAAAATGTGTTTTTGTTTGCCGATACAATTTTTAACAATATCACTTTAAACGATCCCAACATTACACAGGAAGAGGTAGAGACTGCAGCCAAGAATATTGGGATTCATGATTTTATCATGAGTTTGCCTAACGGTTACCAATATAATGTTAAGGAGCGAGGTGTCATGCTGTCCTCAGGGCAACGTCAGTTGATTTCCTTTTTAAGAGCCTATGTTACCAATCCAAGTGTATTGGTGTTGGATGAGGCAACGTCCTCGGTCGATTCACATTCCGAGCAATTGATTCAGGATGCTACCGATAAAATCACCAAAGGTCGAACTTCCATTGTCATTGCTCACAGATTGGCAACCATTAAAAAAGCCGATATGATTTTGGTGATGGATGCCGGGAAAATAGTGGAGCAGGGAACCCATAAAGAGTTGCTCAAGAAAACAGATGGCTACTACAAAAACCTGTACGAAGTACAATTCATGAAAGAGGAAGTGGCCTCATAGAAGTTGTAGTTTGGACATTATTTGGAGTAGGAAATTGAGTTTAAAGCAAGACCCTTGGAATAATTGAATTCAGGAAAAAGGAGTGTCATTACGGAATTCCGTAAAGGTTTTTAAAAGTAAAGTCCTACTATTGTATTCCCAATAGTTATTTGAGAACAAATAACCAACCAAACCTGATTTAAGACATGCCTTTTTGGGCGTGTCTTTTTTTGTTCTTCCGAGGGAAATAAAGGCTGAGCTGCTTTTTTTATTGTTATTTTAGGGGCATGAAACCAACCGTATATATTCTATTTATATGCCTTTTTGGGGTGGCCCTGCATATTAGGGCACAACATAAAGTTGATAGCTTGACGTATTACTACCAAGTCGTTGGTCACCCAGAATCGAATTCGCAATTGGCCAAAGCCTATAATTTTTTTAAGCAGCACAAAAATCAGAGCCTTCAGAAAAAAGACATTGAAAAAGCCGTGTTCGATTTAAGATTGTTGGCAAGTATCGAAAAAAAAATGGGCTTGCTGTCGGACAGTGAAATTTCTAGCGTGGAGGCCTTGGAGTTGTTGGGGCAGATGGAGGATTCTGAAAAAATAAAGGAAAACAGAATTGGCATTTATAACCATTTGGGAATCGTTTACCGAAGTTTGGATAATCCTTCAAAGGCCTTGGAGTTTTACAATAAGAGCTTGGAATTGGTTGAAGATGAGAGTAGCAGAGCAACCTTATTGAATAATATTGGGAATTTGTATTTGGATAAAAACGAATACACCAAGGCCTTGATGTATTTTGAAGAAGCATATGATAAATCGCCTTATTTAAGCCTTAAGATGAAGGCGCGAGTATTGGACAATCTAGGGGTGGCACAATCCAAACTAAACTTGCCAGAAGCGCTCCCCAATTTATTGGAAGCCTTGTCCATAAAGGAAAATAGCAATTATGTTCCGGGAATCATCACAAGTTATAGTCACTTGTCAGATTATTATTTGGACATAGGGGATAAAGAAGTTGCCAGGGATTATGGTTATAAGGCTTTGGATTTGGCAAAAATTCTCAATAATCCACAATATTTAGAAAGTGCCTTGTCTACATTGATGCTTTTAAACGGTACTCCGGAAGTGGTTCAGTATAAAAAGCTGAAGGATAGTTTGGAAAAGGCCAGAAGAAATGCCAAGGATAATTTTGAATATTATAGGTATCAGTTCAGTGAGCAGCAACGTTTGTTTGAGGAAAGTGAGTTTAAACGCCAAAAACTCTTTATGTTGCTGGTGTTGGTTGTATTGGTGTTTATAGCTGTTTATTTCGTAGGAAGAATAAAGCATAATAAAGAGAAGCTTCAAAAAGTATTTGAAACTGAAACGCGTATTTCCAAAAAAGTACACGATGAGGTGGCCAATGATGTGTATCAAATCATGACCAAATTACAGTCCAGTAAAGAAACTGAAGAGGTGTTGGACCACCTGGAAGCTGTTTATCGGAAAACACGGGATATTTCTAAGGAAAATAGTGAAATTGATGTGGGAAGTAATTTTGGTGAAACCTTGATGGAATTGTTGAAAGGCTTCCATACAGAAGATGTTAGGGTGCTTGTGCAAAATATTTCCAAGGTGGAATGGAAGTTATTTTCAAATTTACAAAAGGCTACTATTTATAGGGTATTGCAGGAATTGATGGTGAATATGCGAAAGCACAGTAAGGCTACGTATGTAGTTTTAAAATTCAAACAAAATGGAAAGCGATTTCAAATTCAATATACCGATAATGGGGTTGGAACAGAGCTCTGTAAGAAAAATGGACTTCAAAATACGGAAAACCGTATCAAATCCATTAAAGGTTCCATTACCTTTGAAACTGATAATGGCGCTGGATTTAAGGCGTTGATAAGAATTTGAAACTATGTTCAGCAAAGTATTAATAGTCGACGATTTAGGAAGTATCAATCAAGGGGTGGCCTCGGTATTGCAAACTTTAAAGGTTTCTACCGTAGTTCAAGCCCAATATTGTGATGAGGCGTATCTAAAACTTAAAAAGGCCAAAATGGATGGTGAGCCCTTTGAATTGTTGATCACCGATTTGTCTTTTAAGGCAGACCATAGGGAGCAGGAGTTTACTTCGGGGGAAAGTTTGGTGAAGGCCATTCATCAGGATTTTCCAGAACTAAAAATTATTGTCTATTCCATAGAAGACAGGTTGCAAACAGTAAGGCTGTTGCTGGAATATGGTATTGATGCCTATGTATGTAAAGGGCGCAGAGGTTTACTGGAGTTGCAGCAGGCCTTGAACAAGGTTGTTAACGGAGGGCAATTCCTTTCCCAAGAGATTTCGCATGCCTTAAGTCAAAAATCAGAAATGGAGATTGAAGATTTCGATATTGAGTTGATGCGGCAGTTGTCCTTGGGGTATTCGCAGGATCAAATCAGTAAGTTTTTAAAAGAAGCCAAAATGTATCCAAATAGTTTGAGTTCTATTGAAAAAAGACTCAATAGACTTCGTCTTCAATTTAATGCCAACAATGCCATTCATTTGGTGTCTATAGTGAAGGACTTAGGCTTAATTTAAAATAAAAACACTCATATTACGGGTATCCGTAAAAGATATTTTATGGCATGGCTTATTTTTGACATGCTATTAGTTAATTGCATTTAGGGAATTTTTTACTGAAGGCGCATTCTTAGGGATGTGCCTTTTTTCTTTTTCGTTTTTAAGCGGAAAAGAATCAAGGAGAATTTTGAAAATAGGAAACTTAAAACTTCACTGTTTCCATAGCACAGGTGCCCCAAGGTCCAAAAGATATCTTTTGTTTTATTTGGTCAACTTCTACTAGCAAGGTTTTAAGGGTGTTGTTAGTATCCCAATAGGTTAATTGATAGCTATGCAGGCGATCATTACTTTCTTCGGGTAGAAAGTTTAGATTGTCAAGGACTTGATAATCGTCAAGTTTGGAGCGAAAAGTTGTCAATAGTTGCTCGGCATCTAAATCTTGTACCATAGACTGAAGTGTTAAGATGAACACAAAATTAATCTATGATTTATTGTTGGACAACTTTAAATGCCACTTTCAATGTTAAGTTTTAATGGAATTGTTTCATTTTACTTTAACTGTTTGACACATATAAAAAAAGCACCCTCCGGAGGGTGCTTTTTAAATGTTATGTCATTAATTAATGCTGTACATAGAATTTTCCGGTATAATTACCTGCTTTTACAAAATAAAGCCCTTCTGGGTAATTAGTCACATCGATTGTTTTGCCCTTTCCTTTATGTACTTGATTTCCAAATTCGTTGAATATAAAGATATTCCCAGGATGATCTGTTTCCAAGGTTACATATTCGCTGGTTGGGTTAGGGTAGCATTTTACCGTATTTTGGGTGCCAAAAGCACTTACTTGGGGAGCCACCGTTGATGGAGCTACACAATCAAAGCTAAATTCAAAGATTGAATCTGAACCTATATTTTGTTGCTTTTCTTGAGATGTACCACCATCATTGGTTGCTTTTACTTTGGTGTTTACAGGTAGCAGCTCTTCTCCATTAGGGTTAAATTCCATATAAGGTCCGTATCCGTAACGGTATACATATGTGCCGGATGTCCCACCGCATAAATTTGCAGTAGCTAACACAGTTTGGAAGTCAAAACTAGAATCAGCGCCAGTGTTTTGCTGCATCTCTTTAGAGGTACCTTTGTAAGAAACCTGCACTTTGGTGTTTCCTGCCAATAACTCTTCTCCTTCTATAGGGTTGAAAGATGTGAATGGGCCATAGCCAAATCTGTAATGAAAGGTAGCCTCCCCTGTAATATCTGCAGAAAGAGAAGTCGCAAGGTTTGCAGTTACATTTACAGTATTAAAGTCAAAAATTGCATCAACACCAGTGTTTTGTTGAATTTCCTTAGAAGTTCCTTTATGAGAAACTTTCACTTTGGTATTTCCTGGTAATAACTCTACTCCGTAATCAGTCTCTAAAGTTGTGTAAGGACCATAACCAAATCTGTATTCAAAAATAGCATCTTCAGTAATATTAGTGGTAAGATTAGATTCAAATAGGCTAGCATTCACATATACAGTGCTGAAATCAAAATGAGAAGTCGCACCAGTATTTTGCTGCATTTCTTTAGAAGTTCCTTTATGAGAAACTTTTACCTTAGTATTTCCAGGTAACAATTCTTCTCCTGCCACAGGGTCGAAAGATGTGTAAGGGCCATACCCAAATCTGTATTCCCAATTATCAGCAGTGTTAGTGATATCGGAAGAAAGGGAAGTTTCAAGGTCTGCTGTCACATTTACCGTGTTAAAAATAAACATAGGGTTACTTTGAATATTTTGCTGGATCTCTTTAGAGGAACCTTTATAGCTAACTTTTACTTTAGTATTACTTGGGTTACCATCGATAAAGAACCAAATACCGTTCCCTGTGTTATCTGTTCCTATTTCAGTATAGTTTCCATATCCAAAACGATAATGGAAGGTTCCATTGGTCAATCCAATGTCATCACTATCCTGAAGTTGAACAAAAATAGGCGCTTGTTCTTGGGCGCAACCATCAATGGCTACAGAGGTTTCCAAGTCAAGGTTCCCATCGTTATAGAATCTGAAATCATAGGTTCCTGGGAACATATAGGTGTTGCATGGTAAAGTCATCCAATGTGTACCGTAGTCATTGTACTTAACCAAATCATAATTGAAACATACACGAGTTGGATTGAATACAACCGTAGTAGACGGATCAACAGAAGGATCAGCCAATACAATAGATTTTGTTTGGTAGGTATAGATGTTTTTAGCTCTAAGGTCATAAGTTCCTGGGAACAATTCAATAGAAGCATTACCATCCACTCCTGTAGATTGTGGATCTAAATCTATCCAATGCGTACCGTAATCATTGTATTCTACTTGGATACCTTCAATAGGCATGTTGGTATCACAATCTTCTAGATGAGCAACGGCCAAAGCTGTTTGGAATTCTACCATACCATCGGTAGCATCGTCTCCAGATTCGGTCAACTCTAGTGTGCCTTCCTGAACAGAATAGTTTTTAATTGATCTGAAGGTGTATTCGCCTGGAAATAATTCGATAGTGGCTTTACCATCTGTTCCTGTATACTGGGGATCTAAATCGATCCAATGATTGCCATAATCGTTGTATTCGGTAGCAATACCTTCGAAGTCATCGCCATTAGAATCGGTTACGTGGGCTGTAAACGTAGCGGTTTGGAATTCTACTGTACCATCGTCTCCAGATGTAGTCACCTCTAGGTCTTTGGTTTGCGAAGAGTAATTTTTTGTAGCTCTAAAACTGTAGGTCCCAGGGAACAATTCGATAGAGGCTTCTCCATTGGCATCGGTAAGATTTCCATTAGCATCATCAGATTGTGGATGTAAGTCAATCCAATGGTTGCCATAATCGTTATATTCGGTGGCAATACCTTCAAAAGGATCTCCATTGGTGTGTTTTACAAGAGCCGTAAAGGTCGTCGTTTGGAAGTCTACTGTTCCGGTATTTCCGGATGAGGCTATTTCCAAAGATTTTTCCAAAACAGAATAGTTCTTGATTGCTCTAAAGTTGTAATTTCCAGGGAACAATTCAATAGAGGCGTTACCAAAAGCATCTGTATATTGAGGATCCAAGTCTATCCAGTGGTTTCCATAGTCGTTGTATTTCGTAGCAATTCCTTCAAAGTCAGATCCGTCGGTATGCTCAACATGGGCCACATATTTGGAAGTTTGGAAGGTGATATAGTCTGGTCCAGTAGTAATATACTGGTTGGAGTAGTTCTTACTCGCACGGAATTTCCAAGAGCCTTCAAAGTCGGCATTCCAAAGGTAAAGTTCGCCATTGGCATCGGTGTTTCCTACCGTAACATAATTATTGCCGTAGTTGTTGCGCTTAATTGGGATATTAGGTAGTGGGCTACCATCTGCTTTTACGGTTTTAAAAAGGTAAACATTGCCAAAGTCTTCCGCCATATCGCAGGATACGGTAAGTGGCATGCTTAGAATGCCAAATTTAAAGTTATAATCTCCAGTTAAAAGATAGCTAGGATTAGTGTAAGTGCCCCATCCATTTTGATAGAATTTTACCAGGCCGTCAAAATTGATGTTCAATTCAACAGCGGTAAAAGTTGGGCTGTTGTTTGAGGTTATATCAACACCACTTTGTGATTCAATGCCGTGGTTAAAATAGGTTCTAAAAGTATAGGTTCCAGGTAGTAGCTCTGTAGAAGAGTTGTTAGGGTAAAGTCCAGACCATCCGTTTTGGTAATGTTTTACTTGGCCCCCTTCTACCGCAGTGGTGCCATCGCAAGCCAATAACTTAGGGGTTACAGTTATGGTTTCAAAAAGTATTTCTTGATAGCCATCAGAAACATTGCCCTCATCAATTATCACACCGGACACACTTTGAACTCCTTTGTTGTAGTAAGTTCTAAAAGTATAATTTCCAGGCAATAATTCTTGAGGAGTTTCAGTATCATTGGAGTCATATAAGCCGGACCATCCATTTTGATAGTGTTTTGCTTGGCCACCTGTTAACTCTTCTCCGTTGGAATTCTTAAGTGTAGGTGCTACGCTAACAGTAACAAAAGGAACCTCTTGAGCAGTTCCGGCAATTGTTACACCAGACAAGCTTTGTACCCCTTTGTTGTAATAAGTTGTAAAGGTATAATTTCCAGGTAGTAATTCTTGAGGAGCTTCAGGATCATTGGAGTCATACAAGCTAGACCATCCGTTTTGATAATGTTTTACTTCTCCACCTGTTAACGCTCCTCCATCAGAGTTCTTAAGGGTTGGTGTTACGCTAACAGTAACAAAAGGAACCTCTTGAGCATTACCGGCAATTGCTACTCCAGACATGCTTTGCACCCCTTTGTTATAGTAAGTTCTAAAAGTGTAATTCCCTGGTAGTAATTCTTGAGAAGTGTTGGAATCATAAAGGCCAGACCATCCGTTTTGATAGTGTTTTACTTGGCCTTCTTCTAACTCTACATTGCTAGAATTTTTAAGAGCAGGAGTTACGGTTACAGTACTAAAAATAACCTCTTGCGAAGCACCCGTAACAGCGGTATTGATGGATTGCACTCCCTTGTTGTAGTACATTTTAAAAGTAACATTTGTGGAAGACGTTGTATAGCTAAATTCTCCACTTCCGTTGTTGGTAAGTGTCGACCAGCCAGAGTCGTATACTTTTAGGATTGCGGATCCAGCATTTGGAACTGCGGAGACGTTGTCACTTTTTAATAATTTAATTGTGATGTCAGTTTGTGCCATTAATGCCGTGGCAGACGTTAAAAGCCAAATAAAGAGCATGTAGGGGAGTGAACGGTAAATAGATTTGGGGGTTTTGGTTGGCGGTTGGTTTAAGACGCCATGCGTAATGGATTTGTCCATGAATAAATAATTAAGGATTAATAAATGAATCGATAGCCATAGTTATATAGGGTCACTACAACATGGAAGTATAGAAAATGGCGGATTCAGGGCAAGAATCGTTACCTAATTAAAGTAGGGTGTGTAGGTGGTTTGGGGTAAGTGTTTTATTTACAGATTTTTATGTTTTTTAGGGGAAACAATAAACCTCTTGTGTAAATAAAATCAATAATTAAATACGATATGTCTTACAAAAGTTAAATAAAGGTTAATTGAGTTTTATCTCACAGTTTGTATAAAACTACGTTTCTGAGATATTAGAAAATATACCCATTACTAGGTATTTGTTTGCTTGATTAAAAGAGAATGGATTGTATTAAAATTGAAGTGTAAGTTATTGGTTGTTAGTGTTTTTTTTTTTTTTTTGTGTGTAAATGGTGTATTGGAAAAGAAAAAATAGTAATTCTTAATAGGTTTTAAAAACGTCAGAAAGATCAGTTCAACGCATTTTTTGTGATGTAAGCGCGCCAACCTATAATAGCCAATTGAAGTTTGTTGGCTTTACTTAGGTCTAGTTGCTGTTTGCTAAAACTTGGAAGTAAGAGTTTATTCATTTTTGCGAGGCCCTTAAAAAGTTGTTTTTTCATTCCGCTAAGATATTTAGAACTTAAAAATAGTAAAACTTATTCTAGAACTAAGTTTCACTTAAAAGGTTCAAAATGGTTATTTGATAGAGAATATTATATCAATTAATATTTTAGCAAGAGTGATCATAATGTTATGGTTTTAAGGGTTAATAAATAGATTAAATTCTTGATTGTTTTTTAAAGATATTAGATTGAATAAGTGATTTCCAAGCATTTTTAAGGAAATTAATGAAATTGACTTCTAATTTATAAGTGAAAAAATAGTATGTATTCCAAATTGAAATACTTATCTCTTCGAATATGTTTTTAAATGTAAGTCTCAATAGTTTTTTTATTATAAATTGTAATAATTCTAGGGGTTTTTTGAGGGGTTTTTTGAAATCCGAGAGGAGTTAAGTGTCAAAAAGGGTATTTTTTTAAGGATTTCATCTTTTTGGATACATGAAACGATGAAATCCTAGCCTTGAAAGAAGAGTTGATTTTGGAGAATGATAGTATGCTTTTAGATGGTTTAAGAGAGGAAGGGTGAAGTAAAAAAAATCCCCAACAATTGTTGGGGATTTTTTTGTTAGTGGCCAGATTTTACGAAAAGATTGTCTTTTTGTTTTCCGAATACAATGTTGGGGATGCCATCGGAATCTTCAAAAGTGGCAGTGGATTTTTTATTGTCTTTATCGGTTAAAGATATTTTTAGTTTAATGATGTCTCCAAATTTATTGCGCTTCAGTTTGGAGTATTTTACATTCACGTCTTCTTGTGCCAAGGCTTCCTTGTGAGACTCTAAAGTTTTATCTGTAGTGGATTTTGAAATCCCAAAAGAAGTGTAGGCTTCCTCACTTATGAATTCATAGGTATTCTTGCCAGCAGTATCTTTAATAATTATGGTTTCACCTCCATCTGTAGTCCAAGTGTTGCTATCTTTAGTTTTAATGACAATGACACCATCTTTGCCTTCCGCTCCATATAGGTTAACCGCTTGATCACCTTTGTAGACACTTACAGATTGTATGGTGTTGGGGGCGATTTCCTGGGCTGCTGTAGCAGTAGTCTTTTTGTCGTCAACAATAAAAAGTATATTTTCAGAGTTTTGAAGGGTCTTTGCTTTGGCTGTATGGTCATTTTGATAAGCATAAATGTCCACAGTTTTTCCGTCTTCAATGGTCCAGCTTGTTTTGGGAGTTTTCTTTACTATGAAAATGGAGTCAGTTCCTTCTGGTGAAAAAAATACGTTGTTATCTGAATTGGAATTCCTACTTACTATAATTTCGGTTTTGGTCCCTTTTTTTAAAGAGTCTTTGGAAATAACATAAATGTTTTGGTTCTCTTCAGAGGTGTTCTGCGCTTGAATTTTGAAGTGACTTGTAGACACTGGTCCAAAGCTAAAAAGAGCATCACTATAATTAAAAACAAAAGGCTGGATGGGATTGGAGCCATGAAGATTGAAGTTGCTTGATCCGTTTTTCGTTTTGGCTTCTGCGGAAATGGCAATGATTTCTCCTTTGTCATTGCGCTTGATGTTAGTAAAGCTAAGTGTGACCCCTTCTTTTTTGGCAATAGCTATGATGTTTTCAAATTCTTTTTCAGAGAAATCTTTGTTAATGATAATTTTTAGTTCGGTAGTTTCCGGAGCTCCATTCAAAGTAGTTGCGCTTGCTGAAACATTAGGGAGCAGATCATTGTTTGCGTTGGCTTCAATAAGCACGGTCTTGGTGTGGAAGCTCATTAAAAACCAGGCCAAGGCAGGCAGGATCAAACTGTACTTCCAAGCTTTTAATCTGTGTGATTTGGATTTGTGTAACATAACGATTCGTTTTTTGATTAATGATGTATAAAAATTATTGGCCAAGGCCAATTGATGATTCGCAGTTGAGGTTTTTAGCAAAACCATTTGGTAACTCTTTCCGCAATCTGTACGGTGCTGAGCGTTCCCATCGGCAATAAATTCAAGGTTTTGGCAAAGTTCTTTTTTATATAACCAGATAAACGGATTAAACCAAAGTAAGGCCGTAGCTAATTGAATGAGTAATACATCTATAGAATGCAATTGCTGGGCATGGACCTTTTCGTGGTTGATGATATGTTGGAGTTCACTTTTGGTAAATTGGGCGGGGTTGTAAACAATACGGTTGAAAAAGGAAAAAGGCGATAGATTTTTGTTCGTTTCAATAAAGGTGTATTTGCCAATAGATTGTTTTGGCTGCTTTTTTAAAAGGAATAGGAGGGAGGTGATTTCAAACAAGAGTTTGGATAAGAAAAACGTTGCTCCAAGTCCATATATCCAAGGTAATACATCAGATGGTTCCCAAGGATTTTTCATTTCAGTTTGGGGCATCTGCTCGAAATTAAAATTGGTTGTTATAGGTTGTGATGTGTATTCCACATAAATGGGAATCACAATTAAGGGAAATACAGTAGCCATTAATAATCCCAGAATTAAGAATGCACGGTTGGATTGGAAGAAGGTTTCCTTCTGCAAAAACAATTTATAGCAACCGTAGAATAGGATAATGATAGCGGATGATTTCAATAAATATTCCATGGTCATGATTTGTTTTCAATTAAGGAAATAATTTCTTTGAGTTCTGCCACACTAATTTTTTCTTCTTTGGCAAAAAACGACACGACATTTTTATAAGAATTGTTGAAATAGTTTTCAATAGCCGTATTCATAAACTTCTTTTTGTAATCTTCTTTGCTTACAATAGGGAAGTATTGGTGGGTTTTACCATAGGCTTGATAGCTAACATAGCCCTTATCTTCTAGATTTCTAATAATCGTTGAAAGCGTGTTGTAGTGTGGTTTGTCGTCCTTTATTTGGGCCAATACATCTTTTACAAAAGCTTTTTCTAGCTTCCATAGAATGTGCATGATCTCTTCTTCCTTGTTTGTTAACTTTTGCATGATAAGGGAATTATAGGTTGTTCAAACTTATAACTATTTTTATAGTTATACAACTATGTTAGTAGTTTTTTAACGTATTTTATAGTTGAGGTCCTTAGGTTTGCCCAATGTAAAGGAAATGTCTAGGTAATTGATTGAGGAGGTTTTGGAGGGCCTATAATTTATTGCAGACATAGCAATTGCAAATAAAATAGAAGGTTTATCTATTAATTGTTGGCTATATTCGCAAAAAAATAATTTATGATGAGCATTCTTTGGGTGGTATTGGGATTGGTGTTACTGGTGATAGGAGGAGAGTTTTTGGTAAGATCCTCAGTGGCTTTGTCCTTTAAATTGAAGTTGTCAAAACTGGTAATAGGTATGACCGTGGTATCCTTTGCGACTTCTGCACCTGAGCTGTTGGTGAGTTTGCAGGCTGCTTTGGAAGGTTCTTCGGATATTTCCCTTGGAAACGTGATTGGTTCTAATATTGCCAACATAGGTTTGGTGCTTGGGATCACCGCTATTATCTCCCCGTTGATTGTAGATAGGGACTTCTATAGACTTAATTGGCCCATGATGATGATCCTGTCCATGCTTTTGTATGCATTTTTAAAGCAAGATATGCTTTTGAGTGTTTGGGAAGGTGTATTTTTTATGGTGGCCTTGACTGTTTTTTTGGTGATCATGATCAGGGATTCTCGAAAAAAACTAAAAGTAAATCTTGAGGAAGTTGACGATGCGCTTCAGGAAACCTCAAATTTTAAAATCTTTATCTGGCTTTTGATTGGTGCTGCGGCACTTTATTTTGGTAGTGAATGGCTTGTGAAGGGAGCTAAGGAGTTGGCTTTAGCTGTTGGAGTAAGTGAATATGCTATTTCAGTTACGGTTATAGCTATTGGTACCAGTGTACCCGAATTGGCGGCCTCGGTAATTGCTGCTTTGAAGAAAGAAAAGGCTATTTCTTTGGGGAATTTAATAGGGTCTAACATATTCAATATCGCTTCGGTTTTGGGGCTGACCGCTATTATTAAGCCGATTGCTGTAAATCCTGAAACCCCTGAAATATTGTCTACCAATATTTTTTGGATGATTGGTTTCGCGGCTATTTTAATTCCTATGGTATTTGCTCCAAAACGATTTGAAATAGGAAGGTTGAAAGGCTTGCTTTTGTTTGTGTCGTATTTGGTATTTGTTTATTTGTCGGTTGCATAAAAAACAAAAGCTTACAAATTAATGTAAGCTTTTGATCATTTATGTGATTATGAACAAATTTAATCCAATACTACAGACTTTACTGTTTTCACAATTCTTCCAGCAATCTTGTATGGGTCTCCGTTAGAAGCTGGACGACGATCTTCCAACCATCCTTTCCAACCTTTCTCAACAGTGATAATTGGAATTCTGATAGAAGCTCCTCTATCTGAGATTCCGTAGCTGAAGTCATTGATAGAAGCAGTTTCGTGTAAACCTGTTAAACGCTCGTCGTTAAACTCTCCGTAAACTTCGATGTGTTCTTTAACAACTGGACGGAACGCTTCACAAATTTTCATATAAGTTTCTTTGTCTCCACAAGTTCTCAAAACAGAGTTAGAGAAGTTTGCGTGCATACCAGATCCGTTCCAGTCTCCTTTAATTGGTTTTGGATGGTATTCAATATAGTAACCATATTTCTCAGTCAAACGATCCAATAGATAACGAGCTACCCAGATTTCATCACCTGCTTTCTTAGCGCCTTTGGCAAACAATTGGAATTCCCATTGACCACAAGCAACTTCTTGATTGATTCCTTCAAAGTTCAATCCAGCAGCAATACATTGGTCAGCATGCTCTTCAACGATATCTCTTCCGTGTGTGTTTCTTCCACCAACAGAACAGTAGTACATTCCTTGAGGACCAGGGTAACCTCCAATAGGGAATCCTAATGGCAATTGAGTATGAGTGTCCATGATGAAGTATTCTTGCTCGAACCCGAACCAGAAATCGTTGTCATCATCATCAATGGTAGCTCTTCCGTTTGATTCGTGAGGAGTTCCATCAGCATTTAAAACCTCAGTCATTACCAAGTACCCGTCTTTTCTTGCAGGGTCAGGGTAAATAGCAACCGGCTTTAAAAGGCAGTCAGAAGATCCACCTTCAGCTTGTTTTGTTGAACTTCCATCAAAAGACCAAACAGGACAGTCTTCTAATTTACCACTAAAATCTTCTTCGATTTTAGTTTTACTTCTCATGTTTTGAGTAGGGTAATAACCATCTAGCCAAATGTACTCAAGTTTAGATTTTGCCATTGTATAAAAATATTTTCAATTAATAGGGCAAATATAAATGATTTGATATTAACTACCTTTTTTTGGGGGTGATTTTATTAACAGCTCGACTTTTTTTTAGTTATGCCCCGTTTTTTTTAGGGTTATTTTTAAAACGGTCTGTTTTTTAGGGGTAAAAATGCGATATTGTTAATAATTAAGGTAAAATTGCTTTTATTGAGAAGTCCCTACAAACTATTTTTGTGGTCTAAATATTTAAATATGTCAACATTACGATTTCATGCCGTCAAGGAGTCCTTTGATAGGGGGCCTTTGAAAATTGATTTTAAAGAGCGTCGCTCTGCTATTTTTGGTTCAAAGGTTTTTAATGAAATGGCCATGCGCCAATATTTAACGAAGGAAGCCTGTAATAGTGTGATGGATGCCAATAGGTTTGGCTTTAAAATCGATAGAACTATTGCAGACCATATTGCAGCAGGGATGAAGGAGTGGGCTATTTCTAAAGGAGCTACTCATTATACGCATTGGTTCCAACCCTTAACCGGAGCGACCGCAGAAAAGCATGATGCATTTTTTGAGCCAGTAGGTGGGGGTGTTGCCATTGAAAAATTCGATGGTGGGCAGTTAGTTCAACAGGAACCTGATGCTTCCAGTTTTCCGCATGGAGGCATTAGAAACACTTTTGAAGCTCGAGGTTATACCGCTTGGGATCCAACATCTCCAGCCTTTATTTATGAAACAACTTTATGCATCCCTACGGTATTTGTGGCCTATACAGGGGAAGCCTTGGATTATAAAACGCCGTTGCTACGAGCCTTGCAGGCCGTGGACAATGCTGCGGTGGCAGTGTGCAAATACTTTGATAAGAATGTAAGGAAGGTAAACGCTTCCTTAGGATGGGAGCAGGAGTACTTTTTAGTTGACAGCGGATTGGTAGCTTCAAGGCCGGATATTGTGCTTACGGGAAGGACTTTGTTGGGGCATTCGGCGGCCAAGGGGCAGCAGTTGGATGATCACTATTTTGGTACCATTCCCAACAGGGCTATGGCCTATATGAGGGATTTGGAAAATGAATGTATGCTATTGGGAATTCCGGTAAAGACACGTCATAATGAGGTGGCTCCAAACCAATTTGAATTGGCCCCGATATTTGATGAGGCCAATTTAGCTGTGGATCATAACTCCTTATTAATGGATGTTATGAGCAAGGTGGCCGAACGACACCATTTTAAAGTATTGTTTCACGAAAAGCCTTTTAAGGGAGTAAATGGGTCTGGAAAACACAACAATTGGAGTTTAGGAACAGATACAGGCGTGAATTTGTTGAGCCCGGGCAAAACACCCATGAGCAATCTTCAGTTTTTAACGTTTTTCATCAATACCATAAAAGCGGTGCATGATAATGAGGAATTGTTACGTGCAGCTGTAGCTTCGGCGAGTAATGACCATAGGTTGGGAGCAAACGAAGCTCCTCCAGCAATCATGTCGGTGTTTATTGGGCAGCAATTGAGCAGTGTGCTGAATGAATTGGAGAATGTAACAGATGGGAAATTGTCACCAGCAGAAAAAACCGATTTAAAGTTGAATGTGGTTGGGAAAATTCCTGAGATTCTATTGGATAATACCGACAGGAACAGAACGTCTCCTTTTGCCTTTACAGGAAATAAATTTGAATTTAGGGCAGTGGGGTCAAAGGCCAACTGTGCCAATCCTATGACGGTATTGAATACCATTGTTGCAAAGCAATTAATGGATTTCAAGGAGGAGGTCGATGTGTTGATAGAGAAAAAGAAGCTTAAGAAAGATGAGGCCATTTTCAATGTGTTGCGGGAATATATCAAAATTTCGAAGTCCATTTTGTTTGAAGGTAATGGGTATAGCGAAGCTTGGGAAAAGGAAGCAAAAAAACGAAAATTAAGTAACAATAAAACCACTCCAGAAGCCCTGAAGGTAAAAGTGTCACCCAAAGTGCTTGAATTATTTGAAAATTTAGGGGTGATGAATAAGATTGAATCGCAAGCCCGTTATGAAATTGAGATGGAGGATTACATCCATCGCATTCAAATAGAAGGTAGGGTTTTGGGGGATATTGCAAGAAACCATGTGGTTCCTACCGCGGTTCGTTATCAAAACAGATTGATCGAAAATGTAAAAGGGCTAAAGGAGATTTTTGGAACGGAGTTTAAAGAGTTGGCAAAAGAACAGCTAAACCTAATTAAGGAAATTTCGAGTCATATAGAATCCATCAATTCCAATGTAACCAAAATGATCCAGGTGAGAAAGGAAGCCAATAAAATTGAAAAGGTGGATAAAAAAGCGATGGCCTACTGTAATACGGTAAAACCATTGTTTGATGAGATCAGGTATCATTGTGATAAGTTGGAACTCTTGGTGGATGACGAATTATGGCCTTTAACAAAATACCGAGAGTTGTTGTTTGTTAAGTAGTTGAAAATCAATTTCTTTCTACTGGTCTTTTTCTGCCCGTTTTTTTGTGTACGTAATACTACGTACTTAAAAGCTGATGAAAATGCATTTCGTCTTAGTATTTTACGAATTATCGAAATTATAGGTTTATAGCCTTAAAAAAGTAGCAAAACATTTATAAGTGGCGACATTATTTGTTACTTTTATAGTGCTATTAATCAATTATTTGTAAAATGAAGAAGTTACTGCTAAGCGTAGCTGTACTCATGTTTGCTACATTGTTGTTTTCTCAGGAGGATTCCGAAGATAAGAAAGACGATTTGAAAAAAACGGACAATATAGTTTCGGTACAGAAAGGGAAACCGGCAACGGATATGTGACATTCTTTTACAGCTACAAGATGTATTTAAAACTTTAGTTTTTAGTTTAATGTTTTAGTACGAAAAAGACAAGTAAATTAGTTCTTAATTTATTTGTCTTTTTTTTCTGTTAAAAGCCATAAGTAAGTCTGGATTCCTCTGAAAAATAAATTACAATCCTTATTTTTGTGCCATAATTTGATTTCATGAGCCAAGATATAAGTAAAAGATACGCGCAAAGGGGTGTTTCTGCCTCCAAAGAAGATGTTCACAACGCAATAAAGAATATTGACAAAGGGTTGTTTCCTAAAGCCTTTTGTAAGATTGTGCCTGATTTTCTTACCAACGATGAAGATTATTGTTTAATAATGCATGCTGATGGTGCTGGAACCAAAAGTTCCCTGGCTTATATGTATTGGAAGGAAACGGGAGATGTGTCTGTTTGGAAGGGAATTGCGCAGGATGCCTTGATCATGAATATTGATGATCTTTTGTGTGTAGGTGCTACAGATAATATCATGTTGTCCTCTACAATTGGAAGAAACAAAAACTTGATTCCGGGAGAAGTTATTTCGGCCATCATTAATGGTACCGAAGAATTGATTTCAGAATTGAAGGATTTCGGCGTGACCATTCATTCAACAGGAGGTGAAACTGCCGATGTAGGAGATTTGGTACGTACCATTATCGTAGATTCTACAGTTACGGCCAGAATGAAACGTAGTGATGTTATTGACAACGCCAATATCAAGGCAGGAGATGTTATTGTTGGACTGTCGTCTTCTGGTCAGGCTAGTTATGAGAAAGAATATAATGGAGGTATGGGAAGTAATGGACTAACTTCTGCTCGCCATGATGTATTCCATAAATATCTGGCAGAGAAGTTTCCAGAGAGCTTTGATGCTTCGGTTCCCGATGAATTGGTATATTCTGGTCAAGTACAATTAACCGATGCTGTTGAAGACGCTCCTTTGGATGCCGGAAAATTGGTGTTGTCTCCAACCAGAACCTATGCCCCAATTATAAAACGAATCTTATCAAAATATACAAGTGCGGACATTCATGGAATGGTGCACTGTTCAGGTGGTGCACAAACCAAAGTGTTACACTTTGTAGATGCTTTACATGTTATCAAGGATAATTTATTCCCAGTACCACCTTTGTTCAAGCTCATCCAAGAACAATCTAAGACGGATTGGAAAGAAATGTACCAAGTGTTTAACTGTGGTCATAGAATGGAACTGTATGTATCTCCTGAAATTGCAGAGGATATCATAGCCATTTCTAAATCCTTCAATGTCGATGCACAAATTGTTGGAAGGGTAGAGGCTTCTGAAAATAAAAAACTTACAATAGAAAGTGAATTTGGAACGTTCAACTATTAATGAAATTTAATCTATTATAAGTTTTTGGGGTTGATGAAAAATGTTTTTGTTCTTCTATTTATACTGAGTGTGCAATGTGTCTTGGCCCAGCCGGATTCCTTATTTGTAAAAAAAGCGATTAAGCATGAGATCAAGCCAAAATGGACCCAAAGCAATAAACTTGGTTTTGACCTTAGTGAGGTAGCATTCGTCAATTGGAACTCGGGGGGTAGTAACTCTATTTCGGCATTGTTGGGACTGGTATCTAACCTAGGGTACAAGTATAAAAACTTTTCATGGCAATCGGTTGGTACCTTGCGTTACGGAATCAATAAACAGCAGGGACAGGAGGTGAGAAAAACGGACGATGTAATCGAGTTGGTCTCTAATTTGGGATACCGAAAGGATACCCTCACCAATTGGTTCTACTCGGCTCGTTTCAATTTTAAAACTCAGCTTACCAACGGTTATAAATATCCAGAAACAAGTAAACCTATTTCTCAGTTTATGGCTCCCGGTTATCTATTTTTAGGGGGTGGGGTAGAATATGGTAAAAATATCGAAAAGCTTTCCTTTTATTTTTCACCAATGACCTTCAAGTCAACTTTTGTATTGGACGAAGCTTTGTCCAATGCAGGGTCTTTTGGGGTTACCCCAGCTGTTTTGGATGCCGATGGCAACGTAATTGTTTCAGGACAGCGGGTGCGGACAGAAATGGGGATTTTGTTCACCAATTCCTATGAGACACCCGTTTATGAAAACATCAATTTGATCAATCGAATTAGCTTGTATACCGATTACATTAACAGTTTTGGAAATATTGATGTAGATTGGGAAGTCCTCCTGAATTTTAAGGTGAATAAATATGTCAAGACCAGTTTTGGTTCTCACCTTATTTATGATAACGACGTTAAAAATCTGGAAGCCACAGAAGTTGAAGGGGAATTTGAAAAAAAAGGCGCCCGTATTCAATGGAAACAACTTTTGGGAATTGGTGTTGTGGTTGGTTTTTAGTGCCCAAATTGTTATTCTGACAAAAACAAGTCGTTTTTATTATTTGCAAACTTTTTAAAATTTTTCATTTTTTAACTAATTGAATGTCAATAAATTAACAAGTGTTTATTGATAACTTTATTTTTACAGACGTAATCTGTGTTTTAAAATCATCTACTTTTACGTCTAGAAAATCATTCCGATTTAAATAACCTTTTCTAATAAAAAACTCAGCTATTATGAAAGTCGATACTTCTCCAGTGTCCAAAAGAATTTATACTCAAGAAGAAGCGTTTCAAGCTTCATTAGACTATTTTAAGGGTGATGATTTAGCCGCTCGCGTGTGGGTAAATAAGTATGCTTTGAAAGATTCAGATGGGAATATTTATGAGCTTACTCCAGATGATATGCACAGGCGAATCGCTAGTGAAATAGCAAGGATAGAAGCCCGTTATCCTAATGCTATGAGCGAAGATGAAATTTTTGATTTAATCAAGGATTTTAAGTACATCGTGCCACAGGGAAGCCCTATGGCAGGAATTGGAAATAAATACCAGGTAGGATCTTTGTCTAACTGTTTTGTAATTGGTAACGAAGGAGATTCTGATTCCTATGGAGGGATCATGAAAGTAGACCAGGAGCAAGTTCAGTTAATGAAGCGTCGTGGTGGTGTTGGACATGATTTGTCCCACATCCGTCCTAAAGGGAGTGACGTTAAGAACTCGGCCTTGACTTCTACGGGAATTGTTCCTTTTATGGAGCGCTATTCCAACTCAACAAGAGAGGTGGCGCAGGATGGACGTCGTGGTGCCTTGATGTTGTCTATTTCTGTAAACCATCCAGATTCCGAAGCTTTCGTAGATGCTAAATTGGAGCAGGGAAAGGTAACTGGAGCTAATGTTTCGGTAAGAATTGACGATCAGTTCATGAAAGCGGTTAAGGAAGGTTCTGAGTACAAACAAACGTATCCTATTTTTAGCGATAATCCACAGGCAAGCAAGACAATAGATGCAACAGGCCTTTGGAAGAAAATCGTTCACAATGCATGGAAATCAGCTGAGCCAGGAATTTTATTCTGGGATACCATTGCAAGAGAATCCATTCCGGATTGTTATGCCGAGTTTGGTTATAAAACAGTATCAACAAATCCATGTGGGGAGATTCCATTATGTCCTTATGATTCTTGTCGTTTGTTGGCGATCAACTTATTTTCATACGTAGAAAACCCATTTACAGATAAAGCCTCTTTCAATTTTGAATTGTTCAAGAAACACGTGGCCTATGCGCAGCGTATGATGGATGATATCATCGATCTTGAATTGGAAAAAATTGATGTGATTTTGGCAAAAATTGATGCCGATCCAGAATCTGATGAAATCAAGGCTATCGAAAGAAACCTTTGGTTGAACATTCGCCAAAAAGCTTACGAAGGACGTCGTACAGGAATCGGTATCACTGCCGAAGGAGATATGTTGGCGGCTTTAGGTATTCAATATGGTTCGGAAGAAGGAAATGCATTTTCTGTTGAAGTTCATAAAACATTGGCTATTGCAGCCTATAGAGGATCTGTTTACACGGCTAAAGAGCGTGGAGCCTTTACCATTTATGATGCTGAACTTGAGAAGGACAATCCATTCATTTTAAGATTGAAGGATGCCGATGAAAAGCTGTATTATGAAATGATGGAGTACGGGCGTCGTAACATCGCCTTGTTGACCATTGCGCCAACAGGTACCACAAGTTTGATGACCCAAACATCTTCAGGAATTGAGCCTGTTTTCTTGCCAGTTTACAAGCGTCGTAGAAAAGTGAATCCTAACGATAAGGAAGCTCGTGTAGACTTTGTTGATGAAGTTGGTGATTCTTGGGAAGAGTATGTGGTATTCCACCACCGCTTTAAGCAATGGATGGAAGTAAATGGTTATGATATCACTAAAAATTACTCGCAAGAGGAATTGGATGAATTGGTAAAAGAGTCTCCATATTATAAAGCGACTTCCAACGATGTGAACTGGTTGAGCAAAGTGAGCATGCAGGGATCTGTTCAAAAATGGGTAGACCACTCTATTAGTGTGACTATCAACTTGCCAAGTAATGTTTCAGAAGAATTGGTAGGTGAACTGTATTTGAAAGCTTGGGAAGTAGGTTGTAAAGGTGTAACTGTTTATAGAGATGGCTCTCGTTCTGGTGTGTTGATTTCTAACAGCGAAAAGAAGGAGGAAGAAAACAATGAAACACTAACGGCCTTCCCAACAAAGCGTCCGCAAGTATTGGAAGCCGATGTAGTAAGATTCCAAAACAACAAGGAAAAATGGATTGCTTTTATTGGATTGATAGAAGACCAGCCATATGAAATCTTTACTGGTTTGGCAGATGATGAAGACGGAATCTTAATTCCAAGATGGGTTACCGATGGGGTAATTATTAAAAATAGAAATGAAGACGGAACTTCTCGTTACGATTTCCAATATCAAAACAAGAGAGGTTATAAAACTACCATCGAAGGCTTGTCTCATAAATTCAACCCAGAGTTCTGGAACTACGCTAAATTGATTTCTAGTACCTTGCGTCACGGTATGCCAATTGAGAAAATTGTTGATTTGATTAACAGTTTGCAGTTGGACGGTGAGTCTATTAGTACTTGGAAGAATGGAGTTGTAAGAGCCATTAAGCGTTACGTAGAAGACGGGACCAAAGCAAAAGGAAAATGTTCTAACTGTAATTCGGATAATTTGATCTATCAAGAAGGTTGTTTGACCTGTACAGATTGTGGGTCCTCCAAATGTGGATAGATTTCAAAATATAATTTAAATGAAGAGAGAGCACCTTTAAGAGGTGCTCTTTTTTATTCAGGAGAATTTTGACCTGCGTAGCAAATGTTATTTGTGGATATTATCAATTCAACAATTCATAAATTATCGTATTTTTGCGGCACAATTTAAATAGGCAAATGTTAGATAAGTTAGATATAGTAAAACAGCGTTTCGATGAGGTGAGCGATTTGATAATCCAACCAGATATCATTGCAGACCAGAAGCGTTATGTACAATTAAACAAGGAATACAAGGACCTTAAGTTATTGGTTGATAAGCGTGAGGAATACAAGACGCTTTTGGATAATCTTAAGGAGGCTGAAGAGATTCTTGCCGATGGGAGCGATCCAGAAATGGTTGAAATGGCCAAAATGCAGATGGATGAAGCCAAAGGAAGCATTCCAAAAATGGAAGACGAAATCAAGTTCCTTTTGATTCCTAAGGATCCTGAGGACGCCAAAAACGCCGTAATGGAACTTCGTGCAGGAACAGGAGGTGATGAGGCCAGTATTTTTGCAGGAGATTTGTTTAGAATGTATACCAAATATTGCGAAAGCAAAGGTTGGAAGGTTGATGTTGTAGATTACAGTGAAGGAACCAGTGGAGGTTTTAAGGAAATCCAATTTGAGGTTTCTGGTGAAGATGTTTACGGTACCTTGAAGTTTGAGGCGGGCGTACACCGCGTACAACGAGTCCCCCAAACAGAAACCCAAGGGCGCGTTCATACAAGTGCAGCTACGGTGATGGTATTCCCGGAAGCTGAGGAATTTGATGTACAAATCGATCCTAAGGATGTAAGAATTGATTATTTCTGTTCCTCTGGTCCTGGAGGACAGTCCGTTAATACTACCTATTCTGCGGTGCGTTTAACACACGTTCCAACTGGTTTGGTGGCGCAGTGTCAGGATCAAAAATCGCAGCACAAGAACAAGGAGAAGGCCTTTAAGGTATTGCGTTCTCGTTTGTATGATCTTGAATTGGCTAAGAAGCAGGAGGAAGATGCGGCAAAACGAGGAAGCATGGTGTCTTCTGGAGACCGTAGTGCCAAAATTAGAACCTACAATTATCCGCAAGGTCGTGTAACAGACCACAGAATTGGCTTGACGCTTTACGATTTATCCAATATTGTAAATGGGGATATCCAAAAAATTATTGATGAATTGATGCTTGCCGAAAACACTGAAAAATTGAAAGCAGGTGACGATGTCATCTAAACCCTAACAATTAGCCTCATTTTGAGGCTTTTTTGTTTCTTTAATTTAATTCAAAATAACGCTATAAATAAAGTATTGTGACCACAGAACAACTTGTAGAACAGATAAAACTTAAAAACTCTTTCCTTTGTGTAGGCTTGGATGTAGACCTTAATAAAATTCCACCTCATTTGCTCAAAGAAGAGGACCCTATATTTGCCTTTAACAAAGCTATCATTGATGCAACGCATGATTTGTGTGTGGCCTATAAACCTAATATTGCGTTTTTTGAAGCCTATGGTTTGAAAGGTTGGCAAGCTTTGGAAAAAACCATTTCCTATATCAATGAAAACTACCCTGAAATTTTTACCATAGCAGATGCCAAACGTGGAGATATTGGTAATACAAGTACTATGTATGCCAAGGCTTTTTTTGAGGATTTGGCCTTTGACAGTGTTACCATAGCGCCTTATATGGGAAAGGATTCAGTAGAGCCGTTTTTAGCGTTCAACGATAAACATACAATACTGCTTGCTTTGACTTCCAACCAAGGAGCGTTTGATTTTCAAACAAAGCTTATTGAAGGGAAGGAATTGTACAAACACGTTTTGGAAACTTCCAAAACCTATCAAAATTCAGAAAATTTGATGTATGTGGTAGGAGCTACCAAGGCCGAGTATCTTGCTGAAATCAGGACTATTGTCCCTGATAGTTTCTTGTTGGTGCCAGGAGTTGGTGCTCAGGGAGGTAACTTGCAGGAAGTGTGCAAATATGGTATGAATGATCAAGTTGGATTGTTGATCAACTCTTCACGAGGAATCATTTATGCGTCCCAAGGTGAGGATTTTGCCGAAGCGGCAGCTAAGGAAGCGAAAGTGCTTCAAGAGCAAATGAAAGCGCTTCTATAGCCCTAAAGTGTTACAATTTATTTTCTAAGCTATAAATGAAAGTCCACAAAGATCAGCTTTATAGGTCGGTTGTGTTACACAATACACCAAGACGTATTGTGTCTCTCGTACCCAGTCAAACGGAGCTTTTGTGCGATTTGGGCTTGAAAGACTGTTTGGTGGGTGTTACCAAGTTTTGTGTGCATCCTGAGAATATCAGAGAAGAAGTGGTAGTAGTAGGAGGGACCAAACAAATTCATATAGATAAAATAAAAGCCCTGCAGCCAGATATTATTCTGTGTAATAAGGAAGAAAACACTTTAGAGATTGTGAGGGATTGTGTTGGGATAGCTCCTGTGCATATTAGCGATGTGTTGGGGTTTTCGGATTGTTTAGAGCTTATTGGTATGTATGGAGAAATCTTCGGCTTAGAAATACGTGCCACAGAATTAAAGGAGAGTCTGCAGGCCAAACTTCAAGATTTTAAAGACTTTATTGAGGGGCGCCCACGGTATAGAACTGCCTATTTTATTTGGAAATCACCTTGGATGGTAGCTGCCAATGATAGTTTTATAAATTATGTAATGGGAGTTCAGGGCTTTGACAATCATTTTGGACATTTGTCAAGGTATCCTGAAATTCAGGTTGATGGGACTGCTCTGGAAGGGGTAGAGCTTATTCTGCTTTCCAGTGAGCCTTATCCGTTTAAAGTTGATGATACAAACATCTTAAAGGACATTGCACCCACTGCCAAAATCCTATTAGTAGATGGTGAAATGTTCTCTTGGTACGGTTCAAGGCTCACCCGAGCATTTGAGTACTTCAAAAGGCTGCATCAAGAGCACTTGAGCTAATTCCTTTAAGGCGCGTAATTCTTCTTTTTAGTTTTGAAGCTTCATGGTATAATACGTCACTTAAACCTGAATCGGTTTGAGTTAAGTTGTACGCTTCTTCAATGAAATTGGAATGTTTTTTTTCCAAATCGTTCAGACTTGAAACCTTCTCAAGGTTTGGTCTGATGGTTCCTACTTTACAGAAATGTTTGTTCATAAACTTGTTGCTTTAATATACTATAAATACGCCTAAGTGAGAGGTTTAGACGTGTTATGTGCGTTAAAAAAATGTAAAATTTCAGTTTAGTGGTGCCGGAGGTGTTGCCTGGGGCCATTCCCTTTCTCTATTAAGGTATTTGAGGCGGTTAAGTTTGTTGAGTAATTTAATGGCTTTGTATTCCGAAATGTCACTGAGGGCCGAATCTGTTTGGCGTAAATTGTAAGCTTGCTCAACGAGTTCTTTATACTTCAAAAGGAGCTTTTGTTGGTAGCTTTTTAGTTCGGACGAAGTTTTCATTTCTACGACAATTAAGGAATTTAAATATATTTAAAATATTGTTAATCAACAAGTTAAAAGATTGCTTTGTTCATAAAAAAATCGGCCCCGATGATAAGGCCGATTTAAAACTAACTTACTAATTCTAATTTTGTGAAGAAACTTTCATTTTTTTGCTAACACTACAAAGATGGGGTATTTTACAAAAACTAATGTTATGTAAATATTAGCTTTGGATTAACTTTCATTTAATAACTTAAAGATAATGAGTTGATTAAAATTGAAATGTTAGCAGAAACATCCAAAATATTGAAGTTAGACCAAGCTTAGACTTTACATTTAGTCTTGCATGGCAAAAACATCCTGTAGTAAATCTGTTGTACGGGAGGAAATATCGGTTCTAATCTTTGTTTCCTCAACAGCAATCATGGTGAAAACTCCTTCCAAAGCTTCCTCTGTAACATAATCTGTAAGGTCTGGATTGACATCTTTGGTGAAAGGAAGGTTGTTATATTGACTAATTAAAGCTTCCCAAATTTTATCGGCTCCAACCTTTTTGAAAGAGGCATTGATAACAGGATGGAATTTTTGATAAAGATCTGTTTGTGTTTTGTCGGTAAGATATAAGGTCGCCGCATTGTCTTCTCCCATCAAGATATTTTTGGCGTCATTAAATGTAATTTCCTTAACAGCATTTATAAAAATAGGTGTGGCTTCGCTTACGGCATCTTCGGCCGCTCTGTTGAGCACTTTAATACCTTCGTCTGCAAGATGCCCCAATCCTACATTACGTAGTGCTTTGTCAACCTTTTGAATGTCTTCAGGGAACAATATTTTCACAAGGTCATTTTTATAAAAACCATCTGTTTGGGTGAGTTTGTCCACTTGTTTTTCAATACCTTGATCCAATGCCTGTCTCAGGGCTTCGGCGATATCGGCATTACCTATAACCTCTTCGGTATTGATTGGTAGTTTGTTCAATAGTTCTTTAAACTGGGCTTGGGTGCTTAGGGAGATGAAGCAGATAAGTATTGTAATAAGTGTTTTCATAGGGCTCTTGATTTTTAATGGTTTCAAAAATACAAAAGTGGTGCCATAAATATTGAATAGGAAAAGTTTATGTTTTGATTGATATTATAAATGAGTAAAATTTGAATAAATACTATTAATTGTTAAATTTATGAGGGTAAAAATTATTGATATGATAATTTGAGCGGTTTTGAATTATTGAATGTGTAATTTGGCTTTATATGGAAACTCCTGAATTAAAGGTGGTAAGTGTTTATAGCAAAGGGTATAAGAAGCAATTGCTTATTTCCAACTCTGAGGTGGCAACCTTGTGTTCTTTTCTAAAAGGAGTTATAAAAAATGAAGTGTTGGTAATCAATACCAATCTTGGAGTAGATATTTATTATTATGCTTTGGTAGACCATACCAATTTAATTGTCGATGCGTTTTTACTGCTTAAAACCTGTAATGGACAACATCGTGAGGAGTTCATTATTAAATCGCTTAACGACCAAAAAGCCATATTGGAAGAGACTCAAAAATTCTTTGCTAAGCTCATCAAAAACCCTTTATTGTTTAAGAATTATTCCAAAAGTTTGTCCCATCAAATAAAAAACAATTACAGCGCGTCCTCAAAATTGGTCAATGAATTATTAAACTTATGGAAAAGGGAACTTTTAAAAGTGCCTCATAGTAATGCTGTTGAAAGCACGAGTAATCTTTTACCTTTAATTATGTCGCTTACCGCTTCCAATATAGAGGAAGATAGTCAACCTGTTGTCGAAGCCTTGATTCGTGAGGCAATGAGCATGAGGAATAGTAATTGATTTCTTTGAAAGACTAACAGTTTTGTAATTTATACATCTCCTTTTTACTACGCAGATGATAGCCGTGAAAAACACAATCCCTGAAACATCTGTGGTAAGAAAATTAGTTGAAAACCATAAATGGCTCTGTTCTTCTCAAACGTTTTAGATAATTTAAGATAAACCGGTTATTTTTTTGAATAATCCTTAAATTTGCCATTCGAAAATCAGGGATGATTGTCAAAGAATCATTAGGTCAAGGGATCGTATTAAAGTTGAAACTTTCTTAGGTTCTTGGTTTTCAGTTTAAAAACTAATTCAATAGCTTACTATAGATGAAACAGATAGCACCTTACAAACCTAAACATAAAGTAAGAATCGTGACTGCCGCCTCGCTTTTTGACGGCCACGACGCTGCCATTAATATCATGCGTCGAATCATTCAGGCCACAGGCGTGGAAGTAATCCATTTGGGTCACGACCGCAGTGTGGAAGAAGTGGTGAACACGGCCATTCAGGAAGATGCCAATGCCATTGCCATGACCTCTTATCAAGGAGGACACAATGAGTATTTTAAATACATGTACGATTTATTGAAGGAGAAAGGGGCCGAGCACATCAAGATTTTTGGTGGAGGTGGTGGAGTAATCCTTCCGGAAGAAATTCAGGAATTGATGGATTACGGAATTACCCGAATCTATTCGCCTGACGATGGTCGTGAAATGGGCCTTCAAGGAATGATAAATGATTTGGTAATGTTATCCGATTTTGCCATTGGGGATTCCTTGAATGGAGAGGTAAACCAATTGGCTGAAAAAAATCCAAAAGCTATTGCGAGAGTGATTTCTTCGGCTGAAAATTTCCCTGAAGTCGCTAAGGCAACCTTAGAAGATATTCATGCAAAAAATAAAAACAGCCATACCCCAGTACTTGGAATTACAGGAACTGGTGGAGCTGGAAAATCTTCCTTGGTGGATGAATTGGTAAGACGTTTTTTAATTGATTTTCCAGAGAAAACAGTTGGGATTATTTCTGTAGACCCTTCCAAAAGAAAGACGGGAGGCGCTTTATTGGGGGATAGAATTCGTATGAATGCCATTAACAACCCAAGAGTGTACATGCGCAGTTTGGCAACACGTCAATCTAATTTGGCATTGTCAAAATACGTTAATGAAGCTGTGGAAGTTTTAAAAGCTGCCGAGTACGATTTGATTATTTTGGAAACTTCCGGAATTGGTCAGTCTGATACAGAAATTTTGGAGCACAGTGATGTGTCTTTATATGTAATGACTCCTGAATTTGGGGCTGCAACGCAGTTGGAAAAAATCGATATGCTGGATTTTGCCGATTTGGTAGCGATTAACAAATTTGACAAACGTGGCGCTTTGGATGCCTTACGTGATGTAAAGAAGCAGTATATGCGTAACCACAATCTTTGGCATGCCAACCCAGATGATATGCCGGTATTTGGAACGATTGCATCGCAGTTCAACGATCCAGGAATGAACTCGTTGTACAAAGCCATTATGGATACTTTGGTTGAAAAGTCGGAGAGTGATTTAAAGTCGACTTTTGAAATCACCAAGGAGATGAGTGAGAAGATTTTTGTGATTCCACCGGCTAGAACACGTTACCTTTCTGAAATCGCAGAAAACAATCGAGCCTACGATACTACTGCTACAGCTCAAGTAGAGGTAGCTCAAAAGCTGTATGGAATTTATAAAACCATTGAAACGGTTGTGGGCTCAGCGCCGGTATTAACGCGTTCTGGAGTGGATACTGAAACGTTGGAAGTTTCAGAAGAGAACAAGTTATTATTGGAACTTCTAATTAAGGAGTTCGACAGAATGAAAATGAACCTTGATCCATACAACTGGGAAGTAATTACCGGTTGGGATGAAAAGGTTAACAGATATAA
The DNA here is from genome assembly GCF_001280505.1 of Mangrovimonas sp. TPBH4. Classification (GTDB taxonomy): domain Bacteria; phylum Bacteroidota; class Bacteroidia; order Flavobacteriales; family Flavobacteriaceae; genus Mangrovimonas_A. The sequence goes on from NZ_LBIO01000057.1 coordinate 43,237, forward strand.
AAATCCAATCTATTCTTTTAAGGTAAGAGACCGTGAGATAAAGATTGAAACGCATACAGAATCTCTGTCGCACACACAGATTCCTAAAGTGGCCCTTCCAAAGTACCAAGCTTGGGGGGATATTTTAAGATGGTGCTTGCAGGAGAATGTGCCAGGTGAATTTCCATATACTTCAGGACTGTATCCGTTTAAAAGAACGGGTGAAGATCCAACACGTATGTTTGCTGGAGAAGGTGGGCCAGAGCGTACCAACCGTCGTTTCCACTACGTAAGTTTAGGAATGCCTGCCAAACGTTTGTCAACAGCATTTGATTCGGTGACGCTTTATGGAAACGATCCAGACCATCGTCCTGATATCTACGGAAAGATTGGAAATGCAGGAGTTTCTATTTGCTGTTTGGATGATGCCAAGAAATTGTATTCAGGGTTCAATCTTGCCGATGCCATGACTTCGGTAAGTATGACCATCAATGGTCCTGCACCAATGTTGCTGGGATTCTTTATGAATGCGGCGATCGATCAACAATGTGAGATTTACATTAAAGAGAATGGTCTTGAAAAAGAGGTAGCCGCAAAAATTGCTGAAATCTATAAAGGAAAAGAGCGTCCAAAATATAATGGTGAATTACCTGAAGGAAATGACGGCTTAGGATTGATGCTGTTGGGGGTTACAGGAGACCAAGTGTTGCCTGCCGATGTCTATGCCGATATCAAAGCTAAAACCATCGCTCAGGTGCGCGGAACGGTTCAGGCGGATATTCTTAAGGAAGACCAAGCGCAAAACACTTGTATTTTCTCTACGGAATTCGCTTTGCGATTGATGGGGGATGTTCAGGAGTACTTTATCGATAACAATGTTCGTAACTTCTATTCGGTATCTATTTCTGGGTACCATATTGCAGAGGCAGGAGCCAATCCAATTACCCAATTGGCATTGACTCTGGCCAATGGGTTTACCTATGTGGAGTATTATTTGTCACGACAAATGGATATCAATAAGTTTGGACCAAACTTGTCGTTCTTCTTCTCCAACGGTATCGATCCTGAATATGCGGTTATTGGTCGTGTAGCCCGCAGAATTTGGGCCAAGGCCTTAAAGCATAAATACGGAGCCAATCCAAGAGCACAGATGTTGAAATACCATATTCAAACATCAGGACGTAGCTTGCATGCCCAAGAGATTGACTTTAATGATATCCGTACAACGTTACAGGCGCTTTATGCTATTTATGACAACTGTAACTCGTTGCACACAAATGCTTATGATGAGGCTATCACAACGCCAACGGAAGAGTCGGTACGTCGTGCTATGGCCATTCAGTTGATTATCAATAAAGAGTTAGGATTAGCTAAAAATGAGAATCCTATTCAAGGATCCTTTATCATTGAAGAATTAACCGATTTGGTTGAGGAAGCGGTGTTGTCAGAGTTTGATAGAATTACAGAACGCGGCGGTGTTCTTGGAGCTATGGAAACCATGTACCAACGTTCTAAAATTCAAGAGGAAAGTTTGTATTACGAAACCTTAAAGCACAATGGGCAATTTCCAATTATTGGGGTGAATACCTTCTTGAGCAGTAAGGGCTCTCCAACGGTAATTCCTGCGGAAGTGATTCGTGCGACGGAAGACGAAAAGCAATTCCAAATAACAACTTTGGAAAACCTTCACGAACATTATGCTAAAGAAGTTGCAGAACAGTTAAAAGGGATTCAGCATGCTGCTGTCAATAACCAAAACATTTTTGAAGAGTTGATGGAAGCTACAAAATTCTGTTCCCTTGGGCAAATTACCAAGGCATTGTTTGAAGTGGGAGGACAGTATAGACGGAATATGTAGATATAAAATATAGCTTATTAATTAAATCCTGAGAAGTGACTTCTCGGGATTTTTTTATGGGATTTTCAAAAGAAAGGTTTCTTATGGATTAGGATTTTGAAATTATTCAATTGATTTTGTTGTGATTAAAGTCTTAGTTTTCAGTATTTTTTAAGACCTTAGAAAGACCAAACTTTCAACATGAAGAAAAATAGATTAGGAAACCTGTCTTTGGCCTTGGCTGTGTGCTTCATGACCATAGGCCTTGTCTTTAAGAAGTTGCATATCTACGAAGGTGATCTTTTAGAGATTTTGTTGGCAGGTTTTGAGGCCGCGGTTGTGGGTGGCGTCGCCGACTGGTTTGCGGTAAGGGCTTTGTTTCAGGAAATTCCCATTCCCTATGTGAAGCGCCATACCAATATCATAGTGAAAAGCAGGGAGAAGTTATCCGCCGGCATTGTGGATTTGGTCAATAATGAATGGCTATCCAAAGACATGCTTAGGGATAAAATTGAAGGAGTCTCCTTAGCAAAACCCATCGTTGAATATTTATTGAATAAGGACAATCAAGACGCTATACAACGCACTTTACAACCGGAATTGGAAGCCTTGTTACAACAATTGGATGCTCCCAATGTGGTGACCAGTTTAGAGGATTTGTTGCGTCCGGCTTGTAAAGGAAATAATGTAGCGGAGCCATTAGGTCGGTTTTTAAAGCAGGTGGTTGAGCATAAAGAGCATTACAGGATGCTCAGGGTGTTTTTGGAGGTACTCAAGGAAAAAATTGCAGAACCGGCCACGTTGGAATTTTTAACAACCGAGGTAGAGTTGCAAGTAAAAAATCAAAAGAAGAAAGGCTCTGTACTTAAAGGAGTTTTGGTTGGAGCTGGCCAGATATTGGGAGCCATAAAGCCTTCTAAAATAGCCAAAGGTATTCAAGAGCAGTTGTATGAACTTTCGGAGGAAATGCAGGAGGCACCTGAGGGGCATAAAATTATTCAAGCATTGGATAGGCAGCTCTATGAGTATGGAGATCGATTGACCTTAGAAGACGATCCTGCTATTGAAACCATCAATGCCTTTGGGGAGCAATTTTTGTTGCGTTTAATTGATTCTGGGATGGTGAAACAGGCCTTGACAAAAATTAAAGGCATTATCCATGAGCAGGTCTTTCAAGGGGAAACTGAACATACCTTGCTTTTGAAGGAGAAAGTTAATAGAATGCTACATGATTTTTACAATGATGTTTCAAAATTGGAACGTACAGATGCTTGGTTAAAAAGTACCTTATTGGAATTAATTGACAAACACCATCACCGAATTGGAGAATTGGTTGGAGAAAGTTTAGCAAAACTTTCCAACGTAGAGCTGGTAAAGCAAATAGAGGAAAAGGTTGGTGAGGATTTGCAATATATTAGGCTTAATGGAGCTTTGGTGGGAGGACTTGTGGGAATGGTAATTATGGTATTTAAAATTTATGTGTTGGATGTACATCCATAGGAGTTACGTTTAATTGGTTGTGGAAGTGATTGCCAATAACCCTTATAAATTCAAATAAAAAAAAGCCTTTCCTGTATAATTAAAAACAAACCAACTTTTTTAGGAAAGGCTTTTGTAGTAAAAAGTTCTTAGAGACAGTTACAAGATACTAATAAGAGTTTGTCATTTAGTTAGTTGTAAGTTTAGTTATACACAAAGTTTTTAACAAAAAAAGGAAGCCTGTTGGACTTCCTTGTATTGCGTTTAGAGTTTCTTTAGTCTTTTAAAATACTTAAAGCGTAAGCATCCAAGAGTGCTGTAGCCTTTTAAAAGTCTTTAGTTCGCGTCTTAACAAAGGGATATAATCCTTGCCGTTGCTGTTGCATTTTTCCAATCTGCGGCAATTTCTATAAAGCCTATTGGTCATTCTTCTCAGCGCAGCAATATGTTTATGCCGTCTTTCCGAATAGCGTTCCATTTCAGCCTTGACAATTTCTGGAGCCAAGGATGCTGATTGTTGTACAAGGTCTCCAGTGAAATAAATATGATGGTCTTCGGTGCCATCTTCACGGAGGTAATTTAGATCCTGATTTAAGTATGTCGAAATGCTTCTAGATAATATAATGATATCTATAGCTTTTTGATACACAGGGAGTTCTGAAAAATGGTGTGGCAAATGAGGTAACATAGTTTAATAGCAATTTATATCAAAATTAAGGACAAGATTTCAGATTCAGCTTTAATAATTAAAGTAAAAATGTATATTTGGTTTAATAATTATCTTTTTTATTAAAAAAACTTTAAAAATGAGTATTGATACTTTGAATTGGAAAATATTGAAATGTTTACAGCAAAATGCACGACAATCCAATGCTCAAATTGGAAGGCAAGTTGGCATTAGTTCACCCGCGGTTTCCGAGCGTATCAAAAAAATGGAAGATTCTGGGATTATTGAAGACTATCATACTACGGTTTCCTATTTTGAGGCTGGTTACCAACTTAAGGCTATTATTACCCTTCGTGCTTTTATGGGCAAACTCAAGCCTTTTTTGGAAAAGGTAAAAACCTATGATGAGGTATTAAACTGTTATAGGATTACCGGTAATGAAAATATCGTGATGGTAGTCATCCTTAAACACCAAAAACATTTAGAAGCTTTTATAGATCAGCTTATCGTGTATGGAGAGAGTAAAACTCAAATTGTTTTATCCGATGTGGTTAAGAATGGCTATATCAAACCTCTTAAATAGGCCTTAGAGTGTCTTAGAGATGTGTTCTGCAATTTGTTGGGCGTGAATACGGGAATTTTCTATAAACCATTTATGGGTCTCCATGCCCCCGCAAATCACGCCTGCTAGATAGAGCCCTGGAATGTTGGTTTCCATGGTATCTGGATTATAGGTAGGAATATGTCTCTCATCATCGCTAAAGGTAACATTTGCACTTTCCAATAACTTAAAATTAGGTTGATATCCCGTAAGCGCAACTACATGATCATTAGGGATGGTTATAATGCCCTCAGGAGTTTTAATTATGACTTCCTCCTGTTTGATTTCCTGAATTTCGGAATTAAAATAGGCCTTTATATTGCCTTCTTCAATACGGTTTAGGATATCGGGGCGTACCCAGTATTTCACTCGCTCTCCAACGTCTTTACCTCGTATCACCATAGTGACGTCTCCACCTTTTCGCCAAATTTCCAAAGCAGCATCTACAGAAGAATTACTGGCTCCTACCACAATTACCTTTTGCATGGTGTAAGGGTGTGCCTCTTTATAGTAATGGGTGACTTTTGGGAGCTGTTCTCCGGGAACATTCAATAATTTTGGAATGTCATAAAAGCCAGTGGCAATGATTACTCTTTTGGCCTTGTAATTTTGCTTCTCCGAAGTGACTATAAATTGTCCATTTTGCTTAAGGATACCTAAAACCTCTTCGTATAAATTAATATGCAATTGATTGGAAGTAGCCACTCGCCTGTAATATTCCAAAGCTTCGTCCCGGTTCGGTTTTGGATTGTTGCTGATAAAAGGAACATCGTTGATTTCCAATCGTTCCGAAGTAGAGAAAAAGGTCATGTTCAGAGGGTAGTTGAAAAGGGAGTTGGTGAGTGCTCCCTTTTCCAAAATCACATAGTTAAATTCTCTTTTTTTACATTCAAGGGCACAGGCAATACCAATGGGGCCTGCACCTATAATAACGATGTCTTTTTCTAAATTCAAAATACTAAATATCAGTGTTGTTGACTTATGTTTTGATAGGCCATTTTACGCTTTAAAAATACTAATAGTAGCACACAAATCAACATAATAGCAATGATAATGTACCAAGTGCTTTCAAAACCAACCTGTTCAATAAGTTGCATTCCGGTATTGTGGCCAAAAATATGGGCAATGGCAAATGCCATACTGTAAAGTGCCATATATTCCCCTTGATTGCCTCTTGTGGCTCGTTTTAGGGCAAAGGCATTGGAGAAGGGAAAGGCTATCATTTCTCCTAGGGTCATAAATAACATGCCAATAACCAAAATACCTGTCCAAGAGCTAAGATTAAGTACAAAAAAGCTGAGAGCAGTAAGCATTGCTCCACCAATTATAAGCCCTGTTTTGGTATATTTTAGATCTTCTAGCCACTTTATAAGAGGCATTTCAAATAAAGCAATAAGTAGGCCATTCATTCCCATGAGGAGTCCAATTTCAAACTCCGAAAGTAAGCGTTCCTTTTCATAATAAAGGGGCATGGTAGAAAAGTATTGCAAAAATACAATACTGAACAATACCATGGCTACCAAAAATATAATATAGGGTCCATCTTTATAAGCCGATTTTGGGTCAGGAACTGTAATGTCATCCTGAACCCTTGCTGTTTTGGGATTCAGCACATTTAGCAACAAAATACCAGCGACAATACAAGTAATACCATCTACCCAAAAAAGGCCTGCATATCCTAGAGTTAGAATGATCATGCCTCCAATAGCAGGTCCTGCCGAAAAGCCTAGATTTATGGCCAAGCGGATTAGGGTTACGGATCTAGTTTTGTTTACGGGTTTGCTGTAAGCGCTTAGGGCTACAAACATCGCAGGTCGGAACATGTCGGCTACTGCCATTAACAGTCCAACACCTAAGATCATTCCTGTATAACTATTGATAAATTGTAGTGCGATAAATAGTAGTCCAGAGGCCACTAAACTTATAACCATGACTTTGTAATAGCCAATTTTGTCAGTCCATTTACCGCCCCACCAAGACCCTAATACCGAACCCGCACCAAAAGCAGACATGATCCACCCCACATCACTTAACGAAAAGTTGAGGCTTTTTGTTAGGTAAAGCGATAAAAATGGAACTACCATGGTTCCGGCCCTGTTAATGAGCGTAATCAATGCTAGCCACCAAACTTCCTTAGAGAGCCCTTTAAAGGTATTGATGTAATTATTAAAAAGTCGTTTCATGTTTGATTGATGTAAAATTGATGTAACAAAAAAAACGTCCGACATAAGCCGGACGTTCTACAGATATATTGTTTGGTAACAATCAACACAATCTTATAAGCGTCCAACTTCTTTGTGAAGCGGTATAGGTTTGCTTATTTCTTGTGATGACTGAAATCATGATTTTTTTAATTCTTTGAATTTCAAAGATATGTGAAAAAAGTTTAAGTTGTATTTTTGATGTCGAAAAAAAAATGTCAATGAGATTCTTAATTTTTTTATTTCTAGGGGTTCTCGGTTTAAGCTGCACCCAAGAGAAGCAACCCTTGTTGGGGAAATCAGCCTTTCAAAAAAAGTTAAATGCCGAATTTAGGGATGCTACGAAGTCGCCTTTAACGGATGAAGATCGGAAGGAGTTTAAAGGCTTGTCGTTTTTTGAAGTGGACTCTGCATACGTTGTGGAGGCTGCTTTACTTCGTACGCCCGATTCGCCATGGTTTTTAATGAAAACTACCACAGATAGAGAGTCCAAAGAACGAGTGTATGGGATATTGAAATTCCAGTTAAAGGACGTTTCTTATGCATTGAATGTCTATCAAGGAGAAGATTTAATGGACCAAGATGACTTTAAAGATTATTTGTTTTTACCTTTCTTGGACAACACGAATGGAGGAGAAAGCTATGGGGGAGGTCGCTATATCGATTTGAAAATTCCAGAAGGAGACAGTATTACCATAGACTTCAATAAATCATATAATCCTTACTGTGCATACAACGAACGCTATTCATGCCCAATTGTACCAAGAGATAACTACCTGAATACAGAAATTAGGGCAGGCGTAAAAGCCTATAAAAAGAAATAGTTGCTACTAGCTAGGTTATTTTACCAAAAACATTCCTAAAAACACGGCCAGAAATCCTAGGATAAAACTTGCTATGGTATAGATTGCAAAGCTTGTGAAATCTCCAGACCTTAAAAATACATGATTTTCATAGGCAAAGGTTGAAAAAGTAGTGAAGCCACCACAAAAACCCGTTGCCAAAAACAGTGTTTGGCTTTGGGAGAGCGTATCGTTTTTTGCCGCTAATCCCAAGATAATTCCAATAAGCAAGCTACCCAAAATGTTGGCAGCAAAGGTACCGTATGGAATGCCTGTTTCGTGACTGTTCCAAAGTTTTCCAATTCCAAAACGCAGCACACTTCCAAAGCCTCCCCCTAGAAATACAAGTAATAAATGCTTCATGAATATTAAAGGCTCGTGGTTTCTAGAGTTTGGGGATTGCTGTCGTCTTCAATAGCAATATAGATTTTAGTTACCCAATTGGCCGGATTAGGGGTTTGAATTGGATCTGTGAGATAGGTTTCCAACATAGGGCCATTTTCCTTGAATTTATATCCGTTTTCAGGTATATACTTCATGGCAATTTCCCAGGCTTCTTTTAGATTGTTATAATCTCCGGTAAGTGTAGTTTCCACAGCTTTAAAGGCATCCATGTACCCCGTAAGGATGTCGCTGCCATCTGGGGTAATTACTTGGGAGGTAGTAGGGACACAGCAAGAAAAAATGGTTGCGTTATTGGCTTCATCCCATTTCAGATAGCTAATATAAGGAGCTCCAGCCATGGCAATATTGTTCGAGGAGGTGTATTGAACCACTTTAGGAAGCATTTCTTGCATTTTTTCTTTTACTTCAGAAATTTTACAGGAAGTGGTATTGTAGAGGTAAAAGCCTCCGCTATGCTGGGTTATTCCGTTAACTTTAATGTTATAAACCTTCATGGACTCCTGTAATACGCTATCTAGCTTTGTTAGACCACGCTCAAAGTCGGGACCAACCATATTGTCGAAGCCTCCATTGGCCAAGGCATATGCTTTGAACATAAAAGGAATTTTGTCGGCCTTCATAGTCCACGTTACTTTAGTTTTGGAAGGATCTAAAGCTTCAAATTTCCAATTGACATTGGAAGGTTCGTAATTATCAAATTGCAGCTCCTGATGGATCGAAGTGTTGTCAACGGCGTCTTTGGTTTTCATCGATCCTTTACCGTGGGAGTCGGTCCAGGAGTAATTTCCTCCTACGCCAAGAGTTGTTTCCCCTAGAGTTATTGCTGTATTGGGATCTTTTTCTACCCACGGAGACCATGCTTCCCAATTTTTGAGGTCTACAACATTATTGTAGGCTACAGAAGCCGGGGCCTCAATGATACGTTCGCGACTAACTTCATAGGAATTTGGCTGTACTGCGATGTAGATCGCTAAGGCAATACAGGCAATTAAACACAGAAATAGAAAGTATTTAAAAAATTTCATTTTTATTGCTTTGATGTTCTATCAAAGGTAATCAATTTTAAAGAAATTAAATTTGATTGTAAGCAATATTGTAGGTGTTTTATTATGCAAAAAATCCCCGAGATCGGGGATTTAATTAGCTAAAAACAATTGAATGTATAAAAATTTATACTGCTACCACACTACAGGTTAATGGAGAAGGGGTCTTTAGCATTTGGTTGGTTGTTAAAGATCTTACTGCGATTAGCATTTAAGAACAATGTAAAGATACTTGTACATGTTGTATTAAAAAATCCCCTATATAGGGGATTTTTGATAGTTGAAAGCGTAAAATATTCCCTTCAATCTAAACGATGTTTCAACTAAAGTGCTCAAAAATATATTTTGAGCGAGTTTAGATTGACCCGAAGGCATTGTTCTAAATAGCGAAGTAAAACTAGCAAACGCCACTATGTAAAACCATCCGTAATACTGGGGATATTTTAAAAGCGGTATTTTTTTTCAAGTGCATAGCGCATCAATTCCCCTTTGCCCTGAAGCCCTAGAATCTTGATCATATTTTTACGATGGGTTTCCACAGTACGCACTCCTATAAAGAGTTCTTCTGCAATTTCTCTGGAGGTTTTACCTTGTGCAACGAGTTCCAAGATTTCTATTTGCCGCTTGGTAAGGATGCCTTTTTTTGATGGACTTTGAGATGAATTTAAGGCATTGGTATTGATGTTGGCATCAAAATAATTGTTGCCTTCGGCTACGGATCTAATTGCCGATAGCACCTCGGTAAGTGGGGAGTTTTTTAGAAGATAACCAGAAGCTCCCGCTTCTAACATTTGTGAGATGGCTTCAGTTTGATCAAACATGGAAAAAGCCAGGATGTTGGTGTCTGGATATTGAGTTTTTATCTGTTTGGTAGCTTCAATACCGTCCATTATGGGCATTCTAATGTCTGTTAGAATTACGTTTGGATGTTTGCTATGCACAATTTCCAAAAGCTTTTCGCCGTCATTGGCGGTACCAACTACAACAATGTCTTTTTCAAATTCCAAAAGTAATTGTATGCCATCTATCAGGGACTGGTGGTCTTCTGCAATTGCTAATCGTATCATAGGGGAATATCAATAATTATGGTGGTTCCTTTTTTTGGTTCAGATTCTATGGCCATGGAGCCATGGAGGTGGTCTACGCGCTTATCGATGCTGCCAAGTCCCATGCCATCGCTCTTTGAAGTAATTTTGGTAGGGTTGAAACCTTTTCCGTTGTCTTCAACCATGATGTTCAAGCTGTCATCGTGGTTGGTTAAATGGATTGTGATTTCGGAGGCTTCAGCGTGTTTGATGACGTTGGTTGTCAATTCCTGGATGATTCTAAAAATGGTAAGTTCCAAACTGTTTTCCAGTCTATTTTCCAAACCATGGTCGATGACTTCTATAGAAATTTTATTGGCATAAGATATTTTGTCTGCCATTTGCTGAACGGCCTTGAGAAGCCCTTGCTTGGCTATAACTCCAGAATTTTTGGCATGGGCAATAGAGCGAACCTTGTTATAAGCTTCATCGATTAGCGTATTGGTCCTTTCAAAGAGTTCTTGGTTTTGGTGACCATTTAAGCTATTAAAATGCAGTTTTACGTTGGCCATTAGTCCGCCAAGATCATCATGCAGATCGTTGGCAATACGCAAGCGCTCTTTTTCTTGGCCTTCAATCATGGCGTCAATAGCTTTGAGTTCCTGCTCCTTTAAAACAGTTGCCAATTTTTGTGTTTGCAGTTCCTTTTCATTTTCCGCCAACTTTTGCTTTCTACGTGTATTTTTTTGAATCAGGAAGGATACGATAGCCACTGAAATTAAAAGTACGGTAGCTAGAATTGATAAATTTCGGTTTCGTTTTCTCGCTGCTTCCGCTTCTAGATTATCGGCTCGTAATTTTTCATTTTCGTAGCGTGCTTCTACTTCAGTAATAGAGGCATTTTGGTCTTTAAGGTTGATGACTTTCTCAATAGAGTCTGATTTGGAAAAGTACTTATGGGCATTTTTGAAGTCGTTCAATTCAACGTAAGTAGAATCAATATTTTTATAGAGTGTAAGGTAGTATTTATGGGCTTGCTTGGATAAGTCCATATTTTCTGCCATCCTGTAATACTCTAATGCTTTTGGGTAATTTTCGGCACGACGATAATAATTTCCCAAATTATTACAAAAGGCGAATCTGTAATTTAAATTTTTCTTTCCTGTGGGGTCTTGATCCAAAAGTTTTAGGGCCGCTTTGGTTATAATTATTGCCGAATCCTGATCCTTGTAAACCTTACCGTGTATGGCAGCTAAATTGGACAAAATCCCAATTTGTATTTTAGTACTATCCATATCTCTGAAGTAGGAAAGGGCTTTGTTATAATAATGCTTTGCAGAGTCTACTTCTTGAGCATTGTGAAATGAGATGGCTTTTTGATTGGCAATAGCTCCAAGCCATTTATCGCTTTTATGTTCTTGGGCGTATTCTATCAGGTTGTTGAGATACATCTCTTTATTGGACTCCAAATTTTTTTGAGAATCCAATAAGGAATAAATTTCATAATTGGTTTCGGCAATTCTCTCTTCTTGTTGATGGAGGGTAAAGGATTTTAATGCTTTTTTAAAATATAAAAAAGCAGAATCTTCTTTATTGGAGTTATTATAAGCTTTTGCTAAAGCTAATTGGTAGCTCCCTTTAGCTGGAGATTTGCTAGGGATGTTATCAATGGTTTTACGGTATTGTATAATGGCCTCGTAATTCTCATTCTTCTTTAAGGAATCAAGGGTATGTAATAAATTTTGCTCCTGGCCAAAACATAGGGCGGTCAGGAGCAAAAACAACAAAGTTGTGGAACTGAAAATTTTGTTCATTAAGCGTATTGAATAATAATATCTCCATCAATTTCTTTAACACCATTAGGCATTGGAAGGGGAGATGGATAGTTGCTTCCAAAAGAAGCAACTTGGTTTTTTAGGGTTGATATTGCAGAGCTAGAATTTGGATCTAGAAAAACATATACAATTAATTTGTCACGAAGGTTAGATATCGGAAAACCTGAAACAGAACTTAAATCAATTTCCATTTCAATAAGTCCAACCATGGGAGAAGTTGGAGTAGAAGTGGCTCCTGTTATTTCAATTGCAAGCGCGCAAAGGCTTGTACTAGAAATATTAGTTTCTGCAGCCGAAAGTCCTCTGTCCGTAACTGGGATTTGTAGAAATAATTTTTTTGATGAAGAATCAAAATAGTTCGTTGGTGTAATTCCGTAACGTTTGATGTCGCTTAAGGGAATAAATCTTTGGGTAGCCATAAAAAGTTGGTTTTAGTTAAGTTAAACAATATTGCGAAATAACACCATACTACAATGTCAAACCATCCCCGATACTAGGGATTTTTATTGTTGAAAATGGTAAGTATGATATTTCAATAAAAAACTAAAACTAAGTTTTTTACTACATAAAAACAAACTTAATGGCTGCGATAAATAAGATGAAGGCAATAAAGCCAATAAGAATCCAAACGGTGCCTTTGTAGTACTTCCGGTGAAGTTTTAAATCCTTTCTGTAGGTATAGGTGATTACGGCAATAAATGCGATGGCAAATAAAATCCCGAAAATCCATTGACCTTTTGTAAACATATGGCTAATTTTAGGCAAAAATACACAAACGAGCTATAAACAATTCAAAAATATATATTAAAAATAGGATTACTGTAATGAAGAAACACATAGAGGCTGTGAAAGCATTTCATACAGCATTTAAGATAGGCCATAGAGAAACACCTCAGGCCGATTTGGGGCATGATAAAAATCTTCTTCGCTATAAATTGATGCGCGAAGAAAACGAGGAATATTTGGAAGCTGCCAATAACGGCGACTTAGTTGAGGTGGCTGATGCCTTGGGGGATATGCTCTATATTTTATGTGGTACCATTATAGAGCATGGTTTACAGCATAAAATAGAAACGGTATTTGAAGAAATTCAGAGGAGCAATATGAGTAAATTGGGTGACGATGGTGAACCTATTTATAGGGAGGATGGAAAGGTGTTGAAAGGGCCCAACTATTTCAAGCCAGATATTGCAACAATTCTAGAGGAATAAAAAAAGAGAAGCAAAACTGCTTCTCTTTTTATTGTTGTTTATATTTTAACACGCCATCCAAAAGAATCTTCAGCTCTGTTGTATTGAATGTCCGTAATTCGTTTTTTCAAAAGGGAGGCATAGCTGTTTTCCAATTGCGGTAGGTCATAGTCATTGTCCTTGTAGCCAAAAGATGCAATAGGAGAGATTACGGCTGCCGTACCAGAACCAAACATTTCCATCAAGTCACCATTTTTGGCCGCTTCTACCACTTCATGTACCGATAGTGGACGTACTTCTACATTAATTCCTTCAGCCTTGGCGATTTCGATAATACTTTTTCGTGTGATACCGTCCAAAATACGATCGCTTGTTGGGGCGGTGATTAAGGTGTCTTTAATTCTTATAAAGATATTCATGGCACCCGCTTCCTCAATAAATTCATGGGTGCTGTCATCGGTCCAGATAACTTGGTTGTAACCTTTTTCAATAGCCAATTGTGTAGGGTAGAACTGTCCTGCGTAATTTCCTCCAGCCTTGGCGTATCCAACTCCTCCATTGGCAGAGCGCGAATAAGTTTGCTCAATCAAAACGCTAACTTTTCCTGAGAAATATGGTCCAGAAGGCGCTGTTGCAATAATGAACTTGTAATTGTTGGCAGGTGAAGCATGGAAGCCTTCTCCAGAAGCAAAAATAAATGGACGAATGTACAACGAACCTTGCTCTGCACTTGGAATCCATTGGTCGTCTACTTCCAATAAGGCTTTTAGGCCCTCCATAAAGTAATTTTCAGGAACTTCAGGTATAGCCAATCGCTTGGCTGAAATGTTCAGACGTTTGCAATTGTCTAGAGGGCGAAATAAAAAGGTTTCGTTATTAGCATCTTTGTAGGCTTTCATTCCTTCAAAAACCGATTGTCCATAATGCAATATTTTGGCAGAAGGTGCCAAATTGATGTTTTGATAAGGGACAACCTTAGGGGCTTCCCATGCTCCGTCCTTATAATCACACACTAACATGTGGTCTGAAAACACACTTCCAAAAGCCAAATTGTCAAAGTCAATTTCGTTTATTTTGCTGTTTTCACATTTAGTGATTTCTATATCTTGTTTGTATGTTGTATTCTGCATAGTAGTGTTTTTGGTATGCTTACAAAATTATGAAATTTATAGAGATTTGAAATCATTAAATTCTCTAATAAAAGAAGTATCTTAGTAGCCAGATTCATAAATAATTAAACACATGAAAGCATTTTTCTCCTTATTTACCCTAGCATTGTTATTGGTATCCTGTAAAAACGAATCCAAAGAATTGGCACAACAAGACACTCAAAAAGAAGTGGCTTATGTGTCGTTTGGAGCTTCTTTGAAAGCTGATGATGCCATAATGGCTTCTGCATTAGCCAGTCAATTTGAGTCCTTACAGGCAGGTGATAGTTTGTCAACCAAAGTTGTGGCAAAAGTTGATGAAGTATGCCAAGCCAAGGGGTGTTGGATGAAATTGGATTTGGGAGATGAAAAACAGGTAATGGTGAAATTTAAGGATTACGGTTTTTTTGTGCCCAAAAATATAGCTGGAAAAGAAGTTATTGTTAACGGGATGGCTTATGTGTCTGAAACTTCGGTAGCCGAATTGCGCCATTATGCCCAAGATGCAGGCCAGAGTGAAGAAGAAATAGCCAAAATTACCGATCCAGAACGTACCTATACGTTTATGGCTGATGGCGTATTGCTGAAAGAAGAGTAGCATGATGCGTTTTGCAATTTTATTGTTTCTAACTGTTTTGTACAGCTGTGGAGAACAGCCTAAAGAAGCGGTAGTAGAAACAGAAGTGCCTATCAAGTACGATATGTACGTACCTTCGGAAATGGCCAATCTCATGAACGAGATGTACAATTATAAAGCGGAATTGAAGCAGGGTATACTTTCGGGGGAAACACCGTCTAGATTCCCTGAACAGATTTTAAAGATCCATACCGCAGAACTTTCGGACTTTAAAGACCGTACCGAAGCATTTGAAGCGATGTCTAAAGCCTTTATTGAAGCTGAACAACGTCTATTCGATTCTACTTCAACGGAATCCTTGAAAACGCGTTTCAATGCGACCGTGAATCTTTGCATTTCCTGTCACAATATGGGGTGTACAGGACCAATTCCTAGAATTCAAAAACTTTTGATTAAGTAATTCAGTGAAACGAAAAATCATTACCACTGGAGATGGTTCCAAAACCATCCAAATTGAAGATTGGGACGAGCAGTACCATTCGAAGCATGGGGCCATTCAAGAGGCGCAGCATGTGTTTATCAAACATGGTCTTCATTATAAGATTGAAAATTTTTTAGGTTACCAATCGGAACCGCTTAGTATTTTGGAAATAGGCTTCGGAACTGGTTTGAACGCGTTTTTAACCTTATTAGAAGCCGAGAAATTAAATTGTTCTATCACTTATGTTGGTGTGGAAGCGTTTCCTGTAAAGCCCGAAGAACTTCAATTATTAAATTATCCAGAACAACTTTTAAAAGAAGATCGAACGCTTCAATTTGAAGCTTTGCATGAGGTGGATTGGAAGGCAGATCACGAAATAACGTCTTTGTTTACTCTTCATAAACAACAAAAGGAATTCAAGGACATTGATGAGGTTAATTCCTTTGATCTTATTTATTTTGATGCCTTTGGGGCCAGAGTTCAGCCAGAACTATGGACTGAGGATATTTTTAAAATTATGTTTGAGGCTTTAAGGCCAAATGGGGTTTTGGTGACATATTCTGCCAAAGGAAGTGTACGTCGTGCCATGTTGGCGGTTGGGTTTAAGGTAGATAAACTACCTGGACCTCCAGGTAAACGTGAAATGTTACGCGCTTATAAACCTGCTTAAGATTTTTTGACGTCTCTTTCCCTATGTGTTACAAATCATTTGTTTGTAAGAAATTTTTGTTAAACCTTAATTAAAAGAAGGTGGAATGCCGTTGGCTTTTCCTAACTTTATAAAAAAGGTTACATGAGAATTTTAATTACAGGTGCTACTGGACTTGTGGGGAAGGCAATTGTTGCCCAATGTCCTAAAAAGGACATTGTAGTACACTATTTAACAACTTCCACGCACAAGCTCGAAAACCAACCTCATTACAAAGGGTTTTACTGGAATCCTATGAATGGGGAAATTGATGTGGCCTGTTTTGATGGTGTCGATGGTATTATAAATTTAGCAGGGTCTCCAATTTCAAAACGCTGGACCCGAAGTTATAAAAAGACCATTTTGGAGAGTAGGGTATCCTCTTTAAATCTTTTGCGGGAGAGTATTTCCAAAAATAACATGTCGGTCAAGAAGCTTATTAGTGCCAGTGCCATTGGGATTTATCCTGATTCCCTTACCCGATATTATGAAGAATGTATGGAGGAGGTGTCTCCTTCGTTTTTGGGAACTGTTACAGAACAATGGGAAACCGCTGCCGATGCTTTTTCAGAATTGGGAATTGAGGTATCCAAAATTAGAATTGGTTTGGTTTTGGATAAAAGTGAAGGCGCCATGCCAAAATTGGTGCACCCTGTTCGTTATGGGATGGGGGCTACCTTTGGCGATGGTAGCCAATGGCAATCTTGGATTCACGTCAAGGATTTAGCCAGATTGTTTTTGTATGTTCTTACAAGTGAAATCTCAGGGATCTTTAATGGTGTGGCACCCAATCCTGTAACCAATAAGGAAATGCTTCATATCATTGCCAAACATTTGCATAAGCCCTTAATCATGCCAAATATTCCTAAAAGTTTTATGAAATTGGTTTTGGGAGACATGCACCAACTGTTGTATGAGAGTCAATTGGTATGTAGTAAAAAAGTGGAAGCCATGGGGTTTTCATTTGAATATCCCAAACTAGAGATGGCTTTAAAGGATTTATTATAATTCACTATCTATAAAATTAAAAAAGGTTGTCCATTACAGACAACCTTTTTCAAGTTAAACAATCAAATAAACTTAAAAAGTATCACCTAAAGTGTGATGAGTATCAATTAGTGGTCCTCCTTGTACAATTTCTTCGGAAGCTTGGTTGGCAAACTTGTCGAAGTTAATATGGAAGGAATGCGCCAATTGAATGGATTTACTGATATACACGCCTTTTTGTAGCCAAGTATTGATTGGATCCAAAATTTCGGTTGGCACACCTGGGCAGTATTCTGGCATGAACAATCCGAAGATTGGGTGCGATTTGAATGGTACATTTTCCAACTCACCTTTCAAGATCGCAGAAATCATGGCACGTGTGTATTTTAGTTTTATTCTTGAACCAACCCCGTAAGGGCCACCGCTCCAACCTGTGTTGATCAACCAAACATTTACGCCTGCTTCTTGCATTTTATCGCTTAACATTTCTGCATATACAGCTGGGTGCAATGGCATAAATGGTTCTCCAAAACAAGCTGAGAAAGATGGAACTGGCTCAGTGATTCCTGCTTCTGTTCCTGCTACTTTTGCAGTATACCCAGAGATGAAGTGGTAAGCCGCTTGACCAGGCGTTAATTTGGAAACTGGAGGCAACACACCAAAAGCATCACAAGTTAAGAAAAAGATGTTTTTTGGGTTGGTTGCATATGATGGTTGCTGGATGTTGTCAATATGATCTATTGGGTAGCTTACACGTGTATTTTGAGTAATAGAACTATCTGCAAAATCTACTTCTTTAGTCCCTTGTTTAAAGACGATGTTTTCTAATAAGGCACCTGGACGAATAGCTCTAAAAATGTCTGGTTCTTTTTCTTCGGTAAGGTCAATTACTTTAGCGTAGCAACCGCCTTCAAAGTTGAAAATGATATTTTCTTTGGTCCATCCGTGCTCATCATCTCCAATTAATTTTCTGTCAGGATCGGCAGATAGGGTAGTTTTCCCTGTTCCTGAAAGTCCAAAGAATATGGCGGTGTCTCCATCTTCTCCAACATTGGCAGAACAGTGCATTGGTAACACATCCTTTTCAATTGGTAAAATAAGGTTTAGGGCAGAGAATATTCCTTTTTTCATTTCACCTGTATAGGCAGATCCCCCAACTAAGGCGATTTTTTTGGTAAAATTCAAAATAGAGAAGTTACCATCAAGTAATCCCATTTCTTTAGGGTTTGGTGCAGAGTACCCAGGGGCACATACCACCAACCATTCTTCTTCAAAGTTTTTAAGTTCGGCTTCATCAAAACGAAGGAACATATTTTTAACAAAGTAGTTAGACCAAGGGAATTCTGTAATGGTTCTAACGTTCATTTGGTATTCTGGGTGCGCACACACATAGCCATCACGAACATATACGTCTTTGCCAGAAAGATAATTGGTTACTTCGTCATATAAAACATCAAATTGTTCAGGAGCAATAGGTTTGTTAATTCTTCCCCACCATACTTTATCTTTGGTGTAGTTATCTTTAACCAAAAAGCGGTCTTTTGGCGATCGTCCTGTAAACTTACCGGTGTTTACACAAAGCGTTCCGTTTTCGGTTTCCGTCCCCATGCCTTTTTCAATAGTGATTCTTTGGAGCTCCTCAGGAGATAAATTCCAGTGGGCTGTAACATCTTTTAAACCATATTGGTTTAAATCTTGGTCTTGAGCTTGATTTACTACTGCTTCCATGACTTTTTCGTTTTAGGTTAATTTTTGTTTGTTTGTTAAATTTTATAAAGGCCATACCAGAGGTATGATTATGACTGATATTATTAAGGTTATTAGTAAAAGAGGGGTTCCCACTTTTAGGTAATCCATGAATTTGTAACCACCCGCTCCCATTACCATGGCATTGGTGGTGGTTCCCATGGGGGTCATATAGGCGGTAGAGGCACTTGCTGCCACCGTCATAAGGAATGGGTAAGGAGATACGCCAATCCCAACGGCAGCCATATAGGCTATAGGAGACATGAGTACCGCTGTTGCCGAGTTGTTGATTGTTTGACTGAAAAGTGTCGTGATAAGAAATATTCCAGTCATTAATATAATTGGGTTAGACTGTCCCAAAGTTTCAATTAGTAGGTTTGAGATAGCTTCGGCAGCTCCTGTTTTTTGAAGGGCTATGCCCATAGGGATCATACCTGCAATCATTACCACGCTAATCCAACTAATGTTTTTATAAGCTTTGTGGAGCGGTACACAACCAGTGAACATCATAATTCCTGCACAAATCAAAACAGCAATGGCCCCAGGCAAGATTTTAAAAGCCAATAAAACAATCATTAAAATCATTACACCCAAGGCAATGTAGGAACGTGGAGTAAGGACGTCTACATTTTTTGCCATGGCCTCGGGGCTTCCAATTATCACCAAGTTTTCATACATGGATTTTAATTGTTCTATCTTCTCCCAGCTTCCACGGATGATAAATGAATCTCCTGCTTTTATGGTGATGTTTACACCGTTAACAGGCTGCCCGTTTCTTGAGACTCCCAATAACTGAATTCCCTGTTGATTGAGATAGCGTCCAAGAGGCATGGTTCTACCTACGAAGAATGAGGAATTTGTTACAATCACCTCTACCAATCCAACTTCTTGGTTGATCAGTTCTTTTTTGAGTTCAGACTTTTTGAATTCTTGAGGTATAAGTCCAAGTTTAAAGTCTAAAATAAATCTGTCTACATCCTTTGGGGCTCCTTTTATCGTAATGATATCATGGTATTTCATTTCAGTGTCTCCTTCCGGGAATTCCACAAATGCAGGTTGCCCTTTTAGTCTGTTAACATGTCTGCGTCTCAGTCTTACAATGTTGATGTTGTACTTAGCCTGCAGATCCCATTCATTTATTTTGGTATCAATCATTGGGGACATGGAGCGGATACGTAATCGGTACATATTATCGCCAATACTAAAGTTTTCTAACCATTTCCCCATTTCAGAATCCAGATCTATAGGTCTATTATCGGTATCGATATTTGGCAAAAGTTTCATTCCGAAAAACTTAAAGTAAAGGATGGCAATGAGCAACAAAGGGACACCAATCAGGCCGAATTCAAAAAATGAAAACCCATTTAAATTGTTGGACACCAAATGGTCACTAACAATAATGTTTGTTGGTGTCCCTGTTAAGGTTAATAGTCCCCCAGCATTCGATCCAAAGGCTACGGGCATTAGTAGTTTTGAAGGCAGCATCCCAGCGGTCCAAGCGGCCGAAATAGATACTGGCAGTAAGGTGGCTACGGTCCCGGTGTTACTAACAAATCCTGATAATAACCCAGACCCCAGTGTTACAATTACCAAAAGTTTCGACTTGCTCTTTCCGGCTAGTTTTACAAACTTTTGACCTGCCAAGGCTGTCCAACCCGTTCTTGCCAGCCCTTCACCCACAATAAAGAGGCCGGCAATCATAATTACGGTAGGGTTGCTGAACCCGCTTAAGGTTTCGGTTAAATCTAGAATTCCTGAGAGATATAGGGCTAGCATGGAAATCATGGCGACGATGTCTGGGGAAAATTTTCCCCAAATAAAGAGGGCGATGGTTATTGCTAATATTATTCCTAGAGTTACCATATTAATAAAACGGGTTTAAAGTGGTATTAAAATTCAATAGCCAATAAAGGAACTTTTGATTGCTGGGTAAGTGCTTTGGTCAATTTTCCTTCTGATGCTATTGGTTTTATTGCGTGATTTTTTGGCAAAATTGCTATAAGGTCAATGTTGTTGTGATCTACATAAGAAAAGATACCGTCCACAATATTGTCGTCCTCTATAAAGGCATGGTGCGAGTAAAATTTCTCTAGATAATAGATAATGGCATTCTCATTGTTCTCATTGTTTTCAGAATAACCAAAGTTCTTTTCTTCCTTATTAACAATGGTCAATACATCTACCATCGCGTTAAAGCGTCTAGCCACATCCAAGAGCACTTCCAATAATTTTTTGTTGTGGATTTCCTCTTGGTCAATAATAAGTGATATCTTTTTAGGAGAAATCTTGGTATAGCCATCAGGAATCACAATTACAGGACTTTTAGACACCAACACAAATTCGGAGGTTTTGGTCTGTAGGTTGCAATCGGTTCCTTTTGGGCAAGTACCCATAATGACCAAATCTATAGGTGTGGTATGCTCAATTTCCAAAAGGGCATCGATCATTTTACCTTTTACTACTATCGGGGTTATGGGGTGTTTTAGATTTTTGCCGAAAAGCTGTACAATATCATTAAGCTTGGCTTCCAGTTCGGCAGTTTGCTCGTTATCGACAACATGTGCAAGGATGATTTTTGCCTGAGGGTTATTTTCCACAAAATGGGTGGCATATTTCAGAGCATTTTGAGCAACCTCGGAAAAATCGAACGGGACTAAAATTGTTGAAATAGTTTTCATGATACTCGGTTTTGATGTATCAAATTTATTCTCTAATCTAGTGAAAAACTATGAGAAATATCATGAAAAAAAAGTAATTTATGGGGTAGTTTCGCGGTGTTTTCGTTGTGATATACAGTGTTTTGCTTGATAAAGGCTGTTTCAAACGATTTCGTAAACACTTCAAAATAGAAAAGCATATTTTTATGAAATTTCTTTCATTGACCATATTAAAATATTGCCAAAGAAATAAGTTGAGGTTAGCCGTGATTTTGTTTTTTGCTATGCCAAACTTTTGGCTTTTTGCCCAAAAAGAAAAAACACCATTGGAATGGACCTTGACAGAGTCACCAAATATTCAATTGAAGTTTAACGCCTCGGCACAAACTTGGCTGCGTTACACGCAGTGGAACCCTGGAAGCACTCTTGAAAATGGCGACCTGAGTTCATACAGTATCGATATGGCTGTAAGACGCTATCGAATGGGAACTACTTGGAAGATTGGTGATCGCTTTAAGTTGTTTGCAGTTATTGGGCAAAACAACTATAATAATGTGGGTGAGGACTGGCCTCTGCCAAAAATATTAGATTTATACGGTTCCTTTAAAATTTTTGACCAACTTCACGTGGCTGTTGGTAAGTCTACTTGGGATGGACTCTCTAGGTATACGGCGCCATCGACCACTTCCATGGTACCTTTGGATTTACCTTTAATGGCGCAGCCAACTTTAAACAGAACGGATGACATTACACGAAATCTAGGAGCTTTTGTGTTTGGGGATATACAGGGGTTGAATTACAGGTTAGGTTTGATTTTTCCTTATGATTATACCCAAACAGGGGCCGCCGCGCCAAAATTGAAGGAAGGAACGGCAGATTTCTTTTATGACGATTTGCAACTTCAGTATACGGGATATGTAAAGTATGATTTTTGGGATAAGGAGTCTGTGCTCGGGCCTAATTTCAAGGGGACCTATCTAGGGGAGAAACGGATTTTTGCTTTAGGAGCAGGCGCTAAATTCCAAGAAAAGGCTATGGCTTCTCTTGAGAATGGAGATTTGCAATATCACGATTTAAATTTATGGTCGGCGGATTTGTTTTATGAACAGCCCCTCCATTTGTCCTTTGCAAAAGCCTTAACGGGGTATGTTGCCTATTATGATTATGATATGGGACCTAATTACCTACGAATGTTAGGTGTCAATAATCCTGCTTTTGGAAGTATTGGCGATGTACAGGAAATCAACGGAAAAGGGAATGCTTTCCCTGCCATTGGGACGGGTTCTGCAATTTATTATCAAACAGGTCTTTTATTAGGAGAAAAGGACAGTAAAAGGTTTTGGGATAATTTGCAGGTGTATACCGCCGGTCAATGGGGGCAGTATGAAGCTTTGGATGAGCATGTTTTTTGTTATCGGTTTGGAATTAATTGGTTTGTTAACGGGCAACGTATGAAGTTTACTATAGATGGTCAAAACCGACCTATCTTTTCCGAAGTGGATGGGCGCACTTTTAAGTCTGATAATAAATGGATGGCGGTACTACAGTTTCAATACCTGTTAAATTAAATACCATACATTATATATAAAGAAAAGGCCGTTCATTGCGAACGGCCTTTTCTTTTTGGCTTGAAAAACTAGAATTATGCCTTTGTAGCTTTCAATACAAACTTCAATTGGATATCATCGTTGATAAAATTGTCTCCTAAATCGTCAAAAATTGACTTAGAGCGGAAGTTTATTTCCCATTTAGTTCTGTCAATAGTAAAAGTATCACTTACTATAGAGATCGTGTCACCGTCATTAGTTACCGAAATTGGGAACGTAATGTTTTGTTTGATACCTTTTATAGTAAGGTTTCCAGATATAAGACTTTTGTTTTCAGTAGTTGGTTGCGATCCTGTAATTTCAAAAGCCGCTGTAGGGAACTTGGTTACGTTAAAAAAGTCTCCTTCTTTACCTTCAACAGTTCCTTTTAAGTGCGCTTCTAGCTTGTCCTTCATGTCACCAGGTTCCATATCCATATCCACAAGAGATCTCATGTCAATCAAAAATGAACCACTTATCATTTCGGTTCCATTGGCTTTAAAGACACCTTTTTCCAATTTTACTGTTCCGTGGTGAGAACCGGTAGGTTTGAATCCTTTCCAGTAAATAGTAGATTCTGTAGAATCGATGACAAATTTTTCAGTAGTCGTAGTACTTTCAGCAACTGGTTCTGCCTCGGTGGTTTTAGCTTCTTTGCCCTTATCTTGGCAGCTCACAACCATAGCAGTTAAAGCTAAAACTGTAAATACGTTAAAAATTCTTTTTTTCATGGTAATTAGTGTTTTTAATGAATTGTTAAACAACAAAAATAAAAAATGTTCCAGAAGATAGCATTTGGGGATAAAATTATTTGGTGACATTTTGACATTTTAATAATAATGGCAGTACTTTTGCCAACTGTATTGAAGTTAAAAATAGGTTTAGCATGAGTAAAAAGGAACAAAACGAACAAAACATAGAAGACCAACAGGTAGAGCAGCCTGTGGCAGAAGAGACACAGGTTGAGGAAACTCCCGAAACAGAAGTGTCTATTGAAGACAAACTAAACGAGGACTTGGCAAAGGAAAAGGACAAGTTTATGCGCTTGTTTGCAGAGTTTGAAAATTACAAAAGGCGAACCTCTAAGGAACGTGTGGAATTGTTTAAAACGGCCAGTGAGGACGTTATGAAATCAATGTTGCCTGTATTGGACGATTTTGACAGAGCGTATGCCGAAATTTCCAAAAGTGATGCAGAAGACTTGTTGAAAGGTGTGGAGTTGATCAGGCAGAAATTGAAATCGACTTTGCAGCAAAAGGGCTTGAGCGAGATTGAGGTTACGGCAGGAGATGCTTTTAATGCCGATGATCATGAGGCAGTAACGCAAATTCCGGCGCCAAGTGAAGATTTAAAAGGGAAAATTATCGATGTGATCGAGAAAGGATATAAGTTGGGAGATAAAATTATCCGTTTCCCAAAAGTAGTAATAGGACAATAAACTGAATACATGGCAAAGACTGATTATTACGAGATTTTACAAGTAGAGAGGACAGCTACTGCTGCAGAAATTAAAAAATCGTACCGTAAACTAGCACTAAAGTATCACCCTGATAAAAACCCTGGGGATCACGAAGCGGAGGCTAAGTTTAAGGAAGCGGCAGAAGCGTATGAAGTATTGAGCAATCCAGACAAACGTGCACGTTACGATCAATATGGTCACCAAGCCTTTGATGGCAGTGGCGGATTTGGCGGAGGTGGCATGAATATGGATGACATCTTCAGTCAGTTTGGTGATATTTTTGGCGGTGCTTTTGGCGGCGGTGGTTTCTCTGGATTTGGCGGCGGATTTGGTGGAGGCCAAAGACGTGTTAAGGGAAGCAACCTACGTATCAGGGTTAAGTTAACCTTGGAAGAAGTTGCCAATGGTGTTGAAAAGAAAATCAAGGTCAAGCGTAAAGTACAAGCACCTGGAACTACATATAAAACCTGTAGTACCTGTAACGGTACTGGTCAGGTAACTAGAGTGACCAATACTATTTTGGGACGTATGCAAACAGCGTCACCTTGTACCGCTTGTGGTGGTGCAGGGCAGAGTATTGACCAAAAGCCTGCAGATGCCGATGCACAAGGTATGAAGGTTGTAGAGGAAACAGTGTCTGTGAAAATTCCAGCAGGTGTAGTGGACGGAATGCAGCTTAAAGTTACCGGAAAGGGTAATGATGCACCTGGAAATGGTATTGCCGGAGATTTATTGGTTGCAATTCAGGAAGAGGATCATCCAACCCTAAAACGTGAAGGAGATAATTTGCATTATGACCTTTATGTAAGTATGCCAGATGCAGTTTTAGGAAACACTACCGAAATAGATACCGTAACAGGTAAAGTAAGAATCAAGGTAGAAGCAGGAGTACAGTCTGGTAAAATTTTACGTTTGAGGGGTAAAGGTATTCCAAGTATTAACGGATATGGTACCGGTGATTTATTGGTACATGTAAATGTTTGGACACCTAAAACACTGAACAAGCAACAACGTGAATTTTTCGAAAAGATGAGAAATGACGACCATTTTTCACCAAAACCAGAAAGTAGTGACAAATCTTTTTTTGAAAAAGTAAAAGATATGTTTTCTTAATAATCTGTTAATTTAATAAAAAACACTATATTTGATTGTCACTAATTGAATATTAGTGGTAATTTTTCTTTTTCATAGCAATTTTTTCCCATCCTTAAGCCTTTAAGGGTGGGTTTTGTTTTTTATACGATTCCCTAAATTTTGAGCTGTAACCTACTTTCACTTTATAACTCAATAAAAAGTATAAAGATCCCTTCCTCGAACAATTTCTAACGGAAGCTCCCAAGCATGTTTTTTAAAAAATAGATCGAGTACTTTTTTGTTCTTAAGTAATGTTCTTGGTATATATTTAATATTTTTACGCCACAAACAACTTATTTAGCAGAAAATTATTCTATGGACAATTTATTAGTGGCTGAGGCTGTTTCCAAAAAGTTTGGAGACTTTAAAGCGCTAAATGACGTTTCAATTGCCGTTCCTAAGGGGAGTATTTTTGGACTTTTGGGGCCTAACGGTGCCGGAAAGACCACTTTAATCCGAATCATCAATCAGATTACCATGCCAGATACTGGCCATGTCATGCTAGATGGCAAGGCGCTCCATGAAGAGCACATCAAGGATATTGGGTATCTTCCGGAAGAGCGTGGGCTCTACAAATCGATGAAGGTGGGCGAGCAGGCACTTTATTTGGCGCAATTAAAAGGATTGAGTAAATCCGAAGCCAAACAGCGCTTGAAATATTGGTTCGATAAATTGGAAATAGGCGATTGGTGGAATAAAAAGATCCAGGAGCTAAGTAAAGGGCAGGCCCAAAAAATTCAATTTGTAGTGACGGTATTGCACCGTCCCAAATTGTTGATTTTTGATGAGCCATTTTCAGGTTTCGATCCTATTAATGCTAATTTGATCAAAGATGAGATCCTTCAATTACGGGATGAAGGAGCTACGGTTATTTTTTCTACCCACCGCATGGAATCTGTCGAGGAATTGTGTGACCATATTGCCTTGATCAATAAATCCAATAAAATTTTGGACGGAAAGTTGACTGATATCCAACGACAGTTCAAAACAAACACCTTTGAGGTTGGGTTGCAGACACAAGATGTTGAAGGCGTGACAAGGGCTATTCAGGATAAATTTGAAGTATTGCCGGCAACCTTCAAAAACTTGAACGACGATTTAAAGTTGAACATCAAGCTTAATGGTAGTGCAACTTCCAATGATTTGTTGACCTTTTTGACTTCTAAGGCAGAAGTGCACCATTTTGTGGAAGTGATTCCGAGTGCCAGTGATATTTTTATTGAAACCGTGAAAAATAATTAAGCATGAACCATTTACCACTTATCATTAAGCGCGAATACTTGACCAAAGTCAAGAATAAATCGTTCATCATCATGACTATCTTGAGTCCGTTGATTATGATTGCACTTATTGCGGTTGTAGCTTATTTAACACAGCTGAACAATAATAAAAAGCGCAGTATTTCTGTATTGGATGAAACGGGTATGTTGGAAGACGTTTTTCAAAGTACCGATAATACTACCTACAACTATTTAACCAATAACACATCCCTGGAAGAAGCTAAGGTTTTGGTCAAGGCGCAGGAGGATTATGGATTACTTTTTATACCTAAGCAGGTAGATTCTATTTCAGCATCCAAGGGCATCACTTTTTATTCAGAGGAATCCCCTTCTTTAACAGTTATGTCTAGTCTGGAAAGAAGGTTGGAGAAAAAAATGACCGATTTAGAATTGGAGAGTAACGGCGTTGATCTTGATATGATTAATTCTTCAAGAATTAGTATCGACATAGCGCAAGAAACATTTTCCGGAGAAACGACCTCCAAGATCGACAATGTTCTAAAATTGGCCTTTGGAGGTATGGCGGGATATTTGCTGTTTATGTTCATCATTATTTACGGGAATATGATCATGCGCAGCGTTATAGAAGAAAAGACTAGTAGAATTATAGAAGTCATTATTTCATCGGTAAAACCTATCCAATTGATGATGGGGAAAATTATAGGAACTTCTCTGGCAGGAATCACTCAGTTTATTGTTTGGATTATTCTAGGAGGTGTACTAATGAGTATTGTTTCTGCTATTTTCGGAATTAGTTTAATGGACATGCATACCCCACAGCAAGAACTAATGCAACAAGCTGTGCAATCCCCAGAGTTTGAATCGAAGCTGAGGTTGGGACTAATGGCATTTCAAAATCTACCAATTGCCAATCTAATAGTAGCCTTTATGTTCTTTTTTGTGGGAGGCTATTTGTTATATAGCTCTCTATATGCCGCTATTGGAGCCGCTGTTGATAACGAAACCGATACCCAGCAATTCATGATGCCTATTTTGATGCCCCTTATTTTGGCAGTGTATGTAGGGGTGTTTACAGTAATAGAAGATCCACATGGTACAGTATCTACGGTGTTTTCATTCATACCTTTTACCTCACCCGTGGTAATGCTCATGAGAATTCCTTTCGGTGTTCCAATTTGGCAGCAATTGTTATCTTTAGCTTTATTGATAGGTACCTTTGTGTTTACAGTTTGGTTCGCTGCCAAAATTTATCGTGTAGGTATCTTGATGTACGGCAAGAAGCCAAGTTATAAAGAGTTGTATAAATGGTTAAAATACTAAGGTATGCAAGATCCTATAGGTAAAATTGAAACCATCGTCACAGAAAGCAGTGTTTGGGATACCATCACCGGGTTTTTGGGAAAGGTTATTTATGCCAATGAAGACAATAGTATAAAAATCACCATAGGATTGATCCTGTTGGTGTTTATCATCTATGGGATTACTTCGGTGGTGTTGACATTTTTAAAAAAATTAGTATCCAAACGCATGCCCGAAGAAAATAGGGTGAAATTTGATACCGTATTTTCATTCTCCAGATGGCTTATTTATGTCATTGTACTCCTTGTGGTGTTTGATTCGGTGGGGGTGAATGTCACGGCTATTTTTGCAGCTTCTGCAGCTTTGTTGATTGGTGTTGGTTTGGCCTTGCAGACCTTGTTCCAGGATATCATCTCTGGAATCTTTATTTTGGTGGACCAAACCGTGTCCGTTAATGATATTATTGAAATTGAAGGCAAAGTGGGGCGTGTAGAAGAAATTAAATTAAGGACTACCCGTGCTGTAACGGTAGATAATAAGGTGTTGGTGATTCCTAATCATTTATATTTAACCAACAGTCTGTATAACTGGACGCAAAACGGCACGACTACAAGGGAAAGTGTGCAGGTTGGTGTGGCCTATGGAAGCGATGTGCAATTGGTGAAAAGGTTGTTGTTGGAAGCTGCCAGCTCGCATCCCAGTGTGTTGCCGGACCCTGAGCCATCGGTACAGTTTATCAATTTTGGAGATAGTTCGTTGGACTTTAAATTGATTTTTACCCTTAACGATAGTTTTAAGGCTGCTTTTCCAAAAAGTGATATCCGATTTGAAATAGACCGTTTGTTTAGAGAACACAATGTTGCCATTCCGTTCCCACAACGTGATATTCATATTATAGAACCTCAAAAATAGAACTTAAATACTATGCCGAAAATACTAGTCATTGAAGACGAAGCCGCCATTAGAAGAGTTTTGGTGAAAATCCTTTCCGAGGAAAATGACACCTATGTTGTGGAAGAAGCCGAAGATGGCTTGGCGGGTGTTGAAAAGGTAAAACAGGAGGATTATGATTTGATCCTTTGTGATATCAAAATGCCAAAGATGGATGGTGTAGAAGTACTGGAAGCGGTTAAGAAATTGAAACCAGAAATTCCGATGGTGATGATTTCGGGGCACGGCGATTTGGATACGGCAGTCAATACCATGCGTCTTGGCGCTTTCGATTATATTTCCAAGCCGCCAGACTTGAACCGTTTGCTCAATACGGTTAGGATTGCCTTGGACAGAAAGGAGTTGGTAGTGCAGAATAAAATGCTGAAAAAGAAAGTCAGTAAGAGTTACCAAATGGTAGGAGAAAGTGGGGCTATTGAGCAGATCAAAGAAATGATTGAAAAGGTAGCGCCTACAGATGCCCGTGTACTAATTACAGGTCCCAATGGTACCGGGAAGGAATTGGTGGCGCATTGGTTACATGAAAAGAGTGAGCGCTCCAAAGGTCCCTTAATTGAAGTGAATTGTGCCGCAATTCCTTCGGAGTTGATAGAAAGTGAATTGTTCGGGCATATTAAAGGAGCCTTTACCAGTGCCGTAAAAGACAGGGCTGGTAAGTTTGAAGCTGCCAATGCCGGAACTATTTTCTTGGATGAAATTGGGGATATGAGTTTGTCGGCACAGGCGAAAGTATTAAGGGCACTTCAGGAGAATAAAATACAACGTGTTGGTAGTGATAAGGATATCAAGGTAGATGTGCGTGTGGTAGCTGCTACCAATAAGGATTTAAAGAAGGAAATAGATGAAGGCAGATTCCGTGAGGATCTGTACCACCGTTTGGCGGTAATTCTAATTAAAGTACCTTCTTTAAATGACAGGCGTGACGATATTCCTTTATTGATTGACTTTTTCGCTAAAAAAATTGCTACGGAACAAGGTACAGGTGTAAAGTCGTTTTCAGATAAAGCAGTAAAATTATTGCAGCATTATGATTGGACAGGAAACATCCGTGAACTACGCAACGTCGTAGAACGCTTGATTATTTTGGGCGGTAAGGAAGTGAGTGAGGATGATGTAAAGCTTTTTGCTGCGAAATGATAGAAGGAAATAATTGATAGAAGTACTTTAATAAATGAATTGCTTAAGTTCTTCTATTGGATATTCAGTATTATGATTTGAGTAATAAATTAAATCTGCGTTTTTATCTAAAAGAATTATTGATCCACTTCCTACATTTTTATATTCCCCTTTATTATTTAGGTCATTGAGAAATAATTTTAGTTTTTTCGCATTGTTTTTTGAATAACTTTCGCTTATTACAAAAACAGGAAAAGCATAATGTATTCTTAAAAAGAATTGGCGAAAATCATATAGTTTCTTTGAATTGTCGTCATCTATGCTAATAAACATAATATCCATATCGCCATGGTTTAGCATGGTAACAATATCTTTCATTTTATCTAGAATTCCATTGCATCTGTGATTAACGATGAATAATAATGTGTGTTTTTTTTCTTTACATTTTATAAGCTTTTTTAGCTGAGAAGCATTAATATTATAGATACTACTATCTTTTTTCTTTTTGTTGAAAATAAACTCCTTACAATTCCCATATTGTATTTCTTTCGATTGGAGTTGCTGTCCTAATGCAAAACAAATGTTTAATGCTAGGATAAGTATTGTAAGGAGTTTTTTCATATCTTAAATATTGATTTATTGTTGTGTAGGAACTAATGGTAATCTATAACCTCCAAATTCACCTATGTTGCGTTCTAAAGGGTAGACATCAGTAGGCATATATAAAGTTTGCTAGTAAAGCGTTTTTAAAATCTATATTAAATAAAATTCATATAATAGTAAGTTTTTTCTTTAAAAAAAATCAAAAACATAAATGTTAAAATTTGATTATATTGAAAAAATTCGGGAACATTAGAAATATTGTGGAACGCTTGATCATTTTGGGAGGTAAGGAAGTGAGTGAGGATGATGTAAAGCTCTTTGCTTCGAAATAGAAATTATAACTGTTTAGATAAAAAAAGAGCAGCTACTTTTGGTAGCTGCTCTTTTTTATAAGATACTCTTGCAATTACATTTTACAAGAATTTAAGCGTTCTAGGTACGTGTTGGTAATAGCAGCCATCGTATTAATGTAGAATGACCTAATTTCTTCTAAGGACTTGTCCATTAACTCGGTTTTGTTTTCTTCAAAGCGAATGTTGTCCGATTGGCATCCGCAAGAGGATAGCACTTTGTTGTAGGATTTAATATTGTCAGTAATAGAAGTTCCAGCTTCGCTAATCAACAATTCCTTTTTAATAGCTATTTCCTTTTGTTGCTGCTCCACAAGTCTTTGTTTGATTTCTTCTTGCTTGCGCTGCAATTCCAATTGTTGTTGCTCCAATTCAAATTGAGCACTTTCCAAATCGGCAAGGTCTTGGTTGTCTGTCGTGCCAGTGTTTTTTGTACACATGTCCAATTCGGTAATGGTTTCTTGAGCAATTTCCTTGGCTTTTTTTACATAGTATCTTCCGTCCTCAAAGGTCTCTGCCGAGGATACTTTTGCTAACAATTCGGCGCCATCATAAGCTTTGTTATAAGCAGTTTTGCATCCCCCACAATTTTCTAAGGTGGTTTTTACCCGTTTAAAAGCTTCCAAAGAACGTTTGGAATATTGCTTTAGGTGGGTTAAATTGTTAGAGTCATAGGCCGTCTTCACATGGGAGTAGGCATATACGGCATCTGGTTGTGCGTCCGAGCATAATGATTGGCCAAATGTTATGGCACTGGTTAATAATACTAATGAGAAAATGTAGATTTTTTTCATAGTGATTTGGGTTTAATAAATTAAGTAGGCTCGATAAAAGTAGCAAAAAATCGGTAAAGCGTATGATTTTTTTAGTGAAATCATAATTTTCCTATATTTAAATAGAACTAAGACCATAAATATCAAGTTGATGAAAAAGATAAAAATTGACCATTTTAAAGCCTCAGAACCTATAGTTTTGGAAGATCTTAAAACCACTTACGATTTGAAGGCTTCCGAAGAAAAGATCGAAAAGGAGCTGGAAGAGGTACGGGTTACTTTGGGAAAACTGCAGGATACCATGTATGCCCATGGCAAATATGCGGTTTTGGTGTGTATTCAAGGGATGGATACCGCAGGAAAGGATAGTATGATTAGGGAAGTATTCAAGGATTTTAATACTCGTGGAATTGTGGTGCATAGTTTTAAAACACCAACGCCTCTGGAATTGAAACACGATTATTTATGGCGTCATTATGTTCGGCTGCCAGCCCGAGGTAAATTCGGGATTTTCAATAGGACCCATTATGAAAATGTTTTGGTTACCCGTGTACATCCACAATATATTTTGGGTGAAAACCTGCCAAATGTCACCTCGTTAGAGGATATTGATGAAGCGTTTTGGGACAAAAGGTTTAAGGAAATCAACAATTTTGAGAAGCACATTGTAGAGAATGGCACCATTGTTTTTAAATTTTTTCTACACCTTTCCAAAGGAGAACAAAAAGATAGACTGCTGCGCCGGTTGGAAAAAAAAGAGAAGAACTGGAAGTTTTCGCCTGGCGATCTTAAGGAACGAGAATTGTGGGACACCTATCAACATTGCTATGAGGATGCCATAAATAAAACCAATAAAGCCCATGCGCCGTGGTATGTCATCCCTTCCGATGATAAGGCAACGGCCAGATATATTGTCGCAAGAGTTTTGTTGGATACCTTGCAATCGTATGATGATATCAAGGAACCAGAATTGGATGATGAAATTAAAGCTCATCTGGAATTGTACAAACAGCAGTTAGAGAATGAGTAATCACCTTAGGGGTACTGTTAATTTTAAGGTTTCTTTTAGAAGATGCCCAATAAGAACAATTATCTTTAGAGCCCAAAATTATTTTCTATGAAGCACATTATTGCCTTAATGCTTGTTTTGTTATCTTTTCAAATACAAGCCCAAACCGATGCAGAGGTCATCAAAACTATTTATACCACTTCTTTAACCAACGGAAAAAGTTATGATTGGCTTGATCATTTGTCCAATCAAATTGGTGGGCGCTTGTCAGGTTCCCTAAATGCAGAACGGGCTGTGGAATATACCAAAGAGGAGTTAGAGCAATTGGGTTTGGATAAAGTTTGGTTGCAACCTGTAATGGTGCCGAGATGGGTGAGGGGAGCGCCGGAATTTGCCTATGTGGAAACCGCTCCAGGCAAAACAACCAATGTGAATATTTGTGCTTTGGGAGGTTCGGTGGCTACGCCTAATGGTGGTTTGAAAGCTGAAGTTGTAGAGGTAAAGAGCATCGATGAATTGAAAGTTTTGGGAAGTGAAAACATCAAAGGAAAGATTGTGTTTTTCAATCGCCCTATGCAAGCCGATTTGGTGAATACTTTTGAAGCCTATGGCGGGTGTGTAGACCAGCGCTATTCGGGAGCCAAGGAAGCAGCAAAATATGGTGCCTCGGGAGTTATTGTGCGTTCGGTGAATTTGCGTTTGGATGATTTTCCTCATACAGGAGCTATGAGTTACGGCGATTTGCCAAATGACCAACGTATTCCATCAGCAGCTATCAGTACCAATGATGCGGAATTGTTAAGCTCTATGTTGGCATTGAATAGTCAGTTGAAGTTTTATTTCAGCCAGCATTGTAAGCAGTTAAAAGATGTACAATCCTATAATGTGATAGGTGAAATCACCGGAAGTGAATTCCCAGATGAATATATGGTTGTAGGTGGTCATTTGGATTCTTGGGATTTGGGAGATGGTTCGCATGACGATGGAGCAGGCGTGGTACAGTCTATGGATGTGTTGCGTTTGTTGAAGGAGAGCGGTATTCAACCTAAAAGAAGCATTAGAGTGGTGTTATTTATGAATGAAGAGAATGGTATGCGCGGCGGAAAAAAATATGCTGAAGTTGCCAAGTCCAAAGGGGAACACCATGTGTTTGCCTTGGAAAGTGATTCGGGAGGTTTTACACCGAGAGGTTTCTCATTTGATTGCAGTGATGCCGTGTTACATAAAGTGCAGCAATGGCAAGCCTTGTTCAAACCGTATTTAATTCACTATTTTGAAAAAGGAGGTAGTGGTGCAGATATTGGTCCGTTAAAGAATGGTGATATTGTATTGGCTGGATTACGACCAGATTCACAGCGTTATTTTGATCATCACCATGCATCCAACGATACCTTTGAGCACGTGAACAAGCGTGAGTTGGAATTGGGTGCTGCCACCATGACGGCCTTGGTTTATTTGTTTGACAAATACGGAACAGGAACCATTTCGGATATTTCAGAATTAAACGATTAATACATGAAGATAATTCTAACAGGAGGGATGCTATTGATGGCATCCCTTATTTTTGGACAAAAGGATATGGATACAACATTGCCCTATTATGAATTACCCGCGGCTTCCGAAATTTATACGGCAGGCACTGTGGCCGCTAGAATGGTAGATGGACTAGGGTTTAGATATTATTGGGCAACGGAAGGTTTAAAAGAAACCGATTTGGCCTATACTCCAGGTTCTGAAGTGCGTTCTACCGGTGAGACTATTGACCATGTTTTAAACCTGAGTTATGTGGTGTTGGATGCAACTTTAAAACAACCCAACACTAAAAGAGATTTTTCCAATTCTAGTTTTGAAGAAAAGCGTAAACAAACCCTTTTGAATCTCAAACAAGCCGCTGATATTTTACGTGCAAGTAACGATTTGTCTGATTATAACATTGTGTTTGGAGAACGTGAATTTCCGTTTTGGAATGCCATTAATGGCCCTATAGCCGATGCCATTTGGCATGCTGGGCAGATTGCTTCTTTTAGAAGGAGTTCAGGGAATCCTATCAATTCCAACATAAGTCAGTTTAATGGGACTGTAAAGCAATAGACTCATGAAGTGTTGTATTAGAATACAACACTTAAAGGCGTTTTTAATGCATTTTTTTGGTTTATAGAAGTATTAGCTAGAATTAGTTGGTTGTTTCATTGGAGATTAAGTCCAGTAGCTCGATTTCCCATTCCAACAATTTTTCATATTCTTTAAGTTGAATAAAATGGTTGACTCGTCTTTCGGTGAGTTTGGAAATATATTGGTTGTCCTGTTTAAATGTTTTAATATCAATGCTAGGAAGGTCATAGTCCCTTTGCCTGGTTTTGTATAGTTCCTTTGAGGCTCCAAATAAGCTGAAAAAATAGGGGTGGGAACGATCGAAGGTCATTTCTTTATTGGTTCTGTTTGCAGTGTTATCTGATTTTACATAAGTATAGTAGCTGTTGAGCCGTTCTTTGATTGTTTTATTGGTAATGAGCTGTAATCTGCCGCTGGATTCGCTTTCATCATAGGTGCCTGTGGTAGGTTCAAAATAATTTTGCAAAACAAATATTTGATAATTCCATATTAAGAATTTTTCAGGTGATGTAGTTTTAGATTCAAAAAGCACCTTTAGGATAGAGTCCTGGTATATTAGGTCGTTTTCATAGTCATGGATTAAATTTGTTACGTGTAGGCAATCGCCTTCCAAATCTGAAGCAAAACTTAGGAGCATTTCTTTTTCTATTTTTCGGTCTTTGCGTTCCTCGTTCCAATTATTGATTTGAAGGGCAATCAATATTCCAATCACTACCAAGACAATTTCTCCAATGGCGTATTTGAGGTATTTAGTAGTCTTACCTTCATTGATAAGGGCTTTACGGATGTTTCGGAAAAATTTAATCATGGTTTGTCAATTTCTTGCTCAAGGAGCTCTATTAGAAGTTGGATTTCATTGGACAATTGTTTTCTGTATTCGTAAACACTGGCACTAAGCTCCAGTTTTATGCCTATCAAATTCCTTATTCTTGGTTGCTTCATGATAGACGGAAAATCAATGGGAGCTCCTGTTTCAATGGAGAGTTTAGGAAATTCCGATTTTAGAAGTGGTAAAAAATTTATGTCATTTACTACAATTTCATCTATTCGTAACTGATGTACTGTTATGCGATCGTCCATTAAGTTGTTGAGATTATTGATGCTGCGTTCTAGATTGGTAAAATGACCTCGGATGGTTTTGTTACTGATGAGGTCTGTTTTCCCTGAGGTTTTAATTTCTTCATAAGCGTTTATGACTGGAATATCAATTTCAAAACCCCAAAAAATGTTATGGTAAAGCGCATTGGGATTTTTTGTGTTAAAAAATGAGACTCGGATTTTTTCGTTTCCTAAGGCGGCTTCCATTTGGTCTATCGCCAACTTTTCACTGGTTATGGATTGTTCCGATTGTTTTTTGGCTGCTTTTAAGTCTTCCAATAAACTGTTTAAGATTTGTTGTTCTTCAATTTTGAGTTTTCTTTTTTCATTCCAATTATTAATTTGAAGCGCAATTAAAATCCCAATCACCACCAAAATAATTTCCCCAATTGCATGGCGTAGGTATTTCGCTGCTTTGTTTTCAGCAGCTAGTTGGTAACGGATATTTCTGTAGAATTGTAGCATGTCTAGTTCAGTAATTGAGATATAAGTGATACGCTAAAAATTGTTAACATGAACCAGCCAATAAAACCTTGTACAATAGCAAGGTAACGAGGAAAGCCTTTAATTGGGATTTCTCCAAACCCAAGGGTTGTAAAAGTATTGATGGACAGCATTAAAGCATTTAAAATCTTGATGAAAAGGTCGTAGATAATCGCAATCAAAAAGGCGCCTATTAATAAGATAGATTTCCAGAACCGCTTTTTAAGTGGGAGATCTTGCCATGTGCCTTTCATGATATCGAATTTACTTAAAAGAGAGGCATGTAGTTTGGTTCTTGCAATGGTCCATTTGTAAAGCGGCAAACCAGTTTTAATGAAAAATTTTGGAACTTGAGGAGTAGTTTGGATTAATAAGTTTTTAAACGCCTCATATTCCATTAAATCGGGTTGTTTGTCTTCCAAGTACACTTCATGTATTCCCGCGTCTTTTTTCATATATTTTATAAAGAAACCAAAGCGATCCATGATGCGTTTTCTCCCATGGGTATCCCAACTGTTTGGAAAAAATAAATAGATAACAGCAAAGAACATAATGACATACAGTGAAAAGATGATGGCTTTGGATGGTTTGGTGCCGTAATTAGAAAATAGCTTTAAAAACTGGTTGACTTTCCATTGAAAAAAGGTGTCAAAGGATGGGGTGTTTTTATATTCGTAGGCAAGCTTTTGTGTTTCTAAATCTTTTAATTCTATATATACCGAGTTTTTACTCTCGGTGTCCAGAATATTATTATAATGGTTCAGTAATTTTCCTCGAAGGCCTATTTCTCCCTTAAAGATATCTTTGTCTTCCAATATTTGATTTAAATACTCGTCTATTTCTTTGGTTGATAACGGAGCATTATAAGGGTTTTTCTTG
Source organism: Mangrovimonas sp. TPBH4 (assembly GCF_001280505.1). GTDB lineage: Bacteria > Bacteroidota > Bacteroidia > Flavobacteriales > Flavobacteriaceae > Mangrovimonas_A. The sequence goes on from NZ_LBIO01000057.1 coordinate 80,718, forward strand.
TAATAAAAACTGTCATAGGTTTGTATGGAAAAGAGTTTGTTTTCGAAGGAATTCCAATCAATAACGTACTTGGGGTCAAAAGTGTCAATGACTAGTCCGACGTGTTTTCCAAAAGAATTTTTTGAAATATCTAGAATGTTTATCCCTTGCATTTCTTTAACATAAAGTAAAATGGAGGACTCTAAAAATTCATTATCCTGTATTTTGGTATAATCCACCTTGTCTGAAGAAAAAGTTATGAGAGTTGATTTTCCTATAATTCGATTGTTAGTAAAGTGCAGATTGTTTATATTAAGAAAAAGCAAGAAAAAGTGACTGTTGTAACTGTCATTTAGAGGTTTGTACTCATAAAAGGAACAGTGATCAATAATAGTTAATATGTTGTGGGGAGAATCAAGTTTATATGGAGCTAAATTTGAAGAAATGACAGTTTCATCATGAAAATGGCAGTGTTTCATTATCAATCCCAAGGTTGATGAAATGAACTGATCTTGATTCCAGGTATTTTGGATATAGTTAATTCTTTTTTCTATTTGATTGTCCTTATTATCAAGGTATAGGTAAAGTCTTCCCTTAAAGTGACAATTTAATAGTGCTATTGACGAACATTGACTTAATGTTACTTCTTTTAGGAAGGTGATGTGTTTTATGACTCCATTGATAATCGATTCATCTTTGGTATTTTTTGAGGTTAAGAATTGTACGTTGTCTAGAAATAATACTTTGTCAATAACCTTTTGTTTTTGAGTACTTAAAATGGAGTCTACTATAAGGTCTGCTTTTGCCTGAAAGAGAGAGTCTGTAGCTTCATTGTAGACAATTTCAGCATTTTTTAGTTTAAATATAGTGTCTTGCTCCTCTTCGATCATTTGAAATAATTCGGAATAGGAATAGCGCTTCAAATCCATTTCCTGTGACAGACAGGACCAGGAAACCAAAAGGAAAAGAATAAGGTTGGTCAGGGCTTTCATGTCAGGTGGAGAATTTGGAAGGACGTTGGGAAATGAAAAGTACATTTGAGGGATAATTGAGAGAGAATAGGGAGAAGGAGATAATAGGAGGTTTGGAATAGGTGTTTAAAGAATGGGCACAAAGAAATTGCCCCCAGTAACGTAGGAAAGGGTGCTCCCAAACGCTTAGGCTTGAGAAATACATGAATGTTCCTTGAACACCCATGTTTAATAAAGAATATTATCCATGATTTTGTCCAAGTTGCGTTCCATCATGGCAAAATTGCAGTCAGAGAAAAATATCTCGTACATCTCCCGTCTCAGTTGAGCCAATTCAAGGTTGGAATAGTGGTGCAATTGTACGGTATCATCAATTTTTTCAAAACGTTGTTCTTCCGTGTCGTTTGAGAATTCCTGATATATCTTTTCAAAGATTTTAGGAGATGATTTGGACTTGATCAGGTTGATTTCAGCCTCCGATTCATGAGTGTCTGCATTGGCGCAAAGCAGTAAAATATAGACCTGTAATTCGGTCTTGGTCCAAGTGTTTGCCTCGGGTTTCATAATTTCAAATTTTAAGTTACACAAAAAATGTTCTTATGAATGGGAGAATAATTGGTTTGGGATATTGTATTAAATATACTAAAGAATTAGTGATCTTGAACGTAAATATTTGAATTTCATTTGTTTTTGTTGAAGTTGATAGGGTTTGTGGAGCATCATGTTTTGTTGAAAACCTTGATGAAAGCGTATAAAATACTGAGAAGTACAATAAAGATGAATGTGCCAATTTTTTCAGATACTGACAGATAGGATAAAAAATACAGAATGATAACACAAGACAACAGGGGAACCGTGAGACCTCCTGGAATTTTGAAGCCATCCTGATCTATTTTCTTGGAGCGTCTCAATTTAATCACCGAAAGAACAACTCCTAAATAAACAATTAAAAGACTTCCTGTTGCAATGGGTGCCAATTGTTCAAAGGTGCCTGTAGCCGCTAGGATAAATGCAATGCTGGCATAGAGTATTACAGCAATATATGGAGTTGCAAAGGTTTTGTGTATTTTGGCAAGCTGTTTGGATGGTAGCACGCGATCTCTAGATAAGGCATAGATTACACGTGGGTTGTTGAGTACTTCCCCGCTTAAGTTTCCAAACATGGAAATCATGGCGCCGGCCAAGAGTAAAAGATAGCCAAATTTACCCATGACTACTTTTGCAGTTTCAGCTAAAGGAGAAGCTGTGTAATTGGGCAGTGATTCCCCTAATACCCCCTGTGACACTAGTTGAATTAAAATATAAAGAACCACTACTGTTGAAATACTGATAAAAATGGCCTTGGGAACGGTTCGTTTTGGGTTGATGACTTCTCCTCCCACAGTCAATCCAACTTCACCTCCTTGAAAAGCAAAAAACAAAATTAAGGAGGTTTCACCCAACTGTTTGATTGTAGGGGCTTCTGTCCACGAAAGGTTGGAAAGTGAAACATCTTTCCATGCCACAAGCACCAAAAGTATCAAAGGGAAAAGTTTGGCGCAGGTATTGAATATAACGAGTCCAATGCCCTGTTTGATCCCTATTACATTCACATATGCCAACCCGAAGAAAATAGTGAAAAGAGTTAGGATCCTCACAGAATTGATGCCAAATATTGGAAGGGCAGAACCTAAAACATCAATTAGGGCATTAGAAACAGCTGCATCTGCCAGCAAGCAACTGGTGATGTTGAAAATTCCGCTCAAGAATCCTGCGTAATCTCCAAAAGCAGTTTCAATAAAGGCATAAGAGCCTCCGGTATTGGTAATCTTACTGCCAACTTCGGCATAGCAAAGCATGATCAAAGCCATAAGAATTCCGCAAAAGGCATAAGCAATAATGCTGGAGGCTCCCATGTTTTGGGCAACAATTGCTGGCAATGCGAAAATTCCAGCCCCCACAATAATATTGATAATATTAGCAGAAAGTCCAAATAGTCCGATGGTTCTCTTTAGCCCTTTGTCTTGTTTAATAGCCATATTTTAGAGCTGTTACAGGTAACTTAACCACCATTTGGATTTATTCTGTGCTTTATATCTCATGTACTTTTTGCAAATTGGGTAAAGCATGGCAATTATGATGATCCAGACTATATATACCACAAACAAGGAATATCCGTAGGCTGCAATACTTGAAGGCGACAGGCCTCCTTGTGACGCTATTAGATCGCTCCAACTGCCTCCCAGTACCAATATAGCAACAATGGCAAGAGCGTGTATGAGCAGCACATGCAGGAAATAATAGAATAATGGCACTCTTCCAAATACGATAAAGAAATCTGTGACTTTGGTTTTGATCCCTTCAAAAGCGTAAAGGAATAACATAGAAGGACCCAAGGTTATCAGTATGTATAATAGGGATGGGGGGTATTTGGTAACATTAAAAAAGGACAATACGGTAAAAACAAAGTTCTTTTGTTTGGTCCAAGGCACCATATCTCCATAAATGTTCATACCTCGAATGATAAAAAAGGCCGCAATGGCAAAAAGCCCAAATTGGAGTAGCCATTTCCTTCGCGTCGTAGCATTAAAATCCTTACTGTATAACACTCCAAAGCAATAACCTAAAACCATAACGCCCAACCAAGGGGCAATGGGATAGGCAAAAATGATAAAGTGGTCTTCCCCTAGAGGGATGCCTTTTTGCTGATGAAATATATACCAAAGGATGGAGCGAATATTGGAGCCTTCAAAAGTAAAGCTGTCAAAGGAGTTATGGGCTGCAATCAATATGGCTCCAATAACCAAAAGCAATTTTTTTGGAAGGAAAATTAAAAAGGACAAGCCTACCATACAAAGTCCAATAGCCCATATTACTTGAAGCACAATAAGGTTGTATTTTGGGTCGAATTGCCAAATTAGATTGTTTAGAACAATTTCAAGGAAGATTAACCATAGTCCTCTAGTAAAAAGGAATTTGAATAGCTGGGGTTTTGTCTTTTTGCTTCCATAAAGAAAAGCGGAAGTTCCCGCTAAAAAAATGAAAACAGGCGCACAATAATGAGTAATAAACCTTGTGAAAAATAGAAATGGGGTGGTGGTTTCCAAATCTGTTGGACTGCTAATGGAGTTTCCTATGTGGAAATAATCCCTAGTGTGGTCCAAAGCCATGAGTACCATGACTACGCCCCGTAAGAGGTCGATAGTTTCAATCCGGTTGGTTTTTATGAGCATAGGCGACTATCAATGATTAAACCTAAGACTGGGGAACTGTACTAAATATAGGTATAATAATCCATTGATTGTTAGAAACATTCGAAATGACTAATTCAGGATTCGGTTGCTTTTACACTGAAAGAGGCTTTGGAGTCCACTCTAAATGGTTGCTTTTGTTGATAGGTCAAGGAGCGCCATAGCCATTCAAAGGGACCATATCTAAAATACTTTAGCCAAATGGGACTATAGATTAATTGCGCAATCCAAATAGCAAAAACGATGTAATACAGTTGATGGCGTTCCAATTGTCCGTACAGTGAAAATCCAAATCCTAGAAAAATAAAGGCCACAATAATACTGTGTACTAAATAGTTGGTTAAGGCCATTCTTCCTACCGCAGCTAAAGATTTTTGAAGGAAGCCCAATATTCCGGATTTAATGAAAAGCATGATAAACCCTACATGGCCCAAGGTTGTGAATAGTCTTCCCAAATCATAGGTGATAAAGGTTTTGGAAGTTACAATGGGATCAAAGCTGCTTTTGATAAGTTGGATAGTTTCGTAATAATTGACCGAAAGGCCAATGCCATAACCTATGAGCGTCATAAGTGCGTAATATTTAAAGGATTTTTCCCCATGAAAAATTCTTAGGTTGAAAAAGGCCATACCTAACAGCATATAACTAAAGACGTCCCATAAATCAAATCGGTATAGAAACCATCCTTGGCGATCGGAGTAATTTCTGGCTTTATAACTGAAAATAGACCAATAACTGGGATTACGCATTTCTGCAACTTGTTCGTCGATTTTTTCTTGGGGCATTTTGGTGTTCAATTTTTCCCATTTTCCCAAAGCGGCTGTTTGTTTCGAGGTCAAGGAATCGTTGGCTTTTTTTAAGGCGGCGGCTTCAAGCCCTTCGTTCTTAATTTTTATGTTGTCTCTATACTCACTATAGGTCCAGGAAACTCCCAAACCTATGAGTACCAGTCCGCCAATGATTAATTTTTTGGAAGGCGTATGTCTGAACGGAAACAACATAAGTCCAAACACGGCATAGTGGAACAAAATATCACCATGCCACAGAAAGACATAGGCATTTATAATTCCAAATATTAGAAGCCATAAAAGGCGTCTGTAAAAGATATCGGCAGTTTTAATTCCAGCCCGGCGGCTTTCTAAACGGGATGTCAATAAAATAACTCCAGCTCCAAAAAGCAAGGTAAACAAGCCTCTCATGGTACCCTCAAACAGCATATTGGTCATAATCCATGCTTTTAGGTTCAAACCCTCGGCTCCCCCCGATATGGTAGGGTCCATATATGCAAAAGGCAATCCCATTCCGTTAATGTTCATTAAAAGAATCCCCAATAGGGCAACCCCTCGAATAACATCTAGAGAATTGATGCGTTCCTTAGATTTGGTTGGTTGTAGGGCAGTTTGATTGGTTGTTTCCATAGCATTGGTGTTTAAAAAAACTATTGATGAAAAAGCGAGGTTATCTGCTCAGTGCATTTATCAGATAACCTCTACTTTATTAGTTTGTTTAGCAATTTTATAATTAGCTATTGCTAGCTTCTTAGTTCGATGAAAGATCTTCCATATATGAATACAGATAGGCCCAATCGGAAATTAGGGAGGCTCTGAATTTAGCTCGCAGCTCGTCAGCCTTCTTTTTGCCATGTGCTTTTTCGTAGATCGTCCAAACACCATCGGTATCCTTGTCTAAATCTGCAAAGTTTAAAAATGGTATGGCGATAAAGTAATCGGCTACATCGGGGCCTCCACCCATCACATTGTACCACGTACCTCTAATGCCACCTCCAGAAGTGCGCATAGTAGAAGAGATTTCTTTGGTAACCTCTTTAAAGTCGGAGGAATTGGCAATTTTTACATTGTACACCCAAACTACTTTAGTGCCTTCTAAAGGGGAAGACCTACTAATTTCAGGGATGGATTCTGCTAGATTGTACTGCACTTTGTCAACATGTGGCCAAATAAAATCCATGGCTTTTGAGCGGCATTTGTTGCTAGCTGTATCCTCATCCTCTTTGTCCAATTCAGCCCAATTGTTCATGGTGCTGGTAAGTACATATACATTCCCTTCTCCTTGAAACCGCTGCCACATGTTCCATTTAAAGGTTCCGTTGTTATCATTGTAGCATTTTTTCCACATTTTAACACCCTCCTTAAATTGTGAGTTATGCCCCATTTTTACTGTGAATTCAGTCATGTTGAGCATTCTTCGGCTAGATGATTGGGACAGGGATGATAGTGGTAGGCAAAATGTAACCAGAAGTAGCAAAATGGCAAGATTTTGGAGTTGTAGGGAACTTTTGGGGAACAGATAATTTGTTTTCATAATTCATTGATTTTACAATGGACTAGGAGTGTTTTTAGCCTAGTCTATTTGGATTAATTAGCAAAACATAACGAGAGCAAGTGTTCGTGTGCACTGAAAAAATGGGTAGTTTGGAGCAATAAATTCTGTAAGGTGGGTTTGTTGAGGAGAATTAGGGCTGTACTATTTATTTAATGACTTGGGAAAAAGGAAGGGAAGGGGAGTCCTCGACCGTAATTAAATGTGGGAAGGCAAATATGCACTTTGTAAAATGACCAAAAGCAAATAAAGAAAAAATATGAAATTTTAAATCAAAGGGACCTTGTTGTAAGTCATGCCATTTGATTGAAAGATTTGCTATACCCTTAGGCGCAAACAAAAGTGATGGTTGTTTAGTCATACAAGCCTTAATTGATTGTTTAAAAAGACTTTAGGGTATTTTAAAGGTATGAAAAATTACAATATATACATCATATAGGTGAATTTGTTTTAAATAAAAGGCTTAAAGTGTTAAATGATTAAATATAATTTATTCGCTTTCTTGAGGTAAATGATGCCATTCATTGGGGTCTTTAGCTCCATATTGTACTTTGTAGGTTTTTATAAGAATTAGGAATAAACTAATGAGAAGTGGCCCAAATATCAATCCAATAAATCCAAACAAGGGAACACCAACAATTACTCCTACCAAGGTTATCAAAGGGTGAACGTTATCCAGCTTTTTCAATATAAACAAGCGAATGATATTATCTGTAGACCCAACAACCACAAAACCATATATGAGGACACCCCAAGCCTGAGCTGTATGACCCGCAGATAGTGTTATTAAAAATACAGGGAGAATTCCAACCAAAGTACCCACAAATGGAATCATGGAACCTATAATGGTAATCACAAACCAAAAAAATGGCGATTCTACTCCAAAAATAAGAAAGCCTATCAAGGCCACAATTCCCTGTGCAATTGCTACCAAAGGAATTCCCAAGGCATTAGATCGAACCATGGCCTTTATTTCCTTTCCAACTTCAACCAATCCTTCCCTGTTCATTGGAACATATTTGTTCATCGATGTGCCCAATTCCCTGCGGTTTGTAAGCATGTAGTACAGCATGAAGTACATTAATCCAACTGCAATAACGGCATTAAAGGTGCCTCCAGCAAATGCCTGTAAATTTTCAGATAGCCAGCCAGTAATTTTTGAAGTGTCTATTTGGGAATTGATATCAAAGCCTGCAAATTGCTCTATTTTACCAAATTGTTCCTTAAACGCATTGATAACTTCCGTACTGTTGTCCACTGCATGCCCTATCTTATTTCCTAACATCCAAATAATGCCTCCTACAGGTACCAGAATGATAAGAAAAGACAAGAACATCAAGAATATGGCAGCCGCATTTACGCCCCATCGTTTTACTTTTACCAAATAGGTCATCCATTTTTGAAATAGGAAGTAAATGGTTATGGCTCCCAAAACGCCAGTGAGGTAGGGAAGCATTTCCAGACAAATGAGATAGGCTATAAACGTAATTAGAATGAGAAGAAAAACCTGTCGGATTACTGAGGGAGCTATTTGTTTCATATTACAGTGGGTTAATTTAAATGTTTAGCAAGTAGGGAATGAAAGTGGTGTACTCCTTGTTCCCTTGTGGGAGAAAATCTTCCCGTGTTATAAAATCTAGATTGAACACCTTTGTTGACGAGCTCTACTACAAATTCATCTTCCCGTTCTACTTTGTCCAAAAGTGCACCTGCACCTTTGTTCAATTTGGTTTCGTCATACACATAAGTGATAAAGGACACTTTGGTTTTGTTTAAACCTAATGGTTTTACAATATTGATAGATAGTCCCCAAGGATAAAAATTGAACATCATGTTTGGGAATATCCAATAATAATAGGCAGCTACCTGTTTGCCATAATCGATGTGGTTTTCAGGAAGCTCAAAAACTTCTTCACTAGCATTGGTGTAACCAATTTGGAGGTTGCAGTGGTCATATAAAATTGTGGTGTAATCTCCATAATCCAGAACACTATTTAAATCATCATGTACGAAAGGAATGTGAAAGCCTTCCAAATAGTTGTCGCAATACAAGGCCCAGTGACAATTGACAAGGTAATCCTTGCTGAGGTCGTTTCTCAACTTATACTGGTGCAATGGTAAAAAACCGATGCGTTCTTTCATCGTATTCAAAACGGAATTGAAGTCGAATAAAGGATCGAGACTTACAAAAATGAAGGGATCCAAAGTGGCAACTGGGAATTCATGAAGGTTGTCGCAAGGCCTAGGGAAATTTTCGGCAGTATCGAACTCGGGCATGGATTTGAAAGTACCATCCAGATTGAACCTTCGGCCATGGTACATGCACTGCAAGGTTTTTTGTTTCCCAGGGTTTAAGACCACAATGTTTCCTCGATGGGTGCAAACATTGCTAAAGCACTTGATGCTTTGGTCGGAAGTTCTTACCAGCACCAACGGTTCAGAAAGATAGTTGTCTAAAAGGTAAAACGGATAAACCGTTTCGGCAAAGGGTAATAGTTGCGTGTCACCTACCCATTGCCATGACCGAAAAAAGATGTCTTCTTTAATATTGTCGAAAACGTCTTGACTTCTGTAAAAATGTGCGGGTAGGGTGTCAGCCTCGTGGATGTTCTTATTGATAGTAAACTTGTGCGTCATAAATAGGGTTTAAAAGCAAAAACTAACCTCAATAAGATGAGTTTGAGTACAATAAATATATGAAAAAAGCGCTAATTTGTTAATTAGCGCTTTTTGTTTTTATAATTCAATCTCTATTTGATTTTTGATAATGTCCTCAAACGTTTCCCTTTTTCTAATTAGATGGGCGGCGTCCTTGTACCAAAGCACTTCGGCCGGACGGAAACGTGAATTGTAGTTAGAGGCCATCGAATAACAGTAGGCCCCGGCATTTTTAAATGCCAAGATATCACCTTCGGTAATTTCCTTGATACGTCTGTTACTAGCGAAAGTATCTGTTTCGCAGATGTAACCCACAACCGAATAAAAACGTTCTTTTCCTCTAGGGTTGGAAAGGTTGACAATTTCGTGTTGTGCCCCGTAAAGCATTGGACGAATCAAGTGGTTGAATCCTGTATCTACTTGAGCAAACACCGTTGAGGTGGTTTGCTTGATAGCGTTTACTTTGGTTAAGAAAAATCCAGATTCGCTCACCAAAAACTTCCCAGGTTCGAAGGCTAAGGTTAATTCTTTTCCATAGTCTTTACAGAATTCGGTAAAGCGCTTGGTCAATTTCTTTCCAAACTCTTCTATATTGGTTTCAATGTCTCCCTCTTTATAAGGAACCTTGAATCCTGAACCAAAATCGATGAAATCCAAGTTTTTAAAATGCTTAGCGGTATCGAATAATATTTCACTTGCATATAGGAACACATCAATGTCCAAAATGTCACTTCCTGTATGCATGTGGATACCGTTAATAGTCATTTGGGTGTTCTCAACAATGCGAAGGATGTGCGGGATTTGATGAATTGAAATTCCGAATTTACTGTCAATATGCCCTACAGAAATGTTGGTATTTCCACCGGCCATCACGTGAGGATTGATTCTAATACAAACTGGCGTCTTTGGGTGAATGGTCCCAAACTGCTCCAAAATTGAAAGGTTGTCAATATTGATTTGTACTCCCAATTTAGCAGCTTCCTCAATTTCTTCCAAGGATACCCCATTTGGAGTGAAAATGATACGCTCTGGAGTAAATCCAGCGGCCAATCCTAATTTCACCTCTTGAATGGAAACAGTATCCAAGCCAGAGCCTAAGCTGTTCAACAACTTTAAAACGGAGATGTTGGAAAGTGCTTTAGCAGCATAGTTGATTTTCAACTGTTTCACCTTACTAAACGCAGATGTTAAACGTTTATACTGGGAAGCAATTTTTTCAGCATCATAAACATAAACTGGACTCCCAAAATTCTCAGCGATTTCAAGTAAGGTGTTTGTTTTCATTTTAAAATTTTTTAAGACGCCGCAAAACTAACAAAAGAATTTCTTATTAAGACCATAAACCAAGGCGTATTAACGCTTCTTTATGCAACTTTTTTAACCTAGGAATACTTCCTTTAAAAATTATTGGTAAAAAGTTATAGGTTGTTTACTTTTGTTCACCATAAATTTAAAAAGTGATTCTCTTTTAAGAGATAACAAATAGATTATAACAGATGAATTTACACGAGTATCAAGGAAAAGAAATATTAAGCAGTTTTGGAGTGCGTGTCCAAAGAGGTATCGTAGCCCAAAACGCTCAAGAGGCTGTTGCTGCAGCAAAACAACTAACCGCTGAGACTGGAACCGGATGGCATGTGATTAAAGCACAAATCCATGCGGGTGGACGTGGAAAAGGTGGAGGTGTAAAGTTGGCCAAAAACCTTCAGGAAGTTGAGCAGTTGGCAGGTCAAATCATTGGAATGAATTTGATCACTCCACAAACTTCTGCCGAAGGTAAAAAAGTACACCAAGTATTGGTTGCCGAGGATGTTTACTATCCAGGTGACAGCGAGCCGGAAGAATTCTACATTTCTGTGTTGTTAAACCGTGGTACTGGTCGTAACATGATCATGTATTCTACCGAAGGAGGTATGGATATTGAAACTGTTGCTGAAGAGACTCCACACTTAATTTTTACTGAAGAAGTAGATCCAGCTGTTGGACTTATGCCATTCCAAGCAAGACGTATTGCTTTCAACCTTGGATTGTCTGGAAACGCTTTTAAAGAAATGACGAAGTTCGTTGCAAGTTTGTATACTGCTTATGTGAAATCTGATGCTTCTTTATTTGAGATCAACCCTGTGTTGAAAACAAGTGATGACAAAATCATGGCTGTAGATGCTAAGGTGACTATCGATGACAATGCACTTTACAGACATAAGGATTATGTAAACTTAAGAGACTTACGTGAGGAAAACCCAATTGAAGTTGAAGCTAAAGAAGTTGGTTTGAACTATGTAGATTTGGATGGAAACGTGGGATGTATGGTAAATGGAGCTGGATTGGCCATGGCTACTATGGATTTGATCAAGCAAGCTGGAGGTGAGCCTGCAAACTTCTTGGACGTGGGAGGTACTGCGGATGCTGCTCGTGTTGAGGCTGCTTTTAAAATCATCTTGAAAGATCCTAACGTAAAAGCTATTTTGATCAACATCTTCGGAGGAATTGTACGTTGTGATAGAGTTGCTCAAGGAGTTATTGATGCATACAAGAACATGGGGACTATCAATGTGCCAATTATTGTACGTCTTCAAGGAACCAATGCAGATATCGCTAAAGAATTGATCGACAATTCAGGATTGGATGTGTTGAGTGCTACTGAATTCCAGGAAGCTGCCGATAAAGTACAGCAAGTTTTGTCGTAAGGCAAAATAGCTTATAATATTATATATGAAGAGGACTGAAGCCTTATAGGTTTCAGTCTTTTTTTGTTAATAATGTTAAAAGTCGTTAAGATGACGTTAATTACTCGATTTAAGTGTAACATTTTTGCTTACTTATAGTCTATTAAGTATCAATCATTTAAAATCGAACATTTATGAAAACAATCAAAGGGCTATTATTGGCGGTAGCAATTACCTCCAGTAGTGTACTAATGGCAAGTACATCGCCAAAAGCAAATGCCACAGCAAAAAGTGCAGAAGCAACTGCAATTACTAATGAAATTACCCAATTTTTGGTAGAACCAAATTTTGTGTTGGAAGAAGATGTGTTAGCTTATGCTACAATTACCTTTAATCACGACAATGAAATTGTTGTACTTTCCGTAGACAGCCCTAATGAGGCAGTAGAGGAATTTGTAAAGGAACGTTTAAACTATCAACAGTTACCTTTTAATATCTATAACAAAAAGCAAACCTTTTTGGTCCCAATAAAACTGGATGTAGAAGAGTAATAATTTTACCGAATGTTTGAAAAACTCCTAAGCAGTCTTTGTTTAGGAGTTTTTTGTTGGTTTCTTTGAAGGATTATTGCTTTGTTGAGACCCCTTTTTTGGTGGCATTGGCCCACGCATATGAATAACCAACCCGTTTAAAAAATTGCGTAATATCTGGTCACCACATTCCATGTACTTGGGATGGTCTTCCTTTCTGAAAAAAGCACCCAATTCACTTTTTGAAATTCTAAAGTCTACCAACTCCATAATTTTCACAATCTCTTCATCCCTAAGTTTTAGGGCAACTCTCAATTTTTTGAATATATCGTTATTTGTCATGATATTTTAGTTTTTGATTAACCAACTGTAGGCTTGGGCAAATTGCGATTTCCAAAAGGCCTCATTGTGCTTTCCGCCTTCAATAATGTTATTTACTATGTTCTCTTCAGTAACACCTTTCGATTTAAGAAGCACTACCATTTTATTTTGGTCTGCGACACCAGTCTCACTTTCTTCAGTGCCAATTAAAAAGTAAAACCGTGATGTATTTGGAAGTTTTGATTCTTTCGCAAAATCGTAAATTTTTTCACTGAACCAAAAAGAAGGGGAAAAAACTCCGGCATTTCCAAAGACGTCTGGGTATTTTAGGGTAGCATAAAATGCCATTAGGCCTCCGAGTGAAGAACCCCAAAATGTGGTAAAACGAGCTTCGGTTTTGGTTTTGTAGTGTTGATCTATATAAGGTTTAAGGGTGTTGATAACAAAATCGAGGTAGTAATCTCCGTTTCCGCCTCCATATTTGGGGTTTGGATGCGGGGTTAACTCATCTATACGTTTGTCATTGCCATGTTCAATACCAACAATAATGGCTTGGTTCTCTGAAAGGCCGTCCAAAAATTCATCAATGCCCCATTCCCCAACGTAAGAGGTTTCATTGTCAAATAGATTTTGACCATCAGTCATATAAATTACGGGAAAACGTTCTTTTGAATTTGAATAAGAATTGGGAAGGTAAACCCATATTTTTTTGCTTGTATCCAGTGGAGGAGCTTCAATATTGAAATGTATTACATTTTTGGAAGCAGTACTTTGTGCCATGGTATTTTGCATACCAAGAAAGGCCAAAAAATAAATTAGGATACATTGATAATGCTTCATGACTGTATTATGGAATAAGAACTTTACAAAGTTAGGCAAATAACTACAGTACCGTTTATCGAACTTTGATTTTTACAATTTATCATTCGACGTTTTGGAATAATTTCTGTAAATTGCTGTTTTTCAGTGTTTTAGACGATTGATAGCATACCAAAGTAAAAAAAGGAGGACGAACGGTATTTTTTTTTTCGATAACTGACTATAAATCAACGATAATTAAAAATAATATCTTCCTAATTTTAAAATGAAGTAAAATATAGATCCCTTAGGTATGATAAACCGTGTTGAAAAATTGAGCTTACTTTCCGAGATGATTGCTTTTGCTCAAGCAGATGACAGTATTAAGATTATTGAATATAAATTCCTTTTGGGGGTAGCCAAGCAATTGGATATTTCTAGAGAGGACTTCGATTATCTTTTTGAGCACCCGGTCACTTACGTACATTTAAAGTCACACAGTGAGCGTATTGTTCAATTCCACCGATTGGTGCTTTTGATGAACTTGGACAATGAAATATCCAGGAAGGAATTGGTAAAACTCCACAATTTTGGGTTGCGAATGGGCCTTAGCCATGAATCCATCAATAAAGTGTTGGATTTAATGGAGAGTTTTCCCAACAAGATTGTCCCTCCAGATTTCCTGATAGATATTTTTAAAATTCAGTATAATTAATGGTATTATACTTTTAAGGCATCCAATTTGGTTTGATAGGCCTTAATTTCATCCCTAAACTGCGCAGCTAGCATAAAGTCTAGAGCTTTAGCAGCTTCTTCCATAAGCTTTCTTTTATCCCGAATCTTTTTCTCCAATTCCGCTTTGGACAGGTATTCGCTTTCCGGTTCGGCAGCCTTGGCAGCTTTGAGTTCATAGCTGTAAGTACTTACGGAATTTTTGGTCAGTGCATTGTCCAAGCTTTTGTTGAGTGGTTTTGGGGTAAGTTTATGTTTGGTATTGTAGGCAATTTGTTTTTCGCGGCGGTAATTGGTCTCGTCAATAGTTTTTTGCATACTTCCTGTAATGGTGTCTGCATACATAATGGCTTTTCCATTTACATTTCTGGCGGCTCGACCTACGGTTTGGGTGAGCGACCGGTTGGAACGCAAAAATCCTTCTTTGTCAGCATCCAAAATGGCAACCAAAGAAACTTCTGGAAGGTCCAAACCTTCACGAAGGAGGTTGACTCCCACCAGCACATCAAACAAGCCTTTTCTTAAATCCTGCATGATTTCAACACGTTCTAAAGTATCCACGTCACTATGGATATAGCGACATCGTATTTGAATGCGATCCAAATATTTGGTCAACTCTTCGGCCATACGCTTGGTAAGAGTTGTCACCAATGTCCGTTCGTCCTTTTCAACGCGCTGTTGGATTTCTTCTATCAAATCATCAATTTGATTTAAACTTGGTCGTACTTCAATGATTGGGTCCAATAATCCCGTCGGACGGATTACTTGTTCCACATAAACACCTCCTGCTTTTTCCAATTCATAATCTGCTGGTGTGGCACTTACATAGATGACTTGGTTTTGAAGGGCTTCAAATTCTTCAAACTTCAACGGGCGGTTATCCATGGCGGCAGGCAATCTAAAGCCATATTCCACTAAGTTTTCCTTTCTGCTTCGGTCACCTCCATACATGGCATGTACTTGGGAAATGGTCACGTGACTTTCATCTACAACCATTAAATAATCGTCTGGGAAATAGTCTAAAAGGCAGAACGGCCGGGTTCCGGGGTCTCTACCATCCAAATATCTCGAATAGTTCTCAATACCGGAACAATATCCCAGTTCCCGAATCATTTCAAGGTCAAACTCTGTACGCTCCTTAAGACGTTTGGCTTCTAAATGTTTGCCTATTTCCTTAAAGTAATCATGCTGTTTTACCAAATCGTCTTGGATATTTTTAATGGCACCCTGCAATACATCCGGTGACGTTACAAACATATTGGCAGGATAAATATTAAGGCGGTCGTATCTTTCAAGTACCTCATTGGTTTGCACATTAAAAGCTTCGATGTCTTCGATTTCATCTCCAAAAAAATGAATGCGGAAAGCATGATCGTCGTAACTAGGGAAGATATCAACGGTATCTCCTTTTATCCTGAAATTTCCGTGGTTGAACTCAGCTTCGGTCCTTGAGTACAGACTTTGTACCAACATGTGGAGTAATTTGGTACGGGAAATGATTTGGTCCCGTTCCAATGAAATGACATTCTTTTGAAATTCCACAGGATTTCCAATCCCATATAAACAGGAAACCGAGGCGACTACCAAAACGTCCCGTCTTCCGGAAAGTAGGGAGGAGGTGGCGCTCAAACGCATTTTTTCGATTTCCTCATTAATGGAAAGATCCTTTTCTATATAAACTCCGGTAACGGGAATATAGGCTTCTGGTTGGTAATAATCGTAATACGAAACAAAGTACTCAACAGCATTGTCTGGAAAAAACTGTTTGAACTCAGAATATAACTGAGCAGCCAAGGTTTTGTTATGTGCCAAGACTAGGGTAGGACGTTGCACGTGCTCAATAACATTGGCAACGGTAAAAGTTTTACCCGAACCTGTTACACCAAGTAAGGTTTGGTATCTGTCACTTCCTTCAATACCTGCAACCAACTGCTTGATGGCTTGAGGTTGATCCCCAGTAGGACCAAATTCTGATTTTATTTTGAAACGCATAGCGCAAATTTACATGTTTGGGCACCGCTAACAAAAAGAAATGAAAGCTATAAAGCTATGATTGGCATAAATTTAACAGGTGGATTTTTTTATATCGCCTATCGACGAAGTGCAAAATGCCCTCGGACTTCAAACTGGATATCTCCGCGTTTGATGTTGGCTACAAACCAGTAATCAGATGCGGGCATTAAATGCCCGTTATAGGTGCCATCCCAACCTTCAGAGTCTGAATTTAGTTGCTTAAGCAGTTTGCCAAATCGGTCAAAAATATAAACTACGGATCCAGGAAGTGTTTCTATTCCAGCAATGTGCCAAGTGTCTGTGAAGCCATCATTATTTGGGGTCATAAATTTTGGGGCGTCTACTACTACAATTTGTTTGGTTACTTCCGAGCAGCCATTCAAATCAATCACCGTGATGGTATGGTAGCCATAGGTGACATTTTCAAATACATTGGATTCCTGTGGCTCCTCATCATCCCATTGATAGAGATAGTTTCCAATGCCACTTACGGTTACGGTTACATTGTTAGGGTCTGAAAAGTCCAAAACTTCAGTAAATTCAATATTAGCTTGCTCAGATTCGGTAATTGTAAATTCACTGGTTGTGCTGCAACCATCTAGAGTTGTAACGGTAACAGAGTAGATGCCTATTTCATCGATTTCAATTTCAGGGGTTGTTTCGCCTGTAGACCATAAATAGGTGTCACCTTCGATAAATGTATTGGCGTCAACAACTAATGGCAAGTTATCCAAACAGATGGCTTGATCGGGGATGTCCACAATAGGTTTTGGATTGATGAAAACCATAAATTGCGTTAGGCTATAGCAGCCAGTATCGTTGTTTTCTACTCGCGCATAGACAGTCTGTTGATCCTGTAAATTAGAAGGTAAAGGAAGGGCATTAGAACCTGAATTTGCGGAAGCTTCATTTGTATAGTAAGTAACAGTAAATTCCGAAGGGTTTTGATTGCCCAAAATAGAGGCATCCTGCTGTGACAAATCAAATGGTAAAAAGCCATCATAATCATCATCACAATCTACCAAGTCAGGAGGGGTAAGTGCATTGGGCAGTAATTTGACCCTCAGTACGAAAAAGTAAGTGGCAAAACAGCCAGTATCTTCATATTCGGCGCGAACATGAATGATATCGTTATAAGATTGGTAAGTGTAATCTGTAGAAATTGCATTAGTGTTGGCTTCTGCATCTGCTGCAGTTTCAAAATAATCAATGGTAACGCCATTCAAATCATCCAAGAGTAAATTGCTTGCTTCATTGAGGTCGTAGTAATTATCCTCATTTTCACAGATTTCGATATTGCCTATTTGGTTTATTGGAGGGGGGAGGTTCACAATTAATTCAATCGGAATCGCTAAGTAACAACCAGAGGTAGTATTGGTAATTCTAAAATAAACAGTCTGGGGATTGGTGATATTGTCGTAAGCGGTTGGGTCCGGGATTTCATTAACTTGAATTTCCAACTCGTCAAGGGTTTCGTAATAAGAAATGACAATATCTTCCTGTCTCACGTCCAAAATATCCACTTCTGCCTGGGTTAAATCGAAAGTAACAATACCGTCAAAGTCCGTATCACATGCAATTAATGGTTCGGCAGGATTGGCTTCTGGGGCTTGAATGACATTTATTTCAAAACTGGTTGTCGAATTACAGAATGAGCCATTGCTGAGACTTACAAAAATGGTTTGCGGGTTCGTTGTATTGGTGTAGTTGGAAGGAATAGGGTTTTCTTCATTTTCGGCATCCGCTAAGCTTAGGTAGAAAGTTACTTCGATATCTTCGTTGATACCATCAGTCATTTCTTGAGCTTTCACATTAAGGTCAAATTCTTCAAAACCATCGTTGGTAATATCGTCGCAAAGAAACCAGTCCAAAGGTTTGTTGAATTGCGGGTTGGTCCCTATTTCTATAGTGAACGAAGAAGTGATATAACAATCTTCATCTGTAATATTTTCAATTCTAAAATAGATAGTCTGCGGATTTAACGTATTTTGATAAGGAATTGTTTTATCAATTATGTTGGTTCGGTTTTCGGCGTCCGTTTGTGTTGTAAAATACAGTACTTGTTTGCCCGTTTGGCCATTTAAAATTTCTTCATCTCTAGTGATGAATGTGAAATCCCCAATGTTATCGCTGTTCTGCTCACAGATTTTATAGTCGCTTATTGGTCCTGATAGTTGAGGAAGCGTGTTGACATAAATTTCTAAAGGTTCTACGGAATAGCATTCACTGCCTCCATTTTCAACTCTGATATACAAGGTTTGTGTATCTGTGGTATAGCTAGTTTCTTCAGCAATGGGATTAGCTCCCATATCGGCATCTTCAAAAGTGTTATGAAAAGTAACCGTCTGGTTATTGACGTCAGGGAGAACTTCTGGGATTTTTGAAGTAAGATCGACTATAGATATTCCGTCCAAATCATCATCGCATATTTTAATAGGTGATGGTGTATTGGTAGTTGGCGCTGATAATATGGTTACTTGAAAGGAGTTGATAGAAGCACAGCCAGTTTCATCAAATCGAATTCTAGTATAGAAAGTTTGTGGATTTGACGTATTGGTATACTGAGTAGGAAGAACATTGATATTGGATTCGGCATCGGCTTCTGAGGCAAAATAACTTACTGAATATCCTGATTGGCCTCCCGTGACTAAATCATCAAAAGAACTCAGGTCCATTAAGGTGAAACCATCTTGGTCATTGTCACAATATTCTACATTTCCTGGAGATTCAAAATCATTGATTCCTATAAGATAGATTTCTATTTCTGCATATTCATCACAGGTTGGACTGCTTATGGTCAGGTACAGTGTTTGAGGGTATTCTGTTGGGGAGAAAGGAACATTTTGGTCCAGTTCATTAATTTGATTGGCTCTATCTGATTCTGTAAGATAAAAGGCAATGGTTACCTCTGGAATGTCGTTTGCGATAGTAACAGCCATATTTTCCAAATCAAAATTTTCGCTTCCGTCATTGTCAATGTCACAAACCGAAAAATCTATAATATTGGTTCCTGTTAGCAATAGATTAGGGTGGATTTCAAAAGAAGCTACGGAAGCGCAGCCCGTGATGTTATCCACAACCCTGATATAGAGCGTCTGTACCTCAAAGTTCTCATTGTCATAGTCCGATGGATTTGGAATAGGGTTGTCACCTGTAAGGGCATCTTCATATGTTTCGTGGAATGTTGTAGACACTCCGGTAAGTCCGTTAAGGACCTCGTCAATGATGGTGTTAAGGTCGAAAGTGGCATAACCATCGTGTTCGGTATCACAAGCATCTATATATAAATCTTCCGAATTGATAATGGGATTACTCTGTACCATAAGGTTCAGGGTTGTAGTGGTAGCACAACCTGTTTGAGCATCAATGACCCTTACAAAGAGTTGCTCTGAGGAATTTGTATTGGTATAAGGTGATGGGATGGGGTTGGCACCCGTGTCGGCATCAGATTGTGAGTAATGATAGCTTACAATTAAATTGCTTTGGCCAGAAGTGATTTCGTCGTTTTTTTCTGTGAGGTCAATCATTGTGAAACCATCCGGACTATTATCATCACAAACCAAAAGATCTGTAGGATCCGTAATAATAGGTAATGGATTGACAACAAGGTTAAAGCTACTGTAAGCTAAACATCCATTGTCAATATCTTCAATTCTCACATAAATATCCTGGGGGTTGGAGGTGTTTTGGATTGGTGAGTTAATAGGGTTGACATTGTTGTTGGCGTCCGCTTGTGAGTAATGATAGGATATGTCATAATTGGAAGCGGGGACGGAAGCTAAAACCACAGCGTTCATAGTTACCAAATCAAAGGTCTCAAGGCCATTATTACTTGGGTCATCACAAATTTCGTAATCGGCTATGGGCGTTGCAGTTTGTGTAGAGCTTAAGTTGATCACTACACTATCTTCGATCGTACAGGTAGTATCGGCAATAGGGATTTCAATGACCACTTTGTAAGTTCCGGACTCAGTTACGTCGAGAGTTGGTTGGGTTTCTCCGGAAATCAAGGAATTGTCTAAATACCAAGAATAGACAGCCAAAGGGTTTTGGATGTCTGCATCTAAGGTCACAGAAGAGGCACATGTTGTAAGGTCAATTCCCAAATCAACGTTAGTATTAAAACTGTTACCAGCTACAAAAACAGCCGAATCGTAGTTTTCATCAGTTTGGTCTGCTATTACCAATTTAACGTGGTATTGTACATTTGGAGTAATGGCAGCGGTTGCTGTCATAACAGTGGTTCTTCCATTAAAATTGGTATCTCCTAGACTATATCCCGCAAAATATTCTTCATTTTCAGGAGGGCAAAAGCCTGCAATTTCGTCGTGGATGGTATTGGTGTTTACGGGGATTGTTGTTCCTGGGATCACCGCAATGTTTGTGTAAGGTCCAGGGGTTCCTGTTTCTTTAATTAGGAAAGCAAATCCATCGGAATATTGACAGGGAAAATTCCCAAAATACTCCTCTGATGCCAAAATATAATTGAACTGTATTTCGTTGGAAATGGATACGATATCAAACTCGATAGAAGTAGCATTCACGGTTCCACTAATACCTAAGGCATTTTCCAAATCAGAGTCTGGTCCCCAATCGGGTTCCCCTTCATTTAAAATATCCGAGATAGGTGTGTTTCCCGCAGAAGTAGCATTTCCAGTAGACAAAATAATTCCATTGTCAAAAGGGAAGTTAGAACCAGCTTTTTCAAAATATCCAAAACTGTTGTATCCATTCCCGCTCCCGTTTACCCCAGAAGTAACATTAGAAATTTCAACACAGCCTTGCACCAATATGTCTTCAATAAGTTCCTGTGCTGAGTATGAAGTGTCAACGGAGATTTGCTGGGAAAATATTGGATTACATAAAAGGCAGGCAAATATTAGGAAGGATATTTTGAATGCTTTCATGACAAGGGGTTAAAGCTCTCTACATTATGCACGTTAGTTGGGACATGTAATAAATTTCAAGCTAGTTATTTAGCTGACAAAAGTACTGAAAATTAGATGAAGTGCAAAAAAATGCGACTAAATGCTGCTTGGGATTTTCAATAATTAACATAAACCCATCCAACAATATCTTTATAGTTGGGGTCGTTTAAATCCAATATGTAGTAGTAAGTCCCAACAGGCATGAGATTTCCATTATTATTTAAGCCCCTGTTAGACCTGCCTTTCCAAGGAGTTGCATTGTCGCCTTCAAAAATTAAAACCCCATATCTGTTGAATATTTTTAGTTTATGAGCTTCAAAAATATCATACAGCCCTTGAATGTTAAACCAATCGTTTAAGCCATCTGTATTTGGTGAGAAGCCTTCGGGAACAAAAGGGGGACAATTTTCAACAATGAGATCAAAACTGTAGATGTTATAACAGGGATCAGATTCAACCTTTGCATAAATAGTTTGGGGACTGCTAGTATTGGCGTAATCAGTAGGGTTAAAAATTTCATTTTCATTAATTTCCATGTCTTCTAGGGATATATAAAATGAAGGAGTGCCGGAGTTAGGAAGTAAGCTTTCTAAAATAGTGTTCAAATCAAAAATTGCGGTGTCAAAGCCTTGGTCGCAAGCTAGGGTTTCATCCAATACCTCCAAGGGAGGTGTAACCAGTAATTCGATAGCTGTATCTTCTGTGTTGTTATCCTCATTGATTTCCGTAATTGTTCCTGTGCCAGAACCTATATCATCAACAGATAAGGTTAAGGTAAAATCATCTCCAACACTTTCAGGAATCATTACAGTTATGGTATTGGATTCTGAGCCATCGATTGGGATGTCATTTAAAGTTGCATTTTGACCAACTAAAACGGCACTGGCATAAAAAGCAATGGGCGTATTAGCGGGGAGGTAGTCTGTACAGTTGGTGTTAAAAACCGTATAGTTTATCTCAACAGCTCTGTCATCACATTCTAAAGTATAGGTGTCAAGAGTAATGGTGGCATCCGGAAGCTGACTATTTAAAACTGTAATAACGTTGTTGATCATTACATAATCTTGCCCTGAGGTAAGCTGGATGGTAGCAGTAGTATCACCTATAGCAATGTTATTTTGAATGTTATAAAAATCAATATCCATATTGTATAAAGCAGAAGAACCTGTAAAACTGTTGGTACCGTTAAAAGCATTGTTGGTAGGGTTGAGTGGTGGGTTGCCAATCACGTTTCCATTGATGGTCAATTGTTCTTCTACTGCTAAAGAGGCATCCCCCTCCCAGGCGATAAACCCTATTTTGGCATCTTCATTGTCAAAAACGTTTAAATTGTCCAAAGTAATAGTGAGCATTTCTGGAACACTTTGGAGTCCGTCATAGACATTAAGTTGGTTGAGGGGTAGATTATCATCTTGATAAATAATTGTAATAGCCCAACCAGCAAAGTTTGTGCTTGAAGGACAGTATGTTGGGATTTCTGCTGAGACATCAAGCTCTGATATAGTATAGATTCCTGAACCAATGTTTTGAACAACAGAAGTAACATCAGCAAAGGCAGCAAAGAAAACGCGATTTTCATCTAAAGCATCTGAAAACTCCCGTTCAGAGCTAACATCAAGATCATTCAATTTAATTTCAAAATCCCCAGGTCCACTTCCTGCCCAGTACAAATATGCGGCTACAATATTTTGATTCGAGTTTAAATTTAAAGTAGCAGAAGAAGCGGTAAGGATTTCACAGGGCAGGTCTTCTCCATTTTCCATGAGATTCATCGTATTGCCAATAGCCGTATAGTCATAACGTCCATTAAATTGCTGGTACAAGGAAATATCCTGTCCAAATGTATATATGGTAAAGCAAAAGAATAGAAGGAAGTTGAATGGTTGATTGCTTTTCATTAATTGATTTTATTTAGCAATTTAAGAAATATATGATCATCGTTTTAGGGCAAAGTGACTTGTGAATTTTCTGCCATCGTTTAAGGTTACCGAGAACCAATAATCACTTGCCGGGAGCAGTTTTCCATTTAGAGTGCCATCCCAACCAGGACTTAATGGGTCAAGTTCTTTAAGTAGTTTTCCATAACGGTCAAAAATGTAGATGACACTATTCGGTTGAAATTGTTTACTAATACCCCTTACTTGCCAAAAGTCGTTGTAACCATCTCCGTTTGGTGTGAAGAATTTTGGAAATCCAATAACAGAAACTATTTGTTCTGTCACGCCACAGCCATTTTTATCGCGAACGTAAACGGTATGGAATCCTGCCTCCACATTGGTGAAGGTTGGACTGTCTTGATAGGGACCATCAATATCATCCAATGCATATTCATACTCCCCATCGCCGGTAACAAATACAGTAATAGTATTATTTTCTGATGCATCTATGACTTCAATCGATTCAATTGTAGCAGAATTGGAAGGGAATACTGTAATGGTTCGGTCTTTGAAACAACCTAAAGTATTAGTAACCCTTACGGTATAGGTGCCAGGAGAGTCCACCTCAATGGTGGTAGTTGTTTCTCCTGTAGACCAATTGTAATAGTAATTGTTGGGAAGATCATCAATAACGCCTCCAGTTAAGGTAAGTGTTTCGGGGAACAGATTTGTACAATAATAGGCATCGGCTTCGGTTTCTACATTTGGAAGCTCTAAAACATTCAGCAAAATCTCCGAAATCCCATAGCAATCATTGCTGTCTTCAACACGAGCATATACGGTTTGGGAATAGGGAATAGAATTGGTGAAATTGTTGGAGAGCGCATTAATCTCCAAAAGGGCATCTTCATAAGTTTCGTAGTATTCCAACACTAAATTGGGAGGCAATGCATTTAAAATGGCATCTTGGGCATCATCCAAATTAAATAAATAAAGGCCATCTTCTATCCCATCATCGTCACAGGCTTCCAAAGTTGTATCATTGGCAGATGTGGTGCTAACTTCCAAAGTTAAGGTAGTCGTATTAATGCAACTAGTGTTTAGGTTTGTAACCTTGACAAAAAGGGTTTGGGGGTTGTGGAAGTTGTGAAATTCATTTGGGTCCAATGCCTGACTGCCTGTAGAAGCCTCCTCTTCCGAAAGAAAATACTCTACCATTCTATTGGTTTCACCTCCAGTAATGGCCTCATCGGCTTCGGTGAGATTAAATATTGTAAACCCTTCCGGGGTACCATCTTCATCACATTGTAATAAGGTTGTTTCATTGGCTATAGGTGCAGGGTTCACAGTAAGAACAAAAGAATCTGTATCATAACAGTCAGAAATAAGGTTGTTTTCTATTCTAACAAAAATCTCCTGTTCAAAGGCTGTAGAATTTGTATAGTTGGTTGGTAATGGAGAGTTATTTCCTTCTGAATCCTGTTGTGAGGTGTGAAATGAGATGCTATAAAGCAATGGATCTTGATTGCCATAAATGCTGCCATAAAGATTTGAAAGGTCGATTGAAGTAATGCCATCCAATGGATTTGAAATAAAATCTTCATCGCAGACCGTTATATCGTCAAGTGTATCGATGGTAGGGGAAATAAAAACTTCAACAAAAAATGTGGTAGTCACGTAGCAATTGGAGTTTACTGTACTCTGTACCCGAACATAAATTTCCTGTGGATTTTCTGTGTTTATGAAGGGGAATTCAATTTCATTTGCGTTATTATCGGCATCCTCTATAGATGTGAAGTAGTGGACACTAACATTATTCGGGTTTTGAGTGCCTAGGATAGAATTATCCAGAGTTGTAAAATCAAAAGTTGAACTTGTGGTGAGGTCACAAGCAATAATGTCTTCTGGTTGAAATGCTTCAGGGTATGGAATATAACTTACTGCGGCTTCCCCAACTATAGGGCACTCTCCATTATTGGGGTCTATGTATACTTCGTAAAAACCTGGGGTGTCCACCAACAATTGATAGGTGCTTTCGGCTAGGCTTTGTCCATCCTTGGTCCAATTGTAGGTCGCTCCTAAAATATCGTCAGCAGTTAGGGTATAGGTGTCACCGTCACAAAGCATAAGTTGTGTGGTGCTAATTCCGTTTTGGATGATATCAATTTCAGTATTAAATAAGGATTGAATAAATGGAGGTAATCCTATTCGACTTATATTTTGAAAGCCACCGTTGACGTCAAGAAAAATACCCGTTTCATCATAGTTAGCGGCTGCCCCGCTGGCTTCTGGATTATGGATAATTCCCAAATATTGTCCAGAGCCATTGATATTGGAAAAATTAACCTGAGCTCGATAAATCTTTTTATCGATTCCCAATTGTAAGGCTCCAGAAGCCATTTGTCCGGAGGAATGAATTACTACCTGTGAATTCGGGATGTCATTGGCGTCAAGGTTCCATTGAATAACCTGACTTGCACCTGCGCCATCAATTCCTTGACTAACGGTACCGTATAATTTTGTGTTTTGGGACGAGAATTCCAGGCCGTAAGGGCTATTGTTATTGATGGGGGAATAGAGTTCTAAGGAATTGGTAACCTCTCCAGTTTCGTTGTTGAAATCAAATAAATAAATTCCGCCTCCAGATTCACCAGCCAATTCTGTGGCAAACCCATGGTGGGCGGCAGCTAGTTTTGAACCGTCAGGAGAAGCTTTGAGGTATCCTAATCCGTTTCTGCGATAGCCAGATACAGGCACTTCAGGCCCCACAACCGATACTACAGGAGTCGTGTCTACACCATTAATATCTACCTTAAAAGCATAAAAACTATCCGTAAAATGGGTGATGACCCAAAACGAAGAGCAGTCATCTGCTTTTACGGCAGTTATTTTTTCAGAACATTTAAAATCTACTTCATCGGGGTCTGTGGTATCGTAGGTGATCAATTGTATGTTTTTCTCAAATGGGTCTACATCACCAAGCCCACCATTTAAAGACATGTCTACCAAAGAATACATTAAGCCATCATTTACACCGTCACCATCTTCATTGTTGGGAAATGCAGAGGAATTGAAATGATGTGGCTCATCGACCGTAAAAATATAATAGGAATTGGGATCTTGTGGTTTAGGGACTATCAACCCAGAAGAGGTGCTGGAATCATCACCTTTAAGTCCTGTTCCTAAAAGTTCATTGGCATTTGCCATGGGTTGGTGGGCAGCGTTCCACACAGTTCTTCCATCCGAATAAAACATTAAGTTGCCATCGGGATCTGAAATGGATGTGCAGCCTTCCAAAGTGTTCAGTTGCCCGTCTGTTAAAGGTGTTACACCTCCCGTTGTGCCATTAAAATGTAAGCCCGCATTTTGCCCAAAGTACCAATTGGAGGCTTCGTTTTGCGAAAACACATTTACAATACAGCAGAGGGAAAGTATTGGAAAAATTAATTTATAATTCATTTAAATAGCGCTGGCTATCAAATATATTATAAATCTCGACTTTTTAATAATTTGTAGGATAAAATGACAAATATGGCTGTCCAACCTAAAACAATTACAATTTCATACCAATGAACGGCGTAGTCATATGCCAAATCCATTTTTTCCGGAAATTTGGTCATCATGATCCGTTGAAAAGGTTGGTCAATGAGTTTATACATGGATTTCAGCGGGAAGAAATTTTGGATTTTTTCTGCAAGTTCAGCATTTGTTTGCCAAACAAGTATACCAAATACAATCCATTCCAAAATATAAAGAACAAACAGGAAGGCCAAAGCAAAGGCAGACCGTTTTACTAGCATTCCAAAAAAGAGACACAAGCTGAAAAAGCCAACCAATTTTACAAAATAAGCCACTAAGAAGTTGGTTTCCCTAAAGATAATGGCTGCTTCCTTATAGCTGGAATAATACATGCCTATGCAAAACGCAGCCAAGCCAATTAATAGGGTTGCGACCAAAGAGAAAAACACAATGGTGTAGAATTTAGACAGAATAAATTCCTTTTTACTTAGGCCATCAATTAGGTTTTGCTTTAAGGTTTTGTTGCTGTACTCATTGCCAATCATGCTTACTACCACAATAGCAAAAAAGAACTTGAACTGTGAAGCAAAAAATGTGGTAATGTGCCAAATGATGGGAAAATTAAAGACTCCCAATTCTCCCAATTCCAAGGTGAATAGGTTGAAGAAATTAATTTTTATAGAGGATAAAATCAATACTGTAAAAGGCAAAATAAATGAGATAAAGATCAATACTTTACTTACCCTGTTCAATAATAATTTTTGTAGTTCCAGATTTAAAAGACGTACCATAGGGAGGATGTTGGTTGTTGTTTATTTGTTGTCAGTTAGTTGTAAAAATTGTTCTTCTAGGCTTTCCTTGCGTTTCACCAAATGCGATAGGGAAATACCTTGTTCAAACATAAGTTTGTTGAAAGCGGAGGCATCCATAGGCTCGTTTAAAAATGCGGTTACCAAACCATTTTCAGTTTTAATTTTTCCGAAGGCAGTATTATGTTTCAAAATTTCCAAGAGTTTCGTTTCCTCAGTAGCCTTAAGTTCAAAGAACCCATGACTGTTAATCATTTCATCTACTCGGCCCGAATATAGTTTGACACCTTTTCTAAGCACAACCACGTGGGAACATACTTTTTCAACTTCGTCCAATAGGTGTGAGGCCAATAGGATAGTGGTGCCATTGGCGGCTATATTTTTTATAATCTCCCTAATTTGATGGATTCCTTGCGGGTCCAAACCATTGGTGGGTTCGTCTAAAATGAGGATTTCAGGATCGTTCAATAGGGCAGAGGCTATGGCCAAACGTTGTTTCATACCCAAGGAATAGGTGCGGAATTTATGGTCCTTTCGGTCCAACAAGCCTACAACTTCCAGTTTTTCTTGAATCTTTTCAAAAGGCACCCCTTTAATTTTGCAGACCAATTTTAGGTTTTGGTACGCGGTCATGTAGGGATAAAAATTGGGGCGCTCAATGATCGCTCCCACTTTTTTGAGAGCATTATGTGTGCTAATATTGCCATCAAACCAATGAAAGTTTCCTGAGGTTTTGTTGACTACGTTAAGGACAATGCCCAAGGTGGTGGATTTACCACTGCCATTAGGCCCAAGGATGCCATACACATTCCCTTTGTTGATAGTAAAACTTAAATCTTGAACGGCCGTTAAATAGCCAAATTTCTTGGTGAGATTGTTGATAGTAAGGATTGGTTCCAAAGTATTTTCAATTGAAAGGTTAAAAATATGACGAGCATTGTGGGCTTTTGTTACAAGGTATTTATAAAAGCCTTAAATTAGACTTCTTTTATCATTATGGACGATTTAAAAATATCCAAAAAAAAGCCATCCTACCCAATTGGCAGTAAGTTACATAATTATTTACAAGAGTATAACCGCAATATACGCTTGCCTATTTTTTATGAGGATTTGCTGAGGTTTCAAGGCTCTATTGTGGTGTATGACAACCATGGAGAGGATACTCTTTGGATTCGGGTTTATTATAACGAATTTGAGCGGGAAGAAATAGATTTGAGTCTGAAGCGAGTGTATTCCATACTGATATCCGATGGAAATGAAAGTATTTTTAAGTACCTAAATGTGGATGCCATAGATTATTGTACGTTTGGAAATTCTAAGCCTTTCCGCGTGAAAATCAGGAATGTCCTCAATGATAATTACACTTATTTTTATGTGAAAAAAGCCGATGCTTCCAGGGTTTATGGTCTAGAGTTTGAACATATGCTTTCGCCATATAATTTGAACTTCTTGGTATATAAAAACACCCTAATTGAGGAGCATATTGCAGGTATTCCCGGAGATGAATTTATCAAAAACATGTTGCCTGAGTGTTCCCATTCAGAAAAATCCCAAATAGCCAAAGAGTTTATAAAATTCAATGAACGTTGCATGATTCGGTTGTTGGGAGACATGCGTTCCTATAACTATGTTATTGTGCCCACTCACGATTTTGACCATGTGGTTTATAGAATTCGGGCTATAGATTTTGACCAACAATGTTACGAAGGGAAATTCAATGTGTATAGACCGCAATTTTTTAAGGAGAATTTTACGATGGTTGAGTTGGTGCGCGAGAAAATTCAAAAGGAGTCAATCGAGCAATATAAAGTTGAAGAGCGCTCTATTGTGGCAAGACGTATGATTAGTTATCATGACAGGGTTGCGGAGCTTTTGGAATGCATGGAAGAAGATACCATATCCATCCCAGAGCACGTAGAACAATTGCGTGAGTCTATTTATAAATATACTTTGGACGTGGAGTTTAGACGCAGTGAAACAATGGGCGCTATCATGAAAAATGCCTTGGATTTCGTGAGGCGAAATTACCAAGGCATGAATATGAAAAATTTCTTTTAAAAGTGTCCTAATTCCAGTTTTCGTCAAAGTCCAGACTTTCGTAATCGTCTAGATCCAGATCATCGTCAAATTCATTGAAGTCGTCCATCATGTCATCAGCTTCGAAAGCTTTTTCTGGGGCTTCATCTGGAATTTGACCGTGCACATACATAAGGTTAGGGTAGTCCATGCCATCGGCTTCCTCAACAATCTCTGCCAATTCCACAAAAAAGGTCCACATGCTCAAAAAGTCATACACATAAATCAACTTGGTTTGGCTTTCATGTACTACATCGTTTAATGTGGTTTCATTCATTAAACGCACCGAGTTCATGCCGTCTCCCATATCGAACAATGAGATTTCTTCCCCT
The DNA here is from genome assembly GCF_001280505.1 of Mangrovimonas sp. TPBH4. Taxonomy (GTDB): domain Bacteria; phylum Bacteroidota; class Bacteroidia; order Flavobacteriales; family Flavobacteriaceae; genus Mangrovimonas_A. The sequence goes on from NZ_LBIO01000057.1 coordinate 110,497, forward strand.
TGTTCCCAAGTATCGTTACTCAAATAAAAAGAGGCCATTTCGTTGCCATCAAACCCGAAGGATTGGGTAATGGTATTGTGAAGGTCCTCCAAAGTATCGGTTTCTCGAATTTCCAAATCGCGAAACACATCATCTTCCGTATCGTTGTCCAGTATAATCCTAAATCTGTAAATCATATTACAAATGTAATCTATTTTCGGTTATTTGGTGAATCTGTGCAGCGTAAAAGTCATGGCTGCCAATAGGAAAAATGCGCCTATTTGGTGGGCTACACCCAACCATACAGGAACGTGATAAATCAGGGTAAGCACTCCCAATAAAAATTGCAAACCAACCATCACGAACAGGGCATCCAAACTCCTGTTCTGGTAGGAAGTAGGTTGCAGGCGTTTCCCTTTATACCATATCATGATGATGATGGCTACCACAAAGTAGGCTACAGTACGGTGCACGAACTGGACACCGCTTTTCCCTTCAATAAAGTTCTTTAAAACCGGGCTTTGTTCAATATAAACAGTTTCATGGATAAATTTTCCTTCGCTCATAAACGGCCAGAAGTTGTGGATAAAGCCTGCATCCAAACCGGCCACAAAAGCTCCGTAGATGATTTGTAACAATAATACGGCAAGTCCAATCCTAATAAGGTTTCTGAACTTTATATCGATGGTTTTTCTGTTCGGGAACATCAAGTCCAAGGCCACCCAAAAGGTGTAGGCAAAAGTGATAAAAGCTGTGGTTAAGTGGGCAGCCAATCTAAAATGGCTCACATCTGGACGGTCTACCAAGCCACTTTTCACCATATACCACCCCAAAAAGCCTTGAAAACCTCCCATAGCCAAAAGTACTACAGACTTCTTTATGGTGCTTTTGGTAAGCTGTTTGGTAATTAAAAAGTATAAAAACGGAATCAGGAATACCATTCCTATCAAACGACCTATCACGCGGTGTAACCATTCCCAAAAATAGATGTCCTTAAAATCCTGAAGATCGAAATGATTGTTCAGTTTCTGATATTCCGGGTATTGTTTGTATAGCTCAAAAGCTTCCTGCCATTCCACCTCATTCATTGGTGGGATGGTGCCCGAAATGAGTTTGTAATTGGAAATGGAAAGCCCAGAATGCGTCAATCTTGTGATGCCTCCTACAACTACCATAATAAAAATAAGAAGGCATCCTGTGAGTAACCAATAGATGACTTTTTTGTTGTCTTTTGTTGCGTTTGCCAAGGTGTGTGTGTTTACTGTTTTTTGGAAATTTGGTCTTTGGTAACAACAGCTTTAAGGCCCAATCGTTCTCCTTCTTTAAGCATCAATTCGTAAGCTGCTTCGTGCTCGTTTGGAATGTCGCCTTCCAAAATAGCTTCCTTGATAGCTTCTTTAATGATGCCTATTTCTCTTGAAGGTGTTAGATTGAAGGTTGCCATGATTTCTTCTCCCGAAACGGGTGGTTGGAAGTTTCTTACATGGTCGCGTTCCTCAACTTCCACAATTTTTTGCCGTACAATCTTAAAGTTGTTATGGTATTTTTTAAAGCGTTTTGGGTTTTTGGTGGTGATGTCGGCTTCACAAAGGGTCATTAAATCCTCCACATGATCTCCTGCATCAAACACCAAGCGTCTTACTGCAGAATCGGTGACCATATCGCTGGCCAAAATGATAGGGCGAGAGCTCATAAACACCATCTTTTGAACAAATTTCATCTTATCGTTCAATGGCATTTTGAGTCTTTTGAATAAACGAAAGACCATTTTGGAGCCTTCAAACTCGTGGCCATGGAAGGTCCAACCTACCTTTTTGCTAAAACGTTTGGTAGGCGCTTTTCCAATATCGTGCAACAATGCCGCCCAACGTAACCAAACATTTTCCGTGTTTAGGGAAATATTGTCTACCACTTCCAAGGTATGGTAAAAGTTGTCCTTGTGTCTTTGTCCTTCCACTTCATCAATGCCTTTAAGGGCGGTTAGTTCTGGAAGAATATAGTGAAGCAACCCTGTTTTTTCCAAAAGAAGGAAACCAATAGAAGGTTTTTCGCTTTCCAGAATTTTATTAAGTTCGGTTACAATGCGCTCTTTGGTAATGATGTTAATCCGTTCACTGTTTCGGCTAATGGCCTCCAAAGACGCTTTTTCAATTTTGAAGCCCAATTGCGTTGCAAAACGAATGGCTCGCATCATACGTAACGGATCGTCGCTATAGGTGATGTCTGGATCTAAAGGCGTACGGATAATCTTGGCTTCCATGTCCTTTAGTCCATTGAAAGGGTCTAACAAATCTCCAAAACCATCTTCAGACAAATTTAAAGCCAAGGCATTAATGGTGAAATCTCTTCGGTTTTGATCGTCTTCCAAAGTGCCATCTTCCACAATAGGGTTGCGGCTGTGCTCTTGGTAGCTTTCCTTACGGGCACCAACAAATTCAACTTCAATATCCTCATAACGCAACATGGCCGTGCCGTAGGTTTTAAACACTTGTACCTTTGGTTTGTTGGGCAATAATTGGGACACTTGTTTGGCCAATGCAATACCGCTGCCAACGGCCACAATGTCGATGTCTTTTTTAGAGTTTCTTTGCAGAATATGGTCTCTCACAAAGCCACCAATAACATAGGCATCAATTTTTAATTCTTGTGCCGCTTGAGATACAATTTTGAACAGAGGGTGCTTGAGTGCTTCTTTGTAATTCATCAATGAAATGCCAGTTTTCAAAACCTCAATTTCTAGGTTTTATATTGAAATTGATAGATTGAAAATTTAGGAGATTACTTCCTTATAATTTTAACCTTACCATCCTTACTAAGTTTAATAATAGAGGACGGTTTTGTTTTTGATTTTTCGCTGGGCAAATTTACAACATAGTCCACACCTTTTAAAATCTCCTCAGAGATTTCTTCGAAGGAAGTTGGGGTAGGTTGCCCACTGATATTGGCTGAGGTAGATACAATGGCACCGTTAAACTTTCTCAGTAACTGAAAACAGAAGTCGTTGTCTGGAATCCTGATGGCAATGGTGTCGTCGCTGCCCACGAGATTGGGAGCCAAGTTTTGTGGTCCGTCATAAATTATGGTGATAGGTTGCCCTGGAATGTCAAAGAAGTCAGGGGCCGCAGCAGGGATGTCTTTGACGTATTTTTTGAGCATGCGCTCATCTGCGACCAAGCAAATTAAGGCTTTGGAATCGCTGCGTTGTTTTAGCTCATACACTTTTTGGACGGCCTCAGGGTTGGAGGCGTCACAACCAATGCCCCAAACCGTATCGGTGGGGTAGAGGATGGTGCCGCCTAGTTGTAGAATTTTGGACGCTTCAATGGTTTCTTTCGTTATACTATTCATAATAAGTACTTAAAAAGCAAAGATAATCCTATTTGAATTATTATTTTTGCATCCCCTAAAATTTCAAACATGAACTTTTTTAGAAGAAAATACTACCGCCTACTCACAAATTATCACAAGTCGACAGGAAATGAAGTAGGCTTTGCAAAAGCCTCCTATAAGTTGAAAAACAATAAGGAGCTTGACCTGCATAACCCTAAGGAATTTGTGGAGAAACTGCAGTGGTTAAAATTCAACCTCTATGACGAATCTTATGGGAATTTTGTGGATAAATATGAGGTTAGAAAGTATGTGGAAGAAAAAGTTGGCAAGGAATACTTAATAGATTTGGTGGATGTTTATGACAATCCTAAAACCAAGGATTTACGGGACATGCCAGAGAAGTTTGTCTTGAAGGGCACCCACGGTTCGGGGTATAATATTATTGTTAAAGATAAATCAAAACTAGATTGGGACAAGACCACAGAGGAATTACAGGGCTTTTTAGACAAAAATTATTACCACAAGTATTTTGAGCGTGTTTATAAAGATGTGCAACCTAGAATTGTAGCTGAGCACTATTTGGACCAATTGGACAGTGACAACATTATCGATTATAAGTTTTTCTGTATTCACGGGAAGGTGGAGTGCATTTGGGTGAAAACCTTTGTAGATGGAAAGTACCGCAATTGTTATTACGATTTGAATTGGAAGAAAATAAGTCCAGATACCAATACTTCAAACTATTTATCCAAAGAAGTCAAAAGACCAGACAACCTTGAAGAAATGATCGAGGTGGCCGAAAAACTATCGGAGGAATTTGTGTTTATTAGGGTGGACTTATACTCTGTAAAGAACAAAATATATTTTGGCGAGTTGACCTTTTTCCCGTGGGGTGGATATAAAAGATTAACTGTTGAACACTTGAACCATAAGTTGGGCGAAAAAATAAAGCTTCCAGAAGATTCTATGACTTCATAGTTGCTTTGAGTTCTTCATAAAACTTTTTGGCAATGATTTCCTTGGTGAAATTTTCAACTAAAAACTGATAACCGTTGGTGGTCAATTTATTTTGAAGTGTTTCATCGGCCAATAAGTGTTCTACTTTATCGGCAAAATCGGTTGGGTTGCCAACTTCGGCCAACAAACCTGTTTCGCCATCAACAATAACTTCTGGAATGCCCCCGGCCTTGGCGGCTACAATCGGCACTTTACAAGCATAGGATTCCAATAGAACGCCACCCGTAGGTTCATTGTTGGAGGTGAACATAAACAAATCAAATTCAGGCAAAATGTTGGGGATGTCCTTTCTAAAACCGGCAAAAATGATGTGCTCGCCCAGTCCTTTTTGGGCTACGTAATTTCTAATGTCTTCTTCTAAGCTCCCTTTTCCTACCAAAATATATTTTGCTTTGATGTTGTTTCGGTTGACTAAAATTTCAACCGTATCAACCCAAGTGTAGTGGTCTTTAAAGCCTGTAAATTCAGCAATATTTCCTATGATTTTTAAGTCTTTAGGGATATTGAATTCCTCATGCAGAATTCCTGTAGGCGCTTGTTTTGGGAATTTCTCGATATCGGTCACACTGCCCACAATACAAAATTTATCATGGTTTTTTACGGCAGGTTTTAAGGATTCGACCACAGGTTGGGACACACAGATGATTTTTTCGATACCGTCATAATTGTACTTCCATTTTCTGAGAACATTGGTATCCACACGTTTTATGAGGGTTCTGCATAGCACCAAAGAGGTGTCAAGTTTATAGAATAATTTAGACATTACCGCCAAAGTGTGAGCTTTGCTGCTATGGATAAGCATGACATCTACGTGATGCTTTTCACAAATACGTTTGATGTCTTTGGCTAGGCCAAGATCATATTCCTTTTTGTAGTTATAAGGGATAATTTGCATGTTTTTGCTGGAAGCCACTCTGTAAACCTCAGAATCTTCCGGACACATGATCCATTGGTCTTCTACATATCCGTATTTTTTGAAAGCTTCGTACAGATAAATTATTTTCTGCTCATGGCCTCGCCATCCGTTTGATGCTGTAAACTGAATTAACCTCATTATTTTTTCAATTTATAAACCCCCAGTTCTTTTTTCAATGTTTTGCTCATCAGCACATAGTTGACATATAATTTGTTTTTCAAACTAAGTGCTTTCCATTCATTTTGTGATACTAGGTTTTGGTTTATGAAAGTGTCGATTTCTTTTGAGACTACAAAATCATTTTTTATAGCAAACCAATCTACATCATCGTAACCATCAAACAAATTCACCTTGTTTTTTTCATGGATGATGGACATCCATAATCGCTCTTTGGTGATTTTGATGATTCTATCTTCCGATTTCCACATATTGTGGTCACTCTGCCAAACCGTCTTGAAATTGTCTTTCTTTTCAATAAGGCTGATAAAAGGGTTGAATACGTGTTCCTTTTTGCCCAACATTACTTTTGGTGATATTTGAAGGGAATAGCCCTTTACAATATCAATGGCTAAAAAAGGTTGTTGGTTGAATTGTTTCTGAACGGTGTCAATGTAATGCTTGCTAATGCAATCATCATTATCTATTCTGGACGTGATAATGTAGTCTTTCGTGCTAGCATCCTTTGTGATGAAATCCATGATGGAAGGATGAAAACTTGCCATACCATCAATAAAAAAAGGTAAGATGATCTCATGCTGCTTTAAAAGCTCCCGAATTTGTGTCTTGAATTTATCAGGCGTTGAACTGTCGAAAAAAATGAGCCACTTAAAATTTTGATTGCTTTGCGCTAGAATACTGGGCAGACAAAAGTTTTCAAATAACCACATTCTATGTTCCATCCATTCATCATTGAGGAGGGTTTCGTTATTTTTTGTGGTATTCCAACGGGGATTTTTTAGGTTAAATCTAGTTATGAGGTAGTGTTTAAACATCATTCGGGGTGTATTCGGATGCAAAAATAATGTAAAATATTCGTTCCATTAAGATTGGACTGTGTTAACTATTTTTAAAAGTCTACTTTTGTAACGTGAAATTTAGTTAAAATGCCTACAAAAATTGTAATCGATCCCAAAGTAAATGTATCCAAACCAATCCTAGAACAAGCTTTGCAGCGTTTTGATTCTTCGGGTGAATTAATTGGAACCGGATATAGAAATGTGATTAAAATATTGGATATAAATGGCATACAGAGTAATGTGAAGTCGTTTAAGGTCCCTAATTGGATCAACCAGGTGGTCTACAATTTTTTCAGGAAAAGTAAGGCCCAACGTTCTTTTGAGTACGCTAGTAAATTGCAGAATATGGGCATTGGTACGCCGGATGCCATTGCTTATGTCGAGCATAAAACCCCTTTGTTTTTTAAGGAGAGTTATTATATCAGTAAGCAATTGGAGTACGATTTCACCATAAGAAAACTAATTGATGACCCTATGTGTGAGGATTACGAACGTATTTTACGCGGGTTTACTAGGTTCACGTACCAACTTCACGAAAAGGGAATTCACTTTTTAGATCACTCTCCGGGAAATACCTTGATAAAAAAAGTGGACAACGACTATCAATTTTACCTGGTGGATTTGAACAGGATGCGCTTTGAAAAAATGGATTTGGATATGCGTTTGAACAATTTTGCCCGTTTGTCACCCAAAGATTATATGTTGGATATTATCAGTGACGAATACGCCACATTAATTGGAGCACCCAAGGAAGAAATCAAGGAAAAGATGTATTATTTCTCAAAGAAGTTTTCCAGTGGGTTTAAAAAGAAAGAAGCCTTCAAGAAGAAGTACTTTTTTTGGAGGAAGAAAAAGCGCTAATGCAGGTTTTTGTACAATTCCCGAAGCTTCGTGTATTTTAAAAACGTGATGTTGGCCGTTTGAATGCAAATGACCAAGCCGTTTAAACCGTCCAAAAAGCCTAATCTTAGCACATACGACTTAAAAAAGGCCCAAGTTGGGTTGAAGACAATTTTCCAGATGCTAGCTTTTTTACCCAAATCAAAATAGGCTTTGGCGGCAATGCTTGAAAAATATTCTGTTTTTTGGTTGAATTCTGAATAGGTTTGATAGGTCCAATGCAGCAAGTCGCCTTTCAATTGCCCCGTTTTGGCTTTAGGGTCGTGCAAGACTACATTGTCGTGCGGATTGATGCCTTTCCAAGACGCTTTTCTACGATCGAAAACACGAAGTTTTCTGTTGGGATACCAATCGGAATGTTTGATCCACTGTCCGCAGAAATTATTGAAACGGTTACAGTAATACCCATCCCATTGCCAATTGTCTTTCAACATTAAAATAGAGTTCCGTAAGGTTTCCGAAAGGGCTTCATCACCATCCAAGGAAACGATATAATCATGGGAAGCTTGTTGGAGGGCAAAGTTTTTTTGTTCGATATATCCTAAAAATTGTTGTTCAATAAAAGTGACCTCGAACTTCTCACAGATGGATTTGGTGTTATCGTTTGAGAATGAATCAACCACCACAATTTCATCCACAACACCTACTAAGGATTGCAGGCAGCGTTCAATGTTTCGTTCTTCGTTATAGGTAATAATTACCCCTGATAGTTTGAGCATGGTCACCAAATTGGATGTAAAAATAGTATTTTTGCACTAATGGAAACACCAAAGGCCACTGTAATCATCAGCACATACAACCAACCGGAATGGTTGCAAAAAGTGCTGTGGGGATATGAAGTTCAAACCGAACCCAATTTCGAGATTCTTATTGCAGATGACGGGTCTTCTAGTGAAACCAAGGACCTAATAGATGGGTTTATAGCGAATTCATCCCTTAACATTATACATGTTTGGCAGGAGGACAATGGGTTTCAAAAGACCAAAATTTTGAATAAGGCCATTGGTTTGGCCAATGCCGAATATTTGATCTTTACGGATGGTGACTGTATTCCTAGACGTGATTTTGTGGAAACACATTTAAAACTTCAGCAATCCAATTGTGTGATTTCCGGAGGGTATTTTAAGTTGCCGGAACAAATTTCGAAGGCTATCACCCAAAAAGAGGTGGAAAGCCAACATTGTTTCAATGCAGAATGGTTGCTGGAGCAAGGCCTTGAAAAGACCTTTAAATTGAATAAATTGACCTCGTTTGGGGTAAAATCATGGTTTTTAAATACTTTTACACCTACAAAGGCTACTTTCGATGGGATGAATGTATCTGTTTGGAAACAAGATGTTTTGGAGGTGAATGGCTTTGATGAACGTATGGAATATGGAGGTGAAGATCGTGAAATAGGGGAGCGATTGATGAATAATGGCTTAAAGTTTATTCAGGCGAGATATAGCGTTATTTGCGTGCACCTTCATCACGAAAGACCCTATAAAAATGAAGCCGCTTTAAGTAAAAACAAAGCGATACGAAAGCAGACCAAAAAGACAAAATCTACCGTTACGGCCTACGGAATACAACAGTAAAGAGATGAGTAAACCAAAAATTTCTATAATTATCAGTACCTATAATTCCGAAGCGTGGTTGGAAAAAGTGCTTTGGAGTTATGCAGCACAAACCTATAAGGAATTTGAAATTGTCATTGCCGATGATGGATCAAAACAACCTACTTTTGATTTGTTGGACCGTATGAGAGCTGAGGTCGATTTTCCAATTGTGCATGTATGGCACGAGGACAATGGGTTTCAAAAGTCACAAATCCTGAACAAGGCCATTTTAAAATGTAAAGCCGACTATATTTTGATGAGTGATGGCGATTGTATCGCTAGGGAAGATTTTGTGCAGGTGCATATGGATTATCGCGAACCTGGGTTTTTCCTTTCAGGAGGTTACTTTATGTTGCCAATGTCCATTTCGGAAGTGATTACAAAAGACGATGTTATTTCCCAACGATGCTTTAGAGTGCACTGGCTCAAAGAGCATGGCCTAAAAGTGTCCTTTAAAAACAATAAGCTGACGGCTTCAGGTTTTAAAAGCAAATTGCTGAATGCCATGACACCAACCAATGCCAGTTGGAACGGACATAATGCTTCTGGTTGGAAAGAGGATATTTTGGCTGTCAATGGTTTTGATGAGCGTATGCAGTATGGCGGTCAGGATCGGGAGTTGGGAGAACGCTTATTTAATTATGGTATAAAGTCGAAGCAAATTAGGTATAGTGCCATTTGTTTGCATTTGGACCATCCAAGAGGCTATAAAAACCAAGAATCCATAGATAAGAATTTGGCCATTCGCGCTACCACCAAAAAGGAGAAACGGGCTTGGACCGATTTTGGTATCAAAAAGCCGGTTTAAAACTGATTTAGGTAGTTTTCCAATTTCGGTAAGATCAATTCAGGAGGGAAGGCCTCGTAAAGGGCAAACACATCATCTTTCATGTCACTTAAGGATTTCCCTTCATAAAGTTCTGGCTTTTCATCTTTAAGATGAACGGACACATTGGTGGTCCCATTTTCAAACATGTTCCAAGCTTCTTTTTTGATCCAGGGAGAAAAAATCGTGAATGTAGGCACCTCAAGTGCCTTGGCCATATTTACTGCGCCCCCTTCATTACCAATCAGTGCCGAACAGTGGTTGGTCAATGCCAAAAATTCCCTAATACTTTTACCAAAAACGTCGAAGTAGATATGTTTTTTTGTAGCCTTATTACAGAAATTGTAAACGGTCTTGGCTTCTGTAATTTGATTCGGAATATAATTGAATAAAATCTGTCCTTGGGTTTTGGCAACTATGGCATCAATAAGTTTGGCCATATGTGGCAAGGGATAGGTTTTGGTGTTGGCACTTCCCAAAACACCAATCATAAAAAGCGGTTGTTCTAAACTGATGCCTGTATTTACCAATCGTTCCTTGGCTGAAGATTTTTCATTATCGGTCAGATAAATTTTAGGTTTTATGATAGTTTCTGAAAGGGATTCAGAAATGGGGTGTAACAGTTGTAACCTGTTTTCTATGGCAAGCCCAGCGTTGGTAGCTGGTACTTTTTTGTTCTCAAACGTATGGGTGTAGATGTATGAAGTGTAGGATTTGTGTTGTGAAATCTTCATTTCGGCACCTGAGAAGGCGGCCATCAATCCACTGGTAAACTTGCTGTATACATCAACGACGATATCGTACTCCTCTTTTTTAATGACTTTCAGAAAATTCAAGAACTTCAATTTGCTCGCTTTTATTTCTGGAGTCACAAATAAAAACCGATCAATAAAAGGATTGTTCTCAACAACAGGATAGGTGTTGTTGTTGATGACGTAGTGCAGTTCACTCTTAGGATATTTCTTTTTGAGGGCCTCAAACAAAATACTTGTTGTGAGCACGTCACCAATCATTTTCTTTTGAATAATAAGTATTTTCACGTTTAAGGAAGTCGGTTAATAACGGTAGGTTAAAAACACAAACACCCTTAAGGAAAGAGTGTTTGTGAAAATATATGTGATTACACGGCTACATCGTACTCGCGTAACGCATTGTTTAAAGAAGTCTTTTTATCGGTACTTTCTTTACGTTTTCCAATAATCAAGGCACATGGCACTTGGTATTCACCAGCAGCGAATTTCTTTGTATAGCTTCCAGGGATCACTACAGACCTTGCAGGAACTACACCTTTCATTTCAACAGGCTCGTCTCCGGTTACGTCAATGATTTTTGTAGAAGCCGTCAAGCACACATTTGCACCCAATACTGCTTCTTTTTCAACGCGAACACCTTCTACAACGATACAACGAGAACCGATAAAGGCATTGTCTTCAATAATAACTGGAGCAGCTTGAAGTGGCTCTAAAACTCCACCAATTCCAACACCACCAGATAGGTGTACGTTTTTACCAATTTGCGCGCAACTTCCAACAGTAGCCCAAGTGTCTACCATCGTTCCTTCGTCTACGTAAGCACCAATATTAACATAACTAGGCATTAAAATAGTACCTGCAGAAATATAAGCTCCGTGACGTGCCACAGCATGAGGAACGACTCTAATTCCTTTTTCTGCATAGCCTTTCTTTAATGGAATTTTATCGTGGTATTCAAAAATGCCTACTTCCAAAGTCTCCATTTTTTGGATAGGGAAATAAAGCACTACGGCTTTCTTTACCCATTCGTTTACCTGCCATCCATCGGCAGTTGGTTCGGCAACTCTCAACTCTCCAGAGTCAAGTAAAGTGATCACTTTTCTAATGCTGTCAATGGTAGATTGCTCTGTCAACAAAGCTCTGTCTTCCCAAGCGTTTTCAATAATCTGTTGTAATTCGTTCATTGTTGTCATTTCAAAATTCATGCAAAGATAAGCCGATAATTTTTACTTAAAAAGGAGATGCTTAAATAATGGGGATTTAGGAGAAAATTGGCAAAGCCTTTAGAAAATATGGATTTTAAAATGGTATTTTTGTGGCATGAATGGAAGAATTTTAGCTATTGATTTTGGAACTAAACGCACAGGTATAGCCATAACAGATGAGTTGCAGATTATTGCTTCTGGACTTACTACAGTTGCCACAAAGGAGTTGTTGCCATTTTTGGAAGATTACCTTTCAAAGGAACAAGTTGTTTGCTTTGTGGTGGGAGAACCTAAGCGATTGAATGATGAGCCTTCGCAAAGTGAGGCAGCCATTCTGCCGTTTTTGAAAAAGTTGGAAGCTCGCTTTCCAGATGTGCCTATTGAAAGGGTCGATGAGCGCTTTACCTCCAAAATGGCCTTTCAAACTATGATCGATAGCGGGCTGAAAAAAAAGCAGCGCCAAAATAAGGCCCTGATAGATGAGATTAGTGCCACCATAATTCTACAAAGCTATCTCTCTTCCAAACAATAAGTGAAAAGCATGATTGGAATTGAGTGTTCGAACTCAATTAAATGAAGCCTAAAATTTCAAAAACGGTGTAATAGTTGTACTTTTGCATCCGAAAATAACAGACCTATGATTTTACCAATTGTTGCCTACGGTGACGCCGTCTTGAGAAAAATGGGTGAAAATATCACTCAGGATTATCCACAATTAGACACGCTTATTGCAAACATGTACGAAACCATGTATGGGGCATATGGTGTTGGCTTGGCTGCGCCACAAATTGGTTTGCCAATTCGCTTGTTTATTGTAGATACAGAGCCTTTTGCAGAGGATGAAGCATTTACTCCGGAAGAGCAAGAGCAATTGAAAAATTTCAAGCGCACCTTTATCAATGCCGAGATTTTGGAGGAAGAAGGAGAAGAATGGGCCTTTAATGAGGGCTGTTTGAGCATTCCAGATGTACGTGAGGACGTTTTTAGAAAGCCAAAAATCAAGATTCAGTACCAAGATGAAAATTTCGAGACAAAGGTTGAGGAATTTGACGGTTTGATTGCCAGAGTCATCCAGCATGAGTACGATCATATTGATGGTGTATTGTTTACAGACAAGCTTTCTTCCTTAAAAAAACGTTTGATAAAAGGAAAGCTTGCCAATATTTCCAAAGGGAAAATTAGAGTGGATTACAAAATGCGTTTCCCACTTTTAAAAAAGAAACGCTAAGAGTTAGGAGAGCTTAGGCAAAAAATTATATTTGCCAGCACAAAATTAAAAAGTCAATACAATTTATGGGATTAGATAAAATTCTTTCCATTTCAGGAAAGCCGGGATTATACAAAATAGTAACTCAAACAAGAAATGGAATTATTGCTGAGTCGCTTATTGATAGCAAACGTATCTCTGTAAACGTACACAACAACATTAGTGTATTGAGTGAGATTGCGGTATATACGTTAACAGAGGAGTTGCCTTTGTTCAAGGTGTTTGAAAAGATCATGGAGAAGGAAGAAGGAAAAGCAACTTCCATTAGCCATAAAGATGGTAAGGAAGCTTTGGAAGAGTACTTTTTCGGAATTCTTCCAGATTATGATGAAGATCGCGTATATGCTAGTGATATCAAGAAAATTGTTCAATGGTACAACTTGCTACAAAGCAACGATATGTTAGCGGCTGTTGAAGAAACTTCTAAAGCAGTAGCAGAGGCGGAAGCAGCTTCCGAAGAAGAATAAAAAACTATCCAAATGTGTTTACCTAAAGACACACTTTGTCTTTGGGTAAACGCAAATAGTTGTACTTTTGGTCATTCAAATCCTAAGCCTTTATTATGACAGATAAAACAGTACAACTTAAAGCCTTTGAACGTTTGTTGGTAATTATGGATGAATTGCGAGAGCAATGCCCATGGGATCGCAAACAGACCTTAGAATCTTTAAGGCACCTTACCATAGAAGAAGTTTACGAGTTGGGAGACGCCATCCTTGATAATGATTTGGAAGAAATCAAAAAGGAATTGGGCGATGTCCTGTTGCACATTGTGTTTTATTCCAAAATAGGAAGTGAAACACAAGCCTTCGATATAGCCGATGTATGCAATAGTATTTGTGATAAGTTAATCGATCGCCATCCGCACATTTATGGAGATGTAAAAGTGAATGATGAAGAGGATGTAAAACGCAACTGGGAACAGTTAAAGCTTAAGGAAGGGAAGAAAAGTGTACTGGAAGGTGTGCCTAGGAGTCTGCCTGCCATGGTAAAGGCCAGTCGTATTCAGGATAAGGTGGCAGGTGTGGGCTTTGATTGGGAAGAACCCCATCAAGTCTGGGAAAAGGTAGAGGAAGAGTTACAGGAACTGCATGCAGAGGTAGAAAAAGGTGATGTAGAAGCGATAGAAAATGAATTGGGAGATGTGTTTTTTTCTATGATTAACTATGCTCGCTTTTTAAAAATAAACCCCGAAAATGCTCTGGAGCGTACCAATAAAAAATTTATTTCCCGATTCAAATATTTGGAATCCAAAGCCAAGGAATTGAACAAATCACTTCAGGATATGACCCTTAGGGAAATGGATGTGTACTGGGAGGAAGCAAAAAAACAATAATTTTTTAATTTTTTTCACATCTCATAATCCAAATACAAGAGTTGCTACGTATATGTAATATAGAACTATGATTATAGTTTAATAATCATAAGTAGGTTAGCCTTAATTTAAAATAAGCGGATTTATTTTAAGGTTTTAAATTTAGTTTAGTTAGGGGTCAATATCCTATCTGTGGGCAACCACAGATAGGATTTGATTTTTTAGTACATCTCCTTTAGCTTTTTGAGCTTTTCTTCCCAAGTATTTAAGGTCACTTTATGGTTTTCAATATTGTTTAGAACATCCTTAACCATTGGGTTGTCTTCATCGACGTTTGAGAAGAATTGTAGATTGTTTTCCAACTGGTTGATTTCTCCTTTAACTTCATCAATCTTTTTACGAATAAAGTTGTGCTCGTTGTCCAAAAGACTGGTGTCGTTAGGTTGGGAAAGTGCCTCAAGTTTGTTCTCAAACTTGATCATTTCAATTTCCGTAGGATCCATGTCCAGTTTTCCAAACAACTCGTCTAAGGCTTTGTTGAATTTCCCTTCAATAAAACGTTTGTTGTGCGGTACATGACCAATTGCTTGCCATTCGGCTATTTTTTCTTTGATGGTTTCAATGTCAGCTTCTACGTCTCCACTTAAAGCAAGGCTTCCTAAGCTGTCAAGTAGTGCATTCTTTTTGTCAAAAGCTTCAAATTGTTCCTTATTGGCGGCATTCTTTTCGGCGTGCAGACGATCGAAATAGGCGTTACAGGCAGCCTTAAAGCGTTTCCATATTTTATCACTGTCCTTTCTTGGGACATGACCTATCTTTTTCCAATCACTTTGAATTTTCTTCATCAATGGTGTGATGGTTTCAAAGTCGTCACTGTCTTTATTATCTTCTGCAACTTGGATAAGATCCAATTTTTTCTGAAGATTATCGTACTGTTCCTTTTTTAGGTTTTTGTAGAAAGCGTTTTTGTTTTTGTTGAAAGCTCTTACGGCACCTTTAAATTTGGCCCAGGTAGCTTCGTTAACCTTGATAGGTACCTTTCCTGCATTAAAAAAGTCTTGCCTTAAGGCTTCCACCTCCTTAATTTTCTTTTGCCATGCCTGATGGGTTTTAGCGATGTCTTGGCCTATGACCTCTATTTTGGAAATGATGTCTTCCTTGCGCTCTAAATTGGCTTCGTAGGCCTTATCCAAATCTGCATAGTAAGCTTGGCGCTTATCGTGGATGATTTTTGTAGCATTGCTGAAACGTTCCCAAATGTCTTCACGGTGTTCTTTGGCAACAGGTCCTAGATCTTCCTTCCACATTTTATGGAGTACCTGTAATTCCCTAAAACTCCTGTTGACGTTGTTATCCTTGGCAAGTTCTTCGGCACGTTCAATAATTTTGAGTTTTTGATCCAAATTGTGCTTGAAGTCCATGTCTCGTAAATCGCGATTTAAATGAAGGAAGTCATAAAAAATCTCTACATGGTGGTGGTAAGTGTTCCAGGCATTGTTGTATTTATCCCTAGGGATTGGACCTGCATTGCGCCATTCTTCCTGAAGCTCCTTAAAATGCTTATAGGTGGTGTTGATGTTTTCTTCAACATTAATTAGGCCTTTAATTTCTTCGATAATGCGCAAGCGGTTATCAAGATTGTCCTTAAGATTGCGCTCTAAGTTTTTATAATAGGCATGTAGGCTGCTCTTGTATTCCTTATATAGGAAATTAAAGTCTTTCTTTTCCGGAGTGATAAAATAGAAGTCTATTTCATTTCCCCCATCATTGATAAACTCTTCTTTTTTCTCCTCTAAAAGCTCGCCGAACTTATCGTTGAATTCTGATTTGATCTCATTGACCTGAGATTTTATCGTCTGTATTTTATGGTGCTTGAGCAAATAATCCAGTTCCTTTACAAGTTGTTCCATGGTCATAGAATGGTAGTCCTTGCTCTCTACACTGTGTCTTTGACTGTTGTCTTCATCTTCCGCATCCTCTGCATTAGACTCATCAATTTCCTCTACATGAGCATCTGCTTTTTTGGATGCTTCGTTTTCGCTAGTGGTGTCGGATTTTTGGGCAGTCGTTTCTTCAGAAGTTTCTGCTTCTTTGGTAGGCTGCTCATTTTCTGGAGTTTGTGAAGTGTTGTTGGTTGTGCTTTGATCTTGGATCTCAGCAGGGTTTTGTTCGTTGTTTCCGTCTGCGTTTTGCAGGTTATCTTTCTCTGACATTCTTACAATGTTTTAGTTCGAAAATACTTAGAAAGCTAATATACTAACAAGCGCTTACATAACAAAAGGAGAGGCCGTGATTTTAAACGATTTTTAAGGCATATTCCAGATCTCCCAAGCCTTCTCTGCTTGTAGCTGTAGCATTTTACTCCCGTTAACAGTGGTAGCTCCTTTTATGTCTCCACAGGTTAAAAATTTAGTGTGTTCTGGGTTGTAGATAAGGTCGTATAACAGATGCCCCGAGGTAAGTCCATCATAGGGTATGTCTGGACATTGGTTAACATTGGGATGGGTTCCCAAGGGGGTGCAGTTTACAATAACGGTGTATTGTTTAAGGATGTCTTCGGTTAAATCTTGGTAGATAAACTTGACATTTTCTTTAGATGTTCTCGATACAAATTCATAAGCAAATCCCAAATTTTTCAGTGCGTAGGCGACGGCCTTTGAGGCGCCTCCCGTTCCTAAAATTAGGGCTGTTTTGTGGGAAGGTTTCAGATAGGGCTCCAACGAAGTTTGAAAGCCGTAATAATCCGTATTGAAACCTTTAAGGGAGCCGTCCTTTTGAATTTTTACAGTATTCACAGCTCCAACCTCCTCCGCGGTACTGTCCAGAGTATTTAAAAGCGGTATAATTTGTTCCTTATATGGAATGGTAACATTAAAGCCAATTAAATTGGGATTGTTTTGCAATACGGTTTTCAGTTCCGAAATAGTTTCCAGATCAAAATTTTCGTAAACAAAGGGAAGGCCTTCCGTTTCGAATTTTTTACTGAAATAGCCTTTTGAAAAAGAATAGGAGATGTTCCTGCCTAATAATCCTAACTTATGCATTTGCTCGACGTGTTTTTTGTCCGTATTTATCCAATCCCAAAACTATAAGAATTCCAATAATAATAAATAATAATGCCAAATAAGTGCTGGAGTTGAGTTCGGGGATATAGCGTTGGTAGTTTTCAATAATCTTTTGACCGGCCGAATCCAAAAGGTATTCTCCGTTGTCATTTTGTTTAAAGATGGTTTTTTTCCAAGGCCAAACAACGCCCAAAGAGCCTGTAATAAAGCCTATGATACTGGCCGTTGTTATGTGTTTGTAGTGTTTGATGATAAAGTTCAAAATATGGGAAAAAGTAACCAGTCCAGTTACTGATCCTAAGGTAAATACCATCAGGATTTTCAGCATTTTGATGCGGTGTGGATCTTTAAGAAAATGAAAATTGCCACTAATCATTTCGGTAATGGTATCATACAGGGCATTAACCGAATCTACCAATAACAACACATAGTTGCCCAATAGAATCAAAATAAAAGATCCTGAAAACCCAGGGAGGGTCATACCTGAAACACTGATAACTCCACAGAAAAATACAAATAGCAAATTGTCATTTTCAATGGCGGGATCCAGAAAACTAATTCCCAAGCCCAAGGCTATGCCAATAATAAGCGCTAAAATGGTATTGGTTTTCCAATGGTGAAAATCCTTTTGTATGTAGTAAATGGACCCTATGATCATGCCGAAAAAGAGACTCCATACATACAATTCGTAATGGACCAAGAAATAATCCAAGAGTTTGGAAACGCTGAAATAGCTGACAATCATCCCTAGGAACAGGAGTCCTAAAAAACGACCGTTAATGTAATTGTAGAAGCTCTTATAGCGTTTGTTGATCAATAACTTAAAGGCTTTGCCGTTTATTTTTTGAAGAGAATAGATAAACTCCTCATAAAATCCCGCTACAAAGGCCACTACACCTCCAGACACTCCAGGTACCTTGTTGGCAGCCCCCATGGCAAGCCCCTTGATGACAAGGAAAATGCGGTCTGAAAGTGTCCTGGTGCTGTGCATGCTATACGTTTTTGGAGCCTATTTTTTCTAATATGAAGATAGTAAAAAAACCAAGAATCATTAAGGCAATAGCTGCTCCCAATTGATTGTTCGCCAGTTGGTTGTTTAGTTCTGAATAGTCGAAAGGAAGTATGCTGTGCTCCGAAATCAATTTATAGGTGTCGAAATTTTGAATTTGCTTTTGGTACACAGAAAGCGTAGCCAATTCTGAAACCTCCGAAAAAGGAAGGACGGCTCCACTGGATTTTTCCATCACCATATCGGTAACTTTCCAAGGCCAAATCTTGTTTAGAGACCCAAAAATAAACCCGGTAAGAAGTGCTAGGGTCGTATTATGGTAATTTTTAAAAAGCCATTTCAAAATTCTACTAAAACTTAATAAACCAACCACAGCTCCCAAGGCGAAAATAGCGATTCGTTTTAGGTCAAAATCATGGAAGGCATCACTCAAGGTTTTATAGGCCCCCAGAATTACCAAGATAAAGGAACCGGAAATTCCGGGAAGAATCATGGCGCAAATGGCCAGAGCCCCTGCAAAAAATAAAAAGAACGGATTTTCATTACTGCCCAAAGAGGGGAGCGTGGTAATGTAAAACGCTAGGGTACTTCCTATAATTAAAGAAATAATGGTACCTAAAGACCAAGATTTAATTTGTTTGCCCACAAAAAAAATACTGGCTACTATAAGACCAAAGAAGAAAGACCAAATTAGAATGGGGTGGTTTTCAATTAAGTATTTGGCCAACCTCATAAAGGACACAAAACTGACTAGGATTCCTGTTAAAAGCGCCAAAAGGAAATTCCCGTTGAGTTGCTTCCAAAAGGTAGAAAACCCATCAGACTTCAAAGTTGTAAGCAGTGAGAGGTTGATGTTGCTAATACTGTCTATCAGCTCTTCGTATATTCCCGAAATAAAGGCGATGGTTCCTCCCGATACACCTGGAACGGCATCGGCAGCCCCCATAGCTGTACCCTTAAGGGCAATGATTATATAGTCTATTAAACGTCTTTGCATAGTACGGTTTCAATAAAGAAGCGTAAAGGTAAAAAACATCTTGAAGTATCGTTATGCAAACTTGAAATGAACTGAAATTATCTTATAAAATGAAGGTCTATGAATACCAAAAGCCAAGGAAATAATGAGTACTCCTTGGCTTTATGACAATTAAATTTTGTAGGCTTTAAATTTTAAGAAGAGGACTTTTTAGTACTTACCAATACCCTGTTTATGCTAGGGTCTTTGTGTACTTCAGGGAATAATTCCTCTAGGATATATTCAAATTCTTCGTTTAGGAGCAATCCGTTTTTTAGATGGTAATGCCCTTTTTCGCTTTCCAAAAGCTTAAAGTGCAACCCTGCCAAACGGTATTCAATTTCAGCGGTTTCAGGATAGAATTCTGCGGCTTGTATCAAGTTATAGATAGAGGCTTCAAATTCTCCCAACTGAATGAGGATATCAGATCGCGACAACCAAGTTTGGAGTTCGTAATTGCCGAGCTCCAAGGTTTTTTTATACCCTCTTTCAGCTTCTTCCAAAAAGTTTAAGCGATGATTGATCTGTGCATATAGTTTCCAGTAAAGGACATTTTCACTGTCAATATTGATGGCTTTGTTTATGTAATACAAGGCCTTTTGGTAATTGCGAGCTTTTAAATAAAATTTGGTGATGGCAATCCAACCTTTATCCAATAAAGGATCTTCATGTACGGTTTTATAGAAATACTGCACGGCCAATTCTTTATCCCCCAACTTTTCATAGCAATAGCCCATACGTAACAAGGCAAAAGATGTTGGGTCATCCAAAGCTAGAGTGATTTTATAGTTTTCAATGGCTTCCTCGAAATTTTTCTGTTTTTCAAGAACCTTACCTTTCTCAAGGTAAGCGCCTACAAAAGTATCATCAGAAATGATGGCAAAGTCATAAGCAGCCAAGGCTTTTTTGTAATCTTTTAAGGCAAAATATTGTTTGCCCAATTGGTGCCAAGCCACTTCGCAATAAGGGTTGTTGTCCAAATATTGATTTAAAAAGTTGATGGCTTCTTCACTTTCATCCAAAAAGTCAAAACAGTAGATAATGTTATAAAGTGCCGAGTAATCGTGCATGTCTATTTCCAGACACTTCAAGAAATATTCCTTGGCTTGGTCATATTCATCCAAGAACAAATATTCCATTCCAATAAGGGCATATAAATCGGAATCGTCTGGGTCCTGACTTAAGTCGAGGGCAATTTTTAAGGTGTTGATGGCACTTTTGTGGTCATCTCTTTTGGAGAGTACATTGGCCTTTTGAATGTAAATTTCCTCATTGGAAGGTTCCAGTTCATAAAGTCGATCCAAAAGTTGGTCTGCTTTTTCCAATTGGTTTTCCATAACGTACAATTCAATTTGGAACAATTGGAGGTTGGTGGAGGAGGGATGTTGCTCAAGCCCCATCTTTATCGCTTTCTTTGCTAAGGCTATCTTTCCAATTTCTAGATAATGGTGGATGATGTTCTCAAATTCGTTGGAGTCGAAAAATAAGACGTTGTTTGTCTTTAACATGGACTCAAATCTGGCTAGCGATACATTGTTGTGGTCGTTACTGTGGCTAAACTCCATAAGCAGATTTTATTGTTGTTGAAATAAATTTACTCTTCTATTTGGCTATTTGAAGATTTTAACGTTAATGTTTTTAACAAAATAATTAACATTCAGGTGTTTACTTCAATTCTTTATTCATTTAAGGCTTTGAAAAACAAGCGTTTGTTTTTTTGATTCTAAAGTGTTTGTTCATTCGAAATTTCATTTAAAACTGAAAGTATAATATTACAGCCTTCAATAATTTCGTTCTTAGATATGGTTAATGGCGGGGTTATTCTAATGGCTTTAGGCTCAAAGAGTAACCAAAATAATATCAATCCGCGGTCTTGACATCTTAAAACTACCTCATTAGTGATGTCTGCCGACGGTGTCATGGCTGCCAACATAAGTCCTTTTCCTCTAATTTCCTCAATTAGTGGATGTACCAAATGCTCACGTATGAGAGCCTCTTTTTCTAAGGCTTCGGCCATCAGGTTACTTTCTGTAATTTCCCTTACGGTAGCTAGGGCAGCAGCAGCAATAACTGGATGCCCCCCAAAGGTGGTAATATGTCCAAATTTAGGTTGCAATTGTAAGGTATTCATCATTTCAAGCGATGCCGTAAAAGCTCCAACGGGCATACCTCCACCCAAGCCTTTGCCTGTTACTAATATGTGTGGCGTACAGTTATAGTTTTCAAATCCGAATAATTTTCCGGTGCGTCCAAAACCTGGTTGGATTTCGTCCAAAATCAACAGGGCGCCAACTTCTTCACAGCGGGCCTTAACTTTTGTCAAGTAACCGTCTTTAGGTTCGATAAAACCAGCGCCACCTTGAATACTCTCCAAAATAACTCCAGCGGTTTTGGAAGTGATTTTATCAAGATCAACAAGGTTGTTGAATTCAATAAATCGTATGCCAGGAATCAAAGGACGGAAAGCTTGTTTGCGTTCTTCATGTCCCATCACACTCATGGAACCCATCGTATTGCCATGGTAAGCCGATTTGGCGGCGATAATTTCACCTCGACCTGTATAACGTTTGGCTAACTTAATGGCGCCTTCAATGGCTTCCGTGCCAGAATTTGTTAAATAGGTGCTTTCTAAAGGCGCAGGTAAATGTTGGGCCAAAAGTTTTGCAAGTTCTACGGCAGGTTCTTGGATGTATTCTCCATAAACCATCACGTGTAAATATTGGTCCAATTGGTCCTTAATGGCATTCACGACCCTAGGATGCTGGTGTCCCAAACTACATGCCGATACGCCAGCTACAAAGTCTAAATAAGCCTTGTTGTTAGCATCATAAATGTAGGATCCCTTGGCGTGCGATATTTTCATTGCCAACGGATTTGGTGAAGTCTGGGCTTGATATTTTAAGAAATCTTCCATATCTAACCTTTTTTGGAAGTTTGAGACAATGGCTTTTTTAAGAGCTTTTTGCGTTGAATACTGTCCTGTATAGGCGTAGGGATGTTTCTCGCAGCCTTATTCTCTCGGTCAGGGTTCTTTTCTTCGGCCTCTTTTACACGCTCCAGCATAGCTTCGTCCACAAATTCTTCCTGTGGTACATAAGGAGCCAGACCTCTTATGACAGGGAGATCCAAAGGAGGATCATCCTTGAATAGGTCTTCAACACTTTTGGGGCGCTCTTCTTCACGCCAGTCGAAACCTCTAAACTTTCGGGCATTTTCAGGAAACTGTGAATCGGGATAAAGCTCTCCATCAATTTGATTTATCAACCTTATTTCCGAAATGGTATTTTCTTCAATTTGAATATTGATACTTCCTGATTTGGATTTATCGATACCTACCAATTCCTGTTTGTCATCCCTAACATAGTTGATGACTTCCGCATTTTTAATAATGTCTACATTGTAGAGGGCATTGTCACGGAACAATCCAATTAAACGTTGCCCTTTTACTTGGTTGAAGCCACCGCCGATAGTGTCCTTACTAATCAAGAAGGCATTTTCAAATACTTTCAAGGAATCCAATTGTTCCTTTTTGGTATTGGTAATTAAATGAATGGAATCCCCTGTCATTTGGTTCCCTAAATTCCAGATCACAGGATTGCGCTTTGTGGCAAAAATATCTTTTGAAGACAAACGCTCTAAATTGATCAGTTGGGTAAGCCCTGTTTTTTGGTCGGCATGAATGGAGTCTGCCTTGCCACTCATGTCACTTTTATACATTTTGGCATTATAATAGGCTCGCGTGATTCGGTGTTCAGGTTTTCCAGTAACCATGAGGGTGTCTGCATGAATGTAGATGGAATCATTCTCCTGAACTGCGATAGCCAAGGCTCTTTTGGTAATAAATACCGAATCTTTTGCACGGTAGACTTCGGCGTAGTGTCCTTTGATAATACTGTTGTTGATAGTGTCTGTGACCTTTATATTGTTGGTGGCCGAAGCGAAACTTCTGGCCCGATCAAAGTAGAGGCTATCGCCTTCTACAGTGCGCTGTTCATAATCGATGCGCGAATTTTTTATAAAATAACCGGTATCATTATTGGTGTCGTAAAAACCGCGTTCACAATAAATATTGTTGTTTTCTCCCTTAATTGTGGATGGTCCGTACATGTAGGCGCCTCCTGTTTCGGTATAGAAATCAAGTTGGTGAGTATTCAGGGTATACTGAGGGTTTACCAACACCACATCCTGAACAAACTGGTATTTCTTGGCGTTCATATAATACCTCCCAATTTGGCTGGTGATGGTTCCGGAAGTATCTCGAACTACTTTTCCTCGTGTTTTGTAATAAGCTTGTTGCTTGGCCCTGTCAAACCAAAGGGTGTCGGTTGTTAGGACTGATTGAGGTTCGGTAAGTACTACATCACCACTGGCAAAAGCCAATTGGGTAATACCACTGTATTCAACATATTTGGAAGTCATGTTGATAGTATCGCCTTGTTGCATGTGCACATTGCTGAAGGCTTCTATAAAATTTTCGTTTTTATAGTAAATGGCCTTGTCACAATACATATTAATCCCTTCGTGTACTACATGGATCTGTTGCTTGTCGTCCCGAATAAAAGTGGTGACTTCCTTGCCCATGGTACTGTCCCTAACTGTAAAACCTGAGTACTCAATTTGGATACGTTTGTTTTGTGCCCAAAGGGGAGTCGTTAAAAAGCCACAGAGAAGGAGGATTAATACGAATTGGTAGACTTTCAAATTTCAAAGATTTGGTTCAAAAATAACTATTAAATAAAGGCTTTGGTGTGCCTTAACACTTTTTTTAACACAAAAGACCTGCTAAATTATAACATAGAGCAGGTCTTTTTTAGTATGATTATAGATTATTGTCTTACGATAGTTTGTTTTCTATCAGGTCCTACCGATACAATGGTAATTGGAATTTCAAGTTCTTTTTCCAAAAAGTCGATGTAGTCGTTCAATGCTTTTGGCATTTGAGAGGCTTCGGTCATTTCGGTAAGGTCTTCATTCCAACCCTTAAACTCAGTATAGATAGGCGTTACGTTTTCTTCTTCTATATTGAAAGGTAAATGTGTAATCTCTTCTCCTTTGTAATTGTAGGCGGTGCATACTTTTAGCGTTTTAAAACCAGAAAGTACATCTCCTTTCATCATGATCAATTGGGTAACACCATTGATTTGACATGCATATCTAAGGGCTACCAAATCCAACCAACCACAACGTCTTGGACGTCCCGTAGTGGCACCAAATTCGTGACCTACTTTTGCCATGGTTTCTCCATCGGCATCAAATAATTCTGTTGGAAAAGGTCCAGAACCAACACGTGTAGTGTAGGCTTTGAAAATTCCAAATACTTCTCCAATTTGCGTTGGAGCAATTCCTAAGCCAGTACAAGCTCCTGCAGCGGTAGTATTGGAAGAGGTTACAAATGGATAGGTTCCAAAATCAATATCCAACAACGATCCCTGGGCGCCTTCGGCCAAAATAGTCTGTCCAGACTTCATGGATTGGTGCAAATACTCTTCAGAATCGATAAAGGTCAAGGTTTTTAAGGTTGCGATAGCCTCAAAAAACTCTGTTTCAAGTTCCTTTAAGTTGTATTGAATATCTACATTGTAAAACTTGATCATATCCTCATGCTTGTCTGCAAGAGAACGGTATTTGTCTTTCCAGTCGGCCAATTCAATATCACCAACTCTAATTCCGTTTCTTCCGGTTTTGTCCATATAAGTAGGGCCAATACCTTTAAGAGTGGAACCAATTTTAGCTTTTCCTTTGGAAGCTTCGCTCGCTGCATCCAATAAACGGTGTGTCGGTAAAATGATATGGGCTTTTCTAGAGATCAATAAGGCTTTTTTGTAGTCTACCCCTTGTTCAGCCAATTTATCCAATTCCTTTTTAAAAATAACAGGGTCTATTACCACGCCATTTCCAACTACATTTACCGTGTCTTCATGAAAAATTCCAGATGGAATGGTATGCAGCACGTGCTTTTTGCCATTAAATACCAAGGTGTGTCCTGCGTTAGGGCCACCTTGAAAGCGTGCAATAATATTGTATTTGGAGGTCAATACATCAACAATTTTCCCTTTGCCTTCGTCCCCCCATTGTAAACCAAGTAGTAAATCTACTGCCATTATAAAAATTAGTTAGGTTGTTTGTTTTTCGTTCCGTAAAAGTATAGTGAGTGATTTGATATAGAAATATCAAATACCTCTTCAATCGTTTTTTTGATCGATTGAATTCTAGGGTCACAGAACTCGATAACTTCACCGGTGTCGGTCAGGATTACGTGGTCGTGTTGCTTATCGAAATATGATTTTTCATAGTGCGCTTGGTTTTGACCAAACTGATGTTTACGAACCAAACCACATTCCAATAGGATTTCTATAGTATTGTACAGTGTAGCACGACTCACACGATAGTTTTTGTTTTTCATTTTGATATACAAAGACTCGATATCAAAGTGCTCTTCACTATCATAGATTTCCTGAAGTATAGCGTAACGCTCCGGTGTTTTACGGTGACCTTTCTCTTCCAGAAAATTGGTAAATACATTCTTTACAATTTCCTGATTCGTCTGTTCTGTTTTTACACTCATAATTAGGTTGCAAATTTACACATTTTTTACACTCTACTCACCTTATCAATACCATTAATTTTTTTCAGGTTATCAATGAGCTTTTTCAGCATGGAATTATTTTTAACAATCACGTTGATTTTTCCAGAGAATATCCCATCATCAGACTCGAAACTGATGCTTTTCATGTTCACGTGCATGTTGGAAGAAATCACCTTGGTAATATGATTTACCAATCCCAAATTATCAATACCCGATAAGGTGATAATGGCAGAGAATTCTTGTTGCGAGGAATCTATCCACTTAGCTTGCATAATTCTGTAAGCGTAGTTGGATTGAAGACTCAGAGCATTTGGACAGTTTTTTTTATGGACTTTAATCCCTTCGTTAATGGTTAAAAATCCAAATACAGGATCTCCTGGAATCGGGTTGCAGCAACTGGCCAATTTATAGTCTAATTTTTCTTCCTCCTTGCCAAATACAAGCATGTCGTATTTGGAAGTCACTTCTTCCTTATCCAGGTCTTCTTTGGAAATATTTTGCCTTCTCGAGATCTTGTTTTTAATGAAACTCATCAAGGCATTGCTTCGCGAGGCAGCAAAGTCCTTCAGCATACTGTTGTCTATAGTGCCAACACCAACGCGATAAAATAGGTCGAGGCTGGTTTTAAGCTTAAAGTAAACTACCATATCATTTACAGCTTTCTCATCCAGTTGAATCTTCAGCTGCTTCAACTTTCTCCTCAAAATTTCCTTGCCATCTTCACCAATACGTTTCTTCTCTTCTCTAAGCGAAGATTTAATTTTGCTTCGGGCTCTGGCCGTTGTGGCATAATCCAGCCAGTTGGCATTGGGTTTGGCATTCTCGGAGGTGAGGATCTCCACTTGATCCCCACTTTTTAGCTCTTGGCTTAACGGTACCAATTTTCCATTCACCTTGGCACCTCTGGTTTTCATGCCAACTTCTGTATGGATGCTAAAGGCAAAATCCAGAGGGGTAGCTCCTTTCGGGAGTGATTTCAGATCTCCTTTTGGGGAGAACACATAAATCTCTTTGGAATAAAGGTTCAATTTGAACTGTTCCACGAAATCCACAGCATTGGTTTCGTTGCTTTCCAAAGCTTCCTGTAGCTTGTCAATCCATGTGTCTAAGGCATCCTCAGCATGGCCGTGTTTATATTTATAGTGGGCTGCATAGCCTTTTTCGGCAATTTCATTCATCCGCTCACTTCGAATCTGAACTTCCACCCAACGTCCTTTCGGCCCCATCACGGTGATGTGCAAAGCTTCATAACCTGTCGATTTGGGTGACGAAATCCAGTCCCGCAATCGGGTAGGGTTGGGGGTAAAGTGATCGGTGACGATGGAATAAATCTTCCAAGCCAAGAATTTTTCATTCGCAAAATCCGATTTGTAGATAATCCTCACCGCAAACTTGTCGTAAACCTCGTCAAAGGATACGCCCTGTTTGATCATTTTTCTCCGAATGGAGAAAATGGATTTTGGACGGCCCTTGATTTCGTAATTCAAGCCTTCATTGTCCAAGGCATCAACCACTACTTTGGAAAAGGCTTTGATATAGGCATCTTGCTCTTCCTTACTTTCCTTGATTTTAAGGAGGATGTCGTTGTAAACTTCCGGTTCCGTATATTTTAACCCAAGGTCCTCCAATTCGGTTTTGATATTATAGAGGCCTATACGGTGTGCCAAAGGCGCATAAATATATAGCGTTTCCGAAGCGATTTTTTCCTGCTTGTCCGTACGCATGGAATCCATGGTCTGCATGTTGTGCAGGCGGTCCGCGATTTTGATGATGATTACCCTAACATCATCATTAAGGGTCAATAACATCTTTCGGAAATTTTCCGCTTGGGTGGAGACATCGGTTTCCTTACTCAAAGAAGAAATCTTGGTAAGTCCGTCCACAATTCTAGCAACGGTTTCCCCGAAGAGACGTTCTATGTCATCCTTGGTGTAGTTTTCGTTGTCCTCAACCACATCATGGAGTAAGGCCGCAGCAATGGAAGTAGCGTCCAATCCAATTTCCTGAGCCACAATTTTGGCCACGGCAATAGGGTGGAAAATATATGCTTCTCCAGATTTACGGCGCTGTCCATTATGGGCTTCCACGGCCACGTCAAAGGCGTGGCGTATGAGTTTTTTATCTTCTGTGGTTAATGTTTGGTAACTTACCTTGAGAAGTTCCTTGTAAGCCTTGGCAATGGCTGCATTTTCCTTTTCTATCTCTACTTCTGTCATAAATCTAAAGTAAGGTAAAGAAAATAAATGCGCAATAGTTTTAACGGCTTTTTGAGGGTTTTACTAAGCTTGAAATAGGAAAAGTCTAGGCTGGTAAATATTTAAATATTTGCGCTGTAGAAGATTGGTTATGCACAACCTGCCAGTTATTCGAAAATATTCCTTGTCAACTAAGTTGGGAAGGTGTGTTTTTTCCACATTTTATCAATAGCCAAATGGCAAAGGCCATTTCTCCAATAATACTAGGAATGGCCACCAGGGCTAAAAAGATATTACTATAGTTTTGGTAATTGGCTAATAGAAAATGTGCAGCCGTATCCACCATATACATTAGTCCTGCTAGTATCAAAAAGAGTGCGGTTATTTTAGGAGTCTTTATGATACGACCCAGAAGTATGAGATGAATTCCGAAAAAGAACAAGCCAATTAGCCAAATGGTATTAAAAAGGTTTACCAAATGCAATATGTCTTTAGCTTCGGTAACTTCCAAAGTTTGCACTAGGGCAAACACGGCAACTCCCATGATAGCGGCATGCATCATTCGGAATAAGGTGCTTAATTGCGTTAAAAAATGATGCTTGTAAAGTTCATTCAAAGCCCAGGCTACTACAACATCGAAGACAACCGTAAGCAAAAAGGCCATAATTCCAAAGCGCACCATCAAATGGCTTTTGGTTATTGTTTCCTCTGGGGCATTGAGCAGGGCTTCCAAAACAAAGAAGTTCGCAAAAATAGCAGCGAAAAAAATAATGAGATAGCTACTCCCAGCAATTAGGGCGAGAGTTCTAGGGGTATTGTTTATGGGCATGGTAAATTGATTGGCTGTGAGCTTTTTGGCTAATTTAAGAATTATCTCTATTAGCTAAATGATATATGTTTAGCTGGTTTTATTTAAAATTAAAGGAGAGGTTCTAAATCATCTGTCCTCCGGAAACCTCAATTCTTTGGGCATTTACCCATTTGGCATCCTCGGAACATAGAAATGCCACCACACTTCCAATATCATCTGGGAGCCCTACACGGCCCAGGGCTGTCATGGAAGCGATAAAGGCATTCAATTCTTTATTGTCCCTAACTGCACCACCGCCAAAGTCGGTTTCAATGGCTCCAGGAGCCACAACATTCACACGGATTTTGCGTTCGCCCAATTCTTTGGCCATGTATTTGGAAAGAGTTTCAACGGCACCTTTCATGGCCGCATAGGCGGCATATCCGCCAATGGCAAAACGTGTTAAGCCAGAAGAAATATTAACGATACCGCCTCCATCATTCATTACAGGCAACATTTGCTGGGTTAGAAGAGCGACACCTTTGAAATGAATATGGTACATATTATCAAACTGGGCCTCGGTGGTTTCAGTAAAGGGAGCATAGGCACCAATACCGGCATTGTTCACCAAATAGTCAATTTTATCGGAGCCAAAGGAGCTTGCCATTTCGGTTTGTACTTGCTTTATAGTTTCAGGGAAACTGCTAGGGTTTGTGACGTCTAAAGATAGGGCAATGGCTTTTTGGCCAAGGGCTTCTATTTCCGCAACCACTTCATTGGCTTTATCTTGATTGCTTTGGAAGGTTAAAACAACATTGAGTCCCTTTTTGGCAATGGCCAATGCCATGTCTTTGCCCAAGCCGCGACTTCCCCCGGTTATAAATGCTACTTTTGCTGTCATCTTGCAATATGGTTTTTAGTTTGTAAAGTTCTGGGAGGTTAATTGGAAATGGAAGATGAGGAATTACTAAGGTAGCTATTTTTTCTTAACTGCTTGCTTGAAATGCTCTAGGCTTTAAACGTTTGATTTTCTTACATATGTTTCGAGTATTCTTTGGTATTTATTTGTAAATTTGGTAATAATCAATGAGTTCCAAATAATTCAATATGCTCCCAATACAACGTTGTTTGCCCCTAATATTCCTTCTGTTTTTAACTATTTTTTCGTGTAAGGATGAAGGCTATGTCGACAAAAAGGACTTAGCAAGTGCCCCTCCCATGGCTACGTTTTTGGGAGACGAAGCCTGTATGTCCTGTCATCAGGAAGCTTATAACGATTGGAAAGGTTCTCATCATGATTTGGCCATGAAAGTAGCCGATTCTGTTTCGGTGCTTGGAGATTTCAATAATGTAGAATTTCCATACAAAGGAGGCAAGGCCACGTTCTATAAAAAAGATGCCAATTTTTATGTGAATATTCCCGGGCCGGATGATACCTATCAGGACTACCCGATAAAATACACCTTTGGATACACACCGTTACAGCAATATATTGTGGAGTTGGACAAAGGCAAAATGCAATGTCTTACGATTGCGTGGGATAGTGATAAACAGCAATGGTTCAACCTATATCCCGAGTTAGAGTTGCGGAGCGATGAATGGATCCATTGGACAGGAGGAGGGATGCGTTGGAATACAGCTTGTGCTGATTGCCATTCCACCGATTTACATAAAAACTACGATCCAGTTTCGGAATCCTATAATACGACTTTTAAAATTATCAATGTAAGTTGTGAAGCTTGCCACGGGCCAGCCAGTAACCATGTGAAATTCTACGAAGAAGGTGAAGATCCTATCTATAAAAGTAAATTGACCATGACGCCCGATACGGCACCTCAAACCTTGGTGAATCAATGTGCGCGTTGTCACTCAAGAAGGACTCAACTTACCAAGGATTTTACGCATGATGAGGCATTCTTGGATCAATATTTACCGGCACTTTTAACACAGCCTTTATATGAGCCCGATGGACAGATTTATGACGAGGTGTATGTGTATGGATCCTTTGTGCAGAGTAAAATGTATGAAAACGGAGTGTCCTGTCGCGATTGCCACAATGTTCATTCCCTAAAGTTAAAAGAGCAGGGTAATGCTCTTTGTTTGAATTGTCATGCACCTACTGTTTATGATACGGAAACCCATCATTTTCATATGGCAGGTACAGAGGCGGCCCAATGCGTGAACTGCCATATGACAGGGCGAACGTATATGGGGAATGATTTTAGAAGAGATCACAGTTTTAGAGTGCCGAGACCCGATCAGAGTTTGGCTTATGGCACACCAAATGCGTGTAACAGATGCCATGAGGATAAAACCCCAGAATGGGCCTTAAATGCCCTCAAGACTTTAGGGAAAACCAAGGCTATTGATGCCAAAGACCATCCTTCCGATTTTTTATTGGCGGGTTATGCTGGTGATAAAGATGCCTTTCACACTTTGGCGTCAAATCATCAGGCTTCAGAATTGCTTCGTGCGACCGCTTTGAGCAATTATGGAAACATGGCATTGACTTCAAAAGAATTGGAGCAATTGAAAGCCTTTTTGAAGGATTCGTCGGCTTTGGTGCGTAATGAGGCAGTAACAGTTTTGACTCAAATTGGGGATACAACTAGTGTTAAGGAAGTTTCTAAACTTTTAAAGGATTCGGTGCGAGTGGTACGTATTACTTCAGCTAAATATTTGGACATTTATGGTCATGGAACCTCTCAAATGGATGGTTTTGCCGAAGGCCATAGGGAGTTTGGGGAGTTTCAGGAAATGAACTCCGATTTTTCATTGGGGCAGGTACAGATGGCTGAGCATCATTATTTAAAAGGAAATATGGAAAAAGCTATTGCGGCCTATGAAAAAGCCATTTCGTTTGATAGTTATAACAATAATGCAAGAAACAATTTGGCATTGCTATACTATCAAAACGGCGATTTTGAAAATGCGGCAAAATATTATAAAGCCATTTTAGAGTTTGAACCCGCTAATAGCTATCCATACTATATGTTGGGCTTGTTGTATAATGAAATGGGGCAGGACGAGATGTCCTTGAAATATTTGGGTGAAGCCTGCCAAAAAGAGCCCTTTAATTTACGCGCATATTACAATTATGCCTTAAAACTTCAGGAAGCCAAGAATTTTAAATTGTCTTCGCAAGTTTTGAATAAAGCACTGCAATACGATCCTAACAATACCGATTTGCTGTACATTAAAATGATTGCGGCCATGAATACAGGCGATTTAAATACGGCACGAGCTATTTGTAAGGGATTAATGGAATTGTACCCAGAGGATCCTAGGTTTTATAAACTACTGAAGGAATTGGAGCAGCCTATGGGGGCAATGTAATCTCTGGTTAGTTTTATTACTTACTCGGGCTTATCCATTTCAATGACCCAAATCCCACGCAGTTCATCTATACCATATCCTGTGGCTAAATCTTGTGGGTATTTTTCCTTAAGCGTCATTAAGGTTTCAGGCGTAATGTCTTTGTCTGGGGTGCCGTGGCACTGTAAACACATTTGATTGGTCATGATAGGGTAGTAACCTATTAATTTTCCGTTGTCTTCAACCATTTTAGGGCTTGCTTCTCCTGTGGCTGCAATATCTTGTTTTGCCACTGCGATATAGTCTAGTTCCTTAGCATTTGCTAGATTGTTTGGGTTTCTGTTTTTGTCTGAAACACGTTTCACATTGGCGTGCAGTTCGGTAGACATACTATCTGTAAGAACAATGGCTCTTTCGTTGCAAAATTCCAAAGCTCCAGCAGTGCCTTTGGTTTGGATGGCGGTTAACAGGTTTTTGCCCAAAACCGCTTTAGTGGATAGGGCAATGCTCATTCCTTTCTTGAGGTAATCTTGGGTACCGGTTTCAGAATACTTCATCAAATCGGCTTCGCGTTGTTGGTGATGGGTTTCAAACCAATCCGGTTGATCCAATTTAGCTCTATAAATATAAGTGGCTACAGCTTCTAGTTGGGCTTGGGAATAGCCTAGTTTGGGCATTAGCCCAAAACGCTCTACAGCTCTGGGCATTTGTGAATTTTCTATTTTCGGGGTATTTAAAAAACTGGCTACGGACTGAACAAATTCAGCTTCCGTCATATCCGGTTTTAAATAGTGGTCCTTAACAGCAATGAGTGGTGGGGCAATTCTTGTGGTTGGGTTGCCGGCAGGAGCATGACAGGTCACACAGTTTTGGGTCACAATGCTATGGGCTTCCTCAAAGGCTTCTTTGCTTATAGGGGCTTCTTGAGCAATGGTTTTGGTTTTGGCGGTTTCGGCGCAGCTTACAAGGGCTAAACTTAGTCCAAGAACTAGGGTTTTGGAGATGTTGGATATTTTCATTTGGTAAGTTTAAAATGGACCTTATTTGTTAAGGTTTTTAGGCCATATAAAAGTAAGGAATTTTTGCCCAGGTATTAGGGTTTTGATGAGAGATATTGTGGGTTTTAATGCTAAAAATCAATAATTTCTAGGATTCCTTTTATTCTTCTTGGCAAGGGTAATTACTTGAAAATAGAGTGGTTTGTTTTCTTCAAGAAAAATAACCGCGCGAATGTTATCTCGCGGGAAAGAATCTTATTGGATATCTTTCATTTTTTCTTTCATTTGATTTCCAAAATAAAAATACATAACAATATAAAGTGGCATGCCTAAGAGGAAATACATTAGAACTCCCTCTGTGCCATAATCGTCATTAATTACCTTGTAAAACTTGTTTTGATTTAAGAATGATTTAATTAAAAAAACAAAGTAAAGAATGGTTGCTATAGCATTTATTGACACAGAAACAGAAGTCAAATAGTTGGCGCTTATTGCAAAAATAGAAGTTGATATATTGGTGATTAGAAGTACACAGAAGAGGATGAATGCTACCTTGGAATTTCTTTTAAATGAATTATATAGAGTTTCCGCGTAGTCATATGTTTTGTTATCCATATTTCCCGTAAGCTCTAATGTTTCTTCTGAAAATCCTCTTTCTCCTAGTATTGAAATAGCTGTGGCTCGAACAGAAATGTCATAACCATATTGACGATAATTTTTTACAACATCCATAAGTTTTTTGTCATCAAGATGTTTTAGGCGTTCAGAGTAATCTGTCATTATATGGGGTTTGGTTAGTTTTGTAAATTTTCTTCAACTGTATGGGAGCCATTGGGTTTGGTATTTTTGGCGATGCTATATCCAGTATACCCACCAAGGGCAGCACCCAGCATACAGAAAAGGTAAATTATATAAAAGTTTCTAAAAAAGATATTCTAATCCTAAATTTAAGACAGAGGATTTTAGGTAATTGTTGCGTTCTATAAGACCAAAGAAATATCTTGAATTGAGTCCAATTTTTTCTGAAAATTTAAGCCCTAATCCAAAAGTGAGTCCGAAATCAAATTTGTCATAATCAATATCATTAATTTCATTGGTAGTATCTCCAAATTGCTCAGCGGGGTTTACTATTAACTTTTCTGTTCTGTCTAAAATATATCCAAATTGAGGACCACCTTCCATGTAAAACTTTTCAGAAAAAAAATACTGAGATACTATGGGTATAACAATGGTAGATTCGGTAATTCTAGATTCAAAATCTCCTACAATATCGGGACCATATTCGCTTGTAAGATGAATATTTTCACTTACATATCTAGCGCCTTGTGATGCAAAATTAAGTTCTGGTTGCAATTTGAAATTATTGTTTATTTCAAAATTTAGTATGCCCCCTAAATAGAACCCAAATTTACTTGAGTAGTGTATTTCTTTAAAGCCGGCCATGGGGTATCGAGGTGAATAACTTGAGTAATTAGCACCTGTTTTTATTCCATAGGTTAAATTCGAGTTTTGGGCTGATAATGTAATGTTAAATAAAGAAGATAATGCAATTAATAGTAAAAGAGGTTTTCTCATTGTCTTGTATTTCAAGGTTGGTATTGGTTGGTGTAAGGTGTCTTGTTTTGAAGGACCTTAATTTTTTATAACATGCACCCAAGATACTAATTTGAAAGTATTTTCTGATTACAAAAGTCGTTGTAAGGTGTATTACATTTTATGAGCTTAGAATTAGAGGGCGGAACTCTAACGAATGTAAATCTTAGTTTTGCATTCAATAGCTTGTTATCGAGCGGTTTACTTTTTAATGCGTATATTTGTAAGACCTTGTTCCTGAATAGTTTTCTGCGCCCACTGTTCGCTTTTTTCAAGTTTTTCCATGGTGCTTTCAGGGCTACAATTCTGATATTCTAACATTAGCGAAATCCACGTTTGATATGGAGCACAAAAAAAAGAAGAAACCTCTCCTTAATTTGTATTATCCAGTTACCATTCCTGCAACCCTGATTATTTTGGGCTTTGTATTGGTGACCTTAATTGTTGGGGAGCCCATAGAACGTCTTTTTGAAAAGTGGCGTGATGTACTTTATGATCAAGTGGGCTGGTTGTTCATCATCACGGTGAGCACTATGTTGGTTATGAGTATTATTATTGCTTTTGGACCCTTCGGAAGAATCCGTTTGGGGGGCCCTAAGGCAGTCCCTGATTATTCCGATTTTTCTTGGTATTCCATGTTGTTTTCAGCAGGTATGGGCATCGGTTTGATTTTTTATGGAGTGGCCGAGCCCATTCAGCATTTGGTCAATCCTCCCATTCCGGTGGCAACAGAGGCCAAGGCTGCTGAGCAGGCCTTTAAATTTACCTTCCTGCACTATGGTTTCCATCCTTGGGCGGTTTATGCAATGGTGTCTTTAGGTTTTGCCTTTTTTACTTTCAACCGAAAATTACCGTTAAGTGTCCGTTCCTTGTTTTTTCCAGTTTTAAAACATCGCATCAATGGTTTGTTTGGACATGTTGTAGATGTACTGGCTGTAATTGCTTGTTTGTTTGGCCTGGCCACAACCTTGGGGTTTGGGGCTGCTCAGATAGGTTCGGGGCTCAACTATTTATGGGGGATTCCCAATACCACATATACGCATGTGATATTCATTATTGTGGCTACGGTTATAGCGTCGTTTTCCATTGCTTCTGGTTTGGACAAAGGGGTAAAAGCTTTAAGTGTATTCAATATTAGGCTTACCCTTGTTTTTATGGTGGTGATGCTCTTCATTGGGCCTTCGGTATTTATCATCGACTCCTTGATTGAAAATATTGGGAATTATTTACAGAATGCGATCCAATTAGGGACCTATACCGAGGTGTATAGTAATACCAAATGGCAAAATAATTGGACCATTTTCTATTGGGCCTGGTGGATTGCCTGGAGTCCTTTTGTGGGGATTTTTATTGCGCGTGTGTCCAAAGGGCGAACCATTAGAGAGTTTCTAACAGGGGTAATTTTAATTCCTAGTGCTTTTTCATTTCTTTGGTTTACTGTTTTTGGATCTTCAGCAGTGTATTTGGAACTTAACGGGTTGGCTCCTATAGGGGCTGAGGTCGATGCCAATATTTCCACTGCCTTGTTTGCTATGTTGGGGGCCTTTCCCATGTCTAAAATCATGAGCTTTGTTGGGGTATTACTTTTGGTAAGCTTTTTTGTCACTTCCTCAGATAGTGGTTCTTTAGTTGTAGACTTTATTACTTCCGGAGGGAAAATGGATTCCCCGGTTTTACAACGCTTGTTTTGGGCGGCCCTTTTGGGACTGTTGTCGGCAACCCTATTAATTGGCGGGGGCTTGGTAACATTACAAACTGCTGTCATGCTGGCCGCATTGCCGTTTTCATTGATCCTTTTGGCCATGTGTTATAATTTGGTCATTGCCCTAAATAGGGAGCGACTTAAAAATTTGAGGTTAAGTGTAAAACGCCGTCAAAAAATGCGAGCTACTTTAATTGAGAAGCAGTTGGAGGACTTGGATATTTTAGACGTTGACGAGGACGAAGATGACGAGGAATTAACCTCGAACTAAAAACACGCTTAGTTTTGATGTAAATTGGATACCCGTTGCAATAAGGTAGGATGCGAATAGTGTACCCAAACATAGGCGGGGTGTGGTGTAAGGTTGCTCAAACTGTTTTTGGAAAGCTTTTTTAGTCCGCTTACCAATGGCGCTGCTTTATAGGTGTTTTTGGCATAGTCGTCTGCTTGATATTCAAAAGCACGTGAAAAATGGTTCATCACCAAACTTGTCAATTCCGAAATTGGTGCATACAACAATCCAAAAGCCACCAAGCCCACATGGAAACTCGGAATACTCACGCCCAAGGCATGCGATAATAGGGGATTGGAAATAAAAATGGATAGAATAAATAAGGTTGCTCCAGTTAGTAATAGCGAGGCTATTAAATTAAAAATGATATGGTGTTTTTTGTAGTGTCCTACCTCATGTGCCAATACAGCTACAATTTCATCTTCTTCCAAATCCTTGATAAGCGTATCGTATAAAGTCACACGTTTTTGACTTCCAAATCCAGAAAAATAAGCATTGGCTTTGGTGGAGCGTTTGGAACCATCAATCACAAAAATATTGTCCAGTTGAAATCCAACCGATTGTGCATATTCCGAAATTTTTTCACGCAAGGGACCATCTTCCAAAGGACTTTGTTTGTTGAACAGAGGCACAATAATTTTGGAATAAAACATATTCATTACCACAGAAAAAAGTGCAATGACGCCCCATGCATATAACCAAAAGTGTTCTTGGGTAAGTTGATAGATCCAAATAATCAAGGCCAGCAAACCTCCTCCCACAATAGCGCCCATGAGGAGACCTTTAAGCTTATCCAAAATAAAAGTGCCCTTACTGGTTTTATTGAATCCAAAACGCTCTTCAATTACAAAAGTTCGGTAGTAAGAAAACGGTAGACTCACCAACTGACTTGCTAACATGATAATTCCAAAGAATATCAAGGCAATGACAATAGGATGGTTGCTGAAATTTCGAGCCCATTGGTCTACATACTCAAAACCGCCAAAGATTAAAAAGGCAAGTGTTGTTAGTATTGAAAAACTGGAACTCCATAAACCAAAGCGATAATTGGTGGCTTTATAAGCCTGTGATTTTTTATAGTCTTCTTCATCATATACATCATGCAATTCTTGTGGAATAGGATCTTTAAAATGTTTGGCGTTTAGGGCGTCCAACACTTTGTCGACGATAAAATCCAGAATAATAATGGCAATGATGATATAGAATAGGGTTTGGGAGTTCATAAGAGTTTAGAGGAAATAAATGGATTTTTGATTATAAAAACTGACGCTGTCTTTTGGCTTCAAATATCAAGATACCAGCAGCCACCGAAACATTCATGGAATCAATAGCGCCTTGCATAGGAATGATAATGTTTTGTCTTGAATTGGTTCGCCATTCGTCGCTAAGACCGGTATCTTCGGTGCCTACCACCAAAGCTGTGGGGCCCGTGTAGTCTTGGGTGTGATATCCCACCGAAGCCTGTAGCGCAGCGCAATACATGGCAATGTTGTGGTCTTGTAAAAAGGTAATGATATCGGAAGTGCTGCCCACGGCAATCGTATTGGTAAAGACACATCCCACGCTGGAGCGGATGATATTTGGGTTGTATAAATCGGTTTTGGGGTTAGCGATAATCACGGCGTCCACATTGGCAGCATCGGCCGTACGGAGTAAAGCGCCTATGTTTCCTGGTTTTTCAGGGGCTTCGGCAACCATGATTAATGGGTTTTTCGACTTAAATGTAAGTTGCTCCAAATTGTGAGCTTTGGATTTAGCAACAGCCAAAATACCTTCTGTGGTAGAGCGGTGTGCCAACTTTTGATATACTTCCTTTGAGATTTGTATGGTTGGGATAGATGGGGCTGATAAGGTTTTAAGTTGGGCTTCCGGAAATAACTCAGGATAAAATAAAATAGTATCAACGTTATAGTTGCCCTTGATTGCCAGGCTAATTTCTCTTTCTCCTTCAATGAGAAAAAGTCCTGTTTTTTTACGTTCACGGGATTTCTCCTTTAGTTGAAACAACTCTTTAATGTAGGAATTTTGAGTACTGATTATTTCTTTTCTCACTTATTAACAGTATATTGGTAGTGCAAATTTACATTTTTATGAAGCAAAAATTACTTTTTTTCGCCTTATCCCTTTTCTTTTTTAGTTTCCAAGCACAGGTAATTGTTGATTGTGATGAAGGGCCTTTGTTTGTTACGGCTTGTTACGAAAACAATAGCTATAATGAAGTCACTTATACAAGTTCCAATGGAAATCCGTTGATGTTAATGTTAATAGGAGGGGCTATTGAGGATGGAAATGACACCTTGAAAATATTAGATACTGGTGGCTCGAACCTTTATTATCCTGCCGGTCAGGTTGTTCCGGGAACGTTTATAATGTCTGCAGGAGATTCTATTACCTTTTCTGTAGTGGCGAATGAAACTGTGAGTTGTGCCTCAGGTGAACTAGAGCTTAGTGAAGGCATTAGTTATATGGTATATTGTGTTGATTTCCAGGAGGCGGTTGATGTGGAATTAGGAGCAGATCAGAATATATGTGAAGAAACACCTACTGTATTATTGCAGGCGGAAATATCTTCGACTAGTACATTTAATTATGAATGGTATCAAGATGGCATCTTGATTTCTGGGGCAACAACAGATGAGTTGGTGGTAACCGAATCGGCTTATTATTCAGTTATTATTTATGACCCAATACAGGAAGTTCCAGTTGGGGCAGACGCCACCTTAGTGAATTTTATAGATTGTGAAAACTCAGGATTAATTCATGTAAATATATTTTTGGACGCCAATAGTAATTCTGTTTTTGATACCGGTGAAGCTTATTTTGACCAAGCCCAAATAACCTATGAGTTGAATGATTCAGGTTATTTTAGTGGTGTAATGTCCAATACAGGGAGTTTTACTTTATACACCTCTCAGGAAAGCGATTCCTATGACTTTAATTTAAGCTTACAACAAAATTGTTATTATTCTAACACAACAACGCTCTCAGATATTACCGTTTCCAATGGAGCGGAAATAACACTTGATTTTCCAATTATGGAAATTGAGGACTGTGAGGATATGTATGTCCATCTTTACACATACTTTCCTCCGATACCTGGTTTTTCATATTATAGTATTATTCAACTAGAAAATTATGGTACTCAACCTAATTCAGGAGAATTGGAGTTTGTTTTGGATGAATCTTTGCCTTTGAGTGAGCTTGTGGTGAATGACTCACCAAATTAT
The DNA here is from genome assembly GCF_001280505.1 of Mangrovimonas sp. TPBH4. Classification (GTDB taxonomy): domain Bacteria; phylum Bacteroidota; class Bacteroidia; order Flavobacteriales; family Flavobacteriaceae; genus Mangrovimonas_A. The sequence continues at coordinate 150,405 of NZ_LBIO01000057.1, forward strand.
ACCATAATTAATACTTCGACTGGGTTTATATTGGAATTTATGGATATTGAGGGAGGTTCTGAAATATATATACCTGTAACAGTGGTATGTCCCACAACGCTAGCATTGGGAGAAACTGTTACTAATTCTGTTACTTATACATCAAATACAGATGAAATAAATACCAACAATAACACTGCGAGTTTAACTGAAACAGTTGTTGGATCTTATGATCCAAATGATATTATGGAAAGCCATGGGCCACAAATTCTTTATGATGAGTTTATAACTTCAGATGAATATTTGTATTATACCATTCGCTTTCAAAATGTGGGGACAGCCGAAGCTTTCGAAGTGAGAATTGAGGATGTCCTGGATGTTCAATTGGATGAAAGCACTTTTGAAATGTTGCATTCCAGTCATGATTATGTCGTTACCCGAACGGGCAATCTATTGGTTTGGCAGTTCGATGACATTAATTTGCCGAGTGAAAGTATGGATGAGCCTGAAAGCCACGGTTACGTTCATTTTAAAATAAAACCTGTTTCAGGTTATGGAGTGGGAGATGTTATTCCTAATTCTGCGGCTATCTATTTCGACTTTAATGACCCCGTAATTACCAATACATTCTCTACCGAATTTGTAGAGACACTTTCGGTAGAAGATCAGGAGACTGCTGAGTTTTCAATTCATCCAAATCCAGCAAATGATATGGTCTATATTCAGATAGAAGAGGTTTCTTCAGAATTGAGGGTAAATGTTTTTGATGTGCTAGGGAAGCGAGTTATGGAAACGTCCTATGCCCAAGAACAAGAAATGGCATTGGATGTGTCTTCCTTGGAAAGCGGTATTTATTTTGTTCAATTGCATAACGGAACAAGAAAAAGCATTAAAAAACTTATCGTAAAATAGTTGGGTAGAAAAGCTTAATGCTCTGGATTGGCCTCAAAATAATTAACCAATAGTGCCACCACATAGCTGTAACTTTCCATGCCATCGGTTTGGTTATTGGCCTTTAAAAAATTGTCATAAGTAGTTTTGAATACCGGTTCCAATGGGTTTTGGTAACGCATCCAAAAGTCACGTGATTCCTGGTAGTTTTTTAATACCCCTTTATTCACTTTGGTCAGCATTTCATCATACGTTTCGGGATTCCTACGGTAGATTTCCAAAAGACAGTGGCGTAGGGCAAAAGCATATCCTGAATATTGAAAATACTTATCAGGATGGTGTATAGCGGCCATACAGCCTATAAAATTGGCTTCATTTTCTGCGGCATATCCCAATTGGTGTGCCACTTCATGACTGGCAGTTGTAGGGTACTTCCAAATAGGGATCATGCCGTCTATTTGAGCTTCATTGGTAAACGGATTCAAATAGCCACTAAATCCCATATAGGTAAGTGGTAAACTATAAATCGAACATTTGATACTTTTTGGAGTATATGCCAAATGGGGGTATTCCATTGAAAGGACTTCATACCCTTTGGGAACCGCTTTTATCAATTCCGTTTTCTTATAAGGCATGACCACCGGAAGCGTATCATTGTAAGTGATCGCAGTATGCAAGGTGTTGACCTTTTCGGTAAGGCGTTCTGCAGTGGCCAAAAGGGCTTCCGTGGTATATTCTTTTTCCAGTCCTAAAGATTCGTGGAGGGGCAGACGGTAGTAATTAAAGGCCCATAATATATGAAAGGCCAAATAGCCCATCGACAAGGCCATAAGCACATCCACACCCCAGGATTTGAAATCCTTGAGCATGCGTTTTCTATTGATGTAGAGCCATCTTAAAATGTAAATGGTGGCCAGGGTGTATAGAAGATCACCCACCGAGAAAGGAACCCATCCAAAGGTAAAACGCATGGATTTGGAAATCCAAACATATAGTCCGTGGCTGTACCAGCGTTCTACAAATTCGGGGAACTTCGCGATAAGTTTGATAAAGGCGATTTGAAGGAGAATCGAAAAGGCAATAAAGAGGCGGCCAAAGTTCTGCATACTTCAAATGTAATAAAAAGAAGCAGATCTGTGTCTCTTAATTGTGGACTTCAATTTGTACCTTTGTGCAACTTTAAGCTAATACATATGAATTCAGAAATAAGACAGTTGGAACCAAAGGCGTTATGGAATAAATTTGCCGATTTGAATGCAGTTCCAAGACCGTCAAAAAAGGAAGAACGCGTCATTGCGTTCATGAAGGAATTTGGTGAAAACCTAGGTTTGGAAACCATCGTGGATAAGGTAGGCAACGTGATTGTCAAGAAGCCTGCAACTCCTGGGATGGAGGACAGGAAGGCCATTGTGATGCAATCGCATTTGGATATGGTGCACCAAAAAAATAACGATACCAATTTCGATTTTGATACCCAAGGCATCGACATGTATATTGATGGCGATTGGGTACGGGCCAAAGGCACTACCCTTGGTGCGGATAACGGTTTGGGAGTGGCTACCATTATGGCCATTTTGGAAAGTAGCGATATTGAGCACCCAGCCATTGAGGCTTTGTTTACCATAGACGAAGAAACGGGGATGACCGGTGCTATGGGATTGGAAGGTGGTTTGTTGGAAGGTGAGATTTTGTTGAATCTTGACACTGAGGAAGATGACGAAATCGGAGTAGGTTGTGCCGGAGGAGTCGACGTAACGGCTACCCGCAGTTATGAAGAGGAAGAAACTCCAGAATTTAAAATGGGTTTCAAAATTGAGGTGAAAGGACTTCAGGGAGGCCATTCTGGAATGCAGATCCATGAAGGTTTAGGCAATGCCAACAAAATCATGAACCGTTTATTGTTTGATGGGTTTGAAAACTTCGGTTTGCGAATTGCAGAAATCAACGGAGGTGGTTTGCGCAATGCCATTCCTAGGGAAAGCAAAGCCATTGTAGCCATAGATAGCATGCACGAAGAAGTGTTTATTGCGGAAACCAATGATTTGGCCAATGACATTAAAGCCGAATTGAAAACCATGGAACCTGATTTGGAGATCATCGTGACCAAAACCGAAACACCAGAGCACATCATGGACCTAGGCGTTCAGGAAGGGTTTACAAGAGCCTTGCATGCTGCTTGGAATGGGGTGTACCGTATGAGTGCCGATATTCCTGGTTTGGTGGAAACCTCTAATAATATTGCCAATGTGGTGATAAAAGATGGGGAAATTAAAGTGGGATGTTTGACCCGCTCTTCTGTGGAAAGTTCTAAATGGGATTTGGCAAACACACTTAGAGCTGCTTTTGAACTGACAGGTTGTGAAGTAGAGTTCAGTGGGGATTACCCAGGTTGGACACCGAATATGGATTCTGATATTTTAAAGGTGATGGTGCCTTTGTACAAAGAACTGAACCAAGGTGAAGAACCTCATGTAGCGGCTTGCCATGCCGGTTTGGAATGCGGTATTTTAGGAACCAATTATCCAGAGATGGACATGATTAGTTTTGGGCCCAACATTAAGGGAGCACACTCTCCGGATGAACGCGCCCAGATTTCTTCTGCTCAAAAATATTGGAAGTTTGTATTGGAAATCCTTAAGGCGATTCCAAAGAAATAAAAATTATATATCCAAAATAAAAAAGCCGCTTAATAGCGGCTTTTTTATTTATATGGATTGAAATATTATTCTGCGTCCTCAACCAATTCAATAATGAAAATCAAATCTGATTTTGCAGGAATAGGACCCATGGCACGCTCTCCGTATGCCAAGTGGTATGGCAGATAGAAATATGCACGGTCTCCACCTTTTAAAGCAGCAACACCTTCCTTAAATCCAGGAATCATATTGGCGTCTGGGCTCACTTTCATTGGCATTGGTTGATATCCACCTTGTTGGTCTCTCATTTCGTTGAACATTCCATGTCTTTCAGAAACGTCCTTAACGTTACTGTCAAATAAACGACCATCGGCAAAGTAACCTTCGTAGTTTACTTTTACCATATCTCCAGTGTTTGGTTTTTCACCAGTTCCTTCAGTAATCACGAACATTTTCAATCCAGAAGGAAGGGTAGTAGCCTTGGCTTCGTAACCATCTAAGGTAGCTTTAAAAGCAGCCCCAGCTTCAGCATTTTGAGCTTCTTTGGCCAAACGCTCTTCTTCGGCTTTTTTCTTAGCCTCTTCTCTTAAGGCTTTTTGTTTTTCCTTGATTTTAGGAAGTTCTTCCATATACACTTTTGGCGCATCGAAGTTTTTCGCAGCCGATCCTTTTCTGATGATGTTTAATTCTTGGATCACCACATCTTCTTTTGGCTTGTCGCCAGGTTTAGACGTTTCCACATTGGAAATACTGTCTTGGATTTCAAGACCTAAAACCAACTCTCCAAAAACAGCGTGACGGTTGTTTAGGTTTGGAGTAGGTACTTCGGTGATGAAGAATTGACTTCCATTGGTAGCAGGACCTGAATTGGCCATAGATAAAATACCTGGCTTGTCATGCTTTAGGTCTGGGTGAAATTCATCCTCAAATTTATATCCTGGATCTCCAGAACCTGTAGCAGTTGGGTCACCTCCTTGGATCATAAATTGATCGATAACGCGGTGGAAGGTAGTACCGTTATAGTATTTTTTTTCTTTAAATTCTTCCTTTACCATTGGGTGATTTCCTTCGGCAAGGGCAACAAAATTTGCAACGGTTACCGGAACTTTGTCGAAATATAACTTGGCGACCATGGTTCCTTTGTTGGTAACAAATTCAGCATATAAACCATCCTCTAGGTCAGGATACTTGTCGTTACATGCCGTGGTTGTCATTAAGGCAACAAGAAAAAATAATTGCAATACTTTGTTTTTCATGTTTCTCATATTAATCATTTTGGGTTTGGGTTATAGTATTAACTGTGACTTTACAAATAAGTGGGGTATTGGTGCCAATTCTGTTGGAATCACCATAGTACCCATAGGCTTTTTGGGACGGGAAGAAAAAGGTTACCGTTTCTCCAGGTTTCATTAATTTAAGACCCTCACGAAGGCCTGTGAACAGCTCTTCCTTGTCCATGGCATAATCCATTGGGACAATTTCTTCTTCGGAATAGATTTGGTTGCCACTTAAATCGGTGACACTATAATCGAAGTTGACAATGTCTCCAAAATTTGCCGTGATGGTATCCTGTTCAACCTTGGTATTATAGTAGTACCAAAATCCGCTTTCTGAAGCTATATAGGTATTGCTGGTGTCTTTTTGAATGATACCTTCAATGAATTCGCGTTCCTTTTGATTGAGTTTAATATTGCGCTCTACCGATAAATTGATAAAGGACCCCTTATTGACCGTGACCGGTTTTCGGGCTTCGGGAGATTTACAGGCCATGGCACAACTTGCCAAGAGCCCTATTAGTATATATTTATTCATGATTCAGGACATGTTTATAGCTCGGTAATATACTAATAAATTTTTCAATAGTGGCCTCAAGGGACAAATCGCTTTTTCCTCCGGCTGCATTGGTATGGCCGCCGCCTTCAAAATGGGCGCGGGATAATTCGTTCACCGAGAAATCCCCCTTGCTTCGCAATGAGATTTTTACAATGCCTTCCTGTTGGTTTTCAATAAAGATTACCGCCAGTACAATGCCTTCTACAGAGAGTCCGTAATTCACAAAACCTTCGGTGTCTCCTTTTTTAAAGTTGAAGGTGTTTAGGTCTTCTTGTGTCAATGAAATATAGGCTGTTCTATATTCTGGCAAAACCGTAAGGTTGCTTAAGGCACGGCCTAACAGTTGCAGGCGTTCAAAGGAATTGGTGTCGTATATATTGTTGTGAATCTGTGCGTTTTCGGCACCTTGATCTATTAAATGGGCAATCACTTTATGGGTAGTACTCGTAGTAGACGCAAAGCGGAAGGACCCCGTATCGGTCATGATTCCAGTGTAAAGGCAGGTGGCAATCTCTGGATTGATGGATCCCAAATCCCCCAACATGTCAATGAAATGATAAACCATTTCGCAGGTAGAGGACATGCCCACTTCAGAGTAGGTGTAAAGGGCATAATCGTCTGGTTGCTGATGGTGGTCAATCATTATTTTAATGGCTTCCGAAGTCTTAACCGGTGTTTCCATATCACCTATGCGATTCAGGGCATTAAAATCCAAAGTGAAAATCAAATCGGCATTTTTAATAAGTACATCACTTTCTTTACGGTTGAACTCATATTTTAGAACAAGGTCATCGGCGGGCATCCATTTTAAAAAGTCGGGATAGTCGTTTGGAGCAATGACCCTTACTTCGTGGTTCATGTTTTTAAGATAATGGTATAGGCCTAAAGAGGCTCCCATGGCATCCCCATCTGGATTCTTGTGAGGGATAATTACAACATGTTTTGGTCTGCTTAAAAGCGTTTGGATGTTCTTGATATCTTGCTTTGTCATAGAGGGCGAAGATACAATTTTTTAATAATGGTTTATGTGGTTTTTATGAAGAAATGCATTACTTTTGCACCCAAATTACGGGGTGCCTACAAGTTAAAGGCTGTGTAGTCAAACCGTTATGGAACACTAACGTAAAATCTGAATAATTTAATATATTAAAATGGCAACAAATAGAACATTTACAATGCTTAAGCCAGATTCTGTTGAAAAAGGGAATATTGGTGCGATTTTGGAGAAAATTACAGCTTCTGGATTTAGAATTGTAGCAATGAAATTAACTCAAATGACTTCTGCAGATGCTGAGGCTTTCTATGCAATCCACAAAGAAAGACCTTTCTTTGGAGAGTTGGTGGAATATATGACTCGTGGTCCTATTGTAGCAGCTATCTTGGAAAAAGAAAATGCTGTTGAGGATTTTAGAACTTTGATTGGAGCTACTAATCCTGCTGAAGCAGCTGAGGGAACGATCCGTCAAATGTATGCTGAGTCTATTGGGGAGAATGCTGTTCACGGAAGTGATAGCGACGAAAATGCTGCCATTGAAGGTGCATTCCACTTTGCAGGAAGAGAAATGTTTTAAGGTACATGTACCTTAAACAAAAAAACGCAACGGTACCGTTGCGTTTTTTTGTTTTTATAAGGTTTTGATTTTAACGAAGTACAAGGGTTTTGATTACTTCCTTGCCCAAGGATTCGTTGAGCATGCTGATAATTTTTTCCTTACCGTAACTCAATTCTTCCCGAAGTACACTAGAGCTCAATTGTACGTAAAGTGTATCGCGCTCCAATTGAATGGCTGTGGTATAGTTGTTCACGCCATTTCCCATCATCTTTGCCCAGGCATCCCTCACATCTATTTTGTCTAGGCCGTCCTGCAGGTTGTTGGTATCTACAAATTCCTTGAGTACCTCACTGATGCTTAAATATTCACTGTGCCGTTTTGCCATTAATTGATACGTTCTAAAGGTTCGTAACGACTGTAAAGGTACAAATCTTTCCGCGCATTGAGGATTAAAAGTTTGTCCTCGGTAGCCTTCAAGACGGTTTCCTTCCAGTTGGAAAAAGGAGTGGTATACTCCAAAATCAAACTGTCATTTTGTATGATAGCCTTAATATTTTCCGCATCGCCAGAAGTTTTAAACTTGCCTTCCAAAGTAGGGGTTAATTTTTTTCTAAAACCAACTAGGCTGTCATTGACCTCTATGAAATCGATAGAGTTACTAAAAGTGTATTCCTTTTTAGAGCCATCTGCCAAGGTGACTTCCTTGATTTCCCAGTATCCATTAAGGTGTTGAAGGGATGTCTCTGGATTTTTTCCACAATGGAGTAAGGTGAAACAGGCTAAAACCGTAAAGAAAAGTTTGAATTTCATCTACTGTAAACTTTGAAATCCAAAGGTCTGCCATACTTGTTGAAAATACAAGGATTGTCTTTTCTTTTTAAGAGGAAAGAAGATTTACAGTTTAAAAATCTTGTAAGATTGGTGAATTTGCTTGATGATACTTTCCGTACGGTCCGCATGGGTATCGCTTAAAAACAATTGCCCAAAATGTTCGTGGTCCACCAAACTTATAATCTGGGCTACGCGATGTTCGTCCAGTTTGTCAAAAATATCATCCAAAAGTAGGATGGGAGTAACGCCACTTTGTTGTTTTATAAAGTCGAATTGTGCCAGTTTTAAGGCAATTAAAAAGGACTTTTGCTGACCTTGACTTCCAAATTTCTTGATGGGGTAATCCTCTATTTCAAAGTTAAGGTCGTCCTTATGGATGCCTCTACTAGTGTATTGCAAAGCCTTGTCCTTATTAAGGTTTTGGGCGAAAAGTTCTAATAGGTCGTGCTCAAAAAGATCGCTTTTATAGCTGAGATTCACCGTTTCCATGCTATTGCTAATGGCTTCATAGCGCGATTTGAAAATAGGAATGAAAGTTTTTAAAAATTCATCACGGGTTTTAAAAATAGCGGAGCCGTACTGGTGCAATTGTTCGTTGTAAACTTCCAAGGTTTGGGCATTGAAGGTATTGTTTAAAGCGAAAAACTTCAATAAGGCATTCCGTTGCGAAAGCACCTTGTTGTAATTGATGAGGTTGTTTAAATACACCTTATCACTTTGCGAAATCACACTGTCGATAAACTTGCGTCGGGTTTCGCTACCTTCCAGAATCAAGTCCCTATCGGCAGGAGAAATGATCACCAATGGAATAAAACCTATATGATCACTAAACTTGTCATATGCTTTGCCGTTACGTTTAATGACCTTTTTCTGTCCCTTCTTCAGGGATACAATAATTTTTTCGGAGCGCTCTTCACGGTCAAAAACACCATCGATTACAAAAAAGTCCTCACCGTGTTTGATGTTTTGTGAGGCGATGGGGTTGAAGTAGCTTTTTCCGAAGGATAAATGGTAAATAGCATCCAATACATTGGTTTTTCCAATGCCGTTGGCCCCAACAAAACAATTGATTTTGCTATCAAACGTAAAGGATTGGCTTTCAAAATTCTTATAGTTGATTAATGAAAGAGACTTTAAAATCATAAAATGAGAATGTAAGATGTGTTTTTGCTCCAGTTCTGCAAAAGGCGGTGCAAATTATTAAAAATAACAAAAAAATTGCCTTTTATTTATCAATAAAAATTTTATTTTTGCGGCGCATTAATACAGAATATATGGCAACTTACAAGAAAAGAGGATATAAACCAAAGACTAAAGTAGAACCACAAGAAGAAGAGATTGTAGACGAGCACTCCACTACAGCTGAGGTGTTTAACACCTTGGATGAATCTGCTTCTAAGACTGAAGAATGGGCAGAAAAGAACCAAAAAGCCATTTTGGTTACCGTAGGTGCTGTTGCGCTTATTCTATTGGGGTATTTGGGATATAATAAATTTATTGCCGAGCCAAAAGCTGAAGAAGCAATGAACGATATGTTCACCGCACAACAGTATTTTGACCAAGCGGTAAACGGTACTGAAAAGGATTCTCTTTTCACCTTGGCATTAGAAGGTTCTGGAGGTAAGTACGGAATGGTGGATATTGCTGATAAGCACAGTGGAACTCCAGCAGGAAACCTTGCCAACTATTATGCGGGTATGGCGTATTTAAACCTTAAGGATTACAAAAATGCCATCGAGTATTTAAGCAACTTTTCTAGTAACGATATCATGTTGGCGCCTTTGGCTAAAGGAGGTATTGGTGATGCCTTCGTACAATTGAACCAATTGGAAGATGCTTTAGGATACTACGAGCAGGCTATTAATGCTTCTAGCAATGAATTTACAACGCCATTGTATTTGTTTAAGGCAGCTAACCTAGCCAATAAGTTGGGAGATTCCAATAAAGCCTTGACGTACTTTAAGCGTATCAAAAATGAATTTCCAGACTCTACCGAAGCAACAAACATTGATGTTTTCATAGGTAGAGCGGAAGCAGCTCTATAATATGGCAACGACAAATTTATCTCAATACGATAAAAACACAATCCCAAACGCGAAAGACTTTCGGTTTGGGATTGTTGTTTCTGAATGGAATGATATCATCACCGAAGGACTGGCTCAAGGGGCTTATGACACTTTGGTAGAACACGGAGGACTTCCAGAAAACATTCTGCAATGGCACGTGCCGGGAAGCTATGAACTTATCTACGGCAGCAAAAAAATGCAGCAACAACAGGTGGATGCTGTCATAGCCATAGGGAGTGTGATCCAAGGGGAGACCAAACATTTCGATTTTGTGTGCGAAGCGGTTTCCCAAGGCATCAAGGATTTGAATGTGCAACATGATACTCCTGTTATTTTTTGTGTGTTGACAGACAATACCATGCAGCAAGCCATAGACCGTTCCGGAGGGAAACACGGTAACAAAGGTGTAGAAGCAGCTGTAGCGGCCATAAAAATGGCTGTATTGCGCCAAAACGCTTAGAGCCAATCCAATTCCAATGTCAATTTTTACAACTTAGGTGTGTTAACATTTTTTAGCACGCCAAGCATGATATTTCCTTGTATTTTAAGTACATTTGAAGTGTAATAGTGACGAAATTTTATAGTGAATTTATTTGGCCAACGAAAAAACAAGCGGTATAGCTATACTCCCAAACATTTAAAAACAGAGGAGAAGGAAGCCAAAGACACTATGGAGTCGCAATGGAAGGAAGTTAGGGATGCCAACCGCCGAAAAAAATCTTTTTTTACCTCACTTCCTTTTTTGGTCTTATTTTTGATTGCTGTTCTAGTACTACTATACATTTTAAGTCGTTACGAATAACAGAAACATTATGGGAATATTTAGCTTAAAAAAGAACAAAAAATTCGAGTATACACCACGATACTATAAAGGTGAGGGGAGTCCTTATGAACTGAAGCATAAGTTTGATGATTACAGGCAGACCGTAGGCAACAACAGAGGTCTGAAAACAAAGGTCAACAATGCTTGGGAAGATTATAAGAACAATCCAGATACCATGGGCGCCAACAAACGTGTCTTGATTATTGTGGGGATCTTGATCTTAATATTCCTAATTATCATCGATTTCGATTTGTCTATATTCTTTTCAAAACCCTAATGGCAGACATCATACAACTCCTACCTGATCACGTTGCCAATCAAATAGCTGCCGGGGAAGTGGTGCAACGACCTGCTTCCGTGGTAAAGGAACTCCTTGAAAATGCTATTGATGCCGACGCCAATCAGGTGAAACTTATTATAAAAGAAGCTGGAAAAACGCTTATCCAGGTCATCGACAACGGAAAGGGGATGAGCCCCACCGATGCACGCTTGAGCTTTGAACGCCATGCGACCTCAAAAATCAGGGCGGCCGAGGATTTGTTCGGATTGCATACCAAAGGTTTTCGAGGGGAGGCCTTGGCCAGTATTGCAGCCATTGCCCATGTAGAGCTTAAAACCCGCCAACCCGAGGAGGAATTGGGGACGCAAATTACCATTGAGGGTAGTGAGATAACTGCCCAAGAAGTGGTGGTTACACCAGAAGGTACCTCGGTAGCCGTAAAACACTTGTTTTTTAATATTCCGGCCCGACGTAATTTTTTAAAGTCCAATACTGTGGAGCTTCGGCATATCATCGACGAATTCCAGAGGGTGGCCTTGGCACATCCTGATATTGCCTTTATGATGTATCATAATGGCAGTGAAAGTTTCAACCTTCCGGCCAGTAATTACAGGCAACGTGTGGTGAATATTTTTGGGAACAAAACCAATGAAAAATTGGTGCCGGTAAATGAGGTAACGGAGGTCTTAAAGATATCCGGTTTTGTTGGCAAGCCTGAATTTGCCAAAAAGAACCGCAACGAACAGTTCTTTTTCGTAAACGACCGTTTTATAAAGAGTGCCTATCTTAACCATGCCATTAATTCAGCCTTTGAAGGACTGATAAAAGATGGAGCACACCCAAGTTATTTCTTGAATTTAGAGGTAGATCCCAAAACGATTGATATCAATATTCACCCAACTAAAACCGAAATTAAATTTGATGACGAGCATACCCTATATGCCATTATCCGGTCTTCTGTAAAACACAGTTTGGGACAGTTCAATATTGCACCGGTTCTGGATTTCGATTTGGATACCAATTTGGATACGCCCTATAACTATAAAAACAAGGCGGCTGCAACCCCTACTATTGAAGTAGACAGAAACTTCAACCCTTTTGCAGAGGAGATGGCTCCCAAGCGTTCGTCCTCAGGTGGCGGAAGTGCTTCAGCTGTGTCTTTCAAGAAAGATACTGGTGCTAGTTGGGAAAGTCTGTATGTTGGTTTGGAGTCCAAAGGGACCAGAGATGAAGAAGATTTCAGTGAGGTAGAATTTGAAAGTGAAGAAACTACTGAGCCTTTATTTCAGGACAATGAAGTGGGGGCGACTCAAAACACCTATCAAGTTCATAACAAATATATTGTAAGTACCATTAAGTCCGGTATGTTGGTGATCGATCAGCACCGGGCCCACCAACGTATTCTCTATGAAAACCTGCTAAAAAGTATGACGGTTAAGGAAGCGGTAAGCCAACAGCTACTTTTTCCGTTGGAATTGCACTTTTCATCAAATGAAATTCCTATTTTAGAGAGTCTTAAGGAAGATTTGGAGTCCACGGGCTTTATATTTTCGCAATTCGGTGAGGATCTTGTAGAGATTACCGGAGTTCCTATCAACGTTCCTGAAAGTGAAGTCTCCATTATTTTGGAGCAGCTCATCAGCGATGTAGAGCAGGAAGTCCCGGACAGCAGTTTTAGTGCCACCGACCTTTTGGCCAAATCCATTGCCAAAAGTTTGGCGATTAAAACAGGGCAATCGCTTACCAAATTGGAGCAGGAGCATATGGTGAACAGCCTTTTTGCCTGTAAAGAGCCTTCTGTGTCACCCACAAATAGACCCACATTTATTACGATGAGTGTGGACGATTTGGATAAAAAATTTATGTAGATTATGATTAGGATTACCAATACCGTAAAACATCTCATTATCATTAATGTGATTATGTTTGTTGCTACTATGTTAATAGGGAATGGAGAATTGTTTTACAGATTATTTGCCTTGTATTTTCCAAAAAATGATCTTTTCCAACCTTGGCAAATCATTACCCATATGTTTATGCATGGAGGCGCGAGTCTTCAATATTTCAGCCCTTTTCATTTAGGGTTTAATATGTTGGCCTTGTGGATGTTTGGAAGCGCAGTGGAGCAGCAGTTGGGAAGCCAAAAGTTTTTGTTTATTTACATCTCAGCTGGATTAGGAGCAGTGCTATTCCAGCTTGGCTTTTATTACTTTAAATATTATTCGGCAGCTTTTGGAATTGGGGATCTAAATTTAAGTTCAGATTTGTTAAATTCAATTGTTAATATAAATGCTATAGAAGGAGGTTATATTAAACCTGAGCTTTTTCATAATGGATTAAAAACAGTTTTAAATGATTTTGATTATAGAGGTGCAGTGATTGATACAAATGCATTTGCGGAATTATTTGAAATGAACAAGGTTACAATGGCTTCCATGGTAGGGGCCTCAGGTTGTATCATGGGGATTTTGGCAGCCTTTGGGATGATGAATCCGGAAGCAAAACTCATGCTCATCTTTTTGCCTATTCCTATAAAGGCGAAATATTTTATTCCCGGAATTATCATTTTGGATGTCATTTCAGCACTTACGGGACAGTCTTTCTTTAGTCCAAGCAATACGGCCTATATGGCGCACGTTGGAGGCGCTTTGACAGGGTTTATCATAATGTGGTATTGGAAAAAAACACAGTTTAATAAAAATAGATGGTATTGATATGACCTCCTTAAGTCAGGACATACAGTATAAACTAAAGCGATTGAATGCCTTTGAAAAAATCATAGGCATTAATGTTGTGGTGTTTCTTATTTCCTTAATACTGTTTAAGGCCTATGGCACCAGTTTGCATTGGTTTGAAATGCCAAAACGTTTTGGTGATTTTATCCATCAACCTTGGTCTATTTTTACTTACGGTTTTGTACACTATGGCTTTTGGCATGTAGCGCTCAACATGCTTATTCTGTACTTTATTTCTCAAATGATGCTCAATTTGTTTCGAACCAAAATGGCTCTGAACGTTTACTTTTTGGGCATTTTGTGTGGCGGATTGGCCTTTTTGTTGGTTTACAATTTATTTCCACAATCACAGTTAAAAAATGTAGGAACTTTAGTTGGTGCCTCTGCAGGCGTACGTGCCTTGATTATTTTTTTGAGTGCCTATATGCCCCACAAAGAAGCGCGTTTGATGACCTTTAATATCAAGCTATGGTATATTGGAGTGGCCATGGTAGTGATAGATGTTTTAGGACTGTTTAGTTTAAATCAGGGAGGTTATGTAGCGCATTTGGGAGGAAGCTTACTAGGGTATGTTTATGCGCAACAGCTTAGCAAAGGCAAGGATATCGGGAAAAGGTTTGAAAGTTTTATGAATAAGGTAGAAGGATGGTTTAAGCCGAAATCTCCCCTGAAAACTGTACATAGACGAAAATCCAAATCCTTTGCAGGACACAACAAAGAAGAGTTTAACGAATTCACCAAACAAAAACGTATTGACCTTATTTTGGATAAAATAGGGAAGAGTGGCTATGAAAGTTTGACGCAGGAGGAGAAATCATTTTTGTTTAAAGCCGGAAAGGACTAAGACTGTATGAAGCGACTAAAAGTCATTGAAAAATTAGTATTCTTCATTAATTCCATTGTCGCAACGATGTTGCTGCTGTCTTATATTTTACCCCATGTATCGCCTGGCAAATTTGCTTTTCTATCGGTACTCAGTCTGGCGGTGCCTGTATTGATACTCCTCAATATTTTATTTGTTATTTATTGGTTGCTCAAAGTAAAAAAGCAATTACTGTTGTCGCTTTTGGTGCTTAGTTTAGGCTATACCTATCTGTTCTCACTTTATAAATTTTCGTCTTCCAAAGATGTGGAAGATGAGGCCAACCTTTCGGTGATGACTTATAATGTGCGTTTGTTCAATTTGTTTGAATGGATCAAAGATAGGGACGTTAAGAAAGAGATGTTGGGCTTTATCAAGGAACAACAGCCTGATATCATAAGCCTGCAGGAATACCGGCCGGATGAAACTATTCAACTTAAAAATTACCACAAATTTGAAAAGGTTTCGGGGAATAAGGTAAAGAGTGGACAGGCCATTTTTTCAAAATATCCCATAGTAAATTCGGGCTCCATTGAGTTTCCCAATTCTTCCAATAATGCCATTTATGTCGACATAGTGAAAATGAAGGATACCATCAGGATCTACAATGTGCATTTACAATCCCTAAGGATTGACCCCAATATGGAAAAGTTGGCCAACGAATCCTCAGAGAACCTTTTTAAGCGCGTTGGTGGGACTTTTAAGCTCCAACAAAGTCAGACAGAACTCTTCTTAAAAAACAAGGCTAAATGTCCGTATAAAATGATTATTTGTGGAGACTTTAACAATACGGCTTATTCTTATGTGTATAAAGAAATCAAAGGGGATCTTCAGGATACTTTTGTAGAGGCTGGCAATGGTTTTGGAAGGACTTTCAACTTTAAATTTTTCCCAGTTCGGATTGATTTTATATTGGCCGACAAGGATTTTGAGGTGAACAGCTTTAAAACCTTCGACATAGAACTGTCTGATCATTATCCCATCATGACCAAATTAAAGCTGCATCATTAAACAGTCTACCGAGTCTGCCAAAATATGAATGAGTAGGCCTATTCCCAAAATTCTACTGGGTTTCCAAAAGGAGAGTACAGCATAAACTGCAATGGCATAATAGGTGTGGAGTGGATGAAAATTGATGCTACAGCGTGTGGGATCAAAAATAGGGGTTGCCAGCAAGTGGTCTAAATCTATGGCAATACAGGCCCACATGATGAGGGTAGCCAATAGCCATTTCGGTTTAAAGAAGATTATAGCAACAAACACGGGAAGCACAAAGTGAATCCCGTAATGTATGAGAGTTTGTAGCATTACTTTTGTAGTTTCTGAGCTTCCAGATACGTAATGGCGTTTGGACCTTCACAGAACAGCAAATCCAAGATGCTTAGATTGGAAATGAAGCCATGTTTGTCTCCAAATACCTGTGTGTAGGGCTCAAAGTTCCTTTGTGGTTCTCCTTTGCTGTTTACTAGGCTTCTAAAATCCTTAATAGGAGCCACAACATCTTTTTGATATTCCAAAGTACGATCAAAATCAATTTCCACTTGCAAGCACTCACAAATGGTTTCAAAACATTTTAAGTTGAAGTCCAAAAGATATTCAAAAGGTGTTTTGAACAAAGGTTCCAAATCGGCTTCGTAAAACTCAAAATAAGGAGAGGTACGATAGGCCGATTCCAAAGATTTCCAATGAAGTAATTGCCAGTCGGTATCGTTGGCAATTTTTACATCCTTGTATAGCTGTCTGTTTTTTTGGGTATGCCTAATAGGAATGTTCAACAATAACTTTCCGTTTGCTGCATATACATAGGTGCGGTTACGATAGGTCTGTTTTTGGTAATTGTCGCACATTTCCAAAGTGACACGGTCTGCTTGCAATAGTGCTGCAAAATGTGCCACATTAGGGAAATAGGTGGGATGTATGACAATATCCATATATGTTTTATTCTCTTTAAAAGTTGGGAAGTGCTTATTCCTTTTTGCGTTTTCTCCATTTGCTGAAGCCAAACCAACCTGCCAATAACACCAAGAACGGAATTAAATATGAAGTAGGTTTTCCAGATCCTTCAACCGTCGTAAACCAACGCTCCCAACGGGGTTTTCCATTGGCCCAGCTCATCCAGATAAATACCGGTTTCCCAACCACGTGATCAAAGGGTACAAAGCCCCAAACACGGGAGTCCTGAGAGTTGTGACGGTTGTCTCCCATCATCCAGTAATAGTCCTTCGCAAAGGTGTAACTGGTGCTAGGTTGCCCGTCCAAAAGGATTTGGTTTCCATTTACAGACACTTTATGCCCTTCGTAATGGGTGATGAGATGTTTGTAAAGTGGCAATGTTTCTAGGTTCAAATCAATGGTTGCGCCTTCTTTTGGGATGTACAAAGGACCAAAATTGTCATTGTTCCAATTGTAGGCTACATTACTTGGGAAAATCCCTGAAGACCGTTCTCCTTTAGGACTTTTTAAAGAAACGATGTCCCCTACATCTGGGTGGTTTTTTAAACGAGCAATAGCTTCATTGGAAGCAGCAGGAATTAAATAAGACCCTTGAGTTCTTCCATAGGCCAAACCGTCTGTAATGTCGTAACGGTTCAACATCGCTACAATTTCCTGTGGATGAATATTTCTTTTAAAAGTGATTTCATAGGAGAACTGTAACTTAGCACGGTCCGGAAGGTCATTTTGCTCTCCGTTGATGTAAACATAGCCATCTCTTAATTCCAAAGAATCCCCTGGAATACCCACACAACGCTTCACATAGTTTGTTTTTTTGTCGATAGGCTTGTAGTAATACTTATCGGTGTGGTACATGTCCAACATGGTATCTACAGGCCAGTTAAACACCACAATATCGTTGCGTTCTATATCTTCAAAACCAGGAAGCCTTAAATAAGGCAACTCCAATTTAGGGATATAGGATTTTATCTTTGCACCCGGAATGGTATCATGCACCATAGGTGCTGCAATTGTTGTCATTGGGATTCTTGCCCCATAATTCACCTTGCTTACAAACAAGAAATCACCTACCAAAAGCGTCTTTTCCAAAGAGGAGGTAGGAATGGTAAATGGCTGTATATAGTAGGTGTGTACAATGGTTGCGGCCACAATGGCAAACAAGATGGAACTCACCCAATCTCCAAAAGCAGTGCGGGGATGCAAATCACGATTTTCAACGTATTCAACATCCGCGACATAGTTTAAATAGTAATTGTAAAATCCTAGAGTGGCCACTGCCAAAAGGGTATCAGTTGTAGAATTCTTTTTAAAGCTTCTAGCTGTCTCTACCCAAACCACGGGGAACATGATCAGGTTCACAATAGGAACAAATAACAAAATGGTCCACCACCATGGTCTGTTAATGATTTTCATGAGGATGACGGCATTGTAAACGGGAACAAATGCTTCCCATGCCTGACGTCCTGCTTTAACATAAAGTTTCCAGGTTCCCAAGCCGTGGATTACTTGTACGGCAAGGAAAAAGATAAACCATTGAGATAATGTCATGTTTTAGAGTTTAGTGGGTTGAAATGTATTGAAAATGGTACGAAGAAAGCACTCCTTAACCAATGTTTAACACATTTTTCATTGAAAATACACCTTTTTTTCCAACAATCCATTCGGCAGCAATCACGGCTCCCAAAGCAAAACCTTGACGGTTGTGTGCGGTATGTGAAATTTGAATGGAATCGATTTCAGAATCGTAGTTGATAATGTGGGTTCCGGGAACGTCGGCAATACGTTTGGCTTCAATTTGGATTTGGTCCTCTTGTGGCGCTTCCAAAGTCCAATTGTTGAAGGTGCTGTTGTTATCGATAATCCCTTCGGCCAAAGTAATGGCAGTACCACTAGGGGCATCCAATTTTTGAGTGTGGTGGATTTCCTCCATGCTCACTTGGTATTGAGGTTGTCCTTTCATCAAGTTGGCCAACACACGGTTCAATTCAAAAAAGAGGTTCACCCCAAGACTGAAATTAGAGGCATAAATAAAGGCGCCTTCATTGGCGTTGCAAAGCTCCACAGCTTTGTCATAGTCCTGGAGCCATCCAGTGGTTCCTGAAATGACAGGCACCCCGTTACTAAGGCACTTGGAAATATTTTTAAATGCCGAAGAGGGCACACTAAAATCTATGGCTACATCAGCTTCGGTAATGTCATAATCATCGGTATCGGCATTGGCTTTAATTACGATAGAGTGTCCACGGTCGATGGCAATGGCTTCAATGGCCTTTCCCATTTTTCCGTATCCCAATAAGGCTATTTTCATGATCTAAAATTTAAAATTGAGGGTAAGTCCCAAATCGGAACTATTATCTTGTTCGTTATATTTAAAGTGAGGTTTCAATGCCAAGTTTTCGTCGATGTTGTATTGCAGTAAATGCGCGTCGACATTGGCATCTATAATGTTAAGGGCATAAAGTCCCAAGGTCACCAAGAGTGACACTTCTTTGTTGCTTCGTAAGGTTTTTTGGGCTCTGATGAGTCCGTCGTTTGAAAGTCTCGGATTCTCCAAAGGATTGCCTTCGGAATCTTCTCCCCAAAACTCATCATCCTTAAAACCTGCCAAGCGGCGTTTATAGGCATCACGGTAGCGGTCGTACTGCTTACTATTGTCTACATAAAAGTAAATACCGGTTCCCAAGGCTGCATAAACAATCGGGATTTTCCAGTATTTCTTGTTGTAGGCCTGTCCTAAACCAGGTAACACAGCAGAATAGAAAGCAGCCTTTGAAGGGGCCAATATATTCAATGGACGACGTTTTACACTGTCTTGTACCACCATTAGGTCGGTGTTTACAGCCGTACTGTCCGTTTTAGTTTGAGCGTTACCTGAAAGATGACATAGAATGAAAAAAAGCGTACTATAAAAAAGCTTATTTGACACCTTTAACTAATTTTTGCATACGGTTAAAATCTTCTTCGGAATGGAAGGGAATGGAAATGGTCCCTTTGCCATTCTTGGAAACTTTAACGTTGATTTTGTGTCCAAAGTATTCCGAGAACTCCTTAATTCCATCTTTGATGAACACAGGTAGTTCTTGATCGCCCGATTTGCTTTTCGGTACTTTAACGGTCTTTTCTTCTTGGTAGGTTTTTACCAAGGCTTCGGTATCACGTACGGATAATTTATTGGAAATGATTTTTTCGTAAATCTCCAATTGGGCGTTTTGATCCTCAATGTTGATGATAGCGCGACCATGACCCATGGAAATAAAGCCATCACGCATTCCTGTTTGGATGATTGGATCCAATTTCAACAATCGCAAATAGTTGGCAATAGTAGAACGCTTTTTCCCAACGCGGTCACTCATTTGTTCCTGAGTCAAGTTGATTTCGTCAATCAAGCGTTGGTAGGACAAAGCGATTTCTATAGGGTCCAGATCCTGGCGTTGGATGTTTTCCACCAAGGCCATTTCCAAAGACTCTTGGTCGTTGGCAATACGGATGTAGGCCGGAATGGTTTCCAAGCCCAATAATTTGGAGGCTCTAAAACGGCGCTCTCCAGATACCAATTGGTATTTGTTGAAATCTAATTTTCTAACCGTAATAGGTTGGATGACACCAAGTTCCTTGATGGACGTGGCCAATTCGCGAAGGGCTTCTTCGTTAAAATTGGTACGGGGCTGGAATGGATTGATCTCAATGGTTGTGATATCCAAATCCACAATATTGCCAATAACCTTATCGGCATTTTTATCTTGAACAGAACTTATATCATTGGTAGGGTCCTTAAGAAGTGCGGAAAGTCCTCTTCCTAAGGCTTGTTTTTTTGTTGCCTTCGCCATTACTCATTCTTTTTAATGATTTCTTTCGCCAAATTTAAATAATTTACGGCGCCTTTACTGGTCACGTCATAGTTGATGATGCTTTCACCATAACTAGGCGCCTCTCCCAAACGCACATTACGCTGGATAATGGTTTCAAATACCATATCGCTAAAGTGCTTTTGAACCTCCTCAACTACTTGGTTGGATAAACGTAAACGGGCATCGTACATAGTCAACAACATGCCTTCGATATCCAAATCCTGGTTGTGGATTTTTTGAACACTCTTGATGGTGTTCAACAATTTGCCCAATCCTTCCAAAGCAAAATACTCGCATTGTATAGGAATAACTACCGAGTCGGAAGCCGTTAGGGCGTTCAAGGTCAAAAGGCCCAAAGAAGGGGCACAGTCGATCAAGATATAGTCGTAAGTTGACTTTAAGTGGCCAATGGCCTTTTTCATCATGTATTCGCGTTGGTCCTTATCTACCAATTCAATTTCGATGGCCACCAAATCGATATGCGCAGGAATGATATCTACATTTGGGGACTCTGTAGGCATGATACATTCCTCAACAGGCAATGTATGCTCCAATAATTGGTAGGTTCCAACTTCAATGCCTTCAACATCAATACCAAGACCAGAGGTTGCATTGGCCTGAGGATCGGCATCGATCAGCAATACTTTTTTTTCTAAAGCACCTAAAGAAGCGGCTAAGTTTACCGAGGTCGTTGTTTTTCCAACGCCTCCTTTTTGATTTGCAATTGCAATGATTTTACCCATTAATTGATTTGGTTTTTGTCCTGGTAAAAATACGATTATTTGTGAGTTTAAAAAACGTAATTTGTTAACAAACGTTAAACGTTTAGTTTCAAAGCAGTCTTAGGCTCACAGGGGGTTATTGGGGCTTTTTTGGATATTTAGAAAGCCTATTCAGCAATCAAAATGTCCAATATTTTTATGGCGGCATCGCTAATTTTGGTCCCTGGACCAAATACGGCAACTGCACCGGCATCATATAAGTATTGATAGTCTTGTTTAGGGATTACACCACCTACAATTACCAGTATGTCGTCCCTGCCATAAGCTTTAAGGGCGTCTACAACCTGGGGAACAAGTGTTTTGTGACCTGCTGCCAAGGAAGATACTCCCAATACGTGGACGTCATTTTCCACCGCCTGTTTAGCGGCTTCTTGAGGAGTTTGGAATAGTGGGCCGATATCCACATCAAAACCGATATCGGCATAACCCGTAGCTACTACTTTGGCGCCTCTGTCGTGACCGTCTTGGCCCATTTTGGCAATCATAATACGGGGTCTGCGACCATCTTGGTCAGCAAATTTATCGGCCAATTCCCTAGCTTTATTAAAGGAATCGTCGTTTTTTATTTCTTTACTGTACACGCCTGAAACTGATTTTATTTGTGCCTTGTAACGTCCGAAGGCCGTTTCCAAGGCATCACTGATTTCTCCTAAAGTTGCACGTTCACGAGCTGCTTCCACCGCTAATGCCAATAAATTTTCAACACCATTTTGGGCAGCTTCGGTCAATTTTGATAGGGCCTGTTGTACGGTTTCATTGTTCCGATTGTCCTTCAGTCTGTTTAAACGTTCTATTTGTTGGTTTCGTACGGTTTGGTTGTCTACTTCCAAAGTTTGGATAGGGGCTTCCTGCTCCAATTGGTAGTTGTTCACTCCAACAATAATATCTTGTCCAGAATCGATGCGGGCCTGTTTTCGGGCAGCTGCTTCCTCAATTCTCATTTTAGGAATACTAGCCTCAATGGCTTTGGTCATACCGCCATGGGCTTCGACTTCTTCGATAAGAGCCCAAGCTTTTTCAGCAATGTCATGGGTGAGCTTTTCTACATAATAACTGCCTCCCCAAGGATCGACTGTTTTGGCGATCTGCGTCTCTTCCTGAAGGTAAATTTGCGTATTTCTGGCAATACGAGCAGAAAAATCGGTTGGTAAGGCAATGGCCTCATCCAGCGCATTGGTGTGCAGGGATTGTGTCCCTCCAAAAGCTGCAGCTGCTGCCTCAATGCAAGTGCGAGCTACATTGTTGAAAGGATCCTGCTCTGTCAAGCTCCAACCAGAGGTTTGACAGTGGGTGCGCAATGCCAATGATTTTTCATTTTTAGGATTGAATTGTTTGATGAGTTTTGCCCAGAGCATTCTCGCGGCTCTCATTTTGGCAATTTCCATAAAGTGGTTCATTCCAATGGCCCAGAAGAAGGATAGACGGGGGGCAAAGGTATCTATGTCCATGCCGGCATCCAATCCTTTACGTACGTACTCCAAACCATCTGCCAAAGTGTATGCCAATTCAATATCACAGGTAGCACCTGCTTCCTGCATGTGATAGCCAGAAATACTGATACTGTTGAATTTTGGTATGTGCTGGCTGGTGTATTCAAAAATATCCGAAATGATCTTCATGGAAGGCGTAGGTGGGTAGATGTAGGTGTTACGCACCATAAACTCCTTGAGAATGTCATTCTGGATGGTTCCAGAGAGTTGTTCTGGTTTTACGCCTTGTTCTTCGGCAGCCACAATATAAAATGCCATGATGGGCAATACGGCGCCGTTCATAGTCATGGAAACGCTCATCTTGTCCAATGGAATTTGGTCGAAAAGCACTTTCATGTCTTCTACGGAGTCAATGGCTACACCTGCTTTTCCCACATCTCCAACAACGCGTTCATGATCGGAGTCATAGCCTCTATGAGTTGCCAAATCGAAGGCTACGGAGAGTCCTTTTTGACCCGCGGCCAAATTTCTTCTGTAAAAGGCGTTACTTTCCTGTGCTGTGGAAAACCCAGCATATTGCCTGATAGTCCAAGGACGTCTCACGTACATGGTACTGTAGGGACCTCGTAAATTGGGGGCTATCCCTGCGACAAAGTTAAGGTGGTCCACCTCTTTTAAATCAGTTTGGGAATAGGTGCTTTTTACCGGAATGTCCTCGGCTGTTTGAAAGGTATCCTGAGCACTTTCTTGAGAAGCAGTCAAAGTCCTTTTTAGACTTATATGTTGAAGGTTTTTTCTTTGCATTAGAGTATCATTTTTTGAAGAACACCATTGCCATATTGAATTTTATATTTTTATAATTTCCTTTCGATAGAGGGCAATTTTTT
This sequence comes from Mangrovimonas sp. TPBH4, assembly GCF_001280505.1. GTDB lineage: Bacteria > Bacteroidota > Bacteroidia > Flavobacteriales > Flavobacteriaceae > Mangrovimonas_A. The sequence goes on from NZ_LBIO01000057.1 coordinate 173,794, forward strand.
TATCAATTTTAATGGTTGTGTCCTTCGTGGCTGTCTTCTTTTTTGGGAGGAGCCGCATTAAAGTCAATGTTTGAAGCTGCTCCTTCAGCTTTGGTGAAATTCACATTGAACAATTTGGCGTAGTAAATATCCAAGGCAACAAAAAGAGCCAAGTATTTATCCTTGCTTAAGATGGTTGTTTGTTTTCTAATAGCCTCTCCATACATTCTGTAGCTCATACTATTGGTGTCCAATAAGGCATTGAAAGTGGTTTTAAATCCCGACTCTGCCATATTTGTTCTTACACACTCTACAATAGGGCTGTTGTAGTTTAGGTGGTATTCTGTTCCATCGGTTGCCCAGAGCCCCGGTTGAGTTTTCAAGGCTTCCATGACTTCCTTGGTATGGTCTGAAACCATTACGGTATAGTCGATTCTTTTGGTTCTCACAGCATTGAAAAATTGGGTGTAGGCTCTATTGCTGTTCTTTTTTTCATCTCCATAGGTGTCCAATAGATCCGTTTCAAAGGACTGCAGGGCTTCGTTCAATAATAAGGAGTCCTTAGTATTGCAGAGCTTGATTTCATTGCGGTTGGCATACAATAGAGGGATTTCCGGTGTGCTGGATTCCTGTTTGCAGTTGAACAAGGTAAAACTTAAGATTACTGATAATGTCACTAATTTAAATTTCATAATTTTTAAATGATTTGGTTATTCTGATTTGATTCGTTGTTGTTCCAGGGCTTCTGCCAATCGCTTTTCTATGATTGGCGGAATAAGGGTCTTTACCGGATTGGTTTTTAAAAAGGGGTAAAGTTCCAACTCGTCTTTCATTTTATCCTCTGGGTTGGGGTGTTTGTTGGTGCCCAAAAGTACTAGTTCCCCTTTGTTGAAGGCTTCCTGTTCTTTTGTGGCACTTTCCTTAATTTTACGTTGAATGGTGCCTTCCTTTAACTGTCTCAATAAGCCGCCTTGCTGTTCTATGTCCTTAAACAATTCCAAGGCTTTTTCTGCCAATTGTTCTGTGAGCTGTTCAATATAATAGGCGCCATCGGCAGGATTGTTCACCTTGTTGAAATAGCTTTCATGTTTGAGCATCAAAAGTTGGTTGCGTGCTATACGCTCGCCAAATTCATTGTCTTTGTGGTAAATGGCATCATAAGCCAAGTTGCCCACAGTATCTGCTCCTCCCAAAATAGCCGTCATGCATTCCGTAGTGGTACGTAGCATGTTAGTATTGTAATCGTACAGGGTTTTGTTGCGCTTGGTAGGTGTGGCCATTATGTGGCAGGTTTCGTCTGCCTTATATTCGGCAGCCAAGGAGGCCCAAAGTAGACGTAGCGCCCTAAGCTTTGCAATTTCAAAAAAGTAATTGCTACCCACGGACACTTTGAAAGTAGGCTTAATTGCAGGGTTACCCTCCAAATGATTGAGATATTCATTGGCATGGGCCAAGCCATACGCTAATTCCTGCACATGATTGGCTCCCGCATTTTGGTAGAGCTCCATATTGATAGTAATTCCATTGGTAATGGCAACAATGCTTTTATAGGCTTCAAAATCACTGTTTAAGTTGCGGTACCAATTTCCTGTTTTGGCCAAATTCCCTATAACGTCAATTTGTACGGTGTGAGGCGTGGTTCCCAACAGGTTTTTTAGTTCTTTTACAAAGGTATCTGAGCAAAATTGCAGGGTGAAATGAAAGGTTGTTTCTGTATTTGGAAGTCCTTTCATTAAAACGTTTATATTCACTCCAGAAGAGGGAACGATAAAGGTGATGCTTTCGGCTCCGCGGTTTAAAACCTCTTTGGCTTTGGCGTTGGACTTTTCAACATCTGCTACAAAAATGGTCTGGTTGATGGCCCATAGAGAGGCTTTGGTATTGGGGGAGGGAAATGGCAGTTCCGTTTCATCCAGATGATAAAACGGCCTTACATCAATCCCTTCGTTGGTATTCCAGATAAGGGTGTCGTTATAATCGGCACCTTTAAGGTCTACTTGTATTTTTTGTTTCCATTGTTTGGAAGATACCTCCTCAAACTCATTAAATACCAGTTTACTCATGGTAAGATTGTTTTGTTAAGCTGTCTACGTATTCAATGATATAAATCTCTTCGTCAGCTTTTTTCATATAATATTTTTCTCTGGCCAATTTTTCAAGCCCTTCTTCGGTGCTCAAGGCTTTAATGGCCTTTTTGTCCTTGGCAATCTCTTTTTGGTAGTACTCCTTTTCATCTTCCAATTCTTTAATATCAGTATTGAGTTCATGGTGAATAAACCAAGAATTGGCATCAAAAAAGAGCATCCAAACGGCAAAGCCTACCAGTAGGAGCACAAATGGATTTTTAAAGGGCTTAAGGTATTTTATTTTAAAGGTCAACTAGATTATAGGCTTTGGTTGATAATGGATTTTACAATGTCTATGGCTACCGTATTGTATCTATTATTAGGGATAATGATATCGGCATATTCCTTGGTAGGCTCTATAAATTGTTCATGCATGGGTTTTAGAGTGTCCTGATAGCGCGACAGAACTTCGTCCAAATCCCTTCCGCGTTCGGTAATATCCCGTTTTAGACGACGGATCAAACGCTCGTCGCTATCGGCATGTACATAGATTTTAATATCGAACAATTTGCGTAATTCGGGGTGGGTAAGGATTAAAATACCTTCTACAATCATCACTTTGGTAGGGGAGGTTGTGACGGTTTCTCCCGTACGGTTATGCTTTACGAACGAATAGACAGGCTGTTCGATAGCGTTTCCCTGTTTGAGTTCTTGAAGGTGCTCCTCTAGCAATTCAAAATCGATGGACCTAGGATGGTCAAAATTGATGGCTGAACGTTCCTCGAAACTAAGGTGTGTGGTATCTCTGTAGTAAGAATCCTGCGATATTATACCAATCTCACCATCAGGCGATTGTTTGAGTATCTGGTTCACTACCGTTGTCTTGCCACAGCCGGTTCCTCCTGCAATCCCTATAACTAGCATAATTCCTCTTTATTGATGAAGCAAATTTAAATATTTACAAGAATAATCAAGGACGAATTTCCGAAACTTCTTTTTCGGTCACCATTTTATCGTTTTGGTTGCCCCATGAATTGGTAATGTAATTCATGACATCGGCCACTTCTTTGTCGGAAAGTCCCATGGGGGCCATGGAGCCTTTAAATGTGTTGCCGTTGACCACGATAGTGCCGGAAAGCCCATATTTTATGGCCTTGATACTTTCTGTTCGGTTGTTCATTAGGTAATCGGCTTTTGCCAAGGGAGGAAAGGCTCTTGGAATGCCTTCGCCATTGGCCATATGGCAGGTCATGCAGAAGTTTTCATAAACCACTTTTCCTTTTTTTATACTGTCCTGTTGGGCGGCATTTTGTACCGGCGTATATTCGTTTGCACCCAAAGCGAGGTATAATACCATAAAGAGGTTGTATAGATTCATTGTTTTGAGGGTAATAGTTTGACAATTCCTAAGTTTTCAATGCCTACATAGATGTAGCCATCGGGTCCTTGAACCACAGAGCGCACACGTCCCAAACCGTCCAATAGACGCTCTTCCTTGACGACTTTGTTGTGGTTCAAATAACAGTTGTCAAGGTACTGAAATTTTAAAGATCCTACCAATAAATTTCCTTTCCAGTCGGGATATTTGTCACTGGTTATAAAGGCCATTCCGCTAGGAGCAATGGAAGGGACCCAATAGTGAATAGGTGGTTCCATACCCGGAAGAGAAGTATTCTGGGTGAATTTGGTACCACTATAGTTGACGCCATAACTGGCCAACGGCCAACCGTAGTTGGCACCCGCCTTGATGATGTTGATTTCGTCGCCTCCTTTAGGCCCATGTTCATGGCTCCAAATGTCTCCAGTTTGAGGATGTAGGGCCAGCCCTTGAGGATTGCGGTGGCCATAGGAGTATATTGCGGGTTTTACATTTTGCGTGTGGATAAATGGATTGTCTGTTGGGATACTTCCGTTATCATGAAAACGGTACATTTTTCCTCCATCACGGCTTAGGTCTTGGGGATTTTCGTCTCTATTACCGCGTTCCCCGATAGAAAGATATAGATACCCTTCAGTATCGAAGAGGATTCGGGATCCAAAATGTTGGCCTTTGGTAGTATTGGGAGTGGCTTTATACAACAATTGATGTTCTACAAGACCATTGCCCTGAAGCTTTGCGCGCATGAGAGCAGTGTTACCACCTTGGTCATCACCTTCGGAAGACGCGTAAGAGAGGTAGATCCAATCATTCTCTTGGTAATTGGGGTGGAGTTGGATATCCAATAAGCCGCCTTGTCCTCGGTTGTAAACCTCGGGGACACCTTTAATATTGATTTTTGTGCCGTTTTTGAAATGTATTAACGCTCCTTTTTTTTCGGTAATGAGTATGGAATTATCAGGGAGAAACACAAATCCCCATGGGATATCGAGGTCCTTGACGACGAGCTCATAACTATGGTTATCATTCACTTGTGTTTTGTTTTGCCCACAGGAGTAGAGGGTAAGCGTGAGACTGCATATAATTGCAAGGTTTTTGAATGTCATTGGGCAATTTTATTAGGTTTTTAAATTTATGAATAATTGTTGTTGGTTTTTAAAGAAAAGCTATATATTTGCACACCCAATTTAAGGGCATTGCGATGTTCTTATGGATTAGATAACCACTCGGGGTGTAGCGTAGCCCGGTTATCGCGCCTGCTTTGGGAGCAGGAGGTCGCAGGTTCGAATCCTGCCACCCCGACAAAAAGCCGAACAGAGATGTTCGGCTTTTTTTGTGGATTGGGTTTGATACAAATACTTTGTTATGAAAGGCATTCCTATATAAGGCAAAAACAAAAGAAATGCATGTAATTAGGCACTGTCAGCTGCTGTTTGAACTCCATTAGCAGACTTGCTTGATATTTCAAATTCTATTGTTTGGATTGTATCAAAGGCTTGAACCCTCCGTAGATCATTCTGCTGGGATCAAAAATCAATTTTTTAGGGATCATTAATGGTTCTACCAATTCTTTCATCCTTGGGTCTGTAGGTACTTTTTGGTTAGCTAAGTCGCGAATCTCCTTTGATGGAAAAAGCACCCAGCCAAAGATGAGTTCCTCGTCTTCTTTAAGGTCTACACTTTCAATAAAAGATTTTGTGCCGTCTAAATGCAGATCGTCACCAACAAATTCAAAGTAAGCAATGGCTCCATACTCTTTCCAAATCTCAGCTACTTCTTCGGCCACTTGTTTATAGGCGTCCAGATACACCCTAGGAATGGGAAGAACGAAGCCATCAATGTAGTTTGTCATGTTAGTATATTTTTTTGGTTGCATTTGGTTTGTTGTTTTGGTTTTGATCCAAATTTAGGAAGTAAACCACAAGGACTAGAAGTCTATAATGGCTTATTTAAAAATCACCGAACTGTATTTAAAACTAATGATCATTTCATCAAACTGTTTGATAAAATCCTGACCTAGATTGCCATAGAAATGATCGACGTCTGCTTCTATATCGTTTTTATGAAGTTGCAAGCTGCTTAGAGTGGTTTTGGAATTACCAATGCTTAAAGGGATGCTATCCATAACATAACCTTCAAACTCAATAATGCCGCCCGCACTGCCAGATGTAAAGGTTTGAGCGGTATAGTGCAGTTCAATTTCTTCCTTATATTTTCTGTAAAACGGCGCATAAAGAGAGGTGCTTTTGGCCCCAGTATCAAATCCAAAGCTTAAGGTGTCGTTTTGGTATTTTACGGCAATGATAGGTGTAAGGCCGTCCAAAGCAAAGTTGTTTTGCTTGTAGTCAATTGCTGTTTTGGGAGTGAAGATGCTATTGTCTTTTGAAATGCGCACTTCCTCCATGGCTTCAATAACAGGAAACCCAATAATTCCGTTGATAAAATACTCAATTTGCGGAAAGGAAATATCCTCATCATTCAAGACCAAAAACACCACGTTTTTAAACGTAAGATTTCCTATGTTGAGTTCTTTGGCAATGGCCAAATCACTATCTACCTTTTCACCTGTGAAAGCGGTAACATAAAAATCCGACTCGATGTAGGTGAGGCCCAATTCTTCGACCAAGGATCGTTTTATAACTGAAATATTGGCGCCAGTATCAAAAATGTAATTGTAGGTTTTGTTGCTAATAGAGACGTCAATATTAAACAGTCCCACCTTGTCTTTGGTCATGGGGATTGTCGCGTCCTCACTTTTGATAATTTCTTGGGGCCCTATGTTTGCCAAGGATGTCCAAATCTTTAATTCGTTTTCCAAATTTTCAATTTTTGCGGAGTCATTCACAAGGCGGTAATTTTTCAAGATATGTGCACTGGTTGCTGCCGCAGCCTTATATTGATATAGATTTACATGGTTTAAAAGTTTGGTGTCGTAAATCCTGTTGAACATGGTGTCATTAAGATGCAAAGTTTCCAAATTGAGCAATTCGGCAATTTTGGAATTGGATGCTTCTAAGTCGTTAAAACGATTCAGAATGATAGCCTCATAGTAGAGGCTATTTTCTTGGTTCAGATTATTTTTTTGGGAGTAGTAACGCTTTTTTAATTGAAAGAAATCCTGTACTTCAATTAAGCTATCCAATTCTTCTGTTAGCTTGGTATCGTTAAGTGTTTTTTGAACCGATTGGGCACAAGACACTGTAAGTGCCGTAATGAAAAGCATTAAGTATCTCATAGGTGACTTTAAATGTTTAGGTTGGTTTTGAGCTTTTTTAGTTGACATTGGTTACTTCTCCAGATCCCGTAATTTGGGCAGAGATAACGGGATTACCAATATAATAAATATTGCCGCTACCTTCAATGTTTACGTCCAATTGATTGCTGCAATTCACTTCACAATCGCCACTGCCTTCAATTTTTATATTGCCGTGGTCGATGAAGAAATCAAACCCGTGAAACTCTCCAGTACCTTCATTTGTAAGACTTAGGCCTTCGGATATGCCATACATGGTAATATCTCCAGTTCCAGAATTGTCGATATTAAAATTGCCTGCTAGATCCACATCCATCACGGTGATGTCTCCAGTACCTGAATTTTTGATGCTGGTAATATTTGCTGCTTGAATTGTGGCCTTTACTGTGATGTCCCTGTAGTTTTTATCCTCGTCCAAGTATAACTTCAGGGTGTTGTTGCTCACTTCTGTTTTGACCAAATGAATGATGTTATTGTCGGCTGTTATTTCCACCAATTGGTCGCTGCTTTGGATGATATGTAGTTCAAAAACACCTTCACTCTCAATTTTGGTGAATGTTGGCAACTCTCTAGATTGGCTTGTATCTACGCCTGATTCTTCAATGGTATCAACCGAACAGGCGCACAATAGGAATAGGGCAAAGGCCAATGAAATTGCGGATTGTTTTGTCATGGTTTTATGTTTTTATGATTGATCCAACAAAACTATAATGCTAAAAATATATTTACATTGATCTAAATCAATATTTTACAGTTTTAAGTTTGGCTCTCACTCGCGACAATGTTTCTGGGGTCATATCTAAATAGGACGCAATGATATGATGAGGAATTCGGTTAAAAAGGGAGCTGTTTTTTACGCTGAATTCCAATAGTCGTTGTGTTACATTTTGGGTAAGCCCTGCGAGTTCCTTTTTGTGTTTTTCAATGATAAAGTCTTTTAGTTTGGCACTTTCAAAGGCAAGGAAATCTGGTTGGGAAGTACTTCGGTTGTCGAGTTCTTTTTTTGTCCAGTACAACAGTTTGGTATTTAGTAAGGCCTGACAGTTTATATAGGAGGGTTCGCCAGTCCAAAAGCTAATGTTGGAGGAATAGAAAAAATCATTTTCCTTGGAAAGTCTAATGGTTTTTTCATTTCCTTTCAAATCAATGACAAAATGCCTTACTACGCCTTCCTTGACAAAGTAGGCTCTTTTCGAGAGGTCTCCCTGCCGCAGGATGTAGCCATTTTTGGAATATTCAATGTCTTTCCCGGACTTTAAAAATTGTTCGATTGAAAATGCCATCTTTTATAGCTCTGTGGTTATAAGACGACAAGTGATTGAATTTGTAACAGTTGGGGATAGGTCTTTCCACTAAAATTTTTCCAATAAGAAGTTTTAGGAAGATATTAAGACCTTATGGTTTCAATCAGAAAATACAATTTGTTTGGATGTTAATTTATGCTTTCCGGCTGTTTTGGGTGAATCAAATTTCCATAAATTTCATAAAACTCCTCATTTTCAGAATTATTGTTTTGTATTAAATCGGCAAAAAAGTTGGTGAGTGAAACTTTTACGGGTGAAGTATCCGACAATTGGTCTGTTTCATTTTCGTCAAACACCATTACAGAGGCATAGACATATTTCCATTCTTCCAACCCGTTGGTCAATATTGTGTATTTTTTACCATTGGAGAAAACATCAATATTTTCCCAAACTAGTATGGGATGTTTACTATTACTTGGAAATATTTCTCTATTCCATTTTCCGTATTTGTCATACATTACTTTATGGGTGGAGAAAGGAGAATAAACGCATTCAAATCGAATTTCATTGAATGCTATGGTGTCGTTATTGTAAACCGTTTTATATTTTTCATGTAATATTTCTTTGAAATCATTTTTGTAGATTTTTGGACACTTATTGTCTTTTGTTGCTTTATGAGAAGCGCAAGTCAATAGCAATGATAAGCAGATAGAGGTTAAGATGTATTTCATGAAGGTTTAAATATTTTGAGGATTTATGTGTGATTGGTTCAATTGGAGCTTTATGAATTATCGATAGAGTTCAATAAAATTAGTCATTTCTTTTAATTTTTGTAAGAAAAATCAATTCGGTATTAAAAATAGGAGAGGATGGTAAACTATGCCATACGTATTATTGGGTAATTTTTAGCTCACGTCCCCAATTGCTGTTGTGAAATTATAAATTCCAAGTTCATGGCCTTCAAAGCAGTAGTCAAGTGTCATTATGTTCCACATGATAAGTTTTTCCATTTTTTGAGCTATTTAGGGGGAATAATGGTACGTCTATTTAAATATAATCTAGAGTTGGATAAAGTTAGCTATTTTTCAACGGAGGTCTATTAGTGTTTTCAAAAAGAGAAGGATAAATATGTGTGGTATACCATTTCGAACATTTAGTCGCTCAAGTTTTCCAATGGGATCATTTGGGTGTGGGTTCTTATTTCTGAATGTCGTATGGCGTGGCCACTGCTTCCTACATAAATTGCTAGGCTGGCATTAATAAGGGCTAAGAGTAATACGCAAACTGTTATGATTTTGTCGTATTGTGAGAACTTTACATTTACAATAAAACCGATTAGCGATAGTGCTCCCAACAATAGAGAAGCAGCAAAAAATACCTCGGCGTATTCCGCGTGTTTATGAATGAGGGTTTCACTTATATTGCTCACATTGTCAAGTACAATTTTGGCGCCTTCTCCAGAGTAGAAGGCAAAAATGGATATCAAGGCACTAAAGATAAAGATAGCATAAGCCGTAAGCTTTACTGTGTTTTGTTCTAGAATCATTCCCGCTATCAAGACAAGGATACCCAAGAAGATGCCTACCAGAGGTAGGTGGGTAAGCGCCAAGTGCAACTGTGCAGAGTTCATGACTAGTCCATTATTAAATTAAAGGCGCCTTTTATTAAAAATTGTGTGTCGTCCTTAAAATCCTGTGCATTCAAGATTTCAGTTTGATTTTTATCGGTCATACCAGGGCGTACTTCTTTTTGGAGGAAGGTATAGCCTGTGTCTGTTTTTTCATGAAGCATTAAAACCACATGCCTACCATCCGTCTCTACAATAGCTTCGGAGGGCAAAGCTGGTTTAGAAGTCGATGTGGTAAAAATTTGAGCTTCTATATACATGCCAGGTGCAAAGCCTATTTTTTCAGCCTCTTCCGAGAGGTGGCCATGAATGGCAATGGTTCTTTTTTCTGGATCCACCGCTTTGTTGATTAAATGGACTTCCGCTTGGTAAATACTGTTGTCCTCATCTTGAATTTTAAACAGGATGGGCTGGCCAATTTTAATTTTTTGCAGTTCCTTTTCAAAGACATTCAGCTCTAAATGTAGGTGGGTGGTATTTACAATGGTAGCAGCGACCTCTGATGGATTTAGATACGCTCCCTTGGTAACATTCACTTTGGTAATGTAGCCATCGATAGGGGAGGTTATGGCAATGCTGGTATGAATATTGTCCAGGGAAAGGGACGTTGGGTCAATATTCATAAGTGTTAGCTTTTTGGCTATGGACTCAAATGTTGCCAGGGTTACCAAATAATCGGATTCTGCCTTAAGGAAGCTCTTTTGGGAACTTACCTTTTCTTGAGCCAGGGCTTTTTGTCGTTCATAATCCGATTTTAAATAACTAAGCTGCCCCTTAGCCTCAAGGTATTCCTGTTGTATTTGCACATATTGTGGGTTTTCAAGCGTAAAAAGTGTTTGGTTGCGTTTTACATATTCGCCGGGAAGTAATTTGATACTTTTAATGGTACCCGAAAAATAGCTGCTAATGGAGGCTTTGTTTTCTGGGGGAACATCAATCATTCCCATTGCTTTAACCGATTGCTGAAAGGGCTGCACTTGCAATTGCCCTAGAACCATATTAGAGGATTTGAATTGGGTTTTGGATAGTTGAATACTCCCGTTGTCCACATTGGGATTCGCCTCTTCTAATGGGATTTCCTTTTTATTGGAAGTGCAGGATGCCATCACAAGGAGTGAGGTATATATGAAAATGATAAGTTTGGTTTTCATGGTCTTATTTTTAGAATACTTCATTTTTAGGGTATTAAATAATTGCCTTCCAGCACTGTCATGTTGTATTGGTATAGGGCAGTGAGGTAATTGGTTTCTATGTCTTTGGCATTTTCCAGTAATTGGATGTATTGCAGGAAGTCTATTTCGCCATTTTGAAATGCTTGCAAAGCATGGAACACCGTTTGTTCAGACAATTCTTTACCCGATTGTTCATAATAGTTAAGGGCTTCTTGAAATCTTCTAAGGTCCGATTGTATGGCTAGAAATTTGGCCGACATTTGTATTTTTTGATTTGCTCTTTCAAGGTTAAGAACGCTATTGGCTGTTTGGGCAGCACGTATTTTTGATCTTTGCGAACCAAACCAAACAGGAATGGCAACCCCTACTTGAAAGCCTGAGTAAGATTTTGAATCAGGCCCATTGTTGGTACCATTGAAAATTGAGAAATTAAGACCGGGTAGTAACTTTTGTTTTTCCAATTGCACTTGTCTCTCGGTAAGGTTGGCCGCATCTCTGTAATATTGCAGGGTAGGATTATTAATAGTGTCCAAAGGGTGTAACTCTAATTTTACCAAAGCAGAGGGAGTTATGGTGTAGGTGGAATCGGTTTGAAGCCATTGCCCCAATACCATATTGGATTTGTGAATGTTCTCTTCGGCCTGTTGTAGTTGCAATGAGATTTCTTTCTTTTTGGTTTCAGCTGTTAGTTTCTCAAGATAATTCGATTCTCCCATTTCAAACTTTCTATTCGCTGCATAGGCAAAAGCTGTATAAAGACTGTCTAGGTAAGTGTAGTTTTGCTTCATGTTTTGCCAATAGGCAATTTCATAATAAGTCTTTAGGACTTCTTTGATAAGGATGAATTCATCCATCTTGTATTGGTCCTCCGATAATTGATGTTGGCCTTTCATAACATTGCGTTGGGCGCCATAGACGGTAGGGAATTGTATGGATTGATTTATCCCCCACACATCTAAGGGAAGGTTGTTGGGGGCTATGTTATTATTGTCCTTATTATAATAAATCTCTGTTTTACCAATATCAACAGCGCTGCCAATTAATTGATCGCTTTGATTTACTTTTAAAGCAGATGCTTGAAGCCCTTGATTGTTTTCTAAGGCTATGGCTACTGCTTCTTCTGGAGATAGGGGGGTATTTTGACTTATTATAAATTCTGGCCATATCATTATACTTAAGGTAATTAGGGTTGCCGCTTGGCGCTTAAGATTTGAGCGCTTGCCTTTTCTATCAAAAATGGCATAGAGGACGGGCAATACAATGAGGGTTAGGGCTGTTGCTGATATTAATCCCCCAATTACTACTGTGGCCAATGGTTTTTGTACCTCGGCGCCTGCCGAAGTAGAAATAGCCATAGGGAGGAAACCTAATGCTGCTGCAGATGCCGTTAGTAATACGGGACGGAGTCTATTCTTGGTCCCCATTAGAATGCGTTCGTTGATATTATTGATACCATGTGCTTTTAGATCTTTGAACTCTTCAATAAGAACAATGCCATTTAATACTGCAATTCCGAATAGGGCAATGAAGCCTACACCGGCCGAGATACTGAAAGGAAGTCCTCTTAAGTAAAGTAGAATGACTCCGCCTATGGCAGACATAGGGATAGCACTGTAAATGATCAGGGCTTCCTTAACCGAATCGAAAGCAAAGTAGAGCAGCACGAATATCAAAACAAGTGCAATAGGAACGGCAAACATGAGGCGTTCACGGGCCGTTCTTAGATTTTCAAATTGACCACCATATTCTATGGTGTAGCCCACGGGAAGTTTGATTTGCGCATTAATTAGCTTTTGTACATCTTTTACTACAGATTCAAGGTCTCTGTTTCGCACATTGACTCCTACCACAATCCTTCTTTTTGTGTTGTCGCGTGAAATTTTTGCAGGACCTTTTGTATAATTGATGGTCGCAAATTCACTTAGGGGTAATTGATTGCCGTTTGGTAGTTGAATTGTTGCTGTTTCAATATCTTGAATGTCCCGGTGGTGCTCCTTATCATAGCGGACTACCAAATCAAATTGCTTTTCACCTTCAAAGACTGTACCGGCGGGAGTGCCAGCAAAGCCTGTGGTAACGATATTGTTTAGGTCTGCCACGTTCAATCCGTATTTTGCTATTTTCATCCTATCGTATTTAACAGACATTTGCGGAAGCCCGGCCACTTTCTCAACGGTAATGTCTGAGGCTCCTTCCACATGCTGAATTGTTTTTTCTATTTCCAGAGCCTTTTTATACAAGATGTCGAGATCCTCTCCAAAAATCTTAATGGCCAAGTCGGCCCGTACACCTGTAATGAGCTCATTGAAACGCATCTCGATTGGTTGGGTGAACTCAAAATCGACACCCGGTATTTCCGAAAGGGCTTCCTTGAATTTATCGGCCAGTTCATCCTTGGACCCCGCAGAAACCCAATCGCCTTTTGGAATCAGTTTAATGATGACATCGCTTTCTTCCATAGACATGGGGTCTGTAGGGACTTCGGCAGCCCCAATGCGGCTTACTACCTGTTCCACCTCAGGAAATGTTTTTAATATATTTTCGATACGTGTGGTGATTTGGGTGGTCTTGCTCAGAGAAGTTCCTGTTTTAAGTACAGGTTGGATAACGAAATCGCCTTCATCTAATGTTGGAACAAATTCGCCGCCCATTTTTGTAAATAGGAAGAACGTCGCGATAAGTAGTGAAAATGCCAATGTTAGAACCAACTTTCTATTTTTTAGGGCCCAAGCCATGGTGGGTTTGTATTTACTTTCCAGAAAAGAAACGAGACGAGATGAAACGGTAGTTTTATTGGGATCTGTAGGTTTGATAAATAAGGAAGCCATAACCGGAACATAGGTAAAGCAAAGTAGCATGGCTCCAATTAGGGCAAAGCAAAATACTAGGGCCATAGGGCGAAACATTTTGCCTTCCACACCAACCAAAGATAAAATAGGTATGAATACAATGATGATGATGAGTTGCCCAAATACAGCTGAATGCATCATTTTACTTGCTCCCATGTGAGTGATGTTATCTATAAAATTTTGTTTTTCTGTGTCAGGGATTGATAGTAGTTTACTTCGTTGAGTGGTGATTTTATAAGCGATATATTCCACTATAATGACAGCCCCATCAATAATAATCCCAAAGTCTATGGCTCCTAGGCTCATTAAATTAGCGTCTACACCAAAGATGTACATCAGGGAAAGGGCGAAGAGCAGGCACATAGGGATTACTGAAGCAACTACTAATCCAGAGCGAAAATTACCTAGTAATAGGACAACCACAAAAATCACGATCAAACAACCCAAGATGAGGTTTTCTGCAATGGTTAAGGTAGTTTTTTCAATAAGCTCACTTCTTTCAAGAAATGGATTGATGCTTATGCCGGGAGGTAGTGTAGGAGCAATTTGTGCCACGCGTTGCTTTACAGCTTCAATTACCGCTTTGGAATTGGCGCCCTTCAACATCATTACTTGGCCTAATACTTTTTCGCCTTCACCATTACCTGTAATTGCTCCAAAACGGGTAGCATGCCCAAATCCTACAGAGGCTACATCCCTAATAAAGATAGGTGTGCCTTCCCTGTTCTCGATCACAATATGTTCGATGTCCTGCAATGATTCTACCATGCCTTCACCTCTCACAAAATAGGCTTGGTTTGTTTTTTCGATATATCCACCTCCGGCAATGCTATTGTTTTTTTCGAGGGCTGTAAACGCTTGCGATAAAGAAATATTTAGGCTTCTTAGTTTCTCAGGGTCTATGGCCACTTCATACTCTTTTAAATAGCCTCCCCAAGTGTTTACTTCCACAACTCCAGGGATACCCGATAGGTGGCGTTTCACAATCCAATCCTGAATGGTCCTAACATCCGAAAGGGAATATTGGTCTTTGTATTTAGGATCTACTTCAATTACATATTGATAGATTTCTCCCAATCCAGTGGAGATGGGGCCCATAAAGGGTTTGCCAAACCCTGCGGGGATTTTTTCCTCAGCGGCCTTAAGTTTTTCAGCAATAAGCTGTCTGGGTAAGTAGGTGCCAATGTTATCCTTGAAAACCACCGTAACCACCGAGAGTCCAAATTTTGAAATAGACCTGATTTCGTTCACATCAGGGAGATTTGCCATTTCTAGCTCTACGGGATAGGTGAGGAATTTTTCAACGTCCTCGGTGGCCAGATTCCGGGAAGTGGTAATGATTTGGACTTGATTGTTGGTAACATCTGGAACGGCACCAATAGGGATTTCTGTTAGCGAATAAATTCCAAACGCAATGATGCCAAAGGAAAACAGCAGTACGATTAGTTTATGATGGATACTATAGTGAATGATTTTCTCTAACATGTAACTGCTTGTTTTAATGCAGCATAAATGTAGAGGAGTAACCTAAAGCCTTGCTGAGGAGTTTCTTAAGATTGGCTTAAGATTTTGATTTTCTGAGTGTTTTGGAGGTTTTAGAAGTATTAAAAAAGGATGGTAACTTTGGTTCCTTGGCCAAGTTCACTTTCTATAGTTAAATCGGCCTGTATGGCATCGGCGCATTTTTTAGCAATGGAGAGTCCAAGGCCATTACCAGCCACTTGTTCGTGATTAAGGGTTTTCGATCTAAAAAAGCTTTCAAAGGCCTTGTTTAAATCTTCCTTTTTAATGCCTACTCCACAATCGCTAATAATACAGGCCACCCTTTTACCATTAGAATGGGCCTTAATTTGAACCGTGGAATTATTGTGCGAATATTTAATGGCATTGCTCAAAATATTGTCGATAATGATCTTGCTGTAATATTGAGGAACCGGCAACTCTTCATTGAAGTCCCTTTCGAGGTTTATGGAGATGTTCTTTGCGGTAATGTCTGTTTTATATTTTAAAATGGATTCATTGATAAGAGGAGCTAGGCTTACTTTTGCATTAGCCTGTATGGTGGATGAGGTTTCTGAATGGGCGATATGTAAAAGTTGCTCTAGGGTGGAGGTGATTTTTTCAATTTCTTTGAGGCCGAACTTAATTTTTTCCTCATATTCCTCCTGAGTTCTGGGTTTTCTGATGAGCACTTCTAAGGTTCCTCTTAAGGCGGCTAAGGGAGTTCTGAGTTCGTGCGAGGCATCTGATGTGAACTGTTTTTCTCTTTCCAAAGCTTTTTCTATACGTTCGAGCAGGGCATTGAAGCCAGTTGCGAGCATATAAATTTCATCTTGGTTTTGGGGAGGCGTTACCCTTTCCTTTAAGTTGTCTTTGGAAATGTGCGTAATGGTTTTGGTAATTTCCTGAATGGGAATGATACTTCTTCCCGCTAAGAACCGAGAGGTATAATACAGTCCTATAAGCACGATTAAAAAGGAAATCAATAAGATGTTTCTTAGCTGTTGAATGACGGAATACGCAGCCTCGGATGACATGGCTGCCAAGATGTATCCCTGGATTTTTCCGTTTTTTTCTACAGGAATTTGCACCTGCCTGATCTTACGGTCATTTAATTTTGTGTTGAAATGCCCTCCAAATTCTATGTCCTTAAAAGGAAGTTGTGCCCCTTTAAGATTGGGAGACTTATCCATCAAGCCACCTTCCTTGTTGATCAATTGAATAAAGACGGGATTTACCTGTAGTTCTCGGTGTTCCCGTTCTTCCCATTCGGCTTTATTGATGAAGTGAATGCTATCCCCAATCGTTTTAATTTCTCCAGCATGTTTTTCAGCCTCGTAAGATAGATCGCTATCTAGATTTCCAAGAACAGCACCTTTTACTACAAAGAATATGGCACTAAAGATCACGATCATGATTAAGGCCGTGGCCACCATGTAATGCAGTGCAATTCTATTCTTAAAATTTAAATTCATAATTCCTTTGCGATATAACCAACTCCCCGTACGGTTTGGATATAATTCTCTTCATCGGTCAACATGAGCTTTTTTCTCAAGGCATTTATATAAACATCAATAACCCCTGTGTTATATTCAAAATGAATGTCCCATACACTTTCTATAATACGGGTTCTTCGGCATACCTTATCTTTGTTTCTTAAGAGGAATTCCAAAAGGGCAAATTCCTTTTGGGTAAGATGTATTTCCTCTTCATTTTTAAATACTTGATGGGTGTCTATGTTCAGTTTAATATTTCCTAAGCTGAAAGTAGAGTGGTTGCCCGATTTGGGCCGTAATTGTACCCTGATGCGTTCCAGTAATTCTTCAAAATGAAAGGGTTTTTTTATGTAGTCGTTGGCTCCAGATTGCAATCCAAAAATAGTGTCGTCCAAGGTGTCCTTGGCCGTCAATAAAATAATAGGGGTAGAAGGAAACTCTTTGCGGTACTGTCTGCAAATTTCAATGCCACTCAACCCTGGGAGCATCCAGTCCAAGAGCAGAAGATCATACGCTCCAGATAAGGCCAAATCCAGTCCCGATTTACCATTGTCGGTTACATCCACAGCAAAAGCTTCCTCTTCCAGGCCTTGTTTTAAGAAGGAGGCAATTCCAGGTTCGTCTTCGACTACTAGTATTCTCATAATACAAAGATGCTTTGTGTTTTATAAAGTGTTTATTAGGTTCGTCTTAAGATTTGCTTAAAATCTCGATTGTTTTAAACCTTTTATTTCCTTCTCAAAATTTTGAGTACACGATTATAGATAATCTCAAAGTCCACGTGTTTTCGCCATTTTAAGGATTGTATGCTCAAGGTATCGAAGTTTTTCATCTCTATGTTAACCAGTGTTCGATTTTCCAATCAACAATATGCGTACGCATTGTTGGTTTAAAGATAGTTAATGAGAACCAATTTTCCCTATTGAAGTTTAGTTGTAACCCAATAAAAAGAAAAAGCAGTCCAGTTCCTTGGTGGGGTATAAATGACATTTCCGTTTGCAGGTATAGGTGATTTTTTTAATCATATTCCTCCTTCAATTATTTTAACAAAATTCTTATCTTTATATGAATAAACGTTCACTGTAAAACTCTGTAAATATGAAAGTTAGTCAAAATGGAATCCCCAAATTAATTGCCCTCTTGTTTTTGTTTTTTACGTTTTCATGCGATCAGACGGAGTATCCTACTTTGTCCTCCACTGATTCAATCCAATACAATCACGGTCAGATTGTTTGGCATGATTTGATCACTCCGAACCCAAAGCAAGCTATGGATTTTTATTCCAGTCTATTTGGATGGACCTACAAGTCGCTTGGAACCGATGACATGGCTTACCATGTCATTTATAGCGGAGGCCATGCTATTGGCGGTATTATTCCTTTAAATGTATCAACGCATCCTTCTGGGGAATGGCTAAGTTCTGTTTCAGTGACCGATGTTGACAAAGCGGTTGAATACAATACAGCCAAAGGAGGAAAGACCTTATTTAAACCTTCCAATTTTAAAGGGAGAGGTCGATCTGCCCTGGTTCAAGATCCACAGGGTGCTTATATTGCTTACGTGCATTCTGAGACTGGAGACCCTCAATTTCAAGTAGCCAATAATTCATGGCTTTGGAACGAGCTTTGGACCAATGACATTTCAGGCTCTCTAGGATATTATAAGGGGGTAGCTCCCTATGCGGCTGTGGAGAACAATGAAGAGAAGGTGCCTTATTTCATCTTGAAATCAGGAGACCAAAAGCTGTGCGGTGTAATGAAGAATCCGGTTGAAAATATGAGGTCTGCCTGGTTGCCTTACATTAAAGTAGTAGATGTAGAGAGTGTTACTACGAAGGCCACTTCTTTGGGTGCCAAAATAATGCTTGAACCTCAAGATAATATTAGAAATGGTACTGTTGCCATTATCCAAGATCCTAACGGGGCTCCTTTTGCCATTCAAATCTGGAATCAATAACATTAAAACTCCTTAAAATGAAAATAAAAAAATCCTTATTCGTAATCGTAGCTGTTTTTTTTCTATTCCTTTTGGCCGCATGTGGCTCTGCCCATACCAACGTGGGTGTTGACATGCGCTTCGGTCCTAATGGACCCCATGTATCACCTCATGTAGGTGTGGATTTTTATGGGGGTGGACGCCATTGATGTATTTTGACAGTTATAGATAGAAATTCCCTTCAATGACTGTTAACCTGTCGAAGGAAAATGATGTGTTTTTTTCATATCGAAGTGCATATTTGATAAATATTTTAGATAAAAAAACAAAGAGGCTGACATGACTTTTCATGCAGTCTCTTTTGGAATATTAGGGTAATTGAAAATTATGTTCAGCAGTTTGCAATGGGCCTTATTTCCACCAAATTGTATTCTCATGATTTTTATAATCGACCAATTCACCCAATTTTGGATGGATATGGGCACTCTTGTTGCCTTGTGCAGCATCTAAAAAAGCTTCTATGGGTTCTTGCCAACTGTGCTGCGCCAAGGAAAAACCTGCCCAGTGCACAGGCATGATGCATTGTACTTTTGCATCCAGGGCCGCCTGTACACTTTCTTCGGGAAACATATGAATAAGGTGCCAATTATGATTGTATTGGCCGCACTCCATAAACCCAAAATCGAAAGGTCCCAAACGTTTGCCAATCTCCTTAAAGTGTTTGCCGTAGCCACCATCGCCAGAAAACCATACGTTTTCATGAGGTGTTTTAAAGGCCCATCCTCCCCACAGGGATTTGGCCCTGTCGGTAAGTCCTCTACCTGAAAAGTGGCGGGTAGGAGTAAAGGAGATATCGATCCCTTCAAAGGAACTTTTTTCCCACCAATCGAATTCGGTGATTTGATCATTAGGAACTCCCCATTTCTCCAAATGACGCCCCACCCCCAAGGCCACATAAAACTGTTTCACCTTTGACCTCAGTTTTCTGATGCTTTTATAGTCTAAATGATCGTAATGGTCGTGGGTTATCAACACAAGGTCAATCTCTGGGAATTCTTCAATCAGGTCCAAGGTGTTTTTGCTAAATCTTTTTACAGGAAAGGGCGCAATTGGTGCTGCATCTGGTCCTAACATGGGATCAATCAGTAGGGTTTTTCCCAGCATGCGCATTAAGACCACGGAGTGGCCGTACCAAATAAATTTGGTGCCATCCGAAGCGGAAAGGAACTGTTCCTTGTCAAACCTTTCTATTGGGAGCGGCATTTTTGGTTCACGATTCAGCTTTTTGAAAAACTGTTTGTAAAGTAACTTTGGAAGGTTTTGGATGCTGATTGACATCGAGGTTGCCTCCAAGTTTTGAAATTTGTCCTTGCGCCAATTGGGGCTTTTGGCATATTTGGTTAAATGGTCGTTGCTGGGTTTTTCTCCGTAATGCTTCTTGTTCATTGTTGTGTTTTTGCTACTAAACTCCCTTGTATTTGGTTTTATTGGAAAGTATTGTGTTTTATTGGGCTACATCATATGTTACCCTAAAATGTGTTAACTACTAAAATCACGTAAAATTAGAATTTATATGTGATATTTTTTAGTCGTGGTAGCCATTAAATATTTTGCTTTTAGTTGGAATTGAATAAAAGTATCATTGCGTTAAATTTCAGTTTGAAATCCAACGCAATGAACTATGATAGCTGTAAGAAGTGGTTTATTGAAATACAATTGGCAAATTGGAAATTGGAATTTTAACAATGAGAAAAGGTTGTGTCATTACAGTAGTTGCAATATCGTCGGCACCTATAGTGTGTACCCTAAATAGGATGTTTTCGGGGGTGGTAGTCATATTAAATTCAAGACTATAGCCTCCATTAGTAAGGACTTCGCTAAATACGGCAATTACTAAGTATTGAGAAAAATCAATATCTGTTTCCGAAAAATTATCTGAAACATTATTTACAGAATTCATTTGGGCTAATAGAATTTTCCAGGCTCTTTCATTGGTAATAATTGTTTTCTGTTCTACTATTCCTTCAGCTCCAGCCCCATAAAGTTGGTCTTTAGCAATCAAGTCTGGTTCAATGTCTATCATGTTAACTTGGCTATCAGTGGGTTCGCAGTTCAAAATGAATATAGACAATAAAATAATTAAAGCATTTGTTCTCATGGTTTTATGGTTTTTTGATTAATGATGAACCGTTCAAAATAATTGTTTTTGAATGTTTAGAACCTATGAATGCTTATAACCTAGAAGCGTGTAGTTTTGTTAAGGTGTCAATCTTTATGAAGCAGTTATTCTTAACTTTTCTTGTCTGTGAATAATTTGTAAAAGACTGATTATGCGTAAGGTGGTTTAAAGTTACGATATAAAAATGGTAAAATGAACGATTTTTTATCTTATATGCAGTCCGAACCCTTTGGTTCAGTTTTTGAAGTTATCGTGAATGTCCGAAGGACATTTGCTTAAGTAGGAGCGTTAGTGCATCCACTAGCTTAAGACTTGAATTCTAAATAAAAAATCCAGTTTCACGCTATTTTCTGCTTGAAACTGGATTTAATATGTATTGAGTGTTTTTTAGTTTCCGCCTATAGTTGATTTTAGTTTTTCTTCAACGGCACTCAAATTAAAGGAGCCTGGTGTTTGACTAGGCGGATAGTCTTTCATGGTCATTAGGAAATTAGCTGCCAATGCCTGTATTGGGACCAATACATAGGCACGATCCAAAAGCCAATCGTAATAGGTGTTGGAGTTATGTTGGGCTTTTTCAAATGGATCCCGTCTTAAATTTTCAATAACTGGGACCCGAAGCTCTGCCCAGGGTTCCATCCAGACGCCAAATTTTTCACCCCTGTTTTCCAAAAAGATAACTTTCCAGTCATCATAACGTGCGGCTACAATTTGCCCGTCATCATTGACATACCAAAATTCGTGTCTAGGTGATTCCTCAGTTTTTCCTGTGAGGTAATCGGTTAAATCATATCCATCAATGTAATTTTTATAGCTTCTTCCATTAAGAGATGCACCGCTTTTGATTTTGTCCTTGATGCCAGGAGCTCCCGCTATGGACGCAAAGGTAGGCAGCCAGTCCTCATGCGATACAATACCATTTAAAGTTTTGTCTGCAGGGAAATGCCCTGGCCATTTGATAAAGGTTGGAACGCGGTAAGCACCTTCCCAATTGGAGTTTTTCTCTCCTCTAAAAGGCGTGGTTCCAGCATCTGGCCATGTGTTGTAATGTGGACCATTATCTGTAGAGTACATCACCACGGTATTGTCGGTTATTCCCAATTCATCCAGTAAATCCAGAAGTTGCCCAACATGCATATCGTGCTCTATCATCCCGTCTGTATATTCGTCATTGCCTTGATGGCGATGTTCTTCCTTAACATGGGTGCGGAAGTGCATTCTGGTGCCATTCCACCATACAAAAAATGGCTTTCCTGCTGCATTTTGTTTTTTTATAAATTCTTTGGCAGCAGCCACGGTTTCGTCATCAATAGTTTCCATGCGTTTTTTGGTCAATGGTCCGGTATCTTCAATACGTTGTCCACCTTTGCCATCGGCCCAAGTATGAAGCACGCCTCGAGGACCAAATTTTTCCAAAAAGGTTTGGCCATCTTTCATTTTCATATCTCTTGGATAATCATAGTTTTCCGGCTCTTCTTCGGCATTTAAATGGTAAAGGTTCCCCATAAACTCATCAAAACCGTGCATGGTTGGGAGGTGTTCGTCCAAATCGCCTTGGTGGTTTTTACCAAATTGGCCTGTAGCATAGCCTTGGCTTTTTAAAACGGTGGCCATGGTCACATCGGTTTTTTGCCAACCTTGGGCAGCTCCAGGCAATCCTACTTTGGTCATTCCTGTTCTTACCGGTACATTGCCTCCAATAAAAGCAGCACGACCTGCCGTACAACTTTGTTGGGCATAATAATCGGTAAAGGCAAGCCCTTCTTTAGCGATCCGGTCAATGTTTGGGGTTTTGTAACCCATCATACCTCGGTTGTTGTGGCTGATGTTCCAAGTACCAATATCATCTCCCCAGATAACCAAAATGTTTGGTTTGTTCTGGCTGAAGGTGAACAAAGGCAGCAGTAGCAGCAAAAGAATCATCCTTAGTGGGTGAAGTTTTTGTGTCATGATTTTTGAGATTAAATGATTAATTAATAGCTGTAAGTAGGAACTGAATTATAGAAGGGCTTGATAATCAGTATCTAATGTAAAAAAAAAGTCTAACTTTTACTACAAAAATCTGAAAATTAGTGAATTATGATAAAAAAAGTGAATTCAAGAGAATTTCTTTAAAAATTTTCAGCCATACGCTTAAGTTGTTGAAATAAAGTGAATAGGGAAGGACGTTGAGGGGCAGGAGAAATGAAAAGAGGTGCCAACATTAGGACACCTCTTTTCGGCTAACAACTCTAAAAATGGAAACATTGGAATTTTTAAGTAATTACTAAAGCTTCACTGTTATTGAAGTTTCACGCTAGTTTATACCGTAATCACTTTTGTTAGGGTGTATCCATCGGTGGTGTTTCCGGTGATGGAATCGGCCATGTTATCATCTAAACTGTCAGAGAACACATTATCGGTTTCATTGGCCGTGTCTGCGGTACCGTGGTATCCTGAAGTAGCATACACGGTATCACAAATATCTTTAGGGAAAGCAATTTGTGTGACTCTTAAGGAATTGCCATTTGCGTCCAAAATTTCTACATGGATATGTGGGGCTCTCCCCATGTACCATCCTGGAAAAATACTGATAAAAGAGGCTTGTCCGTTGGTATCGGTAGTTTGGCGTCCTCTTAAAAAATGCTCATTGGTATAATCGGCCTGCTGCATTTGCACCCCACCGTATTCCGAATAATTGCCGTCTGCATCGCAATGCCAAACATCAACCATGGCTCCTTGTATGGGATTACAGTCGTTATCTTTGTCTTGGATGGTAAGGGTCATGAGGAAGGCTACTCCAGAACGATCTCCTATAATGTTTTCCCTAACCAGCTGCGATGGTGTTTTGATGGGAAATGGGCCTTTGGTTTCGCTAGGGGACAGTTCGCAATCCCCTGAGGTGTTACCTGAATTTCCCCCAGAGTTATTCCCGGAAGTATCTCCAGTTACACCACCGGTTGTGCCATCATCATCGCTGGAACAGCCTGTTAGAACGGTTGGAATGGCAACAATGGTTCCAACTCCCAAAAGTCCGTTTTTCAAAAAATCTTTTCGTTTCATAAGTAGGATTTTTTTAATTATGCAAGCAAATTATGAAATGACTTAAAAAAAACGAATAAATAGAGGGGAATGCGAGAAATTTTGCGGTTTATTAACTAAATGCACTTTTAGGAGAGTGCATCTAAGTTCTTTTTGTAGCTGTTACCTATGGGAAGTTTTGCATAACCAAGATCCAATTCCTGTGCACCAATGCTCTTGATATTGTGTAATGGTACTATATAGGATTTGTGAATTCTGGCAAACTGTGTTTTCGGTAATTTTTCAAGGATCCCTTTCATGGTAGAGCGAGTCACTAAACTTTTTTGGTCCTGGATGTGAATTTTTACATAATCGTCCATAGCTTCCAGATATAGGATTTGACCAATGGGGATACGATGTAATTTATAGTCTGCCCTAATGGATAGTATTGACGTCGTGTTTTCTTGGCTTCTTTCAAGGTCAATGCTCTTTTTGGCTCTTGACACAGCTTCCGTAAAACGCTCTAAAGAAAAGGGTTTTAGCAAATAGTCTGTTGCATTCAAGTTGAAACCTTCTACGGCATATTCGTCATAGGCCGTGGTAAAAATGACCTTAACAGGTTTGCCAAGGGAGGCATAAAAATCGATACCGTTAATATTGGGCATTTCAATGTCCAAAAAAATTACATCAACAGGGAACTTGTTGATATATTTTTTTGCATTTGTAAGATTGGTAAAGGTTCTTTCAAGTTGGATATCTGAAATTGCCTCACAAAAGGTCTCAATGACCTTAAGTGCTAATGGTTCGTCGTCTATAGCAACCGCAGTTATCATGACAAGTCGAGTTTTAAAGCAATTTTAAACCTTCCAGAATCAACAGAGGTTGTTAATTTATGCGCATTTGGGTATACTATGTTTAGGCGGCGTTGGGTGTTTTTTAGGCCTTGCATGGTAGAGGATTGTTCGTCTTGATATTTGTTTGAAAAGGTGTTTTCCACTATCAAAAATAAGGAATTCTCCTTGTTTACAGAGAGGTCGATAACAATCTCTGAGTTGTTTCCTGCAGAAGGGCCGTACTTAAAGGCATTTTCAATAAAATTAATCAGCAACAGGGGAGCTATCTTTTTATTGGAAAAGTCCCCGGTAAAATTGGCTGTCACTGTGGTGTCATTGGAAAGACGAAGCTTTTGGAGAGCAATAAAATTTTGAATATAGTCGATTTCTTTTTTAAGATCTACCATTTTTTGGTCGCTTTCCGTGACCACATAGCGCATAAGATTAGATAATTTGATTACCGCTTTAGGGGCTTCGTCAGACTTTGTTAGGGTGAGTGCATATAGGCTGTTCAGGGTGTTGAACAGAAAATGGGGGTTGATCTGTGCTTTTAAATAGGAAACCTCGGTAGCCAATTTCTCGTTTTGTACGGCATGCAAATGTTCTTCCAATCTTAAAAACAAAGACAATAAAAATACTACGATGTAATGGAAGAAATAACTGTCTCTTGAAAAGATGCCAAATGGCAATAAAGGGTTTCTTGGCTGTGGGGGAAAAGAAGGCATCATGGGCCTTCCCATAGAATTTGGAAGCTGTTCCGGGATGAGCATTTGTGGCAAATTAAATACCAGCAAATACCCTAAAAGGGAAAGCCCCAAAAACCAAAGCCAACGCTTTTTTATGTAGAACTTGGGGACAATAAAATAGTAGTTGCCATAAAACACCAATACTAATAGGATGTAGCTTAAAAGGCTACGTTGAAAAGGTTTTACTTTTAGCATTTCCAAACCTGATCCTAGATCGGGAGAGGTTAAAAACGGAATGCTGACCAAGCCAATACCTATTAATAAATTGATAAGGAGGTATCGGTTATTAAAAGGGCTGAAATTCATATATCAAAAATACCTATTAAAGGTAATTCTTTGAAAAAAAAAGAGGTGTCTAGTTGTATCAAAGCGGTGAACAGGAGGGAATTATTAATAATATGTTGTGTAGGGCCTATTCTATACGTTTGTAATTTTCGGAATAGATGCGATTTCCTTCATCATCAATCTCAATTTGGGTAAAGGAATCCTCTCCCAGCTGGAGTTCGTTGTTGAATTCGGTTTTTAAATCGATGATTTTGGTCATGACCCTTGACCCGTAATCCAAAACTTCGGTGAGTGTATCCCCTTTGATCTCGTAATGTCCGTATCCAAACCATTCGGATGAGTCCGATGGTACATTTTTACACCACATGACCTTTGATTTTGTATACATTTTCACTTGGCGGTAGCCTTCGCTGGTTTGGAAAGAATCGACTATTTCATTGTCCTGATAATTATAAAAGCTAACCAATTCCCAGGCACCTTCCAGGGACTTTTTTTGCGTCATCATTTTATCTTTTTTTTCGGGCTCAATGGCTTCCGAAACATTAGAGGATTTAGAGTTGTTGCAGGATACTATAAGTATAAAAATGGCTAAAAAATGGAGTAGTTTTTTCATGACGGATCGCTTTTAAAAAAATTGCACGAAAGTTGATTAAATCGAAGAAATATCAAAAATCACGCCCTGTTAACACATGTAAAAATACTCATTTTTATGCGAATATCGTAATTTATTTAGCTTTGAATTATTGATTTACGTTGAGTTGTTGTAAAAAATTAACAAAAAAATAACGCAACCGATTGAGTAAATGAAATAATTGCGTATATTTATCAAAATCAAAATTATACTAGGTTAAAAATACCATAACCTTAAATTAACAGACCTTAAATTAATATTTTGACAAAATGACCGATCAATTCAAAAGTAATTACAGGAAGAGACCCCAAAAGGGTTTTTTAACATTGCTGCTCATGGCCTTTGCCCTGGCAGTGCAAGCACAAACGGTTAGTGTTTCAGGAACGGTTTCCGATGCCGATGGCCCATTATTGGGAGTCAGTATCATTGTAAAGGGGACCTCGACAGGAACTGCTACCGATTTTGATGGGAACTATACGCTGAATAACGTTCCGATTAACGCTACTTTGGTGTATACCTATTTAGGATACGTAGACCAAGAAATTGTGGTGGACGGACGTAGTATTATTAATGTAACCATGCAACCGGACCTTGAAGAATTGAGTGAGGTAGTGGTTGTAGGGTATGGTACCATGGAACGAAGTAACGTAACGGGTGCCATTACCACGGTGAATGCGGAAGATATTGAAAAGGTTGAAGTCCCTAATGCGGTTGAAGCGCTTAGAGGGCAGGTTTCAGGACTACGTATCACTAGAGGAAGTGGGGAGCCTGGTTCAGGTGTGAATTTTACGATTCGAGGAACGAATTCCTTGGGAGAAGGAAGTGCTTCCATAGCTGATGCCAACCAACCTATTATTGTGGTAGATGGAGTGCCTTTGCCGGGAAACATCAATGAAATTAACCCAGACGATATCGAATCGGTAAACATTATTAAAGATGCCGGTGCCGGAGCCATTTATGGATCTCAAGCAGCCAATGGTGTAATCTTGATTACCACTAAATCTGGTAAAGCGGGCAAGCCTACGATTACCGTTAATGCGTCTTCTGCTATTAATGAAGTAGGGAGCAGGGTTAACATCATGAATGGAGATGAGTATGTAAAATATCTCTTAGATTCTGGGCAGGGAACCGATTTGAGTGGAGCACTGCATCCGAATGAATATGAAAATTATATTGCAGGTAGATCTGTGGATTGGCAGGATGAAATTCTTAGACAAGGATTTACAACACATGCCAACCTTTCTGTGTCTGGAGGAACCGAGCAGCTTAGCTTTTATATGAATGGAGATATGTATCGGGAGACAGGGATTGTAACTGCATCAGACTACAATCGATATTCATTCCGTTTTAATGGTGAGTATCGTCCAACAGATAGGTTCAAGATAGGAGCTAGAGTGCAGTATACGCTAAGTGATGCCGACGAGACAAGTACAAGGTCCATTACAGATTTTAACGTAAATGGTGGTTTTGCACCGTTTATTCCAATTTTTACTAATACGCCTCTGGGAGATTTGTACAATGAAGATGGTAGTTATGCCAAGTTTATTACAGATGATCAGTTTCAGGTAAACCCATTCCATAGATATAATGAGTCTATCGTGGATAGAAAAATCAACAGAACCTATATCAACCCTTACATAGAGTACAAGATATTTAATGGACTAACTTATACACTGAATACATTTGCAGAAGGTAGAAATGAATTTTTTGGAAGATTTACTTCCAGTGATTATATTGATGGTGATCCTAGTACTGCTCAAATACAGAAAACTAATTCTGTAAACTATTTAGTAGATAATATTTTAAACTATAAGAAGGATTTTGGGAAACATAGTATAGATGCAACATTCGTATATGGTTTCCAAAAGGATGAATGGGAACGTATGGATGCCTTTTCTGATAAATTAGCAACAGATTTATTAGGGTATCACGCAATTGACGATACCGCTACGGATGATCAAAGAATTGCTTGGGATACCGATGAAAGCGGTAGGGTTTATTATGTAGGAAGAGTGAGTTATGGGTTTGATAACCGTTATATTATAACAGGAACGCTTCGTAGAGATGGCTCTTCAAAGTTTGTGGATGACAATAGATGGGGAACTTTTCCATCTGTATCAGGAGCCTGGAACGTTCATAATGAACCTTTTTGGGGCGATGGCAGCTTTATGGATTTCTTGAAGTTGCGTGTAAGTTATGGAACTTTAGGTAATGATCGTATCGGGACTTATCGTTACTTGTCAAATCCTAATGTTGTTCGTTCAACAATATTGGTTGATCAAGATGGCGACCCTAACACCATTGAAGATGTGGTAGAAGAAAATATTGTAGGATATTCCAAAGGAAGTTTGGGGAATCCTTATTTGAAATGGGAAACCAGTAAGCAGTTTAATATTGGATTGGATTTTGGACTTTTCAATAATCGATTGACCAGTACTATTGATGTTTATAATACCAAAACCTCAGATTTGTTATTACCTCAGTTAATTCCTATTATAAATGGTTATACCAGCTATATTACCAATATTGGGGAGACTGAAAATAGAGGAGTTGAAGTAACTTTAAAGGGAAGCATTATCCAGACTGAAGATTTTGTATGGGATGCAGCAATTAACTGGGCTACCAATAGAAATGAGATTGTCCGTCTTAACCAAGTTGATGCCAATGGAAATCCTCAGGATGATCCTGCCAACGGTTGGTGGATAGGACAAAGTATAGATGTTCTTTACGGCTATAAGTTTATTGGCATTTGGCAAACGGAAGAGGCGGATGAAGCAGCTTCTTATGGGCAGGTCCCAGGCGATGCCAAATTCTTGGATGTGAACGATGATGGAGCTATTACCCCAGGAGAGGATAGAGTGTTTTTAGGTAATCAAAATACCCCAGATTGGTATGGAGGAATTACCAATACTTTAACCTTTAAAGGATTTCAACTTTCGGCTTTGGTGGAAGTAGTGGAAGGGCTTACTAAAATCAATAATTTTTATGGAACCTATACAGGTAGGGGGAATCAAGTAGCTGTGGATTACTGGACTCCAGATAATCCTTCTAATAGATTCCCTAGAGCAGGGAGTCCTGATTGGAGTGGTATTAGAGGTAACGCAGTGAAAACCCAAGACGCATCGTTTGTGGCCCTTAGAAATATTTCTTTGACCTATAATTTTTCTAGAGAATTGTTGGGTGATTCTACTGTTAAGGGATTATCTATCTACGCTAGAGGAAATAACTTAAAATATTGGACCGATTTTGATAACTCCTATTCTCCGGAAGTAGGTATAGGAAGTTACCCTATCATAAGAACATGGACGTTTGGTGCTTCTATTACATTTTAAAAAAACAGATATGAGAAAATTAAGAATTTATATAGTTTGCCTTTCATCGCTACTTGCTCTATCGAGTTGTGAGGATGAAATATTAGATTTAACCGAAAGGGATCGACTTCCCACATCATCTGCTGTGGCGAGTATCAATGGATTACAAACCACAATGTTGGATGTTTATGTAAATGCAAGAGCCATTCACGAAGCCAACGATATTTCTTGTTACAAACAATGTGGAACTGATATTGCTATGTCGGGTACCAATATGGATGACGTGCCCCAAGGTGGTATGCGCGGTATGATGGAGTATAGTAATGCCTTTGATGCCACTAGCGGTATCGGTGATGCTTCAGGAGTGGAAGATGTATTCAACCAATTGTATTTGGCAATAGACCGCTGTAATGTGGTGATTGCATTTGGAGGAGAAACTCCTGTAGATAATACTCAGGAAGAAATTCTAAGAGACCAACTTATTGGGGAGGCCTACGCTTTGAGGGCATATGCCTACTTAGAATTGGCGACAAGATGGGATAACGCAGTGGTAGCGAATTTGGCCCAAAGCGTTGATGATATTGTGTTCACTGCAGATTTGTCAAATAGAGATGAGTTGATGCAATTGGTTATCTCCGATTTGGAAGCGGCCATTCCATTGTTAAGAACAAGGATGGAAACCAATGATGTTGGGAAAGCTTCTAAAGAGATGGCTTATTTAATGTTAACAAAAGCGCATTTATGGTTAGGCAATTGGGCAGAAGCGGCATCTGCTGCAGAAAATGTAATTGCTTTGGGTGCACAACTGCAACCTCTGGATGGCATCTTTGGAACGGTAGGAGGTAAAACAGGAGAAGAAAATAATCAAGAATTAATTTTCTCTTGGATTTTTAACCCAGCCGATCAAAACAGACCTCAGCGTACCATACAAATGTATGTGCCTTTATATGATAGGGTTCCTGGAGTTGCAAGAACTCTAGAACAAGGGGGACGACCATGGTCTCGTTTATCCCCAACGGATTACTATTGGAGTTTATTTGAAGAGGGGGATGGGCGTTTAGAAGCATGGCATAAGCTATCATGGACTGTAGATGACCCTGATAATATTGATACTGGACTAGAAGGTGGAAGTGATTTGCAAGCAGGAGATGAGCTAACAGCAGAAAGCCCTTATTTTCTTGCATGGGCTTCAAATGATGATCAAATTCATTATTTGGATCCTTCTTGCTCCAAAAATTGGGAAGATGGTACTTATGGAAGATTGGAGTCCGAGGCACAAGGTTTTAGAAACGTTATTGTTTATAGATTGGCCGAAGCTTATATTTTAGGAGCTGAGGCTCATTTGAGAAACGGTAATGAGGGAGGTGCACTTAACCTCATCAATACTCTTAGGGAGCGTGCCTTTGGAGATGCTTCTCACAATTTTTCTTCATTGAGTATGGAGAACATTATTGAAGAGCATGCCCGAGAATTGGGTCATGAAGGACATAGATGGGGATTCCTTAAACGATTAGGAATTTTAGTGGAGCGCGTGCAAATGCACAACCCTAGTGCCTCCGCAAACATTCAAGAAAAACATACAAGATGGCCGATTCCCCAGAATTTTGTGGATCAGCTTGGCGTAGAACAAAACCCTGGTTACTAAAAAATCGATTATTATGAAAAACGTTATTAAAAATCTATTTTATCTATGTACAGTAGTTGTTTTGGCAACTTCAATAGTGAGCTGTAACGATGATGACGATTTTGCTGAAGTTTCGGTAACAGAGGTAAATCCTACATCGGTGTATCCTTTGGAAAGTGTAACCATACAAGGCTCAAATTTCGATTATGTACAGTTTGTCTTTGTTGGAGATAAACAAGCGGAATTTTCTCTTGGCGAGGATGGCTCTCTAACATTTGTTGTTCCTGAAAATGCCGAAGTTGGAAACAATGTGGTGACTTTGGCCATGGTAAATGATTATAGAGTACACTTTAATATAGAAGTATTGTTAACTCCGGTACCTATTATACAAAACTTTGATGCTTTTGTAGCTATCGGTAACAACGTTACAATAACAGGAACCAGTTTTAATGCTGAATATAATCCTGTAGTGACAATAGATGATGTGCCTGCAACCATTGTGTCCAATACCGATACCGAACTTGTGGTGACCGTACCAGCTGGGGTTGATGACAATGCATTTTTGGATCTATCCGTTAGTAATGAATTTGGAGAAACTACTGCCTCAACAGCTTTTGTGGCAAGACATAATTTTCTAGTGAATAGTACATTAAGTGAAGGCTCTGGAGATGATTTTCCAGGATGGGAAAAGCTTAATGGAGGTGAAACAATGACCGAACTAACGGGAGATGCTGCCTATGGAGGTGGACGTTCCATGAGAGTGGAGCCGGCAGGAGGCAATCCTTGGGATCGTCAGTTTGCCAGTACACCAACGCCTTTAACTTTTGGTGAACAGTATACGGTTATCGTATTTGCAAAAGCAGAGTCTGCAGGAGCTCAAATGCGTGTGTCTGTCTCTCAATGGGATGGAAATGGGGCCGATTATTTTTATGGCGACACCGTTGAGATTTCCAATGCGGATTGGTTGCCATATACTTGGACCTTCACGGTGACCAATGATCTGCCAACTCACAAAGTGGTGTTGGATATGGGAATGGGAAGTGTGCCATTCGGGATTGACCATATTGCTTTGGTTCCAGGAGCATTTGCGGCAGTGGCAGGACCACCTGAATTATTATCAAACGGAAGTTTTGAAGATGGTTTAACGGGATGGGAGTCTTTAAATGGTGCACATGACGTATCAACTTCAGAAGCCTATTGTGGTGATCAATCCTTAACCGCAACTGGTGCAGGAAATAATCCTTGGGATACACAAATTGCTTCAGATCCGATGGATTTGGTTGTGGGAACTCAATATGAAATTGGTTTCTGGGCTAAGGCAGCAGGACCTGATGGCATCTTTAGAATTTCCATGTCGCAATGGGATGGCAATGGCTCTGATTTCTTCTATTCGGATGATTTATCCATTCCGGAAGATTGGACCTATTTCTCATTTGTCGTAGAAGCTCAAACTGTTGCTTCAGGGGTGTATCGACTACTCTTCGATATGGGAGCCACCACACAAACCTTTTTTGTAGATGCAGTAACGGTAAAAGAATATGAAGTTGTTGAAAGTAGTTTGGCTGCCAATGGAGGCTTTGAAGATGGTCTTACGGGGTGGAATACCTTAAATGGAACTCATGATACTTCAACAGCAGAAGCCCATTCGGGATCGGCTTCCATGACGTCCACCGGTACAGGTGGTAACCCTTGGGATGTGCAAATGGCATCAGACCCAATGGATATGGAGGCCGGAAATGACTACAAAATTAGTTTCTGGGCAAAAGCTGCAGGACCTGATGGCGTATTCAGAATCTCCATGTCGCAATGGGATGGTAACGGTTCCGATTTCTTTTATTCAGATGATTTATCAATCCCAGAAGATTGGACCTATTATTCTTTCGTGGTAAATGCAGCTACAGTCCCTTCCGGGGAGTACAGATTGCTATTCGATATGGGGGCAACTACACAAACATTCTTTGTAGATGATGTGTCGGTGGTGCCATACGATGCCTGCGATTAAAACATAGAAACAGCGTTAGTAAATTAGAATTAGTTTTGAATTAGTTGTGAAATCGTCAGGCAGTTGAAGCCTGACGGTTTTTTTATAACTACATTTAAAAAAATAGAAAATAATTTTCCTATGGACTCCAAATCAATCTTAAAAATGTCAGTGGCAATTGTTGTGCTTTTTGTTTGTTCATCAAGCCTGATGGCTCAAATTAGGCTGCCCAAACTTTTAAACGATGGTGTGGTTTTGCAAAGAGATACGGAACTCAGGCTTTTTGGCTGGGCCTCTGCTGGAGAAACGGTGCATTTGCAATTCAACAATCAAAATTTTAGGACTGTTTCGAATGAAGTCGGGGAGTGGGAATTCTACTTGGCGCCCCAAAAGGCGGGAGGTCCCTACCAAATGACTTTTAAAGGCAGTAATACAATTGAAGTGAACAATATTCTTTTTGGAGATCTATGGATTTGTTCTGGACAGTCCAATATGGAAATTTCCATGGAACGGGTCAAGGAGAAATATCCAAAGGCAATTGCAGCTTCAAAAAATGCCTTTATCCGCCAAGTTGAGGTGGTCGATGCTTACGATTTCCATCAACCTCAAACCGATTTTGATGCCCCAATGCAATGGTTGGAGGCTAGCCCCGAAACCATTTATAAGTTTTCTGCAGTGGGCTACTTTTTTGCCAAAGAATTATATGAAACCTACCAAGTGCCCATAGGGTTGGTCAATGCTGCTCTTGGAGGAGCCCGTGTGTCTTGTTTTTTGAGTGAAGAGGCACTTAAGGAGTTTCCAAAGGATTACCAAGAGGCTCAAGAGTTTAAAAATGATAGTCTTATAGAAGCTATTACTCAAGCGGATCAAAAAAGGGAACGGTCTTGGTATGGTGAATTGAATGCAAATGATTTGGGAATGAATGAGCGCACTAAATGGTATGATATCCAATATGACGATTCCACTTGGGACCAAATGATGCTGCCAGGGTTTTGGGCAGACCAGTCCTTGGGATTTGTGAATGGGGCCGTATGGTTCAGAAAAACAATCGATTTGCCTAAGTCGATGGTCGGTAAACCGGCAAAGCTTATGATGGGGCGTATGGTCGATCAAGATTTTACCTATATCAATGGGCAGCAGGTGGGGAGTATTAGTTACCAATATCCGCCAAGGCGCTATGAGGTGGCTCCCAATATTTTAAAAGCTGGTAAAAATGTCATTACCGTTAGGGTCGTAAACCAATCCGGAAAGGGAGGTTTCTTTTACGATAAGCCTTATTACCTTGCTGTTGGCAAGGATACAATTGACTTAAAGGGAACATGGAATTATCGTTTGGGTACTTCCATGTCGCCCTTGGCTTCGCGAACTTTTATCAGGTGGAAGCCCTTGGGGCTGTACAACAAGATGATAGCTCCTTTAACGCAATTCAAAATTAAGGGCGTGCTCTTTTACCAAGGAGAGTCTAATACGTTTGATCCCCAGTTGTACGCGAAACAATTTCCAGCTCTTATTAAAGATTGGAGAACACAATGGAACCAAGGTGATTTCCCTTTTCTGTACGTACAATTGCCCAATTATATGCAGCAATTCAATAGGGAAAAAGAAAGTCAGTGGGCGCAATTACGGGAGGCTCAATTGAAAACATTATACATACCAAATACCGGAATGGCAGTCGCTATAGATGCAGGAGAATGGAATGACATCCACCCCTTGAATAAGGAGGTTGTTGGAAAGCGCTTGGCATTACAGGCACGTTCCTTGGCTTATGGTGAACAAAACTTGGTGGCTTCGGGGCCCTTGTTCACTTCTAGTACCAAAAATAATAATGCTTTGCAGGTCAATTTTAATCATGTAGGAGGCGGTTTGATTGCTTATGGGAAAACCTTGAGAGGTTTTGAGATAGCTGGAGCCGATTTACAATTTGTAAAGGCGAATGCCAAAATTGAAAACAATACGGTAGTGTTGAGTCATCCCGATATTTCCAATCCCCAATATGTAAGATATGCGTGGGGTAATAATCCAGTGGAAGCCAATTTATACAACAAAGAAGGCTTACCGGCATCCCCCTTTAGAAACTATGACCCTGAAACTTTAAATAAAGAGCCTTGGCAAGGAAAGCAATGTGCAGTGGTGTTGACTTATGACGATGCCTTGGATGTGCACTTGGACAACGTAGCTCCCTTATTGGATGAATTGGGAATGAAAGCCACTTTTTACATTACGGCAGGTGCCAATGGGTTTACATCCCGTACAGCGGAATGGCAAACTTTAGCTACTCATGGCCACGAATTGGGAAATCATACCCTTTACCATCCTTGTTTGGGAAATCTTCCAGGCAGGGAATGGGTCAATCCCAATTATGATCTAAGCACTTACAGTATTGACAAAATGGTGGAGGAAATTAGATTGACCAATGCCTTCTTGGGTGTTTTGGATCATCAAACCGAACGCACCTTTGCCTTTACTTGTGGAGATATGTCCATAGGAGACAGAACTTTTATGGATTTGTTGAAAGAGGATTTGGCAGGTGCTAGAACCGTGAATAAAGGCATTGAAACCATTGAGGCCATTGACCCTTACGCTATCAAGTGTTTTGGAGTGAATGGAGAATCGGGGGAAGCTTTGATTGCCGAAGTAGAAAAGGCTATGGAATCGAAAGGGCTTTTGGTGTTTTTATTCCATGGTGTAGGTGGAGGACATTCCTTGAATGTGTCTTTGGAGGCCCATGAAGCTCTAGTACGCTATTTAAAGGCTCATGAAGGTGTTATTTGGACGGATACGATGTTGGAAGTGATTAAAAATATTAAAGCCAACCAAGCCCATAAATAGCTATTTTGGAAAAACTAACTAACTAACTAACTAACTAACTAAAAAAGTAAAGCCCGCACTCTTGTGCAGGCTTTTTCTTTTATCTATGTTTTTTATTGCACGTCCATGCCGTTTAGCCCATCTTTAAATCCATCGTAGGCAGGTTTGGGCTCAAAGTCTGCATCATACATCAAAGGCCATTCGGTACCATTGTCATACAGCCAGCTATCAACATCCCTAACACCCCAAATGGTGATTCCAAATTGTTGACTGATTGGAACCATAGTTTTGTAGTAATAGGACACACGTTGGTATTGATCTGATTGCAGAGCTGCTCTTTCTGCAGTCAATTCTGTGATATCATCGGCATAATTCACTTTCACATCCAATTCCGAAACATGAACCAATAAGCCTGTACTGGCAATTTCCTGGATGGCCAATGGTAGATCGCTCGTAGGCCAATTGTGGTTGAGGTGCATTTGCATCCCGATACCATCAATTGGAGTACCGTTGGTTTGGAATTGGCTGACCATATTTAGGATGGCAGCTCTTTTTGCAGGCGTCCCTGCAATATTGTAATCGTTGTAAAATAATTTTACATCTGGGTCGGCTTCCCTGGCCCATTGAAAGGCCTTGGCAATATAATCATCCCCAATACGCTGCTGAAATAAGGTAGATCTTAAAGCACCGCCATCATAGCCTTCGTTTACCACATCCCAACTCTGTACTATAGGATTGCCCTCATTATCCAAAGCTTCCGAAAAATGCGCTACTGCGGCCTGAATGTAGTCTTTCACAAGGGTTTCAAATTCGGCATCGGTTCCGGAGAAATTCTCCAACCAATTGGGAATGGCATATTCTGGATGCCAAAGCAAAGTGTGGCCATGAACGCGTAGGTCGTTGTCTCTGGCATAGTCTACGATAGCATCTCCATCACTCCAATCGTAATTGTTTGGTCCCATGTACATGTTGTACATTTTCATATCATTGCCTGCCGTAATACTGTTATAATCGTTAAGTAATACTTCCTTAAAGGCCGTGTTGGTTGTTGAACTAGAGGCTAGTTCAGCTGCAGAAACTGTATTTCCTATTGGAAAATTCACTTGATCTTTTAAATAGTCTGATGTGCTTGGATTGGGGTTGGTTGGACCGCCTACAATTGGGCCGCTACCTCCATCATCACTGCTACTGCAGGAAACGATGAGCACACAGATAAGGAGCTTAAATATCTTTTTCATTTTAAATGATTTTTCTTTATGCCTACTCCAAAATTTAGGTGGTTTTTCGGCTTGTTTCCACTACTTTTTTACATAATTACTTTCTGGAGGCCCTAAATAGCTTGGCCGTAATCCTCCAAGGTCAATAACAAACTTTTGAAATACAACTCCGGGATCTATCATCCATACTTTTAATTTGTGAGTCCCTGCGCTAATATTGTCGTGTTTCGAAAGTTTTTTCTTGATATGATCTGCCACAGATTTGTTCCACCACTCAGGGTATTCCCAATCAGGTACGTCTTCGCCCTCATGCATATTGATTATTTGAGGAGCCTCTTGGTCAATGGCGATGGCAAATTGCAACCCTTCATTTTTCTTGAAATTTAAGGTGGGGGAAAGATAGGTTTCCACCACGATTTCACTATCCTTAAATATAGTGAATTCATATTCAAGATAAGGTGTGTTTAGACCTGGTTCCTGCGTATCAGAATTGGAAGGCATTACGGTTATGGCAGAGTGGGTTCTTCCCATGTTGGGAACCTCAATCCATTGCACCTCCTTAGAGTCGTGTTTGTTTGAATAGTGTGAGGCTTCAATAGCTATCACCCCGTTGTTTTCAACAAAACCTTTGGCTGTTTGTGTAGTATTCCAAATAGGGACCTGAAGCGATATATCCTTTCCGTTAGAGGACATAAGGATTTCCCCTAGGTGTTTAACTTTGGGAGCTAGGTCCCAATCGATGCTTACAAATATTTTGTCATCATATTGTAGGGTTCCTCCCTTGGATGAAAGTTTAATCCATTCTTCTTTTGCATGTAACCCATAATCTATTGTTTCTTGCCCTTTATTAAAAATCTCGATGTAATAGGTTTGGTCGTTGATAGGGTCAAAGCTTGAAAAGGATTGACTATAGACTCCTGACTTATCGGTTTGATCCTTTTCGGGGTCGGAAGGTTTGCCGTGTTCAATTACATAGCCTAGCTTGCCATTCTCATGAGCATTGAAAACCGAAATATCTGGCATCTTGTTTACGGGTGGATTGTTCCAATTGGTATAACCTATATGGGTTTGCGACATTATATGCTTCCACTTGCCATTATTCAATTGATGGTATTGTTCGGTTAACAGAGAATCTTTTAAGAAGTGTTCTTTAGCCTTTTCGGCATAGTTATTGGCAGAGGCTCTTCCTTGTTGACTGTATAACCTGTTCTTTCCAATAGCGACATACATTTTGTTAAGATTACTGCATAACTCCACAGGAGAAAGTACCAATTGATAAAATGCAGGTCTATAGTTCTCATCCAATTGCTGATAAATACGCTTGCTTTTTTCAACTAAGGAATCATATTCTTGAATAATCCTTTCTGCTTCCCTGTAGTTTTCGATGCTGTAGGTGTCTGGTTTTAGCATTTCAGGGGTACGTCTTGCGTTGTACTTGGTATAAAGCGACAATATTTCAGCAATGTCATTGGCATGTGTTGGACCAAATTGTTGTGTGGCCCAATTGGTATAATAAGCGGGGAGGTCTGTAGATTTGATTCCTTCGGCATTCCAGGCAAAATCGAGAAAGAAGCTAATGGGGAGTTCCATGGGCTTTATGTCGCCAACATTAACCAGCCATAAATCTTTTACACCCCATTGATAAGAAAGGTTCATTTGCTCCCATACGCGTTCAATTTGAGTGACGTTTAACCACCTGTATGAAACAGGACCACCAACAAAATCAAAATGATAGTACATCCCAAATCCGCCTTTGTGATCAAGGTCTTCTTTTTTGGGTAGAATGCGAACGTTACCCCAATTGTCATCACAAAAAAGAATCATAATGTCGTCGTTAACCCGCATTCCTTTATCGTAATAATCTTGAACTTCTTTGTAGAGTGCCCACACTTGAGGGATGTCTTCCAAAGGTTTTTTTGTGCCCTCTTTTAAGATTCCACGTTGTTCAGAAATGATTTCTTTCAATAGATCTACCGCAGTGTCCTCACTCATAGCTTCATCTCCATCGCCACGCATTCCAAGAGTGACAATGCTTTCGTAATCATTCATACGCCGAATGCCTCCGTTCCAAAATTCAAGTAGCTGTTCTTTGTTGGTTGTGAAATTCCATGGGCCCACTCCGTAGCGTCGCCATTCGTCGTGGGCGCGCATCATAGGTTCGTGGTGGCTGGTAGATATCACTACGCCATATTCGTCTGCTAATCGCGCATTTTCTGGATCGTCATCGGCAAAAGCAGAGGGCTGCCACATGGCAGGCCATAAAAAATTGCCTTTGTTTCTTAAGATAAGTTCAAAGACTTTGTCATAAAACTGAGCGTTAAAACCTCCAAATTTGTCCTTGGCCCATCCTCGAAGTGCCGGAGCTTCGTCATTTATAAAAATACCGCGATACTTGACTTTTGGTTCTCCCTTGGTAAAGGTTCCTGGCTTTACAAAAAGGGTTTCCTTTTGAGAAACAGGGACATCAGCCCAATAATACCAAGGGCTTATCCCAATTTCATTAGAAAGGTCATAAATGCCATAAATGGTTCCTCGTTTATCACTTCCCGCAATGATCAAGGCTTGGTCAATACCCTTAAAAGGGGCCTTTACCGTTGTAATGATGTGTTTTTCATAGCGACCTTTTAATGGATTGATGTCAAGTTTTCCAGTGCGGGCAAGCTCTTGAATAATTGGACTCTCCAAAGAGCCAATTATAATAATGTTTTTATCTTTTTTGGGAATTGAATTTTGAAGTTTGGGCTTGGATGAGGTGACTGTTTCAAGATCATTTTGAAGGTGGGTAGCAACCCGCTTTACACCGGGGTATTCTTCAGCACTTACTATGATTGGAGCAATCTTTTGGTCATGGAAAATTGCGAACCCTTGTTCGATTGGGTGAACAGAAATATAACCAATAGAGTCATTGGATTGACCGGAAGACGCATGGATGGCCTGAACTTTACAAAGTAAAAGAAGCCCCAAAGCAATATTTAGTAGGTTCATACCAAGTGCCTTCATTACTTTGGTTTTATATGATTAGAAATTTTGTAAATCTTTTCATTTCAATGACCTTTTAAAGCGTGAATGATGCCAAGTTCCAATCCTCGCAATTCAGCCAATCCTTTTAATCGGCCAACCAAGGAATAGCCGGGATATTGCTCTTTGCCTTCTTCAATGGAATGTAAAAAACCGTGGTCAGGCCGCATAGGAAGACTGATTTGTCGCTCTTGCATAAGAGCAATAAGACGTTCCATAATTTGCGCAATTGGATTGTTGCCATAAAGGTGTTCAGATTCTCTAAAGACACCTTCTGTTTCTTTGGTGACGTTGCGCAAATGCAAGAAATGAATGCGCTCTCCAAAATCGTCTATCATCTGAACTAAATCATTATCGGGATGGGCCCCAAAAGAGCCAGTGCAATAACATAGGCCGTTGGCATTTAAAGGCACTGCGTCAAAAATGGCTTGAACGTCTTTGGATGTGCACATCACCCTAGGCAATCCCAGTACCGAAAATGGCGGATCGTCTGGATGGATGGCAAGTTTTAAATCCAAGGCTTCTGCCACTGGTGC
The DNA here is from genome assembly GCF_001280505.1 of Mangrovimonas sp. TPBH4. Classification (GTDB taxonomy): domain Bacteria; phylum Bacteroidota; class Bacteroidia; order Flavobacteriales; family Flavobacteriaceae; genus Mangrovimonas_A. The sequence continues at coordinate 214,462 of NZ_LBIO01000057.1, forward strand.
TACTTCTTTAAGAAAATGAATTAAATTGTTTCGTAAGGCATCGTCGTCAATGCCTTTGTAATTATCTAAAAGAGACAGGATTTCTTCTGCAGTAAAGTTCTTTTTGCTTCCCGGAAGTCCCAAGAGTACATTTCTAAAGAGGGTTGCTTTATCTTCTTGTGAAAGCTGTTCCCCATAAGCTAGGGCGGCCGCTTTTTGATCTTCGGAATAGTCAACTTCAGCTCCCGGGCGTTTCAACAGAAACACATCAAAGTAGATAAAAGCTTTGGGATTATACAATAGCGCCTTGGTTCCATCTGGATTTGTAAAACTGTGATGAGTTCTTACCCAATCCAAAATGGGCATGAAGTTGTAGGTGGTGACCTTTATGCCACAATGGGCAATATTTTTGAGACTTTGTTTATAGTTTTCAATATAGGTTTGGTAGTTCCCTGATCGACGCTTAATGTCTTCGTGAACTGGAAGACTTTCAATAACGGTCCATTCCAGTCCTGCATCGGCAATAGTTTGCTGATATTTCTGGATGTCCTCAATTTCCCATACATCCCCCACAGGAATGTGGTGTAGGGCACTTACAATACCAGTGATGCCACATTCCCTCAGGTCTTTTAGGCTTATGGTATCATTAGGCCCAAACCATCTCATTGTTTGTTGCATTTGTATCATGGCCTCTAAATTTTAAAATCCAATACTGTTACCACCGTCCACAGGTAATACAGTACCAGTGACGAAACTAGCTTCATTTAGGGCGAAAAAGTACACGGCATCTGCAATGTTGGAAGGTTCTCCCAAAACACCCATCGGGGTTCTGCCCAATACTTTGTTTTTACGTTCAGGATCATTGTCCAAGGCTTTGGCCGACATTTTGGTTTTAATAAAACCAGGAGCGATACAGTTGACACGAATGCCGTACTGGGCCAGATCTACGGCCATAGAGCGTGTCATAGCTTCAATAGCGCCTTTACTAGCTGTGTAGGCGATTACCTTTGGAATGCCATATTGAGACGCCATAGAACTGATGTTGACAATGCTTCCACCTTGGTGCTGTTTCATGATTTTAACCACCTCTCGGCTAACGGCAAACACGCTCAAAACATTGGTGTGAATAATGCTTGAAAATTCTTCATCAGAGACGTCCTCGAAAGGTTTTTTAAGGTTGATTCCGGCATTATTCACTAGGATGTTTATGTTTCCATCACCGGCAATATCCTGAATCATGTCCGGAATACCTTCTAAATTATTTAAATCGAAAATAACCGGAACAGCATTTGGACCTATTTCCTCACAGGCCGCGTTAGTTTTGTCTTCCGACCGTCCAATGATATAGGTAACAATCCCATTATCGCATAATTTTTTTGCGGTGGCATAACCTAATCCCGAATTTCCTCCTGTTACAATTGCTATTTTACTCATGTGTTCTTTTTGTCATTTAATTGTTACCATTGTGGCCGTATGCCAGGGGCATATGGAAATTGTAAATTTTGATAATACTCTAGTGTATGTGCAGGGGCTTCAACTCCTTTTGGAAGCTCCATTTTTGAAAACTGTTGAAAATATAATAGGCAGGCATCCTTCCACCATTTGGCTTCTTTATATTGAATATTCAGCATCATTTTCACTTCGTTGAAGCGTTGCGCATCGACATCGTTTTCCAATTGGTTCCAAGTAGTTTGCATTTGTGCCACTTGATTAACGCCTTCTTGATATTTTAGGGCCATACCATTCCAGAGGCTGTGGCCGTTTTTTAGTTTGTAGGACCATTGTACATGGTGGAACCACAATAAATCCTTTTCAGGACAGCTTGTAAGATTATTGAACATGGCTGCCACCTCGGGCGCATATTGCGCTGTAGCATTACTGCCTGAAGGGGTACGGTCAAAACCAATCCCTTTGCTATCCGCTTTATGGTAATAGACAGGGTTCCATTCCGGTCTAGAAAGATTGCCCACCCAAGGACCTGGGCCGTAATGATGGCCGGTTGCCATGATATGGTGTAAGCCAAGAGGAGTCATATAATTTACCACAGCTTCCCGTGAGGTGATCATCATGTCCGCTACCTTATCTACGAATTTTGCTTTGTTGGAAAAGGTCATTCTTGTCCATTCCTTGGCAATGTCTTCAGAATTTAAATAGGGATCCCAAGCCAAGCGACCAAACCCATACCAATTGGCTTGTAAAAAATGGTGTCCAGTCCAATTACGATCGGTGCCAATATTGGAAACTCCAGCAACACCAGTAATTTTTTTGTTGTGCAAGCTGCCATCAATCACCTTTGCCACCGTGGAGCCTTTACCTTTTTGATAGGTATCGGCTTCAAAAACTTCTTCAAATAATTTAGGTTGATAGACGAGGTGGGTAGCACCTCCCATATATTCCTGAGTGATTTGAAATTCAATCATGAGGTTGGTGTTGGGCATGGCGCCAAACATAGGGTGGAAGGGTTCCCTTGGTTGAAAGTCGATAGGGCCATTTTTCACCTGAATAATGACATTATCCTTGAATTGCCCGTCATGGGGTACAAATTCGTTGTACGCTTGTTTGGCTCTATCGGTAGCATCGTGTTCCGAATATACAAAGGCACGCCACATAACCACGCCGTTGAAAGGGGCTAAAGCTTCTGCCATCATATTGGCACCATCCACATGGTTGCGACCATAGTTTTGAGGTCCGGGTTGTCCTTCGGAATTGGCCTTGACCAAAAAGCCTCCAAAATCTGGGATATAGGTGTAAATTTCTTCCACTTTGTTTTTCCACCAGGTTTTGACATTCGCATCCAAGGGATCGGCGGTTTGTAGGCCTCCAATTTCCATAGGAGCCGAGAATCGTGCGGTGAGGTATACTTTTAAGCCATAAGGACGGAAAATATCCGCCAAGGCTTTCACTTTTTCCAAATACTGAGGTGTAAGCACCAAAGCATTGGAATTGACATTGGTAAGTACGGTGCCGTTAATGCCAATGGAAGCATTGGCTCTTGCATAATCTTCGTAACGGGGATCTTTGTAATCCGGCAGTTGGTGCCAGTTCCAAAGGGAAAACCCCGCATAACCGCGCTCTACCGAGCGGTCTAGGTTATCCCAATGGTTTAAAATTCTTATATCTATTTTAGGACTATCAGTAATATTTAAATTTTCAATGGATCGTTGGGTTTGAAGACGTTTTAAAAAGTTAAAGGCTCCGTACAGGACACCTATATCAGTTTTCGCTGTAATCACAATGTGATTGCCAAGTGATTTTATCACATACCCTTCTTCATTGATGTTCTCCAACCCATTCGAAAACTGTGAGGCAATATCTTTTGGTAGGGTTTGATAAGTGCCAATAACAATGCTATATGTTCCTTTGAGTTTTTTGGCATTCATTCCCAATAAACCTGAGAGCCCTTCATGGAGTTCCCTATTGGCTTTTTCTATGGTTTCTGAGTTTCCGTAAGCTTGAACACTTCCTACCAACGATTGGTATTCTTTTAAAAGTGTACTATCGGAAATGGTCTTATAGTCCAACCATAGTTTATAGCCATCGGTTGCGTAAGCCATACTTTGTAAGACCAGAACAACACCAAAAGTAAAGAGCCATTTTAAATATTTAGGCATGGGTGAAAAGATTATTTTACGACATATTTTGAAGGGCTAAAACACCTCAAAATGGAATTAAGTGTAAAATAAACAAAAATAAAGCTATTGTCAAAACAATAAATGCAATCGTTTGCATTTATTGTTTTTTTAATTGATATTTGGTTTTATTATCAATTTAATAATATTATGCGCTTTTCAATACATGGAACGAAATCTCTTACTGTTTTACTAGGTGTAGCAACCGTTCTTTTGACAGTTTTAGGGTGCCAGAAAAAGCTTGGTTCCAAGGAGGCTTCAAATCCTTCCAAGGAAATAGCTTTAACGGAGTCCCGGCCAGACTACGATTTTCCGTTTTATGATCCATCCTTATCCTTGGATGACAGGGTGCAAGATTTGATTTCAAGATTGACTTTGGAAGAGAAGGCCGACCAGATGATGCACAATACCAATGCCATCGAACGGCTGGGAATCCCGCCATATAGTTGGTGGAACGAAGCCTTGCATGGGGTGGGGCGCTCTGGAGTGGCTACGGTATTTCCACAGGCCATAGGTTTGGGAGCTACCTTTGATGAGGATTTGGCCTTACGGGTTTCCTCGGCAATTTCCGATGAAGCCAGAGCCATGCACAATGCCTCAAAGGCCAAAGGGTATTTTAAACGGTATAGTGGCTTGACTTTTTGGACGCCAAACATCAATATTTTTAGAGATCCTAGATGGGGCAGGGGCCAGGAGACCTACGGGGAAGACCCTTATTTGACCTCGCGTTTGGGAACTGCTTTCGTAAAGGGGCTTCAAGGAGATCATCCCAAGTATTTAAAAACGGCCGCTTGTGCCAAGCACTATGCGGTGCATAGTGGGCCTGAAAAGTTACGCCATGAGTTTGATGCGAAAGCCAATCCGAAAGATTTGTGGGAAACCTATTTGCCTGCTTTTGAGGCCTTGGTAAATACCGATGTAGAAGCCGTTATGTGTGCCTATAACAGTACGAATGGTGCGCCTTGCTGTGCCAATACATATTTGATCTCGGATGTGCTTTTGGACCAATGGGGATTCAAGGGACATGTATTGAGTGACTGTTGGGCCATCGTGGATTTTTACACGCCGTCTGATAAAGGCGGACATGGAACCGTAAAAACAGCGGCCCAAGCCTCAGCTTTGGCTGTTAAAAGTAGAGTGAGTTTGAATTGTGGTAGCACCTATTTGGAGGGGATTCCAGAAGCGGTAAAACAAGGGCTTTTAACTGAGGCCGAAGTAGACAGGGAGTTGGCCACTTTATTGAAAACTCGTTTTAAATTAGGACTTTTTGATCCGGCAGGGAGTCATCACTATGATGATATTTCTGTGGATGTTGTGGATAGTGAAGCGCATAGAGCCTTGGCCAGGGAGGTAGCGCAAAAGGGGATAGTCATGTTGAAGAATAATGGTGCGTTGCCTTTAAAGAATGACTTGGCACGATACTTTGTAACGGGTCCTCATGCGGCAAATAGCGATGTTCTTCTGGGGAATTATTTTGGAGTGAATCCTAAGTTGGTCACCGTTTTGGAAGGCACTGCAGGAGCGGTAGACCATGCCAGTCAGTTGCAATACAGAATGGGAATTATGTTGGACCGTCCAAATGCCAACCCTCAGGACTGGACCACTCCAAATGCTGGGAAAAGTGATGCCACTATTGCTGTTTTGGGGATTTCAGGACTATTGGAAGGGGAGGAAGGAGAGTCTATAGCTTCAGCCACTCTTGGAGATCGCTTTGAATATGGATTACCAGCGAACCAATTGGAATTTTTGAGAAAACTGCGAAAAGAAGCAGGACAGCTCCCAATCATTACCGTGGTTACAGGTGGTAGCCCCATTGATCTGGCAGAAGTGCAAGCTTTGTCGGATGCGGTGTTGTTTGTATGGTATCCGGGAGAAGAAGGCGGAAATGCCATTGCAGATATTATTTTTGGGAAGGTGTCTCCTTCGGGACGATTGCCAATTACTTTTCCAAAATCTTATGAACAACTGCCGGCCTATGAGGACTACACCATGAAAGGACGTACCTATAAATACATGGAAAAGGAGCCCTTGTACCCCTTTGGATTTGGACTTTCCTATACCTCATTTTCTTATGGCGTTCCAAAATTGTCTTCTAATTCCATTAGCTCAAATGAAACCGTAAAGGTAACGGTTGAGGTTACTAATTCAGGCAAGGTAGATTCCGATGAAGTGGTACAGTTATATGTGACTGATATGGATGCGAGTTTTGAGGTTCCCAATTTTCAGTTGCAAGGAGTGAAAAGAAGTCATTTTAAAGCCGGGGAAAGCAAGCTCTTAACCTTTGAGTTGGGGCCAAAGGCCTTTGAAATGGTAAACGACAAAGGAGAACGACTTATTGAATCAGGGACTTTCAAAATCTATATTGGAGGTTCCAGTCCCATGAAAAAAAGTATTGTATTGGGCGCTCCAAAAATGGGAGAAGTTACTATAGAACTAAAGTAGACCAAGGTTTATTGCGTTGTGTTTTAGTTTCGCTTTGACGACTCTCTAACCACCACTTCTGTGTTTAGAAATGTAACTTCAGTAATATCATCATCAAGGGCATTTTTAAGGTGCTTTACTATTTTTTCGGCAGAGGTTTGTCCCATTTTATAGGCGGGATGTGTTACCGTCGATAGGCCTGGATCGATGATGGATGCAATAGGGTCATCGTTAAACCCAATGACGGCCAATTCTTTGGGAACCTTCACATTGAGTCGCTTGGCTATTTGAATGGCGCTTACACCCGTAGTGTCATTGGCGGAAAAAATACCATCAGGGGGATTCTCCATTTTCAGTAGTTTTTTGGTGGCTTTTTCACCCTCCTCATAACTTAACGTACTGAAAGGGATGATGAGGTCTTCGTTTACCTCCAAATTGTAATCACGTAAAGCTTCCATGTATCCTCGTTTCCGTTCACTATAAATGTTCATGTATTGGGATCCTGCAAAATGGGCAATTCGCTTGCAGCCTTGTTCAATTAAGTGCTTGGTTGCTTTATAGGCTGCGGAGTAATTGTCGATCATCACTCGATAGGTTTCGATGTCCTTGGGCACACGGTCCACAAACACAATTGGGATATTTTTGTTCATGAACTGTTTAAAGTGAGATGTGTCCCTGGTTTCCATGGCCAGAGAGCAAATAATCCCACTAACCCTACTGTTATAAAGGGCCTGTGCCATATTGATTTCGTTTTCATAAGAATCGTTGGACTGGGTAATAATGACATTGAATCCCGACTTTTGCGCGCGTTCTTCAATACCACTAATCAAAGCCGAAATAAAGGGACGATTGATCCTTGAAATAAGGACGCCAATAGTGTAGGTTTTGTTGTTACGTAAACTGGCGGCAATCGTATTGGGGGAATAGCCCATATCTTGAGCCGCTTGTTTTACCTTTTCTATGGTCTTTTTACTGATGCTGTGATGGTTTTTTAAGGCTCTGGAAATCGTGGAAGTGGATAAATTGAGGGCCTTGGCAATATCATAGATGGTTATGTCCTTTTTTTGTGTCATAGATCAATTTTGAACGTACCTACAAAAATAATCTTTTTTAACAAATTACCGATTGTTGAATTTTTTTAGTTCAAAAATTAGTAATGTTAAAATTTTAGGGATAAAAATTATTTAATTGTTAAATTTTATATAAAACTTTTGTAAATTGTCAAGAATTAAAAAGAAGGTTACACACTTAGTTGCCATTTATGAGGAGTTTCAAAAATCAATTGTTTTTGTCGGTTGCCGTATTGAGCTTAGGTTTGGGATTAATTTCCAATACCAAAAATTTTTCCAATTTAAAGCAACCGATTGCGTACAATCCAACTGTTGCTTTCGATTGGTTTGAATATAAAGGACAAGATGCCGTTTTTGAAAACAATAGTCCAACACAAAATGAATATGTAAATCCTATATTGGCGGGTTTCTACCCAGACCCCAGTATTTGTAGGGCAGGAGATAGTTATTATTTAATAACCTCTTCATTTTCATATTTCCCAGGGCTTCCTATTTTTAAAAGCACCGATCTCGTTAATTGGAAGCAGATTGGTCATGTCATCACCCGAAAATCGCAAGCAGATTTTACAGGAGGGGTGTCCAGAGGACTTTTTGCGCCAACCATTCGATTTCATCAAGGGACTTTTTATGTGATTTGCACCAATGTTAGCTCCAAAGGCAATTTTATTGTTACCAGTACAAATCCAGAAGAAGGTTGGTCTGATCCTATTTGGTTACCTGAAATTGATGGTATAGATCCTGATTTGTTTTTTGATGACGATGGTAAAGTCTACATCACACATAATGGTCCGCCGCCAGGAAATATTTCAAAACACAATGGGCATCGAGCTATTTATACTTGGGAATACGATTTGAAACGTCAAAAAATAGTCTCCAACCAAAAGCTGTTGGTTGACGGCGGTACCGATATGGCCAAGGAGCCTGTGTGGATTGAGGCCCCACATATTTTCAAAAAGAATGGCTATTACTATTTGTTTTGTGCCGAAGGGGGGACAGGGTATAACCATTCCGAAGTGGTGTTCAGGAGCAAACATATTTACGGCCCTTATGTAAGCTATGAGAACAATCCTATATTGACCCAAAGACATTTGTCCAAGGATCGTCCAGACCAAATTACCACTGCAGGCCATGCGGATTTTGTGGAATTGCCAAACGGCGATTGGTGGGGCGTGTATTTGGGATGCCGTCCTTACGATGATGACTATTATAACACGGGGAGGGAAACCTTTATGCTGCCTGTGACCTGGGAGGCGAATGGTTGGCCTGTTTTTGTAAAAGGCACAGAAGCCCATCCGTTTGTACATGAAAGACCAGATTTACCTTTAAGCAAAGAAAAGGTGGATCCAACCACTGGCAATTTTTTGTCTAGAGACGAATTTTCATCGGGTTCGTTGGATCTGGTTTGGAATTTTCTTAGAACTCCAAAAGGGCCATTTTACCATTTTAAAGATGGACAACTGCTGATGGAGGCCCGAACCGAAAGTATGCATGACGAATCCAAGTTTTCCTTTATCGGAAGGCGGCAACAGCATACTAGTTTTGAGGTGGCCTCAAAATTCTCATTCCAACCTTCCCAAACATCTCAAGCGTCTGGATTGGTAGCCTTTCAAAATGAAAAACATTACCTATTCATTGGGAAACGTTTCAATGAGCAAGGTAACACAGAGGTGTTTTTAGAGCAAAGTTTTGGGGATTCACTGGAGATTTTGGCCTCCAAAGTTTTAGAAGAAAGCAGCCATGATCTTTGGGTGAAAATTGTGGGACGCACCAAGTATTACGATTTCTATTATAAACAAAATAAAGATGACGATTGGCGGTTGCTAAAGGCCAATGTTGATGCTTCATTATTGAGCACCAAGGTCGCGAAAGGATTTGTGGGGAGCATGTTGGCTATGTACGCTTCCAGCGAGCATTTTTAAGGTCATTTTAATTAATAACTAAGTGATGTATTACATAGGATATGATTTAGGAAGTTCATCTATTAAGGCCGCATTGGTCAATGCAGCTTCAGGCAAGGTTATAGGGCTGACCCAATATCCAGAAAAGGAAATGGAAATCATGTCTCCAAAAACAGGGTGGGCGGAACAGGACCCTAACCTTTGGTGGGAATATTTGGGGGTGCTTACTCAAAAATTGATAAAGCAAACAGGGGTAAATAAAGCTAGAATAAAAGGTGTGGGGATTGCCTATCAAATGCATGGTTTGGTTTTGGTGGATAAGGATTTTGAGGTTTTGAGACCTTCAATTATTTGGTGCGATAGTAGGGCTGCGGCAATAGGGAATCAGGTAGTTCATTATTTGGGAGAAGAAAAGTGCATGTCTCATTTATTGAATTCCCCTGGGAATTTCACACTTTCCAAGCTAAAATGGGTCAAGGACAACGAACCTTCCCTATATGAAAAGGTGCATAAGTTTTTATTGCCGGGAGATTTTATTGCTCTTAAGCTTACAGGAGAAGCCACTACGACAATTTCTGGACTTTCCGAAGGGATCATGTGGGATTTTAATGCTAATACCACTGCCAATTGGTTGTTTGATTATATGGCAATTGATCGCAGTTTGATTCCTAAAATAGTTCCCACCTTCTCTGTTCAAGGTTCGGTTACAAAAACAGCCGCCAAGAGCACTGGATTGCCAAGTGGTATTCCTGTGTTGTATCGTGCCGGAGACCAGCCCAACAATGCTTTGTCCTTGAATGTTTTGCGTCCAGGGGAGATAGCCGCTACGGGCGGGACTTCGGGGGTGGTGTATGCCGTGACTGATGAGACAAAAAGTTCAGAGAGTTTACGGATCAACAATTTTGCCCATGTAAATTACACTAAAGAGAATCCAATAATAGGTAAGCTTCTCAATATTAATGGCGCAGGGATTCAATATAGTTGGATGAAGGAGCATATTTTGAAAGGCGAAAATTATAGACAGATGAATACTATGGCGGCCAATGTTCCTATTGGGGCAGAAGGTTTACGTGTCATTCCTTTTGGAAATGGCGTGGAGCGCATGATGAACAACACAAATGATGGCGCGGCCATATTCAACCTAAATTTTAATAAACACCATGCAGAACATCTGTTTAGGGCCGCTTTGGAAGGCATTGCTTTTTCGTTTGTTTATGGAGTCAACATTATGAAGGGAGATGGGGTAAAGGTATCCAACATTAGGGCAGGGAATGATAACCTGTTCCAATCGGAAATATTTGCTAGTACTTTGGCAACCCTTATTGACTCAGAAATAGATATCCTAGATACTACCGGAGCTATTGGAGCCGCAAGGGCGGCAGGAGTAAGCATGGGAGATTTTAATAGTCTGGAAGAAGTTTTTTCAGATAACGAGAAGGTATGTACTTATGGTCCCGTAAAGGATAAAGCTCCCTATACTGAGGCATTTCAACTGTGGGAGCAGGATTTGGAACAACGGTATATAAATAATCCATAACACATTATTCGCAAATAAAATACATCATAACATAAAAAAATACATTATTAAAATGGCAACTAAAGAATATTTCAAGGGAATTAAGCATATTGAATACGAAGGGAATTTGTCCCACAACCCATTGGCGTTTAAATATTACGATCCCAACAGAATGGTAGCTGGAAAAACCATGCGTGAGCATTTCAAATTTTCAGTGGCCTATTGGCATACCTTCTGCGGTCAGGGAGCAGATCCATTTGGAGTTGGTACCCAGAATTTTCCTTGGGACCAATCCTCAGAACCAATGCAGGCAGCCAAAGATAAGGCCGATGCCGCTTTTGAGTTTATGGACAAAATAGGGTTTGATTACTATTGCATCCACGATTTTGATTTGGTGCAAGAAGCTCCCACTTTTGCCGAATCCGAGAAGCGTTTGAGTACCATTGTAGATTATATCAAAGACAAACAAAAATTCAGTGGGAAAAAGTTGCTTTGGGGAACTTCCAATTGTTTTACACATCCAAGATATATGAATGGTGCTGCCACCAATCCGGATTTCAAAGTATTGGCAAGAGCAGGAGGGCAAGTGAAATTGGCCATTGATGCCACCATCGCTTTAAATGGAGAAAACTATGTGTTTTGGGGTGGTAGAGAAGGTTATATGTCCCTGTTGAATACGGATATGACGAGGGAGTTGGACCACTTAGCACAATTTTTAACCATGGCGCGCGATTATGCCAGAAAACAAGGTTTTAAAGGTACATTTTTCATTGAACCCAAACCTATGGAGCCTACTAAGCACCAATATGATTTTGATACGGCTACGGCCATTGGGTTTTTGAAGGAATATGGCTTGGAGCGTGATTTTAAGATCAATGTGGAAGTCAACCATGCCACCTTGGCGCAGCATACCTTTCAGCATGAACTGGAAGTGGCTGCCAGAGCGGGAATGTTGGGAAGCATCGACGCCAATAGAGGGGATTACCAAAATGGTTGGGACACCGATCAATTTCCTAACAATATACAGGAAGTTACCGAAGCGATGTTAGTTTTCTTAAAAGCGGGCGGACTGCAAGGAGGAGGCGTGAACTTTGATGCTAAAGTCCGCCGAAATTCTACAGATTTGGAAGATCTCTTTCTAGCCCATATTGGTGGTGCCGACACTTTTGCAAGGGCTTTGATTACTGCGGACAAAATCATTTCATATTCGGGTTACGATTCCTTAAGAAAACAACGTTACAGTTCTTTCGATTCAGGTAAAGGGAAAGAGTTTGAAAAAGGAAAATTGGACCTGTCAGACTTATATGATATCGCTGCAGAAGAAGGAGAAATCCCTCTGCAAAGTGGTAAGCAGGAGTTGTTTGAGAACATTATTAGCCAATACATTTAGACCATTCTATTTATGAGAAAGTACAAACCTTTGTTCATCATATCTCTTTGTTTAACAGGTGCTTTGCTTTCGTTCAATTGCGGAGGAGACGACTATGAAATCCCTGACCCTTCCCCAACACCAGCCAAAGTAGTTACCATTAATTTGGAAGAGCAATATCAGACTATTTCTGGTTTTGGTGGGGCCAACAGGATGTGGACATCCAATTATTTGTCTGGAGAAGCAGCGGAAAAAGCCTTTGGCTTGGGAGAAGACCAATTGGGGCTCAGTATTTTTAGAGACCGTATTTCACCAAACCCATCGCAATGGTCACAAACCGTAGCTTCCCTGCAAGCAGCCCAAAACCATGGTGTCACCTTGATGGCTTCACCTTGGTCGCCACCGGCCAATCTAAAGAGCAATAACAATACAGTAGGCGGACATTTGTTACCCGAATATTATGAGGCCTATAAAAATCACCTTAATGAGTATTTAAGTTTTATGGCAGGACAAGGGGTGAGCATAGATGCCATTTCCGTGCAAAACGAACCGGAAATACAGGTAAGTTATGAATCCTGTGATTGGAATGCCACAACAATGGGAGATTTTATAGCTGCCTTTGGCGGTGATATCAATGCCAGTTTGGTGGCTCCGGAATCATTTAATTTTAGTCAATCGTTTACAAATACCTTGTTGAATAGGCCTGAGGCGGTTGCCAATATTGATATAGTAGGAGGGCATATTTACGGAGGAGGATTGGCAGACTTTCCTTTGGCAGAACAACATGACAAGCCCATTTGGATGACCGAATATTTAATGAACTTAAATACAGGAAATCCCGATATGCCTGCATGGAGTACTTATAGTGAAGCCGATATTTGGGAGGAAACTATGGAAATGTTGGCATCTATGCATAATGCCATGAGCCATAATTGGAATGCATATATTTGGTGGTATATCCAACGCTATTATTCGTTTATCGGGGACGGAACCGAAGGTACCCAAGCAGGGGAAATATTGAAGCGAGGCTATGCCTTTTCTCATTATTCAAAATTTGTGAGACCTGGATATGTTAGGGTAGGCCTAACCGATCAAGATAATTCAGGGTTGCACATTACGGCGTATGACAGCCCCAATAAAATTGTGGTTGTTATTTTGAATCAAAGCATTTCTACGGTGAGTAAAATTCATTTTGAAATACCTCAAGTCAGTTCGGTTTCTGCTTTTGAAACATCTGCATTATTGAATAGGGAAAGTAAGTCGGCAACCATCACAGAAGATTTGAAGGTGGCTTTGGATTTGGTAGCTCCAAAGAGTGTGACCACCCTCGAAATTATCAAATAATAATTTAAATATAAGTCTTACCTTACATCTGTAAAAATCATAATACCTAATAACTAAACTAATATTTATGGAAACAGTTTTGCAAACCGCCGACTGGTGGGTTTTGGGACTCTATTTTTTGGCCCTAATTGCCGTGGCGGTATGGGTGGTACTTCAAAAGAATAAAAACACAGAAGATTACTTTTTAGCAGGCCGTAATGTGGGCTGGTTCGTCATTGGGGCCTCTATTTTTGCTTCCAATATCGGGTCGGAGCACGTGGTTGGCTTGGCCGGAACAGGTTTTGAATCGGGAACTCCAATGGCGCATTACGAACTTCATGCTTGGATTGTACTGCTTTTGGGATGGTTGTTTTTGCCTTTTTACATTAGAAGCGGTGCCTTTACCATGCCTGAATTTTTGGAAAAACGATTCGATAGTCGCTCGAGATGGTTCTTGTCGGTTTTTTCATTGTTGGCCTATGTGTTGACAAAGGTATCGGTAACCATTTATGCCGGAGGAATTGTGGTTTCTGAATTGTTGGGGATTCCTTTTTGGTACGGAGCGATTGGCATTGTGATTTTCACAGGAATCTATACCGTAGTAGGAGGGATGAAAGCTGTAATTTATACGGAAACCCTTCAAACGGTTATCCTTATTTTGGGATCCATGATCATTACTTATTTAGGAATGCAGGAAGTTGGAGGATGGTCGCAATTAAGGGAAACGGTGACAGCCGTGAGCCCAGACCATTTCAATATGTGGCGCCCCATAAGTGACCCCGATTTTCCTTGGACTGGGATGTTGTTTGGAGGGACCGTGGTTGGGGTTTGGTATTGGTGTACGGATCAATATATCGTGCAGCGTACCTTGGCAGCCCATAATATTAAAATTGGTAGAAGAGGGGCCATTTTTGGGGCCTATTTAAAGTTGTTACCTATCTTGATTTTTTTGATTCCTGGTATCATCGCGTTTGCCTTGACCATTCAAAACCCTGAAATGTTTGGTGTAGAGAAAGCCGATAGAGCATTTCCTATGTTGGTGAAAACTTTGTTGCCCGTAGGTTTGAAAGGTTTGGTAGCTGGAGGATTGATGGCGGCTTTGATGAGCTCTTTGGCTTCGGTGTTTAATTCCTGTTCTACGATTTTCACTATTGATATTTATAAGAAGTTAAAACCACAAAAAAGTGAACGGGAATTGCTTACCATTGGTAAAGTGGCGACCAGTTTTATTGTGGTTTTGGGGATTATCTGGATTCCTATTATGGAAAAAATTGGAGGAGGAGTGATGTACCAATATCTTCAAAATGTACAGTCGTATATAGCGCCTCCAGTAACAGCAGTATTCCTTTTAGGGATTATCTGGAAACGTGTCAACTCCCAAGCGGCCATTACCACTTTAATGGCAGGGTTGGTATTGTTGATTTTGCGTTTGGGAGCCGAAATTTATTACCAGCCACAAATTGCTTCAGGGGAAACGGTGGATAGCCTTATGTTTGCTTTTGCATCGATCAACTTTGCCCATATGGCTATCTTCATGTTTATTTTCTCCGTGATTTTATGTGTAACTGTTAGTTTGGCTACGGGCGCTCCAAATTATGCGAAAATCAGTGGTCTGTCTTTTGGGACCTTAACAGCTGAAGACAGGGCGGCTTCAAAAGGTAGTTATGCTACAATTGATATTGTGCTTTCGGTACTTTTAATTGTCATAGTGGTGGCTATCCTATCGTATTTTACTAGTTAAACCTAGCTCAATTTGATATTAAATGGCCAATCAATTTTGATTGGCCATTTTTTTTGAAATTTGCAAAAATATTTTTGTTTAATCATTGTTAATTAAGGTTTTAGCGTTAATTTTAGTGTACGAAATATAAAATGGTTATTTTGTAGATTCGATTCGATTAGTAGCAAGCACTGAAAATATTAATCCATAAAAAAACATAGTATTATGAGCAACAGTAATTCACTTTTCGGACTTTTGGTAGGAACCGCGGTTGGCGCTACTTTAGGAATTCTTTTTGCACCAGAAAAGGGTAGTGTTACAAGACAACGCATTGCGGATGAAGCCATGTCGGCAGCGGACAAGTTTAACAGTACCGCACATGATTTAAAGGATAAAGCCAGTTCCAAGGCACACGACTTAAAAGATAAGGTTTCAAGTTTTATGAGCCATGACAAGGATTCGCTTGGATCCAATTTAGAAAGCTTGGTTAAAGAGGCTAGTGTGAAAGCGGAGGACGTTATCTCTGTGTTGGAGAAAAAATTGGCGGACCTAAAAGCTCAAAACAAGAAATATCAAAAAGCCTAGTATGAATTTGTTTGAGTCATTAAATGAAGCATCATCCAAAGCTGTAGATTCAGGCGAAGTATTTTTGATCAAATCCAAGGAGTATGCGAAGTTAAAGGTCTTTGAACAGCTCACTATTTCTATGAGCTTATTAGGCAAAGCCCTTTTAATAGGAAGTTTTGTATTGATCGGCTTTTTCTTTTTTGCCATTGCAGCAGCCATCGCCTTAGGGAGAATTTTGGACGACTATGCCTTATCCACAACCATCGTAGGAGGTTTCTTTTTGCTAATGGCCCTTTTGGTGTATCTGCTTCGACATATTATCAACAAAAAAGTGATACAGATCATGTCACCTAAATTCTTTAATTGATTTTTATGAAAAAGTATAATTCGTTTGCAGAGATAGAGTACGATTTAAAGCGATTGGATTTGGAACGGAAGATTGCTTTGGAGGAACTGAAAGGCGTTAAAGGCGGCTTGAAGGAGGATTTGCGGCCTTCCAATTGGATGCAGTTGGTATTGAACTCCGTAGGAAAATATGGTGCTTATTTATTGTTTAAAAAGTTGTTTTAAACAGCTCAATTAATTTCTAAAGAAAACCACCCCGTACATTTTGTAAAGCAAGGATGTCTCGGGGTTTTTTATTACTGACAATGTTCAATAAGTGTCTCCTATTGGTGTATAATAACTTTTAATAACTTCACTGTAAGTTTTGTTGTAAAAGTTCTACTTTTGTTAAGATTAAATCAGAGTAATTATGTCAGATACAATTGAAAAAGTAAAATGCCTTATCATAGGTTCGGGACCTGCAGGATACACTGCAGCGATATATGCAGCAAGAGCCAACATGGCTCCAGTTTTATACCAAGGAACCCAGCCGGGAGGGCAGTTAACAACCACCAATGAGGTAGAGAATTTTCCAGGATATCCAGAAGGAATCACAGGACCAGAAATGATGATGGAGTTGCAAAAGCAAGCAAGTCGTTTTGGAACCGATGTAAGAGATGGTTGGATTACCAGAGTTGATTTTTCTGGTGATGTGCACAGAGTGTGGGTCAATGACCATAAGGAAATCCATTGTGATACTGTAATTATCTCTACAGGGGCCTCTGCAAAATATTTGGGCTTGGTTTCTGAACAAAAATACTTGAAGCTAGGTGGTGGTGTTTCTGCCTGTGCCGTATGTGATGGGTTCTTCTACAGAAATCAAGAAGTAGTGATTGTAGGAGCTGGAGATTCAGCTTGTGAGGAAGCACATTACCTATCCAAATTGTGTTCTAAAGTGACTATGTTGGTAAGAAGAGATGTATTCCGTGCCTCAAAAATCATGGCCAATAGAGTTAAGAATACAAAGAATATAGAGATTTTATTCAATACAGAAACGGAAGAAGTATTGGGAGATGGCCAAGTGGTAACCGGTGTAAAAGTGAAAAATAATGTTACTGGTGAGCTTACAACCATCCCAGCAACTGGTTTCTTTGTAGCCATTGGGCATAAGCCTAACACAGATATTTTTAAGGAATATTTAGAGTTGGATGAAACAGGATACATTATCAACCAGCCGGGAACTTCAAAAACCAATGTAGAAGGGGTTTTTGTAAGCGGTGATGCTGCAGACCATGTGTACAGACAAGCTATTACAGCGGCCGGTACAGGTTGTATGGCAGCTTTGGATGCCGAACGTTATTTGGCCGCCAAGGAAGCTCCTGTGGAAGCTTAAGGAAACTTTTCTTTTATAATATAAAATCCGAAGTCTGCGCTTCGGATTTTTTTTATGTGGAATTTTGAATTTGATTAGGGCATATTTAAAATTTTGCAATTCTACATTAATTATAGGTTAAAGACTTGTTAAAACTTTGGGCTTAGGTATTATTTTCTAAATTAGCGGCTTTATTAACCCTAATTATTATTATGAAGCAATACTCAAAATTACTTTTAGCTAGTTTTTTAGCGGTGTTTTTTATAACACTTTCCTGTAGCGATGATGATGGCAACCAATCAGTAACTCCAGCAATTACCTTATCGAGCAATGTAGAGACCTTTCCTTTGGGAGAGAGCATCACTTTTGAAGTGATGACTCATGAAAACCAAAATGTGACTGCAAATGCTACGTATTTGGTAAACAATACAATCCTAGAATCAAATGTATTTACTCCAGAAGCAGAGGGGCAATACACAGCAAAGGCGACCTATTCGTTAAATGGTTCGAACTTAACAAGTAATACAGTTATTTTCACAGTAACTGAAATGCTTTTGACTTCTATTGAAATTAGTGCTGAATCTGAAAGTATTGAAATAGGAGAAGCTTTTACATTTAATGTGATAGGTAACAATGGTGCGGATGTAACTTCAGAAGCTACTTACTATATTAATGGAGAGGAGATCGCATCTAATGAATACACTCCAGAAGAAACAGGGACTTTCGAGGTAAATGCTACCTATATGCATGAAGGAACCCTTTTAGAAACAGACGTACTTTCTTTGGAAGTTTTATATCAGTCAACTGAGGTAACTGTTTTTGATGAGGTTGTATTTTACGATGGCTATCAAGCTACTGTAAGTGAACCGGTGCCTGCTGGCGTTATAAGAAAAAACAATGCGTCAAATGTGACAAAGTTGTCCCAAGAGGCTATCGATTTGTTTAGTGATGAACTAACCATGCATGTAACACTTGGTGCTTTATGTGACAATTATGATAGAATTGGTGGGGTGTATATGAACCTAGTACCTACGGGTGTGGAATTTAGTACAGATGTTGTTGAAGAACGTATTGAAATAGGACGTTTTATCACACCTTTCATGAATAAAAATGTAGAGCCTTCTGAAGTGCCTTATGAATTTGAAGTAGACAACCTAGCATTGTTGTTCAATGATCCTGTAATTAGCAGTACCTACGATTTTTGGATTGAGTTATACGTATTCGGTGTGTCTTCTGCTGCGCAACAGCAAGTTGCAGGATGTGCGGGAAGAATTGATACTTTCCTAGGTACATTAAAATTTGTTTCTAGCGACAAGACTTATGATCATGTGGCACAACATTTAGAGCCAATTGCATCTAGTGTACGAGTGAACAACTATAATTCCAACGGGACTGATGTTTTGGGTGAAACTACGAAGACTTTTACTTTCGATATAGAAGAAAACTTAAGTAATGCCAAAATCCACTTGATTACTTCTAACCATGGAGCTAACTCAGGCGGAGAGGAGTATGTAAGAAGAGAGCATTTTATCTATTTTGATAACAGTGAGTTGGATATGTATATGCCAGGAGGAAAGTCTTGTGAGCCTTACCGTCAATATAACACCCAAGGAAATGGAATCTACGGTAGTTCACCAAAATCAGAGTCATGGTGGACGTCTTGGAACAACTGGTGTCCTGGAGATGTTATTCCAATTAGAACTTATGAGTTGGGAGAGGTGTCTCAAGGAACACATTCATTTAAAATTGAAGTTCCAGATGCAGAATTTGTAGACGGACAAGGATATATTCCAGTATCAGTTTACATACAAGGGGATATTAACTAAAAAAGTTATTCCACAACTAAAACTACAATAACTACAACAAAAAAAATCCGAAGCGTAATTGCTTCGGATTTTTTTATATCTATTTGTTTTTAAACTTAGATCGTTTCTGGTAGGGTATAAGTTCTTCCTTCGTTCTGAGCTTTTAAGTAGTCCATTAAAGGCGCAAAGTAGTTCAACATAGGTTTTGCGCTCATTTCGCTTCCTACGCTTGATTTTAAAAGCTCTCTCCAATCATTGTTAGCTCCAGTTTCCAAGACACCTCTTAAGAAAGTCCCTACGTCCTTGCTTCCAAAGTAATTGGTAGCATGTGGATCTTGGTGTAAGATGTTTTTTGCAATGTGATCGTGGAATTGGAATAATAAAATGTATGAGATGGCGTAGTCATAATATTGTGCTGCATCATCATTGATATGGGTTTTTGAAGCAGCATCACAAAACTCTTCACCTCTTTCTGAAGGAGGTACCATACCTTGGTATTTTTTAGCCAATTCCCACCATTTTGCGTTGTATTGGTCTTTTGGTAAGTTTTCTGCATACAAAGCGTTTTCAAACTCACTCATCACACCTGCAGAGAATGGTAAAAACACAACATAGTTTAAGGCTTCTTTCAATAGGTTTTGAGTCTCATCAATTTGTACACTTTCGTCAACTAGACCTTTACTGGCCAAGAAAGGCTTTTGCATTGCAGCCAATCCTAATAAACTTCCAATAGCTTCGTGATATCCTCTGTTGGCTCCAGCACGTAATAATGGTGGTACATTTGGATTGGTATAAGCTTGATAGTAGTAAATATGTCCCAATTCGTGGTGAATGGTTTCGTAATAATCTGCTGTAGGCTCTACGCTCATCAAACAACGCAAATCGTTTTCAAGGTCCATGTGCCATGCAGAGGCATGGTTGTTCTTTTTGTAATCGGCATCGGCAGGTAAAGGGTACATGCTTGACTTTTCGTAGAAACTCGCTGGAAGTGGATCGAAACCAATGCTCACATAAAAGTTTTCTCCTTCTTTTACAATCCACTCAGGATCTTTGTCTGCCAAGGCAGCGTCAATATCCAAACCTTCAACATTTACCAATGGGCTCCAGTCTTGTCCCCAACGGTTAGGCAACCAGTGTGCAGGAATGTACTCAGGTACTTCTGCGTTATATTTCTTGGCCAATTCGTAACGTGCCCAAGTGTGTAATTCGCGATATAAAGGCCAAACTTCTTTTACCATTTTATTCATTTCGGCAAGCATTTCCTGGCGGTTCATACCGTATTCAGAAACTTGGTAGCTAAAGTAATCGTCATAACCTAAAGCCTGTACCGTTTGGTTGCGCAATTGGCGTAAGTTTTCCAAACCATCCTTCAAATCTTTTCCAACAGCTTTTGAGGCTTCCCAGTTTTTAAGACGCTCAGTTTCGTTGGAAGATTCTCTTAACACTTTATCGATATCTCCAGTAGTTACTGATTTCCCATCCACTTGAAAATCGAAACCATAAAGCGTTTCACTTTGTGCATTTTGGGCAGCAATTCTTTTGGATACAACATCCGAAACAGTTTCAGGGTTGTTTCCAGCTCCATAAAGAATGGTGTTCAATTGGCGTACTTGTACGATGTCCAATTCGTCCTTATGCTCTAAAAACTGTTTTGTTTTTTCAATAACTTCCGTGCTTCCTGTGAATTTAGCATAAGCTTCATTGGCTTTTTGTACGTTGTAAGCGTTGGTGGTGTCACCTGCTACAATGTGCGTATTGGCAGCCCATTCTGCTTTGGAAGAATCATAGTACAATTTTTTATAGGTTTTGGAATAGTCATCCAAAAAGGCTTGAGCTTCCTCTTTGACATTGGAAGACGCCTCTTGTTTTTTGTCTTCCTCTTTACAAGCAAGCATTGCTAGCAGAAGAAAAACTAAAGGGGTTAATTTTCTCATTTGTGTAGTATAATTATAGAATTTAATTAGTTTCCTTTTTTTGAAGTTTGGCCGTTCCCGTAAATTTGTTGATGGTTATTTGCGGTTCGTGGTACAGGTATATTTCAGAATTTCCGGCGGCGTCTATAGTTACATTTTCTTCAACTCCAATGGCCACATAACTACTGAGGTCGCTTACCAGATTACAGGTTTTAACCGTAAACTCTTTTCCTTCAAAACTGGAAGAGTTATCAGTGCGAATCAAGCAGGATTTTGAAGCCCCTTCAATATTGGCATCCGCACGTTGGTACATGTCCAATTTTACATATTTAGAGTTGATCAAGGCTTCGGTTTTGCTGTTGTCGTTTAAGATAATCTTGGAGCTATCTGCAGAAACATTCAATTTCACCTTGGATTTGTCATGGCTTGAAAACTCAAAATTAGTTGCATTAATGTTGAGATAGGCACGAGCAGAACCAGAGGTTTTTAGTGAGGTATTCTTTAATTCCAAAGAAGTGAGAGACCTTACTTCACCATCGTCCTTCACTTCAATATATTTCAGGTCATGACTATAATTGACGGTGATGTGCATTTTTTTCTTGGAGGTGATTTTTTTTGAAGTGCTAAAAACCAAGGTGCTGTCCTTTACTTCAAAAAGAATGACCTCATGTAGGTTGTCATCGGTTTCAATTTCTACGGAAGGTTTAGAGTTGTAGATGACTTCAATGGAAAAATCTTCACCAACGATAATTTTGTTGAAGGCATCAATGTAGGTTTGTTTGATGGTTACATTCCTGTCACCTTTTATTTTATCGTCACTTTGGCCAAAGGCCGTTAAAATAAAACCTATGCCGATACATAACGTTAAAAGGATTTTGTTCATCAGGTTTATTTAAGGTTCGTTAAGCAAATATATACAAAAACCATCCCAAACTCTAAAATGAGTCTGAAATGGTTTTTAAAATGATTGGCTTATTGGTGTTTATTCCTGTGTCTAGTGCTGTTTGATACTTCCAGAGACATTATCACTTTTTTGAACCTTTTCTGGATTTCCAAAGTAGGTCACATCGCCACCACTAGTAGCTGTGGCAATCAGTTCTTTGGAAGTATTTACCTTGATTCCCGCACCGCTGGACGCTTTTACGTGGGAGGATTCAGTGCTTAGGTTTTCTGCATTAATATCACTGCCACTACTGGCTGAGGCAATAAGGGCCGAAGTACTTCCGGAGAGCTCCAAGTCACTTCCGCTGGAGGAACTACAATCGATGGATTTAGCCTGTATGTCCAACTCCATGTCGCTGCCGCTTGAAGTTTCCAATACAAAATGATTGCCTTCAAAGGTGTTGGTACCATGAACATCGCTTCCGCTTGTGGCTTTGATTCTTGATACCTTGTTAAAATTCACCATTACCTTTTTAGATGCCGAACTGGAAATGTTCTCATTGGCATAAATTTTTAGAACATTGCCATCAACTTCTGTCATAATAATGTCCTGAAGGTTTTCATCGGCTACTACTTCAATACTAGCGATGTCACTTTGGGTTAAGTAGACATCAAGTCCTCTACTGATTTTGATCTCGTCATAATTGCCTGTTACTTGGCGTTGTTCAGTAGTTACGTTTCCATTGCCCTTAACTCCCGAGATTTTAAAGTCCATATTACAGGAACTTGCTAGTGCTCCCAACAGGGCTGCAATAATAATTTTGGATATGGTTGTCATAATTGATTGTTTTTTGATTGATAATTGTTTTGTAAATGTATGATTTGTTGTTGATGAATGGGTTTATAAACGTATGGGCTGTCGATTTTTAATGATGAACTGTAGCTTAGTTGTCGTCTGAGGTAATTTCAATACCCTCATCAGAAATATTAACCTTTACATCTTCCTTTTTAGCTTTTACGCCTTCGTTGTTAATTTCAATTTGAACACTGTCTTTTTTAAAGCGAACACCTTCCTCGTTAATGTTAAGTCCTGAATTTTCGTCGTTGACATTCACTTTAACCTTGAACTCATCATCGTCACAGTCCAAACAAATACTGCTGTCTTCCATTACTTTTAAGGTATGCGAAGCATCATTGTAAGAAGCTATATTGTTGTTGCTTCTATTGTGTCTTAAGTAGGATCTGGTATTGCCATTTAGGCTGAATACCATGCCTTCTGGTAAATACAGGATGACGGTAACGTTTTGATCAGAAAATTTGTTCTTGTAATCCGTATGCAAATAGTTGCTCAATAATAATTGATTGTTTTTGAGCTCGAACTCATAATCTATTTTTTCGGCCGTTTCTCGAGCTTCAATATAGTCGCTTCCTTTGGCTTCTTTTACAATTTGCAAATAGGCCGTGCTGTCTGAAGTAGAACGTATGTTAAGCATCACATTCTTTGAGAAAATAACCTTTTGGTCTTCATTATTGTACTTGATTTCAAAACCACCTTCTCTGTGCATGCCATACCGGTACTTGTCAAATTCGCTGGAGACCATTTTTATACTAAGGGTATCTGAATTTCTTAGATTTAGAGTTTCGGTTTCTGTTACTGAATTTTCAAGGGCGAAATGCGACGCTTCCTTAATTCCTATTACAATGATGCTTACCAAAGACAATAACCATAGGCCCAATAGGGTGAATTTTGCTACATTTCCTAGAGACTTGAGATTATTGATCAATATTTTCAATCCTAAGTAGAAAATGAAAAACAATGGAATACCAAACAACAGGAACAGTAGCACCGAGCCTACCCATAATGGCAGTCCAGTAGTGTTGAGTGCTTCAGGATAGTCCATCCACCAAGGGCTGTAGAAACTAGAGCCTCCAAGAGAGAACAAGCTAATGATAAGCCCGAAGAGCAAAATTGCTCCAAAAATGATTAAAATGATGCCAATAAACTTGGCAAATATTTTAAGGAAGAACATGATAATGTCCCCAATGGTATCAAAAAACGATTTGGATGTCGATTTGATTTTATTGCCTTGTTTGGGCAAATCGATACTTTTTACGGTGTCTGATACCGTTTGGGAGACATTTTCAAACCCGTCTTTAATTTTTTTTTCAATGTTGCTGATGTTTACAGGCTCTCCGGTCATTGTGAGTTTCTCAGCAGTGGTCACGGCCTCCGGGACCAATACCCAAAACAGGATATAAATGAACACGAAAGTACCTCCTGAGCCCAAAGCCAATAAAATCCACAACAAACGAATCCAGATGGCATCCACTCCTAAGTAGTGTCCCAAACCGGAAGACACACCTCCTATATAAGAGTTGTCGGTATCGCGATACAGTTTTTTTGAGGTTCTAGACTTGCTTTGGTAGCTTGTTTTTGGTTCGTCCTCAAAAATCTCGTCATCCACAAGATAATCCTCTGGTTGCCCCATGATGGCGATGACTTCTTCTACTTCCTTATTACCAATGACTTGTTTATCGTGCTGTACACGTTCGTTGAACAGTTCGGCAATACGAGCTTCTATGTCTGCAATGATTTCTGAGCGACCTTGGGAGTCGGTAAATGAACGTTTGATAGCCTCAAGATAGCGTTGCAGTTTTAAGTATGCATCTTCATCGATATGGAAGAATATACCTGCTAAATTTATGTTGACTGTTTTATTCATTTTGTTTGTTTTTTTGGCTTGTTACTAGGTTTACGGCGTGTTGCAATTCACTCCAAGTGGTGTTTAATTCTTTTAAAAACAGCTTTCCGGTTTCGGTAAGTCCGTAGTACTTTCTTGGAGGTCCAGAGGTGGATTCTTCCCAACGGTAATTGAGAAGCCCGGCATTCTTTAATCTTGTTAGTAGGGGGTATATGGTGCCTTCTACCACAAGCATTTTTGCGTCTTTTAGTGTATCCAAAATTTCTGCAACATAAGCATCGTCATCTTTTAGAATGGAGAGTATGCAGTATTCAAGGACACCTTTGCGCATCTGTGCTTTTGTGTTTTCTATTTTCATGTGTCAATGCTGTTTTTCAATGGAGCCAACAGGTCCATTGGGTTAATTTTTTGGTGGAAACTTCCTGATACTGTTCGTGTCATGGTCCTGGGCAATTAAAAGTTAAACTGTTCATTTTTTGATTGATTATTTGATGAAATTTATTGTAAAAGGGTAGTGGAACGGTTCGCCATCTCTAGCCTTAAGACTGGCCTTGATGATGAAAACCAATTCCAGGATAAACCCTATAAAGGCCAAAACTCCCAATCCACCACCTATATATAAAAGTGGTGAAGGTTTGCCGATATTGATATGGAAATCGTGCAACCCATGAAAATCGATAAAGTCAATGCCATGAAGGAATTTAAAAACGAAAAAGGGAACGGTAAGGGTTCCAATAATCAAGGCATATAACAAAATACTAATTTGAAAATTGATGGCCTGTTTGCCGTGCTGGTCTACAAACTCCGATTTATCCTTGTTCGCAATCCACAAAACAATAGGCCCGATAAAATTCCCCATGGGAATTACAAACCTTGAAAAGGTGGATAAATGAATAAATGTGGCGATATTTTTTTGGTGATTGTCTAGCATGGTTTTAAAACATATAATAGTTTCTTATGCAAATATATATCCAAAAGAAGGTATTATGCAATACAAAGTACTTAAAATTAACAAAATATTAACAATAATCAATTCCTTAATTTTCAATACTTTTAGTGAAATTTTAATCCTTATTATGAAGCTTACTCCAGCAAAAATCAACCTTTTCTTAATGTACAAATTACCGGCAGCCTACTTTACGGGCGTACGTGCTACCTATATCGATGATGAACGTTGTGAGGTTAAGGTGAGGCATCGTTGGATCAATCAAAACCCATTTCGATCTATGTTTTGGGCTGTTCAGGGGATGGCGGCCGAATTAACCACAGGGGCTTTGGTACTTTCTAAAATTAGGGAATCAGGAAAGCCTATTTCTATGTTGGTAGCATCCAACAGTTCTACCTTTTCAAAAAAAGCTGTGGGCAAAATTATGTTTCAATGTGTGGACGGTCTTAAATTGGATGAAGCTATAGAAAAGGCAATTGTCACCAAGGAAGGTCAAAGTTTTGTACTGCATGCCAAAGGGGTTAATAGTGACGGGGAAGAGGTATCTGCATTTAGTTTTGAATGGACCATTAAATTAAAGGAGCGGTTGTAACAAAGTGTAAAAATGAACAACTTATAGGTGTTTAATAAAAAAATGAAAAGATGACAGCACACGAAATCGACTATAGAATTTATGGAGAAGAAATGCAATTTGTAGAAATTGAACTCGATCCTAATGAAGGGGTTGTAGCCGAAGCCGGTAGTTTTATGATGATGGATGATGGTGTGAAGATGGAAACTATCTTTGGAGATGGCTCTACAAAGAGCGGCGGTTTTTTAGACTCCATTTTAGGAGCTGGTAAGCGTATTTTAACAGGTGAGAGCCTATTTATGACAGCGTTTTACAATACCTTGCCCGGAAAGCGAAATGTATCTTTTGCATCGCCTTACCCTGGAAAAATTGTGCCTTTGGATTTGACCGAATTTGGAGGGAAGTTTATTTGCCAAAAGGATGCCTTTCTTTGTGCGGCTAAAGGCGTGAGTGTTGGTATAGAGTTTAGTAAACGTTTGGGAAGAGGGCTTTTTGGAGGTGAAGGATTTATCATGCAGAAGCTGGAAGGTGATGGAATGGTGTTTGTTCACGCTGGGGGAACTTTGGCTAAAAAAGTACTGCAACCAGGAGAAGTTCTTAAGGTAGATACTGGTTGTATTGTAGGATTTACCAAGGAGGTAGATTATGATGTGGAATTTGTTGGAGGCATTAGAAATTCCATCTTTGGAGGCGAAGGATTGTTCTTTGCCAGATTACAGGGCCCGGGAACTGTTTATATTCAATCTTTGCCATTTAGCAGATTAGCAGGAAGGGTATTGGCCAACGCGCCTCAAGCAGGAGGAAGAAGTAAAGGAGAAGGCAGTATTCTTGGCGGTTTGGGCGATTTGTTGGATGGCGACAACCGTTTTTAAGGCTTTAATAATAGTTTCTTAAAGCTGTATTAATGTTTGTTTTTTCGTGTTAAAATTTGAAGATTTTCGTCAGACATAAAGGTTTTTTTACTACATTTAAAACATGGAAAATCTAACAAAAGAGCCTATACATAAATCTACTTTAAACCTAAAAACCTAACAAACGCATGGCAAGAGCAATGTTTGAGTACACCAAAACAATCCTTAAAAAAGTGAGTTTTGATGCTACGTTGTTTTGCAAAGAGGTACAAAAGGCAGTCAATAGATTATTACCATATGAAATTGACGAACTTAGAATCTTTATCGATTCGCTTGTACAGCAAAACCCAGAACTAAATCAATGTTTAATTTATTTAAAAGCATAAAGAAAAAGGCGACCAATTGGTCGCCTTTTTTATGACTCTTTTTTAGAATAATAAGGATTAGAGAATTATCTTTGCCGAAAATTTTATTCTGAAAAAGATATTTCTTCTCATATTGTTGGTTGCCTTTTCATTACGCCCCATGTTCTACTTGGGCCAGATAGGCTATTATGAGTTGAATATTGACTATATTATTGAAACATATTGTGTCAATAAGGACAAACCGCAGTTGCAATGTAATGGAAAATGTCATTTGGCAAAACAATTGCAACTTACTTCAATGTCTTCAGAAGATAGTACTGATGCTACATTTTTGGCAGAAGCTTTTTTTCCGGTGTTTTTGGTTCAACAGTCTGAAGTAATCTTTAAAAGCAACAATTTTAGCTTTCAGAAGAAACCAAAATTCTACTACAACAAGCAGTATGCTCATCTATTGGAGCATTCCATCTACAAGCCTCCAATGGCCTAAAATTTAATATTCAGTTTTTTTGACAAGGCTTATGGTGCTTGCCATGAAAAGCACCCCAATATTAAATTTTACAAATGAAGATTATCAAATTTGCATTTGCAGTATTGCTATGCACCTCAATTATATCATGTTCATCTGATGATGACAATAATACAACAGACTTAACAGGTCAAACAGGAACTCTAGCTTTAAAATTCGATAACGGTGTAGGTGACCAAGATTTTATTTTTGGCGTGACCTATAATAAGTCCAACGGAGAATCCTATCAATTGGAAACCCTTAAATATATCATAAGCAACATTCGCGTAAAGGATGCCGAAGGGAATACATTTACTTACCCTTTGGAAAACAACGCTTTTATTATTGATGAGAGCAACGGTAATAATGCCGGTGAGATTTTTGTAACCTTGGACAATGTTGATGCAGCCGACTATACTGAAATTACCTTTGGAATAGGAATCGATCAGGAGCGTTTTGCGATGGGAGCTGAAGGACAAGGCGATTTTCTAGTAGAGGCCGAAGCGGCAGGAATGATGTGGTCTTGGGCAACTGGGTATAAGTTTACGCGTTTTGACGGTACGTATTCAACAGGAGAGCTTGTTGACCAACCTTTGAACATTCATATGGGAAGTGTTGGCACCTCTTTGGATAACTATAGAGAAGTAACCTTGTCATTTCCAAACACCGTAAGGGTAAGAGAAGAGGCTTCCCCTGAAGTGCATATCAAGGCTGATTTTGCCAAGGTTTTTGATGGAGAAACCTCTGTGAATTTTGCCGATGGTTACGGTCAGGTGCATACCAGTTCTGAAACAACGCCTATAATTGCGAACAACCTTCCTGGTATGTTCCAGGTGCATCACGTTCATAATAACTAATTAATAAGCTAGTGTTTGTCTGGAGCATTCAAAAGGATGTTCCAGCCTGTGCACTATCATTTAATATGACGTTGTGATGAAAAAGATCATTGTAATGATGCTTCTTCAGGTGTTTGTGTTGTCTTGTTCCAAAGATCCGGAAGTTGGTTATGTACCAGTACCCTTAACTTTGGAAGCGCCATCCAATTTCCCTGAATTGGCCTATAATTTAGATAATAATCCACTTACCGAAGCAGGTTTTGAGCTTGGGAAATCCTTGTTTTACGAAGGGAAACTTTCGGTGAATGATGCCATTCCATGTGCTTTTTGCCATGAACAGGCCTTTGCCTTTACCCACCATGGGCATAATTTGAGTCATGGTGTTGATGGTGCCATTGGCCTGCGTAATTCTCTACCAATTCAAAATTTGGCCTTTTTGAATGAATTTATGTGGGATGGTGCCGCAACACATTTAGATATGCAGCCCATTATTCCTATTACAAGTCATTTGGAAATGGGGGAAACCATAGGCAATGTGGTTGAAAAGCTAAAGGCTGACCCTAATTACCAACAGCAGTTTGAAAGGGCCTTTGAAGATGGCACCGTGAACGCAGCCAATATGCTCAAGGCATTGTCACAGTTTATGGTGATGATGGTGTCTTCCAATTCAAAATATGACAAATATGTTCGTAATGAAGATGGCGTTACCTTATCTGCTAAGGAATTGGATGGCTTACAAACTTTTGAAAACAAATGTGCTTCTTGTCATGCCACCGATTTGTTTACCGATCAAAGCTATCGTGATAATGGCTTGCCCATCAATCCTCAATTGGATGATAAGGGACGTTTTAACATTTTTGAAGACCCCAATGACCTTTATAAGTTTAGGGTGCCGAGTTTGCGGAATGTAGAGAAATCCTATCCTTATATGCATGATGGGAGGTTTCAAACTTTAGAGGCAGTGTTGGATTTTTATGACCATGGGATGGTAGACAATGGCAATGTAGATCCAATATTATTAAGAGAGGATCAAACCTATGGCATTTCTTTAAATGCCTATGAAAAGGAAAGTATCATTGCCTTTTTGAAAACTTTAACCGATAATGAATTTTTGACTGATGACCGTTTTTCAGAATATTAAAAAACAGACGTTTTATACCGCTTTATTACTGTGTTTTGGGGTTATAACTGCTACACAGGCCTGTGATTTGTGCGGTTGTACCACTAGTAGTGGAAGCTCCAGTTTTGGAGATCTAAGTACTTCAAATTTTATTGGAGTGCGCTATATCCATCAAGATTTTGAATCTAGGGATGGCATTTTTACAAATTCACCCAAAAGTGAAGAAACGTTTCATACATACCAATTGTGGGGAAGGATTCCTTTATCGGATAAAGTTTATGTGAGTGCGATTGTACCATATCAGGATTTGTACAGACATTTTGATGACCGTACGGAGCATATCCATGGTTTGGGAGATATCAATATAATGGGATGGTACCAGCTTAATTTTTATAAAAAGCAGAAAAAGGATAGCTTGGTATTTGCCAATAGAGAACTGTCTGGGCATGGCTTGAATTTTGGTTTGGGAATGAAATTGCCAACAGGAGAATTTGAAGAGCAACTCACCGATAGGGTCAACCCAGGGTTTCAGGTTGGCACTGGAAGTTGGGATATGGTTGCTACCGTCTTGTATAGTTATAAAAAGAAGAACTTGGGAGTAGGGGCTAGTTTAGCGTATTACCTTAAGACTGAAAACAAGAATGACTATAAGTTCGGAAACCAGTTTAGCAGTGCTGCAAATGTGTTTTATGATGTGAATTTGAAAACCACCACATTGAGGCCCTTTCTAGGAGTGTCTGGAGATATTTACGAAAGTATAGAACAGTACAGCGAAACATTGGCCGATACCAATGGCCATATCATTAATGGTTCTTTGGGAGCTGAAGTTTCAAAGAACAAATTTATACTGGGATTAAAATATACTTTGCCCATTGCCCAAGATTTGTTTGGTGGCGATGTGAATTCCCAACAACAGTATTCATTATATCTCAACTACAGTCTGTAGTTGAGATATAATGATTTATAAAGGTTTGTCTGTTTATTTTGAAGCCGGCAGCGGACTGATAATTTTTACATTCTGAAAGGCAATGGCGCCTCTAATGATACCTGAAATTACCGTTTGAAGGGCCTCGATAATTTGCATCTTTAGCTCACTTTTGTGGTAAATGATACTGACTTCGCGAGCAGGAGACGGCTCTTCAAAATGACGTAGATTTGATTGGAGTTTATCATTTAATTCCAAAGTATGGAGATATGGTAATAAAGTCATTCCAAGGCCTTCATTTGAGAGTTTTACCAAGGTTTCAATACTACCGCTTTCCAATTGGAAATTGTCGTCTACGTGGCTTTTAAATACTTTACAGAGGTTGATGACGCCATCCCTAAAGCAATGCCCATCTTCCAAAAGGAGCATGTCATCTATTTCAAGGTCATCTGTGCCAATTTTCGATTTTGCATGAAGTCGATGGCTTTCCGGAATGTAGGCAACGAAAGGCTCGTAATACAATACACGTTCTTTTATTGACTCATTTTGTAATGGAGTTGCGGCAATGGCTGCATCTAGGTGTCCTTCACTAATACGGGTTATGATTTCTTCGGTGGTAAGTTCCTCAATAATCAATTTTACTTTTGGATGCCTTTTGATAAAGGTTTTTAGGAACATAGGTAATAGAGTCGGCATAACGGTTGGGATGATTCCTAACCTAAATTCACCTCCAACATAGCCTTTTTGTTGGTCTACAATATCTTGGATTCTGTCTGATTCATTGACAATATTTCGGGCCTGCTGCACAATTTTTCGACCTACATCGGTCAATTCAATTGGTTTTTTACTTCTGTCGAAAATAAGAACATCCAATTCGTCCTCCAATTTCTGTATTTGGGTACTTAAAGTAGGTTGTGTTACGAAGCATTTTTCTGCGGCTTTGGTAAAGTTTTTATATTCCGCAATGGCTAATACATAGTGAAGTTGGGTTATGGTCATGTGTTATTAATTTAAGCTATAAAAATATAAAAACTATTAATAAAACTTATGGAGCAATGTGTTAATTATGCCGTAAATTTGTATTAAACCTAAAAATCAAAACGTTATGACATTTAACAGTATTGGATTAGATACTAAACAAACAAAAGCCATTGCAGAAGATTTAAATGTGCTGTTGGCGAACTTTCAGATATATTACCAAAACTTAAGAGGAATTCACTGGAACATTAAAGGAAAGCGTTTCTTCGATTTACACGTGAAATTTGAAGAATTGTATACCGATGCCAATGTTAAGGTGGATGAAATTGCGGAGCGTATCTTAACTTTAGGAGCCACTCCGTTGCACACCTTTGAAGATTACACCAAAAGTGCCAAAGTGCCCGTAGGAAAAAATATTTCGCAAGATGAAAAGGCGGTCCGCCTGATTGTAGATTCCTTAAAGGAATTGTTGCAAATAGAAAGAGAAATTTTGGACGCTTCTGGAGAAGCAAATGACGAAGGAACCAACTCCATGATGAGTGATTTTATTACAGAACAGGAAAAAACCGTTTGGATGATGAAGGCTTGGTTAGATGAAAGCATCTAACAAGTGTTAATTGATAGTGATTGGTGAAACCACTGCGAGAGCAGTGGTTTTTTATGGAATTAAAAAGCGCCACAATTAGTAGATTGTGGCGCTTTGTTTTTTCGATACTAAAATGTATTAGCTATTGTTACGCTTTAAAAGGATTTTGGCTTCTTCGAAGTCGTTGGCAGCTTCTAAAAACTCTACCATCATGCTCCAATTGGAATTTGGTTCGTAGTAATTTTTATAAATTTTTTCTGTTTTAATGATAAGGCTATTCCCTTCCAAAATTGCAGAACTAATAAAAGCACCGGTTTGGTTTTCAACATTAAAGTTTAGTTTTTCAATACCTGAAACACTATAACCTTCTGGAATGGTTATGCTCATTTCATTTACAAAGGAACGTGGATTGCCTAAATAGACATTATGAGTCCTTTCTCTGCTTTTATCATTAATTTCATATTGGCCACCTATAAGTTTTCCAACATTAAAAATATAATTTGGACCAGCTTTTTTAATTAATTCTCCAGAAGTAGTGAAATGTTCCTTGAATTCAAGAGGATCTGAAGTACTTTTTCTTCCCGTAGCCACCAATTCAAACGAATAGTCGTCTAATTCTAAACTATATTCGTTGGAAGTGGACTTTTTGCATTTTTCCTGTTGCTTATCCTTTAACTTTTTTAACAGTGCATCATATTCAGATTGGTAACGTTCTTTATTTTTCTTCTTTCTTACTCTGTCCAAAACTGATAGCGTCCCATATTTTTCATAGTCCTCAAAAACAAAATCATAATATTGCAACCTATCTTTTTGATCCGAAGATTTATTATGTCCAATATGAGATGAAATTCTGTCGATTGTTAAGCCCTCAAAATCGTCGTTGATTGAAATGGTTAAAGTTTCTTCAGATCTGTTGTCTTGATAGGTTGTACTTGGTAAAGTTGTATGGTCAATTCCTTCAATGTCTACTCTTTTTGCTACTTTTAGGGCGTAAGCCTCTGAATTCTCCAATAATGGAGAAATGTTGTTAACAGTGGCGTAGGCGTCAAAATCATCAATGTAAATAGGCGTTTCTGTATTTACTTTTAGGATAAAATCAGAGTTGGCCTCTAATAACAGCTCATCAATACTTCCGTTGTATCGCTTAGTACCTACCAGAATTTCATAGTCTATTTTCTCTTCTTTTAGTACTGCTGCAAAATAACGGACAAACTGCTCTTCTGTATCAAAGAAAATAGCGTTCAAATAATAGGCAAAAGGATTCATGATTTTTGATTCGTTGATAACGAAAGCCTCAATGTAGTTGGTGTAGAATTGGTGTCTCATGAAATAGAAAACCGATTCTACCATCTCTGTTTTGGAGCTAAAATTGTTGTCTTTAATAAAACGCTTTACTTGCCCAAGATCACCATAAGGAGATAGTTTGTCCTGATAAAATTCAAAGACTTCTTCCTTGGTTACTTTCGTTTTGATGGTTTCTTCTTCAACAGGGATAAAGGCATAGGCCTTTTTTTGGTTTCCTCTGGTACGGGCAAATGTAACTTGAAATTTATAGCAAGGAAGTTCTAGATAAGGATAAAACCATCTTGGATAAGTGTTTTCCTCTATGTCATTCATATTGAAACCATAAATACGCTCTTTTCCTTTTTTATCAGTAGGAGGAAATTTTTCAAGTCCTGGAGCTTCATTGTAAGTATTAAAACTTACAAAGAAATCTTTTTCGGTATGTAATCTAAATTCGTAGTTTAAAATAGGGTAATTGGCCTCAATGATGTTTTCTACAGGTTTGAAGCGATAGAGGTCATTTTCTGCGGGAATCATATCTGTATAAAAGTAATAATCTATAACATCCCCTTTTTCAAGATTTGGAATGGCTAATTTTTTCTCTTCCTCTTCTTTGATGGTTTCCTCTTTGGTGTCGATAATAAATTCATCTCCATTTGGTTTGATTACTTTAAGGCCTAAGAAAAATGTGTTTAGAATCTTACCATATTGGTTGTCGTTTTTGTATTTAAATTCGGAATATTCAGTTACCGCAGCTTGGTCCAATAATTTAATACGGTTTCTTACCACTTTGGTGTACTCAATACTATTTTGTGGACGGATGTAGTAGTAATTTACAGAACGCAAAAGGTAAACGGCAGATTCATTTTGCCATTTTTCAGGTACCTTATTGTCATATTGCGTGGTTTCGTCCCATAGTTTTTGTTCGACTTTTTCAATTTTTTTTAATTGATCTTTCGATTGTGCATTTGCAACTATGACTGTAATCAGACAAAAGATGCTAAGTAATAATTTTTTAGTCATTAGGTTAGTTGTTATTAGGTTTGGTTAAAGTTAATTGTTCGTTATAGATACCATTAAGTTGCTTTATAGTATCATTCCAAAGTTGAAAGTTGGCCTGTTTAATTTGTGCATTTTTAATCACAAATAGTTTATTGTATTGCAATTTGTTTCCGTTTAGTTGCAAATTCACCTTTATGGTAAAATCTTCATTGTCTACTTCAATATTTTCAGGTAAATGCTCTATGGTGTACCCTGTAGGAATTTCCAGGTTCATTTGAAAATCATAATGAGATTTATAATTAAACACCAAGTCAATCTTGCGGTCTTCTAGTTCGTAATTTGCAAATTCTTTATTAGGATCGAGGTCAAGATATATAATGCCATCAAAGCTTGAGATTGCATTTTTAAGGGTTAGGTTATAGTCTATTTTTACATCGGCCTCTCTATTTTCTAAATCGGAAGTATTGATATTTTCGACTTTGATGTTTTTATCGCCATCATCCAAATAATAGGTTAGCGCTTCGTCCTTTTTATCATTCATTAAATTGTTGAAATGATAAAGGAATGAAGATCTACTTTCTCCTTTAAAATTCCTCTGAACAGTTCCCGTAATCACTTCATCAAGTATTTTAGCATTATAAACAAAGGAAGAAGCATTGTTGGAGGCAGACGATACAGGAACGGGTTCCAATATATAATTGTCGCCATCCTCAATCAAAGCTTGTTTGCCTTGAATGCGCTCTGCATATTCGCCAAAAGGATTGTATTTTTCGGTTCCATCTAAAAAGATTTTCTTTCCATCTTTAAAGAGGGTGCAAATCATGTGATTGTCTACAGATAGGGAGGGAGTAGAATAGTCATAGGCAATGTGCTTGGTGCCTATCCAAGTAAGGCGCACATCAAAACCAGCTTCGACAAGCATTTGTTTGATTAGGTTGGCCATTCCTTTACAATCTCCATAACGTTTGTTGAAAACATTTTGGGAGTCGTCTGGTTTAAATCCTGCGATACCATCTTCAAATGCTATGTATCTTATGTTATCCTGAACCCAGTAATAGATATTTTTGATTTTTTCTTCATCAGTACTGGCATTGGCGGTTAGCTCTTCTACTTTACTTTTAAATTCAGCAGGATTGTCCTCCATTTGATCGATTAAGGAAGCATACCAAGCATATAGATCGGCTGTTTCTGCAAAAAGTTTATGGTTTTCATTCTTATAAGTAAAGGATTTTGGGAGGACTAAAATATGAGGATAAATATAACTTGGTCCAGGCATCATTTTTTCATCATAGTGGCCTTCAAGATTTTTTACGGTATAAGTGATGATTTTGTCCTCCGTCTTTTCATCTCTAGTTTCTTTTTTGCTAATGTCGAAACCTTCAAAATTCATTTCCTTGAACTCAATTTCCAACCATTGGGGAACTCTAATCTTTACTTCCTTTTCTAGGATTGGATATTCATCGGTAAATTGAATAGAGGTAAAGTATTTTATGTCTTTGTAGTGTTTCTTTTCTTGAAAAAAGTACTGATAACCTTGAACGGGAAAATCTACATTAGTATAAATAACCTTAGAGTCATTGTGGAATAGATCGTTGCTAGTATACGATTCTCGGTAGTTTTGTAGTGGGGCGTAATCTCGGTTTCTATAACTAAGGTAAAACTCCAGAATCTCTACTTGATCATTGTAAAAATCGTACTTCTGGATGTCTGCACGGTCACCAATATTCATCATTTGCTGTTCTTCTGAATATTCGACGGTTATCAAACTGTTACGCTTATCGACATTAAAGGTGATATAATCTTTAGTATTTAAAAGAATTACATCTTCTTCGCTGAACTGTTCTCTTAATTCTTTTGCTTGCGTGATGTGCTCAGGAGTTGGGTCGAATTTTTTCTGACTGAACCCCAATAGGGTAACAAGACTTAAAAGTGGTAGTAGCTTATTTTTCATAAATAGTTGGTCAATTATTGGTTATAGTAATTTATAGGAGCCCTCGAGCTTTTATTTCGAGGTATTTGTTAATGGTATTTATAGTTAGGTTTTCTGGAGCAGTCAATATGGTTTGGATGCCATGTTTGTTCAGTTCTTTAACCATTAAACGTTTTTCATAGGAAAATTTCTCCGCAATGGTTTTATGGTAGATGCTTTGTAAATCTTCGGCATCTGTGTTAATAAGTGATTCTAATTCGGTGTTTTCAAAGAAAATGACCACCAACATATGTGTTTTGGAAATAGCCTGAAGAAAAGGCAATTGCCGTTTCAAGGCACTGATATGTTCAAAATTGGTATATAGCAGTAGTAAACTTCTATGGGTGATTTTTCGTTTTATTTGGGCATAAAGCAGGCTATAATCACTATCGGTAAATTGAGTATTGACATTGTATAGCGTCTCCAAAATCCTGTTGAGATAGGTCAACTTTTGGTTGGCCGGCAAGAGGGTTTCGATGTTTTTTGAAAAGGTCATAAGTCCTACCTTGTCATGTTTTTTTAAAGCAACATTGCTAAAAGCTAAAGTAGAATTGATAGAGTAATCCAATAGTTTCAGTTCATTGAAAGGCATTTTCATAACACGACCCGTATCGATAATAGAGTAGATGGGCTGCGATTTTTCGTCTTGGTATTGATTAGCCATCAATTGGGCCCTTTTGGCGGTAGCTTTCCAGTTGATGGTTCTAAAATCATCACCGGGAACATATTCCTTTATTTGTTCAAATTCCAAAGTATGCCCAATACGTCTTATTTTTTTCAGACCAAATTCAGTCAATTTATTGCCAATAGCTAAAAAGTCGTATTTCTGCATTTGAATGAACGACGGATAGACTGATACCATTTGCTCGTTCTGAAATTGATATTTCCGTTTAACAATTTTAAGGGCCGTAGACGCAAAAACATTCAATTGACCAAACACATATTCACCGCGTTCCACCGGACGAACTGAATAATTGAAATTATGGGTAGCGTTTGGAGCTAAAATAGATGTATATGAAAAATCCCGTTTTTGAAATTGCACAGGAAGTTCATCTATCACTTGGATAAATGTTTTAAAGGGATATTTGTTGGAAATGGTAATAGGAACCTCATTTTCATCGCTATTTGAAAATTTTTCGGGTAGCAGACGCCTTCCTTCGATAGCATTTTTAAAGCGATATAGCAATATTAAATCCATGACAAACAGAATACCAAGTGTCAAAACCATGGCCCAAGCTAGAGCATATAAAGCAGTAAGCCAATAGGATGCCAAGAAGCATAGGCTGACAAGTGCCATGTAGACAAAAAAGCGACTGTGAATGTATAGGGATTTAATAAACTTCATGGCTTATCTAGGCACTTCAACAGATTGTACAACCATATCGATGACCTGTTCTGTAGTCATGCCTTCCATTTCACGTTCTGGAGTTAAAATGATTCTGTGGTTTAATACGGGAGCAATGGCCTTTTTAACGTCTTCAGGAATAACAAAATCTCTACCACTAATCGCTGCAAAGGCTTTGGCAGTATTCAAAATTGCAATGGACGCTCTTGGAGAACCTCCCAAATATAAATGAGGATGATTTCTGGTTTTAGACACCAATTCAGCAATATATTTTATGATCTTTTCCTCTACCAAAATGGCTTGTGTTTTTTCTTTAAAGGCGGCCAATTGTTCAGCATCCAAGATTGGAGAAATCAACGTTTGTGGTTGTTTGCCTTGACGTTGGTGATGCGTTTCCAAAATTTTAATTTCTTCCTCCAAAGATGGGTAATCCACTTTTATTTTGAACAGAAAACGGTCCAATTGTGCCTCGGGAAGGGCATAGGTACCTTCCTGCTCAATTGGGTTCTGCGTGGCCAAAACCATAAAAGGGGCTTCAAATTTATAAGTGGTACCGTCTATGGATGCCTGTCTTTCCTCCATGGTTTCAAATAGGGCTGCCTGTGTTTTGGCTGGGGCTCTGTTGATTTCGTCTATCAAGACAATGTTTGAAAAAATAGGCCCTTTTTTAAATTCAAAATCGGAGTTTTTCATGTTGAGTACAGAAGTTCCCAATACGTCACTCGGCATTAAATCTGGGGTGAACTGAATTCTGTTGAAATCTGTTTTCAACACCTTGGCAAATAGTTTTGCCGTAACCGTTTTTGCAATTCCCGGAACTCCTTCAATAAGGGCATGACCATCAGCCAAAAGGGCTACGATAAGTAATTCTACAAATTGGTCCTGACCAACAATGACTTTTCGTAGTTCCGCTTTAATTTGTTCTACTGCATTTTTAAGGTCCTCTAGGGGAATGCGGTTATTGAATTCCAAATTGTCCTGTTGTGGTGTTATCTGTTCATCCATATTACAATATTTTAAGCATGCACCTTAGGCATGTTTGGATTTAAAAGTTTCAATTGAGTTGTTTAGTGTTTCCAATTCCGTGGCGGTTATGTTAGGAGTGTTGGATATGCTTTCGATGGTGTTGAATAAGGTTTTGGTGGCTTCGATACTGTTGTTACTTCTTGCCGCCAGGTTATTGATGAATTCAGTATTGACGGTTTCGGTAGACAAGTAAAGTTGGGTGCGAATGTAATCCATAAAATGCTGAATTTTATGCAACGCAATATCATGATGGTTGCCCTTTTCAAAATACATATTGGCAATTGTCCTTGTAAAATCAAGGGTTTGGTTGCGTAATGGTGTTACTATAGGAATAGCTCTTTGCTTGCGTTTGCTTTCAAAAACAATATAGAATAGAACAC
Source organism: Mangrovimonas sp. TPBH4 (assembly GCF_001280505.1). Taxonomy (GTDB): domain Bacteria; phylum Bacteroidota; class Bacteroidia; order Flavobacteriales; family Flavobacteriaceae; genus Mangrovimonas_A. The sequence goes on from NZ_LBIO01000057.1 coordinate 253,641, forward strand.
CGATAAGCATGATGTAATAGGCCCATTTTAAATGCTTGTTGTTAAGCATGAGATACAAAGGGGAGCTGTAAAATATTTTACCAGATTTATAATATTCATCCAAGTAAATGGGCTGTTCCTCATTTAGATACGACATCAAACCGGCGGTATATTGTTGGTTGGGAGGGGTAAGCATAAAATAATTGGTAAAGGCCTGTGGAAATAAGCTTACAATAACGGTCCCTTCTCCAAAAGGGGTTTTGATGATATTTGGGTGGGCAACGCTTAGCGAATCTGAACTATTCATTTTCCCGATAACGCCTACAATCTTCGAGTTTAAAGTATCAATACTGCTGAAGTAAGCTAAAAGTCCTTTGGCGTCTTCATTATTGAAGCTTACTTTGCTCGTGTCAAGTACTTTATTTTTTAGCTGTAATTCATAGTCAAATCCAAAACCATCAAATTGGCTTAAATGGGAAGTTTCTAATTTTAGGGTGTCTAATAATTGTTGTTCCAAAACAGAAGCTGCCACAAAAAGCGTGTTGCCCTTGGAAGTCCAATCCAATAGTCTATCCAACTCACTTTGGCCAAAATTAATCTCATTGTTTATAAAAACGTAGGAGCCAATGGAGTCAGGAGTGTTTTCTAAATATTCAAACGGAGGTCTGTCGACATTGATAAGTTGGGATTCTGAAAATAACCTCTCCAATTGTTCATAAAACACGTAGGTGCCCAACGGAATTTTATGGTGTTTGGCATAGGATGGGAACCAATTGAGCTCTTTGGGTTTTGTAGCTTCCAGTGCCACAATACTCAACAAAGTAAAAACCGCTAAGACGATATATATTTTTCCTTTCTTATTCAATTGGTTTTAAGGCTTAGGTTAAGTTTTTCAAAAACGGTACTTAGGGTTCCAAATTTTATGTCATCTATAGGGAATTCTCCATACCAGACATAGTCATAGATTCGGGTAATGGTTGTGAATTCATTTTTTAACTGATCTTGCGAGATTTCCTTGATATAATCTTCATTGGTTTTTTGTTGTTTCCAATCAATGATTTGTTGTTCCGAAAGGTTTTTTAGGGATTGCAAATAGTGGTATCTGATGGCCAATCTATAATTGTTCTGGGAAATGGCTTTTTGTATCAAGACTTGAATGTCTTCATTTTTAATGATATGTTCATCCTCCGAAAACTTGACGGTAGGCGGGTTGGACTGCCCCGAAATAATGTTATTTGATTTGACTTTTAAAAAGAATTTCGAGAATAAAAAAACAATCGTAGCAAAAACTAGATAAGGAAATGCTTGCAGTATGAAGTTTAGAATCCCTGTGGCTTGACCAACACCAAAAATAGCTTCTAAAATAGATCTAAGCATGTCGATAAAGAATGATTGGATGCTTTGTAAAAAGTCACCAACTGCATTCTCTTCTTCGGGAGTTTCAACATAACTGAAATCGCTATCTTCACTATATTTTACTAGGTCTTCGGCACTGATATGCTTCACAGTTAAAGGACTGTCGTCAGTGCGAACAGTCAATGAGTCCTGCTGGGCATTGACCAAAGGAGCTATCAAAAATAGGAATGTTGCTATGAAATATTGAAGCCGCATTTATTCCTCTGTGTTTCCAATAGCTTTAATTCTTGCTATGGTTCCTGTAAGATTTTTGCGTTCGTTTAAATTGAAATACAGAAAGGCTGTTCCAATAGTAATCAATATGTTAAGACAATATTGAAAGAGGGAACTTAAAACACTTAAAAAAATATATATAGGGTCTACAAACGAGGTCATATCGGCAGGGTCTATGGCTCCACTAAAAACCCCCATTTTAATCCACATATAAATTGCCATTGGTATTGCGAAAACAAACGATGCTAGTATTACTATAATCATAAGTACAATCAAGGTTGCCAAAGTAATCCAAAATTCATCTTTTATTAAGGTAAACCCATAACTGTATGAGTCACCAGTATTCATTTGTCGAAAAACTAATATCGGAAGTACCATTGCCATGGGAACAATAAAGTAAAATATAGGTACGCAGCAAAGCATTGTAGCGATAATTAAAGTGAGCCCCTTTAAAAGTATTAGTCCTAAAAATTTCCAAAAGCTTTGTTTGACATTTTGTTTGATCTCTAAAATGTCAGTTTTTCCATTATTGTTTATATAGGATTTAATATAGTGTAGAACGGTTGATGTGGTTACAGTATACGCCAAAATAGCACCAATCATATACAAGAAATTGGCTAACCGTGATAACATAAAACTTTGGGAATTAAACCCTTTTCCTAAGTCAAAAGAAAAAAATATTTCACCTACGGTATAGACATAAAAAATAAGTGTCACCAAAAAAAATGCAATGTAAGGACCGGCAATTTTTAAAATAGACTTAAATAGAGGTTTGAATTCCATTCTAAAGTAGGCAAAAGTATCAGTTAAGATGGCTCCAAATTCACGCTGTTGTTTAAATTCTATAAAGGATTTCATTAGTTTGGGGTAAGGGTTTTGGTTAGTTTTTTATGTAATTGATTAGGATATATTATGTAATAAAATACGATACAAGATAGAGAGCTGCCAATGATGAATATGGCAAGCCAATCGGGCATTTCGGTGTGACGGGTTACAAAACCTTCCAAAAAGCCTGCCACCACAAAAAATGGAATGGTGCTGAGCAATATTTTTAGTCCGTTGACAATACCTCGTTTAAAAGATTCCAATCGGGTGTATGTGCCAGGGAATAGGATACCATTTCCAACTACTAAACCGGAGCAGCCGGCAATGATGATGACAGAAATTTCAAAGGTTCCATGAATCCAAATGGTTCTAGCCGATTCCCAAAACAATCCCTTGTCGTAAAAGAAATATTGAAAGCTTCCCAACATAATGCCGTTTTGCATCATGACGAATAGGGAGCCCACACCAAATAGAATTCCGTAGACGAAGGCCATCAATGCTACCTTGATATTGTTTATAGTAATTCCTAAAAACATATTCACTTCTCCCATCTTTTTGTAAACGGCCATAGGGTCGTTGTTTTCTATGTTTTCAAGCGTCATGTTTACATAGCCGTCGCCTAGAATCGCTCTTACAAAGTCTCCTTCATGGGCCGCCGAATAGGCTCCAACGATACAAAAAAGTGCAAATACCAAAAATGCAATAAGTAATTCTCGTTGATGATGATAGAACTGTGTTGGAAATTCGGTTTTGAAAAAAGAAATAAGTCTGTTTTTGGATTCCTTTTTAGTAGTGTAAATCTTTAAATGGGCCTTGGATGCCAGTTGGTTTAAATAGCGTTCGGTATTGCTGTTGGGATAAAAAGTTTTTACGTAGCTTAAATGGTCGGTAATTTCAATATAGAGATCGGAAAGCTCGTTTGGGTTTACCGTTGTTTTATTTGAAAGAATGTTTTCAAATTGTAACCATTTATTTTTATTTTGCTTGGCGAAAGCAGCTTCACGCATAAGTAGCTATTTGCTTTCAAAGAAAAGAAAATATGGAAAAATTTCAAATAGAAACTGCGCAAAATGTAGGCATCCATCAAAATGTTGCCGGTATTGGAGATAGGATATTGGCATATTTGTTGGACTCTTTGGTTGTAGGGTGTTATATAATATTGTCGTTCATGCTTTTGGGGGCTTTGGATTTGGGCATGGGAGATCAATGGGCCTTGTATTTGTTGATTACGCTACCTGCTTTTTTGTATTATTTATTGTTGGAAGCTTTTTGGAATGGGCAAACCATTGGAAAGTCTGCATTAAAAATTAGAGTGGTAAAATTGGATGGGTCTAAGCCAACTTTTGCCAATTATTTTGTGAGGTGGATTTTAAGGATTATTGATGTAAGTCTTTCAAGTGGAGGAGTAGCCATATTGACTATTTTATTCAAAGGAAATGGGCAGCGTTTAGGTGATATGGCGGCGGGAACTACAGTAATTAGTGAAAAGGATCTGGTTTCTGTAAATGATATGGTTCTAAAGGATTTACCTACTGATTATGTGCCTACATATGCCCAGGTAACCTTGTTTAAGGATAGCGATATGCAAACCATAAAAGGCTTATATCAAGACGCCAAGAGAAATGGACAGCACAATGTTATTGTGATGTTGCATGACCAAATTGTTAAAGTGATTGGCATTGAACCCAAGGAAAAGCCAATAGATTTTGTAGATACTGTGATTAAGGACTACAATTACTACACACAACAGATGTAATGTTTTTTCAAATCATTGATATACTGGGAACTATTGCTTTTGCCATTTCGGGAGTTTTGGTGGCACTGAGCAAAAAGATGGATCCTTTTGGAGTTTTCATCATTGCCTTTGTAACGGCGGTAGGTGGAGGGACCCTTCGGGATGTGTTGATTGGACAAACACCGGTTGCTTGGATGACCAATATGACCTATGTGTATGTTATTTTTGGAGCCACCTTATTTGCGGTTTTGTTTAAAAGTAAACTCAACTACCTAAGAACTTCTTTATTGTTGTTCGATACCATTGGGATTGGTCTTTACACGGTTGTTGGCATTGAGAAGGGATTGGTAGCTTCTCTACATCCTTTAATATGTATTGCTTTAGGAACAATGACTGCCTGTTTTGGAGGGGTGATTCGAGATATTCTGTGTAATGAGATTCCTGTCATCTTTAGAAAAGAAATCTATGCAACGGCCTGTATTTTGGGAGGAAGCACCTATTTTGTGTTAAGAGAACTGCCTATTGCTGAGAATTTCATTTTTGTTATTGCAGCAGTAGTGGTCATTGTCATCAGGCTTTTGGCTGTTAGGTTTAAGATTAGTTTGCCGAGTTTATATAGAGAATAAACATCAATTATTAACATAAAAAAACCACGCTTCTAGCGTGGTTTTCTTTTTCTATAATGAAGTTTTTACTTATTGAACTGGAAACCCGCGGTCTCTCATCAATGCTTCAATTTTAGCATCACGACCTCTAAATAAGCGATAAGCTTCAGCTGGGTCCATGGCGTTTCTTGGAGCGAATAAGTATTTTACCAATTTAGCGGCAACTTCTTTATCGTAGAATCCTCCTGGAGCCTCAGCAAAGGCTTCAGAAGCATCACTTGTCAATACATCGGCCCACATATATCCGTAGTAGGCAGTGGCATATCCTTCTCCAGAGAATACGTGACCAAATTGTGGTGTTCTGTGACGCATTGGCAATTCCTTAGGCATGTTCAATTCAGCTAAAGTTTCACGCTCAAATTTGTCGATATCGATGTTAGTTGGATCTGCCAAGTGCAATTTCATGTCGATTAACGCAGATGCCAAATATTCTGTAGTTGCAAATCCTTGGTTGAAGGTAGCAGCTTTTTTGATTTTAGCTACCAATTCAGCAGGAATAGGCTCTCCTGTTTTGTAGTGCACCAAAAACTGGTTGATTACTTTGTCTGTAGATAACCAACGCTCCAATAATTGTGATTGGAATTCAGTATAATCTCTAACACCGCTGTTCAATGTTGGATATTTTACGTTGGCAGAGAAGAAGTGCAACGCGTGACCAAATTCGTGGAAGAAGGTGTTAGCATCATCCCAAGATACCAGAACAGCTTCACCTGGAGCAGGTTTTACGAAGTTAGAGTTGTTGGAAGCCAATACCGTTTTCTCTCCTTCAAAAGACGTATAGCTTCTATAGGTAGTAGCCCAAGCACCTGAACGTTTTCCTTCACGGGCATAAGGATCCAAGTACCAAAGCCCTACTAATTTTCCTGAATCTTTATCGGTTACTTCCCAAACTTTTACATCTTCGTGGAATACAGGAACACTTCCTTCTTTAACAGGTGTAAATTCATAGTTGAACAATTCTCCTGCAACATAGAATAATGCTTGGGTTAATTTATCCAATTGCAAGTATTGTTTTACTTCGTCACTGTCTAAGTCATATTTCTTCTGACGCACTTTTTCTGCGTAGTATCTGTAATCCCAAGGCTCGATTGTAATGTTGTCCCCATTAGCATCGGCAATAGCTTGCATGTCAGCAACTTCTTCGGCAACTCTACCAATAGCCGCTGGCCAAACTGCCATCATTAAATCCATTGCATTTTCAGGATTTTTAGCCATACGGTCTTGTAAACGCCATTGTGCATAGTTGTCGTAACCCATTAGTCCAACACGCTCTTTACGAAGTTTCAAAATTTGGGCAATTAAAGCGTTGTTGTCATATTCATCGCCGTTGTCTCCTCTAGCATAGTAGTTGGTCCAAACCTGCTTGCGCAATTCACGCTCGGTAGAATAGGTAAGGAACGGATCCATTGAAGAACGGGTGTTGGTGATAGCATATTCACCTTCGTGACCTTTATCGGCAGCAATTTTAGCTGCAGATTTGATAAAACCTTCTGAAAGCCCTCCTAATTGCTCTTTGTTAAGGTAGGTTACATAGTTTTCTTCGTCGTGTAATAAGTTATCTGAAAACTTGTTGTAAAGGCTAGATAATTCCTTGTCGATTTCAGCATAACGGGCTTTTTTCTCAGCATCAAGGTTGGCACCCTTCATCTCAAAACTTTTGAAAGTCAAGTCAACGACACGTTGTTGATCTGCTTCCAAAGGTATTGTTTGAGAGGCGCCGTAAACTGTTTTGATGCGTTGGAATAACTTTTCGTTTTGTGAAATCTTAGAGCTGTACTCGGACAGTTTTGGCGCCAATTCAGCTTGAATGGTTCTAAATTCTGGAGTTGATACGTTACTGCTCATAATGCCGTAATAGGCATACACACGATCCAAGGTTTTTCCAGAGCTTTCCATGGCTACAATGGTATTTTCAAAGGTAGCCGGTTCTGGATTGTTGGCAATTTTTTCAATTTCTTGAAGGTGTGATTCCATAGCCGTTTCCATGGCTTGTTTGATATCGGTTACCTTCATTTTATCAAAGGCAGGAACACCTCCGTAAGGCCCTGTCCATTCTTGTAGTAAAATGTTTTCGGTATTGTCTGCCATAGCAATGTCTTCAGTTTGGTTAGGGACATCTTTGCAAGAAGTAAATGCAACTAAAGCACATAATCCAAAAGCTTGGATGTGTTTAGTGATATTTTTTTGTTTCATTTAGAATTAGTTTTTATTAACGGCCTCGAAGGTATTAAATCTCTGTTGAATTTTGCGTGAATTTTTCGTTAAAACCTTAGCGTGTAGTGTGGTTTTAATCGATAATTTCTACTTTTCTTATATAAATGTTGTGAAGAGGCCATTCAGCTTTATCTGTTTTTTGAGCCGAAATTTTATCCACCACGTCCATGCCTTTAATGACTTTTCCAAAAGCGGTGTAAGCACCATCCAAATGATGGGCGCCCCCTTGCTTTTGAACGATGAAAAATTCGTAAGGCGAGGCTAATTTATAGGCGTTTTCAATTTCACTACTTGGCATACTTACCACTCCGCGGTCGTGTTTAAAGCCTTTTTTGGTGTCTGGTGGTAATAGGTATTTGCCAATTTTGCTTCTTTTTTTTGTGATTTCGTAATCATCGGAACTACCGCCTTGTATGATGAAATTGTTGACTACCCTATAAAATTGGGTATTGTCAAAATAGTGTTGCTTGGTGAGGTATATAAAATTGGCACGATGAAATTTTGTTTCGTCAAACAATAAAATATCAATTTCTCCAAAGTCCGTTGTGATACGTACCTTATTTTCTTTGTGTTCTTGTTCGTATTCCAAAAAGAATTCCATGACATTATCATCTGTTAGTCGTGGGAATTTTCGCTTAGGCGTAGTAATAGTGTCCTTTGCAATAGGTTTCTCCAAGCTTACGGCAGGGGAATCTGTCTTGGAAGTTGTGTTTTTTTTCTTGGATTGCGTACCTTCACAATTGATAAGGACAGAAAAAGAAAGCAATATCAGTAAAGTTGTTTTTAGAGTCTTAAAAATTTTGGACATCTGTGTATATTTATGGATTTGTTAATTTCCTAAGTGATAGGGCAAATAATTTGGGGTATGGAATTTGATGCATTCATTAAATTGGTTTCAAAAATAAAAAATCTGCCACTTCCGGGAGAAGCCTCGCAGATTAAAATGTCGCCTCCGTTCCGTTTAGAATTGATGAAGCAACAGGAGCAGGCTATGAAGCATTCCAAAAATGCCGGTGTTATGGCCTTGTTTTACCCAGATGAAAAATTATACACCAAGCTGGTACTCATTTTAAGAAAAACATATAGAGGTGTCCATTCGGCCCAAGTGGGATTTCCAGGTGGTCGCTATGAAAATGAGGACCGCGATCTGGAGGTCACAGCTTTACGGGAAACCTATGAAGAAATAGGGGTGCCCAAGACAGATATCAGTGTGATAAAGCCCTTAACCCGCTTATATATTCCGCCCAGTAACTTTACCGTACACCCATTTTTGGGAGTTACCAACAAAACTCCTAGGTTTATCAAACAGGAAGATGAAGTAGAAGATGTCATTGAAGTTCCTTTTGGACATTTTATCGATGATGGTTGTCTAACTAGCGCTGTAGTGAACACTTCTTACAAAATGAACATAGAAGTTCCGGCCTATAAATTGAACAATCATATTGTTTGGGGAGCTACTGCTATGATGCTTAGTGAGTTAAAAGACTTGTTAAAACAGGCTACATAAAATTATAGTTTTGTTACTTTTGTAGCTTTGTAAAAAATTGAAGGGTATGGGATTGTTTAAAAAAAATCCTTTTGGACATATATTGTTTATTAAGAAATGGTTAATACGCATCTTGGGGGCTATTACCCATAGGCGTTTTAGAGGCTTTAATGAGCTTCAAATAGAAGGTTCTGAGATTATTAAGAACCTTCCCGACAGAAATGTTCTATTTATTTCTAATCATCAAACCTATTTTGCCGATGTGGTGGCAATGTTCCATGTGTTTAACGCCAGTTTAAGTGGACGTATAGATTCCATTAAAAATGTGGGGTATTTATGGAACCCTAAATTGAATATTTATTACGTAGCCGCCAAAGAGACAATGAAAGCTGGATTGTTGCCTAAAATCTTAGCTTATGTGGGGTCTGTAAGTATTGAGCGCACATGGAGGGCAGAAGGTAAAGATGTGAAGCGCCAAGTAAAAATGAGTGACATTTCCAATATAGGGAAGGCCTTGGATGATGGTTGGGTAATTACCTTTCCTCAAGGAACCACGACACCTTTTAAACCCATTCGAAAAGGAACGGCACATATCATTAAAAAATACAGACCAGTGGTTGTGCCTATTGTGATTGACGGGTTCAGACGTTCGTTTGACAAAAAGGGACTACGGGTAAAAAAGAAAAATGTACTTCAATCTTTTGAAATTAAGGAACCTTTAGAAATTGATTACGACAATGATTCAGTAGCAGAGATTGTTGAAAAAATAGAGTATGCCATAGAACAGCATCCTTCATTTTTAAAGGTAATCTCTCAAAAAGAACTTATGGAGTTGGAAGAGCTCAATAAGCAGAGGGAATATTAAAAGGCTTAGGTTTTTTAGATTTCCAGTTTTTTAAGTTCGTGGTAATTTCTATTGAGCTTGCGCAGTAAAATTCCATAAACCAACCAATAAAAGCCCAAAAGAATTAAGATGACCAATCCAAATACCACTGTAAAAGTAAGGATAACTTTGGTGTAGAACATTAAAAGGTGACCGTTGGCAGAAGCTTCCTGTACCTTGGCGATTAAATCTTGGTTCTGGTCAAATTCTATAAAGAGCAACACAAAGCTGGAAATTAACATGTAAATTAAGTTGAAGGCAACGTATTGTTTAACTGTTCTTCTGGTCTTCAGGATGTTCTCCATAAGTTGTTTTGCACTGTCGGTAACCGAAATTTTCCGGTAGTTTTTGTAGAACAAAAAGAAGAAGTAGGCCAATACTACATATCCAATGACGCTCAGGGGAATCAAAAGATAGCTTCCATCCAATTCATTGAAGGATTTTAGATTTTTGGAGTCTTTCAATAAAAATGAAATCCCCAGCCAGAACACAAATTCCAGCATACTGAGAATAAAGATCCATTTAACGATAGAAGAAGATTTTTTAAGGATCATCTTGTAAATGTCGTTGTAGGATAATTTGGGATAGGTAGTCCCGCTTTTATTCCAGTCTTTCTTTAATAATTCTAATTCATCCATATGGCTTACGGATTTAAGATGGTTTTTAATTTCGTTTTCACCCGATTCATTTTCACGCGTGCATTCACTTCTGTAATCCCTAAGGTCTCACTTATTTCTTTGTAGTTTTTGTCTTCTAAGTACAAAAACACCAAAGCTTTCTCAATGTCGTTCAACTGGTAAACCGCATTGTATAGGAGTTTAAGCTGTTGTTCTTCGGTATCGTCGTACTCTTCAGATTTTATTTTAAATTGAACGGCATCAAACTCCTGTGTGGCAATTCTACGTTTAGACTTTCTGTACAGGGTAATGGCGGTATTTAACCCCACGCGGTACATCCAGGTACTAAACTTAGCATCACCCCTAAATTTAGGATAGGCTTTCCATAGTTGAATTGTAATTTCCTGAAACAAATCATTGTGGGCATCCCTGCTGTTGGTATATAGCCTACACACCTTGTGCACAATATTTTGGTGCTCTTCAAGTAGTTTTACAAAACTATGTTCTAGTTCTTTATCCAAGTTTTTAGTAGTTAGCTGCCTATTTGTAGTTGTTAATGTAAAGATGTTACACTTTGAGTGCTTTTTGTAATGAAAATTTTCAAATTTTTAACATGTATTTGGTTTTTGCTTCTGAAAACTAACGGATTAAAAGTTAGGCTGCTTTCTGAAGAATTTTACTTTTATCCCTCGATTTTAGAAGTCCTAGAATAATACAATACTGTGCCAATGCATAAGTAAACATTATGCTGATATGGGAATAAGGCAATGGTTCGTGAAATTTGTCGATGGCCAAAATACTATCGGAAAGCATAAATAACAAGGCTCCGGAAAACACTAGGTAATAGCTGTTCCGCGTTCCAGTTTCTTTTCTTAGGTAAGCACTTGTGACCATGGTTAAAATCACCAACATATAGGCAATAACGGCTACGGTTAAACTACCTAAACCTTCATAAATCACAAATAACAATCCAAAGGCAAAAAGCAGAAGGATCCCAATAAAGGGGAGTGGTTTTTTTTCGGGATCCCGATTTTTTAAGAACACCAGGGTATACATAACATGGGAAGCCAAAAAAGCAACAAGGCCAAAGATAAAATAAAGCTCGTCCCTATGGGCGTACATAAGCTCAATATCTCCCAAAAGCGAAAACAAAAGGGCGAATAAGGTCATTAAGCGCAATGTTTTGTTGAGATGATTGCTTCTGGCTACAAAAAAGATGATCAAGGTTGTTAAAATGGCAGGTTTACTTACATAATGCAAAGTATATAGGCGTTCAGAATTTCCAAAAACCAGTTCGGCTAGGACAATAATGAAGTAGATGAGGCTAAAGGACTTTTCTGTTTTGGTAAGCATTAATGAGATGTATTCGTTTAAGGGTAACCTAAATAAAGGTTCCCTTAAAGATATTGTTTTTAATCGTAACAAAAAACGGTCTAAGATAATTTCAACACTGAAAAACTGTTAAAATGCTTCCCCAATCCTGAAGTAAATTCCCCAATCATCCTTACCAACAGCAGCGTCTAGGCCCACGTTGAATTTAAAGGCTTTAAAAGCTTGGTATCGGTATCCAACGCCTGCGCCGGGGTATAGTTTCCAATCAAAACTGGAGGTGTCAGAACCATAAATGGTGGCTAGGCCTGCAAAGCCAACTACTCCCATTTTTCTGTGAAAATTCCAACGGTATTCGCTTTGTAGCGACATCAAACCATCGCCTCGGTATTTCCCTTCAGAGTAACCACGGATATCTTTTCCGCCTATGGTAACCTGTTGTTCAAAGGGAATACTGCCAAGACCAAATTGTCCAGAAAAACGTGCTGCCAGTACATCCTTGTCTTTTCTAAACGGGAAATAATGGTTGTGTGAAGTTAAAATGCGATTAGCTCTTTCATCATTGCCCATCCATAACGGGTACATTTTCAATCGGAGTTTGGTTTGGTAGCCATTGGTGGGATAGTAAATATTACTTCTTTTATCTATCATAAAGTTGATTTCAAGACTCTGGGTTGTCGTTGTGGTAGCCGGTTGTAAATCGTAAAAATCTGTTTCGTAATGAGAGTAGGTATAGGCAAGTCCGCCGTATAAATGCTCCACGATTTTTCTTTTGATCCCTACATTTATAATGGTGGTATTCGTGGCGTAATCATAAAAGCCTGGTTCGTCAATATCACCGGCATAGAATTGGGAAAGGTGATCTCCCGTTACTCCAAAAACCTGAAGCCGCCAAGAATCTTCTTTAAAATACATTTGGGAGAAAACGGCAATAAAATAGGATTTGTTGGTTGTATATACTCCAGCCAATCCTACCATGGACCTTGGGGATTTCAAATCGTCCCTATTCATTCTGAACATATACATCGGGGTAACTCCAAACATGAATTCGAGGTTCCTATTGTAACTTACATAAGGCATCACCGTAAATTCATGAGGCTTTTGGACAATAGAATCTTTGGATTCTGAAGTGGCTTTTTGTTGGGCCCAACTAGGAGTAATACTACAAAAAAGTATGAACAGTAAGAATAGGTTTTTCATAATTGAAATAGTTGTATTTAAATATACAAAGATTTCCGATAGTTCTTACAATGAGTTAGTTATGTTTTTTTGTAAAGTTTCCTTTGGGTGGTTTTGGGAATGTATTTTAGTGATTTTGGCAGAGTGCCTTATCATTTTTCTTATTTTAGCACTCCAAAAATAAAAGCCCTATAATGAACATTAAAAAATCCCTCATTTGTGGCTTGCTTTTAGCAAGTTCTACAATTGCATTCACTCAATCCTATAAATTTAAAACCTTGGTAGACCTTGAGGCCACAGATGTGATCAGTCAGGGAAAAACAGGTACTTGTTGGAGTTTTTCAACCTCTTCCTTTTTGGAAAGCGAAATTATGCGGCTTTCGGGGAAACGTATCGATTTGTCTGAAATGTATAATGTCAGACAGACCTATCCCCAAAAAGCATGGAATTATGTCATGCGCCAAGGTATGGCGCAGTTAAGTGAGGGTGGGTTAGCGCACGACGTTATCAACAGCATGTCCCAATACGGTGTGGTTCCCTCTGATGTGTATACTGGATTGCAAGGCTCACAAAAAGAACACGATCACTCAGAAATAGTAGATGCTATAAAACCAATTTTGGATGCGTATATCAAAGCCCCCAGTGCTTATGAAGGTGCTTGGAAAAATGAAGTTGAAACCATTTTGGATGCAGCCCTAGGAAAACCGATTGATACTTTTGTTTATGAAGGAAAGACCTATACACCGCAATCATTTTTGGAAATGACCGGGTTGAAAGCAGAAGATTATATTAGTATTACGTCTTTTGCCCATCATCCTTATAACAGCAATTTTATATTGGAGATTCCTGATAATTTTTCAAATGGGAGTTACTATAATGTGGCATTGGATGAACTGGTCGAAATTGCAAATGAAGCATTAAAGGCTGGATTTTCCATTGAACTGGATTGTGATGTCACCGAAACAACATTTTCTTCTAAATATGGCCTCGCGGTAATACCTGAAGATGAAACTTTAGGTGAGCTTGCTTTGAAAAAGGTTACCAAGGAAAAGGATATTACTACAGAATACAGGCAACAGGAATTTGAAAACTTTAATACTACAGATGATCATTTAATGCATATTGTAGGGATGGTAGAAGATCAAAACGGAACCATTTACTATAAAGTGAAAAATTCATGGGGAAAGCACACTAAGAAGGTTCCAAATGAGGGATTCATTTATATGAGTGAAGCTTATTTTAAATTGAAAACCATCTCCATTATGGTACATAAGGATGCATTGCAGCCCTCAGTAAAAAGTAATTTGAAATTATAAACCCAAAAGAAAAGGCGGCCAAATCATGGTCGCCTTTTTTGATGTGTTATTGTTTTACAACGGTAAGAATTCCTGAATCACCAGAGTTGGTTGTAATGTGAATAAAATACAAACCAGGATTTTGATCGATGTCTACCTCAAATTCTTCAACATCCCAAAAACGCTTTTCTGAAATAATATGACCGTTTATATTGATAAGTTTTGTCTGTATTTCTGTAAATGAAGAGCCCAAATCAATTGACACGCCACTTTCAAGTTCATTTTTGATAAGGGACATATGCTCACCTAAAGAATTGTCAATTGCTTCTAAAGAAGAAATTGTAATGCATTTTGAAAATTCCATGCACCCACCCTCATTGGTGATTTTTACGGCGTAATTACCTATTGTGCTCGGTGTAAAAGCAGGTGAAGTCGCTCCTTTTATTTGTGCATTGCGGTTGGAACAATCTATCCATTGGTAAGTGGCTCCTTTTAAATTTGCCGTTAAGGTAGTATTCTTTACACTTACTGTGTTGTCCAAATCTATAGGAGTTATTGGGCTACCTTCAACCCAATTGGAGTTTGTGCCTATTAGATCAAAGCCAATAAGTGTACTGTTTTGCGGGCTGCCGGTATACTCTAAAGCACTGTCCATCCCTTTATTGTTTCCATTGGGAATACCTTGGTTAAACCTATAGTAAAGTTCTAAATTGGATTGTTGGCAGATTTCGGTATTCATATGGTCCTTGATCTCTTCGGCTGTTCTTGCCACGGACCAAACCCTTACTTCGTCAAGTAGGCCTTCAAAAGGTCCTAAATTATAATTGCTATACCCTATTCTCACCGGTTTTTCTTTAGAGGTGTTAACGTCCAAATCTAGATCTCCTTCCTTGTCCAAATTGCCGTCTACATAGAGTTTAAATTGATTTTCTGATAGGTCTGGATCGTAGGTTGCTGCTACATGATGCCATTTGTTGTCCGTAATTGGCGTACTGCCATAAATACCGCCGCCCCCAACTTCAATTCTAATGAAGCGTGCATTGTTGTTAATTTTAAAAGAAAATCGTTGTCCAGGTCCTGTTGACCCCATATCGACAATAAATCGCCAAGTATTACTGGGTTTTACTTTTATCCATGCTTCTACGGTTCTAGCTCCATCACCTTCAATCCCTTTGTAGTCCGTTTGAATATAATCGTCAATTCCGTCAAATCGCAAGGCATTTTGAGCATGAGTGGTGTAATTTAAACCTATTAAAATAAATAGTAATTGAATTTTTATTGGTAAAAATTTTGTCATAATCATAAATCAGCTAGTAAGTTAAAATTAGTCAGCTTTTTTATTTAATAGAATGAAGGTCTTTGCGTTAACCTTAATTTAACCTGCAAGAGGTGTGCCTTTACTTACTGTGTCTTAGTTGTTTGTTGAAAAATAATACTGATTGTTTGGAACTAGAAACTAGCTTAAAGATTGAAGATGTTGTTTGAAAATTTCTATCCCTTTGGTCGCACTTTCTTCAATAACAGTAATGTTATTGGAGTTTGAAACAGCCGGTTTTGGGTCTATGTAAAACCCAGGAATATTGGTTGGTACATAATGCATTAAACTAGCCGCTGGATACACCTGTAGTGAGGTGCCAATGATAAGAAGAATATCGGCGGTATTGCAAATTGAAATCGCAGGCTCTATCATGGGAACGGATTCTCCAAACCATACAATATGAGGCCGCATTTGATGCCCTTTTTTACACTGGTCTCCCATTACTATATCGGTAGTCCATTCCACAACATCTGTATCGTCAAAAGTGCTTCTAGCTTTCAATAATTCTCCATGTAGGTGCAAAACATCTTTACTTCCTGCACGCTCATGAAGGTCATCGACATTTTGGGTGATAATACTTACTTTATATTCCTTTTCAAGCTCCGCCAAAGCCAAATGAGCAGCATTGGGTAATACTTCAAATAGTTGACGGCGCCTTTGGTTGTAAAAGTCCAAAACCAATTCAGGGTTGGCTCTAAAGCCTTCCGGAGAAGCCACTTCCATAACATCATGTCCTTCCCAAAGGCCATCGGCGTCCCTAAAGGTTTTAATGCCACTTTCGGCGCTCATTCCTGCTCCTGTGAGTACTACGAGGTGTTTCATGAGTCAAAATTACTATTTATAAATTATATTTGGCCCATGACAGATCTCAAACTTTTAGAATACCTAGAGACCTATCTCACGGATAGCAGAAAACAACGATTTAAAGAAGTATTGGCCCAACGTACCAAACATTTTACAGTTGCTACAGAAGACGTTTTTCAGTTACATAATACTAGTGCAGTTATTAGAAGCTGTGACGTTTTTGGCATACAGGAAGTGCATATTGTAGAGGAACGCAATAGTAGACGTATTGATCGGGAAATTGCCATGGGAGCCCAAAAATGGGTAGATATAAATCGATATCATAGTGTAAAATCATGTGTAGCTGATTTAAAAAAGAAAGGTTATCAAATTGTGGCCACAACGCCGCATACCAACGACTGCGAATTGCATGAATTCGATTTCACTAAAAAGTCATGTTTCTTCTTTGGAAGAGAGACCGAAGGGCTTTCGGAAGATGTCCTGAAGGAGGCTGATTGCTATTTAAAGATTCCTATGGTGGGCTTTACAGAAAGCTTGAATATCTCGGTTTCTGCTGCCATAGTTTTGCAGCATGTGACTTCAAAAATGAGACTGAGTGAATTGGACTGGAGACTTTCCGAAGAGGAAATTTTGGAAAAACGCATGGATTGGCTTAAAAAGTCCATTAAAAGTTATGATAAAATAGTGGCCCATTATTACGAAACCAAGGAGAATTTGTAATTTTAGTTATAATTGTAAATTCACGAGCTATGGCACATAATATGGTAGGTTGGTTTGAAATCCCCGTGTCTGATATGGCACGAGCCAAGGCGTTCTATGAAACCGTTTTTCAAGTAGAAATTTCGCTGCACGATTTTGGAGGTTTGCTAATGGGATGGTTTCCAGATAGAGGCGAAGTGCCAGGAGCGCAAGGCACCTTGATCAAACAGGATTCCTATATTCCAAGTCAAGAAGGGACTTTGATTTATTTTATCAGTGAAAATGTGCAAAATGAATTGGATAGGATAGAAGCCGCAGGTGGACAGATTTACCAGCCCAAGACTCAAATATCACCGGAACATGGCTATATGGCAGCCTTTATAGATTCTGAAGGAAACAGGATAGCACTTCATTCAAGAGTATAAAAAAAATCGAAACTTAGTTTCGACTTTTTCTTTAGTATTTAAAACCTACTAGGTCTATTTCTGTTGAGTACTTTGTATTCTTCGTAGCACTCGCTTATAGCATCCAAAATTTGAAGGTCATTGGCCGTTTCAATAAAGTCTTTGGAGTAGTTGCAGTGACTTACAATTTCATCCAAATCGTAACGGTCTACCTGCAATAGTACCGTCAGCATTTCCCTGTCGAATTTAGTTGCCAAAAGGTTTCGGATTTCATCATCCTCCTTCATTTGGCGCAGTTTTTTCATCTCGTTAGGCTTTCTTCCAAAGGCATTGTATAGGAAGTCTGCTGGGTTAAAAATAGCTCCCAATACTTTATTCACGGCATTAGGGGAGTTGTTCCCAGCTTCGTAACCTGTATTGGACAATCCCGAAATACTGTAACGGTAATTGGTTTTAATAGGTACTTGCTTAACATCAACCTCTAAATATCCTGTAAGACGTAACTGGTTTACCACGACTTCTTCCAAGGCCAATGCAGATTCTGTCAATTCAATTTGTGTTTCACCAAATTTAATCCAATCGTTGGTGACCCTAACTTTTATCGACTTGTATCCTAGGTATGAGAAATGCAGGGTGTCGTTAGCTTTGGCCTTAATCTCAAAAGCGCCTTTGTCATCTGTTGAGGTTCCAATAACTTGGTTGAGATTGACAATGTTTACTTTTTCCAAAGTTTCTCCTGTACTTGAACTTACCACAATACCTTTTACTCTGGTGTCATCTTCTTGAGAGACCACAGAGGTGGTTATAAAAAAAGTACATATTAGTAAAAGTAGGTATTTCATATCAATCTTTGTAAGGTATAAAAGTAATAAACTAAAGATATATTACTCATACATCCAAAAAAATTTGACTAAAAATTAACAAGCGCTTATGCTAATTAAGGATAATTTGAATGCAAAGAGGCTATCGTGAAAAAACAGGATAGCCTCTAAATAAATTATTGCTTAGCGTCTGGACCGTCTTGGTCTGGATCCGCCAAAAGAACTTTCTTTTGGTGCGCCGCTGCGTCTAGGTTTGGAACCACTTTCAGAGCGTTTGCGAGAACTTCCTCCCTTGAAATCGTCATTTCCTCTTCTTCTGCGTCCCCCGCCATCACGTTTACCGCCTTTACGTTTTTTCCCGCCACGGTTGCCTTTGTCAGAACTTAGTTCAACATTAACATAGCGACCTTCATGCTTGAAATCTGTAAAGAAACTTAGTATTTTCTCCTGTAATTCTGGTTCTGTGTTGAAGAAAGAGAAACTGTCCATAACATCTACCTTAAACACATCATCTTTGCCTAGTTCAAGAAGGTCTCTTAAGAAATCCTTCAAGTTCATCCAGTCATAACCATCCTTTTTACCAATATTGATAAAGTAGCGTACATCCTTGGATGATCGTTGGCCCTCTCTGTCTCCACGAGGCTCTTCAACATTTAAGGAATGTGCCTTTTTGTAGTAGTTGTAAAAACGGTTGAACTCTACAGAGAAGAATTTTTTAATAAGCTCGTCCTTGTCGGTATCCTGAAACAGTTCGTTGATACTGCTGAGGTATTTGTCAATTTCGTGGTTAACTTCTGTATTGTGGACTTTGTTTGCCAAGGATAACAATTGCACTTCGCAAATTTCCATACCACTTGGAATGTCTTTTTTCTCAAAGCGTTTTTTAATGATACGCTCGATACTTTTAATTTTTCTAAGTTCACTTTTAGAAACAATTACCATAGAAACCCCTGTTTTTCCCGCACGTCCTGTACGTCCAGAACGGTGGGTGTAGGTTTCTACCTCATCCGGAAGTTGATAGTTGATTACGTGGGTAACATCGTCCACATCAATACCACGGGCTGCTACGTCCGTAGCTACCAACATTTGGATTTGTTTGTTTCTGAAGGATTTCATCACCAAATCTCTTTGGTTCTGACTTAAATCTCCGTGAAGTGCGCCGGCATTATAGCCATCCTCAATAAGGTTTTCGGCTACTTTTTGGGTATCGCGCTTGGTACGACAGAATACCACAGAAAAGATATCCGGGTTGGCATCGGCCAAACGTTTTAAGGCTAGGTAACGGTCTCTTGAGTTTACCAAATAGTATTCATGCGACACTTGATCACTACCAACGTTTTTGGATCCAACAGTAATTTCCTTAGGATCGTACATGAATTCTTTAGCAATAGACGCTACTTCTTTTGGCATGGTTGCAGAGAATAACCATGTGCTCTTATCTGTAGGTGTGTGGGATAGGATGTCTGTGATGTCTTCATAGAATCCCATGTTCAACATTTCATCTGCTTCATCCAACACAGAATATTCAATTTTTGAAATATCCACCATGTTTCGGCTGATCATATCCTTCATTCTACCAGGCGTAGCGACAATAATTTGCGCCCCTTTTTTGATGGCTCTGGCTTGGTCGCTAATACTGGATCCACCATAGATAGCTACAACATTTAAGCCTTTGCAGTACTTTCCGTAAAGTTTTAGTTCGTTGGTGATTTGCAAACAAAGTTCACGGGTAGGAGATAGGATAAGTCCTTGTGTGGTTCTGCTACCAACATCAATTTTTTGTAACATTGGAAATCCAAACGCGGCTGTTTTTCCTGTTCCCGTTTGTGCCAAGGCTACCAAGTCGGTATCTTCTTCCAATAAAATTGGGATGGCTTGTGCTTGGACATCACTAGGGGTTTCAAATCCTAAATCGTTAATAGCATGTAATAGGTCGTCATTAAGACCTAAATCTTGGAATGTGTTCATTCGATTGTAAGTATTCGATTATGTTCTTGTAGTGTTACATAAGAAGCGAATCGACATACTTAACCTAAATCTTCTCGTAACACATCCTCACTCTGAGGAGTTTATGACTCAATGTTTTGAGTTTCAGCCGGCAAATATACGCTTTTTATTTCAGAGAAGCGGAATTCCCTGATAATTGTGATTTTGTTAAGAGAGTCTAAAGTTGGATTAAAAAGTCCACGAGTTGTGTAACCGCTTTTCCGCGATGGCCAATGCTATTTTTTTCTTCCATCGAAATTTCAGCAAACGTAAAGTCATGACCTTCCGGTTTGAAAACAGGATCGTAACCAAATCCAGCCGAACCAGCTTTTTCTTGGGTGATCTCTCCTTTACAAATACCAGTGAAAGTGTGAAGTTTTCCATTAAGTGAAAGGGCAATGACGGTTTTAAATTGTGCCTTTCGGTTGGAATGATTTTCCAATGCTTCCAGCAGCTTGTCCATATTGTCATTGGCATCTCTTTGTGGCCCTGCATACCGTGCAGAATAGACTCCAGGGGCACTATCCAATGCTTCAACCTCCAAACCTGTATCGTCTGCAAAACAATCGTAGCCATAATTGTGCTTGATGTAATTGGCTTTTTGAATGGCATTGCCTTCAATGGTGTCTTGGGTTTCTGGAATGTCCTCCAAACAATCAATATCCTTTAGACTCAGCAATTGTATGTTTGAGGGAATCAACTTTTGAACCTCTTGAAGTTTGTTCATATTGTTGGTAGCAAAAACCAGTTTCATAGCTCGAAATTTTAGGTTTCAAAAATACGATTTAGTATTTCAAATTAAAACTCACGAAGATTTTCTTAATTAATCTAGGTCTATTTATAATTGATTATATTTGAGTATAAACCTTATAAATAGTGCATTAAAGTGCTGTTGTCAATTGAATTATTATGAGATTGTTTTGTTTTCCTTTGCTAGCCCTTCTAGTTTTTACTTGTAAAGAACATACACCTAAGCAAACAGCCTTGGGAAGTATAGAGTTTTCCGTGCGAGGCGATGAACAGGCACAGCCCTATTTTGAAAAGGGCTTGTTGTTATTGCACAGTTTTGAATATGTTGATGCTAGGGAAGCATTCAAAAAGGCACAGGAAATAGATCCTGACTTGGCCATGGCCTATTGGGGAGAGGCGATGACTTACAATCATAGTTTGTGGTCAGAGCAAGATTTTGAAGAAGCCAATGCGGTTATTGCAAAATTGAAGCAATTGGAGCATTTAGATGAATTATCCGAAGTAGAACAGGACTTTATAAAAGCTGTAGAAATATTGTACACCCCAAAAACGTCCAAGAATGAACGCGATGTAAAGTACAGGGATTTTATGGGGAGTTTGTACCAAAAGTACCCAGAAAATAATGAAGTGGCCTCTTTTTATGCGCTTTCTCAATTAGGCTCAGTAGTAGGAGGCAGGAACGATTCTATTTTTGGACAAGGAGCTGTGATAGCAAAACAGGTGTTGGAGGATAATCCTAAACATCCAGGAGCTTTACATTATTTAATACATTCCTATGACGATCCTTATCATGCACATTTGGCTTTGGACGCCGCCAATCGTTATTCCAAAGTAGCTCCAGATGCCAGTCATGCCTTGCATATGCCATCCCATATATATGTGGCTTTGGGCATGTGGGATGAGGTGGTCAGTTCCAATGTGGCGTCTTATGGGGCCAGTATTACCAGAAAGAATACTAAAGAATTGGATAATGATGCCAGAGGGTATCATTCCTATCATTGGTTGGAATATGGTTATTTGCAAATGGATAGTATCAACAAAGCTAGGGACATGGTTTGGGACATGCAGAAATACACCAACGAATTGCCTTCCAAACGCGCCAGAACGCATATGGTATTTTTAAAAGGAACTTATTTGTGTGAAACGGATGATTGGGACAATGCCATTGCCGAGATTCCTATTGATGTGTCTGGGTTGCGAATTTCAATTAAAGCCATGAATCAGTTTTTGGATGGATATAAAGCTTTCTATCAGAAGCAACCCGAACTGTTGGATAGTCTTATTGTGGATTTAGAAGGGAAAATTCAAAAGGAAAGTTTATTAGTAGACAATCTATCGCAGGGCGCTGCGTTTTGTGCTTCCGTAACAAGGGAAACACCTACACAACGCAGTATTGATGGTTCAACAGTGATATTGACCCAACTCAAAGCCCTAAAGGCTTGGCTGAATGAGGATGTTGAAAAAACAGAAACCTTGTTAAAGGCTTCGGTAGCTGCCCAAGAGGCTATGACTTATAGCTATGGACCACCATCCATCCAAAAACCAACACATGAGCTGTACGCGGAATGGTTGGTAGAGCAAAAACGTTATGATGAAGCCTTACAACAATATGAGCTTGCTTTAGAACGAGGCCCTAAAAGAAAGTTGGTAGAACAAGGAATTCAAAAAGTTAAGGTATTATTGGCAGACAAAGTAGTTATGGAATAGTATATTTGTTCGGATTTTTAAAAATACTTTAATGAAAACTACTTTTTATTCACTTTTTACACTCTTATTGCTAATGGGATGTGCCGACAAAACTGAATCTGAACAAGTGCAACTAAAAACACTCTCAGAAAACAATCCTTTCAATGTTAAACTAAATGTGCCAATAGATTACGCATCTGTGGATGATGCTGCCATAGAAGAATATGTGGCAACCACCATTGATAATGTGGTGACTGAGGTAGAAGAAATCAAAGCGCAGGAAACACCTACGTTTGAAAACACCTTTGTGGCATACGACAGAATTAACAACCAATTGAGCAAAGCCAGTAATAATGCCTTTATGTTGTATTGGGTATCTACAGATTCTATTGTACGTGCTGAAGGTTTGAAAGGCAATCAGAAAGTGGATTCTTTAGGAACTGTAATTGGGTCTGATAAATTATTGTTTGAAAAGTTTGAAACTTTTGCTGCTTCAGAAGCTTACAATACACTGCAAGGGAATAGAAAGAAAATGGTGGATGACGTGATTGCAGGATTTAAGCAGTCTGGGGTTAATTTAAGTCCTGAAAACCTTGAGAAGTTTAAAACGCTTACAGCGGAAATCAGCGATTTGTCTTCACAGTATTCAACAAATATGAATACAGCTAATGAAGTGTTGACCTTAACAGAAGCAGAAACCGATGGTTTGCCAGAATCTTTCAAAGCTCAGTACAAACAAGAAGATGGTTCATATGATATTCCTGTAATCAACGCTACTCGAGTAACCATGTTGAACAACCCAAATAGCTCTGAGGTAAGAAAGGCCTACACTATTAAGTATGACAATCGTGGAGCCGATAAGAATTTAGAGATTTTAGACTCTTTGGTGAGCAAGCGTTACCAATTGGCGCAGTTGTTTGGAGCCAGATCCTATGCAGAGTATAATTTGAAATTGAAAATGGCCAAGACTCCGGAAACCGTATGGAACTTTATAGACGGCTTGGTAGCGGAATCAAAAGGTAAGGCTGTTGAAGATTTAAAAGTGTTGGAAGCTGTTGCGGCTAAGAGAGGTCAAACAGTAAACGCTTGGGATTTGGGATATTATAAAGATCAAATCTTAAAGAACGAATACAATGTAGACCACGAAAAGATTAGAGAATATTTGCCTATGGACGCTTGTTTGGAAGGTTTGTTTACCATCTATCAGCAATTATTGGGCTTAGAATTCCGTAAGGCTGAAAATGCTACTGTTTGGTCTGAAGAAGTGGAAGCTTACGAGGTGTTCGAGAACAATAAGTTGAAAGGGCGTTTCTATTTGGATTTATATCCAAGACCATTTAAAGAGACTTGGTTTTATGGAGTGCCATTAACTTATGGTAGACAGACAGCCGAAGGTTATGAAGTACCGGTAGCGATGTTGTTGGGGAATTTTACCAAGCCAACCGAAGATATGCCTTCCTTGTTGACCTATAAAGAATTGAACACGCTTTTCCATGAGTTTGGACATATTGTAAACAGCATGTCTTACGATGGAGAATTCAATGTGCAGGCTCAGGCCAATTCAGATTTTGTGGAAGCCATGTCGCAAATCTTTGAAAATTGGATTGGAAACTATGAGATGTTGAGTTCTTTTGCGAAACATTACAAAACAGGAGAAGTATTTCCTAAGGAGTTGTTCGATAACATGAAAGCCTCTCAAAATGTGTCGTCTGGTTTGAATGCACAGTCTATGTTGAGAAAGTGTATCTACGATATGAACCTTTATGACAAATACGATCCTGCCAACCCTGTAAATACAGATGAGATTTGGAAGAATATCGACAAACAAATGGGGGTTATGGATTGGTATGTTGACGGAACACATCCGCAAGGAAGTTGGATTCACGTGAACACCCACCCAACTTACTATTACGGATATTTATGGTCTGAAGTATACGCTCAAGACATGTTTACCCTTTTTGAGAAAAATGGTTTGACAGATCAAGAAACGGGAGTACGCTACAGAAAGTTGATCTTATCCAATGGTAGTCAACGTGATGTGGTAAGTGCTGTGGAAGAGTTTTTGGGAAGACCTTCCAACAACGAAGCGTATATAAAAAGTTTAGGGTTGGAGTAATTTGGTAACTATGATGGTGGTCATATTTTGTTTGGGTTAAGGGCTGTAAATTGCAATATGTTTAACCCTTAAAAGCCACAATCATGAAAATCAAAATTCAATACGTAAACCTAGATAACAGTAATTCTTTATCTACTTACACCATTAAAAAACTTGAAGGATTAGCAAAAAAATATGATTGGGTAATCAATTGCAGTGTTTCTTTTAAAGAAGATAACAATTATCAAAAAAATTGGAAAATTTGTAATATGGAATTGAGTCTGCCTGGTCCAAGAATTTTTGCCTCTTCAACCGAAAGGAATTTTGAAATGGCGGTTAAAGAAACTATTGGTGATTTGGAAAAACAGTTGAAAAAAAGAAAGCAAGTGTTTGCAACGTATTGATTTCGTGGGGTAAGTGATTTTTTCTATATTAGAGTAAGTTATTAATTAGTTAAAATCCAAAGCCTCTTATGAAACAAAAAGTTCTCTGCTTTTTTGTGGTGTTTTTGTTGGCCGTGTTACAAACCAAGGCGCAAAATGATACCATTGTTTTGAAAAACAACAATACCCTTGTTGGAACCATGAAAGAAATGAACAATGGGGTATTGACCATAGAAACTGATTATAGTAAAGACGATTTTAGAATAAAATGGCTGCATGTGAAACAAGTAAAAAGCATGCAGCTTTTTTTAATCAATCTATCCAACGGAAGACGTTTTAATGGTTCCATCAAAATGTCTGAAGAGCAAGCAGATACAGTACTCTTGGTGAATGAAGAGGAAAGTTTGGAGGTAAAGGTAGAGGAGATCGTTTATTTCAAGGAAGTAGAATCCGATTTTATCTCAAGGGTAGATGCTGAGGTTTCGGTGGGGTTTAACTTTACCAAAGTGAATAATTTGGCACAATTGGCCATTAACAGTAAAATTTCCTATACAGGCAGCAAATGGTTTTTTACTGGAGGTTACAATAGGGTGAGTAGTAGCCAGGACAATGTGGAGTCCACCATCCGTACCGATGCCAATTTAGGTTCCCGTTACTTTCTCAAACACGACTGGTTTGCATTGGCTTCGGCAAACTTTCTTTCTAATGACGAACAGAAATTAAAACTTCGTACCGCTGTTCAAGGTGGTATTGGGAAGTATATTATTCACTCCAATAAAATGTATTTGGCCTCGGGAGCAGGATTGGCATGGAACAACGAACGATATACGGATCCAGACATTAACAATAGAAATAGTTTGGAAGCCTTTTTGGCAGTGGAGGCCAATTTGTTCGATTTTGAGGATTTTGATCTGTACACTAATGTGACAGGGTATCCCAGTTTAACGGAAAAAAATCGATTCCGTACAGATTTGAACATCACAGGTAAATACGATTTGCCTTTTAATCTTTTTATAAAAATTGGACTCACCTATAATTACGACAATAAACCTGTAGAAGGTGCTTCTACCAACGATTACGTTTTCCAAACAACTTTTGGTTGGGACACCGATTAAGCCTATCGATGGTGATACGGTTCGTTTTTCAATATGGTAAAGGCTCTGTAGAGTTGTTCAATCATAAACAAACGTACCATTTGGTGTGAAAAGGTCATTTTGGACAAAGACACCTTTCCTTGGGCTTTTTGATACACTTCTGGTGAAAATCCGTAAGGACCGCCAATGACAAACACCAATTGCTTAATGCCTGAATTCATATGTTTTTGCAGGTATTCCGAAAAGTTCACGGAGTCCATTTGTTTGCCATTTTCATCCAACAAAACCAAAACATCGGTAGGCTGGAGTTTGTTTAAAATGAGCTCGCCTTCTTTTTGTTTTTGTTGTGCTTCGCTGAGGTGCTTTACCTTTTTTAGGTCGGGGATGATATCCAAATCGAATTTGATGTAGAATCCTAGACGTTTTTCATAATCGCTGATTAGGGATTGCAGGTCCTTGGAATCGGTTTTCCCTATGGCTAAAAGTTTTATGGTCATGTGGCAAAATTACAACTTAAGATTGTGAATTGAAATCTGTATATGGAATTCAATTATCGGAAATCTATTCTTATTTTAGCATAAAATATTGCAATCATGATTTCCAAGGCACAATTTAATAAAGAATTAGAATTAATCATTACCAATGCCATACGTGAAGATGTTGGGGATGGAGATCATAGTTCGATGGCTTGTATTCCGCTAACATCAAGGGGGAAAGCAAAACTTTTGGTGAAAGACAGTGGGATTATTGCGGGTGTGGAATTTGCAAAAATGGTCTTCAAAAAAGTAGATAAAAATTTAGCGGTAAAAACTTTTATTAAGGACGGCCGTTCGGTTAGAAACGGAGATGTTGTGTTCTATGTTGAAGGTTCTTCTCAATCCATATTAAAAGCGGAACGTTTAGTGCTTAATGCCATGCAGCGTATGAGTGCTATTGCTACAAAGACCAAAAAGTATGTAGATTTATTGGAGGGTACCAATACTAAATTGTTGGATACCAGAAAGACGACTCCTGGAATTCGAGCATTGGAGAAATGGGCGGTTAAGATTGGAGGAGGAGAAAATCACCGCTTCGCACTATATGATATGATCATGCTCAAGGACAACCATATTGATTTTGCTGGAGGTATCACCAAAGCTATTACCAAGACAAAACAATATTTGGAAGATACCGATAGGGATTTGAAAATCATTGTGGAGGCTAGAGATTTAAAAGAAATTAAGGAAATTCTGGAAAACGATGGCGTTTATAGAATTTTAATCGATAACTTTAATTACGAAGATACTCGAAAAGCGGTTCAAATGATTGGAGATAAATGCTTGACGGAGTCCTCTGGAGGGATCACTGAAGCTACAATTAAGGAATATGCCTTATGTGGTGTGGATTATATTTCGTCTGGAGCCATTACGCATTCTGTCAACAATATGGATCTTAGCTTAAAGGCTGTAGAGTAACTGTGTATTTTTCAATGATTAGCTAAACAAGATAGTCAATGACCAAACCCTTAGAAGAAAAGCTAGAATCAATACCTGTGATAAGTATGTTTATGCGGTTATTGAAAAAAATCCAGCTTCCAGCCCTAGAGGGATTGACATTATACGATTTACTAAAACTCTATATTACCGGTATTGTAAAAGGAGCAGTGACCTCACGGGCCAGTGCCATTGCATTTAGTTTCTTTACGGCGATCTTTCCCTTTTTACTCTTTATTTTAATTCTGATACCGCATATCCCAATCGATGGTTTTAGGGATGAATTCCTCATGTTTCTGGAATCTTTTTTACCGCCAAAAACTTCCGATTTCTTCTTTACCAATATCTTTGGAAATATTGAGAACACGGAGCGCGGAGGGTTGTTGTCTTCGGTATTTTTATTGTCTATCCTGCTTATGGCCAATGGAGTAAGCGCTGTGTTTTCTGGTTTTGAAAGTTCGTATCATGAGCAGCTTACAAGGAGTGTCTTTAGGCAATATTTGTTAGCTATGGGAGTCGCTTTAATTTTGGCCTTGTTGTTGATTATTACAGTGGCAATTTTTGGATATTTCGAGATTTATATCATTCAGCCATTATTGGATAGTTTGCAGGAACAGGGACTCGCGGCCAAGGAAACCAATGTCACTTGGCTTATTGTGGCCAAGTATGTCTTTTTTGTTTTGATGGTGTATATCGCTACAGCTGTGCTCTATTATTTTGGAACCAAAGAAGGAAAGTCGTCCAAGTTTTTTTCAGTGGGAGCTTTGTTTACAACCTTGCTCATCATTTTAAATTCTTATTTGTTTGGTATTTATATAGAAAACTTTTCGCAATATAATGAGCTCTATGGATCTATTGGGGCTTTGTTGATTCTTTTGTTTTATCTGTGGTTGAATTCAAATATCTTGTTGTTGGGCTATGAGCTTAATGCCACGATCAACCGTTTAAAGAAAAGCGTTTAGAATGCCGCATTTTATCGATGTTATATTACCAATTCCTCTGGAAAAACAGTTTACCTATCACATTACGGAGGCAGAATCTGAATTCCTAAAACCCGGTATGCGTGTATCGGTGCCTTTTGGGAAGAGTAAAATTTATACGGCCATTGTGTTGAGTGTCCATACCAAAAAGCCTTTGGTGTATGAGGCCAAGGATATTCATCAAATTTTGGATGAAGAACCTATTGTAACAGCGACGCAAATTCAGCACTGGCAATGGATTGCCAAGTATTATTTATCCACTTTGGGTGAAGTGATGCGTTCGGCGCTTCCCAATGCATTTATCTTGGAAAGTGAAACTGTAATTACAAAGGGAGAGGCTATTATTGAGGATGAAAGTGATTTACGGGATGATGAATTCTTGGTTTATGAAGCTCTTCAGTATCAATCGTCTTTAAAAATTCAGGACCTGGAGAGCATCTTGGACCGAAAGAATGTCCTTCCAGTGATTAAAAGATTACTGGAAAAAAATATCATTTCGGTAGAGGAGGAAGTTTACGAAAAGTACAAGCCCAAATTGGTGCGTTATGTAAAATTGGGAGCTTCCTATACTTCGGAAGATAGGCTTAAAGAACTTTTGGAACAATTGTCCAGAGCGCCAAAGCAAAGAGAGGTGGTGATGAGTTTGTTCATGCTTTCGGCTAAAACCCAAAAAGCTGTAAAAGTAACAGAATTGGCTGAGGAAAGTGGTGCCTCGTCTACCATTATAAAAGCGTTGATTGATAAAGGGATTTTTGAGGAATACCATATTCAAACGGACCGAGTACAATATGATGGAGAAGAAAATGTAGCTTCAAAAAATCTTAATTTTTATCAGGAAACCGCCCTAAAGGAAATTAAGGATGCTTTCGAGACCCAAAATATCACCTTGCTTCATGGGGTGACCTCTTCGGGGAAGACGGAGATTTATGTAAAGCTTATTGAGGAAATGGTGAACCAAGGGAAACAAGTGCTGTATCTCCTGCCGGAAATTGCCTTGACCACGCAGTTGGTCAACAGACTTCAGGATTATTTTGGTGAGAAAGTAGCGGTATTCCATTCCAAATATTCTTCTCATGAACGGGTTGAGGTGTGGAACAATGTGTTGAACAATGAACCCAAAGCACAAATTATTTTGGGAGCGCGGTCATCGGTGATGTTGCCGTTCCATGATTTGGGATTGGTGATTGTTGATGAAGAACATGAATTGTCCTTTAAACAGTTTGACCCTTCACCGCGTTACCATGCTCGGGATACGGCTATTGTTTTGGCCAGTTTGTTTAGGGCGAAAACTTTGTTGGGTTCGGCGACACCAAGTTTGGAAAGTTATTTCAATGCGCAACAGGGCAAATATGGTTTTGTGGAGTTGACACATCGTTTTAATAATGTGTTGATGCCAGATATTGAATTGATCGATATCAAGGACAAGCATAAACGAAAACGGATGAATGGTCATTTCAGCGATCGCTTGATTGAAGAAATTACCGAAACCTTATCCGAAGGGCATCAAGTGATCCTGTTTCAGAACCGTCGAGGCTTTTCACCCATTGTGGAATGCAATACCTGTGGTCATTCCCCGCAATGCCCCAATTGCGATGTGAGTTTAACCTATCACCAATATATAAGAGAGTTGCGTTGTCATTATTGTAGTTATCATATGGCCATGCTGCAAAGTTGCCAAGCCTGTGGAAGTGCCGAATTGGACAGTAAAGGATTTGGAACCGAACAAGTGGAAGAGGAGGCGAAGGCCTTGTTTCCAAATCATAAGGTGGGCCGGATGGATTTGGATACCACTAGAGGGAAATTTGGATATGAAAAAATCATCACGGCGTTTGAGCAACAGGAAATCGATATTTTGGTGGGAACCCAAATGCTCACCAAAGGTCTTGATTTTAGAAATGTGAAATTGGTAGGCGTGATGAATGCCGATAATTTATTGAACTTCCCAGACTTTAGAGCGCATGAACGCAGTTATCAGCTCATGGTGCAAGTTTCGGGTAGGGCAGGGCGTACAGATATTAGGGGGAAAGTATTGATTCAAACCTACGATCCGCATCATCGAATTCTTCAACAGGTATCAACCAATAGTTATTTGGATATGTTCAAAGAGCAATTGGACGAGCGCTACAACTTTAAATACCCACCTATTTATAGACTGATTAAAATTACTTTAAGGCATAAAGATTATAACCGTGTCAACTTGGCGGCTGATTGGTATGCGAAGTCGTTACGTCAATTTTTTGGAGAATACGTCTTGGGTCCGGAGTTTCCGCCGGTGGCTAGAATTCGGAATAATTACAATAAAAACATTTTGGTGAAAATTCCACAGAAACAGTCATTGGCTAAAACAAAAGAAGCTATCGTTAGAATAAACAATAGCTTCAATAGTGTTAAAGATTTTAGGGCTGTAAGAGTAGTTCTTAATGTTGACAATTATTAAATAATGACTTGATCCTTACCTAAGCTTTAGGGGAGTGGTCTATTAAATATTATTTAAAGCGTCTACAAGTTGGGTCTTTTTGTTTCTACTTAACGGAATCTCGTAAGCGCCAACTTCTACATTTTTACTGTTAAATCTGTCTACCTTGTCAAGGTTAACGATATAGGATTTGTGGATTCTTAAAAACTTGCCTTCTGGAAGCTCTTTTTCAAAGGCTTTCATTGTAGAAAGTACTACAAGGCTGTTTTCCTCGGTTACCAGTTTTACGTAGTCACCAAGAGCTTCAATCCATTTTATGTCCTTTATATATACTTTACGTTTTTTAAGGTTGCTCTTTACAAAGATATGCTCGCCATCAGTTTCGTTAAAGTCCATTTTTAGCTTGTGCTGTTCAATGGCTTTGTCTACTGAAATATTAAAGCGTTCTCTTGTGATTGGTTTTTGAAGGTAGTCGGTAGCGTCGTAATTAAATGCTTTAAAGGCATATTCAGTTTTACCGGTCACAAAAATAATTTGGGGCTTATTATTTAATACGTCCAATAACTCAAACCCATTCAAAACGGGCATTTCAATGTCTAAAAAGATTAAATCTACTTTGTGCGTGTTTAAACCATTTTTGGTTTCCAAAGCACTACTATATTCTGCAATTAGGTTAAGAGAAGGATGGTTCTCTATTAACTTTACGATGGATAAGCGTTGGATCGCGGAATCATCAACTACTACACAGTTTAAAGTCATAACATTGTTGTGTTTTAGGTTAAGATATCGACAATAGTACGAAAAATTCGGATAAAAACCAAAAAACATCGGTAAAACGTTAATTTTAACAAAAATTTATTGAAGGAAAAAGAAGGGCTTTTAATTGAAAAAATGTTGTTTGTATTGGAAATAATGGTTATTTTTGCACCCATTTTTAATTATAAATACATTTTTATATGAATCATTATGAAACTGTTTTCATCTTAAATCCCGTTTTATCTGAGACTCAGGTAAAGGAAACAGTAGAGAAATACGAAGATTTTCTTGTTTCTAGAGGGGCAAAGATGATAGCCAAGGAAGATTGGGGGCTTAAAAAATTGGCTTACCCAATTCAAAACAAAAAAAGTGGTTTCTATCACTTGTTTGAGTACACCGTAGAAGGTGAGGTTATTTCTCCACTAGAATTGGAGTTCAGACGTGATGAGCGTTTTATGCGTTACTTAACCGTGAAATTAGACAAGCATGCAATTGCTTGGGCTGAGAAGAGAAGAACTAGAAACAAACAAAAAGCGTAAATTATGTCTTCAATTGAACAACAAGCAAAAGGAAAGAAAGATGGAGAGATTAGATATCTTACTCCATTAAACATCGATACTAGCAAAACGAAGAAATATTGTCGTTTTAAAAAGTCTGGAATCAAGTATGTAGATTACAAAGATCCAGATTTCTTATTGAAGTTTGTAAACGAGCAAGGTAAATTGTTACCAAGACGTTTAACAGGAACTTCTTTGAAATACCAAAGAAAAGTATCTGTAGCTGTAAAGAGAGCGCGTCACCTTGCGTTGATGCCATATGTAGCAGATTTATTAAAATAAAATACCAATAACTATGGAACTTATATTAAGACAAGACGTTGAAAATTTAGGATTTAAAGACGATATTGTAACAGTTAAGAACGGTTATGGTAGAAACTTTTTGATCCCTCAAGGGTTTGCTGTAATGGCTACAGCTTCTGCTAAAAAAGTATTGGCAGAGACTTTAAAGCAAAGAGCATTTAAAGAAAAGAAAATTGTTGACGAGGCTACTAAAATTGCTGAGGCTTTGAAAGCTTTGGAAATCAAGATTGCTTCTAAGGCTGGTGCTGGAGATAAATTGTTTGGTTCTGTAACCAACATGGACTTGGCAGATGCTTTACAGAAGGAAGGTCACACTATCGAGAAGAAATTCATCAATGTAATTGGTGGTTCTGTTAAGAGATTAGGAAAATACGAGGCAGTTGTAAGGTTGCACCGTGAAGTGACTGTTGATTTACCATTTGAAGTTATTGCTGAAGCATAATTCGCAACATCATATTTATTAAAAAGGCCTCAACAAATGTTGAGGCCTTTTTTTTTGCTGTTTTTGGTCCTTAATTATTCGGTATTACTGAAGATTCCAATTTTAAAATTAAGGAATTTTTCCCATTAATTTTGGAAGGTTTGGTAGAGTAAAATACAATAGAGCTGTAAGCAAGTAGCGATTTTTGTGTATATTTAATTACATTAATTCAAAACTAACTAATTATTAGACAGTGAAATGAAAACTACTTTTTTCTCAATTTTGATGCTTTTTGCCTGTTTTGCAACAGTTGCGCAGGTAACGACTTCAAACATCAAAGGGTTGGTGTTAGATGAAAATTTAACGCCGCTTCCCGGAGCAAATGTTGTAGCTATACATAATCCCACAGGGACTAAGTATGGGGCAGCTACGAACTTTGACGGCCGTTTCAATCTGCTTAATCTTAGGGTCGGCGGACCGTATACTATTACCATAAGTTATGTTGGGTACAAGGGACAGGTTTACGAAGATGTTTTCCTTTCGTTGGGGATAACCAAGAATATAGATGTCACTATGGAAATTGATAGTGCCCAACTCGAAACTGTGGTTATACAGGGAACGGGTGGTGCTGGAACCTTTGGGAGTGATCGTACGGGAGCAGAAACTAGTGTTGGTAGAAGAGAACTAACAAGACTGCCAACAATTTCTAGATCCGCTGCAGATTTTACGCGATTGGAACCTACCGCTAGTAATGGCTCTTTTGGAGGACGAAACGACCAGTACAATAATTTCTCATTGGATGGAGCAATTTTTAATAATCCTTTTGGATTGGATGCAGCCACTCCTGGGGGGCAAACAGATTCACAACCTATTTCACTTGATGCTATAGATCAAATACAAGTGTCTACAGCGCCTTATGATGTTACACAATCTGGATTTACTGGGGCTTCTGTAAATGCAGTAACCAAAAGTGGGACCAACGAGTTTTACGGTACGGTTTACAGTTTTTACAGAAATCAGGATATGACTGGAAGTAAGGTAAAGGGCGATGACATATTTGTACCTAAATTAAGACAGAGTCAGATTGGGGTAAGTTTAGGAGGTCCTATCATAAAAAATAAACTGTTCTTTTTTGCCAATTTTGAAAGTGACGATCGGGAAGACTTGGGGCAAAGTTGGTTGCCGGATAGTGGAACAGGTGCTGTTAATGAGTCTAGGGTTGATGAGCAGGATTTAATAAATGTTCAAAATGCCTTGTTGAATTTAGGCTATAATCCTGGGGCATATGAAGGTTTTGTTTTCAAAACGAAGTCTACTAAAGGAATTTTTAAAATTGATTGGAATATTAATGATGCCAACCGCTTGGCGGTAATATATAATTTCCTCGATGCGTCAAAAGACAATACGGCGCACCCTACAGCATTAGGGTTCAGAGGGCCTAGTGCCTCTGTGTTACAATTTCAGAATTCTGGATACCAAATAAACAATGAGATTCAATCCGTTCAAGTGGAGTTGAATTCCACAATTTCGGATGTAACGGCCAATAAATTGCAGATGGGGTATACGCATTTCAACGATTTTAGAAATCCTTTTTCTTCTCCTGCCCCTGTAATTACCATTCAAGATGGGGCTGGTTCAAATTATATAATCGGGGGGCACGAACCATTTTCTATTCATAACAGATTGGATCAAAAGGTGATTCAATTTACCGATAACATGAACTTCTATAAGGGAGATCATACGTTTACTATTGGCACTTCATTTGAAAAGTTTATGTTTGATAATTCATTCAATCTTGCATCCTACGACAATTTTGGAGCTCCTGCCTATTATGGAACTTTTAATCCGTATCCAGATGTCGCTACATTTTTAGCCGATGCTGCCGATCCTAATGGTGTTCTCGCTCAAAATATTGCATATGCTCAAAGTGTATTTGATTCTAGAAACGCTTCTGGGGAAGGTAATGATGGCGGATGGAAGTTGTCGGAAACAAATGTTGGACAACTCGCTTTTTATGTTCAGGATGAATGGAATATTGCCGATAACTTTAAACTTACAATTGGCTTAAGGGCAGATAAGCCTTTGTACTTTGACACCTCCGATAAAATTCAGGAGTTTATAGATATAGATAATGGCGCTAGTGTAGATCCTAGTACTATTTATTATGATCCTGACACTGGAGAGGAAGTCACTCTAAACTCTACGAAATTGCCATCAAAACAATGGTTGTTTTCTCCACGTTTGGGAGTGAATTGGGATGTGAATAATGATAATATCACACAAGTTAGGGGAGGAACCGGGATTTTTACGGGAAGATTTCCCTTTGTATGGATAGGAAACCAAGTTAGCGGTGCCGATCAAGGCTTTTTTCAAATTACAGACCCCGATTTTAAATGGCCACAAGTGTGGAGGACTAGTTTGGGTATAGATCACAAATTTGAAAAGGGCTTTATTTTGACCTTTGATGCTTCCTATACAAAAGATATTAATGGAGCACAGGTTCAAAATTGGGGATTGAAAGATCCGACAGGCACTTTACAGGGGGTAGATAATAGATCCATTTATTTGCCGGATGACAAAGGCACTAATAATGCCTATGTTTTTACAAATAGTGATAAGGGTAGAGTGTGGAACCTTGTCCTGAAGGGGCAAAAAACGTTTTCCCATGGTTTGTACACAAGTTTGGCCTACAGTTATCTGAACTCAAAAGATGTCAATTCTATTGAGGCCGAAATTACGGGAGATGCTTTTGCTTTTAATCCATCGTTGGGAAATGTGAACAATGATCGGTTGGGCTATTCAAAATATGGGGACACCCATCGATTTGTAGGTGTTGGAAGTAAAAAATGGACTTATGGAAAGGATGGTATTTGGTCTTCAACAGTGTCATTTTTTATAGAGTATGCCCAGGGAGGTCGTTTTAGTTATACCTATGGAGGGGATATTAACGGTGATGGCTCTAGTGTTAACGACCTTATTTATATTCCAACAGAAAGTGAGATTCAACAAATGCAGTTTAGTGGAGCAGGTCAAGCAGATGCCTTCAATGATTATATCAGGCAAGATGACTACTTAAATGGCCATAGAGGTGAGTATGCCGAACGTTATGGAGCTCTTGCTCCTTGGAGAAGTCGTTGGGACATGAAATTTCTCCAAGATCTTAAAATTAAAGTCGCCAAGGAAAGATTTAATACAATCCAGCTTAGTTTGGATTTATTGAACGCCGGAAATTTATTGAATTCAGATTGGGGTGTTATTCAACAACCTAATAATGTACAGCCAATTGGTGTAACGGTAGATTCAAACAATCTTCCAACATACACTTTCAATGAAGATCTATCCAAAACCTTTGGTTATGATTCAAGCTTGCTTTCTAGATGGCAATTGCAAGTTGGTTTGCGATACATTTTTTAAGACGCATTAATATCCTTAAATTTGCGCTCCCAATATGGGAGCGCTTTTGTTTTTGAAAAATTAAAAAAGAACTATGAAATACAGCCGATTGACGAAAGAGCAATTTGAGGAATTGCATAAAGAGTTTATCAATTTTTTAGCAACACAATCCATCACTGCAGAAGAATGGGCAGAGATAAAGGCTAACAAACCTGAAGTGGCAGAACAGGAGTTGGATGTATTCAGTGATTTGGTTTGGGAAGGTGTTTTAGGGAAGGTAGCCTATTTAGAGCACATTTCTCCACAGCAAATCCACCTTTTCCATTTTACGGAAGGGCATATGCAACTAATTGCCATTAGACTTAAAAACGCGATAGATCTAACCACTCGAGACGGCTTTAATTGGTTGCGTGAAAACCTTATGGACGAAGATGTGGAGTTTTTAAATGCCAAAAAGGATTATACCGATGATAAGGCATTGGACAAATTCAAACTAATACAACAAGGTGGAGTGATTACCAAAGGAGAACTTTATCAATATTTTGATAAGCTTATCAACTAGTAAGTTACTCGTATCTTAAAGATTCTATCGGATCTAATTTTGCGGCTTTGATGGCGGGAAGTAATCCTGCCACAATAGCCACAATAAAGGCGATGGTAAAAGCCGAGAACATGGCCAGCCATGGAATGGCAAATTTAAAATCGGCCATTTTGGAGACAGCAAACCCAATAAGGCTGCCAAGAATGATGCCTACAATGCCTCCCATTTGTCCAATGAGGATGGCTTCCATAAAAAATTGAAAGGCTATAGTTTTCCGTTTTGCACCTAAAGCTTTACGGACTCCAATTTCACGAGTACGTTCTGTAACCGAAACAAACAATATGTTCATCAGGGCTATGGACGAACCAATGATGGTAATAATGCTAATAATCCAAGCTGCCAAATATAGGTAAGTGGTCATAGAACCAATTCGGTTCAATAAGTCATCACTGCGCTCTATGGCAAAGTTGGCAACTTCAACAGGATTGAGGCCTCTAATGTTTCTGAAGGTAATAATGGCTTCGTCTTGTGCACCCT
This sequence comes from Mangrovimonas sp. TPBH4, assembly GCF_001280505.1. Lineage (GTDB taxonomy): Bacteria > Bacteroidota > Bacteroidia > Flavobacteriales > Flavobacteriaceae > Mangrovimonas_A. The sequence continues at coordinate 290,893 of NZ_LBIO01000057.1, forward strand.
CAAACATATCCTTTTTGTCTGATTTTACACTGATATTGTAATTGATGTAGGCACTGGTAAACATGCTTCTCGCTTTTTGAAGCGGAATGATCATTCTAAGGTCTTGGTTGTTTCCAAAAGTAGAGCCTTTGGACTTCAAAACGCCAATGACCTTAAATTTTGCGCCACGTACATTCAAGGTTTGGTTTATGGGATTGACATTGTCCAACAAAGCTTTTTTAAGGTCACTTCCTATCACACAAACACTATTGTTGTTTTCAATATCGAAAAAGTTAAAATCCCTTCCGTCCTCGATTTCCAGTCCTGAATTTTGGATAAAATGTTCATTTGCACCAATCACTGCGACCTCAGGATCTGTTTTTTGATTTTCATATTTTACCTCGGCCGCTGATGTGCCATAAAACGAAATGGAGGTTTTGGTGTACGGGAAGTTGTATTGGTCCTCAAAATCCTTGGCGTTGCGATAACTAATTATTGGATTGATCTTTTGGCGTTCCCGTCTACTATGGCGTTGTCCTGAAAATTCATAACGCTGAATATTGAAGGTGTTGGCCCCCATAGAGGAAAAGTCGCTTGAAATGGTGTTTTCCAAATTGGACACCGCACTTAAAATACCAACCAAGGCAGTAATGCCTATGGCAATGATTAAAACGGTTAAAACAGTTCGTAATACCTGACTTTTTACAGAGTCTAGGGCGATTCTAAAATTTTCTTTGGCCAGTGAAAACATTCAAAAGGAATTCTATAATTGGTGTCTTTTTCTATAAGACTTTAAATACCCAATAAAGTTACTATAAAATCGAAATAACTTATGACTGCCAGTAAAAATTATAATATTTTTGTGGTTCAATAACGTTAGATATGGCAAAAAAACCAGGAATACCAAAAGGTACGAGAGATTTTGGCCCCATGGAGGTGGCAAAACGAAATTATATTTTCAATACGATTAAAGCGAAATTTGAAACCTTCGGGTTCCAACCTATAGAAACGCCAAGTTTTGAGAATTCTGAAACCTTAATGGGAAAATATGGAGATGAAGGGGACCGCCTTATTTTTAAGATTTTGAATTCTGGTGATTTTTTAGGAAAGGTAAATGATGAGATATATGCTGAAAAGGATGCTCAAAAACTTACCTCTAAAATTTCAGAAAAAGCCCTACGCTATGATTTAACAGTGCCATTTGCCAGATATGTGGTACAGCACCAAAACGAAATTGAATTTCCGTTTAAGCGTTACCAAATCCAACCGGTTTGGAGAGCCGATAGACCTCAGAAAGGACGATTTAGAGAATTTTACCAATGTGATGCCGATGTGGTGGGATCTAAATCCCTATGGCAGGAAGTGGAGTTTGTGCAACTGTACGATGCGGTATTTACTGCTTTGAGGTTGAAAGGCGTTACCATCAAAATCAACAACCGTAAAATATTGTCGGGTATTGCCGAAGTGATTGGTGCTCATGATAAATTGATCGATTTCACCGTAGCCTTGGATAAGCTTGATAAAATAGGAGAAGAGAAGGTGAAGGAAGAAATGTTGGGTAAAGGGATTCCTCAGGAAGGTATCGATAAATTGCAACCGTTGTTTTCACTTTCTGGAACTTTTGAAGAGCAGGTTGCTGTGCTAGGTGAGATCTTAAATACTTCGGAAGAAGGTAAAAAAGGTATCGAAGAATTACAGTTCATTGACAATGCCATTACCGAATTAGGATTACAAACTGCGAAATTACAATTGGACGTGACCTTGGCTAGAGGTTTGAACTACTATACAGGTGCTATTTTTGAAGTGTCTGCGCCAAAAGGCGTAGCTATGGGATCCATTGGTGGTGGAGGCCGTTATGACGACCTAACCGGAATTTTTGGGTTGAAGGATGTGAGTGGTGTTGGAATTAGTTTTGGATTGGACAGAATCTATTTGGTTTTGGAAGAGTTGGATTTATTCCCTCCTACCATTACTGAAAATATAAAAGTCTTGTTTATCAATTTTGGAGAAGCGGAAGGTTTGGCCTGTCTAAAGGCTATAAAGGAGCTCCGTAAGCAGGGGGTCGCTGCCGAAATGTATCCAGATACCGCTAAAATGAAAAAGCAAATGAACTTTGCCAACAAACGTGAAGTGCCATTTGTAGTGATGGTAGGGGAGTCTGAATTGAACTCTAAAACCTATACCTTAAAAGACATGGCTACGGGTGAACAGCAAACTATTTTCCTAGAAGAATTGGTTGGAAGACTAAAATAACCAAACTATTATAAAATAAAAAGCCCCGAGGAATCTCGGGGCTTTTTTTATGTTGATGTGTTTACGACAAATTAGATGAACAATGCCAAGCTTAAAATAAATTGGTCTGGGCGTGTATCGATACGGTCCTGTAAAATACTAAGGTCATTGTTTAAAAATTGGGCTTCGTTGGAATTGAAACCTCTTTCATACCTTAAATCAATACTCAACTTATCAATTGTTACGCCAAAACCAACATTTAGTCCTGTGGTAAAATCGTTGTCAATTTGGTCAATAGTATTGTCGCCAAATTCAGTCTTTAAAATATATTGAAAAGACGGCCCTGCAAAAACGTGCAAAGGACCAACAACTCTAAATCCTAAAAGCATTGGGGCATCCAATTTTTGAACTTTAAGGTCGTCGTTGTCGTATTCACTTTTGGTATTGGTATACACCAATTCCGGTCTAAAATACAAACGACCACCTAATTTTCCGAAGAGCCCAAAATGGAACCCGATATTTCTATCGGGAGTTTTGTAACTCACCGAAGCCGCTTCAAAATATTCGCCATTGGTACTGTAATTCAATCCTCCTTTCAGTCCGTAGCCAATCAAGTCCTGTGCTTGGGCTTTATGGTTTAGGGCTGTTGTAAGAAGGATGGCACACAATAGGCCAAAGGCTTTGCCGTAATTCCTCTTTTTTAATTTGAAAAGCTTCTGTAACGTTTTCATAAATACTCTGTTTTAGATTTGGGTTATACCCTCTAAAACGTCATGAAACATTTATTATTTTCTTTTCATTACAGTTTGGGCAGCCTTCACGATAGCTTCGGCGTTCAATCCGTACTTGTCCATCAATTGTGCTGGCGTTCCAGATTCACCAAAAGTATCTTGAGTAGCTACAAATTCTTGAGGTGTTGGGTTGTGGGTTGCCAAGACTCTCGCAACACTTTCTCCAAGACCACCAAGGTAGTTATGCTCTTCAGCTGTTACAATACAACCTGTTTTGGCAACAGAATCCAAAATAGCTTGCTCATCCAACGGTTTGATGGTGTGGATGTTGATAACCTCTGCTGTGATACCTTTTTCGAACAAAGCTTTAGAAGCTTCCAAAGCTTCCCATACCAAGTGTCCTGTTGCTACAATGGTAACATCAGTTCCTTCGGTTAATTGGATTGCTTTTCCGATTTCAAATTTTTGATCGGCAGGTGTAAAGATTGGCACAGATGGACGTCCGAAACGTAAGTAAACTGGTCCGTCGTGTTCTGCGATAGCGATGGTAGCAGCTTTAGTCTGGTTGAAATCACATGGGTTGATAACCGTCATTCCAGGAAGCATTTTCATCAATCCTATATCTTCAAGGATTTGGTGGGTTGCACCATCTTCACCTAACGTTAAACCGGCGTGAGAAGCACAGATTTTTACGTTTTTACCTGAATAGGCGATAGACTGACGTATTTGGTCATAAACGCGACCTGTTGAGAAGTTGGCAAAAGTTCCAGTGAAAGGAATTTTACCTCCAATAGTGAAACCAGCAGCAATTCCCATCATGTTGGCTTCAGCAATTCCTATTTGGAAAAAACGCTCTGGATTTTCTTTGATGAACTCTCCCATTTTTAAGGAAGGGGTCAAATCGGCACATAGTGCTACAACATCAGGATTGGTACGTCCCAATTCAGCCAAACCAGCTCCAAAACCACTTCTTGTATCTTTCTTTTCTGTATATGTATATGTTTTCATTGTGTGTTGCGTTGTTATTAGTAATCTCCTAAGGTTTCTGGGTTTTGGCTTAATCCATTCTCCAATTGATCATCGTTTGGAGCTTTACCATGCCATTCGTGAGTGTACATCATAAAGTCAACCCCATTACCCATAATGGTTTTTAATAAAACACAAACTGGTTTTCCTTGACCTGTTTTTGATTTGGCTTCGGCCATTCCTTTAATGATGGCTTCCACGTTGTTTCCTTCTTCAATTTCAACAACAGTCCAACCAAATGCTTCAAACTTTTCACGGATATTACCCATTGGCAATACTTCGTCTGTTGCGCCGTCAATTTGTTGGCCGTTCAAATCTACGGTTGCAATAATGTTGTCTACTTTTTTAGCAGCCGCATACATAATCGCTTCCCAGTTTTGACCTTCTTGAAGCTCACCATCTCCGTGCAAGCTGTACACCAAGTGAGCGTCGTTATTCAATTTTTTTGCCTGTGCAGCACCAAGTGCTACAGACATACCTTGCCCCAACGATCCAGAAGCAATTCTTACGCCTGGTAACCCTTCGTGTGTAGTTGGGTGTCCCTGTAAGCGGGAATCAATTAATCGGAATGTGTTTAATTCTTCTACTGGAAAGTATCCAGCTCTAGCTAATACACTGTAAAATACAGGAGAAATGTGTCCGTTGGACAAGAAGAAAAGGTCTTCGCCTATTCCGTCCATGTCAAAACCTTCCTTTCGATCCATGATCTCATTGTACAGTGCTACCATAAATTCGGTGCATCCCAAAGACCCCCCAGGGTGGCCTGAGTTTACCTTGTGTACCATACGCAGAATATCTCTACGCACTTGAATTACTAAGTCTTCTAATTGTTGTGTGTTTGGCATCTTTAAAACGTATTTTTTAAAGCCGCTAAAATAAGGCTTTATGGGGGGTAAACAAAACGAATACAGAGGTATTTTAGGCTCATTTTCAACATAGTTTTTAAAGTTTATTTTTAAATATCAAGAGAGATCGTGTTTAGTTAATTATCTTTGCCGATCGACACGTTTTTTAAGCCTTGTAAACTTGATAGTTAAGGATTCTTTTTAAGGAATTGCAAAAGATTTTTGGGCTTGATAAAAATTATACGCAGAACGGATGAAATTTGACTTAAAAGCGAAAGACCCTCAAAGTAGTGCAAGGGCAGGGGTAATTACCACCGATCACGGCACCATTGAAACTCCCATTTTTATGCCTGTGGGAACTGTGGCTTCTGTAAAAGGGGTACACCAACGTGAATTGAAAGACGATATCAACCCAGATATTATTCTTGGAAATACCTATCACCTATATTTACGCCCGCAAACCACTATTTTGGAAAAGGCTGGTGGACTGCACAAGTTCATGAATTGGGATAGAAACATCTTGACCGATTCTGGAGGGTATCAAGTTTATTCGCTTTCTGGGAATAGAAAAATCAAGGAAGAAGGGGTAAAGTTCAAGTCGCATATTGATGGAAGTTATCACACCTTTACTCCTGAAAATGTGATGGAAATCCAAAGAAGTATTGGGGCAGATATCATCATGGCTTTTGATGAATGTACACCGTACCCATGCGATTATAACTACGCCAAACGTTCCATGCACATGACCCACCGTTGGTTGGAAAGATGTATCAATCATTTGGATAAAGTACCGTTTAAATACGATTACAGTCAGGCGTTTTTCCCAATTGTTCAGGGGAGTACCTATAAAGATCTAAGAAAGCAATCTGCTGAATATATTGCCAATGCAGGCGCTGTTGGAAATGCAATTGGAGGCCTATCTGTGGGAGAACCGGCAGAGGAAATGTATGCTATGACCGATGTTGTAACGGCCATTTTGCCGGAGGATAAACCTCGTTATTTAATGGGAGTTGGGACGCCTATCAATATTTTGGAAAATATTGCGTTAGGTATTGACATGTTCGATTGCGTAATGCCAACGAGAAACGCCCGTAACGGTATGCTGTTTACGGCCCACGGAACCATCAACATTAAAAACAAAAAATGGGAAGATGACTTTTCACCAATTGACGAAATGGGTATCACGTTTGTAGATACTGAATATAGCAAAGCCTATTTACGACACTTGTTCTCTGTAAATGAGCTCTTAGGAAAACAAATTGCCACAATCCATAATCTCGGGTTTTATTTATGGTTGGTTAGAGAAGCAAGAAAACATATATTAGCGGGAGATTTCAGAACCTGGAAAGATATGATGGTTAAACAAATGGACAAGCGTTTATAAGCCTATGAAAATACTGGATTGGTACATACTTAAACGGTATTTGTTTACATTTTTAATGATGCTGTTGCTGTTTATCCCTATTGGAATTACAGTAAACTTAGCAGAAAAAATCGGAAAGATTTTAGAGAACGAAGTACCGTTTCCTGCCGTGGCACAGTACTATCTGGATTTTACTATTTATTTCGCGAATCTGTTGTTCCCTTTGTTCTTGTTTTTATCCGTGATATGGTTTACTTCCAAATTGGCCAATAACACGGAAATCATTGCATTTTTAAGTTCAGGGGTGTCCTTTTCAAGGTTTTTGAGACCTTATATGATTGGTGGAACCATCGTAGCCGGTTTTGCATTATTGCTCGGGTTGTACTTGGCGCCTTTGGCAAGTAAAGGGTATAATGAGTTTCGATATAAGTATTTGAAGAAGAACAGCAATGTTATTGAAACACAGGATATCTACCGACAGATCAATGACCATGATATTATCTACGTAAGTCGTTTTGACCCAAAAATGAAACGAGGGAATAAATTCACCTTGGAACATTACGACGGTAACAAGTTGGAATATAAGATTTTTGCAGATAACATCACTTATGTGGATAAAGACAGTACCTATAAACTTACCAATTTCCTGAAACGCACTTATGATGAGAATGATGAAGTCTTGGAAAGTATAAGAAGGTACGATACGCTTTTTAAGTTTGATTTGGACGATCTTACTCCAGCCAATTACATGGCGGAGACCTTATTATATGGTGAACTGAACAGATTCATTCAAAAAGAGAAAAAGAGAGGGTCTTCCAATATTGGGCGTTATGAGGTAGTGAAGTATAAGAAATGGAGCTTACCTGTGTCCGTTTACATTCTTACTATTATAGCTGTGGCCGTGTCTTCTATAAAACGAAGGGGAGGTATGGGAGTTAACTTGGCCTTTGGAATTTCCATAGCCATGGTTTATGTGTTTTTTGATAAGGTATTTGGGGTGATGGCAGAGCAGTCAGACTTTCCTCCGTTGGTAGCCGTCTGGTTTCCAAATGTAATCTTTGGTATATTAGCACTATACCTTCTATACAATGCCAAACGCTAAGCTAAAACACTATCTGCAGTTACACTTTTTGGTTTTTATTGCAGGGTTCACTGCAATTCTAGGAGAGCTAATCTCTGTTGGAGCAATGGATTTGGTATGGTATCGAATGCTTATTGCCAGTGTTTTGGTGTTTGGGTATATCAAGTACAGAAAGCTGGATATGGGCCTTAGTGCCAAAACCATATCTAAGTTTATATTAGCTGGAATTCTTATCGCCTTACATTGGATCACCTTTTTTGAGGCCATCAACCAATCCAACGTGTCTATTACCTTGGCCATGTTTTCAACGGGGGCTTTTTTCGCTTCATTCGTAGAACCATTAATCCATAAGCGCCGTATTGTGTGGTATGAAATAGTCTTTGGGCTGATTGTCATTCTAGGTGTGTTTTTAATATCAAGGGGCGAGCTACATTATATTAATGGGATGATATTGGGAGTTGTTTCGGCTTTATTGTCTACTCTTTTTTCGGTGCTAAACGGTGCCTTTATCAAACAGTATAATGCAACCATTATTTCGTTTTATGAATTGCTAAGCGGTGTTTTGTTTTTAAGTGTGTTTATGTTGTTTAAAGGTGGTTTTAATGCAGAATTCTTTCAGATTTCATGGATGGATTTATTATACCTATTTATTCTAGGATCTATTTGTACCGCATATGCCTTTATAGGTGCAGTAAAAGTGATGAAGTATATCAGTCCTTATACCGTAATTCTGTCCTACAATTTAGAACCTGTTTATGGTATTGTTTTGGCAGTGTTGTTATTTCCTGAGACAGAAATCATGGGCATCCATTTCTATTATGGGGTTGTATTGGTTTTGGGAACCTTGGTTTTGGAGGCCATTTTAAAACAGTGGAAGGCAAAAAAAGGAAACGCTAATTAATTGGTAAAACCCGTTAAAGTTTTTCTATTCTTCACCAATATATTTAATTTTGTCCCGTCATAAGACAGGAACCTACATTTCGTATTTTTTCATGAGTTAAAAACGAAAAATTATGTAGGTTTGTAGGCTAACTAAAATTAAACTTAAGTTTCAATGGAATATTTAGAATTTGAACTTCCAATTAAAGAACTTCAAGACCAACTGCAGAAATGTCAACTTATAGGAGAGGAGAGCGAAGTCGATGTTAGTGAGACCTGTAAGAAGATTGAAAAGAAATTACTAGAGACAAAAAAAGATATCTATAAGAACTTGACGCCATGGCAACGTGTACAGTTGTCCCGTCATCCGGACAGACCATATACCTTGGATTATATCAAAGCCCTTTGTGGTGATACATTTTTGGAACTTCATGGGGACAGAAATGTTAAGGATGATAAAGCCATGATTGGTGGTTTGGGTAAAATTGGTGATCAAACCTATATGTTTGTTGGGCAGCAAAAGGGGTACAATACCAAAACTAGACAGTACCGTAATTTTGGTATGTCTAATCCAGAAGGGTACCGTAAAGCTTTGCGCTTAATGAAATCTGCAGAGAAATTCGGTATTCCAGTAGTGACTTTTGTAGATACTCCAGGAGCCTATCCAGGTTTGGAAGCTGAAGAGCGCGGACAAGGTGAAGCCATTGCTAGAAACATTTTAGAAATGACCAGACTGCAAGTGCCAATCATCACTGTAATTATTGGTGAAGGTGCCTCAGGAGGTGCTTTGGGTATTGGTGTAGGTGACCGTGTATTGATGTTGGAAAACACTTGGTATTCGGTTATTTCTCCAGAATCTTGTTCTTCTATTTTATGGAGAAGCTGGGAATACAAAGAACAAGCGGCCGAAGCCTTGAAGCTAACCGCACCCGATATGAAGAAATTGAAATTGGTAGATGATATCGTTAAGGAACCTCTAGGAGGAGCCCATACAGATCGTGAGGCGACTTTTTTAGCTGTTAAAAATGCCATTGAGAAAAATTATGATGTGCTCAAAAACTTATCACCAAAAGACTTGGTAAATGAGCGTATGGATAAGTACATCAACATGGGGGTGTTTAAAGGCTAAAATATTCATTTACAATAATATAAAGAGAAACTGAAGTAGGTTGCTTCAGTTTTTTTTGGCACTATTAACAATTTTTTTAACTTATTAACAGTTAGATTGTTGAAGGAATGTTAAGATTGAATTCACCTATTTTTTTAATCTTTCATATCATTTTATTTACATTCGTGATATATGAAACAACCAAACCAATTACAAGGATATAAAGTCGACAAAAGTACATTGATTAGCCTTGAGAAAGGCAAAATACCGCCCCAAGCAATCGACTTGGAAGAGGTTGTACTAGGCGCCATGATGATTGATAAGAAAGGTGTCGACGAAGTTATCGATATCCTTAGCCCCGATGCTTTTTACAAGGAAGCTCACAAACATATTTTTGAATCCATTTTCAAACTTTTTGAAAACAGTGAGCCTATTGACCTTTTAACGGTATCTACTCAATTAAAGAAGGATGGAAAACTTGATTTGATTGGTGGGGATTTCTATTTGATTTCACTTACGCAAAGAGTATCGTCTTCCGCACATATCGAATTCCATGCCCGTATCATCCTGCAAAAGTTCATTCAGCGTAGTTTGATAAAAATTTCGAATGAAATTATAGAAGAGGCATATGATGAAACCAAGGACGTTTTTGATCTTTTGGATCATGCAGAGGCCAAACTATACGAGGTTACACAAGGGAACGTTAAGAAATCTACCGAGTCTGCTCAAAGTTTGGTAATCCAGGCCAAGAAAAAAATCGAAGAGATTTCCAATAGGGAAGGGTTGAGTGGTATTCCAACAGGATTTACAAAGTTGGATAAGTTGACCTCTGGATGGCAGCCTTCGGATTTGATTATTGTTGCGGCACGTCCTGGTATGGGTAAAACGGCCTTAACCTTAACCATGGCAAGGAACATTGCTGTAGACGGGAATATGCCTGTGGCCTTCTTTTCTTTGGAGATGTCCTCTGTACAGTTGATCACACGTTTGATTTCAAGTGAAACTGGACTGTCTTCAGAAAAATTGAGAACCGGTAAACTGGAGAAACACGAATGGGAGCAGCTGAACGTGAAAGTAAAGTCCTTGGAAAAGGCGCCATTATATATTGATGATACGCCATCTCTTTCCATTTTCGATTTGCGTGCAAAAGCCAGACGTTTGGCTTCGCAATACGGCATAAAAATGATCATGATCGATTACCTGCAGTTGATGACGGCTGGGGGAAGCCAAAAAGGAGGTGGGAACCGTGAACAGGAAATCTCGATGATCTCGCGTAACCTTAAGGCTTTGGCAAAAGAGTTGCATGTGCCCGTTATTGCACTGTCTCAGTTATCACGTGCAGTAGAAACCCGTGGAGGCAGTAAGCGTCCATTGCTATCGGATCTTCGTGAATCTGGTGCGATTGAGCAGGATGCGGATATTGTATCTTTTATCTATAGACCTGAATATTATAAAATTGAAGAATGGGATGATGAGGAGCGTTCTCCAACCGAAGGACAAGGGGAGTTTATTGTGGCAAAACACAGGAATGGTGGTTTGGAAAACATCCGTCTGAAATTCCTTGGACACCTAGGTAAATTCGATAACTTGGACGACTTTGATACGCCATTTGGGAATGAGTTCCATAGTAAAATGAACGAGGGAGGCGATGATAACTTCAATCCAGGAAACTTTACACCATCGGCGCATGACGCCTTTGGAGCTCCGGAATTACCGGACGATAACGATGTGCCTTTTTAATTAATTGATAGGGTTTTTACTCATTTTGAAGATGTGAAGAAACAGGGGCTAAGGTTCCTGTTTTTTTATGGCCTAAATTCAACAAAAAGAAAACTCCCCAGCCTTTTTGTAAACCATAATTTTAACCTTGGTTAAAGAGGGAATTTTAAAGGCAATCCAAACATTTTGGCGTAACTTTGCGCTCTGTTATAAAAGAAAATTGCCAACATGATCAATCAAACCCGTACTACCAATATGTTATTGCTAATTATAGTAATTCCATTAGTGTTTTATTTGTTGAAAACCTTGTCGTTTATCTTTATTCCTCTGGTGTTTTCAATGTTTATAGCCTTGTTGTTTTTGCCTTTGATGCGTTGGTTGGGGAAACGAAATATTCCAAAAATGGCCAGTATAGTCATAGTAGTGTTGTTGATTGTTTTAGGCTTGTGGATTGGTGTTGAGCTAATAAAATTATCTAGTCAACAGATTATGGCTACTAAAAGTGAATTTTTTGATAAAGCCGAAGTAAAACTTATCAATTTAAAAAGTTATCTCACGACTACGTTTGGTGTGGAGTTCAAGGAAAACGAAAATGTACTGGCCCAATTTCTTCAAAAGGAAAATTTAGGGACTACTTTTGATTTTATTAGAAAATTGGCCACTTCCATACTTATGACTGCTTTTTTTGTCGTGCTGTGGTTGGCAGAGTCTATCAACATGCACCAACTTTTAAATACAACCATCTTAAAGCAACGTCATACATCGGTAAAGACTTTTATTAAAATTGAAAAAGATTTGATAAAATTCATAAAGGTGAAATTCTTGGTAAGCTTACTTACGGGGATTGGTACTGGTTTGGCATGTGTATTTTTTGATATTAGTTTTCCTATTTTCTGGGGCTTGTTTGCATTTGCCATTAACTTCGTCCAAATGGTAGGGTCGTTTATTGCCGTAATTTCTTTGGCGATATTTGCCTTTGTGGAATTGGATCCTAGTAGTACTTTGTTCTTTTTTGTGTTGTCCATTACGGGAGTTCAAGTATTGTTTGGAGCCATTATGGAACCTATTTTTATGGGGAAATCCTTTTCAATCAATATTATTACCGTTTTGGTAATGCTGATGCTTTGGGGCTACATTTGGGGAATTCCGGGCCTAATTATGGCTATTCCAATCACTGTTTTTATCAAAATTATCTTGGAGCAGTTCCCAAACACGAAGCGTATTGCTGATTTGCTTTCGGGAACTAGCTAGACAAAATAGCCCGTTTTGTTTGCCTAATATTTCCTTAATGCCTTTTATTGAAGGCTAATTTTTAAGTATCTTTCCACTATGAAGAAGATATTGGCCTTAGTGGTATTTTTGGTTTTATGTGCAAACTCCAGTTTTGCCTCTTATATACTTGTCCCTATGGATGCCGAAGGGCAGCAAAACCATCTGAAGGCTTATGGTATTACTTATTGGACCTTAGAGAAGCAGCTTAAGGTGAAGTGGTTGTTGAACTACCGTGGAGGTTCCTTTTTATTGCCCGATGCTGAAGAAATCCAACGAGAGTGCCAGATTAGAGGGGTAAGTTTTGAAGTGCTATCCAATTCTAAAGCCGAAGAAATCCTTGAACTTATCAGTAGTCCTTCACAAAATATGGAAGCAGTGGTCTTGGAAAAGGCACCTAAAATTGCAGTCTATACGCCTTACGGAAAGCAACCTTGGGACGATGCCGTAACCATGGTTCTTACCTATGCTGAAATTCCATATGATACTATTTATGATGAAGAAGTGTTGAATGATGCCTTGCTTTTGTATGATTGGTTACACTTGCACCACGAAGACTTCACAGGACAGTTTGGTAAATTCTACAGATCGTTTAAATCTGCGGCGTGGTATATTGAAGAAAAGAAAGCTGCTGAAGAGTTGGCTACAAAATTGGGATATGATAAAGTATCTCAAGCCAAATTGGCCGTAGCTCTTAAGATTCGGGATTATGTTGTTGGAGGAGGTTTTATGTTTGCTATGTGTAGTGCTACCGATAGTTTTGATATTGCTTTGAGTGCCGAAGGTGTGGATATTTGTGAGCCTATGTTTGATGGAGATGGTAGCGATCCTGCCTATCAGAATAAAATTGATTTCAGAAAAACCTTTGCCTTTAAGGACTTTTTATTGGAACGTAATCCAAATGTTTATGAGTTCTCATCCATAGACATGACGCAAAAACGCCGCATTCCAAAAACTACCGATTATTTTACCCTAATGGATTTTTCAGCCAAATGGGATCCCGTGCCAACCATGCTTTGTCAAAATCATACGGCATTGGTAAAAGGATTTATGGGGCAAACGACGTCCTTTACTCGCGATGAAATCAAATCGAATGTATTGATCATGGGGGAAAACAAAACCAATGGTGAGGCGAAGTATATCCACGGAATAAAGGGAAAAGGATTCTTTACTTTTTATGGAGGACATGATCCAGAAGATTATACACATAGGGTAGGTGACCCAAAAACGGAATTGGATTTACACCCAACCTCTCCTGGTTACCGATTAATATTGAATAACGTTTTGTTCCCTGCGGCTAAGAAGAAAAAGCAGAAGACCTAAAATAAGCATGAAAAGTTTTCAGAAAGAAATTCGCCTTAGCGCCAAGTCAAGAGGTTTTCATTTGGTGACCCAAGAAATACTCAGTCAGTTTTCAGAAATTCAAAATATAAATGTGGGGATGTTTCATGTGTTTATCAAACACACTTCGGCGAGTTTGACCATTAATGAAAATGCAGATCCAACAGTAAGGGACGATTTTGAAAGTCATATCAATAAAATGGTGCCAGAAAATCAACCATATTACCGCCACACTTATGAAGGCCCTGATGATATGCCAGCACACATCAAGGCCTCTTTAATGGGAACCTCTGTTCAAATTCCGATTACTCAAGGACAATTGAATTTAGGAATTTGGCAAGGTATTTATTTATGCGAACATCGCAATCATGCGTCTGGAAGGCATTTGGTATTAACGGCCTTTGGCAATTGATTGCTTGTCTTTGATAAGTTGTTCCAAAACAACTTCTACACCTTCTTCATCATTGCTTTTGGTTTGGTAGCGAGCTACTTCTTTTACGTTGGGATGAGCATTGCTCATGGCATAACTGTAAGCAGCCTGAGCCATCATTTCCAAATCGTTATTATAGTCTCCAAAAACCATAGTTTCTTCCTTTGAAACTCCCAATAAATCCTGAACCTGTTGTAAAGCGTAGCCTTTGTTGGTATTCATATGAGAAAGATCCAACCAATTAGATCCCGATACTTTTACTTGTATATGGTCTTCGTAATGCTTTACGTGTGGGTAGATATTTTGTTCAGAACCACCAAAGCTGTATACAGCAATCTTTAAAAAATTGTCATCGTTAACTTGGGTCAAGTCTTCCACCTGTTTGAATTCGGTGTAATATTCCTTGAACATATTGATAAAACTATCATCGTTGCTTTCAATGTAGGCCGAACGTTCTCCGCATAACACTATATAGGAATCCTCAATATTTCTTAAAATAGGAATCAGACGGTTGATATCTTCCATTGGGAAATAATTGGCGTGCAATTGTTTGTCGCCTTGTTTGGTAAGACCACCATTTTCAGCTATAATGGTAATCTCGTCTTTTATGGATCCTAGTTTGTCAAGGATACTAAAATACTGACGACCACTGGCCGCTATAAAATGGACATTATTGGTTTTTAGTTCGTTGAATAATTTATAAAAATTACTGCTCACTTCCCCTTTGGAATTGAGCAGTGTACCATCCATATCGGTGACCACCAATTTGATTTGAGATAAATTCATAGGCAATTTTTTTCCAAAGCTAAGATTATCAAGTCAAAAGGCTCTGAAATTAATGTTAATATATCGTTTAGTGGGCAACTCCTGTATGGCAACTACAGGATGGTGTTGTAAAACTTTGGGTTTCTTCATGCCAAGGGAATGCTTGGTTGTACTTGTTGTTTTCCCAATAGAACTTTGTGCGTTCTTTAGGATTGTTGCCAATTTCGTTCATGGTTTCGGTATCATAAAGTCTTCCATTCACCATAGTGTAAATGATGCTTTCTGAGTTTTGAATGTCTTCCAATGGGTTTTTGTCCATTACGATAAGGTCGGCCAATTTACCTTTTTTTAAAGAACCTATGTCCTTGGCCATCCCAATGTAATCAGCACCATTGATGGTAGCTGCTTTTAGGGCTTCGTGGTTAGTCATACCTCCTTGTTGCAACATCCACAATTCCCAATGAGCTCCTAGACCTTGTAACTGACCGTGGGCACCCAAATTCACTTTCACACCAGCATCAGATAGCTTTTTACAAGTTTCAGAAACTAAAATGTGTCCATTTTCATATTCATCATCCGGTACCATCGTTCTGTGTCTTGACCGGGCATCGATAATACCTCTAGGAGTGTATTTCAGCAGTTTTTCATTTTCCCATACATTAGTTTTTTGGTACCAATAGTATTCTCCATTCAATCCTCCATAATTCACAATAAGAGTAGGGGTGTAGCCTACATTACTGTTACTCCATAATTCAACAATATCCTTATAAACAGGAGCCACAGGAATGTTGTGTTCAATTCCTGTATGACCGTCCATAATCATAGACATATTGTGGAAGAAATTGGAACCTCCCTCAGGCACTACAAAAATACCTTCCTCACGAGCCGCTTGTAACACCTGTTGACGCTGGTCTCGTCTCGGTTGGTTGTAACTTTTTACAGAAAGAGCACCAAATGCTTTGGTACGTCTGATTGAAGAACGCGCATCTTCAAGGCCATTTATAACAGCTTTAAAGTCGCCATCGCCGCCATAAAGAATGAACCCTGTAGAGAACAATCTTGGGCCGACCAGATCACCACTTTTTTGTAATTCGGATAGGGTGAAAATCGTTTCTGAATTAGCCGATGGGTCATGAGCAGTAGTGACACCAAAAGCTAGATTAGCATAGAATTGCCAGTGTTTTTGGGTTGGTAGACCATCTCTAAAGCCTCCAACATGGGCATGCACATCTACAATTCCGGGCATAATGGTTTTTCCTGTTACATCATATACCTTAGCATTGGATGGGATTTTAACACTGGAAGTGCTACCCAAAGATTCAATTCTGTTCTCATTGATAATGATGGTTCCATTTTCAATCACTTCATCACCTTCCATGGTAATAATTCTTGCCCCTTTTAATGCAATACGTCCTTCAGGTTTGTCAGTCTTTACTTTTAAATTAATGGTAATGCCATCTTCAACCAATTTAGTGTCTTCTGAAATGTTGGCTGTGTAATAGGTGTTTCCTAAAGTCCAATGCAACTTTTTACTATCAGAAGACCAGTGAAGGTTGAGTCCCGCATCTTTGGAAAGTTGGGTTATAGGCACGAATTTAGTCGCATCTGTGATATCCAAAGTCTGACCAGCATGAGGCATCGGAGCCATATATACTTTATGTAAATGGATGAACGCAATCCAATTGCCGTCTGGGCTAGGAACTAATCTGTTTCCGTGTTTTGATTTTACCAATACTTGAGTGTCATTACCATTAAGATTGGTAATTTTCAATTCCTTGGTAAGTTCTCCAAAGAATTTACCGCCCGTTTGGTAAATGATTTTTGTGTCATCAGTATTGAAGATTGGAAAATCTCCTTCTTTGGTTACAAATTTTGGATTACTACCATCGGCATTCATTGTATAAATTCCATGGTTATTGTCATAGGCATAACCTTGATCACTGTTACCGGCTTCTTTCAAATAAACAATTTGGTTGCTGTTATGAGAGAAAGAAGGGTTTCTGTAGATGCCCTTTTCAGAAGTTAGTTTTACGGGAGTACCTCCAGAAGCAGGAACTTTATAGATTGCACCCAAGTTTTCATCATTCCAAGTTACGTAAACAATATTTTTTCCGTCGGGGGAAAAGCTTGGTTCAAATTCAAAAGCGGTATTAGAGGTAAGGCGTTTAGGAGTACCATTTGGAAGCTTTTGGGACCACAAATGACCAACGGCACTAAACACTAATGTTTTGCCGTCTGGGGATGTCACTGCATGTCTGATAACTTTGGCATCAAAGGTGTCGGGAGCCACAGGATTGTCAAATTCAACAGCTTTGGCAATTTTAATGTTGGCATCTACTTGAAATGGAATATTGGTAACCTCTAAAGAGTTGATGTTGATTTTATTGATTTTTCCACCAGCCCAAAACACAATCTCTTCATTGTTTGGCATCCAGTTGAAATTGGGGTAGACACCAAAAATTGCCCAAGCTTCCTGTTGATCTTTGTTCAACTTGTCATAAAGTGGCCACTCTTGGCCAGTTTCCAAATCATGGATATACAGCACCGATTTTTCACGTACACGCTTAACAAAAGCGAGTTTTTTTCCATCTCTGGAAGTTTGAGGACGGGCAGCTCCTCCAGGGCCTCCGCTAATTCTAGTGATTTCCCCCGTAGCCATATCGTATCTGTTGATCACATAAATTTGGCTATTTGGGTCTTTGTTATATTGAAAATAGCCTCCAGGATACATATCTTCACTGTAGTAAAGGTATTTTCCGTCAGGAGACATACTTGGTTCGTTGACATCCTGTTGGTCGTTTTTACGTTTTGTAAGCTGAATACCGCTCCCTCCAGAATGGTGGTACATCCACATTTCACCCGCACCAGCCGAACGCTCTGAAGTAAAATGTTTCCTAGCAATAATGTATTGCCCATCTGGAGTCCAAATGGCATTGTTCAAAAGCCTAAAGTCCTCCTTGGTGATGGCTTTGGCATTGTTACCATCGGTATCCATCATCCAAATGTTGTCCCCACCGCCAGCGTCACTAGTAAAAGAAATATGTTTCCCATCAGGACTAAAACGAGGTTGAACTTCAAAAGCAATTCCTTCTCTTAAACAAGTGGCTTTTCCTCCAGTACTTTTTATTTTGTAAATATCACCCAACATGTCAAAAACAATATATTTACCATCGGGACTAACATCCAGGTTCATCCAAGTACCTTCATCTGTGGAAAATTGATGGGTTTGATAATCAAAATCACCTTGTGGATTGTTGACGTCCCAAGTAGGAGTTTTGGCTTTATCCTGACTGAAGAGGGAAAAATGACATGATAAGAGTAGTAGAATTAAAGAGCTTGTTCGTAGCATTTTCATTATGAATTATTTTGGCCCGAAATATACTTATAATTGTTGAAATAATATGGCTCTTTTAATTGTGATAATGGTCCAAAATATTGGTCTAGAAACAAAAAAACCAGTTCTAAAAGAACTGGTTTTTTATATAAATTAAAAACAATTATTATTCAGGAAGTCCATATTGGAAATATGTTGCCCATTGGTTTCCTGGGAATGGACATCCATCTCCCCAGGCCGTTTCTTCACAATCACAAGGTACAGGAATTGTAATGAATATAGATTGAACACCTTCATCCTCAGGAATGAGAATTATAACAACATCTTCTCCGCACACAGGAACACAATCTGTATGTTCTAAAGCCATACTTACAAGTTCATCTACTCTGGTAGGAGAGTAAGGCCCTGTGTAGAGGCATTCGCTACAAATGCTGTCATCAATAAGCATCCAAATGGCTATTTGAAGATCTCCAAATGTATATAATCCATATCCGCCTGAGTCAGTTCCAATAAAATTTTGGTTCATAAGCCAGTTTACGGCGCCAAAATTTTCTGGGTGTTCAAATTTGCCTTCAGGTAGAGTTTCGTATGATGAATACACATCTGCAGTAAAGCAATCTCCACTCTCCAGAGAAGTGTCTTGATCGGCGCACCAAGCATCGAAGGCTCCAGTTAAGGAATTTTCGGGATCGATTTCAATGTTGAAATAGCTATCTATAGCATCAAGCCCTTTATCCGTTACACATAAAGACACTTGAGCAGGTAGGGTATTTGGATAAAGGTCATTGGTTACATCTGTGATACAATGTACAACTGCGTGAGCAGCTATGTATGGACCATCTATAATAGGTGCATAATATACTACTTCAGCTATACACTCCCATTTGTCATTTTCTTCGAATTGCCCTACCTGTGGATTTCCAGGGTTATTCACAGGAAAGCCCAATGGGGTTGTAGCTACAGACAGGTGGGTTTCAGTAATACAGTATTTACTGTTGGTAATTGAGTAGGTAATTTTGTAATCGCTTCCTTCAACTTCTACTTTCACAGTACCAACAAGTATGTTTTGTCCTGCTAATAAGTCTACTTCAGTTGCAGTGGTAATACAAGAGAGGTCAAAGGTTGCTGGAGCTTGTTGCTTTGCAGAAGAATCTGTTTCAATTACTGAATTCTCTCCTGAATTTATTGGTTCTACTTGGCAGCTATAAATGCCTAAGGTCATAATTACACCAAAAAATATGGTGTAAAGGTGGTGAGGGTTAGTTTTGATTTTCATGATTGCATATGTTTAGAATTGATATTTAATCCATATGCTATTAATCTAGTTCATTGCAAATATACGTAATTATAGTTTAAGTAGTTGTTTTATAGTTGATTATGATATGTTTTTGTTTGAGTTTTACGGTGGGTGGATGTAAAAAGTTATATCTTAGATTGAACAAGTTTAAGAAAAAGAAGTTCAAATGAAAATCTCGGTTTTAATTCCCGATGGAGAAAGTCATATGTTAATTTATGTTGTGAATTGCTTGGCTCAACATAATGAAGTTAAAATACATATTATGTCTGATCGTAAGTGGTTACCCATGCGTTTTTCAAATTACATATACCATTACTCGTTTTACCCAAAATTGGAATATGGAGAAGAGTGGATTAACAATATTAATAGAGAACTACAGGAACATAATATAGATGTCGTTATGCCCATATTTGAGCATGGAATAAGAACAATGATTACTTATCGTGATAGACTTATAGATGCAAAAGTATTAGGGTTGTTACCTAAATTGCGTGATTTTAATACTGCTATCAATAAAAATTTGCTATCGAAACTTCTTACGATACATAATATGCCTTTACCAAAAAGTTTATATGTAAATGGGAAAGGTTATCCAAAAGAATTAAAGTATCCCGTAATCATAAAACCAGTTGAAGGATTTGGAGGAGGGCAAGGAGTAAATCTTTTGGTTAATGAGACGGAGCTCAAACTATATTTGGAAAAAAGTTTGTTTGGAAAGGAGTTTTTAATCCAAGAAGTTGTCCAAGGGTATGATATAGGTTGTAGTGTTTTATGTAAGGAAGGAAAAATATTAAGCTATACCATACAGAAGGAAATTCAAAAGGCCGTTAATGTTTTAGGCCCTTTAACAGGAATGGAATTTATCAAAGAAGAGAAAGTTTTAAAGATTGTAGAGTTGTTGATGGAAAAATTAAACTGGTCTGGTGTAGGTCACGTAGATTTGAGATACGATAAAGTTAAAGGGGATTATAAGATAATTGAGGTGAATACCAGATTTTGGTCTTCCTTGGAAGGGTCTGAAATTGCAGGAGTTAACTTTCCTTATTTATATTGTTTAGCAAGTATGGGAATGAATTTTGATATGCCAAATTATTCTAGTGTTAGCTTTTATAATTTGAAAGGCCTTTTGAAACTAATTAAGGATGATATTAAGGTTTTAATTAACACATCTTTTGTGTTGAACAACACGCCACTAAAGTATGCATTAGGAGATCCTATTCCGATGGGAGTAAAGTTTATAGCTAGAACTAAAAACATATTTGTAAATAAGCTTAAGGAAGTTACACACAATTTAAAAAGTTATTGAGTACTTTTTTTCTTTTTCCAGAAGAAAGAGCGGGGATTTCATTTACATAAACAATTCTCACTTCGGCATCATTCCCAAAATCTTGTTTAATTTCAGCGATAAGCTCTTCTTCAAAAGGAAAATCTTCGTGAAGGTTTAGTTTTACTGTATATTTATTTTGAGTTTCTTGGATAAATTGAAACTGTTTAAAATACTTATAATATTTATAAAATTTTGTATACACTACAAAAGAGGAGATTATTTCTCCCTTAGTGTCACTGATTAAGTCCATTTTTCTTCCCTCAATGTATTTAAGTTTTGTCACGCCAGATTGATCTAAAACTAATTTACCAATATCTCCTGTATCATACCTAATTAGCGGCATGCAGTAATTGAAAAGATCTGTAATAACAATACGTCCGGAATTTCCAAGTTCTACAGCTTCATCTTTATTTAGGTCCAAGATTTCGATAAAATAGCTGGCATGATTGATTACATATTCATTTTGAGATTCGATGGTTTGCTGTGCAATAATGCCTAATTCTTCATTTGAATACCTAGACAATATTGGGACTTTAAAATAACTATATAGATGAGACTTTGTATAACTATTCAAATGTTCAGCATTGGCAATTATGGATGTAAGCTTCGGTGGAGGTTCAAAAGTTCTTTTTGTGCTTTGAAGGTATTGACAAATCGTTTCGAGAGCGGAAGCAAATCCAAGTATGGTTTTGGTCCTTTTGTTTTTATGCAATTGATTTAAAAAATTGTTACACTTTTCATTATCTAACCTTGTAATATCAATTTGGACAATATTCTGTAAGTAAGATTTAAATGATGATTTTTTATTGTGTTTTCTCCATACTTCCAGATTATAAAGTCTACTACCAACATTATAATTACTCAATTGGGAGAAACAGATAACATCTGCTGTATTTCTAGCTTTTTTATTTTTATCCTGAAACAGGAAAAAGGGGATTCCTGTTGAACCGCTTGTGGCGACTTTAAAGGAAGGTTGATCTTCAAATTCACTAGATTTAAAGCTTCCAAAATTGTTCTGTATAATTGGTTTTTGAATTACAGGAAAGTCTTGAAGTGAGTTGTAATTGAAATAAGGTTGGTAAAAAGGTGTGGTTTTTGTGGCATGGTTTAAAAGATTGACAAGGTGAAAATTTCTTTTTTCCAAAGCATTCTTTGAGACAGGGTTTCTCAAGATGCTTTCAATGTCTTGTAAATGCCTATTAACAGGGGATCCTTTGATAAAATCTAACAACCAGAAAACACGATTTCTAAACACATTTAACATGTAATAACACCCTTAAATAAATCTAAATTTAGTGTATATGTTGCTTTAAACAAAAAAATCCGATTCAAATTGAATCGGATTTTTATAAGCGAATTGTTGTTAATATTTAGGCGAACGCCTTACTTTACTTTGTTTACGATTGCTTCAAAAGCTTCTGGGTTGTTCATAGCTAAATCTGCAAGTACCTTACGGTTCAATTCGATATTGTTAGCTTTAAGTGCTCCCATAAACTTAGAATATGACATTCCGTGTAATCTTGCTCCTGCATTAATACGTTGGATCCATAAAGCACGGAAAGTTCTCTTTTTGTTTCTACGGTCTCTGTACGAGTATTGCATCGCTTTGTCAACCGCGTTTTTGGCTACCGTCCAAACGTTTTTACGTCTTCCAAAGTAACCTTTGGCCTGCTTAAGAACCTTTTTTCTTCTGGCTCTTTTAGCAACTGAATTTACTGATCTTGGCATTTCTTAATTTGTTTTTTTGTAGTAGGCGACCTAAAAAGGTACTTGCTAAATAGTTTTGCCTAACTCCAGGGTTTATAAATTTGTTAACCGGTTAAAGACCGATATTACTTTAAACGTAACATGGTTTTAACATTGTTCTCGTCTGACTTATGTACCAAAGTATCATGAGTCAAGGCAAGTTTACGCTTTTTAGACTTTTTTGTCAAAATGTGACTTTTAAAAGCGTGCTTTCTCTTAATCTTACCAGTGCCAGTAAGTTTAAAACGTTTCTTGGCACTTGATTTAGTTTTCATTTTAGGCATCTTTCTCCTAGTTTTTAATTTACGTTTCGCTTATTATTGTTTACCTTAATAGGTGTTATTTTGTTTTTTTAGGAGCAATGAACATGGTCATTCGCTTACCTTCCAATTTTGGCATTTGTTCTACTTTACCAAATTCTTCCAGGTCTTGCGCCAATCGTAACAATAAAATTTGTCCTTGCTCTTTAAACACGATAGAACGTCCTTTAAAAAATACAAATGCTTTTAGCTTTGCACCTTCCTTAAGGAATTTTTCAGCGTGTTTCTTTTTGAATTCGTAATCGTGGTCATCGGTTTGAGGGCCAAAACGAATTTCTTTTACAACAACTTTAGACGTTTTTGCTTTTAAGGCCTTGTCACGTTTCTTTTGTTCGTAAAGAAACTTTTTATAATCCATAACCTTACAAACAGGAGGATCAGCTTTAGGTGATATTTCAACAAGGTCTAAGCCTTGCTCTTCGGCAATGGCCAATGCAGGTCTGATGCCGTAAATGCCTACCTCTACATTGTCACCGACAAGTCTTACTTTTTCGGCTCTAATTTTAGAGTTAATTTTGTGCTGGTCTTCCTTCGGTTCTCTCTTAAAGTTATTTCTGTGTCTACGTATTGCTATGACTTATAAATTTTAGTTAAACTTAATTTTCTTATTTAAAGGTTTTTAATGTCTTTTTAATCTCTGCGTCAACAATATTAGAAAATTCATCAATGCTAATCAAGCCTAAATCCTCTCCTCCGTGTTGGCGTACCGAAATTTTACCTTCAGCTTCCTCATTTTCACCTATAATCACCATATATGGAATTTTTTGCATTTCCGCTTCACGGATTTTCTTTCCAATGGTTTCGTTACGATTATCTACGAGGGCGCGAATTTCGTGATTTTCCAACAAATTTAAAACTTTTTCGGCGTATTTTTCATA
The DNA here is from genome assembly GCF_001280505.1 of Mangrovimonas sp. TPBH4. Classification (GTDB taxonomy): domain Bacteria; phylum Bacteroidota; class Bacteroidia; order Flavobacteriales; family Flavobacteriaceae; genus Mangrovimonas_A. Next base: position 314,563 of record NZ_LBIO01000057.1, read on the forward strand.
TTTCTCACTTATACATAGTACAATAGCCTGCTCCGGAACCAACCAAAGAGGGAAGTTTCCTCCAGTGTGTTCCAACAAGATTGCCACGAAACGTTCCATGCTACCAAAGGGAGCACGGTGAATCATAACAGGTCTGTGAAGCTCGTTGTCACTGCCTTTATAAGTAAGGTCAAAACGCTCAGGTAAGTTGTAGTCTACTTGGATAGTCCCCAGCTGCCACTGTCTCCCTAAAGCATCTTTCACCATGAAGTCTAATTTTGGACCGTAAAAGGCGGCTTCGCCTTCTTCAATTACGTAATCCAAGCCTTTGTCTTTGGCGGCATTAATAATAGCTTGTTCTGCTTTCTCCCAATTTTCAACCTTACCTATATATTTGTCTGGGTTTTCAGGATCACGAACCGATACTTGAGCTGTAAAGTTTTCAAAACCTAAAGACCCAAAGACATAAAGTACCAAATCGATTACTTCCTTAAACTCAGCATCCAATTGGTCTGGTGTACAGAAAATATGCGCATCATCTTGAGTAAATCCTCTCACACGTGTCAATCCGTGCAACTCACCGCTTTGTTCATAGCGATATACCGTTCCAAATTCAGCAAAACGTTTTGGTAAATCCTTATAGGAAAAAGGACGTGTGTTATAAATTTCACAGTGGTGGGGACAGTTCATCGGTTTCAACAAAAACTCTTCGCCTTCGTGCGGTGTGTGGATAGGTTGGAAGCTGTCTTCTCCGTATTTGGCATAGTGGCCAGAGGTAACGTATAGTTCTTTTTGTCCAATATGAGGAGTCACTACCATTTCATAACCTGCTTTCTTTTGAGCTTTTTTTAGGAAATTTTCCAAGCGTTCTCTTAAGGCAGCACCTTTTGGAAGCCATAATGGTAACCCTTGACCAACTTTTTGAGAGAAGGTGAATAGTTCTAATTCCTTCCCAAGTTTTCTGTGGTCACGCTTTTTAGCTTCCTCCAAAAGGTGAAGGTATTCTGTTAGTTCCTTTTGTTTAGGGAAAGAAATACCGTAAACTCTTGTTAGCTGTTTGTTGTTTTCGTCTCCTCTCCAGTAAGCACCCGCAACCGAAAGCAATTTTACAGCTTTAATGATACCTGTGTTAGGGATGTGGCCTCCACGACATAAGTCAGTAAAGGTAGAATGGTCGCAGAATGTGATGGTGCCGTCCTCCAAGTTCTCGATTAATTCTACTTTATACTCATTACCTTGAGATTGGTACATGGACAAAGCATCGGCCTTGGAAACAGAACGCATTTTAAAATCGTGCTTTCCTCTGGCAATCTCCAATATTTTGGTTTCAATGGCTTTGAAATCCTTATCGGAAATAGAATGATCTCCAAAATCCACATCATAATAAAAACCATTTTCAATGGCAGGACCTATTGATAGTTTTACGCCAGGGTACAATTCTTCCAAGGCTTGGGCCAATACGTGGGAGCTAGAGTGCCAAAAGGCTTTTTTCCCATCTTTATCATTCCATGTATATAATATTAAGGAACCGTTTGTGGTTATTGGGGTGGAAACTTCAATGGTTTCGTCATTAAAATTTGCCGAAATCACGTTTCTTGCAAACCCCTCACTGATGCTTTTGGCAACATCCATCGGTGTAACGCCTTGTTCAAAGCTTTTTACCGTTCCATCTGGTAATGTAATATCAATCATTTATAGTCTTCTATTTAAGGGGACAAAGATAAGAGGATAAATAATTTCATACAATATATATATATGTATAATTTGGAAGTGTATTATTAATTGATGAAGCTGTTTTTGATTGGTGTATTATTTAATAGGGAATAGGAATACTATATAATAGGTGTAAAAGGAAGAGGAGAGAGGGTTACAAAGACAATTTCAAAAAAGAATTAAAATTATTATAGATATAAATAGCTTGAAACCAGACAAGTGAATTTTGTTGGTTAATTTATTTTTAAATAACCATTAGTAAATCTTGCACATATCCAAAAAGGCGGTATATTTGCAGCCGCAAAAACAGCGAGCGCTGTCGTAGCGAAGGGAGTTCATTGAGAGTATCGGTTATAAGTGTTTTTGAGAGGCGATTGCGCCACGAAAAAAAACTTTTAAAAAAATAACCGAAACTATTGCGAGCTTCAAAAAAGGGTTCTATATTTGCACCCGCTTAAGCGATAAGCTTAGGAAAAACAAAGAAGACAAGTTCATTAACATATTGAATTGACAGCGTAAGACCGATCTTATTTTAAGATCTGGTCGAACAAAGAACAAGCCATTTTGAGAACCAGAAAATTCCGTTTCGGGAGTCTGAATAATATTTAAGATTTAACGATGAAGAGTTTGATCCTGGCTCAGGATGAACGCTAGCGGCAGGCCTAACACATGCAAGTCGAACGGCAGCGGGGAAAAGCTTGCTTTTCCGCCGGCGAGTGGCGCACGGGTGCGTAACGCGTATGCAACCTACCTCTTACAGGGGGATAGCCCAGAGAAATTTGGATTAATACCCCGTAGTATACCGATGTGGCATCACAATGGTATTAAAGTTTCGGCGGTAAGAGATGGGCATGCGTTCTATTAGCTAGTAGGTGTGGTAACGGCACACCTAGGCGACGATAGATAGGGGCCCTGAGAGGGGGATCCCCCACACTGGTACTGAGACACGGACCAGACTCCT
>NZ_LBIO01000058.1 GCF_001280505.1 Mangrovimonas sp. TPBH4
TGGCCTCGCCACCAACCGATCTTGATATTTCCATTGCAACAACTGTGGACTGTACTACCGGAGGAGAGGCTGTTGTGAGTATTGGCTCTACCTTAGTAAGTACTGGGCCGTTCTATTTCAGCATCTACCAGGGACCGGTATCGGTATATCCAAACCCAGCGGGGTCATGGATTCCAGAGGATGCCCCTGGCAGCCAGTCGGCCACATTTACAGGCCTTACACCAGGAGTTTTATATACGTTTATAGTATATGATGCCTCAACCAACTGTAGTTATTACGAACCAGCCACAGAGGCAATTCCAACCAATTCCACCTTAACGGCAACAGCAGTAACTTCCAATAATATTACTTGTACTGGTAGTGCCGATGGAAATGTATCCTTTACAATTAACAGTTCTTATGGAACAGCTACCAATGTATCCTATGAGGTGTTTGATTCTATGACTTTAGTCTCTACAGGAATTACAGGATCAGGTTCTGTTCCTGCAGGAGGAAACATGACAGTAACAGAATTAGGTCCACTGCCTTTTGGAAACTACTATGTTTTAATTAGTGAAACTTCAGGTACTAATGCTGGTTGTAGTGTTGTAACGGTACCGTTCAATATTACGGAATCGGAAATTCCGTTGAGCCTAACGACCTCTGTAGATCAGAATGCCAACTGTAATGCCAATTCTGGATTAATCAGTGCCGTTGGACATGATGGAACAGCTCCTTACCAATACCAAATAACTACTACGGCAACAGCGCCTTTGGCAGCCGATACAGGATGGGCTTCGGCCAATACCTTCAATTTGGATGCAGGGGACTACTATGTACATGTGATGGATGCCTATGGCTGTATTGTAAGTAGTCCAGTGGTGGTATTACCTCAGGATGCAATTCCTTCAATTTCAGCATCGGTAAGCAATGAATGTCTGGACGTAGATGGGACTTTTGAAATACAGGTAACTTTGGATATAACTGGAATTGCTCCTTACAGCTATAGTATTGACGGTGGGGCCTTCCAGACACAGACGGCGCCGTTTACCATAACGAACCTAGCATCAGGAGACCATACGGTAGAGATAATGGATGCCAATGGTTGTGGGAACACGGTAACGGTAAGCATTGTAGCACCTTTGGTAATAACTCCAGAAGTAACTGCTTTACCTACTTGTAACAATGATGATGGTACACTGACCATTACAAATACAGGAGGTTCAGGAACATTTACCTATACCATCAGTCCAAACCCGGCCACGGCAACGCTGTCCGGTAATGTATACTCTGGACTGCCTTCTGGACTGTATACTGTTACGGTAACCGATACCGTAACTTCCTGTACGGAAGAGGTAAGTGTAAATTTACCAGAGGCCATATTGCCAAGCTTTACGACCACGCCAAGTACAGTAACCTGTTTTGGAGATGATACGGGCGCCTTCGATATCAACGTGTCTAATTACTCTGGAGCCTATACCTATGAAGTATTTGACAATGCCGGGGTATCGGTAACGGGAGCGGTTGCGGCCAATACGGCTACCAACCCACAAACGGTAACGGGCATGAATGCCGGTACTTTTACGGTGGTGATCACCGAAACGGACATTCCGTTCTGTTCTGCGACTTCCACAGTAGTAATAGGATCGCCTTCTGAAGAATTGACTTTAACGGCCACGGAAACTTCCAACGTAACCTGTACCGATGACCAGGGAACCATTACGGCTATTGCCGAAGGGGGATGGGGCAGTTATGAATATGAATTGACCGGAGCTGCAACGGTGGCCAATTCACCAAATGGAACCTTTACTGGGCTTTCAGCTGGAACTTATACGGTAAACGTTATGGATGCACAAGGCTGTATTGATTCTGTGGATGTAACTTTGGAAATTCCAGAGCCTATTGCTGCGACCTTTACACCGAGTACGACCATGCTGTCCTGTTTTGGAGACGAGAACGCTACAATTGTTGTAGACAACGTAACGGGCGGACAGGAAAGCAACTATACCTATACCTTAAATACACTGGCTCCTATAGCCAGTACCTCTGGTCCGCAGACCTCTAACGAGTTTGCCAACTTGGGGGCAGGGACCTACAACGTGACCATCACCGATGGTTATGGCTGTAGCACCACTTCTGTGGACATTGCCATCTCCGAGCCTACGGCCATCGAGGCGAGTTTGGTGAAGAGTGCCTCGCCAACCTGTCTGAACGATGGGGAGCTTACCCTGAGCGCTACGGGCGGAACGGGAGCCTATACCTATAGTGATACCAGTGCCTTTACAACAGTATTGGGATCGTTCACATCCTCTATATCCTTTACGGTACCGGCGGGAAGCTATGAATATTACGTTATGGATGCCAATGGATGTATAGCGATAGTATCCAATGAGATCACCATAGATCCGCTTCCAGAGTTGACTATCGAGTTGGCCTCTACCAACCCGACCATCAACTGTGCGGGCGACAACAACGGAACCATTGTTGCCGTTGCCGAGGGAGGTCTGGGTAACTATGTCTATACCTTGCAGGATGCCGCCGGCAATGCCATCCCAACTGCGGTACAGGATACCCCAGGGGTGTTTACGGAACTCTTGGCAGGTACCTATACGGTACATGTGCAGAGCGGTGATTGTGAAAGCACTTCAGCGACCATCACTATTACCGAACCCAATGCGCCATTGGAAGCAACCTTTGAGATCAACAACGTAGCCTGTTACGGTGGTAATGACGGTTCTTTGGAGATTACCGCTACGGGAGGGACCGGCATCATCAAGTATGCCATCTCCCCACAGATGGACCAGTTCTTCGAGACCAATGTGTTCGAGAACCTTTGGCCAGGGGACTACGAGGTGATCGTTCAGGACGAGCTGGGCTGTTATGTAATGTTCAGCTTTACCATTACAGAGCCTGAGCCGTTGATCGTGAGCATCGTGCCCGATTCTATATTGCCAACACCATGTGAGGGCGATAACGACGGAGAGTTCAGTATCGAGATCTCCGGAGGAACGGCGCCATACAGCGTAAGCTTGGATGAGTACGAGGGACCGTATACCACGGGAGCTGCTGGTCAGACCGTTTTTGACTTTACTGGATTGGCCGGTGGAGACCATATTGTATATGTTCAAGATAGCATGGGCTGTGAGTCGGAGTGGAACATCACTTTCCCTGAGTCCGTGAACCTTGACCCTCTGTTGGAAGTGGAATACGTATGTATCGACAACTTCTCCACAAATGTTGTGACGGTATTGATAGACGAGAGCGTGGATCCTGCCGAAGTGGACTACTCCTTGAACGGTGGTCCTTACCAGGTGAGCAATGTGTTCGAAAATGTACCTCCGGGAACCGACCACTATATAGAGGTACGCCATACAAATGGCTGTATCCAGACCACGGAGTTCTTTGATATTGGTGTGTTCATGCCAGTGGATTTGGCCCTTAACGAAGGGGACCAGAACCAGATCGTAGCCTTGGCCACGGGAGGTAACGGAGAGTATACCTTTACCCTTAACGATGAGGACTACGGTAGTGAGAATACCTTTATGATTTCCGAAACGGGAGAATATTTGGTCACTGTTACCGATAGCAATGGTTGTGTGGCAGAGGCTAGAATCTTCCTTGAATACATAGACCCATGTATCCCAAACTACTTTACCCCTAACGGTGACGGTATCCAGGACACTTGGGCGCCTTGTACGGATGACTTCCCGAATCTGGAGTTTGATATCTACGACAGGTATGGCCGTAAGGTGGGTACCTATCACCAAGGACAGTACTGGGACGGAAGGTACAAAAACCAAGAGCTGCCAACGGGTGACTACTGGTACGTAGTAAGGCTGAACAGTTCAAATAACGACAGAGAGTTTGTTGGACATTTTACGCTGTATAGATAGTATTATAAAATTGTCATAAGGACATAAAAAGCTGAGTTTTCAGATTAAGGTGTATACGTGACTGTGTACAGAGGAGCTGCCCTAAAAGGCAGCTTCTCATTTTTTGTAGGTTTAATCATATCTGAAAAAAAAACGTATTTTAAAGGAAGCTAAAGCCTAATTTTATGAGATTTTACATTTATGTGCTTTGTTTTTTGTTGTGGTCCTGCAAAGAGGAAGCAACTTCAATTGTTTTACCTTCAGAGGCACAAAAAGTATCGTATCAACCACCAAGCGCATTGTTGAAAGATTTATTTGTGGAGGTGCAATTGTCGGATGTGTTTGGAGATAGTAAGACTTTTGTGGATTGTACAGCTGAACTACCTTACGATTCCATTTTAGGAATATACCATAGAGAAAAAACGCTACACAATTTTAGGCTAGACAATTATGTAAATAGATATTTTATTCGTCCGGAGGTACAGCAGAGGAGCTTTGGGTATGATTCTTTACGAACTGCTAAAGAACATATAGAGGCCTTGTGGTCCTTCCTAAGCCAAACAGCGGATACAACGCATAAAATGAATAGTTTGATACCTCTGCCAAATGCCTATATAGTACCAGGCGGGCGTTTTCGGGAAGTGTATTATTGGGATTCCTATTTTACTATGTTGGGTCTGGCTGAAAGTGGGAAGTTTGAAACCATTGAAGCCATGTTGGACAACTTTGCCTATCTCATTGAGGTTTTCGGGCATATACCTAATGGCAATCGCAGTTATTATATCTCAAGGTCGCAACCCCCATTTTTCTCACAAATGATTGTGCTTTTTGCAAGTTACAAAGGCGATGATGTCTATATGAAATATCGGGCAGTATTACGGAAGGAATACGAGTATTGGATGACTTATGAAGGTTCAGATACAGCTTATCAACATGCAGTTTCAACGGAATTTGGATTAATGAATCGTTATTATGATGCCTTAAATCAACCAAGGGATGAATCGTATAAAGAGGACTACAATCTTAAGAAAGAAGGAACAATCGATACCCTATTTTACAGACAAATTAGAGCTGCGGCGGAGTCTGGTTGGGATTTTAGCTCCCGTTGGTTGATGGATGCTTCCCATTTAAATACCATGCATACATTGGAAATACTTCCTGTTGATCTCAATGCTTTGCTTTTTGGAATGGAAGGGGTATTGATTAAGTGTTTTGCCAAAGACGATTCTAATTTTGTGGCAGAATTAAAAAGGAGTCAGCAAAACAGAAAGGAGTTCTTAAATTCTTTGAGTTGGAATGAGGCCAAAGGTGTTTTTGAAGATTATAATTGGCGCACGCAACAACCAACAGGACGCTTATCCCTAGCCATGGTGTATCCACTGTATTTTAAAATGACGTCACAGGAACAGGCCGATGCCATTGCCAGTGTTATTTCAGGACAATTCTTGAAACCAGGAGGAGTGGTCACAACCAATTTCCATACAGGTGAGCAGTGGGATGCGCCAAATGGCTGGGCTCCCTTACAATGGATGACGGTAATAGGATTGGAGAATTACGGGCACTACACCTTGGCCAAAACCATTATGGAACGATGGGTAGCCCTTAACGAAAGGGTATATGGGGCTACAGGAAAATTTATGGAGAAGTACAATGTGGAAGACTTAAGCTTGGAAGCTGGAGGAGGGGAATATCCTCTGCAAAATGGTTTTGGATGGAGTAATGGTGTTTATTTAGCCTTTAAGAAGAAATTGAAAGAAGAAGCCTATAAATAACGGATTCATCAAAGAATTGGTTTCGCTTATTGGAATTTAAAGTTTCGGTAAATACAGCGTCATTTTGTCTATTTCAACAGCATCTAAATGGCCCATTTTTTGACGGTCTTTGGTAATTAGGTGCATGTGCATGAAGGAGTCATGGTGTGTAAAGATTCCTTGGTGCTCTGTAGAAAAGAACCCAACGATGTCTACAGTTTCATTTTCCAATGGATAATTAACCTGACCTTGATGTGCCTCTTTAGGAGAGGACACTTTAGAACCCTCTGGCAAATTTTGTATATGGATGGTTGCGTTGTTAACAGTACCTTGCAGTTTAAAGGTAAAAGGCCGTTTAAATGCTTTGGTATTACTGTCTATAAACAACTCCAATTGCGATATTGTTTTTAAGGAAGCGGGCAGTTCAATGGTTTCCCATTCCTGTATGTTGGTATGGACAAAAAATGGTGCTGACACATTATAGGTTTCTTCTACTGCCATGGTAGAATCTGAAGTTACTTTGGAAACATAGCTGTGCCCGTCAAAGATAAGCAATTCACCCGTTAGATAACTTTTAGGGCCAAGACCATACAACCCACGCTTGTTGGATATGGTATCCAATAGAATAGCTCCTTCCAAAGCACCATCCCACATGACATTTTTCATGGCGCGAACAATGGCTATATCTGGATAGGTATCGGAAACAAATGAAGTTTTTGTGTCTGCTTTGCAACCTAGGAGGATTAGGGTTATTGTTCCTAAGAGGAGCGTTTTGTAATTCATGTTAATCTGGGTGTTGTATTTTCAGTAAAAATAAGAACCTATTTCGAATTTTTAAAGTAGTATTTTAGAAATGTTTTATGTATATATTGTTTGATATGAGGGTGTTAAGGTAGTTTGTTTAAAGTACTAATTACCTATTGGCCAATAGATTTCTCCATAAGAATACGCCACACATTCATGGGGAGCCATAGGTTGTAATTTTTTAGATGGGCGTATTGAGGTAGTTTTACGGCATAAGGAATGTCAAAAAAAGGCGTATTGTTGGCCAATTCCTTATCAATAGCAGCATACAAAGCCTTGAAATATTCCTGCATAAAAGTAACATCGTTTCTGTTGCCATCCACTCGCATATGCGACATGTATACCTTTTCAAATTTCAACTTTTGGATTTGTTCCAAGCTTTCTACCCAATGCTTGGGTTTGGCATCTGGCAAATAGGCGTAAAGAACCCTATCGGGAACCACAAGATCTACAATAAAAACTGCGTTGTGCTCTGCAAAGCGAAATACAGTCATCCCCGCACCATGGTTGGGGCCAAAATAGAAAAGTTCTAGCACTTGACCGTTTTCAAAATCATAAGAGGTGGTGTTGCCTTGCCAAGTCTCGGTTGGAGTGATAACAGCATTATTGGGTGCAATGTTGTTTTTGGCTTCTATATGGCTGATGAATTTAGTGTCAGTATTTTGGAACACCTTGCCACCACTAATATGGTCCCAATGGTTATGGCTATAAAATACTGTGGAAATGGGTTTGTTGGTTACTTTTTTTATGGCTGCTAAAGTAGCTTGAGCTCTTGTAGAATCTAAGGGGTCTATGACAATAACGGATGCTTCCGTGATATAAAAACAAGAAAAGGTACGGTCTCCCACAAAATAAAGGTTGTCTGCCACTTGAAACGTTTTTATGTCCTGTGCAAATGCTTCCAAAAGTGAAAATGCAAAGCAAACCACCAGTGCAATTATGTGTTTAGCCTTTGTCATATGATAAGTGTTGTGGATTTAGGGCTAAATTAATGAAATAAATAATGGTCCAAAGGTTAATCTGCAATGCGATATTTTCAAGGGATTTTATTTCTCGGCGTATTCTAATCATTTCTTTTTCAAAAGAATTATAAAATGTTAGGTTGCTACTGCTTGAGTGTGACCAAAGTTACCAAGGGGATTTTTGTAGCCAAATTTCATTATCTTTAATTTATGAAAGAAGAACTCTTACAGCAATCGGAAGACTTTGTGAGTCAGCTTTTTGAAACGAAACTGTCCCCTAAAAACTTTTATCACAACATAGAACATACGTGTAGAGTGGTAGAAGCGGTTACGCAATTGAGTGCCAAGGAGGGCCTTAATGACACGGATGCTTTTTGGTTGAAAATGGCTGCTTGGTTTCATGATACCGGATTTATTGAAAAGGATTTAGGACATGAGGAGGCAAGTGCCGCTTTGGCCAGGGAATTTTTAGAGTCAAAGCAAGTGGCCCAAGAGGATATAACAAAAGTGGAGCAATTGATTTTGGCCACCAAAATGGATCGTAAGCCCAACAATGCTCTGGAGGGTGTGATAAAGGATGCCGATTGTGGACATGTGGCGTCTGAAGCTTTTTTCGAGATTTCTGAAAAGTTGCGACGTGAGGAAAAATACAAAAAGGAACAGGAGATTTCTGAATTGGAATGGCTGCTACAGAACAAGCAGTTTATGGATAAGCACCAATTTTACAGTAAGCATGCCCTTTCCAAATGGCAGCCCATCAAGGAAATGAACAACTTTGAGCTGGACCAAAAAATCACAAAGATAGAGGAGAAACAGCGTAATAAAACCAAAAACAAGGGCTTAGGGAGGGGAGTAGAGACCATGTTTAGGGTGACGCTTAAAAACCATATAGAGCTTAGTGCCATAGCCGATACCAAGGCGAATATTTTACTATCTGTAAACGCGATCATCATTTCGGTGGCGCTTTCTAGTTTGGTGCCAAAGTTGGACAATGCGTCCAATTCATTTTTGGTGTATCCTACGCTTATTTTAATGGTGTTTAGTGTTGCTTCTGTGGTATTGTCGGTTTTGTCTACACGTCCCAATATTTCTGACGATGCCAACTTTAATGAGACTTTAACACGTGAATTGATCAAGTCCAAAAAGACCAATTTGTTGTTTTTTGGTAACTTTTATAAAATGTCTTTGCAAGATTTTGAGTGGGGCATCGACTATTTGATGCAAAACGAAGACATACTTTACAATTCAATGACCAGAGATTTGTACTATCTGGGATTGGTCTTAGAACGTAAGTACCGCTTGCTGCGTATCACGTATACGGTATTCATGATAGGCATTATTGTTTCGGCATTGTCGTTTGTAGTGAGTTATCATTTTTTGGCAGATATTAAATAATACAGTAGCCTATGGAAAAGTTCAACACAGGACCATTTAAACCAATTATTTCATTTAGATATTTAAAGGAGCGCTACGAGACTTTGTTGTCATCCAATAATCCTATGGAGCGCTTTCAGGCGGAGCAGGTAATGGCTATTTTTGAACAGTGTCCAGCTTTGGTTAGCGGGAGTAGTTCTGCCGAGGAATTTAATGTGTACCGCAAAGAAATTGATCAGGTAATGTCCTTTTTGTTCCCTTCGGTGTTGGGAAGTAATGAAATCAAGGTAGCCGTATTTCCCTATTCCAATCAGTTTTTTTATGTGTCCCAAAGGTTTAATGATATTAACAGTCAAACTAGCTCAGATACCGGTGAAGCATTCAGAAAACTGTATAAGGAATCTGAAGAGGCCTTAAACATTATGCCCTACGCCATTATTCTCAATAAACATTATGGTTTTAATGTAGATTTTGGAAGGCCTAAACAAATTGGCTTGCAGGATAAGGAAGGGAATACTCGTGTATACAGGGTGACCTATAATGCCGATTTTTTGGATATCTATCCCAATACCAATGCTATTGAGATTACAGAGGATATTTTGGATGAATTGTTGACCAATGCCCATGACACGAGTGTTTGGAGTCGTTATTTTCCAAAAAATTCATGGACCGTGGAAGGTTTTGGAATTGTAAACATGATTGATGTAACATTAGACCATCAAATCGAGGCCTTTAAAACGCACCTTATTCAACCTGGAAAAGAAAGTTACGAAGCCATTGTTGAAGATATTAGGAAGATTTTTGGCATTGAGGACCTAGAGGTTGGAAGTTATAAAGTGGATGGCAATCAACTATTGCCACCTTTTGATAAAGGATTTGGAGCGCTTACATTGAAAAGAGGTGATAAGCTTACCTGTAGTAATTATGCCTGTAAATATATTTACGAACGCTTGTTTGTAGAGCACCAACCGGTGATAATTCCAAATATAGAACGCTACCAAAAGGAATCCAAGAGCAATAGGTTGAGAGATACCCTTGTAGAAAAGCAATTGAAGAGTGCCGTACTCTTGCCTATGGTAATTGATGGTGAGCTTCAGTTTATCATTGAGTTGGCTACTTTTAAAGCCAATCAGCTTAATGCCATTAATATGGTGAAGTTGGACAGCATTATGCCTTTTATTTTGAGTTATGTAAAACGTACCATTACGGAATATGAAAATGAAGTGAGTGCCGTGATACAAAACGAATGTACCTCCATACACCCTTCGGTGCAATGGCGCTTTGTGGAAGAGGCCAACGCATACATTCAAAATAAAAGTTTGGGAGAATCGCCCACATTTCATGAAATTGTCTTTGAAAATGTATATCCATTGTATGGCCAAATAGATGTGGTAGGGTCTTCGGATGCAAGAAATAGCGCCATTAAACAAGATTTGCTACTGGCCTTGCAACAGTCCAAAAACATCCTTCAGGAATTGATCGCAGTACAAAACATGCCATTTTATGAGCAGTTGGTATACCAAATCGATAAACATATTTTTGAGTTGGAAGCAGACTTTCATAGCAATACGGAACAGGAAATTCACCTGTTCTTTGATGAACATATATTGCCTCTGTTTGAGCATTTGGAGGCTTCTAATACTCAGACTGATTCAGTTAGGGCCTTTTTAAAATCTCTTGATGAGGAAACAGGATCCCTTTATGTAGCTAGAAAGAATTATGACCATTCCATAAACCTCATTAATAAAAAGCTTTCTGCCTTTTTGGATAAACAACAGGAAATGGCCCAGGCTATTTTTCCGCATTATTTTGAAAAGTTCAAAACAGACGGTATTGAACACAATATGTATGTTGGGCAATCCATAGCCGAACATGGCAATTACCATGAGTCGGTGTTGTATAATCTAAGGTTGTGGCAACTTCAAGTGATGTGTGAAATGGAAGCCATGTACTATGAGCAGCATAGTAAATTCCCGGTAAAGTTGGATGTGGCCTCATTGATTTTGGTGTACGATGTGCCTTTGACCATACGCTATCGTATTGACGAAAAGCATTTTGATGTGGATGGAGCATATAATGTGCGATACGAAATGATTAAAAAGCGCATTGATAAGGCGTATATAAAAGGTACCAATGAACGCCTCACTCAGCCGCATAAATTATGTGTGGTATATTCCAGCAATGAGGTGGAACAGGAGTACCTCAATTATTTTGAATTTTTACAATCTAAAAATTACATAGGCAATTCCATAGAAATTGTGGAATTGGAAGAACTTCAAGGAGCCAGTGGGATTAAGGCATTAAGGGCAGAGATCAATCCAGACCTTCAGAAGTTGGACAGCTTGGCATCGATTGCCGATTTGGAAGTTTCCCTATGAGATGTTCTTTTTGTATGAAGTATAAACTACTTGTTTTCCTTTCGGTATTTTTTGTTGGTTGTGCGAGCCATCGTTATTTTTATGAAGCACCCCAACCAGAACAGATTCAGCATGTAGATAAAGAGACCTTGAATGTGTTTTTAATTGGGGATGCGGGAAAACCCGATGATGATGGAGGAGCCTCGAGATCCTTGAAGGCTTTGTACAACAACTTTCAAGCAGCCGATGAAGATGACATTTTGATGTTTTTGGGTGACAACATTTATCCCAAGGGATTTCCAAACAAAGGACACAAGGGATACGAGGCAGCTAAAAAGGCATTAAAATTACAAACTGATATCGCTTCTAAATTTCCAGGGAAAGTATATTTTATTCCCGGTAACCATGATTGGTATAGTGGTCTTGACGGATTAAAGCGTCAGGAAAAATTTGTAGAAAAGGAGCTTGGTAAAAACACCTTCCAACCAGAAAATGGCTGTCCCTTTGAAAAGGTGAACCTCAATGACGATGTGGTACTGCTGATTGTAGACTCGCAATGGTACATAACCAATTGGAACAAACACCCAACAATTAATGACGATTGCGAGATCAACACCAGGACGCGGTTTTTGGAGGAGTTCAGGAGTGAAATCAAAAAGGCGAGGGGAAAGACCACTTTGGTAGCTATTCATCACCCCTTGTTTACCAACGGACCCCACGGAGGGCAGTACACCTTTTGGGATCATATGAAACCCTTACCTGGTTTAGGAACTTTTAAAAATATTCTCCGGAGTACTTCCGGCATTTCCAATGCCGATATTTCCAATTGGTTTTATAACGATTTGCGAAAAAACCTGATTGCGGCATCCCAACATAATGATAAGGTTATCTTTTTATCTGGTCATGAGCATAGCATACAGTTTCTTCAGCGTGATAATTTAACGCAGATCATTAGTGGTTCCGGTTCAAAAGAAACAGGTGTAAGACATCGAGAAGGAGATTTTGGTTGGGGAGAGTATGGGTTTGCATTATTGAACATCCATAAAGACCAGTCTACCGACGTTCAGTTTTTTGAAACATATTCGAATAACTGTGTATTTAAAAAGGAAATTCACCAAGCTAAAGCACACACAAGTATTAATTATCCAAAGCAATTTCAGGATTCCACTAGCGCTTCATTGTATTCAAAAGAGGAAACCGATAAATCCAAATTTTATAAATTTCTATGGGGAGAACGCTATAGAGAGTATTATAGCATGCCGGTTACGGCCAAAACCGTCAATTTGGATACCTTGTTTGGAGGGCTAACTCCTATAAGAAAAGGGGGAGGCACACAATCACGATCCCTGCGTTTGGAGGATGCCGAAGGCAAGCAATATGTGATGAGGGCAGTTCGTAAAAGTGCCACACAATACATTCAGGCTTCCATGTTCAAGGATCAATATGTGGAAGGGCAATTTGAGGACACCGCCAGTGAAAAGTTGGTCTTGGATGTTTTTACAGGAGCCCATCCGTATGCCCCTTTAACTGTGGGAACCTTATCTGATGCTGTTGGTGTGTATCATTTGAATCCGAAATTGTACTATATCCCAAAGCAAAACGCGTTACAGGATTTTAATGATGACTTTGGGAATGAACTCTACCTCTTGGAAGAGCATGCTTCTGAAGGGCATATGCATCTCGCAGGGGAAAGTTTTACGGGAGACATCATCAGTACTTTGGACGTCATCGAAGAAGTGCATTCCGATGAAGATGTGAAGATTGACCAAGAGCAGTTTGTACGCTCCAGATTGTTTGATATGCTTATTGGCGATTGGGATCGCCACCATGACCAATGGCGTTGGATGGAATTCAAGGAGGACGGCAAAAAAGTCTATCGAGCTTTGCCGAGGGATCGCGACCAATCTTTCAGTATGATGTCCGAAGGCTTTATGTTGGGTGCAGGCGTGACCTTGATACCGGCAGCCCGTGTATTGAGATCATATACACCGGATTTGAAAGATGTAAAAGGTGTCAATGCGGAGCCTTTTCCTTTGGATATGGCATTTTTAGTGGATGTGGATAAATCGGTTTGGGATGCTCAAGTGGCTTATATCCAGAAACACATTACCGATGAGGTGATAGAGGAAGCCTTTGTTCATTTTCCAAAAGAAGTTCAGGATGAAACCATAGATAGAATCAAAGGTATTTTAAAACAGCGTCGCACCAATTTACAGGTGATTTCCGATAGGTATTATAAGTTGATAAGTCGATTTGGTGTGGTGACAGCGACCAATAAGGACGATTATATTTTGGTGGAAGCTATGGAGGATGGCAAGATTGAAGTAAGTGTGCTAAGGAAAAAGGACGGAACGGTAAAAGACCAATTTCACCATAGAATTTATGATCCTGAAGAAACCAAGGAGATATGGATTTATGGATTGGATGATGACGATACTTTTGAAGTGAAAGGCAAAAGTAAACGGATTAAAATTCGTTTGATTGGAGGACAGAACAATGATGAATTTATCGTAGATAAAGGAAAAAATGTGGTCATCTATGATTATAAATCCAAGAAGAACGATTTGAGTCAGGCCAAGAAAGCTCATATCAAATTAAGAGATGACTACGAAACCAATGTTTACGATTACAAAAAGGTCAAGAACAACACCAATCAATTAATCCCAATTGTGGGAGCCAACCCAGATGATGGTTTGAAAATAGGTGTTGCGGATACCTATACCAAATATGGCTTTGAAAGAAATCCATTTACCTCGCAGCATAAGTTTCGGGCAGCCTATTATTTTGCTACAGATGGCTATGAATTGTTGTACCACGGGGAGTTTGCCAACGCCGTGGGAGGTTTGAATGTACGTTTGAATGCAGGGTTCCAAAGTCCCAATTACACTCTGAACTTTTTTGGCTACGGTAATGAAACTTCAAATTATGACGATGATTTCGGTCTGAACTACAATCGTGTAAAAGTGCGGTCCTTCCTTATAGCACCAGGTTTGGTATGGAATTCCAAGAGAGGAAGTGAAATCAGTTTTGCTGTAGGATATGAATCTATTGAGGTACATGACACAGAAAATAGGTACGTGTATGAACAGAGTGGAGAATTACCGGAGTACATTTTTGATGAAGTTCAATTTGGTGGACTTAATGCTCGCTATCATTTTGTTAATTATGATAATAAAGCCTATCCAACTATGGGCTTGTTGTTTGATTTGAATTTAGGTTATAAGCAAAACCTAGATACAAATGGAAGGGACTATGGCTACCTAATTTCCAAATTGGGAATTGCCCATAAACTCAATCACTCTGGGAAGTTGGTATTGGCAACTACCTTAAAGGGACATGTGAATATGGGGAACGATTTTGAATTTTACCAAGCGGCTGCTATAGGTGGCTTGGACGGTTTAAGAGGTTTCCGGAACCAACGCTTTACGGGGAAAACAGCCTTTTATCAGAATACAGATGTGCGATATAGCTTCAGTAATTTAAAAACAGCTTTGGTTCCTATCAAAATTGGGATGTACGGAGGTTTTGATTATGGACGGGTTTGGTGGACCAATGAAGATTCTGATAGATGGCACAATTCATATGGAGGAGGCCTGTTTGTAAACGGTGCCGATTTGCTCACTGCCAATCTTGGGATATTTGGTTCAGTAGATGGGCCTCGTGTTGCCTTTGGACTAGGTTTTGGGTTTTAATAGTTGTGTAAAGGGATTTCGTTATTGAATTTTACTTTTTTAACTGATTGATAGTGTTTTATTTGGAACGATTTTAAACAGTTCCTTAAAATTTACATTGATAACATTTTCGAAACAATTTTTTCATTTAATACCAATTTTTAGTTAACCACAGGGAGGATTTGTTGAAATATTTTTATGAAAACATTAATCCATTCTAAAAACTAAAAAAAAATGAAAAAATTTTTCTTTTTATCGTCTTTGGCAGCTTGTTCATTGTTGTCCTGTGACAATGAGGTAGCTAAAGAAGAGCTGGCTCAAAATGTAGAGGTTGCTTCTGCAGCAAAAAAGCCGGGAACCATCCAATTCCAAAGTTATTCTTCTACACCCTCTTTATTAGAGGTGAAACCTAGGTTCAAAAACATTGAAATCTATCCTATTTTATCTTCCGAGGATGTCCTTGAAAACTCTCCTGAGTTCGTTTACGGGTCCATGGCAGATGGTGCAGGTTTGTTGAAAAACGATGATGGTACTTATACATTGATCAATAATATTGAGGCTGATTATTCTATTGCTAGAATTACCTTGAATGAAAACTTTAAGCCAATTCATGGTGAATATATTTTAAATGCTGAAGCAACGGGGTCTACCGCACAGTGTTCAGGATCTTTGATTACTCCAGAAGAGCATGGTTTCGGACCACTTTACCTTTCTGGAGGTGAATGGGGAGGAGCTTCCAAAGGAGTATTTGTAACCAATCCTTATAAAGATGCCAACGATGCTTCTGTAGCCACTATGTTACCTGCTATGGGGCAATGGTCTACAGAAAATGCGGTGGCAATTGGTAAGGATGCCTATCCAGGAAAAACGGTTGTGTTTATTGGAGATGACCATTCAGACAACGTGGTACCTTCAGGTCAATTAGGTATGTATGTTGGTAATATGGGAGATTTGGACGGAGGAAACCTTTATGGCTTGAAAGTGACAGATCCTAGTGTGGAATTTGAAATGGACATGGAACAAGGCCAATCATATCCAATGGAGTTTGTACAATTGGAAGAAACTGAGATCAACCTTTTGGATGCAGAATGTAAAGCTAAAGGAGTGATGGGATTCTCTAGGTTGGAAGATATCGATTGGAGAAAAGGTTCGGCAGAAAACAACAGAGAAATCTATTTCTGTGTGACAGGAAGAAAAAAGAACGATTTGGTAGGGAAAGGTTCTATCTATGGTCGTGTTTATAAAGTAACTTTAAACCCAGAAGATCCAACACAAGCAGGTGCCATTACTTGTATTTTGGATGGTGATGTTGTAGATGGAGAGGCTAAAAGATTCCATAGTCCAGATAATATTGTGGTAACTGAAAATTATATCTACATCCAAGAAGATCCAAATGGATATTGGGATTCTGCAGACAAGCAGCATTTTGCGTCCTTGTATGAGTACAGCTTAAATTCTCACCAATTGAACACCGTTTTGGAGTGTAACCAAACAGAAGCTGAAGCTTTAGGTTATGGTACGACTAACAATGCTTGGGAAATTACAGGAATGATTGACATATCAGATGTTGTGGGAGTTGATAAAACCTTCCTTTTAATTACTCAGAACCACGGTTGGGTAGATCCAAGTTTTACAGATCCTAATGCCAATCCTGTAACAGCTTCCAGTGAAGGAAGTATGTTGTATGTTGTTAAAGGATTGAAAAGATAAATTGAGCTTTTTGAATATCCAAATGCCTGACTCCATAGTCGGGCTTTTTTGTTTTTAAGAGGGATCTCAACAATGTTTATCTTAAAAAAATGAACTATTTTAGAGATACTAAATTGAGTCTATGGAGGTTAAGAGTATCCTAATTGTTGAAGACGAATACAATGTTGCTACATCTTTGAAAAAGGGGTTGGATGAATCAGGGTTTGAGGCTGTAATAGCTTATGATGGATCCACTGCTTTTGAGTTGCTGAAGCAAAAAAAAGTAGACTTAATCTTATTGGATGTCATCCTTCCTGGAATGAACGGTTTTGATATTTCCAAAGAAATCAAGACTATGGGGTTTGGGCATATTCCAATTATTTTTCTTTCTGCTTTGGGTACTACCGAGAACATTGTGAAAGGATTGGATACAGGAGCCGATGACTACATGACCAAACCCTTTAAGTTTTCAGAATTATTGGCCCGAATAAGGGCGGTCTCCAGACGCCATCAAAAAAAGGCAGTGACAAGTTCTGTTCTGTCTATTTCCGATTTGGAATTGAATTTAGATACAAAAATCGCCTCTAGGTGTGGCAAGGAAATTAAGTTAACCTCTACAGAATACCGTTTGTTGGAGTATTTTTTGAAAAACAAAAACAAGGTGCTTTCTAGAGTTGATTTGTTGGAGAATGTTTGGGATATCAATTTTAATATGGGGACCAATGTTGTAGATGTGTACGTCAACTATCTTCGAAATAAAATCGATAAGCAGTTTGAGTCTAAACTAATCCATACCGTTGTGGGAATGGGCTATATTTTAAAAGTAGTGGAAGATGAAGATTAGGAATAAAATAGCCTTAATCTTTATGGCATTGGCCGGTACCATGCAATTATTGGCATTTATACTGGTGTATTTTTTTGCTGAAAACCATATGGACGAAAGTTTCAAGGACCGGTTGGCAAAAAGGGCCTCCATAGCTGCAAAGGCTTATGCTGATAAAGATGAACTCAATACAGCCATTTATGAGGATATTCGTAACAAACATTTGCAGAAGCTGCCTGAGGAAAGGGAATATATTTTCCCGATTAAAGGAGGTGATTTAATTGAAAGTAAGCAGGATATTCCAGTTGAGGTCATGAAAAACCTCAAAAAGGGAGTGGTATATCATGGTAAGATTCAAAAGGTCTATTACGTTGGGAGTATTCAAGAAGATAATCAAGGGGATTTTAAATTAGTATTATCAGCAATTGATGTTTACGGTGAATTAGGCCTGAAGAAACTTCGAAATACGTTGATTGTAATTTATTTATTGAGTAATGTTTTGTTGTTCTTTTTAGGAAGGTATTTTGCCAGCAAATTGCTGAGTCCTCTTTCCAAAATAATCAAGAAAACCAATTCCATTAGAGCCAGTAATCTGTATGAACGGTTGGCAGTTAAGAATAACAAGGATGAATTGAACGAACTGTCCAAAACCATCAACGATATGTTGGATAGATTGGAAACCTCCTTTGAGGTACAAAGCAATTTCATCAATAATGCTTCCCATGAACTTAAAAGCCCGTTGACGGCTATTTTAACACAAACCGAAATTGCCTTGATAAAGGAGAGGAATCCTGAAGAGTATCAAAATACGCTTAAAGGTATCGAACAGGAAGCGCAGCGCTTGGATTTGTTGATAAACAGCCTGTTGAAGTTTGCCCAAACCAATCAAGAAAACAAGGGGCTTATACAAGATGTGAGATTGGACGAACTGGTGATGGAGGTAATGCAGAGTATGGATTTGGTCCGTCCAGAGCACAAAATTGAATTGGATTTAAGTAGCATTCCTGAGGATCCTGATGCTTTGGTTGTTCAGGGCAATTATGGACTGCTTAAAATAGCGCTAAACAATGTCTTGGACAATGCCTGTAAGTTTTCAGACAATAAAAAGGTGATAGTCAAAATTACCTCCAACGTGGAGGGCTCCAAAATTACGGTAACAGACCAAGGGGTAGGGATTCCTTCTCAAGACATCAAAAACATTTACGAACCATTTTTTAGGGGCTCCAATGCTCGAAACGTGAAAGGCTATGGATTTGGGCTGCCATTCACCAACAAAATATTAAAACTGCACGATGGCCACATCGAAGTTTATTCCGAAGAAGGGAAAGGAACTATTGTCACTTTAATTATTCCTCACAGGTCATTTTGATAGTGTATCTGTAATATTCTAATCTCATTCTAATCTCATTCTTAAACCGCTCTAATAAGGGGGGAATATGTTTGCATTGTTAAAAATAGGACAATGAAAACAGTATTAATACCAACAAATTTTAGTGAAAGTTCATTACAGTTGCTTAAAAGTGCTGTACTGAATTATCCAGAGGATACATTGCATATTGTTTTTGCATCGGGTTATAGAATTGGTGAATCTTTGTTTGATTATATGAATTTCTCAAACACACGAATTTTAAATTTTATTGCAGCTCCAGAATATTTAGAGGTACAGAAAAAACTGTTTGAAGATCATGGTTATAAGGTAAAGAACATCCAGAATGTCGTATTTACCGGAAACAACAAATATGCCTTTAAAGATTTTTTGGAAATGTACAATATAGATGAAGCGCTGATTCCAGGTAAGGGATTTACCAGTTTTGTTTCTAAAAAATGTTTCGATATTACTCCATATGTAAGAAAAAGTGACATAAAGCACATTGAAGTAGAGAGCAACAATGAGTGCCTTGGAGAAGAAAGAAAACCTGAAGGGCTTCTGGATACACTATTAGTGAAATTACAATTAAAATAAAATCATCAAAATGAAATTATTGGATACTACTTATTTAAAATCAGATTTAAAATCTGGATTGGTTGTCTTTCTGGTGGCCTTGCCTTTGTGTTTAGGAATAGCTTTGGCCAGTGGGGCTCCTCTGTTTGCAGGTATTATTTCTGGAGTGGTAGGAGGTATTGTGGTTGGCGTTTTAAGTAATTCGCCCTTAAGCGTAACAGGACCGGCTGCAGGCTTAACCGCCATTGTACTTACTGCCATTTCAACATTGGGGTCTTTTCAGGCATTTTTGTTGGCTGGGGTTATTGCTGGGGTACTCCAGATTGTTTTGGGCTACCTAAAAGCAGGTGTTATTTCAAACTATTTGCCTTCCAATGTTATTGAAGGCATGCTTGCAGGTATAGGAATACTGATTATTTTAACCCAGTTGCCTCACGCCGTAGGATATGATGTCATAAATGAAGGTGATTTTTTCCATGTGGATAAGGACGGTAAACACGACTTGTTTTCAACTATAATCGATGCGATAAACTTTGTTCATCTAGGCGCTTTGTTGGTGATGTTGGCATCTTTGGGAGTTATCATAGCCTTTAAAAAAGTACCTTTTCTACAAAAAATAAAATCGATACCTAGCTCATTGGTGGCTGTTTTGGTGGGGGTAGGTTTGAATGAAATATTTGTATATACTGGCTCTTCTCTAGCCATAAGTTCTGAGCATTTGGTGAGTTTACCTGTGCCTGATTCCATGGCTGCGTTTTGGGGGCAATTTAGTCTCCCGGATTTTTCTCAAATCGTGAATCCAAGTGTTTGGGTAGTGGCATTGACAATTGTTGCAGTGGCAAGTATAGAAACCCTTTTGTGTATTGAGGCATCAGATAAATTGGATCCCTTGAAGCGCTATACCAATACTAATAGAGAGTTAAAGGCTCAAGGGGTTGGAAACATGTTAAGTTGTATGATTGGCGGACTTCCAATGACCTCTGTAATTGTAAGGTCTTCTGCTAATGTGAATTCCGGTGGTAGAACAAAACTGGCAACAATTTCCCACGGTCTATTTTTATTGTTGGCTGTAATTGTAATTCCAACCTTGTTGAACAGAATTCCGCTAGCTTCCTTAGCAGCTGTATTGATCGTGATTGGCTACAATTTGGCAAGTCCAAAGGTATTTATCCATATGTGGAAAAACAGCAAGAAATTTCAGTTCATTCCATTTGTTGTAACTGTAGTGGCCATTGTACTTAGCGATTTGTTGGTAGGGGTTGCCATTGGTTTGACAGTGAGTGTATATTTTATTTTAAGAGGGAATTTAAAGTTGGCCTATTTCTTTAAAAAGGATGAACATTCAAAAGGAAAGGCCATTCATATGGAATTGGCTCAAGAGGTCTCTTTTTTGAACAAAGCAGCCATCAAGCAAACCTTTGCCCATTTACCAGAAAACAGTCACTTAATTATAGATGCCTCAAATACCGTATATATAGATCATGATGTACTCCAATTAATAAAGGAGTTTGCCAAAACAGGTTGTAAGGACAAACAAATTGAGATTAGTTTGGTTGGGTTTAGAAGTGAATATAAAATCGAAAACTCCATAACTCATCTAACATCTGTGATATCCGATAATGACAAGCCCGTTTCCCCAATGTCCCTTAAAAGTGGGGTAAAAGTGCCATCCAATGCTCTTGTTATAAAAGATCTTGGAAAGGCAGGTTGATTGATTTAAGTTGTTCATTATTTGTATGTTACATTTAACTTTGACCATCACTTTTTAGTGGTGGTCAAAGTATTTTTATACCTTAGATACAAATTATCCAAAATGGCCAAAAAGTTAAGAAGATCTCTTGTTACTCCCATTGCTAAATTTGTAAAAATTGAAAGTTTAAGCGGGGTTTTACTGTTTACGGCCACTATTGCGGCCCTAATTTGGGCCAATTCTCCTTATGCAACTTCCTACCAAAAAATATGGACACATCATATAGGCTTTGAGATAGGAAGTTTTGAATTATCCAAGCCTTTGTCGCTATGGGTAAATGATGGGCTTATGGCCATATTCTTCTTTTTGATAGGTCTTGAGATTAAGCGTGAAATTTTGTTGGGGGAACTGAATAGTTTAAAAAAAGCTTCATTACCTATTTTTGCAGCCGTAGGTGGCGTTTTTATTCCAATTGGGTTGTTTTTGTTTCTTAACAAAGACTCTATGACAGCTGATGGCTGGGGGATTCCTATGGCCACAGATATTGCATTTTCTTTAGCCATTTTGCAATTGTTGGGAGATCGGGTGCCCTTGTCCCTTAAAATATTTCTGACAGCTTTCGCTATTGTAGACGATTTAATGGCGGTTTTGGCCATTGCCATATTTTATAGTCATCATATTGATTGGGTACTCATTGGTTATGCCTTATTGGTATTGCTCGTATTGGTAGCATTGAGTGCAAGGAGGTATTTCAATATGTATATTTACACCTTATGTGGAACCTTGGTATGGCTATTGTTTTTAAAATCCGGAATTCATCCAACCATTGCTGGTGTTTTGGTTGCGTTGATAATACCAATAAGAAGAAAACATCCTTTAAAAGACAGTCTTGAAGATCTTGATGATTTCACTAAGAAGCTTCACAGAACTAGTAATGATGGGGGAGAAATGCTTTCCAAAAGACAGTTGTATTTAATGGACGGCCTTCAGGATTGGATTACCAATGCCCAATCTCCTTTGCAACAATTAGAGCACAATTTACATGGTTGGGTAGCCTATTTTATAATTCCAATATTCGCCTTTGCCAATTCCGGAATTCCTTTAAGCGGCAGTAATACTGGAGATATGAGCTTGGCCATTAATTTAGCGTTGGCCCTATTGATAGGAAAGAGTTTAGGAGTGATTTCCTTTTCGTTTTTAGGCGTAAAACTAGGGCTGGCTGCTCTGCCTAAGGGGATTCGGTTTAAGCATATTGTAGGGGTGAGTTTATTAGCTGGTGTAGGCTTTACCATGGCGATTTTTATAGCCAATTTGGCCTTTGAGGAAGAGCCTAATTTTATTGAACTTTCCAAGTTAGGTATTTTATCAGGCTCCCTCATTGCAGGATTGCTGGGCTACTTGTTTTTGCGTTTTACTACCAGCAAGGAAGGCTAAAGAGTGTTTATAGGAATTGAAATTGCAGTGAATAAATTTTTAAAAAAGCTATGGAAATTGTAATTTAAGTAGACAGTTCATGGATTATAAAAAATAAAGGTGGGATGATATGAAAATTACTTTGAGAATAATGATGGCCTATTTGGTTTCTTTTGTGTTTTCAACGGCAACATTGAGTGGCCAAAAAAAATCAGAAAAGAAGGCTATAAAGAATGCACAAGAGCAGGAAGAGTTTTTGAAAACCAAAACACTTGTAGAAGGAGCGGTGTATACTTTCAATGCCGAATGGGCAACGACCCAAAAAGGACGTCGGATTAACTTAATGGGAAACCCTAATTTTTTAAGGCTTGACCACCAAAATATTGATGTTGATTTACCATATTTTGGCGTTGCACAGGTGGCTTATGGCTATGGTTCAAGTTCTAGTGGAGGTGTAGTGGCCAAAGGTGAAATTTACAAGGAAAGCCAAAAAGTGGATGAAAGGAAAAGAAGGATCACGACTAGTTTTTCGGTAAAGAACAACTCGGAAAATTTCAGGATGATTTTAACCATTTACGGAAACGGAAATGCCAACCTCTCCGTTAGTAGCAGCAACAGAAATCGTATTACTTACGACGGAAAAATTGAAGCGAGCGCTGTACCTGTTGGAGAATAAAAAGCAACTGGTTTGCTTCGCTCTCAGCTTAGATCAATTTCTTGATTCTTGTTCTGTAAATCTTTTCAATATTTATCCTGATACCTATGGTAAATACGTCATAGTCTTTCACGCCTAGGGAAGATTTGCCGTTGGAAATTCTGTATTCAGAGTAAAAATAGGCTCTTTTTAATGGGCGGTATTCGGCGCCAAGGATGAAATCTTCAATTTTGAACCCCCTAACAACAGGCTTTTGACCATCAGGTGCTGTGATTTCTTGGGTTTGTGGGTTGTAGAGATTATAGCCTGCTATAAAAATGGCACTGTGGTATTGGTACCTGCCGTAGAATTCAAACCCTGTGGCATCAAATACAACAGATGGATTTGTGATTTCTTGATCTTCAACCAAAACGCCATGAGTTAAATCACCATTATTTTGGTGCGACAACACCGCCGCTAACTGTAGGTGTTTGCTATTGTATTGCATCCCAACAGCAAAGTACTCAGGTTGGCCTTCAAGACCTAGAATCAAATTATCGTCAATAAGGGCTTGATTTAAATATGCTTTGTTGTAAGCACCTGCAACCAAAAAGTGTTTTAAGAGTTTTAGTTTTAAAGAGACTCCATAACTGTCAAAAAACTTATTGTTGGTAGCAGACCTGGCCTGCATTTGAAGCCCTAGCGAAACTGGGCCAAAGGAGTTGCGGTATACAAAGGCTTGATCGGCCCTTCCTGTACCTAAGGTACCTCCATCGGTCCCTCCGTAATAGGTAGGTGATCCACGTCCACCAAATACATTAAAGCAGTCTGTAAACCCAGTAACATCATAAAAGACGCCCCATTGTTTGCCAAAGGTAAGTTTGCCGTACTTTTTGAGGTCAAAGCCTAAATACCCCAATCGACTTCCAAACACCTGGTCCGATTGGGAGGATTCGGCCACTAAAAACCCACTGGATAAATTGGCATCGGCATTAAAATCCAAATTTCCCTTAAACATTTTAAGTTGTAACTCACTTCCCATAAAAAAAGTGATACCTTTGGCCTTAATATCAATATTCATTCCAATTCTGGAGGCATTTTCCTGAAATTCCAACTCCCTTTCAAATACCGCCATATGGCCTCTAAAGCTGCCATAGGGTTTTACAATAAGCTGTAGGGTATCATTGTCATTAGGTTTCTTCTGAGCATATAGACTGCAAAAGAACAGTAAGGCAAATAGTGTTATGGAAGAAGTTCTAATCAGCATTTCATGGTGTTGACAAAGTAGATTGGAATCATCAATTTCTTCTTGTGAACATCGGTACTTGAATGTAATATGGTGTAGGGACTATTGTAAAAAACATAAGTGTTTATTTACAAAGCTAATATAACTAATTTTAAGTGGATTACGTGTAACTTTTTGTTTTTGAATTGTTTATAAGTTGCGAGGAGGCTGTGTGTCCTAGAATATTGTATGTTGAAACTATGGAAGTTTAAAGCTTGTGAAGTCTCATGGCTGCAATATCTCCGATGATTAAGTTGAGTGTATTGCCCTCTTCGCTGATTGAGAATTTGTTTATTTTTTTTAAGGTCTCTAGAAATAGCTTTTCCCCTGTCATATCTGGACACATTTTTCGGGTGACAGCCATTGCTTCATTGAACTGAATGCTATTGCCGTCAATTTTTATAGGTGCGCTAAAATTATTGCATCCTGTCTGGCCTCCAGTTGTTTCTTTTTCCAGATCAAATGTAATTTTTGGAGCACCGTGTGGGTAGATTTCACCCAAATCTTTTGGAGCGCCCATAATGTAATTGGCTTCCCAGGTACCTTCCAAGGAAAAGTTATTTGTCATTTCTGTAGGTTTTGACGAGGATTCCATGGACGGCTGTTTTTTAGACTCGTTACAGGAGGTTAAAAACATAGTAACTAAAATAAAGATTATGGAAATATAACGCATAATTTCAAGTATTAAATACTCCTACAAGATACTAAAATTAAAGCTTAGGTTTTTAGGTTGTTTTGTAAATGTTTGAAAATAAGTAATTTAATGTTTATAATATGGAGATTCCCAAAATAAGTGACATCGATTGGTAGTTGGAATCATAATTCACATAATGGCTTACTAGATTTCTAGGTGTAAAATATCTAAATTCAAGGCTATACTTATCTTTAAATTTATATCCAGCACCAAATGCTGCATTTAGGTAAGTGTTAATGTCTAGTGGGGTTAAAGTTGTATAACCTAAATCGAATTCGATGGCAGATTCCTTTATTCCAAGATCAAAAACAGCTAGTCCATTAATAAAGAGTTTTGAATTATCGCTTAGAAAGAAGTAGTAACGTAATCCGAAAGGAATTTCGATGGAAGAGTAGTCTACGCTAGTAGTGATTTCTCCATAGGTTACTCCACTTGCATTAATTTTGGTGTCAGATTTGTAATATTGGTAAGTAGGTTCAAGAACTATGGCCCATTTCCTTTTGTTGAAGGGTAAAACAAATTCAGCTTCTATTCCAAAACCAAAATTCAAACTTTGGTCGAATTCTGTGTCTTTAAAGCTCGATTTTAAGTTGTTGACACTTAGTGAGGAAATGTTGAGTCTTGGACGCAATGATAAATTAAAGGAAATCTTCTTTTTCTCTTTGAAAGTTCGATATCCTGTACCATTACACTCGTTGTAGTCAATAAAAATATTTAATAAATCATCTTTGTGATAGTTTAGAGCTTTAATTTGCCCCATAGTAATAGCCTCACATTTCAATGAATTCCAAAGCTGCTGTTTGAACTCATTGTTTTCTTTTATCTTATTTTCTTCAAATTTATATTCCTTATAAATTAATTGTGCCAAGGGGTTGATATCTGTACTGAAAAAGTATCTTCTCATAGCACCGTCTACAAATAGGTATAAATTAGCTTTTCCCTCTATTAAAACGTTTAAAAACAGTTGTTTTTCTTTAAGGATTGGTTCTTTTTGATAACCGAGTTTTGATAGGTCTGAAGAGGAAATATCAATTTTTACAGTGGCATTTAAATATTTTGATTTGTTGTAAATTCCGAATTCTTTTACTGTGTTGATATTGCCTGTTTCAACCTTAGATTCTTCAACTAATTTGTACTTAAACTCAGTAGGGTTGTATCTCCAATCAGTGTTTTTTATTAAACATTCTATCTTATTGCCAGAATAATCTATGAAGTAACCCTTTTCAAAGGATATTTGGGCGTAGGTGGTAAAGCTTAAAAGTAGGCTTAAAAAAAGAAATTGGAATTTGTTATTAGCTGAGGAAAATATAAGAAGCATGAAATGTAGATTTGATATTTTATAATTAAGATTAAATTGATTTGAAAAAAGTAAAATTCATTAGTTGATGAGACAAAACCTTTTAATGAAAATTAAAAATTGCTAAAGGATTGAGTACCCAAAAATACAGGAAAGTGATTCGTATTCCGTATTCCATGATGGCCTGCTCAAAATATCTTTGTTTGTGGAATATCTTAATTCTAGACTATATTTGTTTGCTAAAGTATATCCTATCCCAAAGCAAAAATTACTAGATGGATTTATCTCAATCGAAGGATAAGTACCGTGGTCTAATTCAAATTCAACTTGGGAATTATTGGAGCTAAAGTTTAATATTGCTCCTGCATTTAAGAATAGTTTTGAATTTTTATTTAGGTAAAGGTGATATCTTAATCCGATGGGGAGCTCAATAGAAGTATAGTCAACTAATAATTTAACCTTTCCTGTGGATACACTAGTTGTTTCAAATGTATTTTTGTTCTTATATTTTTCCAAGGTTGGTTCAACAAATATTGACCATTTGTTTTTGTTAAAAGGAAGAAAAATTTCAGCTTCAAGTCCAAATCCAAAAATAATTTTGTCATTGAATTCAGGGTTGCCAAATTCGAAATTGGAAGAATTGGTCATTAAAGAAACGTTGTTGACACGTCCTTTAATACTTAAATTGAATAAGTCTTTTTTGCGTTTTTGGTCTATTATTTTGTAAGTTGGGTCTATGCATTGGTTATATGCAATAAAGAAATTCAATAAGTCTTTTTGGTTATAGTCTAATTTTTTGATTTGTTCAATCGTTATGGTCGCGCATTTTAAAGAGTTCCATAGTTGTTGCTTGAATTCCATGTTTTCTTTGATAGCATTGTTGGAATCTATGTATTTTTTATAGATTAACTGTTCAGTTGAATTGTCATTTGTTTTAAAAAAATACCGTGTTATGCCGCCATCAACATATTGATATAAAGAAGCATGGCCATCCAACAGAATTTTTAAGAAAACTTCTTTTTTTTCAAAATTTGGTTCCCTTTTGTAGTCAAGATAGGAAATGCTTTCTGAAGAAAAATCAATATTGATTGTATGTCGTAAGAATTTTACAGTATTGTAAACACCAAATTCAAGAAAGTTTTTTAAGTTTCCTGTTTTAAGATCGGAGTCTTCAGATAGTTTATAGGTAAATTCGGTTGGATTTTTTCTCCAATCCATATTCTTTATGAAGCATTCTGTTCTTTTTCCTGAATAATCAATAAAGTAACCTTTTTCGAAGAGGATTTGTCCAGAGGCATTAAGACAAAAAAGGAATATTAGGATAAAAAAAATATTAAATTCAGGTCTTTTAGTAGCTGAATTAAAATGGTAAAGCATAAATAGAAAGTTTGAAATAAAAATTGAGACTGAATAGGAAACTTATTTGGTGTGTATGAAAACTTTAATTGCAAATAGTTATAGGAAAGAATAGCCGAGTATAAAAGAAACTGTACTATATTCAGAATCCCAGTGAACATAATCCTTTAGTACATTTCTATTTGTGAAATATCTCACCTCAAAGCTATATTTGTCTTTAAGTTTATAGCCTGCGCCAATAGCATAATTTTCCATAGAATGCATTTCAAAAACACCTAGACTTGTTGTTTCGTTGGACACAAAAGTCGTTTTAGATTTACTGAAACTAAAATCAAATACTAAAGCAACATTTAAAAAGAGTTTTGATGAATTATTTAAGAAAAAATAATGTCTAAAACCTATGGGTAATTCAATGGATTCGTAATTTACAGTACTGTTAATTTCCCCTAGGGTAAAACTACCTGATTCTTGTGTGCTTTTTGATTTAAAATATTGATAAGTGGGTTCTATAAAAAATGACCATTTGTTTTTGTTGAAAGGCAAAACTATTTCAGCTTCAAGTCCTATTCCAAAATTGTTTTTTCGTTTAAATTCAGAATCTTTAAAATCAGTCATCGTGTTATTCATACTTAGGATAGAATTGTTTATACGAGGTCTAATTGTTAAATTTATAAGGTCTCGTTTTTCTTTTTCAGTAGGAACTTCATATGCTGAATTTTGACACTGGTTATATATGGTGAATAACTTAAGTAAATCGTCTTCATAATATTTTAATTTTCTTATTTGCCTTATAGAGATAGATTCACATTTTAAAGCATTCCAAAGTTGTTGTTTGTATAATGCATTCTCTTGAATCCTAATTTCAGAAATTTTATATTTTTTAAAAATTAACTGTTCAATTCTAGAATCATTCAAGTTGAAAAAATATCGCTTTATTTTATCATTTCTATAACTGTAAAGGTTGGCTTCTCCGGAAGCAATAACTTTTAAGAATATTTCTTGTTGTTCAAAAATAGGGTCCTTGGTATAACTCAAAATGTTATGGTCGTCAGAGGAAACATCAATTTCTACATCGCTCTTTATAAATTGTACTTTATTATATATTCCAAACTCTTTAATGCTTTTTAAGTTAGCTGTTTTAATTTCGGAGTTCTGGGCTAATTTGAATTTAATTTCGGAAGGATTATTATTCCAGTCCATGTTTTTTATCAAACATTCAGTCTTTGTATCGGAATTGTCGATAATGTAACCTTTTTCAAATGATATTTGTGAGTAGGAATTAAAACCTAGAAGAGATATTATTAAAAAAAGTAGGTTAAATTTAACTGTTTTGATAACAGAATTTAGGATATAGAGCATAAACTAGTTGGTTGTATAGGTTGAAAATTGCAACCAAACTTAGATGAATTTGAAATAATTTTCAATCATTTTTTTTGAAAATTGCGAGTGTTTTGTGTAAGTAGTTGTTATTGAGTGTTGTATTGTGATTTTGGTCGAAAAATTCCTTTTAGTCTTAAGAATTTTAATTCATAGTATTTGTATGAGATATGAGAAACCATGAGCGTCCCAGCTAATGAAAATAAGTTAATAGTAAGTATCGTGGCCCATTTGGGTAAAATTTCATTGTGGAGTTTCATGAAAACAAACACAATTATATGAATTGCAAACATGTGATACATATAGATACCATATGAAATTTTCCCAAGGTGATTAATAAATGGATTTGTGATATTGAATTTGGATTCGTTTGCAAGATTAACGATCACCAAGTTAAATAGAATTAGCTGAAAAAGGTTTTGCCAAAATATAGTTGAAAATTGAAACAGGTTGGAGAAAAAGTGAACGATGAAAATTATATACATTATAATTCTTAAACTCCATGAGGAAAAATGAACCCGGTAGCCTAATTTAACCAGAATTGCTAATAGGCCACCTGTGGACATGTAAAAGTAGAGTAAATAGTATTGCCTCAAGAATGAAAACATGTTTGTATGGTATAGCAAGAAATATACAATTGAAAACAATAGCAGATATTTGAAGTGTTTTTTTAATGGGATGATATAGAGTATTGGTGCTACAGCTAAATAAAATTGTTCTTCTATTCCTATGGACCATAAAATACTTAGTATGGACCCAGGATTATAAAGAGCCTTAAAAACATTAGGGAGTAAGCCTACATTCAGAAGAAGTGCTTCTGCTGTATTGTAATTAATTTTGAAAGGGATGTTCAATGCAGGAAGGACAATTTGATAGTGAAATAATCCCATGAATAGGACTAAATAGTATACCGGATAAAGTCTTAAAATGCGTCGTATATAAAAGCTTTTTATGTTTATTGTTCCAAGCTTTTTCTTTTCTTCAAACAATAGTCCAATGATGAGATAACCACTTAAAGAAAAAAACACAAAAACTGCTTCAGGACCTCGATTGCATATTGCAAATTGTGAAAGATTGGGTAAGTCGGCAGATCTTGACAACATTGCAATATGGTTAAATACAACCATTAGAGCAAGGAATCCGCGCAATGGATCTAAGTTTTGGATTCTTTTTAGATCAGCCAATGAAGAGGAAGTTTTTGAACAACTTGATTGTTGTATCAGTTTATTAAAGATACTTAAATATTGTAAATTTATTATTTTGAGGTATTTGCATTGAAGGTGATTTGTCTCTGTTAGGGTATTTTTTAAGTTTGGAGCTGGCGTTTGAAGCAAAGATTAGAATACAAACTTTGCATTAAATTCATATTTTCTCTGATTCATTATCAATAGCACTTCATTAAAATAAGGATGCTATAATTTTTTACTGTTGGTTAGTTTAGAGTGTATTGCTAGCGCATTTTAAACTAATTTTGTAGGTTTCAATTAGTGTATATATTCCGCAAATCCTGTTATGCAAGAGAGAGTAAAACAACGTATTGCCTTAAATACCTATTTCTTTTTATCTGGTTTGACCTTTGCTACTTGGGCATCGAGGATTCCAAGTATTAAAACCTATTTCAATTTTAATGAGGCGGAATTGGGAACCATTCTCTTAGCCATGCCCATCAGTTCTATCATTGGGTTGCCTGTGTCCGGTTGGTTGATTTCCAAGTATAACAGCCGTGGACCTTTGGTGGTGGCTTTTGTTTGTTTTGCTTTGGCGCTAATGGCTATTGGGTTTGTCACGACCCCATTTTTATTGGTAATAAGTATTTGTGTATTTTCTTTTTTTATGCGGATTCTCAACATTTCTATGAATACTCAATCAATTACATTGCAAAAGAAATATGAAAAGCGAATTGTAGGTTCCTTCCATGGATTATGGAGTACGGGAGGTTTGGTTGGTGTTGGTTTTTCAACTTTAATGGTAAAACTTAATATTGGAATGCCTGTTCACTTAATGGTTGTTTCAATTGTAACTCTGGTGTGTTCCATTGTAGCTTACTTTTTTACGTTGACTAATGACAAAGCGCCTTCTGGTAATAAATTGATTTTGGGCAAGCCTGATGCTTTTATTTTGTATTTGGGACTTTTGGTTTTTTTTGCCGCGTTGTGTGAAGGAGGGATGTTCGATTGGAGTGGGGTGTATTTTAAGGAAGTGGTCAAGGCAGAAGTCTTTACCTATGGGTATTTAATTTTTATGACCTTTATGGCGTTGTCACGTTTCTTTTCAGATCGTTTGGTGGAGTTGTTAGGAATGCCAAAAACCTTTGCAATTAGTGCCGTTAGTGTGGCGATTGGAATTTTGATTTCGATTATTTGGCCTTACTTTTGGCCAGCTCTGTTTGGATTCTGTTTAGTTGGTTTTGGTACTGCTTCTGTATTCCCAATGGCCTTCAGTTTGGCTGGAACTTCCCAAAAGTATTCCGCAGGAATGGCTATTTCTATCATTTCTACTTATGGAACCATCGGAATGTTGATAGGCCCTCCAATGGTGGGGTATTTAGCACACGCTTTTGGATTGCGATATGCCTTTTTTGTCTTCGTGTTTTCCGGTTTAATGCTGATTCCAATTTCTAGATTGTTTTTCAATAGAAAATAGAGTTGGGTTGGAAATTACCCACCAATGGTAATCATGCTTCGGTTGTTGTGGAGTTCGGTATTGTTGAATGCTTCAATAGTGGTTAGACCTGCTCTAGTGGCTTTCTTTTTGAATAATGCCAATTGAATTAAAGGTTCAATAGATTCGTTATTTCTAAGGGATGTGAGCAAATTGGTTTCATTGTTTGAAAACAAGCAATTTTTAAGTTTGCCATCGGCCGTTAACCTAACACGGTTACAACTATCGCAAAAAGGGTTGGTAACTGTACTGATGATTCCAAACTGTCCTTCAAATCCTTTGATTTTAAAATTCCTTGAAGTGAAATTGTCTTCGTTCTTTAAAGATACAATTTCTGAAGATCCAAAATGATTATAAACTTGATTGAGAATTTCTTCTTGGGAAACCAACTTGTCCTTATTCCAGTTGTTGCCGTCAAATGGCATGAATTCAATAAACCTTAAAGAGATTGGAAGATTTTTGGTTAAAGTAATTAAATCCACTATTTCGTCATCATTAAAGCCCTTCATCAAAACGACATTTATTTTAACGTTGAAGCCGTCTTCCAAGGCAAGCAAAATATTCTGATAGGTCTTTTGAAATTCATTTCTTCGGGTAATCAGTTGGAATTTCTCAGGATTGAGTGTATCCAAACTAATGTTGATATCTTGAAGATCATAAGTTTTGAAATCATAAACAAATCGGTCCAAAAGTACGGCATTGGTAGTAATAGACAGCTTTGCGGGTAATGTTGAAAGATGTTTTAGGATATCTGTAAAGTCCTTTCTCACCAAGGGTTCACCGCCTGTAAGTCGTATTTTGGTCACGCCATTTTCTACAAATATTTTAGCGATATCAAAAACTTCATCGGCAGTCATTAAATGACTTTTGGGAGTCAATGGAACGCCATTGGCAGGCATGCAATAGGTGCAGCGCAGATTGCACTTTTCAGTCAATGAAATGCGGAGGTAGTTGTGCTTTCGCCCATAACTATCGGTCAATATGGAATCGTTTTTTGACATTTAATCGTGCTGTTGTCCTTTTAAAATTTTGAAAATATGGAGAAGGTGAGGGAACACGGCATCCATAGATTCTTTAGCGCCATTGGTAGATCCTGGTAAGGCTAAAACCAAACAATCCCCAAGTGTTCCTGCAACACTTCGTGATAACATGGAGTAAGGTGTGCGTTCTTGTCCGTAACTGCGGATGGCCTCTTCAATACCTGGAATACGTCGCTCCAAAATAGGTTCCAATGCTTCTGGAGTAACATCCCTAAATGATAATCCTGTACCTCCAGTAAAAATGATAAGATTATGGTTTTCGGAATTAGTGATTGTTTTTTCTCTTATAATATCGATCTCGTCTGGAATCACTTCGTATTTGGAAATGGCCACATCATTTTGTTCGAGTTTCTCAATGATGGCTTTACCTGCCTTGTCTTCTTTTAAACCTGCCGAAATAGTATCGGAACATACAAACACGCAAGCTTTAAGTTGCGATCTATGTTTGTTGTTGAAACTACTTTTGCCACCTTTTTTGTCCAAAAGTTTAATAGTGCCAATTTCAATCTGTTTGTCGATAGGCTTTAGCATGTCATAAAGTGTCAAGGCAACCACGGAAGCACCGTGCATGGCTTCAACTTCAACCCCTGTTTTGTATATGGTTTTTATGGTAACATCAATTTTGATGTCAAGATCCTCAATCTCAAATTCAACAGAAGTAAACTCAATAGGCAAGGGGTGGCAATCAGGGATAACGTTATGCGTGTTCTTTACGGCAAACAGTCCCGCAGTTTTGGACATTTCAAACACGTTACCTTTTGGCACCATATTGTTTTTGATCGCGTCTATCGTATCTTGTTTACTTACTTTAACTACAGCTTGGGCTGTGGCAACTCTTAAGGTTTTTATTTTATGGGTAATGTCTACCATGGTTTATTTATTGGTTTTCCATTGATGGGTTTCGTCTTCAAAAATCTCCTTTCCAAACAGTGGCACTTTCTTCTTTACAATGTCCACTAAGTATTGTGTGGCTTCATAGACTTCAGAACTGTGTTTAGCCGAAACAAACACAAAAAAGCAAATTTCTCCAGCTTTCACGGTACCCAAACTATGGTAAATATGCATGCAGGTAAGGTTGAAGGTTTTAAATGCTTTTTCCCTAATATCAGTTAGTATTTCATTAGCCATGGCTTCATAACAAGTAAAGTCGATAGCAGCGACCGTTTTATTGTTCACCACATCGGCGCGAACCTGTCCCAAAAAGATATTGTGGGCACCAATATCGGTTTTTGTTTGGTGCTTGCGAATGGATTCTGAAATGAATTCCGGTGAAATAGGACCGTCAATGAATACTTTTTTCATCTTTCAATAGTTTTGAAATGGCTTCGGCGCCATCGGTGATACATATAATGGATTTGAATTGTTGTTGTTTTAAAATGTTAGCAGCTTGCTTGCTTCTTACCCCGCTTTGACAGAAAACAGCATAGATATTTTCAGGATTTAAACTGTCTAGATTTAATTCTAAGGTAGAAAGCGGAAGCTTGAGCACATTGGGGTGTTCTATAGAAGGCAATTCTCCTGTTTCTCTAACGTCAATAAGGATTATATCATTTTGAAGTGCTTCAGTAATGGATTGATTCCTAACATAACTATTTAAATATTGGGCGGAATAAAATGTCTTGTCAATAACTGGCTCCTGCTTTTTAGAAAAGGAAAAGATGTGTTGTGACGAGGTCAAGGCATTATACACCAATAGTTTTCCTGATAACAGTTCGCCAATATCTAAAATGAGTTTCATGGCTTCATTG
Source organism: Mangrovimonas sp. TPBH4 (assembly GCF_001280505.1). Classification (GTDB taxonomy): domain Bacteria; phylum Bacteroidota; class Bacteroidia; order Flavobacteriales; family Flavobacteriaceae; genus Mangrovimonas_A. The sequence goes on from NZ_LBIO01000058.1 coordinate 34,420, forward strand.
GCTTGTAACATACCTATGAGGCCAACCGTAGTTCCTAGAACCCCTGCTTCTTCACAATTTTGAACATTGCCGTTGGCTTCGGGGAACAAACATCTGTAAGTTGGCCCATTTTGGTAATTACATACCGTGACCTGTCCTTCAAATTGGTGAACCGAGCCATGGATAAACGGCTTGTCCAACAACACACAGGCATCGTTAATAAGGTAACGTGTCGTAAGGTTGTCTGAGGCGTCAATTACCAAATCATATTTAGGAATGATGTCCAAAGCATTTTTACCATTTAAAAAAGCATCATAGGTTTCAATAGATACTGTTGAATTATTTTTCTTTAAATGTTCTGCTGCAGTTTTTGCTTTGCTGAGATTGATGTCTTTTTCACTGTAAAGTGTTTGGCGATGTAAATTGGTTTCATCAACAGTATCTCCATCAATAATGCCTATGGTCCCAATTCCAGCCGATGTTAGATATGGCAATACAGCACATCCCAAACCACCAGCACCCACAACCAACACATTGGCATTGGTAAGTTTTTGCTGCCCAGAAATGCCTACTTGAGGCAAATTAATTTGTCTGCTGTATCTATTCATAATCATCCTCCTGCAAATGGTGGTAATAAAGCTATTTCATCGGTATTTGCAATTGCCGTTTCGGCTTCAATGCTAACTAAATTGGCATTTAAAGCAATATGGATTGGCAATTGCTGAAGTTCATATTTCTTAAATAAGTGTTTTAGGATGTCACTTAATGTTTCATTCTTCACTTCTATATGTTCTTCTGTGCACTGTGTAATTTCAGCAACCGCACCAAAATATTTTATAACAGCCATATTATTCTTTTTTATTGACCAAACCACTTGTGATTTGGTTCATTTGTTTCACTTTTTCTTCAAAATCGCCCTTAATTGTTTTTCTGTAGGCGTTAAGATTGTTGACCAATTGGTTGATGTCCTCCGGAATGACATCTTCCAAAAACTGTCTGATACGCTTGGCGGTGGTGGGAGATTTTCCGTTTGTGGAAATGGCAATTTTCACATTGCCCTTGGTCACGATTCCGCCTAGGTAAAAATCGCATTGATCTGGGGTGTCGGCGATGTTCACTAAAAGGTGCTTACTTTTAGCATCCTTATTTATCTGTAAGTTGACTTCAAGACTATCGGTACAGCCAATTACCAAATGCCTATTTTCCAAATCTGAAATGTCATAGGCTTTTTGAGTAAGCTTTACACTAGGGTGTTTACTTGCCAATGCAACCAATTCTTCATGAAAAGTTATAGAAACCACTTCTACATTGGCACTGGGGCTGGATTTCAACATAAATGATAACTTTTCCAGACCAATATTGCCGCCACCAACAATAAGCACATCGAGTTGGTGTACTTTTACAAAAATGGGATATAGTTCGTTTGTTTCCATAATTTGCAATTTAGTTCCCATGGTATCTTGGGTTTCATTGATTAAAGTTTGTAATTCTTCCTTCGTGTTGATGTTTCTTAGTGCCAATTGGTCTTCCTCTTCAACAATAACCCGATTACAATTCAATTGTTCAATTGCGCTTCGCAATTTCAAATTGTCTTGCGCTAAGGCTTTTTCAAAAATTGGTAAACATGTTTTGGAATAAGCTGCAATAAGGGGAAAATTATCCGTTCCATTGCTAACATAGGTTACATCGGCTTCAGAAAGATTTGCTATGATGTATTTTGAGATGACCTGGGTAGACACTTCTGGAATGTCACAACTCAAGATAAGATTGTTTGCTGTTGAAGAATGTTTCAACGCAGTGTAAATGCCTCCAACAGGGCCTTTATTACTATAAATATCAGGAAGCAATTCCAGTCCAAATTGGCGATAGGCTTCATTGGAAGTCACCAAATAAATATTGGAAGTAATAGGATGCAAGGCGTCGATGACATGTTTAACGAATGGTTGCCCCTTATAAAGTACCAAGCCCTTTTCCTCCTGCATACGCTTGCTGGCGCCACCGCACAAAATATAAGCCGTTATGTTGGGCGCAAAACTCATAAGGTCATTAATTTAATGGAGGCAATCAGTAAGACTATCGATAAAATATATTTCAATTGTACATTGGTAGAAATTCTACTTCCGTAGAGGGCGCCTAAGGTCCCACCAATTAAAGCTATTGGTATAAATACAAAAGATTCCATAGGAATGGTATTCTGATTGTATGTAAAACCTAAAATCCCTGAAATAGAATTCACGAAAATGAACAGAGCCGAAACAGCCGCAGCTTCTTTCATGTTTCCCCACGCTAATAGAATGATAACAGGGCTAAGGATAATCCCGCCGCCAATACCAATCATTCCAGAAAATAGTCCGATTCCAAAACCAATGGCCAATGCCAACGGAAGCTTAATAGGTTTTTGAATATTTTGTTCTTTTCCAAATAACCCTAGAATTCTCATGATGGCGATGGCTAGGAACACCCCTAAAACTTGTTTGTATAAGGTTGGGTTGATGCTTAAGTAGCCTCCCAAGAATGCGGCAGGAATAGATGTGATGGCGAAAGGATAGAACAGTTGCCACCTAAAGTGTTTATTCTTCTTAAAAAACCAAAAGGAAATCCCAGACACAAAAATGTTCAGTAAAAGGGCCGTTGGTTTCATAAAGGCAATAGGGAATGAAAACAGGGCCATTAAGGCTAAATAGCCACTGGCACCACCATGACCAACACTAGCGTACAAAAAGGCAATCACAACTAAAATAATTGCAAAAAGGATGAAGGCTTCTGTGCTTAGCATGCTCATAGTTCCAATTTTTTAAATTCCGATTCCAAATAGGCCATACAGTTGTTGTTGATGGTTTCGAATTGTTCAATCAAGGCTTTTCCGTATGGGGTAAGGGTAGTGCCTCCGCCATTTTTACCTCCAATATTTTTAATAAGAATAGGCTCTTTGGAAATATCGTTCATGTCATTCATCAATTTCCATGCTTTTTTATAGGACATATTCATGGCCTTGGCCGCAGCATTGATAGAGGAGGTTTCTTCCACTTTTTTGAGCAGTAAAATACGTCCGAAACCTAAAAAGGTTTTGCCGTCATTCTCAATCCAAACCCTACTTTTAATTTTCATTGTTCATTCAATTTGATGCATTCAACAATGTTACCTTTGGAAACTTCTGAAATATGTTCTGGGATGCACACCAATGCATTACTTAGTGCAAACGTATGCAACATAGAAGAACTTTGCCCTTGTAAAACTTCTACAGCATCATGTTCCAAATGCGCTTTTAAAAACAATGTTTTCCCCGAAGGATTTTTAATATCGCGTTTGGTTTTGGCCTGTATGCGCTGTAATGCTCCATTATTAAATCCCTTATACTTTTTTAGTAGAGGAAGCGCATAGACATAAAAGCAGGTTAGGGCTGAGGCCGGATTGCCGGGGAAGGCAAACACAAAGGCACTTTCGTTCTGTCCAAACCACAGAGGTTTCCCCGGTTTTTGATTGATTTTATAAAACACCTCTTCGACATTGTTTTTAAGTAATGCCTCCCTTACAAAATCATAATCACCCACAGAAATCCCTCCTGAGACAAATACCACATCTGAGGCAGCTATGGCCTTGGAAATAGTTTCTACTGTAGCTTCAAAAGTATCTTCTACTTTATACTTTGTTATATTGGTGATACCAATTTTTCTCAAAGCAGCCGATAGCATGGCGGCGTTACTTTCGTAAATCTCTCCAGGTTTGAGAGAGGTTCCGGGCGCTCGCAATTCATTTCCCGTAACAATTATGGCAACTTTAGGAGACGTATAAACCTTAACTTCATTAATTCCTAAGCTGGCCAAATAGCCAATTGCAGCTTCATTAAGACTGGTTCCTTCTGCTAGGGCGAGGCCTCCCTTTTTTATCTGTTCGCCGGTTGGTCTAATGTTGGCTGACTTTTCTGGTAGTTTATCAATAGTAATAGCATCACTGTTCCTTGTAACGTGCTCCTGTATCACAATGGTGTCCGCAGTATCAGGGACCAAAGCGCCCGTAAAAATGCGTACTGCCTCGCCATCATTCAAAGAATGGTTAAGCGTGTCACCGGCTTTCGATTCATTAATTAGCGTATAGCTTTTGGAGATGCTCCATTTTATGGCATATCCATCCATGGCGGATTGGCGAAACGGAGGCATATCAATAGGAGAAAAAATGTCTTCAAATAGGACTTTTCCCAATGCCTCATCCAAAGGGCATATTTCTGATTTATACGGAATATTGATGCCGTTTAATATGTTTAAAGCTTCGGATACGGATATCATGATTTTACTGTCGTTATTTCTTGGTGAATATAACGAATATTCCTCAAATTTTTATTCTTCTACATGTATTTTTATGCTGGTTAAAGTTGTTTTGTTTTGGTATTCAATACGATATATTTCTTCTAGAGATTTGTAAAAATAGAGGTGTGGTACATTAGTTTTATAATCTTATCTTTAACACCTCTTAGAATACACATTTATGAAGGACGCGTTACAACAATATTACGGTTATTTGTTTGAAGATGAATTGCTTGAGGAAATTCAGGAATTTGGAACCTTTAAGGAGGTCAAGGAAGGGGATATTTTGATAGAAATAGGAGAGTACATCAAGTTTATGCCTTTGTTAATTTCGGGAGCCATTAAAATTTTACGCGAAGATCAAGAGGGTGACGAACTGATTCTATATTTTATTGAAAGAGGCGATACCTGTACCATGACCTTATCCTGCTGTATGGAGCAGAAGAAAAGTGAAATTAGAGCGGTTGCTGAAACAGATGCGCAGTTAATCATGATTCCTGTTCAAAAAATGGGCGAATGGATGACCAAGTACAAAAGTTGGCAGAATTTTATTCTTCAGAGCTATAACGAACGCATGACGGAGTTGTTGGAAGCCATTGATGCCATTGCCTTTTTAAAAATGGACAAAAGGGTGTTAAAATACCTAAAGGACAAGGCTATGGCCAATCATGATGACCTTATAAATGTAACCCATAGAGAAATTGCCAATGATATGCATACTTCTAGAGTAGTAATCTCTAGACTTCTAAAATCCTTGGAAAAGGAAGGGCATATCAAACTTCACCGTAACAGCATCAAAGTCTTAGATCTATAATAAACTGTAACCAATGTTACCATGAATTGCGGTAAGTAAATTATTTTTGCACCAAAATTAAAGACATTGATTGATATAGTTGGTTATGTTGCAGCTCTAGTAATTGGAGTGGTTTTAGGTTTGATAGGTGGAGGAGGTTCCATACTTACAGTGCCTTTATTGGTGTATCTTCTTGGTTATAGCCCTGTTGTGGCTACGGCCTATTCCTTATTTGTGGTAGGCTCATCTTCCTTGGTGGGAGTGGTTCAAAAACACAGAAAGGAGCAAGTTGATTTTAAAACCGGATTGGCCTTTTCATTTCCGTCGTTTTTGGCGGTTTATATGTCAAGACGCTTTTTGGTCCCATACATCCCTGAAGAAATATTCAATATTGGAGGCTATGTACTTTCCAAGGATATGTTAATCATGGTCTTTTTTGCGGTGGTCATGTTTATGGCAGCCACTTCCATGATCAAAAAGAAGGGAAAAACAGAAGAAGTTCATAAACCACAACCATATTACAAGACCTTTGTTCAAGGAATGGTTATTGGTGTCATTACAGGGCTTATAGGTGCTGGCGGCGGATTTTTATATGTGCCTGCATTGGTACTTTGGGCTGGTTTGTCGATGAAGAAGGCCGTAGGAACTTCTTTGGTAATTATTGCCATCAATTCCCTTATCGGTTTTTTGGGAGACGTTCATACGCAAACCATTAATTGGACCTTTTTACTATTGTTTTCAGCATTGACCATTATCGGTATTTTGATTGGGGGATCCCTTTCAAAATATGTGTCTAATTCCAAGCTTAAAAAGAGTTTTGGTTGGTTTATATTGATCATGGCAGTTTATATTATAATTAGAGAATTTATTCAATGGTAACTAAGCTTATAGTAACTTTGTAAAGTGCTGTAGGCGAATAATTAAGAAAATCATTTATTATGAAGATAGAACAGATATACACAGGATGTTTGGCCCAAGGAGCCTATTACATAGAAAGTAATGGTGAAGTGGCTATTATTGATCCATTAAGGGAAGTACAGCCTTATATAGATAGAGCAGAAGCAAACAATGCAAGCATCAAATACATTTTTGAAACCCATTTCCATGCCGATTTTGTGAGTGGCCACGTTACCTTGTCTAAGCAAACTGGGGCTCCAATTGTATATGGACCAAACGCGAATCCTTCGTTTGAAGCGATCATTGCTAAGGATGGTCAGGAGTTTAAATTGGGGAACGTTACCATTATCGCTCTGCACACACCAGGGCATACTATGGAAAGCACTACCTATTTATTAAGAGACGAAAACGGAAAGGACTACGCCATTTTCAGTGGAGATACCTTGTTTTTGGGAGATGTAGGGCGTCCAGATTTAGCCCAGAAAGGAAAAGAATTGACTCAGGAAGATTTGGCAGGATATCTTTATGATAGCTTACGTACTAAGATCATGCCGTTGGCAGATGAGGTGATTGTATACCCTGCACACGGTGCTGGTTCTGCCTGTGGAAAGAACATGATGAAGGAAACGGTAGATACTTTAGGTAACCAGAAAAAGATGAATTATGCTTTAAGAGCAGACATGACCAAAGAGGAGTTCATCAAGGAAGTAACCGATGGATTGTTGCCGCCTCCACAATATTTCCCATTGAATGTGAAAATGAACAAGGAAGGTTACGAAGATATCGATGAGGTGTTGGAACGTGGTACTAGAGCTTTAAGCCCTGAAGAATTTGAAGTGGCCGCCAATGAAACTGGCGCTATGGTGTTGGATGTTCGCAATCCAGAAGATTTTGTAAAAGGGCATATCCCACGTTCTATTTTTATTGGAATCAATGGTGGATTTGCGCCATGGGTAGGTGCTTTGATAAAAGACACCAAACAACCAATATTATTGGTATGTCCAGAAGGAAGAGAAGAAGAGACCGTGACTAGATTGTCAAGAGTTGGATTTGATAATACTCTTGGCTATTTGAAAGGTGGTTTTGAGGCTTGGAGTGAAGCTGGAAAGGAGACCGATGGTTTGGTTTCAATTTCTGCAGAAGAATTGAAATCCCGTATGGAAAAAGAAGACTTGCCAATTTTTGACGTTAGAAAAGATGGAGAGTTTACTGCCTCACATATTGAGACTGCTCATTTTACGCCGTTAGATTTCTTAAATGATCACTTGGCAGAGTTCCCAGAGGATAAAACATTCTATGTGCACTGTGCTGGAGGATACCGTTCTGTTATTGCAGCATCCATTTTAAAGAGCCGTGGGATCCACAATTTGGTGGATGTTGCTGGAGGATTTGCAGCCATTAAAAATGCAGGTATTCCTGTAACCAATTATGTTTGTCCTTCTACATTAAAGTAAGACAAAAACTAATATAGATGGAAAAAGGTCAATTCGTGAATCGCGAATTGGCCTTTTTCGTTTTAAGGAGAGTTTATAAAAATATTTAAGTTGCTTTGTAACGTTTTTGGAATTTATCCTACCAATAGGTGTAATCAATTTAAATAATAGCCATGAGAGAAGATAAACAACTATTGGTAATAACACATTTAAGCCAGTTGTTGACATGTCTTACTGGTGTTGGAGGGCTCATAGTGCCTTTGGTGCTTTGGTTGACCCAAAAGGATCGTGTGTACTTTATGGATCAACAAGGAAAGGAAATTGTGAACTTTCAATTAAGTATCATTGTGTATTCACTTTTAAGTATTCCTTTGATTTTTTTATTGGGTCTTGGAATTGTAACCTTGATTGTAGTAGGATTGATTTCATTGGCATTTCCAATCATTAATGCCATAAAAGCAAGTAACGGAGAAGTTCCTAAATATCCCTTATCTCTTAATTTTATTAGTTAGTTATTTTTATAAAGAGATAAACCAAAAAGAGCTCACTAAAATTGTGAGCTCTTTTTTTATTTAACACTTATTTTGGGTCAGTTAATTACGAATTTAGCATTACTGGCATTACCAACATGGTAATCAATTCTCCTTCGTCCAAACCATCAATAGGAGTAAGGATCCCGGCTCTGTTTGGTAAACTCATTTCCAATTGTACCTCGTCAGAGTTTAGGTTGTTCAACATTTCGGTTAAGAAACGAGAGTTGAACCCAATTTGCATATCGTCTCCTTGGTAATCACAAGTTAGACGCTCTTCGGCCTTGTTTGAGTAATCGATATCTTCTGCAGAAATATTCAATTCTGCACCAGCAATTTTCAATCTAATTTGGTGAGTCGTCTTGTTAGAGAAGATACTCACACGACGTACAGAGTTTAAAAACTGCGTACGGTCTATAGAAAGTTTATTTGGATTTTCTTTAGGAATTACCGCTTCGTAGTTAGGGTATTTTCCATCAATCAAACGACATACCAACTCTGAGTTGTCAAAAATAAACTTGGCATTGGAGTCGTTGTATTCAATTGTTACGGCATCTTCATTGGTGGCCAAAATTCCTTTTAAAAGATTTAAAGGTTTTTTAGGCATGATGAACTCAGCCACCTGAGATGCTTTTACATCTTCACGGGTATATTTTACCAATTTGTGGGCATCGGTTGCCACAAAGGTCAAACCTTCTGTTGAAAACTGGAAGAACACACCGCTCATTACAGGGCGAAGATCGTCGTTCCCAGCAGCAAAAATGGTCTTGCTAATGGCAGTCGCCAAAATATCACCAGCAATAGTTGTAGTACTTGGATCTTCAAGAGCAATAGCTTTTGGGAATTCATTGCCATCGGCATATGCCAAGGCATATTTACCGTGGTTAGAGCTAATTTCAACAGTATTGTTGTCTTCAACCACAAAAGTTAAGGGCTGCTCAGGGAATGTTTTTAAGGTATCAAGTAACAGGCGCGCAGGTAAGGCGATACTTCCGGTACTATCACTTTCTACATCTATCACAGAAGACATGGTAGTCTCTAAATCACTTGCAGAAACTACAAGCTTGGAATCGTTTAATTCAAAAAGGAAATTATCTAAAATAGGTAGCGTATTGGAGTTGTTGATGACGCCTCCCAGAACCTGTAATTGTTTAAGTAAATACGTACTCGATACTATAAACTTCATGTATTTGTTTTTATATACTAGATTGTCCTACAAATATATCCTAAACCACTTTTAAATTAAAACAAACTTATTAACAACTGTTAAGTGTATTTTCGCTTTCTGGCATAGTTGAAACCTAGTCCAAAAAGGGCCAGCAAAAGGAGTGGAAGTACAAGATTTATAAGCTGCCACTTGGTTTTTTGCTCGGCTATTTTTTGAGGATCCAAAAAGGCCAAATCAATTTCCTTGGTTCTAATGTTTATAAGTCCATCATCCTCCAAAAGGTAATTTACGGCATTTTCCAAGAACTCCTTGTTGCCAAAATTTCGTTTGGTGAAGAAATCAAATCCTAATTCTTGTGGTTGGTTTCTAACCACATCATTTTTGATCACGTCACCATCGGCAACAACAATCATTTTGGTAGGGACACTGGTAGTTTTATCTTGGGATAGTTTGAAAGGATTTACACGGTTGTTGTACACCGAAGTAAATTCACCTTCCAAAAGAACCGCCAAGGTTTGGTGACCTTTGTTAAAGGCTTCAGGATTCGGCTCTTGGGTAACGATCTCTAAACTTATTTCTCGTGGCACACCTTCCAACTGCGTAAGGCTGGAACTTCTCAATAAAATGGTTTTGTCAACACTGTTCTTCAAGGTGTCTATCTGACTGGCAAAATCAAATTTCACCAGGTTGATATTGTTCGTGATAGGGTGGTTTGGGTTGTTGGCAGCTAAAGGCGAATATGGCCATTGAAGTGGCTGAAACTGCGTATTGTTACCTTCTCCAATTGCCAAAGTAATTGGCGCCGAATACATATCCTTAACCAGGACAGGATTGATGCGAACTCCGTATTTGAAGAAGAAATCATTAAGGTTGTTGTCTCTCATGATTGAGATGGCACGTCCAGTTTCATTCAGCAAACTGTCCTTATCCATAATAACAGCTTCCGTTAGCCACAAACTTTTACCGCCGTTCATGGTGTATTGATCCAAAACATATTTTTCTTCTTCGGAAAAAGGAACAGTTGGTTTGGCGGCAATGACCAGATCATAACCTTCTAACTGTTTCAACGTTTTTTCAGGAGCATTGGCAACACTGTCCATGGTGAATGGTGCAATGTTGTAGTGTTCTTTCAGTGTCTTTAAGAAATCGGCGATATAAATGTCTTCCAGTTCACCATTTCCTTTTAGGATGGCTATTTTTTTATCTTTTGTGGTGGTAAGTTTTTTGAAAGCCTCAGCAAAGGCATATTCCAAATGCTGAATGGAATTGTTCACACGTTCTTGGTCTGTAGCTCCAATATTGTTTTTCAGCAATGGAATTTTAACCGTTTGCTCATTATAGCTAGCCAAAGCCCAAGGGAAAATAAGTTCTTGTGATGATTTGCCGCTTTCCTTTATCGATAATTGAAAGGGTTGTAGACCACGTTGTGCCAATTGTTGAATGTTTTGGTCACGTGTTGCTTCATCGGCTACAGGATTGATGAAGTTAAAAGTTACATCGGAATTGTATAAAGCAAACTCTTCCAAAATCTGACGGGTTTCTTCCTTTAAGCGTCTAAATTCCGAAGGGAAATCTCCCTCCAAAAAAACATCTACAATTAAAGGAGAATCTACTTCAGAAACTGTATTTAAAGCAGCTTGCGAAAGTGTATACCGGTTATCTTGGGTAAGGTCGAATCTTTTGTAGATGCTTTGGGCAATAACATTAAAAACCAATAAGCCTATAACAAAAGTGGAAAGCCCTATGATATCCTTCTTATTGATGTTTTTTGTTTGGATACGTTTAGCAGTCAGCAACACAAAAATTGCAATAATACTCAAGAAGTAGAGCAAATCCCGAGTGTCCAAAACCCCACGGCTCATACTTTTAAAGTGGTTTTCCATACCTAGTTTTTCTAGGTAAACCGTATCACCGAAAAGGTTGAGACTGGAAAGCCCTTCAAATCCAAAATAGAAGAAGAAGCATAAAAATACAGCACTGATAAACGCCACAATTTGATTGTCGGTAAGTGTCGAAGAAAAAATACCAATGGCAGTATAAGCGGCGGCTAAAAACAACAATCCAAAATACGAACCAAGGGTACTGCCCACATCTAAATTACCTTCTGGGTTTCCCAGTTTGTAAATGCTATAAGCATAAAGCAGCGTGGGTAATAAAGCCATGACAATTAACAGCAGGGAACCTAAATATTTGCCCAACACAATTTGAATTTGGCTCACCGGTTTTGTGAGGAGAAGCTCCAGGGTACCTTGTTTTTTCTCATCACAAAAACTTCGCATGGTGATGGCGGGAACCAAGAAAATTAAAATCCAAGGTGCTAGGGTAAAGAAGGTGGTCAGGTCTGCAAAACCGTTGTCCAAAATATTAAAATCGCCTTTAAAGACCCATAAAAATAAGCCGTTGAGCAATAAAAACAACGCAATAACAAGGTAGCCTATGGGGGAGGCAAAAAACGAATTGATTTCTTTTTTAAGTATAGCTAGCATTTCTTGACTTTAGGTGTTAAAAGTAAAAAAATAAATGGGATTGCCTTTGAAGATTTTGAGAGAAGGAAGGTATTAAGCCAATGATTCCAATTTATCGACGCTCCAAGCTTCTGGTTTGGCATTAAAGAGAGGTTTGGTATTGGCCCAAACACCTTTGAACAATTCCGAATGTCTGTAGTTTTCCAAATCGGTTTCGGTGTCCCAATAGCTGTAGGTGAAAAAGATGTTGGGGTTGGTTTTGTCTCGGTATAATTCCAAAAACTGACAGCCTTCAAAAGCACGTATTTTAGTTTTGTTGGCTTCAAAATTGGAAAGAAAAGTGTCTATTTTTTCGGGTTGAAAACTCATTTTCACGATCCGTACAAACATATGTGTAATTTAGTTAATTGAATATTAAAGGGTCTTGCGCTAAAAGAAGTTGATGGTCACCGTATCCCGCATTTGCAGTCCCATAAGGGTAGAGGCGCTTCCTACGGTACTACTGTTACTCTTGTAAATAGCAATTTCAATGTAGTTGGAAGAATTGAACACCACGAGTCCTTTTCCTTGGTCGTAGCGTTTTTCTTTAGGAGTATCAAAGTTGATTACATCACTGTATTTATTGTATATTTCCTTGAACTTATGGCTTCTTGCCGAAATTTCAAAAGGACGTGTTTTTTGGATGGATTCAAAAAATTTACGTTTGATGTTGGTCACTACGTTTCCGTAGTTGTCAATGTAGATTACACTTCCTATAATTTGGTTTTTCTCATCATTTACAAAGGGTGTTAGGTTTTTGATTGGTTTGATGTGGTCAATCACTTTACCAATCACTTCAAGAGTACCACCTCGGGCAATATGACAAGCCACTTTTACAAAGACATCCAGCACAGGGAAATTGGTTTCAATTTTATCATGTATGTTAATCTCCACAATTTTCTCTGGTGCAATTTCGGAGCAAATCATGCTCATAATGCCATTGTTGGCACAGATAAAATAATGGCCGTCCAGTTTAATTGCAATGTGTTTGTTTTCTGGGTTTAATTCAGAATCAATCCCGATAACGTGTATGGTTCCCTTTGGAAAACTGCTGTAGGCACTTTGGATGATATAGGCGGCTTCGGGAACATTGAAAGGGGACACCGAATGCGAGATATCAACAATGCGAACGTCAGGAAGTTGACTGTAAATAGCGCCTTTAACGGCTCCGGAGAAGTGGTCTTTTTCACCAAAATCGGTCGTTAATGTAATGATTGCCATTTAAAATTGTTGATAGTTTTTTAACCTAAATTTCATTAAAATTATGTAGCTTTCCATTGTGTAAAAAATTCAAATAAAAATAACCGAAGTCAATTTAATTACAATTTATTTCTGCTATTTTTATTCTGAGAATTAAAAAAATGGCGCCCGTTTTATTTACCACAAAACTAATAAAACAAAAACAGAATAATGTACTAAATCACTTAGCTTTTGAATGAACTTATAATTGAATTGGAAGAAATTGCTCCAAAAGAGTTTTTTGGAGCGCACAATGTAAATATCGAACTTCTTAAAAAGTACTTTCCCAAACTGAAGATTGTCGCAAGAGGCAATAAAATTAAAGCTTATGGCGACGAAGATCTACTCGAAGAATTTGACCGCCGCCTTACTATGTTGATGGGCCATTTTGGCAAATACAACAAACTGGATGAAAACGCTATAGAACGCGTATTGACTAGCCAAAGCACTGATGATTATACAACTTCAGAGCAAAGTGGTGAAACCATTGTTCATGGTGTGGGAGGAAGATTGATAAAAGCCCAAACCCTAAACCAACGTAAATTGGTGGAAAGTATGCGCAAAAACGACATGGTTTTTGCCATTGGTCCGGCGGGTACAGGAAAAACCTACACGGGAGTTGCGCTTGCAGTACAAGCTCTTAAAAACAAAGAGGTCAAACGAATCATCCTTACAAGGCCAGCTGTGGAAGCTGGGGAAAATCTTGGGTTTTTACCGGGGGATTTAAAGGAGAAATTAGACCCCTATATGCAGCCTTTGTACGATGCCCTAAGGGATATGATTCCTACGGAAAAATTGACGACGCTTATTGAAAACGGAACGATTCAGATTGCGCCTTTGGCCTTTATGAGAGGACGTACCTTGGATAATGCCTTTGTCATTTTGGATGAAGGCCAAAATACCACACACGCCCAAATGAAAATGTTTTTGACCCGTATGGGAAAAAACGCTAAGTTTTTATTGACGGGAGATCCAGGACAAATTGATTTGCCTAGACGTACCATTTCAGGTCTTAAGGAAGCTTTACTCATTTTAAAGAATGTAGAAGGGGTAGGGATGGTATTCCTGGATGACAAAGATGTGATTCGTCATAAATTGGTGAAAAAGGTAATTGAGGCTTATAAAAGCATTGAAAATAGGGAATAGTTTGAATCTGCAAAATTTACTATAAGTAACTTTTTTTTATTGATGTAGGTTGCTTAACTATTTTGTAAATTTGCAGCGATTAACCCAAACAGGTTAACTTTTATTGATCAAACTATAGAGACAATTTTTAAGACCTTATGAGTAATACTATCATAGATACCAATTTTAATTTTCCTGGGCAAAAAAGCGTTTACAAAGGAAAAGTTAGGGAAGTATACAATATCAATGACGAGCAATTGGTCATGATTGCAACGGATCGTTTAAGTGCTTTTGATGTGGTAATGCCAAAAGGAATTCCATTCAAAGGGCAAATCTTAAACCAAATTGCAACCAACATGATGAAAGCTACCGAAGATTTGGTTCCTAATTGGTTAACAGCTACTCCAGATCCTAATGTAGCGGTAGGTGCGTTGTGTGAGCCTTTCAAAGTAGAAATGGTAATTCGTGGGTATTTGTCTGGCCACGCGGCTAGGGAGTATAAGGCAGGAAAACGTCTGTTATGTGGTGTAGAGATGCCTGAAGGTATGAAGGAAAATGATAAATTTCCACAGCCAATTATCACTCCTGCAACAAAGGCGGAGCAAGGTGACCACGATGAAGATATTTCCCGTGAAGACATTTTGGCTAGAGGGATTGTTTCTGAAGAAGATTATTTGGTGTTGGAAGATTACACGCGTAAATTATTCCAAAGAGGAACTGAAATTGCAGCTTCTAGAGGTTTGATTTTAGTAGATACCAAGTATGAATTCGGTAAAACCAAGGACGGTAAAATTGTATTGATCGATGAAATCCACACGCCTGATTCTTCCCGTTATTTTTATGCCGAAGGCTATGAAGAGCGTCAAGAAAAAGGAGAAGAACAAAAGCAATTGTCTAAAGAGTTTGTGCGTCAATGGTTAATCTCTAATGGATTCCAAGGCTTGGAAGGACAAGCGGTTCCAGAAATGACAGATGAGTACATTACAACAGTAAGTGAGCGTTATATCGAGCTTTACGAAAACATTATAGGAGAGACTTTTGTGAAGGCAGATGTAAGTGATATCCAAAGCAGAATAGAAGCTAATGTTTTGGAATATTTAAAATAAAAACAATACTCCATTTTGGATTTTAATAAAAGGTAGCTTTAAAAAGCTACCTTTTTCTTTTTAAGTAAGTTAGTGTGGTTTTGTGTTAAATTTTTTAACTTTAATCGTAAATTAATTAACCATGAAACCACTCTTTACCCTTAGCTTTTTCTTGTGCCTGTTTTTTACCACAGATTGTTTCGCACAAGATCCATATCTCACCATAACATCCAAAGATTCTATTAATGGTGCTCCCAAATTTAAAAGTAGTATGGGGGTGCATATGAAACTAAATGGCTATTTAGATTTGTTTGGAGGACTTCAGGGGAATGACACCTTTAATATTGGTTATATCGATGTGTTTGGAGATGATGATGAAACAAGTCTTAACGTTGATATGTACCAAACCCAGATTAGGTGGTCAACTTTTATTGTGATGCCAGATGGGCAAAAGATTAAGGCCATAGTAGAATCCGATTTTTGGGGTGGCAATGGGCATGTACGTTTAAGGAAAGCCTATGTGGAAAGTAAGCATTGGCAGATTGGGCAAAACTGGAACAATTTTGGGGATGAAGATCTTTGGCCCAACATTATGGAGTTGGAAGGGCCTCCTTCTGGAATTTGGCTTCGTAACCCTCATATTAAATATATGAATACTTTCAATGACGAAAAATGGAAGTATGAGATAAGCCTGGAAGCACCTCAAGATGATTATTTCACCCTTCAGGAAATTCAGCCTTTTTTGGATGATACACACCAGTCTACACCAGATGTCACTTTTGCAATGACCTATCAGAAGGTTTGGGGGCATTTGCGTTTGGCATCTATTCTAAGAAATATTAAGTACAAACTTAACGACGAGGTGGATAACTTTTTTGGCTATGGTGTGACCTTTAGTGGTAAGCATACGGTTGACCGCAATTGTTTTCAATTTCAATTGGTAGGCGGTAAAGGTATTTCCTATTACCTCACAACTATTTCTGGATTTGGCTATGATGGATATCCTGCCGTTGGAAATGATTTTAAAGGAACTTTGGCTTTTGGGGGATGGGTTACCTATGAATACTTTTTTAATGAAAAGCTGCACGGCAATGCAGTTTTTGGATACACACGTTATAGTACGAACGATTCCGAGCGCTATGTAATTATTGATGAAACGGAAGCAGAATTAGACTATATCGCAGGTGATTTTCGTCATAGACATTACTATGGTATCCTGAACCTGATGTATGATGCTTATGATAGAATGACCTTGGGGTTAGAGGTAGACTACGGAGTTAAATCGGTTAAATTTGATGGTAATATTGACGGGTTTTATTTTGATGAAACCTTTAAAAGAGATGCCATGCGTATCAGTTTTGGGTTTATGTTCGATTTATAAAAAATTGGGATTATAATTAAGGTATTCTTAAAGAAGTGTGATTCTGAAAATATAAAGTTTAAAAAATTCATTGGCTTTTCTTACATTTATAATCCACAAAAGCCAATATGAACCAACTTAACCAACTCGTCTCCGACTTTTCTTCGCTCGCTTGGGGATTACCATTACTGATTTTGTTGATAGGAGGTGGCTTGTATTTATTGCTGCTATCCAGATTTATGTCCTTCAGACTTTTTGGTCACGCCGTTCAGGTTTTAAGGGGGAAATATGACAATCCTAGTGATCCAGGTGAAATCAGCCATTTTCAAGCATTGACTACAGCTTTATCTTCAACCATTGGCATGGGAAACATTGCTGGAGTGGCGGTTGCCATTTCGATAGGAGGTCCTGGAGCTGTATTTTGGATGTGGATTAGTGCTGTAGTTGGTATGTCTACCAAGTTTTTCACGTCCACTTTAGCAATTATGTATAGGGGAAAAGATGGTGCAGGTGAATTGCAAGGAGGCCCTATGTACTTTATTATCGAAGGGTTGGGAAAATCTTGGAAACCAATGGCCATTTTTTTTAGTATGGCTGGATTAATAGGTGCATTGCCAGTATTTAATGCCAACCAATTGGCTCAGGCAATCAATGATATTTTGTTGATTCCAAATGGGATTGCTGTAGATTGGAAATCCAAAATTGTCTTGGGAATTGTTTTGGCATCCATCACGGCATTGGTGGTATTGGGTGGTTTGAAACGCATTAGTCAAACGGCCTCCAAATTAGTGCCAAGTATGGTGGTATTGTATTTTGGCTTGGTCATGGTCATTCTTGCGGTTAATTTCAAGGAAGTACCCAGATATTTAATGATGATTTTTACAGATGCCTTTGCCCCGGGTAATTTTAAGGGTGATGCTTTTCTGGGAGGCATGGTCGGTGGATTGATCCTTTTGGGAATTCGTCGGGGCGCTTTTTCCAACGAAGCTGGAATAGGGACAGCCCCCATGGCACATGGAGCGGCCAAAACATCGGAACCTGTGCGAGAAGGTCTAGTGGCTATGTTAGGGCCTGCTATTGATACCTTGGTGGTTTGTACTTTAACAGCTTTAGCCATTTTGGTCACAGGAGTATGGCAATCTTCAGAGAAGGATGGGGTATCCTTAACGGCTATGGCATTTTCAGAGGCAATTCCCCATATCGGAACATATCTCCTTTTATTATGTATTGCGGTATTCAGCTTATCATCCTTGTTTACCTATTCCTATTACGGAGGAAAGTGCATGTCCTTTCTGTTTGGAGCCGATAAAAAACACTATTACAATTATTTCTATATAGGAAGTATCATCCTTGGTGCTGCCACTAAGTTGGATCTAGTAATCAATTTAATAGATGGTGTATTTGCCTTGATGGCATTTCCCACGATGATTGCCACGTTGATCATGGCGCCTAGGGTCGTGAAAGAATTGCAAAAATATCTTCAAAAATTAAAATCAAATGAATAATAAAGAACGTTCTAAAGCCTATTGGAAAGAAAACATTAGGTATGTACTCATTTTGTTGGCCATATGGTTCGCGGTGTCCTATGGTGCGGGAATTTTATTAAAAGAGGAATTGGATGCCATAAAAATTGGAGGGTTTAAAGTAGGGTTTTGGTTTGCCCAACAAGGCTCTATGTATGTGTTTGTGGTTTTGATATTCGTGTATGTGAGATTGATGAACAAATTGGATAAAAAATATGGCTATGATGAATAATATTTTTTTGACAGTAGATGTGCAAATGTGGACCTATATATTGGTAGGGTTAACTTTTTCATTGTATATAGGCATTGCCATTTGGTCTAGGGCAGGATCTACCAACGAATTTTATGTTGCGGGTGGAGGTGTCTCTCCTTTAGCCAATGGAATGGCCACCGCTGCCGATTGGATGAGTGCAGCGTCTTTTATTTCCATGGCGGGAATCATCTCTTTCAGTGGGTATGACGGTTCCGTTTATCTTATGGGATGGACTGGAGGTTATGTGTTATTAGCCTTGTTGTTGGCGCCTTATCTGAGGAAATTTGGGAAGTTTACCGTGCCAGATTTTATTGGGGATCGCTATTATTCCAAAACCGCTCGAATTGTAGCCGTGTTTTGTGCTTTGTTGGTGTCCTTTACCTATGTGGCGGGACAAATGCGTGGCGTTGGCGTAGTATTTTCGAGATTTTTGGAGGTGGATATTGATACCGGTGTGATTATCGGGATGCTTATTGTCTTGTTTTATGCTGTGTTGGGAGGGATGAAAGGGATTACCTATACACAGGTGGCGCAATATTGCGTGTTGATTTTCGCCTTTATGGTCCCGGCCATTTTTATTTCCATTCAAATGACGGGAAATCCGATTCCGCAATTAGGATTTGGAAGTCAGTTGGCCGATGGTTCCGAAACCTATTTATTGGATAAATTGGATGGGCTTAGTGCTGAACTGGGCTTTTCGGAATATACCAACGGCTCAAAATCTTTAACGGATGTCTTTGCCATTACTTTGGCTTTGATGGTTGGAACGGCTGGATTGCCACATGTTATTGTTAGGTTTTTTACGGTGAAACGAGTGAAGGATGCCCGTAAATCGGCAGGTTTGGCCTTGTTGCTAATTGCTATTTTGTACACTACGGCTCCAGCTGTGGCGGTATTTGCTAGAACCAATATGATTGAAACGGTGTCGAATAAAGCCTATGCTTCCGTTCCGGATTGGTTCAAAAAATGGGAAACTACAGGTTTAATTTCCTTTACGGATAAAAACAATGATGGAATCATCAATTATGTGGCAGATGAAACTCAAAATGAACTCAAGGTTGATAATGATATTATGGTTTTGGCAAATCCAGAAATCGCCAAATTGCCCAATTGGGTGATTGCCCTTGTGGCGGCTGGTGGCTTGGCTGCAGCTTTGTCTACAGCAGCCGGTTTACTGTTGGTGATTTCTGCTTCAGTATCTCATGACTTGATCAAAAAAATCATCAAACCAAACATTTCTGAAAATGGAGAGCTTATCGGAGCAAGATTATCGGCTGTTGGGGCGGTTTGTGTGGCTGGATATTTCGGTATCAATCCTCCAGATTTTGTTGCGGCTGTTGTGGCACTGGCTTTTGGGTTGGCCGCCGCTTCCTTTTTTCCGGCCATTATTTTGGGAATTTTCTATAAAAAAATGAACAAAGAAGGGGCGATTGCGGGGATGATTGTGGGGATTTCTTTAATGCTGTTCTACATGATCAAATACAAATTGGGCTGGTTGGATGAGGAGCTTCCGGATAAAAGTGAATGGTGGTTTGGTATTTCTCCTGAAGGCTTTGGGAGTATCGCCATGCTATGCAATTTTATTGTGTCTATTGTCATCATGAAGTTTACAAAGGCTCCGCCAGAGGATGTTCAGGAAATTGTGGAACTTATTAGGATCCCGAGTGGTGCTAAAGAAGCGCAGGGACATTAGAGAAAGTTTCTTACTGTTGCTGTTACATTTTATTCAATTTTGACAAAATATTACTACCATGTCTGCGCATTAATAAATAACTTGCCGACTCAATAAAAACTACTGAAAAATGAAATTTCCGAAGGATTTTGTATGGGGTTCGGCAACCTCTTCCTATCAAATTGAAGGTGCATGGAATACAGATGGTCGTGGGCCATCTATTTGGGACGCTTTTTGCCAAATACCGGGCAAAGTGTTTGAAGGAGATACGGGCGATGTTGCTTGTGATCATTATCATAAAATGAAGGAAGATGTGGCCCTAATGAAGCAAATGGGGCTTACGGCCTACCGATTTTCTATTTCGTGGTCGCGTATTTTTCCTCAGGGACAAGGCGAAATCAACGAAAAGGGAATTCAATTTTATTCAGAGTTAATTGACGAGCTTTTAGCGAATGACATAGAGCCTTGGGTGACTTTGTACCATTGGGATTTACCTCTGGCACTTCAGTTGGAAATGGACGGATGGCTTAACAAGGAAATCACCGATGTGTTTGTGGACTATGCCCAATTGTGTTTTGAGCGTTTTGGAGATCGTGTAAAACATTGGATTACGTTCAATGAGGCTTGGGTTGTGGCTATTTTGGGTTACGGCCAAGGCGTGTTTGCACCGGGACGTATTTCGAATACAGAGCCTTATTTGGCTGGACACCATATTTTGATTGCCCATGCCAAGGCGGTACAACTTTACAGAACTAAATTTCAAAAGGAACAAGAAGGAAAAATTGGCATTACCAATAATTGTGATTGGAGAGAGCCTTTAACCGATGCTGTTGAAGACCAAAAGGCGGCTCAACGTGCTTTGGAATTCTTCTTGGCTTGGTTTGCAGATCCCATTTATTTTGGAAAATATCCAAAATGTATGGAAGATCGTTTGGGAGACCGTTTGCCTAAGTTTACGGAGGAAGAACGCCAGATGCTTTTAGGTTCCACGGACTTTTTTGGTTTGAACCATTATACAACTATGTTGGCTTCGGAAGCTAAACAAATCAATGCAGGTTCGGTTTATGGTAACGGAGGTTTGAGTGAGGATCAAGATGTGAATTTAGCATTGGATCCCAATTGGGAATTAACCGAAATGCAATGGGCTGTTGTGCCCTGGGGCTGTAGAAAATTGTTGCATTGGATTTCCGATCGTTATGACCATCCAAATATTGTCATTACCGAAAATGGCTGTGCTTATGACGACCAACTTGAAAATGGCGAAGTCAATGATGCAAAACGTGTGGAATTCTTTAAAGGCTATTTGGAAGAATGTGCCAAAGCCATTGAAGAGGGGGTGAACCTAACAGGCTACTTTGCTTGGTCCTTTATGGATAACTTTGAATGGGCGTCGGGCTACAGCAAGCGTTTTGGAATGCACTATGTAGATTTTGATACTTTGGAGCGCACACCTAAAGCTTCGGCTAAATGGTTTGCAGACTTTTTAAAGCAATAATTACTTACTGATTGAGGCCTTAAATTGTTGCGGTGTCATCAATTCCAGCTTTTTGAACTGTCGGTTGAAATAGCTGGTATTGTTGAACCCTGATTTAAATGCAATTTCAGACATTCTAAAATCCTTGACTTCCTTCATTAGCTTTTTGGAAAACTTGATTTTTTCGGAGTTAATGTAATCTATAGGGGAAATACCAAGGGTGTTTTTGAATTTCTTATGAAAATGAGAGGTACTCATACAGGCTTTTTCAGCCAATAAATCTACGGTTATATCCTTGTTGGTAAGATTGTCCTTAATATACTTAAGGACCATTCCAATACGGGTATCATTAAACATATGGTCAGGGTCATTTAGTAAAAAGGCCTTGGCTTTTGTTTGTAATAACCTTACAATCAGCTCTTGAATCATCAAATCCAAAAGCACATCTTTGGATTTGTTACTATTGGTAAAAGTATACACCAAGCGCTCCACCAAATGGTTTACATCGGTATTGTTGATTAGGTGAGAGGCTGTTTCATTCAGTTTCCACGAATTATTCTCATTCTCTATAGTCACCTTCTGATTAAACTTTTCTACCACTTCATCTATTTTGCCTTCATCAATTCCCAAAGCCAAACACTGTGTTGGGCTTTCAGCGGTTGCTAAAGGAAAGTCAATAACCATTTCCTTGTTGGTAGGCATCACTACCGATTCACCCGGATAGAAATCAAAAGCAGGCATGCCATCCAAATGCATCACTTTTTTTCCTGTAAGCATACTAGCAATAATTGGGAAATCGAACGTTAAGGAAACCTGTTCTGCATAGGCGTGGGTTTCGTAAATATTCAATTCGGCATAGTCCGCATTATAGGTTGTTCTGTTCTCTACTAGTGTGGTTAGTTTCCTGTGTTTTTTATGTTGATTCAACAAGGAATTCATAGCGTGATTTTCAAATTATTCAAAAAAAGGTTGAAATGATAGGTTTGTTCAAAAATATGATAATTATGTTCAATAAATTGCTAATATGGTAAAATATATTTATAAAAGTTACACAATAGTCAAATATTTAGGCTTCAAATTGCAAACATGGTAATTTTAGTTCGTGTTGTAACGTTTTGATTTGAAGTTGTTTAAAAAGTTAAACTTAAAAAGTGAAAAAAAAATGAGTTATTCTAAACCAAAATTTAAGGACACCTACCACAATTTTATCAATGGGAAGTTTGTGCCACCTGTTGGGGGTGATTATTTTGAAAACACCTCACCCGTAGATAATAGCCTAATCGCTAAGTATCCTAGATCACAAAAAGAGGATATAGAATTGGCCTTGGATGCGGCCAATGCGGCCAAAGAAGCGTGGGGCAATACTTCGGCCACTGAGCGCTCTTTATTATTGAACAAAGTAGCCGATATTATTGAAGACAATTTGGAAGAGTTTGCTTTGGTGGAAACCTGCGACAACGGAAAGCCAATCCGTGAAACCCTAAATGCCGATGTGCCATTGTCGGCAGATCATTGGCGCTATTTTGCGGCTTGTATTCGTTCAGAAGAAGGGACGGCTTCCGAATTGGACGCCAATACACTTTCCATGAATATTAAAGAACCACTTGGTGTGGTGGGGCAAATCATTCCTTGGAATTTTCCTCTATTAATGTTATCATGGAAATTACCACCAGCTTTGGCTACAGGGAACTGCGTGGTGTTGAAACCAGCCGAACAAACCCCTTCCTCAGCCACTTTGTTGATGGAAAAAATTGCAGATGTGTTTCCTCCCGGTGTTGTTAATGTAGTACATGGTTTTGGGCCAGAGGCAGGAAAACCTTTGGCATCGAGTTCAAGAGTGGATAAAGTTGCCTTCACTGGTGAAACCACCACAGGACAATTAATCATGCAATACGCCTCTAAAAATCTCAATCCGGTGACCATGGAATTGGGAGGGAAATCACCTAATATTTTCTTTAATAGTGTGATGGATGCAGATGATGCTTATTTGGATAAAGCTATTGAAGGAGCGGTATTGTTTGCCTTTAACCAAGGGGAGGTATGTACATGCCCTTCCAGATTGTTGGTTCAAGAGGATATCTACGATCAATTTATGGAGCGCGTTATTGCAAGAACCAATGCCATCGTTCAAGGGAATCCTTATGATACCAATACGATGGTGGGAGCTCAGGCTTCGAACGATCAGTATGAAAAGATTCAATCTTATTTAAAAATAGGGAAAGAAGAAGGTGCCAAAGTACTCTCAGGAGGGGAGGCCAATAAGTTGGATGGTGATTTAGCCAATGGATTTTATATTAAGCCTACCATTTTGGAAGGACACAATAAAATGCGTGTATTTCAGGAGGAAATCTTTGGACCAGTGGTATGTGTGACCAAATTTAAGGATGAAGCTGAAGCCATTGAAATTGCAAACGATACACTTTATGGATTGGGAGCAGGAGTTTGGACACGTGACGCCCACCAATTGTATCAAATTCCTAGAGCAATAAAAGCAGGTAGGGTTTGGGTAAACTGTTACCATGCCTATCCTGCGCATGCACCGTTTGGAGGCTATAAAAAATCAGGATTTGGTAGAGAAAACCATGTTATGATGCTTAACTATTACCGCCAAACCAAGAATATGCTCATTTCTTATGATAAGAATAAACTAGGCTTTTTTTAGAAGTAATTGATAGCAATTGAAGAAGGCTGATGTCCCCAAAGTCAGCCTTTTTTTTATCTTATAACTATGGAACGATTAGCAATTACAGAAAAGGCCGCTGAAATAGTAGAGACACTAAAGGAGAAGTATGGAGCGCTTATTTTTCATCAAAGTGGTGGCTGTTGCGATGGATCCTCGCCAATGATTTTAGAAAAAGAAGACATGTATATTGATGAGAGCGATGTGCTATTGGGGTATTTAAACGACATTCCTTTTTATATGAATCGCGATCAGTTTGAATATTGGAAACACACCCATTTAACAGTAGATGTCACTGAGGGAAGAGGGGCTAGTTTCTCTCTGGAAATACCTTTGGGTGTCAGGTTTTTGATTCATTCAAGGTTGTTGTCCGAAGAGGAAGAGGCTTTTTTCAATAAGAAAGAATAGGATTTATCGTTAATCTTTTGAGTAGGATACTTCCGTCGACAGAAAAATGTTGTCGGTAGAAAAAGAACTGTCTCTAAACATAATTTTTATAACTTAGAACCAAATCAATTCTCTCAATTTGTCAAAATTGGGGTACAAATTTTAATACATGAGTCATTATCATATAAAACATTTAGAAGAATATTACCAAGTGTACCGAAAGTCGGTAAGGGAACCAGAAAATTTTTGGGAAGAAATTGCAGAAGAACACTTTTTGTGGCGAAAAAAATGGGATAAAGTCCTGAGTTGGGATTTTACCAAACCGGAAGTGAAATGGTTTGAAGGAGCCCAATTGAACATAACAGAAAACTGTATCGACAGACATCTATCTACAAGAGGGGACAAAACCGCGATTCTCTTTGAACCGAATGACCCAAATGAACCAGCAGAACACATTACCTACAGACAACTTTATGAACGCGTGAATCAGTTTGCCAATGTACTGAAGGAACAGGGCATTCAAAGAGGGGATAGAGTATGTATTTATGTGCCGATGATTCCTGAATTGGCGATTTCCATTTTGGCCTGTGCTAGAATTGGGGCTATTCACTCGGTGGTATTTGCAGGCTTTTCTTCCAAAGCATTAGCTACAAGAATCAATGATAGTGAATGTAAATTAGTAGTTACTGCAGATGGTTCGTATCGAGGAGCAAAAACTATCGATTTAAAAGGTATTGTAGATGAAGCTCTTCAGAACTGTCCTTCCGTGAAAAGTGTTTTGGTGGTTAAACGCACCAATGAAGACGTTCATATGGAAGCAGGTCGTGACCATTGGCTGGAACCTTTATTGGATAAGGCCTCCAAAGAAGGAAAGGCGGAAATCATGAATGCCGAAGATCCTTTGTTCATTTTATATACTTCTGGATCTACGGGAAGACCAAAAGGGATGGTACATACTTCGGCTGGTTATATGGTGTATACAGCCTACACATTTAAAAACACGTTTCAGTATAGAGAGCATGACATCTTTTGGTGTACCGCCGATATAGGTTGGATTACGGGCCATAGCTACATTGTATACGGACCGTTGGCAAATGGCGCCACAACCGTGATGTTTGAAGGCGTACCAAGTTACCCTGATTTTGGACGCTTCTGGGAAATTGTTCAGAAGCACAAAGTCACCCAATTTTACACAGCGCCTACGGCTATTAGAGCGCTAGCAAAACAAGGTGTGGAATTGGTTGATAAATATGATTTGTCTTCCTTGAAAGTGTTGGGGTCGGTTGGTGAGCCTATTAATGAAGAGGCCTGGCACTGGTACAACGATACCATAGGGAAAGGGAAAAGCCCTATTGTTGATACCTGGTGGCAAACTGAAACAGGAGGCATCATGATCACGCCAATTCCTTTTGTAACACCTACAAAGCCTACCTATGCCACTTTGCCATTTATTGGGGTACAACCAGCATTAATGGATGATAATGGCCAAGAAATAAAAGGCAACCAAGTAGATGGGAAATTATGTATTAAATTCCCTTGGCCTTCTATGGCCCGAACCATTTGGGGAGATCACCAAAGGTATAAAGACACGTATTTTTCTGCTTTTGAAAATAAATATTTTACAGGGGATGGAGCCTTGCGAGATGAAGTTGGCTACTATCGTATCACAGGTCGAGTGGATGATGTAATTATTGTTTCTGGACATAACCTTGGAACAGCACCAATTGAGGACGCCATCAACGAACACCCTGCAGTGTCAGAATCTGCAATTGTTGGGTTCCCGCATGATGTGAAAGGAAATGCGCTATATGGTTATGTAACTTTGAAAGATACGGGTGAAAGCAGAAACCATGAGAACCTTCGTAAGGAGATCAACCAATTGATAACCGATCGTATTGGACCTATTGCTAAGTTGGACAAAATTCAGTTTACCCAAGGATTGCCAAAAACACGAAGTGGTAAGATCATGCGTCGTATTCTTCGTAAAATAGCGAGTAACGACACTTCTAATCTTGGAGATACCAGCACATTGTTAAACCCTGAGGTAGTTCAGGAGATTATGGATAACGTGCTATAGGTTTGACAATTATTAAGTTAGATTCATAGGTTAAGTATTTTCTTTATTTGTTAAGATTTATTGGTCAAAAGGGGGCATTATTTTTTATATTTCAACTCTTAAACTGTAACCAAACCTAATCTTAAATCATGAAAAAGATTGTACTTAACCTATGTTTTTTAATGCTATTACAGTTGGGCTATTCCCAAACTGAAACTGACACCATTTCCTTTGACTTGGATGTTGTAAAGTTCTACACAGATAGCATCAACAATTCCTTTGAATTTCAAAAGGGAACTATCACTTTGCAGGATGGCATTGCCACTTTGGAAGTCCCTCAAGGCTTTAAATATCTAGATCCAGAACAAAGTAATTACGTGCTTACAGAGCTTTGGGAAAATCCACCAAGTGAAACCTTAGGGTTGTTATTTCCGGAGAATATGTTTCCTCTTAGTGATAACTTCACCTATTGCGTAGAAATAGGGTATTCCGAAGAAGGTTATATCGAAGATGAAGATGCCGAAGATTTAGACTATGACGATCTATTAGAGGAAATGCAGGAGGATATCAAAGCAGGTAATCCAGAGCGTGTGGTACAAGGGTACGGCGAAATGGAATTGGTAGGATGGGCTTCTGCACCATACTATGATAATGTGACTAAAAAGCTGCACTGGGCCAAGGAATTACATTTTGAAGGAACAGATATCAATACGTTGAATTATAACATTAGAGTGCTGGGGAGAAAGGGATACCTTAATTTGAATGCCATTGGGGATATCGATATGTTGGATACATTCAACCGAGACAGAGATCAAATTATTGAGAGTGTAAGATTTTCAGAAGGTAATCGCTACTCCGATTTTAATCCTGATTTAGACGAAGTGGCTGCCTATGGCATTGGAGGACTTATTGCCGGAAAAGTATTGGCTAAAGCTGGCTTTTTTGCATTGCTTATAAAATTTTGGAAAATTATTGCCGTTGGAGCTGTGGCTTTATTCAGTGGTTTTAGAAAGCGTTTGTTTGGAGGTAAAAATGAGGAACCGGAAGCCTAATATTTCAAAACGTATAAAAAAAAAAAAGGGAGTATAAATTTTATACTCCTTTTTTATTGGATTATAGGTAAATAGTCGTGATCCTGTTTATTGGCAATTTATGGTTACAGAACCACTCTGTAAACCACTAGAATTCGCCGTTACTTTTATTTGGCCGCTAGCCCCTTTCTTCGCTTTAATAATAACGAGAGCCAATCCATTAAAGGCATTTCTTTCTGTGGAAGCAAAGGTGGTCAAATCAGTTGGATCTCCGTTGTCAGTGGCAACTATCTCACCAGGCCCTTCAATTGTATAGGATATGGGATTGTTGGCATTGGCCACAAAATGATCCTTGTTGTCCGTGATTTTTACTGTTATAAATACCAAGTCTTTCCCATTTGAGAGCAAGTCGTCCTGATCTGTTTTTAAGTCCAATTTTGAAGGTTCCCCAGTAGTGTGAACAGTTTCTTCGCTCCAAAACTGGCCATTTTTATAAGCTACAGCTTTTAAAGTTCCTGGATTATATACAACATCATCCCAACGTAAACGGTATTCAAAAAGTCCTTTCTTTTTGCGTCCCAAGGATTTCTCATTCAAAAACAATTCTACTTCATCTCCAGAGGTGAAAATATGCACTGGAGTAATTTGTCCGGTACGTTCTGGCCAATTCCAATGCGGAAGAATGTGTACCATGGGTAAATCAGGTCGCCATCTGGCTTGGTATAAATAAAAACGGTCCTTTTTAAAGCCTGCCAAATCAATAAGTCCAAAATAGGAGCTTCTAGAGGAATAGTAGGGAGTAGGTTCTCCCAAATAATCCCATCCGGACCAGACAAATTCCCCTGCTACAAAGGGGTGTTTGTCCTGCGATGCAAATACTTTATCTGCGGAAGATCCAAAATTGGCGGTATATAATTCATACGAACTCACATAACCAGTTTTGGGATCACCTCCAATACCATCTGAAATAGGAGAACTGATATCTCCTGTCACTGGAAACAGATAAGTTCCTCTCGAACTTAAGGCCGCAGCCGTTTCACTGCTGATAATAGCTTTGTTTGGAAATGCTTCGTGGAAGGCTGGGTACAAGGGGGACGTTTTGATACCTTGTAGATGAGCATAAGCGGGGGCATCCCTAATGCCTTCTCCTTGATAGTTTAAGCTGATGACATCCATAATGGTAGGGAAGGGCATATTGGGTTTCGCGTAATTCATGGAAGCAGTGGTTGGTCTGGAAGGGTCTTCACTTTTTACAATAGCACTTAATTTAGAACCCACTTTAGCACCTTCTTCATCTGTATACTGCTCTCCAACTTCATTGCCGAAACTCCATAATATTACGGAAGGATGGTTCCTGTCTCGTCTTACAAAAGAGCGCGTGTCGGCTTCAAACCAATCATCAAAAATAAGATGGAAATCATGAGGTGTTTTTTTACGTTCCCAGCTATCGAATATTTCATCAATTACCAAAAAGCCTATTTGGTCAGTTAACTCCAAAAGTTCTGGAGCAGGAGGGTTATGAGCCATCCTAATGGCATTGCATCCTAACTCTTTTAGGGTTTCCAATTGACGTTTGGCCGCTTTTAGGTTGAAGGCTGCCCCCAAAGCACCTAAATCATGGTGCTGATTAACACCTTGTATTTTTATAGATTCTCCATTCACTATAAGTCCTTTTTCGCTATCAAAAATTACTTCGCGAATGCCAAAAACAGTTTCGTAATTGTCTAAAATAGTACCATCTTGAGAATGAATGGTTGTAATCGCTTTGTAAAGATTGGGAGCTTGAGTTGGTGGAGGGCCCCATAGTTTTGGATTTTTTATGACGACGGATCCTTTTATTGTTGTTTGACTGAAAGAGTTTAGACTTATGTTATTTTCTTTAATACTCGCAGCTCTTAATCCTAATCTTTTAAAGTCATTTTCTAAGGGATAAATTTCTGTTACGACATCAACAGTTTCATTACTCAAGGCATCATTTACGATAGCTACTTCAAAATCGATGGTTGCAGAATCTTTAGAAACCCCTTGGGAGGTTACATAGGTTCCCCATTGACCAATATGAATTTTGTTGGTTTTGGTAAGCCAAACATTTCTATTAATCCCTCCACCAGGATACCATCGAGCCGAATGATTAGGGTTATCAACCCTTATGGCTAGTTGGTTACTTTCTCCAAATTTGATGTATGGCGTTAAATCCAATCGCCAAGAATTGTAGCCATAGGGCCAGCCTCCAACCAGATTACCATTAAGCCATACCATGGCGTAGGACATGGCGCCATCTATGTCCAAAAAAATAGATTTTTCTTGATCACTTTTGGGTATTTCCAATTGTTTTCGGTACCATGCCGTACCATTACTAGGCAGCCGTCCCATGCCTCCGCCAACTTCAGCATCATTGCCTTTCATGAAAGGACCTTTAATAGCCCAGTCATGGGGTAAATCCACCGTTTCCCAATCATGGTCATCAAAATTAATTTGTACAAAAGGAAAGTTTTCTCCAGGATTACCCTTAGGTCTTTTGTGATGTTTGGTACTGTCCTTAATAAAATGGTTGGCAGTTGGTAAAATATAGGGTTTTAGAACTTCGGCAGAAGTAGCCATTTCAACTGCTTCGGTAGGTTTGGAATCCGCTTCTTTGGTGTCATCAACATTTTCAATAGCAGGTCTTACATCATAAATGAGATTGTCGGCCAAGGCTTCCGATTCATATTTCATGAATTTCCAACCTTCATTTATAGAAATACGCTCTCTGGGATTCTCAATTTTATTTGGGGAATTGCTTGTAGTGCACCCCAAAACAAAGAGATAAAACATAATAAACATGCGCTTAAAACAATATTTTAAGGTATTGAAGTTATTGCGTAGGAGATATTGTATATTTCTCAATTTGGAACGTCATTTATTGGTATAAATATAAAGTATTCTTATTGAATAGTTATTCCAAATTACTCGAAGATTGACTATAATATGTTAAGAAGAAAATTAAGTTCCGAACCGATACAAATACTAGGCAATAGGAATTCTTTTTCCATTTTGGGCCGCTGATTTGTAGATGGCTTCAACCACTTTAATATCTTTCAAACCTTCTTCACCAGGGACTATAGGTGCCGTTTTATTCATGATTGCCAATGCGTCATCATCCATTTGTTTGGCTTGTTGGTTTCCTTGAAATGGTGATATTTTTTGTCCATCACTTCCTTGTACACTTACCCCGCTATAATATTGCAAAGGTTCAGCTTTGTACCAGCCATTGGCACAGTCAACTTTCATGGTATTAATGTTTTCAGCAAAAGATGTTTTGCATTGAGCCGTGATGCCATTTGGAAATTCTAAGTTGAAATTGGTAATTTCATCTGCAGTGAAAATATCTGGACGTGTATATTCGTGGGTGGCACTCACAGAAATTGGTTCCAGTCCTGTAGCGTAACGAACCGCATTGAGTGGATACACTCCCATGTCATACATAGCGCCCCCACCTAAAGTTTTATGAAGTTTCCAATTATTATGGTCGCTTGCTCTATTATAGAAACCCGCTTCAGCATATAAGGAATTTATAGCACCATAAGGTTTGGATTGTGACCATTTTATGATGGTTTGGGTTACTGGTTCATGCTGAAGACGGTAACCGATGGTTAACTGCACTTTGTTTTTATTACAGGCTTGGATGATGGCTTCACATTCCGAAACATTCATGGCCATTGGTTTTTCGCACCATACATGTTTCCCTGCTTCGGCGCCAATAATACTATACGGTTTATGAAGTGCATTGGGAAGGACAATGTAGACAATATCGATATCGTCATTATTAGCAATGGTATGCATGTTTTCATAATTGTAAACATTGGCATCCGGGATATTGTATTTCTTCTGCCAAATAGGAATTTTTTCAGGGGATCCAGTTACAATACCTCTTAATTCACAATATTTGGTTAACTGGAGTGCAGGTGCCAAAATATCTTTACTGTAATAGCCCAACCCCACCAAAGCGACTCCTAACTTTGATTTCCTTTGTGGAATCATAAAACTGGATAGAGGCAATGCACTTGCCGCCAAAAGGATCCCTGAAGTTTTTAGAAATGACCGTCTATTGCCCATAATTTGACTATTTGTGAATTAGCTTCTCTAATTTACAAAAATATGGGCAGTTGTTTAGATTATAAACGAGCAGATAATCTTACATTGAAAACTCTAGGCGTTAAATAGTTTGGAATGGCATACTGACGCTTGCTGTAAACATCCCTTACCCAAGTATTGGTAATGGAATTTTGAACATCAAACATGTTGAAGATTTCAAATCCTAAGGTAAGGTCTTTAAAATGGCGCTTCCAGCTATCGTAAGTTTTGTTTTGATCTACCAATACATAGCTTACCCCTAAATCCGCACGTTTGTAGTCGCGAAGCCTATTTTGGTATTGGTAAGGGTTGGCATAACTTGGCGAACCTCCGGGAACTCCCGTATTGTAAACCAAATTCAGGTACATTTTAAGTTCCGGGATGCTTGGCACATAATCCTGAAATAGGATTCCAAATTTTAAACGTTGGTCTGTTGGTCTGGCAATATAGCCTTGGTCTTCGATGTTTTCTTCAGTTTTTAAATATCCAAAGCTGAACCACGACTCGGTCCCTTTTACAAATTCTCCATTAAGTCGCATATCCAATCCATAGGCGTAAGCTTTGGCATTATTCTTTGCGCGATAGCGAATACGAACATTTTCCAATGTGTATGGATTTACATCTGAAAGGTGCTTGTAATAAGCTTCAGAAACCAATTTGAAAGGTCTGTCCCAAAGCTCGAAGCTGTATTCATTCCCAAGTAAGATATGCGTCGACTTTTGGGCTTTTACATGAGGTTGCACCACTCCGGAAGAATCCCTAAGTTCTCTATAGAAAGGCGGTTGGTAGTACAATCCTCCAGCAATTCTAAAGAGCATGTCTTTATCCCAATCTGGTTTTATGGCAAATTGTCCACGAGGGCTAATCACGGTTTGTGTTACCGTTTCAACCACGTCACCGCTCACTGTCCAATTATGTGCTCTAGCTCCTATATTGTAGAATGCCTCATGATTTCCTAAAGTGGATCGTTTGCTCCATTGGGCATAGGCCTGTAAACGATCGATCTGAACCTTGTTAGTGGCTCGCACGTTTTGAAACGCTACCAAAGGACCTTCGTATGGACTATAAGGCTGATTATTGGGAATGTGAAGGGTAGGAGGTGTGATGGAAAAACCAGCACTGTCAATAACTTCCCATTCTACCAAACGGTCTCTTATATCCTCATGGGTGTATTTTACAGACCATTCAATGGTTGTGTCTTCACTTGGTTTGTAATCTCCTTTGTGTTCTGCATTAAATATGAGAGCGTCCAAATCGTTTCGGGCGTGTGTCAATTGTGAACCAATCCCTTCACTAAATTCCACTTCTCCTAAATTTTCATCTCCGATACTACTGTTAACTTCTCCTAAGCGGTATTGGGCCAATATGTCGAAATATTCCTCTTCTGTGGTGTGGTATCCAGAAGCAATTAATTTTAAGGTCAATTTATCCGATACGAAGTAATTGGCTTTAAATGCTCCAAAATTGGTAACGTATTCGTCTTTTTCCTGACCTTCATAAAAAACCAAAAGGGCAATAGGATCGGTTAAAGTTCCAAAATTGGTTTGTCTGTTCTGTGGTTCAAAATGGTATTTATTGACAGAAAAGTTTCCTAAGAAATTCAAGTGAAATTTATCCGAAAACTTATAAGTTAAATAAGTTTGGGCATCGGCAAATACTGGCCGCACATTAGTTTCCGTTTCCATGGAATTGATAAGCAGACTATTGTCGCGGTAACGTAATCCAACAATTCCTAAGAACTTAGAATCTTTACTGATAGCCTCGGCAGCAATGCTTCCACCAAGTAAACTTAAATCGGTGCGAACTCCAAATTTAACAGGCGTACGATAAGTGATGTCAAGCACAGAAGATAGCTTGTCTCCATATTTGGCTTGAAATCCACCGGCGGAAAAATCTACATTTTGAACCAAGTCGGTATTTACAAAACTCAAACCTTCTTGTTGGCCCGAACGGATCAGGAACGGTCTGTACACTTCAATCTCGTTGACATACACCAAATTTTCGTCAAAATTTCCGCCTCTAACAGAATACTGTGTACTCAATTCATTGGAAACATTTACCCCAGGAAGTGTCTTTAAAATATTCTCGACACCTGGTTGTGCACCTTTTATTGTTCTGATGACTTCTGGAGTAATTGTGGTTACCCCATTTACAGATTGCCTAGTGTT
Organism: Mangrovimonas sp. TPBH4; assembly: GCF_001280505.1. Taxonomy (GTDB): domain Bacteria; phylum Bacteroidota; class Bacteroidia; order Flavobacteriales; family Flavobacteriaceae; genus Mangrovimonas_A. Next base: position 68,191 of record NZ_LBIO01000058.1, read on the forward strand.
GGTATTGATAACCACGGTACCGATTTGCTCGATATCCACCTTCATGACTGGGTTGAACTCCAATTCTTGCCCATTTTTAAGGTTGAAGGTAACAACCACGCGTTTATAGGACAGATGCGTAAATTCAATAGTCACCTCTGTATTGGAAGGAATTTTCAACTCATAAAATCCATTATTATTAGAGGAAGTACCATTGGCACCTGCTTTGATGGAAACATTTGGCACCGGTAGTTGGGTGTCATCTAAAATAACCCCTTTTATAGTGGCTTGCTGAGAAAAGCCCAAAAGGGAGAAACAGAAAAATGCAAAAAGTACTAGATAAACGTTAGGTTTCAATAGTTGAGATTTTATTTTCTAAAAAACGTAGCTTCAAATGTAGAACTATTTCCTACATTATCGGTAACGATGACCTTCAAATTGTTTTCGGTGTCGCTAATAATATTATCCTCAAAATTATAAGTTAGGGTACCTTTCTTATATTCATACTCCATTAAGATCCATTTTCCATTAATGGTAGCCCTGTAATTACTGATGCCGGAATCTTTGTCTCCAATCTTTACCTTTAATTCGGTGGCATTGCTCATCCATTTGCCATCGTAAAAATTTACGGGTGTAATGGTTGGTGGCACCAAATCGGATTCTAGGGTATAGGTCCCCAGGGATTTACTTTTGGCCGAAAGGGTTTCACCTTGACGGGACGTCCCAATATATCTAGGTTTTTTATAGTATCCGGTAAGCTCGGCAATGTAGAGTTTCTCTTTGTCTTCGTCCAGATAATTACTGATATCGTAACTAATGGTAAAGCTTTTTTGAAGCGGAACAATATCCTTTCCTAACAGAAGCGTGTCTGCCTTAACATCAAAATCCAAGTAGGTATCATCGTAAAAAGTACCTTGTGGAATATAGACTGAAATATTGCCTTTTTCTAAATTGGTAGCCTTTCCTGGCAAAGCATAGTGCATAGGTTTGATGTCGTCGATGGGTTCGGGGGTGTCCAATTTTTTTCCTTTTATAGGAATGGTAACCCAAACATCATTGTCCTTAAAATCCTTTACCCTGATTTTATATACAGAGGATGTACTGTCCAGAACAGTTACATAGCCGTTGTTTTCCACATCTTTATAAAGGCTCAATGGATTGTTTTGTTCAACAAAGAGTTTTTGGATATAATTGTGCTTGGTCTTATAGTTTTCAAAATCTATCAAGCGGTTGATATGTTTCGTTTCTGAATAGCTAAAGCGTTTGAAGTCAATTTCAAAATGCTTGCTTCCGTTGTAAAAACACTGAATGCTGTTCACGCCATTTTTATTGGGCGCCTCATCCAATCTGTCGTAGGTATTGATTCCGAATCCTATATCCCCTAAGGCTTCAATTTCTTCAACGTTGAAATCGCTACCTGCTGTTGGGATCAATCGAAGTTCAATTCGTTTTTGAGACCCGTTCACATGCGATTTTTCGTTTTTGGCATAGGCAAAAATCCCGTTGATGGTAGGCTTTCGTGAATCCTTTACATCCAACCCAAAAAGCATAGGGTTCATCGGGCGTTCTTCATTGTCGCGAATCTCGAAATGCAAATGCGGCGCATAAGAGCCACCAGTGTTCCCTGAGAGTGCAATAATTTCGTCTTGGCTTACCGGAAGTTCATCTGGAGTGGGGAAGACCTCTACCTGATAGCTTTCCTTTTGGTATTGACATTCTTTGATATACTTTTCAATTTTATCTGAAAATTTTTGAAGGTGCGCATACACTGTGGTATACCCATTTGGGTGGGTTACGTATAGGGCCTTTCCGTAGCCAAAATGCGAAATTTTGATCCGGCTAACATAACCGGGAGCAGCCGTATGTACATTTAAACCCTCTCGATGCTGTGTTTTGATATCCAATCCGGCATGAAAATGGTTTGGGCGCAACTCTGCAAAAGTCCCTGCAAGTACAATTGGAATCTCCATAGGGTTTCTAAAATAATCCTGAGGATATTGGGTTTGGGAATTGCCAATTTGGCCAAGTAATAGTAGGAAAAATAGGATTTTTTTCATAAGCAAATTTGTGGGGCTAAAATATTAATTTGGAGCTAATCTTCAAAAGGGAAAGCCCATAAATAGTAGAAAACAGCACTTTACAATCTATAATTAATTATTTTAAAATTTATTGTAAAACAATTGTGATTTTTGTTTTGGTATGTTAACTTTGTTGAGACAGTAGTGGATATTGCAAATGAGTAAAATTGAAGAGATTGTAGATTCTTTAGAGAATAAAATTAGCAAGCTTTTGCACAAACTCGAAGTTTTAAAGCAGACAAACGCTAAGCTTTCAGAGGAATTAGCTCTTCAACAGCAAAAGAATTTACAATACCAGGAAGAAATAAGTGCTTGGGTTGAAAAATACGAAGCGCTCAAGGTAGCAAAATCATTACTGGGCAGTGACGAAGATAACAGAGAAACGAAGCTCAAAATAAACGCATTAATCAGGGATATTGACCACTGTATTGCGCAATTGTCTGAATAATGTAATTGTATGATGTATGTCAGAACAGCTTAAGATAAAGCTATCCATTGCAAATAGGGTATATCCTTTAACAATAGCTCCAAGTCAGGAGGAAGGATTACGAAAGGCGGCGAAGAAGATTGAAGCAATGATAGGCCAGTTTGAGCAAAATTATTCTGTGAGAGATAAGCAAGATGTATTGGCCATGTGTGCCTTACAGTTTGCCTCTCAATTAGAGCAAAAATCTATAGATAGAGAAAATGTTAGCGAAGAGGTGGAAAACAAGTTGTTAGCCTTGGATGAACTTTTGGAGCAGCATTTAAACTCATAACGTTCTTTAAATAAAATAAGGTTACTGCCTACATTGGTTATTTTTTTTTGATAAACTCAACGTTAATTCTTTAAAAAGGGTGAGTTTAAGCTGTAAGACCGAGCTACCTCTGAGTAGAGGGTTGATCAGTTTGTTAGCCCTAAACTTGTTTTTAAGGAGTTTATACAGAATGTAAAACCGATGTAGGCTTTTTTATATATATTAACTAACTAAACATGGAAATGAACACAATTTTATTGATTGTAGGAGGCGTGGTACTTGGTGTAGTCATTGGATATATTGTTGCAAAGACTCTGGAAAAGAACAATGCATCAAAAGTTGTAGCCAATGCTAAGCAAGAGGCCGAAGGAATCATCAAACAGGCAACCGCCGAAGGAGAATCTATTAAAAAAGACAAAATACTTCAGGCTAAGGAGAAATTCATTGAATTAAAATCTGAGCATGAAAAGGTAATTTTGTCGAGGGACAAAAAAATGGCCGATGCCGAGAAGCGTACACGCGATAAGGAATCGCAGGTGTCCAATGAGTTGTCCAAGCATAAAAAGACCAATCAAGCCATTGAAGCGAAGATGAAAGATTATGATTTTCGTTTGGAGTTTTTGGAAAAGAAAAAAGTGGAGTTGGAAAAGGCCCACAAGAGCCAAATTAAGCAGTTAGAGGTGATTTCTGGCCTTTCGGCAGAAGATGCTAAAGCGCAGTTGGTAGAGTCTCTTAAAAACGAGGCTAAAACGGATGCCATGGCTTATGTTCAAGACCGCATTGAAGAAGCCAAACTTACTGCTCAACAAGAAGCTAAAAAGATCATCATTAATACCATTCAACGAATAGGTACAGAAGAAGCTATTGACAACTGTGTGTCAGTTTTCAATATTGAATCTGATGACGTTAAAGGACGAATTATTGGTAGGGAAGGACGTAACATTCGTGCCATTGAAGCCGCTACAGGTGTTGAAATTATAGTAGACGATACACCAGAAGCTATCATTTTGTCTTGTTTTGATTCTGTGCGTCGTGAAGTTGCACGTTTATCGTTACACCGATTGGTGACAGATGGAAGAATTCACCCGGCACGTATTGAGGAAGTGGTGAAGAAGACCCAAAAGCAAATTGATCAAGAAATAATTGAAGTAGGAAAGCGTACGGTAATCGATTTAGGAATTCACGGATTGCACCCAGAGTTGATCAAATTGGTAGGACGTATGAAATACCGCTCTTCTTACGGTCAAAACTTATTACAGCACTCTAGAGAAGTTGCAAAACTTTGTGGAGTGATGGCCGCGGAATTGGGCTTGAACCCGAAATTGGCAAAACGTGCAGGACTGTTGCACGATATTGGAAAAGTGCCAGATTCAGAAGCAGATGTTGAAACACCTCACGCGATCTTAGGTATGCAGTGGGCGGAGAAATATGGTGAAAAACCAGAGGTTTGCAATGCTATTGGTGCGCACCACGATGAAATTGAAATGACCACTTTATTGGCGCCAGTTATCCAAGTATGTGATGCCATTTCAGGAGCAAGACCAGGAGCAAGACGTCAAGTTTTGGATTCGTATATCCAACGTTTGAAAGATTTGGAAGATGTGGCCTTTGGATTTAGTGGCGTAAACAAAGCGTATGCTATCCAAGCCGGTAGAGAGCTAAGGGTGATTGTAGAAAGTGAAAAGGTTTCTGACGATCAAGCAGCTAAATTGTCTTTTGAGATTTCACAAAAAATACAAACAGACATGACTTATCCAGGACAAGTAAAGGTTACCGTAATTAGAGAAACTAGAGCGGTGAACATTGCTAAATAACTACAGAAAATTAATTATAAAAAAGGCATCCAATTCGGATGCCTTTTTTCTTATATACTAGGGTTGTCAGAATCAATATGTTCTTTAGTGCCCTCTTCCTCAGATTTTCTTGGATGATATTTCATTAAAACTTCTTTTAAGTGGCTTCGGTCCAAATGCATGTAGATTTCTGTAGTGGTAATGCTTTCGTGGCCCAACATCATTTGTATAGATCTCAAATCGGCGCCATTTTCAAGGAGATGAGTAGCAAAGGAATGCCGAAATGTGTGTGGAGAGATACTCTTATTAAGATCAATTTTAACAGCCAATTGTTTGATAATGGTAAAAATCATGGCTCTTGTAAGTTGTCGCCCCCTTCGGTTAAGGAACAATGTGTCTTTAAATTCTGGTTTTACGGGAAGATGTATACGCACCTCTTTCCTATAAATATTGATATATTTTTGGGTTTGCGGATCGATAGGGACAAATCGTTGTTTATCGCCTTTCCCAGTTACTTTTATAAAGCCTTCTTCAAAATACAAGTCAGACAATTTGAGGTTGGTCAACTCGCTTACACGAAGGCCACAACTGTATAGGGTTTCTAAAATAGCCCGGTTACGCTCTCCTTCGGCTTTACTTAAATCGATGGCGGCAATAAGCTGGTCTATGTCGTCTACACTTAACGTATCGGGCAGTTTCCGTCCAATTTTAGGTGATTCAATATGGTCCATGGGGTTGGTATCCCGGTATTCTTCAAATACCAAATAGCCAAAAAAACTCCGAAGTCCAGAAATCAACCTCGATTGGGATCTAGCATTGATGGTCTTGGAGATTTCATAAATGAAGGGTTGAACCGTTTCTTTGGAAATATCAAGAGGCAAAACTGAAATATCGTTTTGTTGCAAATAGTTAATTAGCTTTAGAATATCGTATTCGTAATTATCAATAGAGTTTTGGGAAAGTCCCCTTTCTATCTTTAAATAATGCTTATAATCTTGAAGTGCGTTTTGCCAATTCATTGGCTAAAAGTACTATTATTTTGAGGGAGTTATCAAATTAAAATGAAGGTATAATGCGGGTTTTGAAAGAAAATTATGAAAAAAATGGTGATAAAGTATTATAAATAAGTTATATAAGGTAAATTTGTTAGTGCTGTTTTAAATAGCTGTAAGAGAAAACAATAATGAAATTTAATTCCTAAAAACTAATAGTAATTCAATTAAACTAGAACTCGTATGAAAAAAATTTTATGTTTTGCAATGTTTATGTCATTTGGTGTAATAAGTCTTAAGGCCCAGACAGATGCGGAAACGGTAACGGATGATATGATAGAAAAAGTGAAAACTGGAGGCTTTAAAATTGGAGCAGATGTAGGGTTTCCGTTGAGTGGCACAACTGATATTTCTAATTTTAATTTTGGGTTTTATGGCACCTACTTGTTCGAGGTTATTGAAAACCTTGAAGTAGGAGGCTTGGTGGCCTACACCCACTTTTCAGGCGATGGTTATCATTACCGTTATCAGGGTGATACAACGATTAGAATTGACAATGATAGCAATTCATTTCTGCCTATTGCGGCTACTGCTCGATATCATTTTATGGACCATGCTTTTTTTGCTGGTTTGGATCTTGGATTTGCCGTTAATGTGTCGGGTGATGCGGATACAGGAATGTACTTTAGACCTAAGTTCGGGTACAATTTGGGAATGATTAATCTACTGGCTTCCTTTCAAGTGATTACTGCAGAAGTCAACCATTCGTCACAAGACTATTTCTATAATGTCAATGGGTTTAACTCTTTCAATATTGGTATTGAATACTCTTTTTAAAATGTAAACATAAATGCTATTAATCATGAAAAAATTATTATTAACTGTGGTTCTTATTGTGGGAATCAGTCTAGCTGGCCAGTCCCAAGGTGTTTTTAAGTTGGGAGGTAGTGTTGGCTTAGCCTCATCCGATGCCGGGGATGTGTCCGATTGGTCCTTGGGGGTGGATGCCTATTATATGTTTGGGTATAGAGACGCCTTTCTAAGTTTTGGTCCTACGGTTGGATTTAGAAACTTCTTTATGAATAATGACAACCGCTACTTTTACCGGGATGATGCCCAATTTGTACCTGTGGCCGGTGCGGGGCGCGTGAAGTTGTTTCGGATTTTTACTGGTGGAATAGATGTAGGCTATGCTTTTGGAATTACAGATTACTTGGACGGCGGTTTTTATGTACGTCCCATAGTGGGGATTGATGTAGGCAATTTTATTGAAATTAATGCCTCTTATGAAAATTATTCCGACCGTTTGAATTGGGGAAATGCCAATATTGGGGTGTTGTTCCAGTTTTAATAAGTCACTATAGAATATTCAAAACCGAAGCTGAAAAGCTTCGGTTTTTTTATGTGCTATTTTTAATATATTTACTTTATGAAGAAACTCATCATCATCAACGGTCCAAACCTTAATCTATTGGGGAAACGAGAACCTGATATTTATGGAAGTCTCACTTTTAATGAATTTTTTGAAACGGTAGTTGACAAATACCCGCAAGTAGCATTGGAACATTTTCAGTCCAATATAGAAGGGGAGTTGATCGATAAACTTCAAGAAGTTGGGTTTAGTTATGATGGTATTATTTTAAATGCAGCGGCCTATACGCATACTTCAGTGGGCATTGGGGATGCTGTGGCTGCCATTGAAACCCCTGTTGTGGAAGTGCATATCTCCAATACTTTCGATAGGGAATCTTTTAGGCATATGTCGTTTATTTCTCCAAATGCGAAAGGTGTGATCGTTGGTTTTGGGCTTCAAAGCTACGAATTGGGTATCCAAATTTTTTTGTGATTTATTTAACCTTTAGTTGGCTTCGATTTGGGAAATGGTTAGGAATATTTAACATATTGTAAGAATATATTTGTTAAATATTAACCATAGCCAAATTTTTAATGAAAAAGTATTACATTATTTTATGTTGCCTTCTTAGCAGTATTCAATGGATACAAGCTCAGGATTCTCAGGTTCAAAACGACTCTACACAAATCAAAAGTTGGACTTTTGGTGTTAAGTTGGGTGAAAGCCACACTAATATTTCCAAATATCACCACTACAACTACATTAGAGCATTGTATTTAGGCTTATTTGTAGAAAAACGCCTTGCAAAAAGTTGGGCCATTGAGGGAGATGTAATTGGAAATTTTACTTATTATGGTTCAACAACATTAGAAATCCCAATAGTTGCAAAGTATTATTTTAATAATAGTTGGAGTGTTTTTGCTGGCCCCAAGCTGGATATTTATTTAGGTAATAGTTTGCACTGGAGAGATTCATTTCAATTTAATTCATCTGACAAAGTTTCAATATTAACGCCTTCTTTTGAAATTGGAACTCAGTTTGATATGAGCAAACATTTTTTTATTGAAGCGCGATACAGTTTTGGACTTGACACTTATGTTGATTCTGAAATTAATGGTAAATGGAATAGAAATGTATTGAAAGTAGGTGTTGGATACAAATTTTAATATTTTAATAGTTTTATAAATTAAAACCGAAGCGTTGTGCTTCGGTTTTTTTATGTCTTGGTTTAGTTTGATGCTTCATAAGGGACTAATTATCAATAGTCGCAACTTTCAACTCTCAAAAAACAAGACCTGATATTTCTGAATATATTACCCTTGATGAATTTTTTAAAATGATGGTGGATGAGTTTACCCAATGGAATTGAAACATTTTTAATTCATCATAATGTGAGATTGAAATCATAAACTTTGTTATAAAGTGAATGAGCAACTTTTTGGGAATTATTTAACCTTTCCTTGGCTTCGATTTGGCAAATGGTTAGGAATTTTTAACAATCTGTAAGAATATATTTGTTAATTATTAACCAAACAATTAAATCGGATGAAACAATTTATTTTTCTTTTCAGCTTATTCCTTGGGTTGACACAATTTACTTTTTCACAGGAAAAGTCGCAAGACTACCAATTGCACACTACTACCTTTGGTTTCAAAGCAGGACTGAACCAAAGTTTTATTGTTCCAGGACATTATTCTATTGATGGCTATCAAGGGTTGGAACTTTATGGTGGTTTTTTCTCGGAAACACGATTGACGGAGAGATGGAGTTTTCAAAATGAATTGGTATTCTCTTACACCGATGAATACCTATTCTTAGAAATTCCTTTGGTAATGAAATATCATATTACGGATAAATTTAGTGCTTTTGGTGGAGCAAAAATAGATCTTATTTTGAACGATGAGTTGACTAAGGAGCATTTAAGAAGAATGGGGGTTTCGCTTGAAATTGGGGTGCAGTATGATTTTTCAAGGAAATTTTTTGCAGAAGCTAGGTTTGGGTATGGGTTGGTAGATCAAATATATATTGAAGATTTTTATGGGGGATATAGAAATACATTGAGGGTAGGAGTAGGCTACAAGTTTTAATAAAAAAAGAAAGACGATACCAAAAGTATCGTCTTTCTTTTTATCAATGAATTTGTTTCTTATAAGTGAATTACTTCATCATAAGCATCGGCTACAGCTTCCATTACCGCTTCACTCATAGTTGGGTGAGGGTGAATTGCCTTAAGCACTTCGTGACCTGTAGTTTCCAATTTTCTACCTAAAACGGCTTCAGCAATCATGTCGGTAACACCGGCACCAATCATATGGCAACCTAACCACTCTCCATATTTGGCATCGAAGATTACTTTTACAAATCCGTCCTTAGCTCCAGAAGCACTAGCTTTACCAGAGGCAGAGAATGGGAACTTACCAACTTTAATCTCGTATCCTTGTTCCTTAGCTTGCTTTTCGGTTAAACCTACACTTGCAATTTCAGGAGCACAGTAAGTACAGCCAGGAATGTTTCCATAGTCGATTGGTTCTACATGCATGCCTGCAATTTTTTCAACACAAAGGATTCCTTCAGCAGAAGCAACGTGAGCCAAAGCTTGACCAGGCGTTACGTCTCCAATAGCATAATATCCAGGGATGTTGGTTTGGTAGTAATCGTTTACCAATATTTTATCGCGGTCTACGGAAATACCTACATCTTCCAAACCAATGTTTTCAATGTTGGTTTTGATACCTACAGCAGATAACACAACATCAGCTTCCAATACTTCTTCTCCTTTTTTGGTCTTCACCGTTGCTTTTACTCCTGCTCCAGAAGTATCAACTTTAGTTACTTCGGCAGAAGTCATGATTTTAATACCGTTTTTCTTGAAGCTGCGCTCTAATTGTTTAGAAACTTCTTCGTCCTCAACAGGCACTACATTTGGCAAATATTCAACAATAGTTACTTCGGTACCAATAGAGTTGTAGAAATAAGCAAATTCTACACCAATAGCACCAGAACCAACTACAATCATTTTCTTAGGTTGTTCCTTTAAGCTCATGGCTTCGCGGTAGCCAATCACTTTTTTACCGTCTTGTGGCAAACTTGGCAACTCACGAGAACGTGCTCCGGTAGCAATAACGATGTGGTCTGCAGAATATTCTTTACCGTCTACATCAACTTTCTTTCCAGTTTTAAGTTTTCCGTAGCCTTCAATAACGTCAATTTTGTTCTTTTTCATTAAAAATTGAACGCCCTTGCTCATCCCTTCGGCAACACCACGACTGCGCTTTACAATAGCACCAAAATCTTTATCGGCACCCTTTACTGAAAGGCCGTAGTCTTCGGCATGCTTTAGGTATTCAAAAACCTGTGCCGATTTCAATAAGGCTTTAGTAGGAATACACCCCCAATTTAAGCATACTCCACCAAGATTTTCCTTTTCTACTATTGCAGTTTTAAAGCCCAATTGAGACGCTCTAATAGCTGTAACGTAGCCTCCAGGTCCACTACCTAGAACAATTATATCATATTTACTCATGAGAATTTGTTTAGTGTATTTTTTTGACGCTACGAATTTACGAAACCTATTTTTAAATATGAATTTAGCCAACAAAAAAATAGGCACTCCGCCCATATAAATAAAGTGAGTGTCTTAAAATGTCTAAATGAAATTTTTAATTTTTAGGAGGGGTGTTTTCTGTAGAATCTTTTTGGGTTGCGTTGCTGTCAAAATCCAAACTTAGGGAGTTGACACAATAGCGCAATCCAGTGTTAGTTGGGCCATCGTTGAATACATGCCCTAAGTGGCCTCCACAGTTGGAACAGAGTATTTCAGTCCTTACCATGCCATGGGTTCTGTCTTCTTTGTAAGTGATGCTGCCTTCAATGGCATTGTCAAAACTTGGCCAGCCACAATCTGATCTGAATTTATCAGTACTTTCAAATAATTTGGTGCCACATCCGGCACAAGTATAGGACCCTTTTTCAAAATGCAGGTTGTATTCTCCTGTAAAAGGGCGCTCGGTGCCTTTTTCACGCAAGACTTGGTATTGTTGTGGCGTAAGTGTTTTGCGCCATTCTTCTTCTGTTTTGTTCATTTTATATGTTTGGTTTTTAGGTTCATTGGCCTTTTGTGCCGTGGAATTACAGCTAAACGCAAGACTGATAAGCATAACCGTGAGGATTTTTTTCATGATAGGACAGATTCAAAAAAACTTACATTTTGGGTTTAGTCGATGTAGGAAGAATGTCATTACGAAATCGTTATAATTAATTCTTAGGATTTTATTTACGTTGCTTAATGGGTTTATGCGTTTAAAATTGCTAATTTAGAACTTTACAAGCTATGATTTTTTATGGATGGATTGCTAGTACATCCATCGCAGTTATACCAAAACCTTCATACTATATGGCCGAAGTAATTGTACACAGTAAGTTTTCAGAATTTGATATCGATCTTTTTAAAGCGGGTAAGCATTATAGATTATACGAGAAATTTGGCTCTCATATTATGACTTTGGAAGGTAAGGAAGGTACGTATTTTGCTGTGTGGGCGCCTAGTGCCAAATCGGTTGCTGTTGTTGGCAATTTTAATTATTGGAATGATCAAGAGCACCAATTACATGTGCGTTGGGACAAAAGTGGGATTTGGGAAGGTTTTATTCCTGGTGTAGGCAAAGGAAGTCTGTACAAGTATAAAATCCACAGTCACCATAATGGCATCGTTACAGAAAAGGCCGATCCTTACGGAAGACGATGCGAGTTGCCTCCAAAAACAGCTTCTATTGTTTGGGACGATGCTTACAAATGGAAGGATAAACAATGGATGGCAAAAAGAAAAGATCACAATGCTTTGGATGCCCCCTTTTCTGTATACGAAGTGCATCTAGGATCTTGGAAAAGAAAGAATAATGGCGAGGATTATTTATCCTATGCCGAATTTGCAGAAGATTTAGTGAAGTATGTCAAGGACATGAACTTTACTCATGTGGAGTTGATGCCAATCATGGAGTTTCCTTACGACCCCTCTTGGGGTTACCAAATAACAGGGTATTTTGCGCCAACATCACGTTTTGGCTACCCCGAAGAGTTTAAATTTTTGGTCGACAAACTGCATCAAAACGATATTGGAATTATCTTGGATTGGGTGCCTTCCCATTTTCCGGAAGATGCCCATGGATTGGGCTATTTTGACGGTTCCAGTCTTTACGAACATCCTGATAGACGAAAAGGGTATCACCCAGATTGGAAAAGTTTGATTTTTAATTATGGAAGAAATGAGGTGAAATCCTTCTTGATTTCCAATGCCATGTTTTGGTTGGAGCAGTTCCATGCCGATGGCTTGCGTGTGGATGCTGTAGCGTCTATGTTGTTCTTGGATTATTCCAGGGAAGAAGGTGAGTGGGAACCTAACATGTTTGGAGGTAGGGAACATTTGGAAGCTATTTCATTTTTAAGGGAATTGAACGAGGAAGTGTTTAAAAGCTTTCCAGATGTACAAACCATTGCCGAAGAATCTACAGCTTTTCCAATGGTGTCAAAACCGACATATTTAGGAGGTTTGGGCTTTGGAATGAAGTGGATGATGGGTTGGATGCACGATACCTTAGTATATTTCTCAAAGGAACCGGTTTATAGAAAATACCATCAAAACGATTTGACCTTTTCCATGACCTATGCCTTTTCGGAGAATTTTATTTTGCCATTGTCGCATGATGAAGTGGTTTATGGGAAGCGTTCCCTATTAGGAAGAATGCCTGGCGATGAATGGCAGCGATTTGCTAACCTTAGGTTGATGTACGCCTATATGTTTACCCACCCAGGAACCAAATTATTGTTCCAAGGAGGTGAGATAGGACAGGGAGAGGAATGGAATTTTTTGCAGAGTATCGATTGGCACTTGTTGCAGTACAAAGTGCATAAAGGTGTGCAAACCTTGGTTAAAGATTTAAATGCCTTCTACAGAACAGAGCCGGCACTTCACGAAAAGCAATTTACCAATGATGGATTTGAATGGATAGATTTCAGTGATTCGGAGAGTTCTGTTTTGGTGTATTTCAGAAAAGGGAACAACCAAAAAGACCATGTAATTGTGGCCTGCAATATGACACCAACCCCAAGAATTGACTATAGAATTGGATTGCCTTTTAAAGGAAAATTAAAAGAGGTCTTCAATAGTGACCTCAAAAAATATGAAGGCACTGGGGAGTATAAAAATAAGATGAAATCTTCTCAGGATATACCATGGCATTATCGTGATGATTCTGTGGAAATTACAATTCCACCATTAGGAATGGTGGCCTTTAAATATCAAAATGTTAAAATGTAATTTGTTATAAAACAGAGGGTTTTGTTGCTTTATGTTTAAAATTCAAGCCTTTAATTGTTTAGTTGGCAAAACTTAGTGTCGAGTATTTTTTATCTCTAAACTAATGCGTTTTTTTGTTAGTATATAAGAACTATGACTTATGATTTTAAATACTGAATTAGAAAGAAAGGGAGATTTGTTTCCTTCTAAAATTGTAGCATACAATAAGGATGTAGATACCTTATATTTTACTACAGAAAATAATGTCATTCTGGAGTTAACGGTTGTAAGAGATAGTGTTTTACGATTTCGTTACACCACTTCAGGAACATTCGATAATGATTTTTCCTATGCCATTACCAAATATGCCAGTACCGGCTATAATTTTTTGGAGATCGAGGAAGAATCCACTTTATATAAAATCACGACTTCCAAACTTATTTGCCATATTTCCAAATTGAACTTAAAAGTGACCTTGTTTGATGCCAAGGATATGACGCTTATTAATGAAGATGAATTGGGATTCCATTGGGAAGAAAGTTATGAATTTGGAGGTGATGTTGTAAAGATGAGTAAAACGTCCCATGATGGCGAATGTTATTTTGGCTTGGGAGATAAACCCGTAAAGCTGAATTTAAAAGGAAAGCGTTTTGAAAATTGGGTGTCCGATTCCTATGCCTATGGAAAGAACACCGATCCTATTTATAAAGCCATTCCTTTTTATACAGGATTAAATGGGAATAAGTCCTACGGGATCTTTTTCGACAACACGTTTAGGTCGTTTTTTGATTTTGCTCAAGAACGACGAAATGTCACCAGTTTTTGGGCACAGGGAGGAGAGATGAACTATTATTTCATCTATGGACCGCAAATGAGCGATGTTGTTGCCAATTATACAGATTTAACGGGGAAACCACATCAATTGCCGCCATTGTGGGCACTTGGGTTCCATCAATGTAAGTGGAGTTATTATCCAGAGTCGAAGGTAAAGCAGATTACCCAAAAGTTCAGGGATCTTAAAATTCCATGCGATGCCATTTACCTGGATATAGACTATATGGATGGGTTTAGATGTTTTACTTGGGATAAAAATTATTTTCCAGATCCTAAGCGAATGGTCGAAGAACTCATGGACCAAGGGTTTAAAACGGTAGTTATCATAGATCCTGGAATTAAAATAGACCATAATTACAATATTTTCAAGGAAGGTCTGGAAAACGATTACTTCTGTAAACGGGCAGACGGACCTTATATGAAAGGAAAAGTTTGGCCAGGAGAATGTTATTTTCCCGACTTTACGAATCCAGAAGTTAGGGAGTGGTGGTCTGGCCTTTTTAAGGAGCTTATAGAAGAAACCGGCGTTAGAGGTGTTTGGAATGATATGAATGAGCCAGCCGTTATGGAAGTACCCAACAAAACATTCCCGGATGATGTGCGTCACGATTACGAAGGAAACCCTTGTAGTCACAGAAAGGCGCATAATGTTTATGGAATGCAAATGGCAAGAGCTACTTACCAAGGGCTTAAGCGTTACACGTACCCAAAACGACCTTTTGTAATAACCAGGGCTGCCTATTCCGGAACTCAACGTTATACTTCCACTTGGACGGGAGATAATGTGGCGAGCTGGGAACATTTATGGATTGCCAATATTCAAGCGCAACGAATGGCTATGTCTGGTTATTCTTTTGTAGGGAGTGATATCGGTGGTTTTGCAGAGCAACCCCAAGGGGAATTGTTCACTAGGTGGATTCAGTTAGGGGTCTTTCATCCGTTCTGTCGTGTGCATTCCTCTGGAGATCATGGTAACCAGGAGCCTTGGGCATTTGATGATGATGTTACCAAAATTGTTAGAAAGTTCATTGAGCTACGCTATCAATTGCTTCCTTATCTATATACTACTTTTTGGCAGTTAGTTGACGAAGGAATCCCTATATTGAAATCTCTTGTATTGTTTGATCAAGAGGATATCCATACTCATTACAGAACAGATGAGTTTATGTATGGAGATCAAATTTTGGTGTGTCCTGTACAAGAACCAAATGCAAGAGGCCGTAGAATGTTCATTCCAAGAGGCGAATGGTATAATTTCTGGAATGACGATTTGGTGATGGGAGGAAGAGAAATGTGGGTAGATGCCGATATTGATAGTATCCCAGTGTTTATCAAGGCTGGCGCCATAATTCCAATGTATCCGGTACAGCAATATGTGGACGAGAAAGAGATCGATCAGGTTACTTTAGAGGTCTATTATAAGGAAGGGAAAGAGGATTCTATTTTGTATGATGATGCCCATGACGGCTACGATTATACCAAGGGTAGATATAGTTTGAGAACCTTTAAGTTAACGGGGAAATCCAATGAGGTAATCATTCAACAGCATAAGGAAGGCAAGTATGACGCTACCATTGATACTTTTATGGTGAAGTTTCATGGTTTGCCATTTCACGTAACAAAAATTGAAATTGATAATGTAGACATTCCTTTGTCTGAAGTTAAAATGAATGGCAGTAACAGTATGGTAGTTAGTGAGAAATTCACTCAGTTACATATTATTGGTGAGTAAGGCCGAAAATAACTGGTTTTGAAAATTGAAATTATAATCTGTCTTGAATGATTTTTGTAATTTTAGACTTTCAAATCGAACTATGTATTCAATGACCTCAAAAAATCTATTCGCTACTGCTGTTATAACTTTGGCATTTATTTCATGTGCAACCAATCCGTTTACAGGGAAACAGACCATGGCCATTGTGCCAAATTCAGAGTTGTTTCCGGCTGCATTTCAACAATACGATCAGTTTTTAAATGAACATGATGTCATCAAGGGCACGAAAGATGCTGAAATGATCAAACGTGTGGGTGAAAAAATTGCGACAGCAGCAAAACAATGGTTGGATGCCAACGGATATCAAGGCTATCTAAAGGATTATAAGTGGGAATACAATCTTATCAAGGATGACCAAAAAAATGCTTGGTGTATGCCGGGAGGGAAGATTGTGTTCTACACAGGAATTTTACCAATTGCCAATGGAGAAGCTGGGGTAGCAACTATTATGGGACATGAAGTATCGCACGCATTGGCAAACCATGGTCAACAGCGAATGAGTGCCGCATATGTGCAGCAGGGAATTGCCATGGCTGGAAATATGGCCATCAACAATGAGAGTGATAGAGATGCGTTTAATTCTTATTACGGCGTAGGTTCCAATGTATTGGGAATGTTGCCTTTTAGCAGAAGTCACGAAAGCGAAGCTGATAAAATAGGGCTGACCCTAATGGCCATTGCGGGGTACGATCCAGCAGAAGCAGTTGGTTTATGGGAACGTATGGCAGCTGAAAGTGGAGGACAGGCGCCGCCTGAATTGTTAAGTACACACCCTTCCAACCAAACAAGAATCAATAATTTGAAAGCTTTGGTTCCCACGGCAAGGGCAGAGGCTAAAAAGTTTGGAGTGACTTCCTTTATCAAATAAAGTATAAAATAAAAAATTTGTTTACTTTCGAAGCTACACCGTATAGGTGTAGCTTTTTTTATAACCATTTATATGACGACATACCCAAAAGGAAGTAAAAAACTTCTTAATGCCTGGGCCTTTTATGATTGGGCCAATTCTGTATATACCTTAACCATTGCTTCAACCATTTTTCCGATTTTTTACGGCACTTTAAAGTTTGTCGATGGCAATAAGATTCATGCCTTCGGGTTTGAATTTAAGAATACAGCATTGATCACTTTTATAACTGCTTTTACATTTTTGGTAGTGGCAGTTATCTCTCCAATATTGTCGGGAATTGCAGATTACATTGGGAACAAGAAAGTGTTCATGCAGTTTTTTTGCTATTTGGGAGGTCTGGGCTGTGTGGGACTTTATTTGTTCAGTTTAGACTATATTTATTTGAGCTTGTTGTTCTATTTCTTTGGATTGATAGGATATTGGGGGAGTTTAGTGTTTTACAATTCATATTTACCAGATATCGCTTTTGAAGAACAACAGGATAAAATCAGTGCGAAAGGCTTTAGCTTAGGGTATATTGGAAGTGTTTTATTATTACTGTTGAATTTAGCCATGGTAATGAAACCAAATTGGTTTGGGTTTGATGTAGGAACAACTGAGGAATCCTATAATTCGGCCTCTATAAAAGCCATGCGTACTTCCTTTATCACCGTAGGTTTATGGTGGGTGTTGTTCAGTCAATATACGTTTAAGGTGTTACCTAAAGGGCTTTCCAAGAGTAACGGAAAAGTCAATAAACAGGTATTGTTCAACGGTTTTAAGGAACTTAAAAAAGTATGGGATGGATTGACCCATAACTTAAGATTGAAACGTTATCTCTATGCCTTTTTTGTATACAGTATGGCAGTTCAAACCATTATGTTGGTGGCTACCTATTTTGGGGAGCAGGAAATTAATTGGGGAGGAGAAAGCGAAAAGACCTTAGGGTTGATTGTGAGTATTTTGGTTATTCAGGTGGTGGCTGTTTTGGGAGCTTTTTTGACATCAAGAGCCTCAGAAAAGTTTGGTAATATCCCAACATTAATTGTCATCAATTTTATATGGATGGCACTCTGCTTTTATGGGTATTTTGTGGAAACGCCTATTCAGTTTTACATTACTGCGGCATTTGTAGGTTTGGTGATGGGAGGCATTCAGGCTCTATCCCGTTCTACCTATTCCAAGTTTTTACCGGAAACCAAGGACACAACCTCGTATTTTAGCTTTTTCGATGTGTCTGAAAAAATAGGCATTGTAATCGGAATGGTCATCTATGGATCCATAGACCAAATTACTGGAAGCATGCGTAATTCAATCCTATTTTTATTCATTTTCTTTTTAATCGGTATCATTTTATTACTACGTGTGCCAAAACAAATTTCACAAACTGATTAAAATGTTTATGTTTGTGGAATCAACTCAAAACTATTCTTTAACTAAAAAACTACGTTGTTATGAAAAAATTAGGAATGCTTTTATCATTATTTGTCCTTTTGTCTGCATTTACTTGTGAGAATGAGCCTTTAGATAGTGATATTTCTGGAGCCGATGGAAGCAATAATGGAGCCTCTAATGGAGCATTGGTTGGCGATTGGGAGACGATTTCTTTTAATGCTACCATGAATACTTCTACAGGAATGGGAGGGATGAATATGGATGTAGAGGCTGTTATGGAAGCTGTGAATATGGATTATGTAGTAACATTTACAGAAAATTCGTTTACTTCAGCTGGAAGTTATGATATTGAAACTGATTTGACTGTAAATGGAATTGATAATGGCACAACCACATCATCACTTACAGATGTTGATGGGAATGGAAATTATTCAACAAGTGGCAACACCATTACATTTGATGGTTCTCTATTTGAATTGGAAGTGGACGGTCTAGATACTTCTGCACTTGGAGAGGCTCAAACTGGTCAATATACCTTGACTAATAATGGGCAAACCTTAACAATAACACAATCTCAAGATTTAAGTCAAAGCCAACAAGGAGTTCAAGTTACTAGTACAGTGGAATCTGTTATAATATTGAATAAACTTTAGAATTTTAATAAGTAAAAAAAGCCACTCTCAAAAGAGTGGCTTTTTTTATGCCTTCTCATTGCTGCATTTTAAAATAATAATCTGCAGAATGTTTTCCTGATCCATAGAACAAGAAGAAAATACACACCAAAAGTGTAATAGTGGCCACCACCAAATTGGTGGTATTCATTTCTCCTACAAAATTAATCAGAATGGCCCCGATTAATATTGGAAGCTGAGCGATAATGGCCCATCTTGTAAGCAGGCCAAAAGCTATTAAAGCTCCGCCGATAAAGTGGGCAGGAGCAACATAATGAACCGTTATCATACCTCCAGCTATATTTTGGATAGGAGAGAAGAGGTCCATTAAAATTTGGCTATTGGCCATAAAACTAATGCCCTTTGTAAACAAAAAGACTCCCAGCACAATACGTAACAAATCTAGTGGATAATAGGTATGTGCATTGGCCCATTTGTTCAATGTTTTTATGGTACCCATGACTAATAAAGTGTTGATTATTAGTCTTTAAATTACAAAAAATAAGCGAGATAAGGAAATTATACCTGTAACACGCCCAAGTTGAAAGACTTTTCAATAGGGGCATGATTAGCGGCTTCAATTCCCATACTTATCCAAGTTCGAGTATCCAAAGGATCGATAATGGCATCGGTCCATAAACGTGCAGCAGCATAGTATGGAGATACTTGATTATCGTAACGGTCTTTGATCTTTTTATACAGTTCTTCTTCCTTTTCTTTAGTGATCGTTTCACCTTGTTTCTTTAAAGCAGCTGTTTCAATTTGTAACAATACTTTTGCAGCCGAATTACCGCTCATCACAGCAAGTTCTGCACTTGGCCATGCCACAATTAGTCTTGGGTCGTAAGCCTTTCCACACATCGCATAGTTACCCGCGCCGTAACTGTTTCCAATGACGATGGTGAATTTGGGAACTACGGAGTTGCTTACGGCATTCACCATTTTAGCACCATCCTTTATGATTCCTGAATGTTCGCTTTTACTTCCTACCATGAATCCTGTAACATCCTGAAGGAACACCAATGGGATTTTCTTTTGGTTACAGTTGGCAATAAATCTTGTGGCCTTGTCGGCTGAGTCGTTATATATGACCCCTCCAAATTGCATTTCGCCTTTTTTGGTTTTGACCAATTTCCGTTGATTGGCCACAATTCCAACAGCCCAGCCATCTATGCGGGCATAGCCCGTAATAATGGTTTGTCCATAGCCTGCCTTGTACTCTTCAAATTCTGAATTGTCCACCAAACGTTTGATGATGTCGTACATATCATATTGTTCGGCACGACTTTTAGGAAGGATACCATAAATATCTTCTGGAGCTTCTTTTGGTTTTGCACTTGCAGCTCTATTGTAACCCGCTTTATCAAAATCACCAATTTTATCCACGATATTTTTAATAGTGTCCAAGGCATCCTTGTCATCTTTGGCCTTATAGTCTGTAACACCTGAAATTTCACAATGCGTTGTAGCGCCACCCAAGGTTTCGTTGTCAATGGTTTCTCCAATGGCGGCTTTCACCAAATAACTTCCCGCCAAAAAGATGCTTCCTGTTTTATCTACAATTAATGCTTCATCACTCATAATTGGCAAGTAGGCACCACCAGCAACGCAACTTCCCATAACGGCAGCAATTTGGGTAATTCCCATACTGCTCATTACGGCGTTATTTCTAAAAATGCGACCAAAATGTTCCTTATCGGGGAAGATTTCGTCCTGCATTGGTAAATACACTCCGGCACTGTCCACTAAATAAATGATAGGAAGTTTGTTTTCAATGGCTATTTCCTGGGCACGTAAATTCTTTTTACCTGTGATGGGAAACCAAGCCCCTGCTTTAACTGTAGGGTCATTGGCGACAACAATACATTGTTTCCCTTTTATATAACCAATTTTTACAACCACACCTCCGGAAGGGCAGCCGCCATGTTCCGTATACATGTCTTCCCCTGCAAAGGCACCTATTTCAATGCTTTTGGAATTTTTGTCCAAAAGATAATCAATGCGTTCGCGGGCCGATAATTTCCCTTTTTCGTGAAGTTTTTCTATTCGTTTCTTGCCACCACCTAATTTCACAGTAGCTAAGCGTCTTTTTAAGTCGGAGAGTAGTAATTTATTGTGGTCTTCGTTTTTGTTGAAGTTGATGTCCATAGCTGAATTTTAATTTTCGCTAAAGTAAAAAAATAAGTTTTTTGCTGAAAGTATAAATTTTGATAAGAATAAATAAGAATTATTAAATTACATGTAAATAGTTTCCTTGGAAAATAATTTGGTTTGTCGTATATTTCCATGGAAACTAAATTAAAGGTCATGAAACATATTATAGGATTTGCCGGTAGCAACAGTAAGAACTCCATCAATAAACAATTGGTGAAGTATACTTTGGAGCAATTGGATGGTGCAACTGCAGAATTGCTCGATCTAAATGATTTTGCCGTACCATTATTTGGTGTCGATTTAGAAAAGGAACAGGGATATCCTGAAAATGCGAAACGGTTTTTGGAAAAAATACGATCGGCAGATGGCGTAGTGATATCCTTGGCAGAACATAATTCGGCTTATACAGCAGCATTTAAAAATATGTTTGATTGGATGTCTAGAATTGATAGAAAACTTTTCAATGATAAGCCTATGTTATTGATGGCTAGTTCAACCGGTTCCAGAGGAGGAGCTTCGGTTATGGCAATGGCCTCAGATAGATTTCCAAGGCACAGCGCCAATATAGTTGCTAAGTTTTCTTTGCCATCTTTCAATGATAATTTTTCTGACGGCAGCATTGCTAATGAGGAGTTGAATGAGGAATTAAAGGAGGAGATTTCCAAATTTAAGAAAGCCTTACAATAAAAAGTATAGAAGTTATGGGAGATATTTCAAAAGACATCAATTCAAGTTTTGCCAACAACAAATTGAAGGCCTTGATAAATATTATGTATACTTCAAATTGGATTACCAACCATCAAAATAACTTTTTCAAGCCCTTTGGTATTTCTCCTCAACAGTATAACATATTACGAATTTTAAAAGGGGCAAAATCATCCTTAAAGGTCCAAACCATCAAGGAGCGCATGATAGATCGTGCTCCGAATGCTACAAGGCTCATGGATAAATTGTGTTCCAAGGGATTGATAGAGCGCATTCCATGTGAGAGTGACCGGAGGGTGGTGTTTATAGAAATCACTAAAAATGGCTTAGAACTTTTAGATGCCATTGCAGACGATTTTGATGTGCAATTGGTAAAGAATCTTACAGAAGAAGAAGCCGGTTTGTTAAGTGACCTTTTAGATAAAATGCGTTGATAAGAATTTGAGTAACTATTTAAGTTGAATAAATCTTCTGAACAGAAGAGCAAAAGAAAGGAAATTAGAATGAAAACAGTAGTTCATAAAGCAGATAGTAGAGGCTTTGCCAACCATGGTTGGTTACAGGCAAATCACTCCTTTAGCTTTGCGGGATTTTATAACCCAGAAAAAATCCATTTTGGTGCTTTACGGGTGCTTAATGATGATGTTATAGCGCCCAAAATGGGTTTTGGAACACATCCGCATGATAATATGGAAATCATCACGATTCCATTGGGAGGCGTGTTGAAACATAGAGATTCTATGCACAACGAATGGCAGTCTGTATTACCGGGAGAAGTGCAGGTGATGTCGGCCGGAACAGGAGTACAGCATTCCGAAATTAATGGTTCGGAAGATAAACATTTGAGTTTGTTCCAAATTTGGGTATTTCCAAACAAGCAGGATGTGGCGCCGCGTTACGACCAAAAAGGGTTCGAACCTTCAGAACGTAAAAACAAATTGCAGACCTTGGTGACTTCCATTGATGAAGATTTTGAAGGAAGTTTGAAAATCCATCAAGATGCCGTATTGTCACGAATAGACTTGGATGCAGGAAAGAGTTTCCAGTATCAACTGAAATCGGAGAACCACGGAGTTTACGTGATGAATATCCATGGAGACCTTCAAATTGGAGATGAAAACTTGAAAACTAGAGATGCCATTGGGGTGTGGGAGACAGCTTCCTTTGAAGTTCTTGCCAATGAAGATTCTGAAATTCTATGTATTGAAGTTCCAATGATTTAAGGGCTTTTAAGAATATCACAAATAGAAATGCGTCATGAAAGTGGCGCATTTTTTCGTTTAAAAACACGATATTTGTACTCCACTAACTATCTAAATTAAATAGAGATTATGGCGATGAATAAAAATACGGTTTTGGCTTGGGCTACTACCATTATGATATTTGTAGGAATAGGTTTAATAGCACTGGGTGCTTTTAGATACAACGAAGTTGCAGGATGGGGCTTTGCCGCAGTAGGTATTGGCTTTTTTGCCATTGCTTGGGTATTTAATGCGCTTAAAGGAAGGGTTTAGGCATTTCTACCGATGTCGAGTTTTTTTATAAAATAATATTTCAAAACACATGAGTGACGATAAAAAAGTGATTTTTTCAATGTCTGGTGTTACCAAGACATTTCAGAGCGCCAATACACCGGTGCTTAAAAATATCTATTTGAGCTTTTTCTATGGGGCAAAAATAGGTATTCTGGGACTTAATGGTTCTGGGAAATCTACCTTGCTAAAAATCATAGCTGGGGTTGACAAAAATTATCAAGGAGATGTGGTGTTTTCTCCAGGGTATAGTGTAGGTTACCTAGAGCAGGAACCAAAGCTAGATGATGATAAAACGGTCATGGAAGTGGTTCGTGAAGGGGCTGCCGAAACGGTGGCTATTTTAGAGGAATACAACAAAATCAACGATATGTTTGGTTTGGAGGAAGTGTATAGCGATCCAGATAAAATGGAAAAGTTGATGAATCGCCAAGCGGAACTTCAGGACCAAATAGACGCCACCAATGCTTGGGAATTGGATACCAAATTAGAAATTGCCATGGACGCACTTCGAACACCCGAAGGCGACAAAAAAATTGGAGTCCTATCAGGAGGGGAACGTCGTAGGGTTGCTTTATGTCGTTTGTTGCTACAGGAGCCGGACGTTCTGTTATTGGATGAGCCTACCAACCACTTGGATGCAGAATCGGTGCACTGGTTGGAACATCACTTGGCACAATATAAAGGAACTGTTATTGCGGTAACCCACGATAGATATTTCTTGGATAATGTAGCTGGTTGGATTTTGGAATTGGATAGAGGAGAGGGCATTCCTTGGAAAGGGAACTATTCGTCTTGGTTGGATCAAAAGTCCAAGCGTTTGGCGCAAGAAAGTAAATCGGCATCTAAACGTCAAAAAACGTTAGAGCGCGAGTTGGAATGGGTACGCCAAGGAGCTAAGGGACGTCAAACCAAGCAAAAGGCACGTTTGAAGAATTATGATAAGTTGATGAGCCAGGACCAAAAGCAATTGGATGAAAAATTGGAAATCTACATTCCAAATGGACCTCGTTTGGGTACCAATGTTATTGAGGCAGTAGGTGTGAGCAAGGCTTATGGAGACAAATTGCTTTATGAAGATTTGAACTTTAACTTACCACAAGCAGGAATTGTAGGGGTAATTGGACCTAATGGTGCCGGTAAAACCACGATTTTTAGAATGATTATGGGAGAGGAAACTCCGGACAAAGGTGAATTTGTAGTAGGTGAAACTGCAAAGATTGCCTATGTAGACCAGAGCCATTCCAATATAGATCCTGAAAAATCAATTTGGCAAAACTTCAGTGATGAACAGGAGTTGATCATGATGGGAGGGCGTCAAGTAAATTCTAGAGCTTATTTAAGCAGATTTAACTTCTCAGGAAGTGAGCAGAACAAAAAGGTAAGTTTACTTTCTGGTGGTGAACGTAACCGTTTGCATTTAGCGATGACGCTAAAAGAAGAAGGAAACGTATTGCTTTTGGATGAGCCTACCAACGATTTGGATGTAAATACGCTGAGGGCTTTAGAAGAAGGTTTGGAAAACTTTGCGGGATGTGCGGTAGTCATCAGTCACGATAGATGGTTCTTGGATCGTATCTGTACTCATATTTTAGCATTTGAAGGTGATAGCCAAGTGTATTTCTTTGAAGGTAGCTTTACTGAATATGAAGAGAACAAAAAGAAACGTTTGGGAGGTGACTTAATGCCAAAACGTATCAAGTACAAGAAGTTGGTGAGATAACATCTTTTCAATTGAATAAACAAAAAAACAGCCTGCATTTGCAGGCTGTTTTTTTGTTTATAGTTCAGCGTAAAACTTTTCTATTACTTAGGATTAAATCAGAGTAATGATACCCTATAAACTAGAGTATAGAATGAAGTTGTTATACTCTATGATTGTTGGGAATTAGGCTGAAATAAAAAAGCCTGCTAATTGCAGGCTTTTTATATCGAAATAACTTAGAAATATATATTATTTCAAGTTAACTGTTTTTGCTTGAAAAACAGATGGAGATACATTTGAAAAATCAAGGTTAAATCTTCCTCCGCTTAAAGAGTAGAAACCAGAAGCTCCACTATATTCACCTTCAATAACAGTTCCATCAGTTAGGGTGATTGTGTATGTAGCTTCAAGTACACCTTCTTCAGTTTCTGTTGCCCAGCTAATAGCGTCTAAAGTGAATTCAACACTTTCTATGATTGCTTGGTCATCTTCAAAACCAACTACATCTTCATTTCCAGCAATTATATAAGCCTCATATGCTGCAGGTACAGTAACACCATCCCAATCAGCACCATACCAAGTGTAAGAACCTGTTGGAGGTGTAACATCGGCAAGTGTATAAACTGGTTCTCCAGTTTCTTCATCAGTACCAGATGGATCAGCAGCTTGATAAGCAACACCAATATAAAGGTCGTTTGGATACTCACCATCTACTGCTTCGTAAGCATTAAAGTACATGTAAGTAATACCTCCTTCAGCAATACCAGCAAACGCGAAGGCACCAATTGAAGTTGTAAACTCTTGAGTTCCATCAATTACAAAAGAATCAGAAGCTTCTACTAATGGTAATTCAACGGTTACAGTGATAGTATTACTTACCAATTCACCATTGGTTGCGTGGATAGTATATTCTCCACCTGCAGTAGGGGTAAATACATTAGAAGTTAATGCAGTACCACTAGCAAAATAAGTTGAAGCGCTTGTTACATCTTCATTAAGATCATTCATAACAGATAGCGTTACAGAACTTCCTAATTCAATAGTTGTCACATCAGCAGTTAAGTTAATTGAAGTAGCAACTGGATCTCCTCCTCCAGAAGAATCATCATCACTACTACTACATGAAACTAGGGCAGATGTTCCCACAAAAAGAGAACATAATAATAAAAGTTTTTTCATAGTTGTTGTTTTAAAATTAAATTTTCGTTGCCAAAGATATACTTATATAATTAATAATCTAAAAAAAGCTGTTAAAATTAATGTGAATTTATTCGAGAATGCTCAATTCTAAATGAATGGGATTAACCTTATCGAATAATTGTGAATCCATTAAAGTTTTTGATTCAAATATTCAATGGGGAAGTAGTTTGGGTAAGCTAACATCATAAAAAAAGAACCGTTTTTTGGTTCTTAATTGTTATCGTATAAATGGCCTTCAGTAAAATCTTTATAACTTTCATCTACCGATGCTTTATAAGATTCCATTTCGGTCAACCTTTTGTTTTCGGCCTTTAATTTGTACATTTTAATAATGGCAACCACTATAAAAAATATAAAGACAGCAGCGGTTAGAATTAGGACTACCGTAAGCTGCGTTGTACTGACCAAAAAATGAGATGAGTAGGCTAATATTTTCATCATTGTACAGATAGATAGGGTTTTGCAAATCAAATATACAATATTAATTTTAACAGCGTTGCTTCATTTTTTATTTGTTAACAAATTGATTTACAGATTTTGGTTGTACCATTCCAACTGTACGACTTCGATATTTTTATTACCCACTTTTACCAAATCCTTAAATTTTTCCACATCACTATAGCCTTTGGTTCCTCTGTAATGATAAGGATATACTTTTTTAGGTTTGAAATCAAGCACAGCGCTCGCGGCACTATCAAGAGTCATGGTGTATGGAAGGTTCATGCACACAAATGCAATGTCGATGTTTTTAAGGTTTCTCATTTCTGGAATGTCTTCTGTATCTCCCGAAATATATACTTTGATACCGTTAATATCCAAAACATATCCATTTCCACGGTCTTTAGGGTGAAATTGAAGCGCCTCTTTTCTTAAATTATACATGGGAATGGCATCTATATTCAATTCTACTTTAGAAGTTTTATAACCTTTGCTTAAGCCATTAAACATAAGTTCAAAATTTTTAAGTAGAGAAGCACTTAACCGTTCCTTTACAGCTCTTGGACCAATAATTATGGTATTTGATGATATTATGGACTCTAAGGTAGGTACATCCAAATGATCACCATGGATGTCCGTGATTAAGATGAAATTAGGAGGATTGATGCCTTCATATAGTCCTGAACCACCAACAGGGTCAATATAGATTGTTGTTCCCTTAGTTTCTAAAATCATGGAAGCATGCTCTATGGCCGTAATTTTGATATCTCCATCAATGGAAACATTGCTTGCGGTATTTTTTTTAACATCAGACTTTTTATTTGCAGGAGTAGGAGTTGTTTCCTTAGTTGGTACTACTGTGGCGGAAGAGTCTTTTTCTACTTCTTCAATATCTTCAGGAGTAGTGGGCGTTGGACTTTCTACTGTTGAAGGTGTTTCAAGGGGTTCTTTTTTATCACTCTTACAATTAAATAATAGTAAGGCTACGGCTAAACTTAATGTAATGTAGGATTTATTGGTCATAAGATTTTAGTTTTTAGTTAAATATAAAATAAGAAATTTTAAATAAATATCATGTAACAAATTAGTTTGTTAAACTACTTATATTTTTACAAGGATTTAATTTTATAAATGATATTTTTTTAACGAAATTGCCTATCCAAAAAATATTAACGTTCAACTAAAAATTACAACTAAATATGTCTGATGATTTCGATTTATTGGAAACGAACTCCAATCCAAGCCAAGAAAAAGTAGATGTCAATTGGGGAAAAGCCATTGACACCATGAAGTCCAAATTAGCACAAGAAGATGACCCCGAAGTGCGTCAGAAAATATTGAATGCCACTTTGGATGATGTTGTTCATATGGCCGAAAAGGACCGTTCTACCTTGTTGGATGCCATTAAGGATTTAACAGATTATCAGGATGAAGTAGGAATCATATTTGAGGACTTTTCTCATTTAAATGCGGAAGAGCAAAAAGTTATTGATGATGCCATAAAACGCTTGGAGCGTGCTAGGGTTGAACTTGAAGATGCCGAAGCAAAACCAGACACATGGTGGAACAACCTTTGGGGGCGTAAAAGCAAAATCAAGGAAGCTGAGCAAGAACTGCAAAATGCACAAAAAGATAGGGATGCGGCAGATAATAAAGCCAAAGCATTGTTTCAACAGCGTATAGAATCAGCCGATGTGCAAACTTTATTAAGCGAGTTGTCTTTTAAGAGTCAGGCGGCCGTATCACGTTTGAAAAATCGTGAAATGGAAATCAAGGAAGTTGAAGATAAGCTCCAGGATGCCATTGTAGAAGCAACTAAAAACCATACCAAAGCGCTTGAAAAGAAAAAAGAGGTTGAAGCAAAACTTGAAGAGCAATATGCTTTGTTGAAGCAGGCGCGTCAAGAATTGGAAGAAATTGCCGATAAGCAATCTGCAGAATATGCGCAAGCCGTTGGAAAAGTAACCGAACTTGAGCAAAAGGTTGAAGAGTTGGAAGGTCTTAAAAATGCCTACACAACTTTGGCGGCTTCTAAGGATAGTTTTGTGCACAAGCATAATTTAACGATTAAGGTATTGACTTCTCTTAGAAGTAACCTGCAAACGCATAGAGCAAAATTAAAGAGTGATACTGAAGAGCGGTTAAAATACTACGATGGTTATGTTGTGGCTTTAAAGGCTCGTACCGATCAAGAATTTGCTGCAATTTTGGAACATCTGGGAGTTAAAACAGATGAACACATTGGGGAAACTTTAGCTTCGATGCATACGGCTAGTGCTAGAGCACGCCAAGAAATGATGGATAATATTCCTGTTCATGAAAAAGTAATGCAAGGTGTGTATAGTAGTTATGCCGAAGCGCTACAGGAAATTCGTGAAAAGGATACGGATATCCAAAAGAACTTCGCTGAGCGTTATGGAATCGATATGAAAGAAATCTTTGAAGATTACTATAAGGCAGATGCGAAAGAATCAGTTGAAATAGAAACTACAAAACCTGCAAAAAAAACAAACGAAGGTAATGACGATTTGTTAAGTTAAATAGAAGCATTCCCTCGAAAGAGGGAATCTCTTTTTTTTAGCACCGCTTAGGTATATTGGTCTAAGGTTAGATAATAGGAAACTTCATAATTATCTAATCAAATAAAAGTTTAAAGTAATTTTTAAATGTCTGTAGAGCATATTGTAACACCCTTGGATTCGGCGATTCTCGATTCAAAGGAGCATTATAATTTTTACCATGATATGGTGGATTTTGCCTTGAAGGAATTGATTGTTAGTGTGCAGCGCAATGCATTGTGCACAAAACAGGAAATTATCTTTTTTAAGCAATATTGTGACTTGTTGATGTATTCCATCGAGGCGATGCGTATCAAGTATATGTATGATGATGAGGATAATATGAAAGTGGATTTAACAGAGTCTGGCTTTCCAAATTATTTGGAGTTCCGGTATTTGTTCAACGACCTTGAACTTCGTGACCAATATTTGGATAAATTGACCCCAATCCCAGTGCTACAAGAAGAGTTTCTAGATACCTTGTTACGAAAAAAGCAGCCGGTAAAGCGAAGCAGGCTGTTTCAGGCGGCTTCCATTTCCTATTATCAATCGGTGAACAAAAATTATATTTTCAATCGTTTTGTTCAGAGCAAAATTATTGAAGCTCCAGAAGGTGCTCCAAGTGAATTGATGACGAGCTGGAGTTTCTTTGATGTCGTACTCAACCGTCCTTTCATATGTTTTATGTATTTCGACTTAAAAGGAAGCAATCGTATTGAAGACATTAAAAATGATATTTATGAAGTGCTAAAAGCGGTTGGGGATAGAAAAATGGCTTTGGATACCATGGCGTATGGCATCGATAAAAAATTACCCAATATCTACCCAAAACTTATCAAACGAATTGACTTGGGCCCACTTCACAATGTGTTTGCCAAGGATGAAAATAAAATAACCCATGCCATTTTACAGGGGATAGGTAAAAAGGAAATTCCAGTGGAATCCTATGCCATGTCTTTGGAAATAGATGAAGTAGGTTCCAATGGAGACTTTAGTAAAGGTGGTTATTTTTCTAAGCAAACATTTCAAAAATGGAGTGAACCTACAAAGGAAAAATACGTTTTTGCACCTCATAGGGTTATTCAGATGTTATACAGTAAAACGCAAGAGGTCATGAACCAATTGGCAAAACCGCCTATTGAAATTAGTAGTTTGCCATCCAAATAAATATTAAAAAATAATCAACCTAGGTCAATCATAGAAGATAGAAAGAAGAACAACGAATGACCTTCAAAATATTGAATGAAATTATATGGAACATAATTCCACTTTTCCTATAAAGCAAAATGAATTGGACATGCTTCGCGATGAAGCAACCTCATATTTAAAAAGTATCCAATGGGAACAGGGGCAGCGTGCAAAAAATCGAGATAAGGATAGTAAGGACGATTCCATTTTGCTGTATTTATCTAGAGCAAATAACGGAGGTAGCGCAACTGAAATCACGTCTATTTCCAAAACTATTTTAGGTTTAAAGAAGCGTTTGTTGCCAGAATCTGTCGCCATCCCTCTGTATTTAAATGAGACCCTTTATGCTGTTCAGGAAGGAATTACTCTGGGTATTTGGATTAAGGATAGTTATTATGATGCTTCGGGCCTTTCTAGTTTGAATGAGCGTAAATCTGCTTTGGATACTTCAGGGAAGCGTGAGTACGAAAGCAAAATGCAAACGGCTACAGCATTTATGTTATATGCTACGGCCTATAATATTTTATTTCGTTTAAAGTCTGTCGCTTCAGACGATTTAAGTGTGATGAAGCAAAAGTTTGCCGGTATTCCAGAAGTGTCTTTGTTGTCTCCTTTAAAAGGAATTTCCTGTATGCTGTTTTACTATGATAAATATTTGTCACATCCGGATATTATCAAGTCAGATAAGGATGTTGTGGATTTTACCGTGGTATATTTTGAAGCTTTAATTGCTGAAATCCAAATGCGTAAAAGTACTTTGGAATACCAAGAAACCATTTTAGATCGCACCTATAAATTGGAGAATTCAGATTTTGCCATTTCGGGATGGGAAAATGTGTTTATGGGGGCTGCCAAAAGTGTCGAGTTTAATAAAATTCAGTTTGAACAAATCGTTGGAAATCGTGATGCAAAGCATTTTGCTCGACGTTTAACAGAACGTTTGTTGAGTTATGATTTCATTGAAAAGAAGAATCCTTTTCAAGAGTTGGGAGGTTTTATGCCGGTTTTTATGGGGTATGGAATTCCAGGGACTGGAAAAAGTATGCTGATTGCCGCTATTGCCACACGACTTAAAGAGCATTGTGACAATTTGGATATTCCATTTTTGTTTCACCCAATGCCAGATACTCTCATTAGTACGTTTCAGGGAGGTTCCGCAGAGAAAATGGTGGAATGGATGAAGCCTTTGCAGGATCCTTCAAAATTGATTTTTGCACCTATTGATGATGCCGAAAACAACCTTCAGGAACGAACTTCTCAAGGGGTCTCGGCAGGAGTTAAGGAAGTTATTGGTGTCTTTTTACGTTATACAGAAGGAGCTTACGCTGTGAATTACGGAAATAGTTCCATTGGTTTGTTTACCAACCTTCCGGAAATGTTGGATAAGGCAGTGATTTCCCGTGTGCAGGGACGTTTTAAAATTGATGGAGCGCAGACAGAGCATGACTTTTTGGATCAGGATTATTTATGGTGGCGCAAATTTGAAGATACCATGCCGGATTTTGTGAATATGGAAAACCCAAAGGATTATACCTATTTACAGCATCAAGGCTTGGCTAAAAACATGGGAGAGATTCTTCAAATTGTGGATAAACCAACAGAGGCAAGGGTACATGACATTTATGACAGAGTGGAAGCTTCATATCCTTCCAATTCACATTTGTTTTACGCCAATTTGTATAAGGAAATTCAAACCGTTTTTCCATTCTTTTCGTCTAGAGATGTTCGTAATATCCAATCGGCTATTTCATTGCGTTTAACTGATTTTGACCTTGATCAGAATTGGTTTGACAATCCGGAAATCTATTTCAAAAAGGATTATGAAACCAAATTTGGGATGTTGAAAGAATTGATGCGTGAAAATATGAATGGTTTGAACTTTTCGGAAATTAGAAGACAGGAAGTAGTTCGTTATTTAGATAACGTAGCGACCATTGCCGATACTGATTTTAAGCGTAAAGTTGATGAGCGTGTAGCACAATTGAATATAGATTTAGCAGCAAGAAAAATGTTTGAGAATGGGCACTAATCGTGTGAAAAATATAAAGAGAGAAATACTGTCAGACCAATGGGCTTTGTTGGAAAAAGTAAATTATGATTACCAGTTAAAATCAGAGAAGTGGGTACGTCAAAACAGGGAATCGTATAACCGTGGAGATGGTGCTGCCATTTTGCTTTACAATCCACCAAAAGGGACTGTGGTTTTGACAAAACAATTTCGGATGCCGACCTATTTAAATGACAATAGCGATGGTTTTTTGGTTGAAGCCTGTGCCGGTATGTTGGATAAGGACCATCCGGAAGATTGTATCATTAAGGAGGTAGAAGAGGAGACAGGTTACCGAATTAAGGAAGTTAAAAAGATCATGGAAGCTTATTCTTCTCCTGGAGCAGTTACCGAGAAAATGCACTATTTTGTTGGAGAATATTCCGAGGACATGAAAGTTAGTGAAGGTGGTGGTCTTGAGAGTGAGCTGGAAGATATCGAAGTGATGGAATTGCCTTTTTCAGAAATTGTTGAAATGGTAGGCAATGGCCAAATCCAAGATGCCAAAACTATTATTTTAGTACAATATGCCCAAATTCATAAGTTATTGTGATGGAAAAGCTAAAAGCGGCAAATTTATTTAGAAGTGAGTTGCTTCCCGTAAGTGGAAAATTGGTAGAGCGCTACAACCAATGCTTGGTAAAGCTTGGATTTACACCTACAAAATTGACACAGTTTTCGATTGATGGGATTGGTTGGAGTCCAGAAATTGCCGAAGAAAAAAACGAAATACACTATCTCAATAACGGGGAAGCCAATGCACATGGTATTTTAATTTCGCCTTTACAAAAAGGGAAACCTGTGTATGTGCCTTTTCATACGTTCGATAGGGAAATCATGCAGTATGTGTTTAGGGTTCATGGTCAAAAAATTACTGATATCACTAGAGATTGTGCTATTTGTTTGGATTTTGACCAAAAAATAGATGTGTTTTATGAACCCTTGGATTTGCTTAAGTATAAAGATGTTCAAATACGGTTTCATTTGATAAATGACCTTGATAAAGCGAAGAAAAAACAAATACAGCTAATTGAAAAGTTCAAAAAAGATCAAAATTTTATAGATGAAGGGCTTCATTCAAAATTACTGGAATCTGCCAAGAAATATGGGGATTTGCGCAATCGTGATTTAGAGTTGTCCGATTTACAATTTACAACCGAATCCTTCTATACAAGAGCCTTTGGGGGGGTTTATGTGTTGCGAGATTTTATCATGCCTATAGTGGTTTTTGAAGATTTACATTGGTACAAGGAGGCTATTAAGGATACGGTTTATGAAGTGTTGATTTATCATGTGTCTCAACCGGAATTGATGGACAAATTACGGGACCATGTATTGATTGAATGCGATTTGGAAAAGGTTGTGAAAACAGATCGGTATGACCGTGTTAAAAAAATGGAATTGGCGGAAAGCCTAACGGAACCCAATCATCCTATTTGCGATATTCTTAACGACAGTGTACTGTTTAAAAGTTACTTGAACAAATTGGATATTGAAAGCCGTAAGCGAGTGATGAGTGTTGAACGTTATTTGGAGAAAATGGAAGTGAGCAATCAATATAAAATATCTGATATCGTAGATTTGAAAATGTACGAAGCGCTTCATAGTCCTCATTCCTCTTTGAAAGCGAAACACCAAGACCTGATTTGGCAATTATTGGTGAATATTTCACCAAAAGATGTGTTGTTTTTGTATTGGTACGACAAGGAAGCATTTTATCAAGAATTTAATAATTGGGAGGATTCCCTTCAGGACTGGGTAATCCAAACCATACGTAACAATATTTAGTTGGGTTAGAAGGAGGAAGCTTGAAGAGCGGAGTACAAAAGAGAATTTTGAAGTTAGTATCTTTATAGTAAAAACAGGTATGAGATTTAAGTTTGAAGATTTGATAATTTGGCAAAAAGGGATGGATTTAGGAGAATCTATGAATTCCTTGGCTAGAGCCTTTCCAAATGATGAAGTTTTCAATTTATCTTCTCAATTAAAGAGAGCTTCAGATTCTATTGCTTTAAATATTTCTGAAGGTTCTATTTTGCAATCAGGCAAAGAGTATCGCAAATTTTTGGGATATGCTATACGTTCCATAGGTGAAGTCGTTACCTGTTTGCATAAAGCCAAACGAAGAGATTATATCTCCGAACAGGATTTTCAAACCTATTATAAAAATTGTTTTGATTTAATGAATATGACTATTGCATTTAGAAATAAAATAAATGAATAATAAAAGAGAAATATTAACTTCAGACTTCGAGCTTCTGACTTCAATCTTAGTATCATGACACTAGAACTCATTGTATTTATTGCTTCAATCCTATTTGGACTTCTTATCTATTGGCGAGAGTCCAACGGAAATGGATTATATAGGTCCTTTAACAAAATAATAAATTCCAAAAAATTGCAGATGAAGCCTGAAGACAAAACAGGTTTTGTATATCAGCAATCGTTTTTAATCCGGTTGGTATCCATTACATTTTTGTTTTTGATTGGTATTGTTATTGCTCAGTTTTTATTACCCATCGATTTAGCTGCTATTTCATTGTTTGCTTCCATGATCGTAGGAACTATTTTAGGTACGTATTTGGCACAATTGATATTCAAGTCGAATGAGGTCATTGATGAACAAAGTGAGTCTCTGGAGGGTATGGTTCAGGAAACCTTGGAAAAAGGAAAGGATTTTATAGACGATTTCAAACAAAAAAGCTTGGATAAAGAAATTCCAAAAGAGGAATTACCCAAAGAAACTCCAACCGATAAGGAACAAAAAAGTGCCAGAGAGCGCTTAAAAGACAAGGGGCTATTATAAATTGAACTAACATTTACCATGATAAAAAATTACTGGAACAAAGGAAAGCGCCAAAAGCAAATCACTGTCATTTTGGGTATTGTGATATTGTTTGCACTATTCATTTTAAGGGATGATTATCAACCTGCGCTGTTGTTCATTAGAAAATATATCTTTTTCATTTTATTGTCGGGTATTATATTGGCCTTTGGTTTACATAAATTCCGTAATCAAGCCCATACAGGGAAACGAATTCTAATTCTAGGACTTTTGTTGGTGTTTTTTGCATTTCTATATGCCTTGGGTTGGCATTTTAAAATGTACGATTATATGAAAACCTATAACGTTTATAACCACCTCAATAGGGTAGAAATAGATGATTTACCGCTTACACAAAATGAGCGTATCCAACCGCTTCAGAATATTTTTTCCATGGCCAACGAAAGTGTTGGCGAAACCAAGGATGTGTCGTTGCCACATTTAGTTAGGGTGGATGGCGAAAATAAATGGACCATGGCCATTCAGCCAACCGAGAAATATGTGTGGCAACGTATCAATGACAATACCGAAGAGGTGTTTGCGGTTTCCAGTACCACACCGTTTCCTCGATTTTCTAGTGACAATAGAATTCCTGTAACCTTTTCAATTGGGGAGTCTTTAAAATTTAGTAGAAACACCTACAATGCGGTAGTACAGAGATTCAATCCATGGATGCTGTTGAATTATGAGCCAGGGGATGTGTTTTATATGAAAGATGATTCCGGGAAATGGGTGGAAGTAGTAAGTCTAATTAAATGGAATGGATTTTTCTTTCCGTATCCAACCTTTGGAGGCGTGATGATTATTGACAATGGAGAGCATGATTTTAAGGACTATTTGGAGCGTATTTTTGTTGGAAAGGGAACCTTTGTAAGTCCAGAAAACATGAAAAATCATGATTTTCTTTTGAGACAAAATATCCTATCGGAAAAGGTGTCGAGAATACAAGCTGAATCCTTGAAGTTTTTAGGAGGCTTTTCAGATCCATTACCATGGAATATGAAAACAGCCGTAAAAATTCCAAACCTTCCAGACGACCAAAACCAACAACCATTTGTTACCGATTGTGATTTTTCGGATACACAGGCAGGGGCTTATAATGGGTTGTACCATTGGTTTGGATTGGAGCCTGTAGGAGATGAGCGGACCAGTTTAACCTTTAGCGTATTTATACCCGCAGACGGTACAGATGCTTTGTATTATTACGACCATGCAGCCAAAAAGCAAGGCTATGCGGGAGTTTCGGCGATGCCTTTAAAAGTAATTGAATCTAGGAAGGAATTTGATTGGAGCGTGAACAAGCCTGTAGAGTTTAGGCCGTATATAAAAAATATAGCAGGGAAAAAGCGCATGTTTTTTTTAGGGACTATTTCAGCAGTGCGTGAGGACTCTGAAAATTTTGATGGGGCAGCAACTCCAGATTTAGCTTTGGTGGACAGTGAATATCGCGATGTTGTTTGGATTGACGTAAAACGCCCGAGTACTTGGGATAAAGCTGTTTATGATCAACTGAATGAAGCTTGGCGCTCTAGTGAAGGTATAGATGAGTACTTTGTAGAGCAGACGAAAAAAATTGATGTGGTGCAACAGCAAGAAGTAGACTCTTTAAAGATGATTCCCAAAATCGATCCCAACAAAGACGAAATAGAAAAATTGCAAAAACAGATTGATTCTTTGAAAGCCGTTCAAAATTAGTATTTTGTAACAAAGACATCCATTTTGACACTAATAAGTCAAATTAGTTATGCAATGGGCTACATGGGATTCGGTATTCAAAAGTGGATTTATAGTATGCGTCCACGTGCTCCGTTTTCCAAGGAACGAAAACCTAGTTTTACCAAACTGGATACCTATTCCAGACAATTTAAACTTCAGCCAAGTAAATCTTCTGGTAACTTTTATATACGAATGAGCTTCCTGATGTTAATTTTTGGAGGGGTAGTAGTTTATTATATGGTACCTGAAGTTTTAAATCACAGAAATAAAGTTGACAAATTGTATGCAAAAAGAATTTATGAAGAGGAACAAGAAGCGTTTACTTTTTTAGTCCATTCTGGAATGGAAAGACTTAAAAGACATCATTACTTGGAGGCCTACAATGAATTTGAGTTGGCATTTAAAATAAATCCCAAGGATGAAGCACTTAATGACGCTATGTTGCAAACCTTAAGTGTTTTATGTCGCGATAACAAAAAGTATTGTGAATTATTGGAATGTAAATTAGTTGAAAACTAAAAAGTTATTCCATCTTGATATTTCCTCGTTTACAGGGGGAGTTATCTTCCATAGGAATTTCAATAAAACCAAACTTGCGGTAAATGTAAATAGCGTTTTCTAGCTTGGTGTTGGAATAGAGTATTAGTGACTTATAATGCTGCTGCTTGGCAAAGTCTATACAATAGGCCATTAATTGCTGCCCAATACCCTGTCCTCTGTAGTTTGGAGAGACTGCCATTTTAGTGAGTTCAAACTCTAGATTGTTCGAAGTGGGCATAAGTGCAAGGGTACCTACAATGGTCCTATTAAATTTTGCGAAGAAAATGTGCCCTCCTTTGTCTAAAATGTATTCATCAGGCTTTCTTAAAACTTCTTCGTCGTAGGATTCTACATAAAAATAGGTTTGTAGCCATTCTATGTTGAGCTCATAAAACGAGCCTGCATAGTCTGATTTATAGGGCAAGATTTCAATTGGTGTCTCCATTTATAAAATTAACAATCATATGCGTGACATTTTTTGCTACCGCTTTCCTATTGTCTGGATCTACAACAGCGCTGCTGATATGGAGATAGGAAACTTCTGGAAGTTGACTAAAATGCCTTAAAACCTCCGTTACTTGTTCCATGATAATATTAGCATTCTCTTTGCTGTGATTTACGATCTCGTAATTTACATCTAAACCAAAAGGCGCTTCCGTAACATGTTTGGTAGCCCGGCGTATTTGTTTCTTAAATTTATTCTCAAAATCTTCTGTAGAACCATATTTAACAGCTTTGATTTTACCCAACGTTTTAAGAATGA
The DNA here is from genome assembly GCF_001280505.1 of Mangrovimonas sp. TPBH4. Classification (GTDB taxonomy): domain Bacteria; phylum Bacteroidota; class Bacteroidia; order Flavobacteriales; family Flavobacteriaceae; genus Mangrovimonas_A. The sequence continues at coordinate 106,350 of NZ_LBIO01000058.1, forward strand.
TCTCTGCCGTTATTTGGGTGTTGAGTCCAAGTATGAAGTAATTTTTTAAAAAACCTTCTGCATAAGCATAACTAAATCCATTGCCACTATGCCTACCTTCTTTTTTCATAAAACCAGATTGTGGTGAAATATTTATGGAATTAAATCTAGTGTTTAGGGCAAGGGATGCTCCTTTAAGTACTCCGTAGGCGTTGTTTTGGCCTCCTCCAATTATTATGGGCTTTTTTCCAGCCTTAATGATTTGGTGAACAACATAGGCCACTTTTTTGTCTATTAACTCCATTTTTCGCCTAGCTTTATCCATGTCCTTTTTGTTGTTTTGGTCGTAAGAAAGTAGTTTTTTTTGGATTTTTTTGAAGTCTAAATGACCAAGAATTAGAACTTTTTCAGGTGTAGTAATTGTATTACGGTTTAGATTTGTTAATTTTTTTAAAACCGCTTTCCACGTCTTAAAAGTCCCTGTTTTATTGGTGTTGGCGAAGTTTCCTAAATCTTCAGGAATACCAAAAACAACATAGTCAACGTCCAAATTAACAATATCGTCGTATATATTTGTGAGGCTTGAAAGTAATTGGACCTGTGTTCCAAACTTGGAATCGGCTGAACCTTTTTTAGTTAGGTTTTTTAAATCTTGCTCTGTAAAAAGTATAAGTTGGTCCATGTAGGATTTTTGGTTTAAAAACGTAAAAATACAGTTTTATTTATTTACTTTCGATTCGCAAAAACAATTAAGAATTAACGTTACACTCACTAAAAAAAAGAACAATTATGGAGAATACAAACAGTAAGAGTACGGGATTAAAGGTAGCCATAGGTATTTTATTGGTTCTGTTTATTGGAACTGGTTTTTATACTTCTAAACTGTACACTGACAAAAAGCAAACCGAAGCTACGCTTATCAAGGAAAAAAATCAGGTAATGACCGATTTAACCAATATGGCAAAGCAATATGATAAAGCCATTAGTGAAAATCAAGTTGCCAATGAAAAACTTGTAGAGCACAGAGAGCGTATCCAAGGTTTGATGGATTCATTAAAAATATCCCAAAATAGTGTGAACAGCCTATGGAGATATAAAAAGAGATATTTAGCCCTTCAGGAAGAACATGAAAGACTTTTGGTTGAAAATGATCAGTTAAAAGCTGAAAAACTACTATTGGCGGCTTCTTTGGACAGTACGCAAGTAGAATTGGCAGAGCGCACCATGAAAACCGATTCTCTTTTGATTGAGAACACAGAGCTTGCTACGGTTATGGCCAATGCTTCTACCTTACAAACAGTAGGATTGAAAGGTTTTGGAGTTATTGAAAGAAGCTCAGGAAAATTAATTCCAACTGAAAGAGCTCGTAGAAGTGATAAAATTAGAGTTTGTTTTACAGTTGCCAAAAACACGTTGGTTGGCGCTGGAGATAAAGAATTGTATGTACAGGTATTGGATCCACAAGACAACGTTTTGGGCGCCAATGAGCAGATTCAATTTGAAGATAAAGTGTTAAACTATAGTTTGATAAGTAAGTTTAACTATGAAAACAGAAGTTTGAATATTTGTGAGTTTGTTACTCCAAATGAGGATAACTTTGAAGAAGGACGTTATGTCGTAAATGTGTTCAATGAAAAGGAATTGATTTCTTCTACAGAATTCACACTTCAATAAACTACATTGTTTTGATTGATTGATAGATTAAGATGAAAAAAGCCGAAAGTTTAACTTTCGGCTTTTTTTATTTTACCAATTGACCATTTATGATGACTTGCTCAATTAAATTGTCACCAAAGGCGTAGGGTAAATATTCATATCCCGAAATAGGTTTTGTAATAATAATGTTAGCTTTTTTACCTCTACAGATACTGCCGTACATATTACTAATTCCCATAGCGTAGGCTCCATTTATCGTAGCAGCATTAATGGCTTCCTCAGGAGTCATTTTCATTTTTATACATGCCGTACTTACAACAAAGTTCATATTGCCACTTGGTGTAGAACCTGGATTGTAATCTGTGGCTAAGGCCAAAGGTAGGCCTGCATCAATAATATCACGTGCTGGCGTGTAGGGGATGCTCAAGAAGTAGGAGCAGGAGGGCAAAGCCACCGGCATGGTGTTACTGTCCTTAAGAGCTTCGATGTCCTCTGGGGCCATCTCTTCCAGATGGTCAACAGATAGGGCATTGTATTTGACCCCTAAGGCGACCCCACCGAAAGCATTAAATTGGTTGACGTGTATTTTAGGAATTAGGTCGTGTTCGATACCCGCTTTTAAGATACGTTCAGTATCCTCTAAAGAGAAATAGCCCTGTTCGCAAAATACATCTATATATTCCGCTAAGCGATCCTTGGCAGCTTCAGGAATCATTTCGTTAACCACCAAATCCACGTAACTCTGTTTGTCGTTTTTGTATTCTAGAGGAACGGCGTGAGCTCCTAAAAGGGTAGGTTTAATGTAGGCTTGAGACTCTTTTTTCAACCGTCTGATAACGCGAAGCATTTTAAGTTCGGCGGGAACTGTCAACCCGTAGCCAGATTTTATTTCAACGGCACCCGTTCCAAGTTTAATCACCTTGTTGAGACGTTCCAAAGATTGCTTATAAAGTTCCTCTTCGCTCGTGTTTTGCAATTTTTCAGCAGAATTTAAAATTCCGCCACCTCGACTTGCAATTTCTTCATAGCTCAGGCCATTGATGCGATCTACAAATTCTTTAGAACGATTGCCCGCGTACACGATATGTGTGTGGGAGTCGCACCAAGAAGGCATTACTATTTTACCAGTGGCATCAATCACCTCTTCTGCATAGAGGTCTTCACAATCTTCCATGGGGCCAAATTCCACAATGGTGTCATGTTCAATAAGCAAATAGGCGTTTTTTAGGGTTGGAAGGACTTTCATATCCTTACCTTTTACAATGGTTACATTGGTTTCTCGAACCTGAACCAATTCCTTAATGTTTTTAATAAGTATGGACAAAACGAAGTATTTTTTTCAAATTTCTTTAATTTTTTGTTAAAAAAAAAGCGCCAACATCAATTGTCGGCGTTTTCTTTTGATATCATGATATTTATCAGTTTTTGAATATCACAGCCAATTATTTGATACTTCCAATCATATCTTCTGGTTTCACCCAAGCATCGTAGTCTTCGGCTGTTACATACCCTAAATTAATGGCTTCTTCTTTTAAGGTAGTGCCATTTTTATGGGCAGTATTTGCTATTTCAGCAGCTTTATAGTAGCCAATTTTGGTGTTCAACGCCGTTACCAACATTAAGGAGTTGTTTAATAATTCCTTGATTACAGCGTGGTTTGGTTCGATACCAGACGCGCAGTGCTCTTCAAAACTTACGCAGGCATCACCCAAAAGTTGGGCAGATTGCAGTACGTTGGCAGCCATCATTGGTTTAAATACGTTCAATTCGTAGTGTCCTTGCGTACCTCCAACACTTACTGCAACATCATTACCCATTACTTGGGAACAAACCATCGTTAGCGCTTCACATTGTGTTGGGTTTACTTTTCCTGGCATGATTGAACTTCCTGGCTCGTTGGCAGGGATGATGATTTCTCCAATTCCTGAACGCGGTCCAGAAGCCATCATTCTAATATCGTTGGCAATTTTATTTAGGGAAACCGCTAATTGTTTTAAAGCACCGTGGGTTTCTACCAAGGCATCGTGAGCAGCTAAAGCTTCAAATTTGTTGTGAGCTGATACGAAAGGCTGCTCTGTGAATTTTGCAATGTATTCGGCAACCAATTCAGCATACCCTTTAGGAGTGTTTAGACCTGTTCCAACAGCGGTTCCACCAAGAGCTAATTCAGCTAAATGTGGCAAAGTGTTTTCCAAAGCTTTTAAGCCGTGGTCTAATTGTGAAACATAACCAGAAAACTCTTGACCTAAAGTTAGGGGAGTCGCATCCATAAGGTGGGTTCTACCTATTTTTACCACATCTTTAAAGGCCAATGATTTTTCGTGAAGTGTGTTACGTAATTTAATCACACCGTGAATGGTGTTTTCTACAATTTTCTTGTAGATAGCAATATGCATTCCCGTAGGGAACGTATCATTGGAAGATTGCGACTTGTTTACGTCATCGTTAGGTTGAATGGTTTTTTCGCCTTCTCCAATAACTTTTCCTGAAATTTGGTGGGCTCGATTGGCAATAACCTCATTAACGTTCATGTTACTTTGGGTGCCAGATCCTGTTTGCCAGATTACCAATGGAAATTGGTCATCATGTTTTCCTTCTAGAATTTCATCACATACTTGAGCAATTAAGTCCCTTTTTTCTTCAGAAAGTACCTCAAGATCACAATTGGTATAGGCCGCCGCTTTTTTCAAGTAGGCAAATCCATAAACGATTTCCAATGGCATCGAAGCAGGAGCTCCAATTTTAAAGTTGTTTCTTGAACGCTCGGTTTGTGCACCCCATAGTTTGTCTGCAGGTACTTGTACCTCTCCCATGGTGTCTTTTTCTATTCTATAATTCATGATGATTAGGATTTTGATTTAAAAACACAAATTTAAGTCATTTGAAGATGAATAAATAATGATTCCACAATAATTGACAGGCATTTTCGATATGAAATTTGAATAGTAAACCCAATGAAAATTCCTAGTATTTATAGTACATAAAAAATGATTGAAAGATAGTTGTTTGGCGATTTTAAGGTGTTGAAATTAAGATGAATAAAAAGTGATGTTTGTGTTAACTGTTTCGTTTTCAATGGCTTTATTGTTACCTTTAGATAGGAATTAAAATTTAGTTATTATGGCAGCAATACGATTAGGAGATGAAGCACCCAACTTTACGGCGCAATCATCCGAAGGAGACATCAATTTTCATGAATGGTTAGGGGATAGTTGGGGGATTTTATTTTCCCATCCAGCCGATTATACACCCGTGTGTACCACCGAATTAGGAACCGTAGCAAAGTATAAGAAGGAATTTGACAAGCGAAACGTTAAAGTCGTGGCTTTGAGCGTAGATGGACTGGAATCCCACAAGGGGTGGATTGATGACATTAACGAAACACAAAACACCATAGTCAACTTTCCTATTATAGCCGATGAAGATCGAAAGGTATCTGAACTTTATGATATGATACATCCCAATGCCAGTGAAAAATTTACAGTAAGATCAGTGTTTGTGATCGATCCCGATAAAAAAGTAAAACTCATTATTACGTATCCAGCGTCTACAGGTAGAAATTTTGACGAGCTTTTGCGGGTGATAGATTCCTTGCAACTTACGGCCTATCATAAATTGGCAACACCAGCCAATTGGCAAGCAGGGGAAGATTGTGTGATTTCACCTTCGGTAACTACAGAAGAAATTGCCGAATTGTTCCCAAAGGGTTATACCGAAGTGAAGCCCTATTTACGTATCACACCACAGCCAAACCTTAATTAAGGTGAAATAGTTTTGAAATTATGGCAACTATAAATCCTTATTTGACCTTCAACGGAAATTGCGAAGCGGCATTTAACTTTTACAAGTCGGTTTTTGGCGGGGAGTTTGTGTATTTGGGAAGGTTTAACGAAATTCCACCAGGGGAAGCTGGGCCTGGTATTCCCGAAGCGTATCAGGACAAGATCATGCATGTTTCCCTACCTATTGGAAAACATACCATATTAATGGGAAGTGATAACCATCCTGCTTATGGCAAAGTAAGCTTTGGGCAGAACATCAATATTTCCATCTCGGCAGACACCAAAGATGAAGCAGATAAACTGTTTACTGGCCTTTCGGAAAAAGGGCAGGTCACCATGCCGTTAGCCGATGTATTTTGGGGTGACTATTTTGGAATGTTGTTGGATCAATTTGGAGTAATGTGGATGGTGAGTTATAATACAAACACTAAATAATTTAAAAAAATGTTACAAACATTAGAGTTTTCTACCACAATTGAAGCACCGAAGGAAAAGGTTTGGAATGCCCTTTGGGAAGATCAAAATTACAGAAATTGGACCAAAGTGTTTACTGAGGGCTCACATTTTGAGACCGATTGGAAAGAAGGGAGCAGGATTTTGTTTCTGGACGCAAAAGGAGAGGGGATGTTCAGTAAAATTGATAAAATGGTTCTTAATAAATTGATGGCATTTGAACATTTGGGAATGTTCAAGGATGGCAAAGAACAGCCTCTGGATGAACAAACAAAGGCTTGGGCCGGTGCTAAAGAAATTTATTCATTGACTGAAAATAATGGCAAAACTGTATTAGAAGTCAAACTGGATACGGTAGCAGGGTTTGATGGATATTTTAATGAGTCGTTTCCAAAAGCCTTGAAAAAAGTAAAGGAATTATCTGAAAATTAAAATTTATCAAGAATTTTATATCGGAGTGATTTTGTAATTGATCAAATGAAAATCAGGTATAAAATATTCATTCCAAAGCTGTTAAAAACAGGTTGTTTTCTTGTGGATTCGGTAGCATGAGAACATTCCTAATAATATGTTAATAAAATTCAGTCACTTATTGTAAAACAAAACACTTTGTGTTATCTTTGCGGAAGTTATAAAAAAGACACCACATGTTTGAGTTTGATCAGTATTTAGGATTTTTAGCATTTTTAACCATTTTGACTATTGGATTCTGGTTAATGATATTTTTATTGACGTTTGTAATTCCTTATTGGATTGGAGGAGCTTTAATGGAACGTCTTAAAGAAATGAGAGAAGAAAAAAAGGCAAGTCGCGCTAACAGTTAATCTGCGATTGTTTTTTTTTACAATATAAAAAAGGAAGCCATTCGGCTTCCTTTTTCTTTTGTATCTATTGGAGACATTATCCTTGAAACTCCATATCATCTCCACCGCCACCATTGTTTTGTCTTGATTGACGTTGTTTTTGCTGATTAAAACGGTATATAAATGATAGAGTGATAGAACGTTGACGCCACTGGTTTTCACTATATCGAGTAAAAAAATCAGTTGTTGTTAAGGAGGTTCTTTTACGAGAATTAAATACGTCACGTACATTTAGTGAAATGGTAGCATTATCTTTTATAATCTCTTTACTAAACGCTAGATCCATGGAAAAGATACCATCTGTATCACTTTGTGCATCTTGTACAGATCCTCTGTAATGGGCATTGGTTTGCCAATCAATTTTATAAGGTAAGGTAACTTTAGAACTAAATCTTGCAAACCAACTGTTGTTTTTGGCGCTATAGTCTACCCCATTAAATTCACCATCCGTATTAAATTGGAAAAAGTTAAAACTGGTGTTTAGGCGCAACCATTTTTGTGGATTGTACATAATTCCAAATTCTCCACCGGTTCTTGTATTTGTTGAAAGGTTCACAGGAATGGTTCTAATAATGTCGATACCATCACTTGTTTGCTGTCCTGTATTTTCCTCTACAAATTCAAAAGAATCAGTTTCATGTTGGTAATATACCGAAGCGGTAAAGGTTAATTTATCCCAACGTCTCAAATATCCTAAATCGAAAGCACTTGCAAAAGCTGGCTGAAGGTTGGGGTTTCCTTGGAACACATTGGTACGACTCGATCTACTAGGGAACGGATTGATAAACCATCCTCTAGGCCTGTTGATTCTTCGGTTATATCCGAATGAAATATTTTCCTCAGAATCTGTAGCATCTCCCGATAAATTGTAAATAAGGTTTAGAGTAGGGAATAAACCTAAATAGTTGTTGTCAAATTTGGTTTGGATAGGGAAACCATACGCGTCATTCAATTCTTGGTCTGTTAACTCCGAATCGATATCTCCCTTAAGCTGGGTATGTTCCAAACGTAATCCTAGCAAGAAGGAAAATTGACCGAATTTGGTCCCATACTGCGTGTAAAGTGCATTTACATTTTCAGTATAATCAAAAACGTTAGTCAAAGTATCGTTAACAATATAATTACCATTGGAAATATCTTCCTGTTCCAATACGTAATCGGTAACTTCATTTTCTAAATTACTTCTGAATCCCGCTTCAAAACGGCTGTCTTCTCCAATTGGCAATACATAATCTGCTTGGATTAGGAATTCGTTTTGGGTTTCCTTGGTAAAAACTTGCTCTGACTGAAATGGGGCAGGATCGACTTGATTTGTAAAATCGTAATCCTCATTAATAAAGGTGTATTGATCCTCCTTATCGTTTTCATATTGAAAGTCCACGCTCAATTGGTGGCCTTCGTCATTAAATTTGTTGATATAATTTAAAGACACCTGGTAGCTATTGTCGTCCTCGGTTTGCTTTTCACGTCGTAAAGTTTCTTCAACCACAATATTGTTGTTGTTATAGCGCTCACTAATATTTTTGGAAAGATCTGCATCTTCTCCATATCTATAAAACAAACTGGCGGTTAAAGATGATTTCTTTGTAAGGAAGTATTCTATCCCCATATTACCGTTGTAGTTTCTGTTTAAGCGTTCAACTTCTTGGTCCTCTCGAACACGACGAAATTCAGGTTCAATGATTTCTCCATCCTCTTCTCGATCATTGTATGTCACATCCCTAAAACTGGTTCTAGGAGCGTCAAAGTAACGCCAACCTATATTGGAGAACAAATTGAATTTTTCAGTTCGGTAATTTAAATTGGCAGTTAATCCAACATTATCGGGATACCCTAAATTAAAGTTTACGGAGCCGTTAAAACCAAGGGTTTCCTTTTGGCGTAAAATGATGTTCAAAATCCCGGCAGTTCCTTCGGCATCATAGCGGGCAGAAGGGGAGGTAATCACTTCCACTCGCTCAATGGCCTCGGCTGGCAACTGACTTAAAATATTGGAGTCTCCAAAACCGGCCATGGCAGAAGGTTTTCCATTAATTAAAATACGGACGTTCTCATTTCCACGTAGGCTAATGGCGCCTTCGGTATCTACAGAAACAGAGGGGACGTTGTTTAAAGCGTCGCTTACGGTACCACCGGCAGTAGTGATATCTTTTCCAATATTATAGATTTTTTTATCCAGTTTAATTTCAACAGACGTACGTTCGGCAATAACTTCTACTTCGTTTAAGGATTCTACATCCAATGCTAAATTGATGGTACCCAAATTAGTATCTTGGGTTAAATTTCTGTTTTCAAAAGTTTTTGTTTTATAGGAAATGTATTCAACTGAAACGTTGTACATGCCAATAGGCACTTTAATAGAGAAATTACCTTCTTCATCCGTAATACCTCCTGTTGTGATTTTATTTTCGGATTTACTGAAAAAAGACACGGTGGCATACTCCAAAGGAAGGTTCACATCGGTATCCATAACCTTTCCTGTTACTAAAACCTCCTTGCTCTTTTGCCCGTAAATATTGTTGCTTAAGCAAATTAATGTAATAAGTGTTGTTAATAAATGCTTCATTTTTAGTTGTTAGCTTTTTTTCTTTTTCGTTTGTTTTTTTTGTTCTTCTTAATTTGCTCTTGTGGATGTTGAACAGCGTCCTGAACTTTTTGGATGGTTTCTTCGGTGCAGATGTCATTTAAATCTGCAAAATGAGTTCTATCAAGTTCGGCAAGTTTTTCCTTTAGGACATAACTTTCCAGTTGAGCTTGATAAAGCTCTTGCTTGGCATCATAATAGGAGTAGAGTTTTTGTTTGATAATGTGTTTTTGAAAGTCGTCAACTTCCAAACTGGCGACAAATTCTTGGATGAATCTGTCCATTTCCTCTTCCAATTTTTCTTTATAGCGCTCTATTTCTTTTTGTTGGCTTTCACTAGTTTGGGAATGTATTGTGGATGTTCCCAATATGAAGAGAAGAAAAAACAAAATTAACCTATGCATATACCTCTATTTTTACGTGTTTGACCGCAAAAATAGCTTAAGGTTTAGCCGGCATAGGTTAAAGTTATGTTAAAGAAAACCTAAAGAAAGGCCTATAAAATGGTAAGGATTTTAGTAGCTGGCCTTCCAATGACGGCCTTATTGTCTTTAATAACTATGGGCCGTTCAATTAGTTTTGGGTTGTTGGCCATAGCTGTAATGATGTCGTCATCGCTAAGGTCTTTTCCCTTGAATTCCGTTTTCCAAATAGCTTCATTTTTTCTGACAAGCTCAATAGGGCTGATACCTAAAAGCTTAACCAAATGAGCCACTTGGGATTTGTCAGGAGTGTCTTCAAGATATTTAATCACCTTAAATGGGGCTCCGTAAGTTTCTAAAATTTCGATTCCTTCTCTGGATTTGCTACATCTTGGGTTGTGATAAATCTCAATCATGTTGTTTATAGGTTTTCTGGAGCTTCCTGTTGCCCCATCATCATTAAATATGCTTTTAAAAATGGTTCGATATCTCCATCCATAACAGTATCAACATTCCCGGTTTCGTGTGCTGTTCGCACATCTTTTACCAGTTTGTAGGGATGCATGACGTAATTTCTAATTTGGCTTCCCCATTCAATTTTCATTTTACTGGCCTCAATGTCCTCGCGTTGATCCATTTGTTTTTGCAACTCAATTTCGTAAAGTTGAGATTTCAACATCTGAAGCGCTCTTGCACGGTTGTCATGCTGAGAACGTGTTTCGGAGCAAGAAATTTGAATACCTGTGGGCTTATGGACCAATTGTACTTTGGTTTCTACCTTGTTAACATTTTGTCCTCCAGCACCACTGGATCTAGCTGTTGTAATTTCAATATCGGCGGGGTTAATCTCAATTTCAATGGTGTCATCGACCAACGGATAAACGTATACGGATGCAAAACTAGTATGCCTTTTGGCGTTACTATCAAAAGGAGAGATGCGAACTAAACGATGCACCCCATTTTCACCTTTTAACCAACCAAAGGCAAAATCACCTTCAATTTCCAAGGTTACGGTTTTAATTCCGGCTACATCACCTTCCTGAAAGTTCAGTTCCTTTACTTTGAACCCGTTTTTTTCGGCGTACATTAAGTACATGCGCATAAGCATGCTTGCCCAATCACAGGATTCAGTTCCCCCTGCGCCCGCAGTAATTTGCAATACGGCGCTTAAGCTGTCTCCTTCATCCGATAGCATGTTTTTGAACTCCAAGCGTTCAATAAGCTCTAAAGCTGAAGCATATTGAGCGTCGACTTCTTCTGCAGAAACATCATCGGCTTTATAGAATTCGTAAAGGACTTCTAAATCTTCAACTAGTGTTTTTGAAGTGTTGTAGTCTTCAACCCATTTTTTCTTCTCCCTAAGGGATTTCATAACCAATTCGGCTTGTTTGGAGTCGTTCCAGAAATTGGGATCGAATGTTTTTTCTTCTTCGTTAGAAATTTCGATTAGTTTGGCATCAATGTCAAAGATACCTCCTCAACGCTCCCAGGCGTTCTACAAGATCTTTTATTTGATCGGATGTAGTCATAAAGATTAATTTTTTCTCAAAAATAATACACATTTTTGAAATGACTAAACCTTTGGAAGTATTTATTGTTCGTAGGTGACTTCTACGGAATGTTGAGTCTCGTTTTTTCCGGTAGAATAGATGACACCTTTAATTGGAGAACAGTCGTTGTAATCTTTTCCGTGTGAAACCTTTATATGGTTGTGGTCGGCCAAAATATCGTTTGCAGGATCAAATCCTACCCATCCAATCCCAGGAATAAAAGTTTCTGCCCAGGCATGCATTTGCGAATCCCCAAAAAAGCCATCTCCTTGATGCAGGTACCCTGAAACATATCTTGCAGGAATGTTATTTTCGCGTGCAACCGCGATAAATAAATGGGTAAAATCCTGACAAACCCCATGCCGATTTTCTATAACCTCGCTAAGTATGGTCCCTGTATGTGTAACGCCTGTTTTAAAATATAGATAAAGATAGGTCCAATGATTTAGGGCTATAAGATTATCCATTAAAGATTTTGAAGTGTCGAAAGTATGGATGGCTTTGTTTTTTGAAGGCAGTTTGGTGAGTTTTGTAGAAGTTAGGAATGATTCGTGTTCTACCTTAAACTCTAAAGTATTGATAGCTTCAAATTCTTGTGAAGGCTCCATTTTAGTAGCGAATTGAAACGGATTGATTTCTTCTTTGGTCAATTTAAATTCCGCTTCAAACTGAATAGTTTCAAAGGGTTGCTTACAATGAATTCTAGCCGTTTGAAAGTTGTAACCGCTGATGGATTTTTCAATTCGAGCATTCACGGACGTTTTAAAATCACTGGATAACAACTTTTGGGAAACATTGTTTTCAGGAATGATCATAAATTGCCAATACGCCTCAAAAACTGGGTTTTCGTAAGTGTTATTGGACTTATATTTAATGGTGTAGTCAAATGCCATGTCTTCAATAAAATAGGGATGCAAAAATAATCTATTGCGACTAACAGTTTGAGTTAAAAAACGTTAATAGTTGAAGTATTCATAATCTAATTTTGTAGATATATCCATGAGACCTTGTAATGTATTTTCTATAAACAACGCAACATTGGTTTCAATTTCTTCAATGGTTTTGAACTCATAATCGGCTCGCATTTTTCCTATAAGAAATGCCGCCGAAGTCTTATCTCTTACTTTAATGGCATCCACTGTGGTGATATGGTTTCTTATTTGGTTTAAGGAGTTCATCACGGACCTTGGGCAGTTGGGATTTAATAGTAGAAATTCTAAGGTAGATTGTTGGTTTGGTGTCTTTTTGTAGAACCTTCTGTTCATGTCGTAAGATTCGCAGCATTTCAAAAGGGTAGTCCACTCAAAGCTGTTTTCAATGGGCTTGGAATAGCCGCCTAAAGCTTTTTGGGCATCTTCATATTTGGTTTTTATGATTCGGATAATTTGAGTAGCCCGTTCAATGTTGATACCTAAGAGTACCAAGGCATAGACTTCATCATGAAGTAAGGTACTACGGATTCGTCCCCTTAAAATGGAGGTTTGTTCGGTAACGTGGGTTGTGAAGTCATGTAGTCCACTTTTAATCAAAACATCCTGTGGATAGTCCTTCATATAGTGGTAGAATTTATTGATGGATTCATAAAATTCAGTGGACATGGAATCCCGCGAAGTATTGGCATTTTCTCTTGCAAATTTGATACAATTAAAAATGGAATAGGTCTTTTCTGGGTTGAGCCCAACATTGTAAATGATCGCTTCTTCTTTAAGATCCTTTTCCTTTTTTGGAGCATCTCCTACCATTGTGGCAATAGAATTCAGTACAAATGGTCTGGATTGCGACAATTTATTTGGGGCGTCCAAAGATGAAAAATAGTTGACGTTCATAAAGCGTGCCGTATGTTCTGCACGTTCAATATAGCGTCCCATCCAAAAAAGATTATTGGCTACTCTTGCTAGCATAGAATATTATTTTTTTAAAACCCAAGTGTCTTTGGAGCCTCCTCCTTGAGAGGAATTAACGATTAAATTGCCTCTTTGTAAAGCCACACGTGTTAAGCCTCCCTTTAGCACAAATTCTTTGTTGTTGCCCAACAGTGTAAAGGTTCTCAAGTCGATATGGCGTTGCTCAAACGAATCGGAATCCTCAATATAAGTGGCATGCACCGAAAGAGACATAATGGGTTGAGCAATGTATTTTCTAGGATTTTCTTTAACCACTTTTTTAACGTCTTCAATTTCTTTCTTGGTTAATTTATTTCCAATAGAAATGCCATAACCCCCAGCTTCGTCTACAGGTTTTACTACCAATTTATCTACATTTTCCAAAACATACTTTAAATCGTCAGGGCGACTGCAATGGTAGGTGTGTACATTGTTAAGGATGGGTTTCTCACCAAGATAGAATTTGATGATTTCCGGCATATAGGTGTAAATGGCCTTATCGTCGGCAACGCCTGTTCCTGGAGCATTTACCAAACTTACATTGCCTTTTTTGTAGGCTGCAAACAGCCCGGGCACGCCAATGGCCGAGTCCTGCCTGAATTCCAAAGGATCTAAAAAGCCATCGTCAATTCTACGATAGATGACATCTACTTTTTTAGGGCCTGTAATGGTTTTCATGTACACAAAATCGTTTTCCACAAACAAATCCCTACCTTCTACCAGTTCTATTCCCATGGTTTTGGCTAGGTATGAATGCTCATAATAAGCCGAGTTGTAAATCCCCGGAGTAATTACCGCACAGGTTGGAATATCCACACCGGGAGGTTTTACAGATTCCATGATTTCCAATAAATTTTCGGCGTAATTGGTAACATTATGGATTTGGTAGTGGTTGAACACTCCAAATAACGCGCGCTTTAGGGCATTTCGGTTACATATTACATAGCTTACACCGGAAGGGCACCTGATATTGTCTTCAAGGACATAGTATTTGCCGTCTGAATGTTTGATAAGATCGGTTCCTGAAATATGATTGTAAATGCCGCCCGGTGGATTCAAACCTTGCATTTGCCTTAAATAATTGGCAGACGAGCTAATAAGCTCCATAGGTATGATTCCTGCTTTAATTATTTGCTTGTCATGGTACAAATCCCAAAGGAAGGCGTTGAGCGCCTTACTACGTTGCAAGGCTCCTTTTTCAATGGTTTTCCATTCTTTGGCTTCAATGATCCTTGGAAATAAATCGAAAGGAAAAATTTTTTCTTGGGCTTCAGAATCCCGATAGACCTGAAAGGTAATACCTTGGTTGAAAAAGGCCGCTTTAGCCTTTTCATTTAGAGCTGCATAATCTGAGTTGGAATGGTCTCTGTAAAGCTCGAATATTTTCTTGTATGTTTTTCGAACCTTTTTGTTATCATCAAAAATTTCGTCAAAAAGATTTTCGTTTTTGATATACGAAGAAAATAAGGGATTTGTTATTTTCGATTTCATTCTGAACAGATTTTCTCTAAAATAATGATAAGTATTAACTTAAATAGGTGTAAAAATTAAATAATTACTATATAAATATGGTGTTTTTGCAATTATTTGATGATTTATCAATAAAATAACAAAAAGCAATGTAAAAGCAAATTTGTCATGATTTTTGGTCCACAGCATTTTTAAGAGTTAATTTGAATAAGCCATTTAATTAGTTAGTTTTATAGACCTAATGTTCTCTCTATGAAAAAGCAAGTAGCGCAACTTCTATTGTTATTGATTGCCACTCCATTATTTTCCCAAGTTTTGGAAGGGAAGCAATTGAAACCTTATAAGGGATTTTTCAATTTTTACTACGAGGAATCTGATGACAAAATTTATTTGGAAGTTGATAAGTTGGATTCTGAATTTCTGTATGTGAATTCCCTTGCCACAGGAGTTGGTTCTAATGATATTGGTTTGGATAGGGGGCAGTTGGGAGACAATAGAGTAGTGAGTTTTACCAAGGCAGGAAACAAACTATTGTTGGTACAACGCAATATGGATTACAGGGCCAATACAGACAACAAGCTTGAAAAGAAAAGTATAGAGCAAGCCTTTGCTAAATCCGTACTTTTTGGATTTAAAATTGAAAAGGAGAATAATGGAGCTTACATCATCGATTTAACACCATTTTTATTGGAGGATAGGCACTTGGTTAGTAATACTCTGAAACGCGCTAAAGAAGGAAACTACAAGGTGGATTTAAGTAAAAGTGCATTGTCATTGGAACGCACAAAAGCTTTTCCTAAAAATGTAGAATTTGAAGCTTTGTTGACCTTCTCGGGAGAGCCTTCGGGAACTAGGTTGAGGACCGTTACCCCAACACCATCACTAGTGAGTGTCATTCAGCATCATTCTTTTGTGGAATTGCCAGATGATGGTTATCAACCAAGAGCTTTTGATCCTAGAAGTGGGGCGATTTCCATTTCCTATTTGGATTATGCCACACCAATTCAAGAGCCTATAAAAAAACACTTCATCACTAGACATCGCTTGGAAAAGCAGTTTCCCAGCCAAAAGGTAAGTGAGGTTAAAGAACCTATAGTTTATTATTTGGATCCAGGAACCCCAGAACCTGTGCGTTCAGCTTTATTGGAAGGTGCCAGTTGGTGGAATGAAGCGTTTGAAGAGGCCGGTTTTAAAAATGCTTTTCAAGTGAAAATGTTGTCAAAGGATGCCGATCCTATGGACTGTAGATATAACGTTATTCAATGGGTGCATCGATCAACTCGTGGTTGGAGTTACGGTAGTAGCGTAATTGATCCTAGAACGGGGGAAATCATCAAAGGACATGTGAGTTTGGGGAGTTTAAGGATTCGTCAGGATTTTATGATTGCCCAAGCTTTATTGAATCAGCCATTTGCCAAAAGCGATGACAATTACCAGCCAATGTTGGAAATGGCCTTGGCGAGAATTAGGCAGTTGAGTGCTCACGAAGTTGGGCATACCCTAGGCTTTGCTCATAATTTTGCGGCCAGTACCAATGATAGGGCTTCGGTAATGGATTATCCGCATCCGCTACTTGAGCTACAAGGAAAAAATATCGATGTAACTAATGCCTATGCCACAGGAATAGGAAAATGGGATAAAGTTACGGTTGACTATAGCTATTCTGAATTTCCTAAGGGCACAAATGAAACCGAAGCTTTAAATACTATCTTAGATCAGGCCCAAAGGGAAGGCCTTCGTTTTATCACCGATGCCGATGCAAGGCCCCAAGGAGGCGCTCATATTTTGGCGCATTTGTGGGATAACGGAGAAAATGCTTCTGAAGAATTAAATCGAGTGATGAAGGTTAGGGAACAAGCCATAGCCAATTTTTCAGTGGATAATATTCGAACTTACGAACCCTATTCAGTTTTGGAAGATGTGTTTGTGCCGCTGTATTTTTTTCATCGGTATCAAACTGAAGCTAATGTAAAAATAGTAGGTGGATTGGATTATAATTATGCTGTAAAAGGAGATGGACAACTCACTACAAAAATGATAGAAGCCAAAGTACAAAAGGAGGCTTTAAAGGCTGTTTTAGGAACATTGTCTGCAGAGCATTTGGCTATTCCGAAGGATAAATTGGAATTATTTCCGCCAAGAGCATTTCAATATAATAGAGGTCGCGAATCCTTTTCAGGAAAGGCAGGTGTGGCTTTCGATCCTTTTAGTGCCGCAGCCACCTCAAGTGATATGACCTTAAAATTATTATTGCATCCGGAAAGAGCCAATAGAGTAGTGACGCAAAAGAGCTTGGATAAAAATCAAATTGGGCTAGAAGACGTTTTAAATGAATTGATTGAAAAGTCGTTTCATCAATCTTATAATGATGGATATTTAAACGAGGTCCAGCAGATGGTAAACGTGAATGTTTTAAAATATATAATGAATTTAGCTGTTACTGAAAAGGCCTATTTTCAAGTAAATGCCATAGCCAATGATGCTTTGGAGGCTATTTCTGCAGAACTCGAGAAAAGCAAAAACAAGTATGCAGCGCATTACAATAGGTTAATTGCTGAATTCAATAAGGAACCTAAGGAATTTGAGCTTGAAGATGCGCCTAAAATCCCAGATGGTTCACCTATTGGAACAGATATGTGTAATTATGTTTTAGATTAATATGACAATAGATTTAAGAAGTGATACCGTAACGAAACCAACTCCTGAAATGATGGAGGCCATGATGGCAGCTAAACTGGGGGATGATGTGTTTAGGGAAGACCCTACAGTCCTGGAATTGGAGGAACGGATAGCAAGTATGTTTGGTAAAGCAAGTGCTTTGTTTTTTCCTTCGGGAAGTATGGCAAATCAAGTGGCCATAAAATTGCATACCAATCCAAGCGAACAGGTTATCTGCGATAAATACGCCCATATTTATAATTATGAGGCGGGAGGGGCCTCGTTTCACAGTGGTGTGTCCTGCAAATTAATTGACGGGCATAGAGGCATGTTTACGGCCAATCAGGTTAAGGAAGCTATCAATCCGCCGCAATATTATTACAGTCATACCTCATTAGTGGAAATTGAAAATACAACGAATAAAGGTGGTGGAGCTTGTTGGGATTTTAAGGAATTGGATAGCATTAAGAAAATTTGCAAAAACAATCAGTTAGGCTATCATTTGGATGGTGCTAGATTGTGGAATGCTTTAGTGGCAAAAAAGGAAAGTACTCAGCAATATGGAGAATTGTTCGATACCATTTCGGTGTGTTTGAGCAAAGGTTTGGGCTGTCCTGTAGGTTCTGTGTTGATTGGCGATGCGGATATCATGGAACAGGCCATCCGATACAGAAAACTTTTTGGTGGAAATATGCGTCAGATTGGTTTTCTAGCGGCAGCTGGACTTTATGCCTTAGATTATCATATTGAAAGACTTCAAGAAGATCATGACAAAGCCAAGGAAATTGGAGCTGTTTTAAAGGAACTACCGGTTATCAAAAGTGTTGAGCCTATTGAAACCAATATTGTGATTTTTGAGTTGAATCCAGACGTTGAAGAGGAGGTGTTTTTAAATATTCTTAAAGATAAAAACATCCATATAATTGGAATGGGAGGGGGCAAACTAAGAATAGTCACACATTTGGATTATACCTCGCAAATGCATGACTATTTTTTATCGAGTTTAAAAACCTTGAAATTTTAACTTATTTGAACATGTCCATTCCAGGAATGTTTGGCATTCCTTCTTTAGCTACAGCAGCAATTTCGGTTTCGTTAACCGTTGTGGCCCGTTCGATGGCTTTGTTAAGGGTTAATAGTAAATAATCCTCCAACATTTCTTTGTCCTCAAGCAATTCATCGTCAATGGAAATGGATTTTATGGTTCTGTTGGCGGTGATGGTAACTTTCAATTTATTGTCGTTACTGGCCTCGTCAATTAATACTGTATTTAGGCGCTCTTTAGTGGCTTCAACTTTCTTTTGGGCTTCCTGTAATTTGTTCATCATGCCCATCATATCTCCAAACATAATTTTCAATTTTATGGTTCTATGCAAAATTACCAAATATGTTCAAAAAAAGCATTAATATTAAGTTAACAGCCAAATTGTAATTAAAACCCTATTTTTGCACACTTCAAAATTTAAACTGAATGACACAAGTAACGGTACAGCCTCCTATAGCTAAACGGATTCCTAAAGAGTTAAAGATTCACGGTGATGTAAGAGTAGATGACTATTTTTGGTTGAATCAACGAGAGGACCAAGAGGTTCTTGACTATTTAAATGCCGAAAATGATTATTGTGATGAAATGACGGCTCATACCAAGGAATTTCAAGAGCAGTTGTTTGAGGAAATGAAGGGGAGAATCAAGGAAGACGATCAATCTGTACCTTATAAATACAATGGTTATTGGTACATTGTAAAATACGAAACGGGAAAAGATTACCCTATTTACATAAGAAAAAAGGAAACTTTAGAAGCAGAGGAAGAATTGCTTTTTGATTGTAATGAAATGGCCAAAGGTCATGATTATTTTCGTTTGGTAGGTCTTAGCGTGAGTCCAGACAATTCTCTGATTTCTTTTGGAGTGGATACTGTGGGACGTAGAAACTACACACTAAACGTGAAGAACTTGGTAACTGGTGAGATACTAGCAGATAGCATTGAAAACACTACAGGTTCAGCATCTTGGGCCAATGACAATGCCACTTTGTTTTACACTAAAAAAGATACTGAAACTTTAAGGTCTGATAGAATTTTCAAACACCAATTGGGAACTACTGAAGCGGATGATATTCTCGTTTTTCATGAAACTGACGATACGTTTGGGGTTACGGTATATAAAACCAAATCAAGAAAATATTTAGTTATTGCCTGTTATAGTACACTAACTAATGAATATCACATTTTAAAGGCAGATACACCTAACGAACCTTTCAAGTTGTTTCAAGAGCGCATTAGGGGAGTAGAGTATAGTATTTCCCATTTTGAAGATGCTTTCTACGTGGTAACCAATACGGATGGAGCTTCCAACTTTAAGTTGATGAAAACCCCTGAAAATGCTACGGAAATTAAAAACTGGCAAGAGGTCATAGGGCATCGTGAAGATGTGTTACTTGAAGATATTGACATTTTCAAGGACTTTTTGGTGGTAAGTGAACGAAGTAATGGTTTGAATGAAATTAGAATCATTCGTTGGGATGGAACCGATGATTATTACTTGCCATTTGATAATGAAACTTACACGGCATACACCGGAACCAACGTCGATTTTGATTCCGAAATCTTAAGATACGGTTACAGCTCTTTAACAACGCCTTCCTCGACCATCGATTTCAATATGGTAAACAAAACTAAAACGGTTAAGAAAGAACAGGAAGTTTTGGGAGGTAAATTTGATAAGGAGAATTATGTTTCCGAGCGTATTTGGGCCATTGCGGATGACGGCACCAAAATCCCGATGTCTATGGTGTACCGCAAAGGCATCAAAAAAGATGGGAGCAATCCAATTCTACAATACGCCTATGGCTCATATGGTTCAACTATTGATCCTTATTTTTCAACTATTAGATTGAGTTTGTTGGATCGTGGATTTATTTATGTGATTTCGCATGTTCGCGGTGGAGAATACCTAGGGCGTCAATGGTATGAAAATGGAAAATTATTGACCAAAACCAACACCTTTACAGACTTTATTACCTGTTCAAAGCATTTGATTGCTGAAGGCTACACTTCCAAAGAACATTTATACGCCTTGGGAGGCAGTGCAGGTGGATTGCTTATTGGAGCTGTTATAAATTTAGCACCCCAACTGTATAATGGTGTGATTGCAGCGGTTCCTTTTGTGGATGTGGTAACAACCATGTTGGATGATAGCATCCCACTAACCACAGGAGAATATGATGAATGGGGAAACCCAAATGATGTGGAATATTACAATTATATGAAATCCTATTCTCCGTATGATAATGTCAAAGCTCAAGACTATCCAAATATTTTAGTTACTACTGGTTTGCACGATTCACAGGTGCAATATTGGGAGCCGGCTAAATGGGTAGCCAAATTAAGATTGTTGAAAACCGATAGTAACAAATTACTGCTTAAAACCAATATGACAGCAGGTCATGGCGGGGCTTCAGGACGTTTTGAAGCCTTAAAAGAAGATGCGGAAGAGTATGCATTTTTGCTAGACTTGGAGAATATTAATAACTAGTTTAAAAAAAAACGTTATTTTTGCGAGGTTTTAGGTGACATTTTTTTAATTTGTGACTGATAAATAGCATTTATGAAAGAAAACTTACAAGTATTTGATAATGTGTTGGAACTCATAGGGAAAACACCGCTTATCAAATTAAACAAGATGACTTCAAACTTCGATGGTGACTTCTATGCTAAAGTAGAAGCTTTCAATCCAGGACATTCGTCTAAAGACAGAATTGCACTGCACATCATTGAAGAAGCAGAGAAAAAAGGAATTTTGTCACCAGGAGATACCATTATCGAAACTACCTCTGGAAATACTGGATTTAGTGTGGCAATGGTAAGCATTATCAAAGGATACGAGTGTATCCTGGCCGTAAGCTCAAAATCTTCAGCAGATAAAATTGACATGCTAAAATCTATGGGCGCCAAGGTATACGTTTGCCCGGCCCATGTTAAAGCAGATGACCCTCGTTCTTACTACCAAGTAGCTAAGCGTTTACATGAAGAAATTAAAGGTTCTGTCTACATCAACCAATATTTCAATCAGCTTAATACAGATTCTCACTACCATAGTACTGGCCCTGAAATTTGGGAACAAACCGAAGGTCAAATCACACACTTAATAGCGTGTAGTGGTACAGGAGGAACTATCTCAGGAACAGCTAAGTACCTTAAGGAGCAAAATCCTGATGTTAAGGTAATTGGAGTAGATGCTTATGGTTCTGTGCTGAAAAAGTACCATGAAACCAAAGAGTTTGACGAAAAGGAAATCTATCCGTATAGAATTGAAGGTTTGGGTAAAAACTTGATTCCAACAGCTACAGACTTTGATGTAATTGATAAATTTATCAAGGTAACTGATGAAGAAAGTGCCCATACAGCTAGAGAAATTTCTAGAACAGAGGGACTTTTTGTTGGGTACACCAGTGGTGCTGCCATGCAGGCCATTAAGCAATTGAGTGCTGAAGGTGAGTTTAAAGAAGGGGATAAAGTTGTTGTTATTTTCCCAGACCATGGATCACGTTACATGAGTAAAGTATACAGTGACAAATGGATGGAAGACCAAGGCTTCTTTGATAGTAAAACAGAAATTGAAGCGATTCAATACGTAAAATAAGATTCATATTTCAATAAGAAAGCCTATCATATAACTATTTAGATGATAGGTTTTTTTGTGCTGTAAAATTATGAACACAAGTTTATAAATTAATTATGCAAAGCGGATAGAATTAATTAATTTTGCCGCAGTAACTAGACAAATTTTAGCTTTAATGAAAGATTTATTTGATAAAATATACAAGGATAAGGGACCTTTAGGAAAATGGGCCTCTCAGGCTGAGGGTTATTTTGTATTTCCAAAATTGGAAGGACAAATTTCCAACAGGATGAAATTCCAAGGCAAGGAAGTTATCACTTGGAGTATTAATGATTATTTAGGATTAGCTAACCACCCAGAAGTTCGTAAAACAGATGCAGAAGCTGGAACCGCTTATGGTTCAGCGTACCCAATGGGTGCTCGTATGATGTCTGGTCACACAGATTTGCACGAAAAATTGCAGAATGAATTGGCAGATTTCGTTAGTAAAGAAGCTGCTTACCTTTTAAACTTTGGTTACCAAGGAATGGTGTCAACCATCGATGCTTTGGTTTCAAAAGACGATATCATTGTTTATGATGTTGATGCTCACGCTTGTATTATAGATGGTGTGCGTTTGCATATGGGGAAACGTTTTACCTACAAGCACAACGATGTTGAAAGTTTAGAGAAAAACTTGGAAAGAGCTACAAAAATGGCTGAGCAAACCGGAGGGGGAATCTTGGTGATTTCTGAAGGTGTGTTTGGAATGCGTGGTGAGCAAGGTAGACTTAAAGAAATAGTAGCGCTTAAAGAAAAATACAACTTCCGCTTTTTGGTGGATGATGCCCACGGTTTTGGAACCTTAGGAAAAACCGGAGCTGGAGCAGGTGAGGAACAAGGCGTACAGGACGGTATCGATGTATATTTCGCAACCTTTGCGAAGTCATTGGCTAGTACAGGAGCTTTTATTGCTGCAGACCAAGAAATAATCGATTACTTGAAATATAACTTACGTTCCCAAATGTTTGCCAAGTCATTGCAAATGCAATTGGTAGTTGGAGCCTTAAAGCGCTTGGAAATGTTGAAGACCATGCCAGAACTTAAAAACAAGCTTTGGGAGAATGTAAACGCATTGCAATCAGGTCTTAGAGAACGTGGTTTCGATTTAGGAACTACCCAAAGTTGTGTGACACCAGTGTACCTTAAAGGTAGTATTCCTGAAGCGATGGCTTTGGTTAAGGATTTACGTGAAAACTATGGAATTTTCTGTTCTATCGTAGTATATCCAGTAATTCCTAAAGGATTGATTCTTCTAAGAATGATCCCAACAGCCACTCACACGATGGAAGATATCAATGAAACATTGGAAGCTTTCTCTGCAATTCGTGAGCGTTTGGAAAATGGAACTTATAAAAGACTTTCTGCCGCTGTTGCCGCTGCAATGGAACAGTAATTAGTAAAGTATATTAAATAGAAAAGCCACTTTTGAAGTGGCTTTTTTTATGCTAGAAATCTTTTCTGTACGTTCTTCGTCGCTTTGTTATGGGAGAGTCGAAGTTTTTCCACAATTGGTGGATGGCCATATTTTCTTCCAATTCAGGAGTTCTGATACAGCGCTTTACTCCGTCTTTTTTAAAGGAGTCGTAGAATTCCTTAAAAATAAGGGCTGTTACCCCTTTATTTTGGTATTCCGGATGTACTCCAATTAAATAAAACACGGCTTCAGTGTTATGTCTTTTAGCTTTCAACAAATGGTAGAATCCAAACGGAAATAATTTTCCTTTAGCCTTTTGAATAGCCTTGGAAAAAGAAGGCAATACTATGGCAAATGCAATGATGTTATCTTCTTTATCTAGAATGAATTTGATATAGTTAGGGTTGATTAAAGGGATGTACTTCTTTTTAAAATACGCTTTTTGTTCTTCTGAAATGGCCACAAAAGAAGCCAATTTGGAATAGGTTTCATTGAACAAGTCAAACATTTTGTCTACATAAGGCAAGAGCTCATCAATATTTGTGAAATTAAGTGCTCGTACACCATACCTTCTGGAAATAAGCGGAACCATTCTCTCAAACTGTTCCGGTTTTACCTTATCAACATCAAAATACCCCTCGATATATTCCTTTTGTTTTATGTAACCCAATTTTTCGAGATGAGTCACATAGTAGGGATGATTATACCAGGTAACCATGGTACTTAATTGATCGTATCCTTCGGTTAAAACACCCACTTTATCTAAGTTGGAGAACCCCATAGGGCCTTCTATAAATTCTAGGTTATGAGCTTTCCCATATTCAATGACCTTTTCCAGCAGTGCTTTGGTAACTTCAATATCATCTATCACATCAAACCAGCCAAATCTTACTTTTTTGTCCTGGGCTTTTACTTCGGTCCAATTAATAATGGCTGCTATTCTTCCAACAATTTCATTGTTTCTATAAGCCAAAAAATAAGATGCCTGTGCGTGTTTAAATACAGGGTTTAACTCAGGATCAAAACTATCAACTTCATCATTGATCATTGGGGGAACCCAATATTCATTGTCCTTGTATAGTTTGAAGGGAAATTTAACGAATGCTTTTAAATCTTTTTTGGAATGTATTTCTTTTACTGTAATCATGTGTCTCCTCGGGCAAACTATTTGCCACTGTCATTAAAAATCTGTGTCAATTTTCTTTTTGTTTTTATTGGCACGTTGCTTACGCTTCATTTCATCTTTGGCCGAATTGTTGTTATCCGGCTCTTTATCTTTATGGAAATCAAACCTGTAGGACGCTCCAAAATTCACATTGAAAACTGAAGGAGTGTCTTTAGTATTTAGTGTAATAGCTGTGTCCAATTGCAAATCCTTGTTCCAAAGATAAGCGCCCCCAAATCTAAACAAATTATCAGCATAAAAGTCACTTTTAATGCCCTGTGTTTCTCCAAATAGTACCCATTGTTCGTTTAAGGACTTGGTCAAGGTAATGATATATTGAAAATCTGAATAATCAGAACCTATTCTGTCTTTTATAAAATTCAAAACTAATACCCAACCATTGGAAAAATTGTTTTGGGTAGCAATCATAACTTTAGGGCTAAAACCTTCCACATCCGGTGCAGTGTATGGATTGTCCTTGGAATCATAATTGGCACCGACATAGGCCGAAACAGCTGGAATTAACGATTTCCACTGAAATCTCCTGTTGGCGTGATAGCTATAGAAATTGGGCTTGTCCTCTTGGTTTTTGTAAGGATCGTAAATTAAATATTTGGCACCGAGGGTAAAGTTTTTAAAGTTGGAGCGTTTTGTTTCGTCTGAAATGGCAGAACGATTATCCGTAAACTTATCATTTTGATAGGTGCCTTCTAAATTGATTTCCAATTGTTCAAAGAACAGCCCATACCGTGCCATAAAATCCACCCCAAATCCAGACACCTCATATTGAAGCGGAGTGTGTTTTTCTTTTACATAATAAGGTCCCATCTCAAATTGTAGTACATTGGTTCCAACAGAAAAGGCACTTCTCGAGACACCGGGGCGATTGGAGTTGATAACATCTGTATATTGGGAAAAGGATAAGGATGTGGTTAAAAAGGCCAAAAACAATAAATAGGATTTCATGGGTTTCATTTGGTACATAATAATTTTGGGTGTTGGGCTTTGTTGGTTCTCTGTTTGAATTCAAAACTACACAATTTTTTTCATTCTAAAATCAAACAATAATAAGGATGGGCAAGAATCTATTTTATATTTTTTTTAAGGTTTAAAGGGGGCGTTTAAGCAAAGAGAATTGTATTTTTGACAAAAACTAATTCATGTTGCAAACAGCATCTGCGGTGGGCCTTTTACGAACAATACTAATTATACTGCTGATTTATTACGGATTGAAAATCCTTTCTAGGATTTTTGCACCGCTTTTAGTGCGTTATATGTCCAAAAAGATGCAAGAACGTTTTGGAGGGCAATTCCAACAGCAGCAACCACATAGAGAAAAGGAAAAACAAAACGTAGGGGAAACGGTTATTGATAAGATGCCCAAAACCGATGCCGCTTCAAATAAAACCGTAGGAGAATATATAGATTACGAAGAAATTGATTAATTTTCGCAATCATTCGATAATATATATTCATGCATTTTCCAATCAAAAAATTTCTTCCACACTTACTGGTTTTAGTAGGTTTTATAGTTGTTTCATTAGCATATTTTAGTCCGGTTTTAAAAGGAAAGGAAATCTTCCAAAGTGATATTATGCACTATAAGGGGATGGCCAAACAGCAAAACGATTTTAGAGAGGAAACAGGCTCCGAAACCTATTGGACCAACAGTGCCTTTGGAGGAATGCCAACTTATCAATTAGGGGCACATTACCCACATAACTACATCAAGAAATTAGATTTAACCCTTCGGTTTTTACCACGGCCAGCCGATTATCTATTTCTATATTTTATAGGGTTTTATATTTTGTTGTTGGTATTAAAGGTAGACTTTAAGCTGGCAGGTTTAGGTGCTTTGGCCTTTGGTTTTTCAACCTACCTCATTATTATTTTGGGAGTAGGGCACAATGCCAAGGCACATGCTATTGCTTATATGCCGTTGGTGTTGAGTGGAATTTTGCTCATTTTTAAAAAGAGGTACATCTCAGGTTTTCTTTTAACAGTGGTTGCCTTGGCATTGGAAATCTGTGCCAACCACTTCCAAATGACCTATTATTTACTGTTGTTAGTATTGGTGTTAGGTGCAACCTACTTAGTCGATTCTTATAGAAACAAAGCATTGTCTCATTTCTTTAAATCGGTTGGAATCATTGCTGTGGCGGCAATTTTAGCAGTTGGACTGAATGCCACTAACATCATGGCGACTCAGGAATATGTTAAGGAAAGTACCCGTGGTAAAAGCGAATTGACCATTAATGCAGATGGCTCTCCAAAAGAAGTAACCAATGGCTTAAGCAAAGATTACATCACGGAGTACAGCTATGGCTTGTTGGAAACTTTCAACTTGTATATCCCAAGATTTATGGGAGGTGGAAGTCACGAAGATGTTGGGTCAGATTCGGCCATGTATAAATTTTATACCAATATTGGAGCATCGCCTGTAGAAGCTGCAAGAGAAGTACAAGCCGCACCGACGTATTGGGGAGACCAAAGCATTGTGGAAGCACCGGCCTATATAGGAGCGGTTGTGTTGTTCTTGTTTGTTTTAGCCTTGTTTTTGATGAAAGGTCGCTTGAAATGGTGGCTTGTGGGAGGTTCTATATTGTCTTTATTGTTGTCCTATGGAAAGAATTTAGGGTTCCTAACGGACTTATTCATTGACTACATGCCACTATATAATAAGTTTAGAGCGGTTAGTTCCATTCAAGTAATTTTGGAACTGTGCATTCCTGTGTTGGCGATTTTGGGGCTTGCTCAATTGTTTAAAAATGAGGATAGTAAGGAAACCAAAGAGCAGGCCTTAAAGTACTCAGCTATGATCACCGGTGGTTTGGCTTTAATCTTCTTATTGTTCAAATCTTCATTCTTGGATTTTGTGGGAATTAATGATGGTTATTTCCGTCAGGCTTATGGCGAATATGGTCAAAGTTTTGTAGATGCCTTAAGAGAAGACAGAAAGTCTATGTTTACAGCAGATACCGTTAGAACGTTGGTTTTGGTACTATTGGCTTCTGGCACTATTTTCTTATTTCTCCGTGAAAAATTATCCCAAGGGAAGGTCATTTTGGTAATGGCCTTATTGATTGTGTTTGACTTGGTTGGTGTGGATCGACGCTATGTAAACAATGATAATTTTGTATCCCCTTTAAAGGTGAACAATCCTTATCAAGCTTCTGCGGTGGATCTGGAAATAATGAAGGATCAATCGCATTATAGAGTATTTGATTTAACTTCAGGAGGAGCTAGAGCTTCTTATTTCCATAACTCTTTAAGTGGATATCACGCTGCGAAATTGGGACGTTATAATGAATTGTATGAATTCCATGTGTCCAAAAACAATATGGAAGTCCTCAATATGCTAAATACAAAGTACATCATAGCTCAAGATGAAAAAGGAAATGTGTTTCCTTACACCAATAAAGAAGCCAATGGTAATGCTTGGTTTGTTTCGGACTTGAAAGCTGTGGAAACGGCCAATGAGGAAATTTTGTTATTGGATAGTTTGAATACCAAAACTACGGCGATTTCTTCTTTGCCAATTGAAGCGAAAAAATTTACGGTAGATTCTTTGGTGACCATCACTTTAACCGATTTTAAACCGAATTACTTAAAATATACATCCAATAACTCAAATGACGGTTTTGTAGTGTTTTCTGAAATTTACTATGGTCAAGGTTGGCAGGCGTATGTTGATGGTGCAGCAGCGGACCATACTCGAGTAGATTATGTCTTACGAGGAATGAAGGTGCCATCGGGTACGCATACCATAGAGTTTAAATTTGAGCCTAAAGTAATCGCCACAGGTAGTAAGATTTCCTTAGCGAGTTCCATCGTATTGATGCTGTTACTTATTGGAGGTGCATTTTTAGGATATAAAAAAATGAATGAAAGTGCCTAAAAAAGCACTCATCATAACATATTATTGGCCTCCAGCTGGCGGACCTGGGGTGCAACGCTGGTTGAAATTCGTAAAGTATTTGCCACAATTTGCTGTGGAACCTATCGTGTTTTGTCCGGAGAACCCCAATTATCCCATTGTGGACCAAAATATGTTGAATGAAGTTCCGGAAGGCACTACTGTTTTAAAACTACCTATAAAAGAACCGTATCGTTTTGCCAATTTCATTTCCAAGAACAAAGCCAGTGAGATTAGCTCTGGTGTGATTCCAAAAGCCAAAAAGCAATCCTTTATTCAAAAGTTGTTGCTGTATGTACGTGGAAACTTTTTTATTCCGGATGCTCGAAAAAACTGGGTAAGCCCTTCGGTTGAATTTCTTTCAGAATATATCTCAAAGAATAACATTGAAACTATTATAACCACAGGACCGCCACATAGTTTGCATTTAATAGGAATGCAATTAAAGGCCAGGTTAGGAGTGACTTGGATTACTGATTTCCGGGATCCTTGGACTACGATTGGATATCATAAGGAACTGAAGCTTTCAAAATCATCTAAGGAAAAGCACATAAAACTGGAGCAGCAAGTGTTGCAAACGGCCGACCATATTTTGGTAACCAGCAACAATACCAAATTGGAGTTTGAAACCAAAACGAGCCAGCCGATTACCGTGATCACCAACGGATATGATACTCATAAGGTAGCTAGACCAGAGAAGGATACAAAGTTTACGATGTCCCATATTGGGTCGCTATTGTCTGAACGTAATCCCGTTGAATTGTGGCAAGCTATTTCTGAGTTGATTGATGAAAATGAAGACTTTCGGAAAGCATTTCAACTGAATTTGACAGGGGTGGTTAGTGACGACGTATTGCAGTCCATTTATATTCATAATTTAAAGGAGTATGTTCACTTGCAGGGATATGTGCCGCATACCGAAGCTATAAAAGCTCAAATGCAATCGCAGGTGTTATTGTTAATCGAAATAGATTCTGAAGATACCAAAGTGATCATTCCCGGGAAATTGTTTGAGTATATGATTTCCAATACGCCCATAATTGCCATTGGGCCTAGACAGTCTGATGTGGAACGAATTATTAAGGAAACCAATACGGGACACTATTTTTACTACGATGAAAAGCAGCGTATCAAGTCGCAAATATTATTGTATTTTGAAGCTTACAAAGCAAATTCATTGGTAACACAGCCTATTGGTTTGCAACAATACAGCAGAAAATCGTTGACTGAAAAACTGTCCAAACTAATATAAACCAACCTGAACTTCTATGGGAATTGTCATTAAACAATCCTTTAAAAACACCGTCAGTACGTATCTAGGATTTGGTATTGGGGCCATCAATACCTTGTTTTTGTATACCAATTTCATTTCTGATGAATATTACGGATTGGTTGGTTTTATATTGTCTGCAGCCAATATCATGATGCCTTTAATGGCTTTTGGGGTACAAAACACCATGATCAAGTTTTATTCTACCTATAAAACCAATAATAGCATCAACAGCTTTTTAACCTTAATGTTGTTTCTGCCTTTGGCAATGGCCATTCCAATAGGGATTATTGGCTTTTTTGCCCATGATATGATTTCCAATTGGCTAGGTGCCGAAAATGAAATCGTGAAAGGTTATGTGTGGCATATTTTTATTACAGCTGTTGCTATGGCCTATTTTGAAGTATTTTTTGCTTGGGCCAAAGTTCAGATGCAAACGGTTTTCGGAAATTTCATGAAGGAAGTCTTCCACCGAATAGCAATTATGATTCTCCTATTTTCTGTTTATTTCAATTGGCTTACCGTAGAACAGTTTATAAATGCTTTGGTGGGTGTATATGTGTTAAGAATGGTGGTGATGAAACTATATGCTTACAATGTGCGTTGGCCCGTGATTCGATTTAATAAAATTGAAAATCTGAGCGCTATTTTAAAGTATTCGTCACTTATCATTATAGCAGGCTCTATTGCTACGCTTATTTTGGATATCGATAAGTTCATGCTGGGGAAATTACGCCCCGATATTGAAGAAGTAGCCTATTACAGTGTGGCCATTTTTATAGCAACCGTAATTGCGGTACCCCAAAGGGCGATGCACCAAATTATGATGCCTTTAACCGCAAAGTTGTTAAATGATAAAAACATGGTGGAGTTAAAGGGACTTTACCAAAGGTCATCTCTAAATCTGTACGTCATAAGTGGTTTGATTTTTTTGTTGATTGTTTTGAATATCAATGAGCTTTATTTAATTATTCCAAAGGAGTTTAGAGAAGGCTTGTTGGTAGTGTTTTTGATTAGCACTGCAAAATTATACGATAATGTAATGGGGAACAATAATGCCATTTTATTCAATAGTGATTATTATAGAATGGTCTTGTTTTTTGGAGTATTGTTGACCATTTTAATTGTATTGTTGAATTTAGCCTTTATTCCTAAGTATGGAATGAATGGTGCTGCAATAGCAACTTTTATCGCGATATTCATCTACAATTCCATAAAAATCTACTTTGTAAAATTGAAGTTTGGGATGTGGCCCTTAACCAAAGGGAGTTTGGTGTTAAGTTTCCTAATCATATTAGGTTTTGGAGTCTTCTATTTTTGGGACTTTCCATTTCATCCCTTAATCAATATGGCCCTAAAATCATTGCTGATAGTTTTAGGGTATGGGCTAATGGTTTTCAAGCTTCATATCTCGGAAGACATCAATAGTGTTCTAAAAAAATTTCTTTCAAAATTGTAATAGAGTATAAATGAGAAAACCCCGTGAGGTGCTTTGAGGCATACTTCTCACAGGGGATTTCTAACTAACCAACCAAAAAGTTTTCAATATGTTATCTTCTTCCAGAACTTCTTTGAGAACCGTTACTGGTTGCTCTTTTCTTTGAAGAAGTAGTGTTTCTATTTTGTGTTACTTGAGCAGATTTACTGTTCGTTTGTCTGCTAGTATATGTACGTTCATTAGATCGATTTGGTTGTTTCGATTCTAATTTTTTTCTTTTTTCTGTAGAGGTACTAACGGTTTGTCTAGAATTTGTCGTTCTAGTTGTTTGTGTTCTAGAATTTTGACTTCTACTATTATTATTTGAAAAATTTGCAGTTCTTCGCTCGTTGGTATTCATTTGGGAGCGGTTTGTGCTTCTATTATTGCTGTTATTGGTCCTTGTTACCCGTCTTTGCGGAACAGCTTCTTGTTTATAACGCTCATGAGTTCGGTTTTGTTGCGTACTGGTTCGTCTTGAATTATTGGCAACAGCACTTCTACGTCCATTTACATTTACGTGTCTTACATTGTTATGATAAGGTCTGTAATAAGCATGTCTTACCGGAGTATAATATCTTCTGTAAGGTTGTGGACTTACCATGCAATAATTGTAGGATGGAGCCACATAATATCTATGCCAAGGACGATACACATATGCTCTGTTGTATACGTTGATGTAACCAGTACAGTGCGTATATGCTCTGTAGTTGTTGTAGTGCACATATAGGCCTCCAATTCTTGCAATACGACCAAAATTGTTGTAAAAGATATTTACGTTTCCTGCACGCACAATTCTGCCGTAGTAATCATAGAATATAGGCACATGTTCAATTTGAACAATAGCACCAAAGTCATCATACTGAATATAAGGATTGTAGTTGTATCCAGAGTTGAAACTAATGGAGAAATTAGGAGAATTAAAAGCCACATTTACATCAGGGCCATATTTTGGTACGTAAAAATCGAATTGTCCATCTGGAAATACCGAAAATTCAATGCCGCCTTCCATAAAGATGAATGAATTGCCATAACCTCCCACATAGGTATGGGAAACCTTTGTATTGTTATAAGTAGATGTTGCGTTTACAGATACCCCTGCTAGAAGTAAACTCGTAAATAATAAAATAATCTTTTTCATATTAGAAGATTTTAAGGGTTCGGTTTATACAAAACAAACAGCGTGCCAAATATGATTTGATAATTAAATGAATTAGAGAAAATTATTTTAAAGCATTTGATTTTATTCAGCTATAGCCTTGTTTGTTAGATGGATATTTGTTGAATTATATACTGAGTGATACCAGTTAAAATCCATATAATTAAAAAAAAGTATCACATAATTTATAATTATGTAA
Organism: Mangrovimonas sp. TPBH4; assembly: GCF_001280505.1. Lineage (GTDB taxonomy): Bacteria > Bacteroidota > Bacteroidia > Flavobacteriales > Flavobacteriaceae > Mangrovimonas_A. The sequence continues at coordinate 138,913 of NZ_LBIO01000058.1, forward strand.
CTTTAGAATAGCTAACTGCACTTCTGTGCTTTCTAACCAATCATGATCTGTAGATGTTTGATAATAGATGATGAACCTCCTTCAATTAAAATTTTGAAGGACCATATTGCATCTATTAAACAAATGGAATTGGTGGGGGTATTTAGTTGTGCCCAACAGTCTTTTGGTACATTGGAAGGAGAGCAGGTAGATTTATTGTTTTTAGATGTAGGCTGTTTAGGTTTACCCGTTATGGAATTTATGAAAATCCATAAAAATACACCTAAGGTTATCTACATGTCTTCCCATAAAAACAAACCAATAGAGGCCTTTCAGTTGGAGGCCTTAGATTATTTGTCCAAACCCATTTCTTACGATAGGTTTCTGCAGGCCGTAAAAAAATACACCAATGGTTATTATTTTAACCTTTCAGCAGAAGGAGCTTTAAACAAGGAATTTTTGTATTTCAAGGCACAACGAAAAACGGTTAAGGTAATTTTAAAAAGCATTCTTTACATAGAAAGTTTCAAGGATTATATCATCATCCATCGTGAAGATCATCCTGAGCTCAAAGTGAAGCAGTCCATAAGCGTCACCGAAGCCATTTTGCCAAAACACTTATTTATCCGCACACATCGCTCGTATATTTTGGCAATTAAAAAAATTACGGCGTTTACCAATTACGATATTGAAATTGGAAAAGTATCCATTCCCGTGGGAAGTAGTTATGGCCACGTTATTGATCAATTGTATGAAGGAAGGGTGTAACATTTTCTTTTCGTCTATTAAAAACATGTTTCTGTCTACCAAACCTTTTTCTTTGTCTATCACAACAATTCCCACTTTTTAAATTACCTATTTTTATGTAGTAAAGGAGTTACTATTCTTTTACAAAATTCTCTTCCTAAGGTATTCTAATAATAGTAACTAATATCATGAGTCGTTGATATAGCTCATGATTTGTTTTGCTTGTATAATTCTAATACCAATAATCATGAAAAAACGTTGCAGTTGTGCTACTGTATATCTGTGGATATTTGTGGCTTTTTTGATGTATTCCTGTTCTACTCAGGAAACAGATTTAATTGAAGAATCCGTTGTGTCAATACCAACGGAAAATGTTCCTTCAGCCAAGCGAGAGGCTGATAAATTACTAGTGTTTAAAGGTCCTCAGGTTGATTTTGGATTAGGTAAGGTGAGATCTTGGGTAAGTGTGGATGACAATGATTTTCCTGTGGCATTCGGCATTGAAATTACCCCTGAAGCATTGGAAGATTTAGAAAGTTTGCCAGAAGATGATGCAATTACTTCAATTCCTCTTCATTTAAAGGCCAAACAATTGACGGCCTATGAGCATATTACCCTTAACTGGGAGCCAATGGGGCATGCTCCGGCCTATTGGATTCCCCATTTTGATGTTCATTTTTTTGAGATTCCTGAAGAAGAACGCTTGCAAATCCTTCCGTATGATGACAATAATCAGGCGATTGTAGATGCTGTAAATGTATTCCCCGATGTGAATAAAATGCCTGTGGGCTTTTTAAAATTACCAGGACAATTGGGGTATTATCCTTATGCTGGAAAGCATTGGTTGCCTTTTGATTTCTTAGCAGTAAACAATGACTTTGACACAGGAATCATACATGGATCTTATAATCAAAAACATGTGTTTGTCGAAACAAAGTTTGCTTTGGACTTTTTACAAACCGCTACAGAGTTTACTTCAGATTTTACGCAGCCCTTGCAGTTTGAAAACCCAGGAAGCAATTACCCTACAAAATACAATATGGAAATAGATGGTAAAACCGGGCATATCTTTATTTTCTTAAGTGATTTTGTTGCTAGATAAGATTCAATGGAAACATGAATTTGGAAAGACCTTATTTAAGGTCTTTTTTATGCGGTTAATTTAATTTGTGGTTTATTCATTTTAATCCATGCGTTTAAATATGTAGTAAAATTCTTTTTTATTACTTTTAACTCATTAACTGCCAAACCTTAGTAGATGAGTGAATCTGAAATTACTTGTAAGAACTGTGAAAGGGACTTTGATGCCAATTTTGAGTTTTGTCCTTTTTGTGGCCAAAAGGTAGATGAGCAGTTAACTTTAGGAGTCTTGTTCTACAATACCATTAGTAATTACTTTTCTTTTGATGCCCGTTTTTTTAAGAGTTTTATTCCTTTAATGACCAGACCGGGATATTTGGCGAGTAAATTTATAGGCGGAAAACGCTTGTTGTATTTGCATCCTGCACAAATGTATTTGTTTATTTCGGTAGTGTTTTTCTTTGTGTTTTCATTCGTAGCTAGAGAACAAACTCAGAAGCTGGATACTGCACTAAAATCTGAATTTGAGCATAAGCAGGAATATATAGATTCCATTAAACAAGCGGTTTCAGATTCTGTAAAAGTAGCAGACTTAAACAAACAACTGAAGGATGCCAATGTGGGGTTTCAATTGGATGAATCTGGTTTTAAAGTTTTGGACTCCCTAGAATCCTCTCAAGACAAAAAAGTGGTGGAAACAGGTTTCAACTTCAATCAGGAAGCAATAGATTCTTTAATTGCGGCTGGTGCATCAGATGAAGTTATTTATAAAGAAATGGGGATGAATGATGGAGACAGTGCTTTTGTTAGGCGATTGTACCATCAAGCCTTGAAGTTTTATAAAAATAGGAGCGGAGGATCTATTCTGCAGGCATTTTATGATAGCATTCCAATTTCGATGTTTATTTTGCTTCCAATTTTTGCGTTGATCCTAAAAGTGTTTTTTTACAAAAAGGGGAAGTATGCCCACCATCTTGTATTTACCTTTTATTTCTTCTCGTTCTTGTTTATGGTGTTTAGTATTCTTGTAATCTGTAACTTGATATGGAAAGGATTTCCCGGTTGGATAAATAGTGTTGTCATGTTTTCTACCTTCTTTTATCTCTTGATAGCCATAAAGCGGTTTTATGGGCAGGGGTGGTTTTTAAGTTTTGTAAAATGCAATGTTATTTCCTTTGCCTTTTTAATGTTTGTAATCCCATTGGCAGTGGTAGTAATGGGACTTTCCGCATTTATGTTTTACTAAAAAAGCTTGCCTCAAAACTAATGAGACAAGCTTCCTGCTATATGTAGATTAATAAATTAAAGGGGTTTCAATTGCTTTTAGCGAGGGCGCAAGATACTGTTTTTTAGAGGAATAAAAAGTCTAATATCTGTTAAAATCGATTAAAGTTTTTCTTTGAGAAATTTCCCTGTAATAGAACCTTCATTTCTTACAATTTCTTCTGGAGTACCCATGGCTACCAATTGTCCTCCCTGTTGCCCGCCTTCTGGTCCTAGGTCAATAATATAATCGGCGCACTTGATAAGATCTAGATTGTGCTCTATAACGATTATGGAATGCCCTTTGGAAATAAGGGCTTGAAACGACTTGAGTAGTTTTTGGATATCGTGGAAATGCAATCCTGTGGTAGGTTCGTCAAAAATAAATAAGGCATTATCACTTTTACTTCCTTTTCCTAAAAAGGATGCCAGTTTAATACGTTGTGCTTCCCCGCCAGAAAGGGTGGAGGAGCTTTGTCCTAAGGTTACATACCCCAAACCAACATCTTGAAGCGGCTGTAGTTTTGTTTGGATTCTTTTTTCATTATGCTGCGAAAAGAATGCTATGGCTTCATCTATGGTAAGGTTCAATATGTCGTCAATTGTCTTTCCTTCGAAAGTGACCTCCAAAATATCCTTTTTAAAGCGCTTCCCGTTACAGGTTTCACAGGTTAAGTGTACATCTGCCATAAATTGCATTTCAATGGTCACTTCACCTTCACCTTTACAGGTTTCGCAACGCCCCCCATCCACGTTAAAACTGAAATGCTTTGCTTGATAATTACGAATCTTGCTCAGCTTTTGAGAAGCAAACAAGGCCCTAATATCATCATAGGCTTTGATATAGGTGACAGGATTGGAGCGCGAAGACCTCCCAATTGGATTTTGGTCTACAAACTCAACATGTTTAATGTTTTTAAAATTTCCCTTGAGCTCTGTAAATTGGCCTGGTTTGTCACTGAAATCGGTTAATTTCTTTTGAATGGCTGGAAAGAGAATCTTTTTGATCAAGGTACTTTTTCCACTTCCAGAAACCCCAGTAATTACCGTGAGCATTTCCAAAGGAAACGTCACATCAATATTTTGAAGGTTATTTTCTCGAGCTCCTAGAATATCTATATGGTATTTCGAAGTCCGTCTTTTTTGGGGCACTTCAATTTCCAATTGGCCATTAAGGTATTGGGCTGTTAACGAATGGGAAGCTAGAATGTCCTTGTAAGTACCCGTAGCAACCACTTCACCACCAAAGGTTCCTGCTTCTGGACCTATGTCAATAATTTCATCAGCTGCATTCATGATATCTTCGTCATGTTCTACCACAATAACCGTATTGCCTAAATCTCGAAGGGACTCCAATACTTTTATAAGTTTTTGGGTGTCCTTCGGGTGGAGTCCTATACTAGGCTCGTCCAGAATATACATGGAACCAACCAAACTGCTTCCAAGAGATGTAGCAAGGTTAATTCGTTGGCTTTCTCCTCCAGACAAAGTGTTGGAACGTCTGTTCAAGGTTAAATATTCAAGACCTACATTTTTAAGAAATGATAAGCGATTAGTGATTTCCTTGAGCAGTCGCTCAGCTATTTTTGTATCGTATTCGTTTAGTTGAAGTTTATCAAAAAAATCAGCCAATTGGTTTAATGGCAATTCAACCAAATCGGTAATGGTGGCATCTCCAATTTTTACATAATTGGCTTCGTTTCTTAAACGTTTTCCGTGGCAGACCGTACATTTTGTTTTCCCTCGATAACGGGATAACATCACCCTGTTTTGGATTTTATAGGCTTTGGCCTCTAGTTCTTCAAAAAAGGAATTTAGGCCTTCAAAATAGTTGTTCCCTTCCCAAACCAATTGTTTTTGGGCCTCTGATAATTGAAAATAGGGCTTGTGGATAGGGAAATCGAATTTGTGTGAGTTATTCACCAATTGATCCCTGTACCAGCTCATACTTTCACCACGCCAAGGAAAGATGGCATTTTCATAGATTGATAAGCCTGTATTTGGTATGACCAAATCTTCATCTATACCAATTACATCACCATAACCTTCACATTTGGGACAGGCCCCATAAGGATTGTTAAAACTGAACAAGTGAACGTTAGGTTCCAAAAAGGTCATGTCGTCCAGTTCAAATTTATTGTTGTAAGAACGTTGTACTCCATTGGATAGTGATTCAATTGTACAAGAACCTTTTCCTTCAAAGAAGGCTGTTTCAATAGCATCTGCCAAACGGTTATAAAAATCCTCTTCATGCCTTACAATAACACGATCCACGACCAAAACAATGTCCGAAGTCAGTTCTTTTTGAAGGGCATCCTCAATTCTAAGGACGTTATCTTGATATTTTACTCTGGCATACCCTTGCTGCTGCAATACCTTAAGTTTGTTCTCCATGGTGCGTCCTTCTTCGAGGATAATAGGTGAGAGGAGCAGCAATTTATCACCATCTTCAAACTGCTTGATATATTTCAAAACATCCTGTGTAGTATGCTTCTTCACCTCATTTCCGGAAATGGGAGAGTAGGTCTTGCCAATGCGGGCAAACAAGAGTTTTAAATAATCGTAAATCTCAGTGGTGGTCCCTACCGTAGAGCGCGGATTTGTAGAGTTTACTTTTTGTTCTATGGCAATGGCTGGGGCAATTCCCTTGATATAATCTACTTTCGGTTTATTGAGTCTTCCCAAAAACTGACGGGCATAACTGGACAGACTTTCCACATAGCGTCTTTGGCCTTCGGCATAAAGGGTGTCAAATGCCAAACTGGATTTTCCAGAACCTGATAGCCCTGTGATTACCACTAATTTATTCCGTGGAATAACAACATCAATATTTTTTAAGTTGTGAAGTTTTGCACCTTTAATGATGATATTCTCTTTTGGATTTACTTCGGAAATATTAATGTTCATAATGCCTTTTGCTAATAGATTTGCAAAGATACTACAAGTATTTTATCTGAATAAATTAATTTATCATGGATAAAATAGAGGTGCAGTTGCTCTTGATACTACCGTGAAAATTGTGCGATGTTTATCATGGAATACCTGTTTTAGTATAAATAAAATGTTAAAGTTTAATGTTAAATTTTGCTTTTTTGTCTTTATAGTTGTTATATTTGGACTTCAAGCAATCATAAAACCACTTGCCTATAACATAATATTACTTTAGAAAATTAACCCCAAGCTAGGAAGTTTTACTTCGAGCCATTAAAGTAATTATTATGAAAAACGAACTTATCACTGATGCTGTTTTAGTAAGGAATTATATTAACGGAGATGAGAGCGCTCTTTCCGTACTTATTTATAGGCATAAACAAAAGATTTACAGTTTTATCTATTCCAAAGTCTTGGATAGAGATGTTACCGAAGATATTTTTCAGGACACTTTTATTAAAGTAATACGAACCCTAAAATTGAAAAAATACAATGAAGAGGGAAAGTTTTTGCCTTGGGTAATGCGTATTGCCCATAATTTGGTAATCGACCATTTTAGAAAGACCAATAGGATGCCAAAATTTGACAATTCTGGGGAGTTCAGTATTTTTTCGGTATTGGGTGATGGGGCCTTAAATGCGGAAAAACAGATTATAAAGGATCAGGTGGAAAGCGATATCAGACGTCTCATTCAAGAGTTGCCAGAAGACCAAAAAGAGGTTTTGGTAATGCGTATGTATAAGGACATGAGTTTTAAGGAAATTTCAGATGCTACGGGCGTGAGTATCAATACCGCTTTAGGTAGAATGCGCTATGCATTGATCAATTTGAGAAAGGTAATTGAAAAAAATAATATAATTTTAACAAATTGATATAATAAAGTGATTTTTTGTGCGTTATTGAAATTATAAGAACCTAAAAATTTAATAATGGCAAAACTTTACTCAGAATGCACACCCCCAAAGAAAGACAATCTGAACCCTAAAAAGGAGACGATAGAGTTTCTTTTAAACTATTCGAAGGCTTTAAGTGTTATACATTGTAATAAATTGAAGTTTGAAGCACTTCTAAACTAAACTTTGTAAGCCCTGAGAAATCAGGGCTTCTTCATTTTATAGTAGTCGTTAATTACCGTAGCCCTACCAATGGTTTTGGTAATGACATCCTTGTCAAGGTCCCAGCCTCTGGCAGGGGAGTATTCCCTTCCGTACCAAATAATCTGTAAATGAAGATCATTCCATAATGCTTCAGGAAAAAGGCGTTTGGCATCCTTTTCAGTTTGTGTCACGTTTTTGCCATTGCTTAAATTCCAACGGTACATCAACCGATGGATATGAGTGTCTACAGGAAAGGCGGGAATGCCAAATGCTTGGGACAGTACAACCGCAGCCGTTTTATGGCCTACCGCAGGCAATGCCTCCAACTCTTCGTAGGTTTGAGGGACTTCTCCGTTGTGCTTTTCAATTAGAATTTGTGATAATCCATGAATGCCTTTACTTTTCATTGGCGAAAGACCAACCGGCTTTATAATTTCCCGAATTTCTTCCACAGAAAGTTTTACCATATCATACGGATTGTCTGCTCTTTCAAATAAAAGTGGGGTAATCTGGTTTACCCTAACATCTGTACTTTGTGCAGACATTAACACGGCAATCAGCAGTGTGTAGGGGTCTTTATGGTCTAATGGAATTGGAATGGTTGGATAGAGTTCCTTTAAAGTGGTAATTACGAAATCCACTTTTTCTTGCTTGGTCATAAATTGTATTTTTGTACAAAATTCAAAGTTAATAATTATGACCCAATTAAAGGTAGGAGATCAGGCTCCAGATTTTACAGCAAAGGACGAACAAGGAAATACCGTAACACTTTCGGATTATAAAGGAAAAAAATTAGTGCTGTTTTTTTATCCCAAAGCAAGTACACCTGGTTGTACAGCGGAAGCTTGCGATTTAAGCAATAATTATGAGCGTTTTAAAGCATTGGGATATGATATTTTGGGGGTAAGTGCAGATTCACAAAAGCGCCAATCCAATTTTAAAAAGAAATATGATTTTCCTTATCCGCTTTTAGCCGATGAGGACAAGGAGGTGATCAATGCCTATGGGGTATGGGGACCTAAGAAGTTTATGGGGCGTGAGTATGATGGCATTCATAGAACCACGTTTGTTATTGATGAAAATGGGCTTATTGAAGATGTTATTCTTAAGGTGAAAACAAAGGCACATACAGATCAAATTTTGGCATAAAAAATAAGACCTTCTGAATTACTCAAAAGGTCTTATTTTATATACGGTTATGTATTCGAATTATTCTTCGTGATAGACTTCTTCGGTTTCGTATCCAAATAAGTTTTCTTCTTTAATCAATTTGGCGACACCTTCGGGCAACATATTTTCCCAACCATCTTCATTTTCTGTAATCATCTTAAGCACCTTTCTGGAGAAAATGGACAAAATACTTGGATCGTAATCGGTAATATCAACCACTTTTCCATTGTACTTAAAGAATTTGTACAATTCTTTCATACGTGGATGTACCTTGAGGTTTTCGCTGTTTACCAATGTACCGTCCTTGGTAACCATTGGGTACAAGTATACGCGAAGGTCTTTAAAGAATAGTTTTCCGAAGGCCTCCAAAATACCACCGCTTAAATGGCGATAGTATTTTTCGTCGAAAATATCTACAAGGTTATTTACGCCCATGGCCAGTCCCATTCTGTTTTTAGAATATTGGGAGAAATACTCCACCAAACGATAATACTCTTGGAAATTGGAAATCAAAACAGTTTGTCCTAAAGAACACAATAGTTTCGCGCGGTCCATAAAGTCCTGCTCATTGATTTCCCCTTCGGCACGTAAGTTGGAAAGCGTGATTTCAAAAACTACCTGAGTGTTTTTTTGATCTACTTTATTCTCCTTAACAAACATGTCATAAGATTTATGGAACATGTCCATATTCACCTTAGTTACAGGTCTAAAACTACCACGGAATGCCAAGATGTTCTTTTTGTACAGCACTCTTGCCGGAAGCACGTTGTTTCCATCTGGAGCAAACATTACCGCATCGGTCATGCCATTTTTCACCAGTTGTAAACTCATTAAACGGTTGTCAACCTCGCTAAAGATTGGACCGCTAAAGTTGATGGTATCAATTTCCAATTGGTCTTTATCCAAATGGTCATACAGATATCTTAAAAGCTTCTTTGGTTCGTTGTATTTGTAAAATGCTCCGTAAATCAAGTTGGTACCAAGTACTCCCAAAGTTTCCTGTTGCAGCCTTGCATCGTTTTCTTTGAAACGTAGGTGCAGGATGATTTCGTTGTATTCCTGCTCTGGATCAACCTGATATTTAATACCTACCCAACCATGTCCTTTATAGTTCTTGGCAAAGTCAATAGTTGCCACAGTGTTGGCGTAAGAAAAGAATAATTTGTGAGGGTGTTTATCTCTAGGAAGTCGTTTTTCAATTAAGTTAACCTCGTGGTTAAGCATTTTACGCAATCGAGCTTCGGTTACGTAACGTTTATCATCTTCAATTCCATAGATAGCATCACTAAAATCTTTATCGTAGGCCGACATGGCCTTAGCGATGGTCCCAGAAGCGCCTCCTGCTCTAAAGAATTGGCGTACAGTTTCCTGTCCAGCGCCAATTTCAGCAAAAGTTCCATAAATATTCTCATTAAGGTTAATTCGAAGTGCTTTCGACTTTAACGAAGGAACATCATCGAATTCTTTATCTCCCTTTAAGGTTATTTCCATCTTTTTAAATCCGGGTTTTAAGTACTGCACAAAGGTATTAAAATACCATGGTAAACAAAAAAATAACATTATTTTTGTTCCAAACTCAGATGATTTGAAAGTTACGTTTTTAGGCACAGGAACATCCCAGGGAATCCCCATTATTGGTAATACACATCCCGTGTGCCTGAGTAAAAATCCGAAAGACAAAAGGTTGCGTGTTTCAGTTTTGGTGGAGTGGAATGACCACGCGTATGTGGTAGATTGCGGCCCTGATTTTAGACAGCAAATGCTTAGGACAGATTGCACAAAATTGGATGGTATTTTGTTTACTCATGAACATGCCGACCATACCGCTGGACTTGACGATATCAGACCTTTCAACTTCAGGCAAGGCGATATGCCCATTTATGCACATGAACGTGTTATTGAAGGTCTGGAGAAACGCTTTGATTATATTTTTGAAACCGAAAATAAATATCCTGGGGCGCCTGGTGTAATATCTAATGTAATTAGCAGTGAACCTTTTAAATTAGGAGGTTTGGAAATAATTCCTGTGAATTTAATGCACCACGAACTGCAGGTTTTTGGATACCGATTTGGCGATTTCGCCTATTTAACGGATATGAAAACCATTGTAGATGAAGAGGTGGAAAAACTGAAGCATTTAAAAGTTTTGGTGGTGAATGCCCTGCGTATTGAGCCGCATATGTCCCACCTTAATTTAGAAGAAGCCTTGAATTTTATAGAGCGTGTAAAGCCAGAGAAAGCCTATCTTACGCACATCAGTCATCTTTTGGGATTTCACGACGACGTACAACAAAAATTGCCAAGCAACGTTTTCTTGGCGTATGATAACCTACAAATTTCAATTTAAACTATGAAGAGCAGAATTTTTATGTACCTGTTTATTTTTTCGGTATTGTTGATTGTTTTCCAATATGCGAATTCTAAAAACATTTTGGATTCCTATGAAAAGGATATCAAACAGCTAAAGGAAAAATTGGAAAAGGACAAAGTAGAAATTGAAGCTTTGCATGATGAGAATCTAGAGTTGATGTACTTTGATATTGAAACTGACGAGGATGCCCTTTCTTATTTTGAAAACAAAGGTTACGATGTAGAGGAATTGATTCCTTTTATTAAGGATGAAATTTATAAGTTGAATGTCTACGAAGGTGATGACCATCCGTTGGTGCCTTATGCATCTATGACTGATGGAAAAATGATGATCAATAAAATTAAATTATTGAACCATAAATGGATCATTGCCGATTTTAGTGATGGAAAATACTGGGGACAGATTTTCTTGACCTATGAAATTTCCGAATCTGAAGAGTTGAAATTTAAAGTGGTGGAGTACTTTATGTATCCACCACCGTCATATTAAATTCGGTCCGATAACCATTTTCTGAATTCGTAAAAGTTCTGTGGGGCAACGCCATGCCCTACAGGAAATTCAGAATAGACGTGTTTTATGTTGCGGGTACTTAGGAATTTAGGAATTCTGCGAGCCCATTCTACAGGAATTACTTGGTCCACACTTCCATGAGAGGCATAAATGTCTAAATTGCTAAAATCCTTACTGTCTAGATTTTCCGGTAAAATTTCTTCATTGATATAACCACTCAAGGCAATTACATTTTTTAATTTTTCAGGATAGGTCATTGCTACAGCATAGCTCAAAATACTTCCTTGGCTAAACCCTAAAAGTGTAACGTTGTGTTTGTTGACGGGGTAAGTATCACAGGCTTGATCGATAAAGGTTGCAATTAAATCTCGAGACTGTGCGGCTTGTTCATTGTCATTCCACTTGTTCATTTCTGCATCAAAATTAATGGCGTACCAAGCATTTCCGTAAGGTTGCATAGGGTAGGGCGCTCTTACAGAGATGATAAACAGTTCTTCCGGTAATTCCGAAGCAAACGAATATAAGTCGTTTTCATCGCTCCCATACCCGTGAAACATGATCAGTAATGGGGCATTTTCTTTTAAGGATGAAGGTCTGGTAATGTGGTATAAAGCTAAATTTGTCATTCGGGATTAGTTGATGTTGCGAAACCAGTCTTGAAAATATTCTCCAACGAGAGGAATTGGCTTGTCGGAACCTTTGATAGCATTGAATAAACCAAACGCCCAGGATACAAAGGTGATGGTCCAAAGTACCGTACCTAACCAACTATTGATATACTTTTCCGTAACATTTGAAACTAATAGCATTAAAATCAATCCCAGCATTTGGCGAATATGAAAGCTGGTAAACGGGTTTTTCTTTTCCAGGTTCATAATAACTGCTATTATCAGCCCAACAAATGTCATATAGCTTACAATGGCAAGGCCCTTTCCTTCTTTAATCGTTTGTTCTGTCATTATTCTATAACCAATTGATTGTTTGCGAAAATTCCGTAGGCTTTCCCTTTAAGTTTATGATCTACGAAGCAGCTGTTTTTGGAAGTAGACAAGATGTCTTCAGCAGAGAATACAAAAGTATCATTCGGGTTGAACAAGGTAATACAAGCCGTTTCCCCAATATTTATTGGGTGGTTTTCAATGCCAAAACGTGTTTTTCCATTGGTAAGCAATTCTATAGCCTTTTTAGTGGATAGGGTTGCATTTAAGGCTCCAAAAGCACTTTCTAAACCAGTTGTTCCGTATTGAGCGTGATCAAACTCTACTTTTTTATGTTCAATATCCAGTGGATTGTGGTCACTGGTAACCATATCAATGGTACCATCTTTTAAACCTTCAATTAGGGCATCGATGTCTTCTTGAGTTCTTAATGGAGGCAATACTTTGAAATTAGTGTCAAAACCTACCAAGTTTTTATCTGTAAACACCAGGTTGTGTATGGCCACACTACAAGTGACGTTTAAATTCTTTGCTTTTGCCTTTCTGATAAGGTCAACAGATTTAGCAGTTGAAATTGTAGGAATGTGAAGTTTTCCTTCGGTGTATTCCAAAATGAAAAGATCACGAGCTATTTGCAATTCTTCTGCCAGTGCAGGATTTCCCTTTAATCCAAGGGAAGTACTGGTAATATGCTCATTCATGACTCCTAGACCTGTAATTTTTGATTCCTGAGGAAATGACAATACCAACCCTCCAAAGTTTCCTGCGTACTGCAGTGCAATCTTCACTAGGTTAGGATTAGAAATTGGCTTTTGGTAATCATAGAAAGCCACGGCACCTGCATTTTGCATGTCGTATAATTCAGCCAAATCCACACCGTCACTGTTTCTGGTCAAAGCTCCAACTGGGTGAAGGTTTACGGCATTTCCAAATGCTTTTGCCTTTAGGAAAGAGATATCCGTATTACAGTCAATTACAGGATGGGTGTTAGAATTTACTGCCACATCCGTAAAGCCAGAAAGGGCAGCGGTTTTTAATCCGTTTACAATCGTTTCACGTTCTTCATATCCCGGCTCTCCAAAACTTACACTACTATCAAACCAGCCTTGGGAAACATGGAGGTTTTCCAAGTTTAATTCTTTGTGGTTTTTAGTGTTTTCTATGGTTTCTGAGATTTGGGAAATTTTCCCGTCTTCAATTAAGATATCAACAGTTTGATTGTGAAAATCGCTTTTGGAATCAACTATTGTTGCAGATTTTATAAGTAAGGTCATTTTAGGAATTTTAAGATAAGCATTTCAATGATTAAAAAAGCTATTGCAAAAATAACAAACCATTTCCATAGCTCATTAACATTGGAGGCACTTTTTATCTCGTTAATCATGGAGGAAACACTATTGCTGCTTGAAATTCCATCAACTGATGAAAGGTTATGGTAAGCCAATTGGCTTTCGCTTCTGTCGTAGTTGAAACTTAACTTTTTGAGAGACTTATCTTTATTCATAACCGTGATGATTCCTGCGGTTTCAGGAAACTCATTGGTTTTCAATTCTACCTTATTTGTGTAGGTTTGTTGGAGCGGAATCACAGACTGCTCTTCACTTTTAAGGGAAAGGATATCGTCCTGTTGCAGTTGTGTGTTAATGTCAATGGTGTTTTCCTGTCCTAAGGTATAATACAATTGCGGCAATTTTAAGCTTTGCTTTCCAATATTATAGATTACGGGAACAATAAGTGGTGAATTTTTAAAATTGGAATTATCGTCGTTCAATGCGGCCGAAAATACAAACACATGATGATATTGTGATAGAAATGAAGTGCCATCTTCAAATTTCAAAATAGCCGAAGAATTCGGGGATTGTAATGTGAAGTAGGAATTGGTTTTTGGGTATTGAAAATTGGTCACTCTTTTGTCAAATACATTGGTGAAAAGAGGGTGGTCAAAATTGATATTGGTAATGTTCTTTTCGCTTTCAATGAAGTTGTTAAACGAACTTGTGTTTAGATTTGTAAGTAGTTGATTTAATTCATTTAAGTTTGTCTCTATTGAAGGGATAATTAAAATAAAACCACCGTTGTCATTATAAGCTTTTAAAGCTGTGCTTAATGAAGTTGGGATGTCTTTCAATTCATTAATGATGATTAAATTTTGGTCTTCAATCATGTTGTAATCCAGAGATTTGAACTGGGCAGAAGTATACACAAATTCATCCTCGGTAAAAATCTTTCTTAGAAATGTATCGTCTTCCTCATTTATAGACAAGACTTTAATTTCATCCTGCTGGTTTAGGTTGAAATAAAGGGTGTTGTCATAAAGCAGGTTGGGATCATCAATTAGCAGTTTTCCATCTACCTCCTGGTTAATAGGGAGTGTGAAAACTGCGGTATTCCCTTCTTCAAAGTCAACAGAATTTTTAGCAGTCAAATTATCATTACTAAATAATGAAACTGATTGATTTGAAATATTTTGATTGTAATTATTTAAAGTAATGGTTAACTCTAAATTTTCAACATCCTTTTTAGAAATGTAGGCACTGTCAATACTTACGTTTCGGGTATTGACAGGTTCCAATTGCACCGTGTTTACATGAAAAGTACTATCTGCCTTAAAGTTGAAAGGAGTCCCTTTTTCCTGAAAATCTGATATCATTACCAAATTTTTGGTAGCGCTAGGGTCGTTTGAAAAAGCTTTTCTTCCTTTTAAAATAGCAGCTTCGTAAGTGAGTTGATTGGAAGATGTTTTCAAACGAATCAATTCATTTCTTAGTGCTTTTATCGTTGTATTTGGATGATAGGAATCGTTGGTGAAAAAGGTAATCGGGTCATTTTCTGGAACCGTTTCCAAAAGATCCTGAACAGCGGTATTCAATAAGGTTCCGTTTTTTCCTTTGGCCTCCATGCTAAAGGAATTGTCTAAATAAATAACAGTTTCTGTACTACTATTAAAGCTGTTGGATTTTGTAATATAAGGCTGGGCAAATGCAATGATAATGGCTGCAAGCAACAATAATCTTGTAATTAAGGTAAGCCATTTTTTGATTTGAGAACTTTTACGGGTCTGTAGCGTTACATTCTTTAAAAACTGCACATTGGTAAAAGGCACTTTTTCAAAGCGTCTTAATTGAAACAAATGGACAATTATTGGAATGATAAGTAGGAAAAGCGCGTAAAGAAGTTCCGGGTATTTAAACTGCATTCGTGTGGATTAAATGTACAAGTATTCAAATATAGAAAATGATAGACGATAATACTCTTTGGCTTTCAAGAATTTTAACAAAAGAAATAGTAATCAATCATAGGTTGCATTCCCAAAGATTGTAAGTGATGCTTGATTGTAGCTTGCTCATCCGGATTAGCAACGGTTATGATGCACTGCGGTTGTTTTAAGTTTTGTAATTGCCTGAAACTATACAATTCTTGGTCGTAAATATGCTTTCCAATTTTCTTTTCATTGTTGCACAGCCAAGTAAAGGCAATGCCTTCAGTTATTAATTTCTTAGCAACCATTTTTCCTTTGTTTCCAGCGCCCCAAAGGGCTAAAGGTCTGCTATTATCAAAATCCAATTTTAGGAAATAACGGAGTTTTAAAGGAATGAAATGGTTTTTGGAATAGTGTGCATCGGTTCGGGAAGCCCTATTTGGGTAATCCCGCCATTCATGCAGTGCTTTTTTACTTGGGATGCAGTTCAATTGTGCTTCGTAAAATCTAAATGTCAGGTCGTAATCTTCAGGATAACGATTCGGCTCAAAGGCTTTACAAGAGACCAAATCAGCTCTGAATACCATCCAGCAAGGGGAGGGGATGACGCATTCTTTATAGATTTCTTTAAAATTATCACCTTTCAAAGTGAGCTTATTGAGCCAAGTTTCATAGCGCTGAAATCCATCACCCAAGGATCCTGAATCTGAAAAGTACTGTACCAGTCCCAATGCAATATGTCCTTTTCCGTGGTCTTTAAGATCAAGGAGCATGGATTGCAATTTGTCTGGATTCATGATATCGTCACTGTCCATTCGGGTAATAAATGTCCCCTTACTTTCTTTAAATGCTAGGCGAAGTGCCGAAATAATTCCAGTGCCATTGTTTTTGAAAAGTTTAATCCGCGGGTCTTTTTCAGCAAAAGACTTGACGATATCGTAACTGCTATCGGTGGAGTGGTCATCTACAATTAGGAGCTCCCAAAACGTATGTGTTTGGCTTTGAATGGACTTGATGCAGGCCGGTAAAAAATCGGCTGTATTTTTGAACGGTGTTAACACACTTACGAGGTCTTGTTTCATGATACTAAGGTACATACAAAAATATTTTAACAAAACCTTTACTCGAAAAACGCATCCGATTGCGTAAATTTGCCCCTCGTTTAAAAAAATGAGTATATGAAGAAAGTGATAGCCCTAATAGGGTTTGGAATGATGATGTTATCCTGTGGTTCCTCCCCAAGAACTTCTAATGAATTAGCAATTTCAAGCCCAATTGAATCCTCCATGGACTTAACCGCTGTTGTGAATGATATGGTACCCGTAACCATTAATCCGGGACGTTTTATCCAAGATACCATAACGTATAGATTGCCTCGCGTTGTACAAGGAACTTACGATATCAGTGATTTTGGTGCCTTTGTAGATGATTTTAAAGCATTGGATTATGAAGGGAAGGCACTTCCGGTAGAAAAAGTTGACAAAAATACCTGGGTAATTACCAATGCTACCCAATTGGATAAATTGACGTATTTGGTTAACGATACTTTTGATGTTGAAAGCAATCCCAACTATCCAAATTTGTTTTCTCCAGGAGGTACCAATATAGAACCAAACAACTTTGTGTTGAACCTTCATGGGTTTATCGGATATTTTGACAGTCTTAAAAACAGCCAGTATACTTTAGATGTTGTGTCTCCTACTAATTTCGAAAGAACTTCTGCCTTGCAAAAAGTTGCAGAAAGTGCTAGTTCCGATGGAGAAAAAATAACCACGAGCTATTTTGCACCTCGTTATTTTGATATCACAGACAACCCAATGATGTATGGGAAATTGGATGTTGAGGAGTTTATGGTTGGAGATATCAAGATTGTTTTGAGTGTGTATTCGCCAAATAAAAAGCACACCGCCGAAAGCTTAAAGGAAACCATGTATCAGATGATGGAAGCTCAGAAAAACTATTTGGGGTCTATCAATAGCACGCAGAGATATGATATCTACTTATTTTTGTCTGATGGTAGTGCCAAAGCACCTAAAGGTTTTGGAGCCTTGGAGCATCATACATCTACAGTAGTTGTGTTAAGGGAATGGGATACTAAGGAATCGCTTGCCCAATCAATGGTGGATGTGGTATCTCACGAGTTCTTTCATATTGTTACACCGTTAACGGTGCATTCAGAGGATATTCATTATTTCGATTATAACAACCCAACATTCTCAAAGCATTTATGGATGTATGAAGGGGTGACGGAGTATTTTGCGCAACATTTCCAAGTATACGAAGGTTTGGTAACGTCAAAAGAGTTTTTCGATACAATGGATGGAAAGATTAAGCATGCCAGCTTTTTCAACGATACTATAAGCTTTACGGAAATGAGTGAGAACATTACCGAAGAACCTTATGCCTACAATTATGTGAACGTTTATCAAAAAGGCGCTTTAATTGGGATGTGTCTGGATATCTTGATGAGAGAGGAAAGTGATGGAACACGTAGCATGTTGACCTTAATCAAAGAATTGTCTGCAAAATACGGGAAGGACAAACCTTTTGATGATGATAGCATTATAGACGAAATCTCAAAAATGACTTATCCTTCGGTTGCTGCCTTTTTGCAAAATCATGTAGTTGGAAGTGAGCCTATCGATTATGACGCGTTTTTTGAAAAAGTAGGACTACACTACGAAGACACAAAAGTAGCGACTAATTACGTACAGTCTGCCAATGGTTTGGTCTTGGATAGAAATAAAGAGACTGAAGAAATGTTCTTTACAGACAATGTAGAAGACAATTCTTTCTGGAATGAGCAAGGTGTTCAACCCGGGGATCAATTGGTGGGTATAAACGGCTTTAAATTATCAGACATGAACATCAAGTTTGTGGTAAGCCAAATATTTGCCTGGGAAACCGGTAAAAAAGTAGATGTGCAATTGGATAGAAATGGAGAGACCGTTGAAATTAAAACAACTTTGACTCCTGCATTTACTACCAATAGAACTTTGGTAGAGAACCCAAATGCAACGAAAAAGCAAATTGAGTTAAGAAATGCATGGTTAAACCAAAGTGAGAATATGTAAATGATGAAATAGTTCAATAATAAAAAAGGGGAAGTTGTTTGACTTCCCCTTTTCTATTTACAAAGCTTTGTTGCTTATTCAATAATTAGTTTTTTTGTTGACACATTATTCCCTTCCACAACTTTTAAAACGTATACACCAGACGTTAGGTGATCTACATTGATAAACTCATTGTTTTTGGCAGTTGCACTTAGCACTAATTTACCAAGAACATTGTAAAGTTTGATTTCTTTCAATTCATTACTAGAAGATGAAATTGAAAATTTATTGTTTTTCACAGGGTTTGGATATACCTTGAAATCTTCAATTTGGTTGGTTTCACTTGATAATACAGGAGATCCTGATCCAATGATCAAAGTGGCATCGTCACCCCAAATGTTATAGCCGTCTACCAGGGCAACCAATTCAATTTCATAAGTAGAATCATTGCTTACGGGAACAGTATAGGTGTAATCCCCTGCATTTGTGTTTAAAGCATAACTTTCATCGTTAATGTAAATAAAAATCTCATCGGCACTTCCCGTTACCGTATAATTGATATCTACAGAAGTGGTTTCATTTGGATAGTTTGTTTCTTCCTCAGGAGAAGTTATTTCAATCGAAGGTAGGTCTTCGATATCCGAAACAACAGCAATGAACTCAATCGCAATATCTTCATCTACTTCAGTTAAACCTTCAAAAAGCACTCTTATGTCCAAAGTTGTATTTCCTGAAATTTCAACTGTTTCCATAAATTCCTCAACATCATCAGTTAAAATAGTTCCCTCACCAACAAGATGAGGAGCGGTATTTGTTCCAGTTCCTGAAAAGACGAATAGATCCATCCAAGATCCGCCATCAAGTCGGTATTGAAAAGAAACTGTATCCTCAGCATCCCAATCTTCAAGACCATCTTCGGCATCGTCCTCAGCAACACCTATGGCAATTGTAAAGTTGGTTTCTCCAGTGACATCAAAGCCTGAATATGTAAGGTTTTCGGTAGATGAAAGTTGGCGGGCTCCAAAAAAATTATGGTCTTCTATATCAACCACTGCATCAACTTCGGTTTCATTGGTAACACCAAAATACTGGGTTGTGTTAGTGATCTCTTCTGGAGTAGAAGTGGTGTAAGCAGGGGTTTCACCTGTTACAAAGTCATCAATTACATGTATGGTTTGGCCAAACCCTAATGTTGAAGCTAAAAGTAAGGTTAATAATAGGTAGTTTTTTTTCATGATAATTTGTTTAATATGTTAAAAGCGGCAAACATATTAAAAAAATATTTTTGTAGAAAATTACTTATTACAATATGAAAAATATTACAAAAATATAACATGGTTTTTTTTCTTGGATTTGCTCTAAGAGCCATGCTTTATGCCAAAAAAAGCGGGACCTATAATAAGTCCCGCTTCGATAAAATTCATATAAACTCTTGTAGAGTTCAACCTTAATATTTCGCGGCCTTTCCATTGGATAGGGAAGACTTAATAAAGGTTCTAAGGTCTTCATTGGCTGATTTCAAATCCTCTTGTCTCAAATACATCATATGGCCGCTTCTGTAGCCTTTAAAGCTAAAACGGTCTTTCATTTTACCACTTGGATCAATTTGCCACATGGTGTACTTGGCATTGAAATATGTGGTTGCTCCATCATAATATCCAGATTGGAAAAATACCTTTAGATAAGGGTTTTGGGCCATTGCCATTCTTAAGCCTTCACGAGTGTTGTCGTTTTGACGATCCCAAGGATGTACGTTGGCCAACATGTGGTAAGGCACATCAGTTTCGAATTTCAATTCATTTTTAATGTACATGTTGATTGGAGGTGTAAAGGAATGCAACCAAGAATCCAATTCAGGGTTATAGCTTGGGCTATCTGCGGCATCGTCATAATCAATCCCTAAATAGCGGGAATCTAACCTTCCAATAATCATACCTTTGTCTCTCAATAATTCTTTCCAAAAAAAGCTGGAAGGTACTCTTAAGTTGTTTTTTAGGATAATGTCTTGGCTTAATCCAGAGTAGTTGGCCAATTGTTGGGCAATGGCTGTTTTTTCTTCGGTTGATACAAAACCTCCTCTTGAAATGGCAGGCAAATAGGAGTTTATGGCAAAACTTTCAGCTTCAGGAAGGATGTCTTCCAGATCTTTGCTTTGTAAATGCGAAGGCAGCATTTTATGGTACCATGCTGTTGCCGTGTAATATGGTACATGAACGGCATCCGATATTGGGTTTCCTGAGGTCAATACTTTATAGTCTGCAGGGGATACCATAATCACACCGTTTAAATACATGTTTTGGGCGTTCTGTAATTCATAAGACAATCCCATAACGCGTGTCCCACCATAACTTTCACCAACAATGTATTTAGGTGATTGCCAACGGTTGTGCCTGGTCACAAAAGTATTCATCCAGGACGCCAAATACTTGATATCGGCATTAATTCCGAAGAACAGTTTGTTATCCGGTAGTTTTCCATCCTTGTTGGCAATACTTCTTGAGTAGCCTGTGTTTACAGGGTCTACAAAGACAATGTCGGCCACGTCAATGATAGAATAAGGGTTGTCCTTAACGCCGTAGGGTTGCAAAGGGTAGCCTTCGTCGTCAATATTCAACATTTTTGGTCCCGTATAGGCAATATGCATCCAAACTGAAGCCGAACCAGGTCCTCCATTAAACGAAAAAATAATTGGCCGATTATTGTCCTTAACATTTTTTCGCTTGTAATAGGTGAAAGATAGCGCGGCAACAAGTTCTCCCTTGTCATCCCAAACAGGTTGCATTCCAAAGGTGGCGTCGTAATCAATTTTTTGGCCTTTAACCTCAATAGAATGTGCTGTTGTGATTAAGGTATCCGTAGGAATGGTTCTGTTTTGGGAAATACCACTCATTACGGAGAGCAAGAATAGTGTTAGTAATTTGAGTTTCATTATGTAATGTTTAATAAATAAGGTTAAAGATAGGTCTTCTCATTTAAAATTTTTCAAAAACGCCCAATCCAAATAATGCATAGTCGTATTTTACGGGGTCTGAAGGATCCATGGAACGCAATGCGGTATCCAACTCAGCTAAAGCTTTGGCGTCATTCTGTTTTCTGTTCAATAGGCCCAGTTTCCTTGCTACATTGCCTGAATGCACGTCCAAAGGGCAGGAGAGTTGTGCTGGAGATAAGGATTTCCAGATGCCAAAATCCACACCGGCATTGTCATTTCGCACCATCCATCGTAGAAACATGTTGATGCGTTTGGCTGCCGATTTTTTGTGAGGATCGCTAATGTGCTTCTTAGTTCGTGGCAGGTGCTCTATTTCAAAAAAGGTGTTTTTAAATTCATGGATGGCATTTTGCATGCTAGTTGGAGAAGCATGTTTGTGGAATAAGTTTTCCAATCCTTCGTGCCTTTTATAAATATGTTGTAAAGCCTTGATAAAGGTAATAAGGTCTATGCCATTGAACGTTCTATGGACAAAAGCGTTTAGTGGCTCCAAATCCTGTTCTTGATGGTTCATAACAAAGTCGTAAGGTGCATTTTCTAGGAGTTCCGTGATTTTATTAGCATTGTTAATGATGCTTTTTCTGTTGCCCCAGGCAATGGTAGCGGTTAAAAAGCCTGCAATTTCAATATCTTCTTTTTTTGAAAACCTGTGAGGAATTTGAATAGGGTCGGTTTCAATGAATTTTGGATTGTTGTATTGTAATGTCTTTTCATTGAGAAACTCTGTAAGTTCTTCAGATGTAAGCTGCTGCATTTTATTTGTTTGTTTTGAACTTTTTTCTGGATTGAATCATCATATTGCAGTTGCAATATTAATACATTTGCAAGTGTTTTGATAGCGAATTAAAAAAACTATCTTTATACACATATTAAATATATGGATACACTTTTACCTTTTACACTTACCGTTTTTACAGGTTTTTTTGCGATTATGAATCCTATTGCAAATGTGCCAATATTTTCTTCGTTGGTACAAGATGCAGATGAGGCTACCAAAAGAAAAATCAGTAAAAATGCAACCATCATTGCCTTTTTAATTGTGGTGATGTTTGTGGTGTTGGGTAAATTTATTTTTGAACTGTTCGGGATTACCATTCCCGCCTTTAAAATTACTGGGGGTATTTTGATATTTTTTGTTGGTTTTGAAATGCTTCAGTCCAAAAAATCGAGTGTAAAGCACTTAAAGGAAAATGCTGTAATCGATGAAAATATTGCCGTGTCTCCATTGGCGATTCCAATCCTTTCAGGGCCAGGAACCATTGTTACGGCCATGAACTTTGTGTCAAAGGGGGATTATGCCGAAATAGGAATTGTTATTGTAGTATTTGGATTTATCTGTTACCTGACCTATTGGGCTTTTAACATCAGTGACTTTATTGTTAGAAAGCTGGGCAACAATGTAATTACTGTAATTAGTAAGATAATGGGTTTGATTATTGCTATTATCGGTACCAGCATGATTATCCAGGGGATAAAAGTCGCATTCGAGCTTTAGGGTTACCCCACAATATTTCCATCAACCATCGTTAATTTTCTGTCCGCCATATTGGCCAAGTCCTCATTGTGGGTAACAATCACAAAGGTTTGCCCAAATTCATCACGAAGCCTAAAGAACAGTTTGTGAAGGTTTTCGGCCGATTCACTGTCTAAATTCCCCGAAGGTTCATCGGCAAAAATCAAGTCAGGGTTGTTTACCAAAGCTCTGGCTACGGCTACACGCTGTTGCTCACCACCAGAAAGTTCACTGGGTTTGTGGTCGTAACGTTCACTCAGTCCCAAAAAATCCAATAACTCTTTAGCGCGTTTTTCGGCCTGTGGTTTTGGGGTGTTTTTGATAAAGGCAGGAAGGCACACATTTTCCAAAGCGGTAAATTCAGGCAGCAATTGGTGAAACTGAAAAATGAAACCGATATGCTCATTTCTGAATTTCGCCAAAGCTTTATCGTTCAGCTTTAAAATATCCGTACCATTAATCAGTAAGCTATTGGTATCTTTTTGTGACGCCTTGTCCAAAGTTCCCAAAATCTGCAGTAATGTGGTTTTTCCGGCGCCCGAAGCTCCTACAATGGATACAATCTCGCTTTTTGAAATTGAGAGGTCCACACCCTTTAAAACATGTAGGTTATTGTAATATTTATGGATGTTTTTCGCCTCTATCATATTGTTGTGAATCATAGGGTGAAAATACTATTTTAAGGTGTGATGCACAATTAGAAATTCATATAAAAAGGAGGGAAGCTGTTGTATTGTGAAAATCATAACGTTCATATGAATGAAAGCTCTTGTAGTTGAATGGTTTAACTCGGTTATTTTGTTTATTTTTAAGGAAGTAAACTTATTTAAGCACCATGCCTTACGAAAAATTTGAAGAGTACAACATCCAAATTACCGATGATATTAAAGCTCGGTATAATGGCATTATCGAAGAATTAGGGGAAGATGTTAACAGGGATGGCTTGCTAAAAACACCTGAACGTGCTGCCAAGGCCATGTTGTATTTAACCCAAGGGTACTCTCAAGATGCCGCAGAAATTCTGAAAAGTGCCATGTTTAAGGAATCTTACAACGAAATGGTCATTGTTAAGGATATTGAATTGTATTCCTTGTGCGAACACCATATTTTACCGTTTTTTGGGAAGGCGCATGTAGCTTATATTCCAAATGGTTATATCGTTGGACTGAGTAAAATTCCTAGGATTGTGGATGTGTTTTCGAGACGACTTCAGGTGCAGGAACGCCTTACGGAGCAAATACTGGATTGTATCAATGATACACTGAAACCTCAAGGAGTAGCCGTGGTTATTGAAGCCTCCCACATGTGCATGATGATGCGTGGAGTGCAAAAACAGAATTCGGTGACGACCACTTCAGGGTTTCGGGGGCAGTTTGAAAAGATAGAAACCCGGAATGAGTTTTTGAAGCTCATTAGTGAAAAATTGTCATAGATTTCTTTTGGTATACTTCTTGCTTTCAGAAGGTTAAAACTATAAAATGAAATATAAAAATAATAAGCCATACGGTAAGTTGGCCTTGAGCATACTTTTGGATGCTATGGGGTATGTAAGTTTTGTTATTCCTGGCATTGGTGAGTTTGCCGATATCATTTGGGCGCCAGTTTCAGCATGGATCATGACCAAAATGTATAAAGGCCAAAAAGGGAGGATAGCTGCAGGCATTTCATTTGTAGAAGAGGCTATGCCTGGTTTAGATGTTATTCCAACCTTTACCATCATGTGGTTGTACACCTATGTTTTTAGTAAGAAGAAAGAAACTATCATAGAAGTTTAGTAAATGAAAAGAGCGGCTACTTAAGCCGCTCTTTTTTTCAAACTTTATGATATTTATTCAACTGAAATATTGAATGAAGTTTGGATATCGGTTTCCCCTCCAGCATTTGTAATATCTCCATCGCTAACACCTGTAGCATCCTTGTTAGGTTCGTGCCTTAAAATGATAGTCATTACACCTTCTAATGTAGTTGAAGTTTCAACGGTTTGGAACGTAAATTCTACTCCAATAGGGTTTCCGTCTGCATCGGAATCATTATAAGAAAAGGTTCCTAAATCATTGGTGGTAGTATAGAATATTTGGTGTTCATCACCTTCTTCTTCCACTTCTTCCGTGATGTCTTCAGCCGGCGATTCCAATTCATTCAAAAATTCAACAGAGCCATTGTAAGTGGTATTGCTAGCAAATGCTCCTGAAACAGTTACTACGGGTGCATCTGGGCCATCGCCATCCAAATCTTGGGTTTGCAATGTCACGGTAGTGCCGCCTCCAACTGGTACAAATGTAGCGGTTAGGGTAGTGATCACTTCCTCTTCGTTTACTGGAGCAGGAGTATCATCGTCACTAGAACAAGAGGTTACAAAAGGCGCAACAAATAATAATGGTAGAAATTTTAAAATAGTTTTCATAATTTTTTTGATTTAATAATTAAACTTTAATTGAACAGTTATATTCCTTCCAGTATCATCAGCAAAATACCTTAGTCTGTTCAAATATTCCCTGTAAGAGGTGTCAAATATATTTTCTACAGCAGCCATCACATTTAATGACATTTTATTCGAAATGTCGAATGTGGCATCTGCAGAAAGGTTAAATAAATTGTAAGCGGCAGGCGGCGTACTGATATCAACCAGCACATAACTATCGCTAGAAGCGATGTAAGTTTCAAAGCTGTAGTCTGGATACCTGTTTTGTTTGGCAACAAATTCATAATTTAAAGCAATGTTTAAATCTTTCCAATTGGCTTTAGAATACGAAAGTGTATTGCTCAGCCTAAACGAAGGTATATCAATTACCGGTAAATCATTTTTGGTATCCTGACCATAGACATAGGAAGATTTATTGTTGAAATTCCAATTATTGGACAACAGCACATCAAAACTAGCATCAATACCCGTGAGGATAGCATTGGTTTGAAAATACTCCCATACAGGAAAAGTACCGCGTATTGTGGCTTCTGTTCCCGTAGGTTTGATGTAGATGAAATCATTAATATGATTAAAGTACGCTTCTAGGTTCATTACAATTCTCTTGGTATTTAACCTATAGCTTAATCCCAGTCTATTGGAAATTTCTTTGTTGATTCTTAAATCTCCCAACTCAATCCTTGCTGCCGAGTGGTGCAAACCGTCGCTAAACAATTCTGATGGGTTTGGAGGGCGTGACGAAAGGCTATAGTTAAACGATACCTCATTTTTTTGGTTAAGGTTATATAACAAGCCCGTAGATAATGAGATGTTATGAAATGAAAACTTTGGATTTGTTAAAAGTTGTGTTCCCAAATCATCTATGATAATATCACTGAAATCTTCATCATAACCGCGCTCTTCCCATCTACTTGTCTTGTAGTACTTTTTGGCGTCAATATGGTTGTAATCGTATCTAACACCCAAGTCTCCTGTTAGTTTGTCGTTAAAATATGACTTAACTATACCGTAAATGCCAAAGTCAAGTTTTTCGTAATCAGGAATGAGTCGTCTTACCCCGGTATCTGGATTGGCAAAGTTGTCCTGAAACCTCCCTGAAACTCCAAAATCCATGATATAGCCTTCAAGTTTATCAACCCTAACATCGGTTCTTAAACTGTGCGTTTGAAGGTTAAGGTCCACCGCAGGTTTGTTTTTATCGCTTCCAACTCTTTTGTCGTATTCAAAGCGTTGGTTGTTCTGATAGTCGTATTGAAAGTTTAGCTTTCCAAACGATTTAAAACGCTTAAAACCTGTAGCTTTTAACAATGTATGGTTGACATCTTGTTTTGGAGCCTTGATCCTGTAACTGAAATCCTCATTTACCAAAGGTTCTCGGTTGTTTATAGCATTGACCAGATCCTCGGTATTACCAATGTGAGAGGCACTTAAAATACCTATTTCATTATCGATATGGCTTAAGTATACTTCAAAACCCTTTTCAAAGCTTTTAAAACCACCCTGCAAACTTGCCGAGAAACTTTTAGAACCTGTGTTGTTCAAGTAGTAATCTGGAGCTTTTAAATCGCCATTTTGCTTGTATCCCAAAACGCCATTTGCGTACCAGCCAGACTCAAAGGTTTTATGGAGTGAAGAACTGATGTTGTACCCCAGTCCATTGCTTTGAAACCCGGTGATAGTTTTACCAAAAAGCGAATCTACCAAATGCGGATGCTTAGGTTCCAAAATCACAACACCACCAATGGCATCACCTCCATAGGCCAAAGTGCCAGCTCCCTTAATCACCGAAATATTGTCAGCTGCATTGACATCAATATTTGGAGCGTGTTCAATGCCCCAATCTTGGTCTTCCATTCTAACGTTGTTATTTACTACAAGAACGCGGCTGCTGTGAAGCCCGTTAATAACAGGTTTTACTATTTTACTACCTGTAGTAATTGAGGTCACGCCGCTAACCTGTTTAATGACATCGCCTAAACTTCCCGAACTATAATCATCAATTACATCTGTTTTTATGATGGTTTCTTGGGCTGCCGTGGTTTTCTTTTTCACTTCAGCGCCTTTTACGACAATGGTTTCCAGTTCTTCAACATGATGTTCTAGATAGATGGTTCTTTCTAAATTTTCTATCAAATCAATCTCAATGGTTTTTGTTTCGCATGACAAATGCGAAAAAGTGATCTTGAGAGGTCCTCGGCATAGATTTTTTAGAATGAATTTACCATCCAGGTCAGTGGTTGTGTAAATATCCAACGATTCAACATGCACAGTTGCATCTATAATAGGCTCACCATTGTGGAAATCCACAATTTTACCTGAAAAGATAATATCACAATTTTGACCATGGACCAACAGTCCTAAAAGGGTGGTGATGGCAGTGATAAAGAGGTGTTTCATATTCTTTTTCATGACTAACCACACATTATGTATTTAAATAATGTGTTACTTATAACGTTTGCTAAGTAGTAAGTCCAGACTTTGGGTAAAGCTTGGCAGTGTTAGGCTAGTTCAGGAGGGCCACGTAACGAAAAAGATAATTGCTGATGATTGTATTTAAAGTTGTATAACTCAATAGAGGTTTCCTTTACAGGCACAATTTTTGGAACTATAAAACTGAAGCTTGTAAGAACAAAGGTGTTGTTTATTTTAAACTGGTAAAAGCTACAATCTTGGTCTAAGCTGTGAAGGTGTGCTTGACTTTCTCCTTTACAAACCTCATGATGGTGGTGGGTAAAAACGTGAGTTAACTTGGTAATATAAGGAAGCAACAATGCTACTACCAAAAGGGTAGTGGCTAGTTTAAAAACCGTATGTTGCTTTTGTTGTTGCATTTGTTAAAGCACTAATCTACAAACTTTCCCAATCCAAATCTACGTAACATTTTCTTTTCGAATTCCCAAAAGAACTGAAACTGTCCAAGCAGCCAACCAAAGGTTACCAAAAGAATTTGATAAAAAATGAGGCCAATGATAACAAATAATACCCAATACAGCACAGGATTTAAGTTTTCTTTAGTAATTCCGGCCCAGGCAATCAAAGGTCTTCCCACAAAAACAGAAGAGGAACCAGTAATGGCAAAAACAATAAAAATCCTTATCATTTCCCATTTATAGGTCACAATCCATTTGTGCTCCAACCGTTTAAAAATCCACAAAGTAAGCTTTAAAAGCGCGTAGAATATTATTAGACTAATAGGTAGTGCCAAAAGTAGGTTGGGACTTTCAAAAAACACGTTCGCTAATTTAAAACTACTGTAGAATAGGGCTATAAGTCCGAAAAGGGGAAATATCAATTGCCAATTGTTCTGTATTTCCCATTTTGCTTTGAATTTTTCCATAGACAAAATAATCTGCGCAAATATACTTTAAATTCTAGGAATAAAACCTGTTAATTGTTGCCGGTAAGTCAATTGAAAGTAAATGAAATAATTGTAGAGCTTATAGTTGACCTCGTAGCCGTAATCAATGTTGGATTCATAGTTTATTTGCATGCCATATAAATTAGGGTCATAAACTTGTGGTTGGAGTACTCTTTGGTTCCAAGAAACCACATATTGGTAGTTTCTTGTTTCCATAAATTCTTGAGAATAGTACCCTTCAGGCCTTGCCATGCTTCTCAGCCATGTGCTGAATCCAGGATCAAAAATGATGATTTCATATTCCAATTCGTCATTGGCAATTCTTACCGTATCATTTTCCGCTATTTGTGTATCCACTGTGCTGCTGGCTACTTTTTGGGTACTATGGCAACTATAGATTAGAATGGTGAGCAATATAATTGAAACAAAGGTTTTCATTGTTTTGAGTTTCTATTAAAGATACGAAAAAAGCCTGTAATTACCTTACAGAACAATCTGTAATAAAAAAGGCCAAGATGATTGTCTTGGCCAGAATTAATCTATAAAAGGTGGTTAGGTGTTTCCTTTCAGAATGTCCCCAAGCATTCCACCTAAGCCTCCCTTTGTTTTGCTGTTTCCTAAAACCATTCCTGCAA
The DNA here is from genome assembly GCF_001280505.1 of Mangrovimonas sp. TPBH4. Lineage (GTDB taxonomy): Bacteria > Bacteroidota > Bacteroidia > Flavobacteriales > Flavobacteriaceae > Mangrovimonas_A. Next base: position 168,171 of record NZ_LBIO01000058.1, read on the forward strand.
TATCATCAATGGCACTGCCGTCTCCATCAGCATCCAAAACTGAGGTTAAGAAATCCTGTTCTCTATGTGCCGAACTACCTCCCAATAAGCCTCCTAACATGTCTGTGAGATCAGAAGAGCCTGAAACATTTCTTTGCCTAGATTGTTTTGCCAAATACCCCATAAGAATCGGTGCGGCAACTTTGAGAATATTGGCTATAGAGCTAGTGTCTATTCCGGATTGATGCCCTAGAACATTGGTGACGTTCTGCTGTTTTTCACCCAATACGTGACTCAATATCTTTTCGCCATCTGCAAGAACATTTTGGTCCACACCTCCTTTGAATAATCCTTCCAAATCATCCAAAAGGCCCGTTTCATGATGGTTGTTCAGGGCATTTAAAAGCCCTTCGGCACCTTGTGGTGATTGGGCATTGTTTTTCATGGCTTGTGTCATTAAAGGTAAAGCCATGGTGAGAATATCCTGTGTTTTGTCGGTGGGCTGGTTAGTGTGTTGGGAAAGGCCATTTACGATGGATTTTCCCAAATCCGAATTGAATAAATCTAAAATTCCGTCCATTATACTGTAGTTTTGATTGTGACTATAATGTACAAAAAAAAGCCTGTAAAAAATTGATTTACAGGCTTTTGTTAGTAAGTTTTTGTTTGTAAAATCCTATCCTCTAAGCAGTTGTATAATCTGTGCTGCCAATTCGGTTCCAATTCTATCTTGAGCCTCATTGGTCGCTGCTCCAGTGTGTGGCGTAAGCGATAGGGAAGGGTTCATAAGTAACTGAATTTCAGGTTTAGGTTCACTTTCATAAACATCCAAAGCGGCTCTTGCAACTTTTCCGCTATTGATGGCGTCAACAAGGGCTACTTCATCGATAATACCACCGCGGGCAGCATTTGCTATGATCACACCGTCCTTCATTTCATCAAATTCCTTTTTACCGATAACATATTCTTTTTGTGCAGGAACGTGAAGGGTAATAAAGTCTGACTGTTTTAGAACATCGTCCTTTGAAATGGTATTGATTTCAAAATTCAGTTTTTGGCCATCAAAAAAGTCCAATTCTAAATTTACGGTTTCCATAAAAGGATCGTAGGCTACAACTTTCATTCCTAGACCAATAGCAACTTTTGCGGTAGCTTGTCCAATTCTTCCAAATCCAAGAATCCCGATGGTCTTGCCTTTTAATTCAATGCCTTTGGAGTAGCTTTTCTTTAAATCCTTGAAGCGCGTATCTCCATCAAGAGGCATATCGCGATTGGAATTGTGTAAAAAGCGAGCCAAACCTAGCAAGTGAGCAAATACCAACTCTGCTACAGAGTGGGAGGAAGCTGCAGGCGTGTTGATTACGTGGATATCCTTACTGCGTGCATAGTCCACATCGATATTATCCATACCAACACCGCCACGACCAATGATTTTTATGCTTGGACAGGCATCAATTAAATCCTGTTTTACTTTTGTAGCGCTTCTTACCAATAATACATCTACTTCATTTTGGTTGATGTAATTGATTAATTGTTCTTGTGCAACGGTAGTGGTGCTTACTTCAAAACCGGCCTGTTCCAAGGCTTCGATTCCACTTTTAGAAATTCCGTCGTTAGCTAATACTTTCATGTTCTTATTTTAAAATATTAAAGCTTATTTTTTTGGTCGCAACCTATTTTGGTTGCTTTAAATTTTATTGAATTAGCAGCTAAAAACTTATTAAGCCTTACGTTCCAATTCACTCATTACTTCAACAAGCGTTGCAACACTCTCCAAAGAAAGTGCATTGTACATGGAGGCTCTATAGCCGCCTACGCTTCTGTGACCGTTGAGGCCATTAATTCCAGCTTCTTCAACCATGGTGTCAAAAGTTTCCTTTAAATCTTCATTTGTAAGGTTAAAGGTGGCGTTCATAAAAGAACGGTCGGTTTTAGTGGCAAAACCTTTAAACAAAGGGTTTAAATCTATTTCAGAATAAATAAGTTGAGCTTTTTTCTCGTTTATTTTTTCAATTTCCGAAATTCCACCAAGGTTTTTAAGCCATTCCAAAGTCAACATGGAAGTATATACCGCAAATACAGGCGGCGTGTTAAACATACTGCTTTTGTCAATATGTTGCTTATAGTCCATCATGGAAGGGATTTTACGGGACACTTTTCCTAAGATATCTTCCTTAACTACCACTAATGTAGTCCCTGAAGGCCCCATGTTTTTCTGGGCACCGGCATAAATTAAATCGAATTTACTGTAATCAAGAGTGCGGGAAAAAATGTCACTACTCATATCGCATACCATTGGTATTGGGCAGTCTGGGAATTCCTTTATTTGAGTTCCGAAGATTGTATTGTTTGATGTACAGTGGAAATAATCATAATCTGTTGGGATATCGTATCCTTTAGGAATATAATTGTAATTGGCATCTTTTGAAGAGGCCACCTCATAGATATCGTCGTAAATTTTAGCTTCCTTGATAGCTTTATCTGCCCAGGTTCCAGTATTAAGGTAACCCGCACGTTTTTCAAGCAAATTTAGAGCAACCATCAAAAACTGTGTGCTGGCACCACCTTGCAAAAACAGGGCTTTATAGCCTTTGCCTTCAAGACCCAAGAGTTCTAAAGCCAAGGCTCTTGCATTCTCCATAATATCGACAAAGGCTTTGCTTCTATGTGATATTTCAATAAGTGACAGGCCATTATCAAAATCCAATAAAGCTTCAGATGCCTTTTGGATCACTTCCCGCGGCAATACACATGGGCCTGCACTAAAATTGTGTCTTTTCATTTGTTGAATAATATTAAAATTGTGTTGTTAGAATGTATAATCTATAATGTAGTTTAATATATTGTTTAAGAGATTTTTGTGGTGAAAAATCCTTTTAGTTGTAATTTTTATTGTGTTGAAGGCAAAGTTGATAAATAATATTAAAAAAGGCGTTAATAAATTAATAATTTATCAGCTAAATTTGTAATAAAAATTCAATAGTATCTACATTATCGGCATAATCCCAAAGTTGTGGGTTTTGTGTCTGTCCGAAAGGGATTTCACCAGCCGTAACATTGTTGGAAACAATGCATTGAATGTTTTCTTTTTCAGCGGTTAGTTTATGCTTTAAGTCTTCGATGGAATCGTAATACTCGTAGAAAACCGTTGCAATAGGCGAGGCGTAATTTTCATCCTCTTTAATCATCAAAAATCCATTTTCCAAAATATCAAACTCACTCATTAAATATACCGCTTTATTGTAGTCGTAGTTATTGGCATATTTAGTTTCGTTGATTATAGGGTTCCAATCGTACATGGCTTGGAAAAAGGCATCAAAATCATAGTTTTTGGGGATGAACAATTTGGAAACATTTCTGCAGCCCAATCCGTAATATCTAAAGATGTCGTTGGATAACTCTTTGAGTTCTTCTTCGGTTTCATTACCTGTAAGAAGCGCTACGGAATTGCGGTTTTTTCTAATAATGGAAGGTTTGTCTTTAAAATAGTATTCAAAATAGCGAGCAGTGTTGTCGCTTCCGGTAGCAATAACGGCATCAAAATTCTCTAGTTTTTCTTCTGTAAAACTGATTTTTCCTTTGAAACCGGGCTCGACAAATTCCAAATATTTTGCCAAAAAGGGAAGTAATTGCTTGTCGTTACTAGATTGCTTTACCATAACATCATGACCAGCAATAAGCACCGAAACAAAGTCGTGAAACCCTACCAAAGGAATATTTCCAGCCATAATAATGGCCACTTTTTTAGAAGACTCTTGGTTGAAGTTATACTTTAACAACCATTTTTCAATATTACTTTTTGTCAACGAGTTAGACCATCCATTTAATGCGTAAACAATATTCTCTTTCGTAAACCAGCCATTGTGTTCATTGGCCAAATTTATTTGATGCTTGAAGCCTTCGAAGAAAAGATCGTTATGAGGAATATTTTCTTTTTTTATAAAATCAGATTGAGCAAACTGACTTAAAAAATCACCTAATTTTACGAATGCATCAATTCTTTCTGGTAAATTCATTCTGTGTTTGGTTATGAATGGTTTTGGCTTTATTTTTGTACAAAGTTAGAAAATTTAAACGCTGAAATAGAAAAAATGCTATGGCAATAATTATAACGGATGAATGTATAAATTGCGGAGCTTGTGAACCGGAATGCCCAAATACAGCTATATATGAAGGTGCCGACGACTGGAGGTACAATGACGGAACCAGTTTAAATGGGGATGTGATTTTACCTGACGGCAAGTCTGTAAATGCTGATGAGGCGCAGGAGCCACTGAGTGACGAAATATACTATATAGTTCCAGATAAGTGTACCGAGTGTAAGGGATTCCATGAGGAGCCTCAATGTGCTGCGGTATGTCCTGTGGACTGTTGTGTTCCAGATGATGACAATGTGGAAACAGATGAAGAATTACTAGGAAAACAACGCTTTATGCACCCTGAAGATTAATTCGAACACAATTTTTAGAATACATCTTTAAATCCTGAGAACAACTCAGGATTTTTTGTTTAATACATCGTATAATTGGTTAACTTTGCGCCGCATTTCCACTGTGGTGGAAAGTTACAAATGAACTAATACTATTATATGAAAGCAGGAATTGTAGGATTGCCTAATGTGGGTAAATCAACCTTATTCAATTGTTTGTCCAACGCCAAGGCGCAAAGTGCAAACTTTCCATTTTGTACCATAGAACCTAACGTTGGTGTGGTAAACGTGCCGGATCCTAGATTAGAAAAATTGGAAGAATTGGTTAAGCCTGAAAGGGTGATGCCAGCCACAGTAGAAATTGTAGATATTGCTGGTTTGGTAAAGGGAGCTAGTAAAGGAGAGGGCTTAGGAAATCAATTCTTGGCAAATATTCGCGAAACAGATGCCATACTTCATGTGTTGCGTTGTTTTGAAAATGATAATATTGTACACGTAGACGGTAGTGTAAATCCAATTAGAGACAAGGAAACCATTGATATGGAGTTGCAGTTGAAGGATTTGGAGACTGTCGATAAGAAGTTGGATAAAGTGAAGCGAGCTGCCAAAACAGGGAATAAGGAAGCGCAGAAGGAAGAGGCTGTTTTGCTGGCGATAAAAAAAGGATTGGAAGCAGGGCTTTCTGTTAGAGCTTTGGAGTTTGAAGAGGATGATTACAATGATTATGTAAAACCATCACAATTAATTACAGATAAGCCGGTTCTGTACGTGTGTAATGTAGATGAAGGATCAGCTGTTTCAGGAAACCAATATGTGGAACAGGTGCGGGAAGCTGTAAAGGATGAAAATGCAGAAGTGCTAGTGTTGGCAGTAGGGACCGAAGCAGATATCAATGAATTGGATGACTATGAAGAGCGTCAGATGTTTTTGCAGGATGTTGGTTTGGATGAACCGGGATCTTCAAAATTGATTCGTTCTGCTTATAAATTATTGAACCAACAAACGTATTTCACCGCGGGAGTAAAAGAAGTGAGAGCTTGGACTGTAGATATTGGTGCTACAGCACCTCAAGCAGCGGGAGTGATCCATACCGATTTTGAAAAAGGGTTCATTAGAGCTGAAGTAATTGGATATGACGATTACGTAAGCTTCGGTAGTGAAGCCAAAGTGAAAGAAGCGGGTAAAATGCGCGTGGAAGGAAAGAATTATATTGTAAAAGATGGAGACGTTATGCATTTCTTGTTTAACGTTTAAAACTATTTTTCTTACAAATCTAAAAGCCAATATTCTAAGGGATGTTGGCTTTTTTATGTGTAATTTGTATCCGTTTATTTCGGATTTTTGCGCCGAAATATTATATTAGCAACTAACTCAAAAAAAATAATTGCACAGGCTTGTTATATGATTGAACAAACCAATTACACCGAAGACAATATTCGCTCACTCGATTGGAAAGAACATATCAGGATGCGTCCTGGAATGTATATCGGGAAGCTTGGTGATGGCTCTTCTCCAGATGATGGTATTTATATCCTTTTGAAAGAGGTGTTGGATAACTCTATTGACGAGTTTGTCATGGGAGCAGGAAAGACCATCGAAATTTCCATTCAAGGGAATAAGGTGATTGTACGTGACTATGGTCGTGGTATTCCATTAGGGAAGGTTGTGGATGTTGTTTCAAAAATGAACACAGGAGGGAAGTACGATTCCCGAGCCTTTAAAAAATCGGTTGGATTAAACGGAGTTGGTACCAAGGCGGTAAATGCCTTGTCGGTTTATTTTAGGGTAGAGTCTACCAGAGATGGAAAGTCTGCTTCTGCGGAGTTCCATCAAGGAAACCTTACCAACGAAGAACTACTGGAGGACACCTCTAGACGTAAAGGAACCAAAGTTTCCTTTGTTCCGGACGATACCATTTTCAAGAATTATAAGTTCAGAAGTGAGTATGTAGAGAAAATGCTCCGCAACTATGTGTATCTTAACCCGGGGTTGACCATAGTTTTCAATGGAGAAAAATTCTATAGTGAAAACGGATTGAAGGATTTATTGGGAGATAATACCAATGAGTCTGATCTGGCATATCCAATCATTCATTTAAGAGGTGATGATATAGAAGTTGCTTTAACTCACAGTAAAACGCAATATAGCGAAGAGTACCACTCGTTTGTTAATGGGCAAAACACCACACAAGGAGGAACGCATTTAGCCGCTTTTAGAGAAGCTTTGGTAAGAACCTTAAGGGAATTCTTTGGAAAAAACTATGATGCTTCGGATATTAGAAAGTCTGTGGTTTCAGCTATTTCCATCAAGGTTATGGAGCCTGTCTTTGAGAGTCAGACCAAAACCAAATTGGGGTCTACCGATATGGGTGGCGATTTACCTACGGTAAGAACTTATGTAAACGACTTCTTAAAAACACATTTAGATAATTATTTACACAAGAACCAGGAAACGGCCGATAGAATCCAAAGAAAGATTCTTCAGGCAGAGCGGGAGCGCAAGGAGCTTTCTGGAATCCGTAAATTGGCGAAGGACAGAGCTAAAAAAGCTAACCTTCATAATAAAAAGTTGCGTGATTGTAGGATTCATTTTGGGGATACAAAAAATGAACGCAATCTAGAGACTACGCTATTTATTACCGAGGGGGATTCGGCATCTGGAAGTATCACAAAATCTAGAGATGTGAACACCCAAGCGGTATTTAGTTTGAAAGGGAAGCCTTTGAACTGTTATGGGTTGACTAAAAAGATCGTTTACGAAAACGAGGAATTCAACTTGTTGCAAGCAGCTTTAAATATTGAAGAGTCTTTAGAAGACCTACGTTATAACAATATTGTAATCGCCACCGATGCCGACGTGGATGGGATGCACATTAGATTGCTATTGATTACTTTCTTTTTGCAATTTTTCCCGGAAGTCATTAAAGAAGGTCATTTGTACATATTGCAGACGCCTTTGTTTAGGGTGCGTAATAAAAAGGAAACCATCTATTGTTATTCTGATGAAGAACGGCATTATGCCATTGATAAATTAAAGCCAAAACCAGAAATCACCCGATTTAAGGGGCTTGGTGAAATCTCACCCGATGAATTCAGGCATTTTATAGGGGAAGACATCCGTTTGGATCCTGTAATGTTGGATAAGGACAAGTCTATAGAAGAACTTTTGGCGTTCTACATGGGTAAAAATACACCGTCTAGACAAGAATTCATCATCAACAATCTTAAGGTAGAGTTAGACGTAGTGGAAGAAAAGTAGGGGATCTATGAGAACCAATAATGCTAAAGTCAAGAATGTTATCATTTCGGTATATTTTATACTGATTGTTCTTGCCATACTTTTAGCAACGGTTTTTAGCGCTTTTTCAGATGTGAGCGACAATCCGTTTGTCACCTTTACTTTGGTTACCGGAGGTTTTATAGCGCTCTTTTCTATTGTTTACTATATATCCAGATATTTTGAATATGATAGTGATGGTGTTAAAGTAGTGGTTATCAATAGAGGGTTGTTGTTGGCGGACTATTTTAACTATAGGGAACATAAAGTGGAATTTACCAAAGAGCAGTTGGTAAGATTTCGAATCAACAATTTTATAGTGTATAAGTCCTTGTCGCTTTACATCAAAGATAAGCGCGGAAATATAAACAAAGAAAGCTTTAATATCACTTTGGTATCTCGAAGAAAGCGGAAATACATTAAGCAATCTTTGAGCAAAATGATTAAAGTAAATAGAAAATCTAAATAATTAATGACAGAAGATAACGACGATTTGCTAAATAATGAACGAGACGATCAACAGGAAACCATTACCCGGGTTACGGGGATGTACAAAGATTGGTTTCTAGATTATGCCTCGTATGTAATTCTAGAACGGGCAGTCCCTGCGATAGAAGACGGCTTTAAACCCGTACAGCGAAGAATCATGCACTCCATGAAAGACTTGGATGATGGTCGTTATAATAAAGTAGCCAATATTGTTGGACACACCATGCAGTATCACCCCCACGGGGATGCCAGTATTGGAGATGCCATGGTACAAATTGGCCAAAAGGATTTATTGATTGATACTCAAGGAAACTGGGGGAATATCTTAACCGGTGATGGTGCTGCGGCTTCCCGTTATATTGAAGCTCGTTTGTCAAAGTTTGCCTTGGATGTAATCTACAATCCTAAAATTACCGAATGGCAGGCTTCCTATGATGGAAGGAGAAAGGAGCCCATAAACCTGCCGGTAATGTTCCCATTGTTGTTGGCGCAGGGAGCAGAAGGTATTGCCGTAGGATTGTCTACAAAAATTTTACCACACAACTTTATCGAACTTATTGATGCTTCCGTGAAGCATTTAAACGGGAAGCGTTTTACTATTTTTCCAGACTTCCCAACCGCAGGAATAGCAGATGTTACCAACTACAACGACGGTAACCGTGGAGGCCGTGTTAGGGTAAGGGCGAAAATTTCCCAATACGACAAGAACACGCTGGTTATAACAGAGATACCATTCGGGACTAACACTTCTACTTTAATAGATTCTATTCTTAAAGCCAATGATAAAGGCAAGATTAAAATCAAAAAAATAGAGGATAATACAGCTGCCGAAGTTGAAATTTTGGTGCATTTGCCAGCAGGAATTTCTCCTGATAAAACCATTGACGCCTTGTATGCATTCACCAATTGTGAAATGTCTGTCTCACCATTGGGTTGTGTTATTGAAGACAACAAACCACTCTTTATTGGGGTGTCGGAAATGTTGAGGCGCTCTACAGATAATACTGTTGAATTGTTGAGACAGGATCTTCAGATCAAGTTGGAAGAATTTGAAGAGCAGTGGCACTTTGCATCCTTGGAGCGTATCTTTATTGAAAACAGGATTTATCGGGATATTGAGGAAGAAGAAACTTGGGAAGGTGTTATCCAGGCGATTGACAAAGGACTAGAGCCTCATGTGAAGCATTTGAAAAGAGCTGTAACCGAGGACGATATTGTACGTTTGACAGAAATCCGAATCAAGCGTATTTCTAAATTCGATATTGACAAAGCACTTCAAAAAATAGAAGCTCTTGAGGGGCAGATTGCAGAAGTAAAACATCATCTTGCCAATATTATAGACTATGCGATTGCTTATTTTGAAAGACTTAAAAAAGAGTACGGGCCAGGGAAAGAACGTAAAACTGAAATCCGTGTATTTGATGATGTTGACGCCACAAAAGTGGTAATAAGAAATACAAAATTGTATGTCAATAGGGAAGAAGGCTTTATAGGAACATCGCTTAGAAAGGATGAATATGTCTGTGATTGTAGCGATATCGATGATATCATTGTTTTCACAGGTGATGGAAAAATGATGGTTACCAAAGTGGACACCAAAACCTTTATTGGTAAGGATATTATCCACGTTGCAGTATTTAAGAAAAAGGACAAACGTACTATCTATAACATGATGTATCGCGATGGTAAAGGCGGTCCAGCATATGTGAAACGTTTCGCTGTTACTTCAATTACCCGTGATAGAGAATATGATCTTACCAATGGAACTAAGGGCTCAACATTGTTGTATTTTTCTGCCAATCCAAATGGTGAGGCGGAAGTTGTAACTGTATTGTTGCGCCAAGTAGGTAGCATCAAAAAGCTAAAGTGGGATTTGGATTTTGCAGATATCTTGATAAAAGGAAGAGCTTCCAAAGGAAATTTGGTGACAAAATACTCTGTTAAGCGTATAGAATTGAAGGAGAAAGGTGTATCTACCTTAAAACCTCGCAAAATTTGGTTTGACGACGCTGTCCAACGTTTAAATGTAGATGGGAGAGGAGAATTACTAGGAGAATTTAGGGGTGAGGACCGTATTTTGATCATTAATCAATCCGGTATTGTAAAAACTATCACTCCGGAATTGACAGCTCATTTTGATAATGATATGATCATTATGGAAAAGTGGATTCCTAAAAAGCCTATTTCTGCTATTTACTATAATGGTGAAAAGGAATTGTATTATGTAAAACGATTTTTTATAGAGAATGAAGGTCGTGAAGATAGTTTTATTCCAGATCACCCAAATTCGCAATTGGAAATAGTGTCTACAGATTGGAAACCAATGGCAGAAATTGAGTTCACAAAAGAAAGAGGGAAAGACAGAAAAGAAAATCTTCAGGTGAACCTTGAGGAGTTTATAAGTGTGAAAGGAATTTCGGCTCTAGGAAATCAGTTGACCAAATTCAAAGTAAATCAAATTAGCTTGCTGGATCCTTTACCTTATGAAGCTCCAGAAGAGGTTCATGCCGACGACTTGGAAGTGGTAGATGAAACTAACGTGTCCGACAAAAAAGAGGAGGCTAATAATGAAGGCGCTTCAACTTCAAAAGATAATACCGAAATAGATAAGGAAGATGATCAAGGGCAAACAGCCTTGTTTTAAATTCATCTAAAAATTAAAATTGAAAAAGGGTCAAATCTGTTTAATGATTTGACCCTTTTTTTTTTTTGGTTTGAAGTAGTGATATAACCCCCTTGCTATATTTTGCATATTCGGAGGTTTGTTCGATACAAATTCAAATACGCGAATTATAAGCAAGTGTGAAAAATTGGTCTTATTTCGTTTTCAAGGCAATTTATACTGAAAAGAAAATTCTCCTTTTTATTTTTGACGTATCTTTTTTTTGGAAGTTTTAAAATTCAATAATTCTACAAAGAGAGAAAATGCAATGGCGAAATACAAATAGCCTTTTGGAATGGCTCCAATGGTTTGGTCAAATATTGAGGTGTGAGATAAATGTGCAGCTTCGGTAATGAGCATAAACCCAATCAAGATAAGAAAGGCTAGTCCTAAAACTTGCATACTCGGGTGATTGTCGATAAATTTTCTCACTGGGTTAGCAAACAGAATCATAATTCCTATGGAAATTACAACAGCAATAACCATCAACATTAGGGCGTAATTATGATTGGGGTGTAAACCATTTGTCATTCCTACTGCGGTCAGGATGGAATCTATGGAAAAAATAAAATCGATAATTAGTATTTGGACTAATGCCTGGGACAATGATTTTATAGTTTTAGACTTTACCGATTGTTCGTCATGAGAAGGATTTTCCACTTTTTCACGAATCTCAGAGGTGCTTTTGTAAATCAAAAATAAGCCTCCGGAAAATAAAATTATAGCTTGCCAACTAACACCAATATGTAACCAACCAGTATCAATGATATAAAATGGCTTGTCTAAACCAATTAAAAATGACACAAAAAACAACAGTACAATACGTTGTATCATTGCTAATAAAAGGCCAATGTTAGTGGCTTTTGAACGTTGGCTGTCAGGTAATTTATTAGCTGCTATAGAGATGAACACGATATTGTCTATACCAAGGACAACCTCAAGAAAAGTGAGGGTGAGTAGCGCCATAATGGCTTCCCCGGTTAACAAAAACTCAAGCATTGGTTAGTCAATTTTTTGGGCAACACCCTTAACAACTCTGTCCGGGCGATTGCTTTCTTTTACGGCATATTTATATTCAAAGGTGTAGCTATCGTTGGTTGTACTGACTATTTTCATGTGGATCGATTTCTTTTCCTGATTGGATTTAGGATGCAGATTAGTTAGGATAAACTCGCAATCGTTGATCCATCGCACGGAAGAGGAGTCTATTCTACCATCAAAATAGTCAATGCTATAGGCTTCTGTACGTACAAACTTTCCGGTTTTTTCAACGCCATCTTCCAGATAATTAAATTGGAAAGTCCCTGTTTTATAATCTGAACAATTGCGTTCTACATTAAAACAACTGGTAAAAATCAAGCAACTTAAAAGGGTATAAAATATCTTCATTATTTAGATTTCGAACAAAATTACTAAATGATTTTATTCTTTATGGTATTCCTTGAAGGTTCCATCTGTATAAAATATAACGATACGCTCAATAGCCTTATTAGTTTGTTTTTCCGTATAAGCTGGAGTCTGTTTAGGATCTTCATTTAACTCAACCTCACGCTCCACAATAGGGAGGGAGGTCTGTCCTGAAATAGGAGGAGCCATAGGTTTCGAAGGAAATACGCCTTTCCCATTCAAGAGCCAATACAATTCCACTTCGGGAAATGCCTGCAGAATTTTAAGGACAAAATCTAGACTAGGTTTGTTTCTTCCCGATAGTATATGTGAAATACTGGAGCGTTGTACACCCACTTTTTCAGCGAATGAAGAGGCGCTTTCTCCGTAATATTGAATTACTTTTTGTAGGCGTTTAACAAAGTCATCGTTGTTTATCATTGTAAACAATAAGTTCTATAAGGGTTCGTTACAAATGTAAAATAATATTGGTTACAATGGTGAAAAAAGTTGAAACCACACTAAGATATCTTAGTATTTAACTTTAATTAACAGACTTTAATTAACAGGAATTCAATGATTTATATCTACCGGAAGAATTTGATTAAATTATTCATAATCATTACATATAAACAGCCTTTTAGCCACCATGAAACTGTTACAAAAGTATACTGAATACATTAATTCGTCTGTTTACACTTGTAAATATTCCTTTGTTTACCTTTGTAACCTAAAATTTGAAGATGACAATAGATACCCTATCTCAGGAATACGATTTGATTTGTGAAAAATCACTACATCATAGATATATCAATAACTCTTCCATAGAACCTTTACTTAAACAGCTCCCTTCTCTGTTTAAGGTGGAAGTAATTGGAAAATCGGTTAAGGGACGAAACATTTATTCTGTTACTTTTGGTCATGGCCCTAAAAGACTTCTGTTATGGTCCCAAATGCACGGGAACGAAAGCACTACTACTAAAGCTCTATTTGATGTGTTTAACTTTTTTAAACAGCCATCAGAAGCTGGCTCAAAACTATTGGATCATTGTACCTTTAAAGTAATTACAATTCTCAGTCCAGATGGTGCTGAAGCCTACACACGAATAAATGCCAACCAAGTAGACCTTAATAGAGATGCTCAAAACCTTACGCAGCCCGAAAGTTTAGTACTGAAACACTGTTTTGAAGCCTTTGATCCTCATTATTGCTATAATCTACATGGACAGCGTACCATATTTAGTGCAGGAGCTAGTGATAATTCGGCTATAGTATCCTTTTTATCCCCATCCCAAGATAGGGAGCGGTCGTTGACTCTCAATAGAAAGGTGGCTATGGAGATTATCGGAGAAATGAACAGGCATTTACAAACCGTTATTCCTAATCAAGTAGGAATTTATGATGATAGTTTTAATATAAACTGTGTAGGGGATACGTTTCAAAATTTGGGAGTTCCCACCATATTATTTGAAGCAGGTCATTATCCGGGTGATTACCCTAGAGAGGAAACCAGAAAGCTTATTTACTATGCTTTAATGTTGTCTTTTCATTATATCGCTTCTAATGATATAAAAGGAGAAAATTACGAGTTATATTTAACGATTCCCGAAAACCAAAAACTTTTTCATGACATTATCATAAGGGATGCCCTTGTGGATGGAAAAATTTGCGACGTCTGCATCCAGTATGAGGAGCAGCTGGAAGAAATAAGTGTTAAATTTACACCTAAAATTGCGCGCTTCTCGGAATGTGGAGAATTGCATGCTCACAAAGCTTATAATGCTAACAAACAGAGGGTGTTAACCCCTGAAAACACAGAGCTTCAGGAGGGGAGCGAAATCGATTTCGTTTTCATTGAAAATCATAAAATATCATTAATAATGTAAAAAAAATGTGATATACTGTATTATCTTCAAAGAAAATCTATTATTTTTGTTTTAAATTTAATAGAACTTAAATATGGCTAAATTCAAATTAGACGAAATCGATCACCAAATTTTGGATATGTTGATCGATAATACTAGGATTCCCTTTACAGACATCGCAAAAAAATTGGTTATTTCCGCAGGAACTGTTCACGTGAGAGTTAAAAAAATGGAGGAAGCAGGGATTATCCAAGGGTCTTCATTAACATTGGATTACAAAAAACTAGGATACTCATTTATTGCCTACGTAGGTGTGTTTCTACAAAATACGTCTCAAACCAAATTTGTATTGGAACGTATTAATCAAATTCCATATGTAACTGTAGCGCATATTACAACTGGAAAATTTAATATTTTCTGTAAGATTAGAGCAAGAAATACAGATCATGCCAAAGACGTAATTTTCATGTTGGATGACATTGATGGTGTTTACAGAACGGAAACCATGATTTCTTTGGAAGAAAGTATTAATGATAAAAAACGTTTGATGCATACAATTTTTAATGAATTGTAATAAGTTAAATAACGTTACATTTTTTTTAGAAAAGAGCTATTGTTAAGTATTAATGATAGCTCTTTTTTTTATAATTCAATTAAGATGAAAAGAGAAGATTTAACCCTAGAAGAATACCATCCGTTTTATCAATCTTACATTGATAAATCTGGAGGACTTGAACTATTGAGTGGTTTAAAAACTAATGGTATAGTGATTAAGCAGTTTTTGAAGCAAATTCAATTGGACAAGCATTTATTTAAGTATGCGGAAGGAAAATGGACGATTAAAGAACTTGTGCAGCATATTGTTGATACAGAACGGGTATTTGCTTACAGGGCACTTTGTATTTCAAGAAAAGATTCAACCTCCCTTCCTGGTTTCGAACAAGATGATTATGTATTGAACAGTAATGCCAATACTAAATCTATGTCCGATTTAATCGATGAATATGTGACGGTAAGAGCTAGTACAGTATCTTTATTCAATAGTTTTTCTGAAGATATGCTGTCTATCATAGGAAAGGCTAATCAATCAGATATCTCTGTAAGGGCAATTGGGTTTATCATACTTGGCCATGAAAACCATCATTGCCAAATCATTCGGGATCGTTATTTATAACAACTTTTGTAATATTCAAAAGCTTTCAGGATAAGCTGGTTGTCAACCGTACAATCAATTTTAGGTGTGCCTATACTTTCTAAAAGCACAAAGTTGATATTACCGTGTTCGTTCTTTTTGTCGTACTTCAAAAGTTCTATGATACTTTCAAAATCAGCTTCTTCAATTTGCACGTATTCGTAGATTTCACTAATTACATCTTGAATTTCTATTAGGTCTGCTTTAGATAATCCAGTAAGTTCAGATGAAATAAAACACTCCATAATGATGCCTATGCCAATCGCTTCTCCGTGCAGCAATTCAGGTTTTTCAGGGTGGTTCAAAAAATGGGATTCAATGGCATGTCCTAAAGTATGCCCAAAATTTAAGGTTTTTCTCAAATTATTTTCAAAAGGATCCTTCTCAACAATATCGTTTTTAATAAGTACTGATTCGTAAATTAAATTGTCTAGATCATGCAGAGTTAAATGAGCTAAATCGGTCATTCTATCCCAATAGGTTCTGTCGTAAATAAGCCCGTGTTTCAACATTTCTGCCAAACCAGATTTTAATTGATTTTGAGGAAGGGTATTGATAAATGAAGTGTCTATAACCACCATTTCACCAGAACTTATCACACCTATTTGATTTTTTAAAGCACCTAGGTCCACTCCGGTTTTACCACCAACAGAAGCGTCTACCATGGCCAGGAGGGTAGTAGGGATATTGATATACTTGATTCCCCTTTTAAAAGTGCAGGCTACAAAACCTCCCAAATCGGTCACAACACCTCCACCAAGATTTAGCAGTAAACTTTTTCTGTCCGCACCTAATTCTGATAATACGTTCCACACTCCTACACAAGTTTCGATGGTTTTATGCTGTTCCCCAGGTTCAATTTCAATAATCTCAATTTCCACATCAGTTTCCACTTTTGGCAAGAATCGAGAGAGGCACAAACCGTGGGTGTTGGAATCTACCAAGACAAAAATTTTGGAGAACCTATTCTTAGCTAAATATTGGTTTAATTGGGTGTAGGCTTCGTCGTTAAAGTGAACTTTGGAAGATGTTGATATGATGGATTTCATAGTGCAAAAAAAGTTAATAATATGGTGTGAAAATAAGGAGTTTTTTAGGATAAAATTAGGGGACGAATAAATATATTTGCATTATTTTTTTCAAATGACAACAAAACAATTATTTGACAACACAAAAGTTGCTTTTGAGTTAAAAAGTGACTCCGAACTAGAACGCGCCTATTTTTTGTTTAAAATGATTTCCCATGAGCCTTTGGTCAGGATTGGTACTGCGGCAACTAACTTCGCTTTAAAGGCGCATTTACCAGTTGAAGGATTGATTAGGGCTACGGTTTTTGATCATTTTTGTGGAGGTGTAAATGAAGAGGATTGTTTGAATGTCATTGACAAGATGTATGACAAAGGAGTGTGCTCTGTATTGGATTTTTCGGTGGAAGGAAAAGAAACGGAAGCACATTTTGATGGGGCCATGGAAACCACCTTAAAAATCATTCGTTTTGCAGATGAAAGAAAGGCGATGCCAATTGCTGTTTTTAAACCAACGGGATTTGGAAGGTTTCATTTATATCAAAAACTAGGAGAAGGAAAAACCCTTACGGATTCTGAACAAAAGGAGTGGGACCGTGTTGTAGAGCGTTTTGATACGGTGTGTAAATTGGCCAAGGAGAAAGATGTTGAAATTTTGATTGACGCTGAAGAAAGCTGGATGCAAAATACCGCAGATGCTTTAGTGGAAGAAATGATGCGTCGTTACAATACTGAAAAACCCATAGTTTACAATACGCTTCAGACTTACCGGTGGGATCGTTTGGATTTTCTTAAATCATTGCACGAACAAGCTCAAAAGGATGGATTTAAAATAGGCGTGAAGATTGTTAGAGGTGCCTATATGGAAAAGGAGCGCGAAAGAGCAGAAGATAAAGGGTATGCATCGCCAATTTGTGAAACCAAAGAATTAACAGACAAAACCTTTAATGATACGTTGATGTATTGTCTGGAAAATTTAAATGACATCGCTGTTTTCATAGGAACCCATAATGAATACAGTTGTTATTTGGCTATGGATTTGATGGAGCAATATAAAATTTCTCGAAATGACAATAGAGTATGGTTTGGACAGCTTTATGGCATGAGTGATCATATAAGTTTCAATCTTGCCCACGAAGGTTATAACGTTGCTAAATATGTGCCATTTGGCCCTGTAAAGGACGTGATGCCTTATTTAATCAGAAGGGCAGAAGAGAATACTTCTGTTGCAGGACAAACTACTAGGGAGCTTAATTTACTTAAAAAAGAGCGCTCAAGGAGAAAGCTAGACAGCTAAGAGTTATTTTTTGAATCTAAACCATTTCTTTTTGTTTGGGTTTTTTCCATAACCATAGCCATAGCTGTAGCCATACCCGCTTTTAGAATTGGTGCCATTTAAAACAACGGCCATATTGGTAAGTCTCCCTTCTTTATATAAGGTTTGTGCAATATGGAGCTGGCGCTTATCAACATTGTTTACACTAACCACATATAAAAACATATCTGCGTATTGGCTAATTAAATGCGTGTCTGTAACCAATCCGACCGCAGCAGTGTCAACAATAATTACATCATATTTATTTTTAATCTCATTAAATAATTCTCCCACTCTTTCACTCATTAGCAACTCAGCAGGGTTTGGAGGGATAGTTCCAGATGGAATTAAAAATAAATGGTCATTTCCCTCAATATTGACGGTTATATCATTTATAGATAATTCTTGATCACTAATAAAGTCTGTAAGTCCTTTGTGCGTTTTGATATTGAGATAGTCATCAACCTTAGGAACTCTAATATCCGTTTCAAGTATGAGGCATTTTTGCCCAGAATACGAGAAGGAAGTAGCTAGGTTTACACAAGTATGAGATTTACCTTCTTGACTTGTAGTAGAGGTGACAAAAATTGTATTTCCTTTTGTTTTTTTGTCTTTTAACAAGAAATTAATGTTGGTTCGTAGAATTCTAAAGGCTTCCGCTTTTGGAGAATAGTCAATTTTCTTTATTATATTGTTTTTGGAACGAATTGACTTAGGAATGTGCCCAATATAGGGGGCGCTTAGTATTCGCTGTAGGTCATCCTTATTGTGAACTTTATTATCTAATAAATCTTTGATGTATAAGTAACCTATCGGAATAGTTAAACCGATTAAAAAAGATGCTAGATAAATGATTTTTTTCTTTGGACTAACCGGTGTTGATTGGGAATAGGCTTGATCTATTACTTTTGCATTGGGAGCTGACATGCCCAGGGTTATTGCGGTTTCCTCTCTTTTTTGAAGTAAATACAAGTAAAGAGATTCTTTAATGTCTTGCTGTCTTTTAATATCTCGGAATTGGCGCTCTTTTGTTGGAGCTGAATAAATCTGAGCATTTATTCTTTCCTCCTCATTGTTTAGATTATTAAGAGTTATTTTATTTGTATTCTCTATATTGTTTAAGCTTTGCTTTAAATTTTCTTTTAATGCTGCAATTTGATTGTCTAAATTGATGACAGTAGGATTCTTTTCACTTGAATTTTTTAAAATTCTATTTCTTTGAAGAACCAATTCATTATGACTCTTTGTAATCTGGCCTACTGAATTATCTGAAATTCCAATATCAGCCGGCAGCAGGTCTGCATTGCTGCTATGGTCATCCAAATGATCTTGCATATAATCGATAAGCTCTAATTGGTTTGAGGTTTCGATTATTCTTGACTCTGTCTCTTTTTCACTTTGCAAATAGATGTTGGCCTGAGAATTAAGAGCTGTTAGCTTATTGGATTTCTGTAAACTTTCAGCTGTAAAATCAACCTCTTCTAATTCCCTTGAAACCATATCCAATCTATTGGTAATAAAAGCCGAGGTTGTTTCTATGATTTGTTCTTTATCATTGATGACATCTTGATTGTATTTTTCAATAAGCTTATTTAAAACCACGACGGATTTTTCTGGAATTTCTTCGGTAACGGATACCTTAATAACATTGGACTCTTTGCTGCTTTCTATTTTTATTTTACTAAGATAACCTTCAATTACATTATCTAAAGGAGTGATTCTTATTTCAACATAGGAATCTACTGCTGTTCCGTAAACTCCAATATTGGGCGTAAGGATGAATTCTCCGTAATCCCAAGACACTTTGTCTCCAAAATTATAGATTTCAGAAGGGGGGTCCCCTAATTTGAATAGCTTGAAGTTATCTGTATATGAAAGTTCGAACTGCTGCGGGGAAAGGACTTTTATGAATAAAGATTTGCCGACCTTGTCTATGATGCTATCACTTTCAAGAAAGTTAATAGTAAACGGGGGCGCTGTGTAAGCTTCTCCATCCAAAATTTTACCACTTACATATTGTTTAATATTCAGTTTAAGGTCTTTTACAACTGCATCAATAATTGTGCGGGATTTAATGATTTCTATTTCGTCGTTAACATTCGAAAAGTTATTCGAAAACATCCCATAATTTTGAAGCGTGGAAATTTCAGCAAGCTTATTGGAGTTTTTATCCTCTTTAATTTTAAGCGATGCAGTAGCTTCATACATAGGGGAGGTGTACCTAATTTTTAAAAAGGCTAGACATAATGCAGTGACAAGACAAGCCAAAATGAGTTTCCATTGTGATAAGTAGGTGCCTACCACATTATTTACTAATTCCTTGGTATTTACATTTTGGTTTTCCATTGTAGATTATTTTACAACAAAAATTGCTGTAATGGTTGCTAATGTAGATATGGCTGAGATTATTACTGCTGTATTTGGATTATATGTAGAAGCATTTCTTCTGGCTCTATTAGGCTCAACCACTAAAACATCGTTTTGTGCCATATAATACAATTGAGAATTGACTAAGTTAACAGAAGTAAGATCTAGTCTAGCAAAACGTTTTTCACCTCCCGTCTCTCTAATCAAAAAAACATTAGTCCGTTTACCATTATTAGTCAAGTCTCCGGCGAGACCTAAGGCTTCACTAACTGAAATTCTTTCATCTTGAATAGTGTAGGTTCCAGGCTTATTAACTTCTCCAAGAACGGTAATCGTAAAATTAGCAAGCCTAATATTTATAATAGGGTCTTTAATATATTCAGAAAGCCTTTCCTTTAAATAAGCCGTGGCTTGGGTTCTTGTAAGACCTCCTAGTTTAACGGTACCCAATACCGGAAATTCAACATTTCCATTAGAATCTATAAGGTATGTTTGCATTTTTAATTCTCCTTGTGCTCCTATTACTGACATAGAATACGATACAACAGGAAGATTGAAAGGTCTTGATGCTTCTGGGTCAAGAGATGAAACATCTATTGTTAGAAGATCGTCAGTGCCATAAACCAATTCGGTGTTCACTAGACTTATGTCTTGTTTTTTTACAGGTTCATCTTGAAAATACACAAAATCTTTTCTGCTTGCACAGGAAACTGAAAAAGCAACCAAAAAGAGAAGTATTGCATTCTTGTGTGAAAACAATTTTGTAGATATAATAAGTTTCATATCAACAGGACTTTTGATGTTAGTTTTTAATATCTAAAACCTCAAACTTGGAATTGTTTGATAGGTACTCAGGGATAATATTTTTTATTTGCGCTACAATTTCCAAATTTTGAACTTTAGAATAAATATTACATAAGTTAGTGATTTTGCAACAAATATCTTCAGCATCAATATTTGCAACAAGGGCTATCATTATCTTTTCGTGATAGGTTGGTCTAGTCTTTTCTCCATCGGCAAGAAGTTCCTCATATATTTTTTCACCAGGCCTCAATCCTGTAATTTTAATACTAATATCTTCAGGGTACCTTAAACCTGAAAGTGCAATCATGTTCTTGGCTAAATCAAATATTTTAACAGAGGACCCCATATCAAACACAAAAATTTCACCACCATCACCCATTGTTGCCGCTTCAAGAACGAGTTGACATGCTTCTGAAATAGTCATGAAATATCTTGTGATATCCTTATGTGTTACGGTAAGTGGGCCGCCTTCTTCAATTTGTTTTTTGAACAATGGAATCACGGAGCCATTTGAGCCAAGAACATTACCAAAACGTGTGGTAATAAACTTGGTGTGTCCCGGTCCATTCTGAAGGCAATTCACATACAATTCTGCAATGCGTTTTGTAGCTCCCATGACATTAGTTGGGTTAACAGCTTTGTCCGTTGAAATAAAAATAAATTTATCTACAGCATGCTTAACGGATAAATCAGCAACATTTTTGGTCCCTGTAATATTAGCACTAACAGCTTCGTAAGGGTTGCTTTCCATTAAAGGGACGTGCTTATATGCAGCGGCATGAAATACTATTTTAGGTTTTGTTCTGTTAAATATTTCATCCATTCTGTTTTCGTCCCTGACATCTGCAACGATGGCAGTAAAATTTTCAATTTCTTTCCTTGAAAACTCTTGTTGAATGTCATACAAAGCTGATTCTGCAATATCCACAAGAATCAAATTCTTATATTTATATTGAGTGATTTTACGGGCTATTTCGCTACCTATTGAGCCAGCAGCCCCAGTAATTAATATTATTTCATCATCGTATTGGTTTTCAAGCTCTGGATTTACAATAGATATAGGTTCGCGCCCCAATAGATCTTCTATTTTAACATCTTTAATTTGGCCAATACTCAAATCGCCATCAATCCATTGTTGAACAGGGGGGACTATTTTAACCTTTAACTTAAGCTCTAACAAATACCCTGTAATATTCATAAGACGAGTAGGGTCGATGCTTTGAATAGAAATAATTACTTCGTCAATTTTGTTTTTTGAAACGAATTGATGATTTATTTTAATTAGACTATAGACATACAAGAGATCTATTTTTTTTCCTATTTTGCTTTCGTTGTCATCAATAAAACCAACTACATTATGATTGGTTTTTGGATCATTTGTTATGGCGTCATAGGTAATCATTCCCGAGCTACCAGCACCATAAATCAAAACATTGGTAATAGGTTGTAAATCCTGGATAAGGCTATTATACATGGATTTAATGAAAAGTTTTGCTCCAATCAGGAATAAAATATTGAGCAACAGGTGAATGTAAATGATGGACCCAGAAATATTGAATATACTTTCGTAATTGTATTTCCTACTAAAATAAGTAGTGATAATTAGGATAGTAGCCAAAATATTTGTTCCAATAATAATATTGATGATATCCTTGTATCCGGTATATCTTACAACTCCTTTATGAGACCCGACCGCCAAAAAACTAAGACAGGCTGCCAAAACAACAAAGGGAAGTTGTTTTAACATAAGAAAGAAGTCGAAATTAATTCTAAAATTGAACCTAATTAAATAGGAGAGGAGGAAAGTGAAGATGATAATACATAAATCAAAGAGTAATACCAACCATTTGGAGGCATATCTTTGGGTTAGTTTATTTATGAAATCCAAATTCATACTCTAAAATACATTTTTATTGCCAATATTACTCTATTTATTTCATCTTCAGTTAAATTGGACCCACTTGGAATACATAAACCTCTTTTGAAAAGGTCGCTTGAAACCCCATTCGTGTATGCTGGACTATTTTTGTAAATAGGCTGTAAGTGCATCGGTTTCCATAATGGTCGGGATTCTATATTTAGCTTTTCTAAATATATTCTTAAACCTTCTCTGGTTTTCTCTGAATCTAGAAGGAAGCATGTTAGCCATCGGTTGGATTTATAATTCGGAGGTTCATTTAGGAAAGCTATCTTGTCAATAAAATTTAATTGATCATGGTAGGTTTGGTAGTTGCTCCTTCGCTGTTGAACTCTTTCATCTAAAACTTTCATTTGTCCTCGGCCTATACCTGCAAGAACATTAGACATTCTATAATTATACCCAATTGTGGAATGGTGATATTCCGCAGCATTATCTCTGGCTTGGGTTGCTAAAAACAAGGCTCTTTCATTTAAGGACTTGTCTTTGGTTATAATTGCCCCTCCTCCAGAAGTTGTAATTATTTTATTGCCATTGAAGGAAAGAACAGAAATAAATCCAAATGTGCCACATTTTTGATTGCTGAAGGAGCTCCCCAAGGCTTCAGCACTGTCTTCAATGATGGGGATTTCATAATCTGATGCTATTTTATGAATGTCTGCTACCAAATAGGGCATTCCATAGAGGTGAACCGTGATGATTGCTTTAGGTTTTTTATTCTTTGCAATTCTATCTTTTATGGCCTTTTCAAGGAGTTCCGGAGAGATATTCCAAGTTTCGGTTTCGCTGTCCACAAAAACCGGTTTTGCACCAAGGTAGGTTATTGGGTTTGCAGAAGCGGCAAAAGTTTTGCTTTGGCATATCACCTCGTCATTTGGGCCAATTCCTAAAAGGATCAAAGCTATATGGATTGCAGCCGTACCAGAACTTAGAGCCGTGGCATGACTGTTCATACCCAAATAGGATTCCAAATCCTTTTCGAACCCCGTAACATTTGGTCCCAATGGAGCGATCCAATTGGTTTCAAATGCCTTATTAATATACTGTTGTTCTTTTCCTCCCATGTGAGGAGAGGAAAGCCATATCTTTGAGTTCATGCAATTGCTTTGTTGGTTCTGGCTATTTTATTGGATAGGGATAAATTCATTCAAATTTACGGACTAATTAAAGGTTATGAAACAAATTCCCTTCAAAAAGTTTACTCACAAACTATAAATATCAGACAATACTTAGATTGCTCAAGAATAAAACCGATAAATGGGAAGATTTTTACGTTTTCAATGTTAAGTTATTGTTTTTCAGTCATGTCTTTTCTTTAAAGTATTATTTTTATTATACATTTATGTTAGAGCCTTTAATTTTATTGTACCATGAACAACCCATTTACCTCAAGTGCCTTTGTCAAATTATGGTCTAAATATTTCAACGAAAACCGAGATGTGGTTAAGTTTGATTTTATTCCAAATGTCAAATTTTTTAAAGGGAATTGGAAACCATTTTATATCAATGTTGGAAAAAATTTAACGAAAGGAGTATGTTATAACCTTAATTATGAAGCTAAGGATTATAAAAACAAGGTTTTCTTGGTTTATGATATTCCAGAGTATTTTAACGTCCCATCTCTGGATCAAAGTCAAACCGATTTAAGATGTAAAACGATTTATCAATATGATGGATTTTTGTTGGATTTTAAAGACTACAGCACACCTCAGGAATACATCAAAAGTAGAATTAGTTCAAAAAATATAAGGGGGTACAAGTCAAGGAAGCGAAGGTTGGAGGATTGCTTTAATATTTCCTATAAGTTTCACAATAGTGATTTAGATAGAACTTCATTTGAGGTGCTTTTTGAGCAATTTCATGGATTATTGACAAAACGATTTGCCGACAAGCAATTCAATTATCATCACTTACAATCTAACAAATGGGAGTTTTATAGAGAATATGTTTTTGAAATGCTTCAAAGGGAACAAGCTACTTTATTTGTTATTTATAATGGAAACTCACCTATAGCAATTACCCTAAACATAAATTCCGATACTATAGTATTTGTCTCAATCACAGTTTTTGATACAGATTACTATAAATTCAATATTGGAAAAATATCAATAATTAAAATTATAGAGTGGTGCTTTGAGCATAATATGAAAATTGCTGATTTCTCTAAAGGGTACTTTGATTTTAAGGAAGAATGGGGGAACGTTCAATATCATTTTGACTATCATATTTTGTATGATTCGAAATCGCTTTTTGCCAGAACGGTGGCCTGGAAATTAAGTTTGTTTTTTAAGTTCAAGCAATATTTAAGACAAAAGAATGTAAACATATTTTACAGACGCTTCCTGTTTCAATTAAAGTCTAGGAGAGACCGCTTGTATAATACCAAAATAAAAATTGAAAACATTGATGATTTTCAATTGGATCAAACCTTTACCACGGTGGATTTAGATGATTATAAATCCGATTATTACAGAAAATATGTTTACTCGTTTCTATTTGCTAACCCAGAGCCGATTGAAAATATTAAAGTTTATAAAAAAATTAATGGGGACACCTTAGTGATAAATGGAGCTGAAAAATCACAACGAATCATACTTAATTAATTCTTAGTAATCTATCGCATTTAGAGTACATTATATTAGGTTTGTATTTCATGAATCTTGAAATATCTGAGTTTCCTTTTAGCCATTCAATATACATGGCCGAAGTGTTAACTCCTGCTTCATGTGAAAAGGGGTAACCGCCACCAAATCTAGGGTTTAATTCTAAAATATAAAGTTTGTTGTTTGTAAGGAATACATCACAGTCCAAATTACCAACGTGCCCAAGATATTTTGAAATTTGTTGGCCGCAATCTTCGAATTTTTGATCAATTACAGAAATAGCCTTATCGGTTTCTCCAGATCTCATGTATAACTTTTTTCTAACAAAAGTACCTATATAATTACCGTTAAGATCATTGACAATATCCATTCCAAATTCTTGACCAGGTATTTTTTCTTGTATTATCAATTCTTTGAATTTTTCTGGTAAATTGAAATTTTGGCAAGTAGTTTTTAGCTTAAGTTTTTGTAATTTGAATATAAGTTCAAGTTCTTCCATGTTGTTAGCAAACTCTAGCCCTTTGGAAGCACTTCCCCACCGAGGTTTAACAACCAAAGGGAAGTTTAGTTCCTTTTTTTCTAAAGCCTTTTTTGTATCGTCAAGATTGTTGTAAGTAAGAGGAGAATTTAGTCCAATGGATTGAATGAAATTATGTGTTTTTAGTTTGTCGTATGCTATATCAATAACCCTTTCATCAGAAATAATCACTTTTGTCCCTGTAGATTCCAGTTCTTCCTTATGCCTTGAAATGAGAGGTAATTCTAAGTCATTCAATGATATTACTGCATTAATATTGTGTTTTTTAATTGCCGATTTCAGCTCATCAATATAATTATTGGAATAAATGCTTGGAAAAAGTATAGCCCTATCGGCCTCCACCATAGCTGGAGCACTTGCGCTTAAATCCCCTGCATAAACGATACCGTCTCCATTTAAAGCTTGTTTGAAATAATTGATTAAATAGGTGCGCCTACCTGCACATGTAAATAATATATTAATCATAATCTATAAATGAATTTTCAGTCTTGAGGGTTCCAGTAAAATCTGGAACAATATCATTCTCGGGAGAATAAATTCCATCCTTTTTGAATACTTTAAAAATGGTAGCAAAGATTATTTTTAAATCCAACTTGGATGAAATATTGCGGACATACCACACATCCAAATTAAATTTTTCTTCCCAAGAAATGGAATTTCTACCATTTATTTGGGCCCAACCGGTAATCCCTGGCTTTACATCATGTCGTTGTTTTTGGAAATCGTTGTAAAGAGGCAAATACCTAACATGCAAAGGTCTTGGCCCAATAAGGCTCATGTCTCCCTTAATGACATTTATCAATTGGGGAATTTCATCCAAAGAGTATTTACGTAAAAACATTCCTGTTTTAGTTAATCGTTCTTTTGGTGGAAGCAATTGCCCATTTGCATCTTTCCTATCGTTCATGGTTTTAAATTTAATAATTTTAAAGATGGCTTCATTTTTTCCGGGACGTTCTTGATAGAAAAAAAACTTGCCGTTATTTTTGAACCATAAAACAACTAGGATAATTAAAAAGAGAGGTGAAAGTAAAATCATTCCTATAGTAGCCAAAATGAAATCCATTGTTGGTTTTAGAAAATTAATGTAAAAAGATTGTTTTTGATACATGTTTTGAAATTATCTATATACACACCTCTTCATCGATTCATTGTTTTGTCGGTACGCAGGGAAATATTTGCAGGTCATTTTGTCCATATCTGAAACATTAGTTTTAAATACAGAGCATAACATATCATAAGCCTTTTGGTTGACAATTTTTCTTCCGGTATAATAAACAGAATCCTTATCATTAGGGAAGAAGGATTTTTTATATTTATAAAGGCTGTCATAGTTAGTTCTGCCCCCTCCTAAAACATAATAGTCCATATGGTTTTTCCTAGCCCATTTTATTACCTCCAATTTTAGAAAATCATTTGGCCTTAGGTTAAAGTAATTAGATAGAGTGCCTCCTAAATAGGAAAACAATGTTGTGCCTGAAATCAATATTAATTCAGTAGAAATTGCGATGTTATTAAAATATGTAAATGCAATTAAACATTTGCCCTTACTCAATTTAATTATGTTTTTCAAACAATGAATGGAGTAGAAGTATTCTCTTTCAGCATGGATTCTAGCCATTGTTTTTGTATAAATACCATGGAACAATTCTATTTTTGAATCCTCTATATCGCGAAAGACTATCTCTATTTTTAAATTGTTGGATATGCTTCTTCTGTAGTTGTTCCGTACTTTTTGTTTAAAGTTACTCCATTGATCCTTTTCGTTGATGATTGCGCCTCTTACATTGCTTAGGGTAGGAATTAATACTCCTGTATAAAAATCATAATTATTACATAAATTAAACCTGATAAACTCTGAAACAACATTGTTGTCTCGGTACCAATTGTCAACCAGCTCCCAGAATAGTAGTAGCCAACCCCGTGATAAAGTTCTGTTAAACAACGGGCCACTATAACCATAGGGGGAAATTACATCATAATATTGCTTTTCCTGATTTTGGCAGGTTATTTTTCTCAGTAAAAAGGGCATAACAATAATGATTTTCCCATCATTATTTTGCATAACAAAGCACCTTAAATTTCCTTCCGTAAGTTCATTAAGATTTGCATCAATAATCCTGTAAAAAGGGTTGGTTATATCAAAAGACTCTAGAATTTCTAGATACTCAGTGAAATCGGATTCATTCTGTATTTTTTTTACAAGCAGTTCCATGAAATTCAAATTATATGTTATTGAATAGTATACATTGCTTATGAACTTTTACATTTAATTTTAAATTATTCTTTGTTTTCACATGAAACTAATCAGGCTTTTATGAAAGTAAGGAATATTTATATTGTTGTATATCATAAAGTTACTCCATGTACATCTTTTATTTCTATTTTTTTTGGATTTTGTTTGAGGCTTTTTTTGATATCAAAAAATCCCCAATGGCCAAATAGTCAAGTCCTGTAGAAAAAAAACAGCGAATGGCATCTTGTGGTGATTCTACAACCGGTTCACCCTGTATGTTGAAACTAGTATTTAATACGACAGGAATACCAGTGCGTTTACCTAAGTTTTCAATAAGATTATAGTATTGAGGGTGTAAATTTTTGTTAACTGTTTGAAGACGAGCACTGCCATCTACATGGGTCACGGCAGGTATGACAGATTGCTTTTCTTTAAGTACATTACAAACTTTTAGCATAAACGGAGCTTCAACGCTTAAATCAAAAAACTCATTTTTAGCTTCCAAAATGGTAGAGGGAGCAAATGGTCTATAAGCCTCCCTAAATTTAACCTCTGCATTTATTTTGTCTTTCATATCTGGAAAGGCCGGATTTGCCAAGATACTGCGGCTCCCAAGTGCCCTTGGACCAATTTCCATGGCGCCTTGGAACCAGCCAATTATCTTGCCTTTTTCCAAGAGTTTGGCAGTTGTGTCGGAGATATCCTGATGTGATTCGTATTCCAGTTTAGCTCCTTTTAGTACTTTTTCAATGTCTTCATTGGAATAAGTTGTTCCTACATACGGGTTGAGATGTACAAAATTTCTTGGTTGTTTTAATATTCCATTGTACAAATAATATGCAGCACCAATTGCAGTGCCATTATCTCCTGCAGCCGGCATTACATACACATCTTTAAATGGCCCTTCTTTTACTATCCTTCCATTCATAACACTATTAAGTGATACGCCGCCAGAAATAACCAAGTAATCGGCTTTTGTTTTTTTATAAAGGATATTGCAAATTTCTAGAACGCGATTTTCTAATACACGTTGAAAAGCTGCCGCAACATCCATATGGTGCTTTTGAAAATCTTCGTCTTTATTTCTAGGCTGGCCAAATACTTTGTAGAACTTTTCTGAGCACCGTCTCCAGCTCATATTTTGAAAATTGAAATAGCTTAAATCAAAAATTAATTGACCTTTATTGTTAACGGTAACAATTTGTTCAACTTCTTTCAAAAATACGTTTGGATCACCCATTGGCGCTAGGCCCATTGTTTTTCCTTCATCATAACTCGTCCTAAAACCACAAAATTGGGTTACGGCTTCATAAAATGAACCTAAGGAATGAGGAAAGTAAGATTGTCCTAGACAGGTAATTGAATTGCCTTTTCCGTGGCCTAACCAGGTTGTTGCCCATTCACCAGAACCATCAACACCTAACAGGGCAGCTTCTTTATAGGGAGAGACATAAAAACTTCCTGCAGCATGACATAAATGGTGCTGTATAAAATGGACTTTTGGCCCCGTTTTTTGATTGGTCCAATGATAGGAAAACCAATTCCAAAAGTCTTTTTGCTTATTGTAGCCATGAACAAGTTCATGATTAATAAATGGCTGTAAGGTTTTTAAGTGCTTAAGGCTATATGCGATTTTTTTGCCAAGGTTGTGGTTTGGCTTAATGGATACTGCAATATGGTCAATATCATGGTATGTAAGGCCTGCAATTTTTAAACACCGTTCAGTTGCTAATTTAGGAAAGGTTCTTGTGTGTTTATCACGGTTGAGGCGTTCTTCTTCAATAGCAGCAATTAATTTTCCATCCTCGATGATGCATGCTGTTGAATCATGGAAATAATAATTTAATCCCAGTATTACCATAAATTTTTATATTAAATTATTTTCAAAGCCTAATTATCTACATTTTATCCGATTTGTAATTAAAATTTACTGTTGGGGCTACCCATAAATTCAGGTGTAATATCATTTTCAATGGTGTAAACATCCTCTTTATGAAGGACTCTAATGATACTCAAGTACATAATTTTCATGTCCAGTAAAAAAGATAAGTTATTAACGTACCAAATATCATATTCAAATTTTTGCTCCCAACTTAAGGAGTTTCTGCCATTTACCTGAGCCCATCCGGTAATGCCTGGTTTTACATCATGTCTGTGCTTTTGTTTTTCATTATATCTTGGCAAATATCTTGGCAGGAGTGGGCGAGGACCAACTAAGCTCATATCACCTTTCATAACATTTAAGAGTTGAGGAATTTCATCCAACGAGAATTTCCTAATAAATTCACCTATGGATGTAAGGCGCTGGGATTCTGGTAACAATTGTCCGTTGGAGTCCTTCTTATCATTCATGGACTTGAATTTTATAATGGTGAATAGTTTTTCACCTTTACCAGGTCGGTTTTGATAGTAGAAAGGCTGACCATCATTTTTAAACCATAATATTATCATAAAAGTGATGAACATTGGAAATAAAAGAACCATACCTAAGGAGGTAAGTATTATATCCAATATTCGCTTAAAAATAGACTGGTACATATTATGATTCTTCTAAACTTCTATAAAATTTCAGCAATTCGTTCCAAACCAAAGATTGTTGGTATTTGTTTACAATATTCTCTCTAGATCCCAGAGACATTTTAGTTCGGCAATCTGGGTTTTCTATCATGAATTTCATTGCATTGTATAATGCCTCTTCATTTTTTGGGGGGATAACTAGGCCATTTTCTTTATCCGTAATTATTTCATTACAACCATTAATATTGCTTACAATGCAGGGAAGTCCCATACAGCTTGCTTGTAATACCACGTTGGGAAATCCCTCTCGATAGCTAGGGAAGGCCAACACATTTGAAATAGCTACAAAAGGACGTATATCGGTTTGAGCTCCCGGAACAATAATGCTATTATTCTTTTTAATTATTTCTTCTGATGTATTGGAGATGGGATCCAAGTCGTCTTCTCGAGGCCCAACTATTAATAGTTTACTTTTAGGGTATGTTCTTGATAGGCGGTCAAAAGCAACAACCAATTCATTAATTCCTTTGTCTTTTACAATTCTTCCTAGGTAAATGAATACAATGTCTGAATTGTCAATTTTAAGTTTTTGGCGTAATTCGCTTTTTTTAGATTCCGATATATTCCTAACATCATAATGCTGCTCATCTATGCCGTTCGAACTTCCATTTGCAATTACACTAAGTTTTTCATTTGATGTAAATTTTAAATCTAAAATAGTGCGCTTTAATTCAAAAGAGTTAGGCAAAACATGGGTTGAGCATTTATAGGTTAATCTTTCTACATTATTTAATAATGTACGCTTTACTCCTTTTGCCTCAAGAAGAGGGAGCCCGGCAATGGTATGAACCCTATTTGGAACTCCTGCAATTTTAGCAGCTAACATACCAAGGGTCCCTGCTTTTGGGGTGTGGGTATGAACAACAAAAGGCTGCTCCCTTTTAAAGAATTTATACAACTTATAGGTTGCAATTAAATCTTGGATAGGAGTGATACTTCTTGTCATTTCGATGGCATGGATTCTAGCGTTCTCATTTTTTTCAACTAGACCTAGGCTTTCTCCCTTTCCTGAAACCCCAACCATTTCATAAAACTGGCCCATATATTTTAGCTGCCCTTTCAATAAATAGCATAAAGAGTTTGATATCGTAGTAATGCGTATTATTTTTTTCAAAGCGTGTAGGTTGTGATAATTAGGGGTTAATGATGTTTATATTTATGTCTAATTCCATTATTGTCATAATAATGACAAACGCAATCCTTTCCATATAGACCTAGGTTATGTAGTTTCCTTTTCACAAATTCATTGGCCTTCATTTTTATATTATCGGCAAAAGAAAACCCGAAATTGTTGGAGCTAATAGAAACTTCAAGGCCATAAACACAATGCCACCAAAGTTTTGGTATAAAGAGCATCTGGTTAGCTTTTAAAACAACATAAGATACTTTGGCGTGTTTTTTGAACAGTGGAAATTGTGTTTCATCAAAGTTTCTCATGTCTATTTGACTTAGCTTTGACCCTGGTTCATATTTGGGGCTTGGATACATGTATTTAGTCTGGTTTGGATGGGCAAGAAGGACAAGCTTACTTCCTTCAATTTGTGCTAAAATATTGTCAGCCAATCTATCCGTATGCCATCCAGTCAACGTTCCTTTTGGACCAATCCATAAAGAAAGTGAATCCCTAACCTTATAATTTGAAATTAAGGAAAAGTCTACATCATTTTGAAGTTCTGGAAAAAGGTGTAAAATAGACAGATTCATTAAATAGCCTCCCGAGCTTGGATCCTTTGTATCTTCTATCTTGTTGATAGAGTCCAAAAAATTTCCGTATTCCCATTTTGTGTTTTCTTGAAAATTATTGCCTTTGGAAACATAGGTGGTTTTATTCTTTCCTATAGTTTTAAAATAATCAAGTGACCATGTTTTTGAAGCCTCCCAGTTGTCCATCATTTGTGTCATGACAACAGGTTTGTTCATTTTCAAATAATTTTCATGGAACTTTGAATGATTAATGCTTTTTATAGATTCCACTTCCTCCAAGGGGTGGTCTAGGTAAGATTGTATTTTATTTAGCAAATCTTCTTTCATATGTATTTAAGTTTTTGATACATCAAGGAACCTAATTACAGATATCAAGAAATACTGTAAGTCCTAAAAAAACCAAGCATGCAAATAGCAGGCTAACCATAAAAAATGTTAAAGAATAAAAGTAGTTTTTTTGATGGTTTTGAACGGCTTCATAAGTTAGGTTTGTTAGGTCTAATTTACTAAATATTAGGAAATAAACATTCTGAATTCAAAAAAATAAAGACATAAAAAAGTGTTTTTATGGAGAAGAGTGAAAAGGCTTATTCATTTAGATGTTTTTTCAATATATTGACCATAAATTTTTTAATATCTCTTTCCTCTAAATAATTATTAAATCCTATTTCACCTTCCGTATTATTCCAATTTGAAAGCCCTTCAAGAATAGCATTAGTTAAACTCTCTTGGCTATTAGTTTCAGATTTAATGACGCCTTCAATGTCTTCAATGCCCCCAGCACATTTTGTGGAAACCACATGTTTGTTTTGAGACATCATCTGGAGCAGTACATTAGGGAACCCCTCAAGTCTAGATGAAACAACACATAATTTTGCATGCTTAAAGAAGGGGTGAACATTATTAACAAATCCCGTAAAAATAACATCTTTGGAAAGATTTAATTTGTCGACTTCATTATTCAATTGTTCCTTAAGAGGGCCATCTCCCAATATAATAAGTTTTAAGGCAGGGAATTGTTTTTTTATTTCTGAAAAGGACTTAATTAATAGATCAAACCCTTTTTCCGGAATGAACCTCCCTGCAGAAACGATATATTCTTTGGGAAATCTAAAATTAAGTTCTTCTTCCCCCATTTTTTTTAAAACGCTTAGGTTTATGGGGTTTGGCACTGTTTCTATAGGAACTCTGTTTTGTAAATAGCCAACATTTTCCAAAAGTTGCGTTTTCATTTTGTCTGTTTGGCAGATCAATAAGTCCATATTTCTGTATCCTAAAGCATACGATAATTTATAAGAAGATAGTTTAAAGCCACGATACCTAGGGAACACAGAGGTAGATTCCCTAGCAACAAACATTTGTGTTTTTAAAATGCCAAAGGATAGCAAGCTACCTACCATAGCGTTAACATATAAGTGAGAAGTGAAGATGTAATCGTAAACAATGGGTTTATTAATTGCGAATGAAATAAGCTTTAAAACTCCATGAGCCATACTTTTAGTCGATAAACCAATAAGTTGAACATTGTTTGATAAATCTTCCCAATGGCCCTTATTAAATTGATTTAGAAAACAAATAAACACATTCTCATTCCTAAAATAGTCAGCAACCATTTTAAGGTATTGTTCAGCGCCACCTAAAGTGTCATTTGGAAGTACAATGAGAATGTTCATTAACTAGCTTTTTGTAAGTTCTAAAAACAAGGATTCATATTGTTTTAAAATATTGTCTTTATTGAATTTTTTTTCTGCTAATTCTTTTATTTTTTTATGGTTCCATTCTTTTTCAAATAACATGCAATGGAGTTTTTCAGTAAACTCAAGTTCATCATTAACTATGTAGCCATTAATGCCATTCATTATTATTTCCTTAGTACCCCCTGGGGCATTAAAGGCAATGACTGGCGTTCCTACAGCACAACATTCCAAAAGGGCATTTGGAAACCCTTCTACATAAGAACCTTGGATAAATACATCATTTGCTAACAGGAAGTTTTCTACATTTTTTGTAAATGGGATATGGCATATTTTGTTTACTATTCCAAGTTCTGTAGCAAGTTTAAAAATACTATCCTTTTCTGGTCCACTTCCAATGATTGTATATTGGTAATCGAAATTTACTTTAGATAAGGCTACAAGTATTCTTTGATGTCCTTTTTCTTTACTTAACCTACCAACTGTAATCAGTTTTTTTTTTGTGTTGTAAGTAGAATTTTGAATTTTTAAGCCAAAGTTTTCAGTAATAGGATTATTTATTACATGAATCTTACTTTTTGCTATATTAAAATTGTTTTGTAAGTCAAGTGCCATGTCCTGTGATTGACAAATAATGGCATTCAAATACTTATGATAGTTTTTTAGGACAGGAATATTAATTCTGTGTTGTTTTAAAGCAAATCTTTGCATGATACTTGGCACACTTGCTTCTCGTCCAACTACTTTAGATTTTGGAAGAAAGCAGGAGAGGAATACAATTACTCTGTTGACATGAGATATGGAGCCGACAATAATATTGGGCCTTTTTGTAATTAGATAACTAAATAAAAAGGGGATTCCGAAGAGAACTCTTTTTTGTTTTAAAAAAACGACATTTAAATTACCTGTATTATAAACAGAATCTTTAGCGCTTCCAATTACGATTAAAATGCTGTTGAATTTTGCTGTATCCAAATTGGCTGCTATAAAACTTATAACTCTTTCTGCCCCACCGGCTTTTAATGAGGGTAAAACAAATAGGATATCAATTTTAGAGTCATTCATTTAATGGTAAGGCCTGTTCCGTTATTCTTTAACCATTGTTTTAAAACCAATAAGGACCATATCATAGGATATCTGTTCCAAGTTCCATTCATGTGTTGATTAATCCTAATCTTTACATTGTTTATGTTAATACATGGTAAAGTGCTTAAACCTTCATCATTAAGCTCGTCTAAAACAAATTCCTTTAAATCATCTCTAAACCATTTTTGAAATGGCATTGTAAAGCCTGCCTTGGGACGATCGAAAAATTCTCTTGGAATATATTCATAGAGGATGTCTTTAAGTATTCTTTTTTGGTTGTTTTTTTCAAACTTAAAATTAGTAGGTAATGATCTAGCAAATTCAACAATCCTATGATCCATTAAGGGAGATCTTGCTTCGAGAGAATATGCCATTGTAGCTCTATCTACTTTAGTGTTAATGTCCCAATTTAGGTAGGTTTTGATGTCAAAATCAGAAATCCTTTCATATAGGTTTTTTTCTCTATGATATAGGTATTTTTTCTCTATAATATCTCTAGTGTCAAATTCTGATTTAATATAACTTAAATCAATTGAAGACATAATTCCTAGATATGCTTCGTTTACATTTTTTATTCTTAAAGCCTTGGCTATAGTTTTCAATCTGTAATTGGGAAACAGGTCTAGAATTTCTGAAGAAGCATTCCTTATAAGTAGGGGGACGCTTGAGTATATCCAACTACTTTTTTTAACCCAATTATAGCGATGATATCCCAGAAAACTCTCGTCTCCTCCATCACCAGACAAAGCAAC
Source organism: Mangrovimonas sp. TPBH4 (assembly GCF_001280505.1). Lineage (GTDB taxonomy): Bacteria > Bacteroidota > Bacteroidia > Flavobacteriales > Flavobacteriaceae > Mangrovimonas_A. The sequence goes on from NZ_LBIO01000058.1 coordinate 204,068, forward strand.
AGTAACATGCTTTCTTGTGTGCTTAGAAAGTAGCATTGATGGTATTGCTGAGGCGTCTGCAAACGGTTCGTCATAGTAATAATGAAAATTCTCTATTAAATCAAGGCCTTCGTTGTAATCACATTCAATAATGTAGTGATCAGTTTGGAGGTGGTTTGCTATTTTTTGAGCAAATGGGCTTTCATCATAATCTTGTTCATTAAATTTTACTGAAAACGTTTTTGTCTTTGAAGTTGAAAAATTTGTCGCAATTGCTGAAATTAAAGAAGAATCTATTCCTCCAGATAGAAACACTCCAACAGGAACATCAGCGAATAAGCGACTTTGAACAGCATCAATCAAAATGTTTTTGAATTCCATTTTAGCTTCATGGTAAGTGCCTTTAAATGGATGTGTTAACTTCCAATCTATATCCCAATAAGCTTTAGTATTAAAACTTCCTGAGTGGATATTGTAAACAAAGGAATGGCCTGCTTTAAGTTTTTTAACTTCATTAAAAATGGATTGTGGGTCAGGAATATTCCCCCAAGTCAAGTAAAAGCTAATTGATTTTTTAGAGACGGTTAATCGTTGGTTGTGTAATTGTATTGAAGAAATTTGACTTGCAAATTCAAATTCCTTTCCTTTATGATAATAGTAAAATGGTTTTTGACCTAACCGGTCTCTTGCCCCAAAAAAACAATGTTTTTTTTCGTCATAAATTACAAAGGCAAACATCCCATTGAAATGATTGACACAATATTCGCCGTATTCAAGATAAGCAGCACAAATTACTTCAGTATCACTTGTAGTATTAAAATTATAGCCTTTAGTATAAAGTTTATCTTTAAGAGTTTTAAAGTTGTAAATCTCTCCATTAAATACAATATGGATTTTTTCATAATAGGTAAAAGGTTGATTGGATCTAGGGTCTAAATCAATGATTGACAGTCTGTTATGTCCTAGTGTAATATTAGAATTTTCAGTAATATAAGATTCTTGCCCGGTTTGATCAGGACCTCTAAATGCAGTTCTATCAAGTTTGTCTCTGATTTGCATTTTATTGTATCTTATGGTTGTTCCGTAGATTCCGCACATAATGCTATTTGATTATTTTTCTAAAATACCAACCTGTTGCAAAAAGCAATTTGAAGATGTCGTTGTCAATGGATTTAATATAATCCTTTTTGGAGAAATTTAAATAATTTGAAGATCTCAGTAGGACATAAATTCTTTTAAGAAAGATTCTTATTTGACTTGGAAAATAGTCTTGATGAAACCAATTAAGGACAGAAATAGCAAAAATTACTGATCCAAATGAATTGCTTTTGTAATTTCCTTGAGAAAGCTGATTCACAGTATTTCGGTAATAAATCCTAATAGTTTTATTTACATATTTTGTTTTAAATCCTTGTTTTGAAATTAAACACCAAATATAACTTTCCGGTATCAGGCCTTTTGAAAAGATGTCCTTATTGACATGAATGCTTTTTAATATATCACTTTTTGTAAACCCCCATTTCTCCCCTGAATTTGGGAATTTAAATGATTGTTCAAATGTATTACTATAATAAGGCTGTTCAGGAAATAAAGAACCTACTAACCTGTGATTTTGATCCATGCACAAACACGTAACACCACTTATATTATGTTTTAAGTTCTCTGGAATACTATTGTATTCATCATTTAAGATTTCTAGGGCATTTGGGGTACATTCATCATCAGAATCTAAAGTTAGTAGGAATTGACCCCGTGCCAATTTAATTGCCTCAAAAAAGCAAGCCATTTTATGCTTATTTTCTTGGTTGTTTTTATAGATAATTGGGAAATCTACTTTTTCAATCAAAGATTTTACAATTTTATGACTATTATCAGTTGAGCCGTCATTAATTAATATAAGTTCAAAATCTCTAAATGTTTGGTTTTCTAGAGAGTCAAAAACTCTGTGAATTGTGTTTTCTCTATTGTAAATTGGTGTGAAAACAGAAAATCTGTATTTATATTTAGATTTACTTTGTTCAAGATATGTTGGTGAAAAGATTTTTAAATCCATTTTTTTAGAATTTAGCTTAAATCTTAATTGATTCCGTTAAATAGTCCTTTCTTAACTTTATGAACAACCAAAGAGAAAAGAATAAAAAGACATAGTTATCATAAAAATTGTGTGAAACAAATAGATATGCAGTTAAAGATACCCCTAATAGTCCTAAGTACAAATTAGTTTTAATTTGCAGTAAAAAGTTTATTAAGAGCTTTGCATAAATGTAGGTGATAATAATAAAAGGTATTATTCCTGCTTCACCTAAAGTCAATAAAATAGAATTGTGAACCCCTATTTTTGCCTCATTTTCTCCGCTCATAGAGTAAAAACCATTGCCAAATATAACATTATCTAAAATGTCAGTATAAAAAAGAGACCATGTGTCTTGCCTAGAACCTTTTTCAAGGACACTTAAACCTTGAGAAATATGATTTCCAAGTATATTTTCGATGGCTTCAAAACGCTCTGTATTTAATTGTAAAAAAGCAGAAGTAGCTATAACTATAACCATACTACCGACACCAATCCCAATTACTTCTGCATTTTTTTTATCTATAAAAATTGAAAATAAACTCAATAGCATCCATAGAATTATAAAGAATCTTGAAAAGGTTAGAACTCCTGCTAAAATAAAAATAACAAAACCAATCATTCTTAATAATTTATTTGAAATATTGAAGCTAAAACAAAAGCCTATTAAGGCAATTAGAGCACCAAGGTTTGGGTTGAGATAAAAACCACTGTATCTTCCATAAATGTGAGGGAAAAACACGGCATTAATAATAATGCTGCCAGCTCCTATGAGTAAGAAAAAATAGAGATGCTTGATTTTGCATAAAGATATAAGTTCACTCATACCTACAACAAAAACCAAAAATTTAAAGAATTTGAATGCGAAATGCTTGAAATCTCCATTATATTGAAGTCCTGAAATTGAATAATAGGCAATACCTAAAACAACAAAAGCAATACTAGGGGGAATTTTAGGTGATAAAACATAATAAACAATGATTAAAATAAACATAATATAGCTGCTGTACGATCCCATCATTTCGCCTGACACTTCGAGAAGGTAAGTCGGAAGATTCCAGATGCTGAATGCAATTATTGCAAATCTTATTATGTTCATTAGTAATTGGGAAAATTGATATTATTAAATTAATAATCAGTAAAATAATTAAAAAAAATAAAATATAGCTTGATTAGATTATAATTTTATATAATAAATATTATAACACTTCCTTTATAAGTTTTTCCCATAATCCAATGATTAAATCAATATTTAATTGTTGGCTTTTTTTAATAGCATTTTTGCTAATATTATTTCTCAATTTCTTATTATTAATAAGTTTTTCTAATTCATTTTCTAACATCTGTTGATTATCTACTTCTATTAGTAATCCATTTATACCATTAGTAATTAAATCTGATGGACCATGGGGGCAATTTGTTGATATGCAAGGTATTCCAAAGTAAAGAGCTTCCGCTAAAGTGTTAGGGAAACCTTCAGATTTAGATGTTAACACAAATATGGAGGCATCATTGTAATAATCATATAGATTAGTTACATTTCCTAGAAAAGACACCTGATTTTCAATATTAAGGTTTTTAACAAGTTGTTTGTAATCCTCTTTTTTTTTTCCATCACCAACTATTTGAAGATACCAATTGTAATTTTCTGAAATATTTGAAAAGGCCTTGATTAATAAATCTTGTGATTTATTGGAGTCTAGCCTTCCTACTGTAAGGATGCTCTTTTTTTTATCTATAGACTTTAACCTTTTTGATGCCAAACTTGGTGCAATAGGGTTTTTAATTACAAAAATTTTTTCATTGGGTACTATTTTTGCATAGAAACTTTTATTGGCTAATGTTTGTACAACCAAAAAGTTCGCATATTTATAAGTAATATTTCTAAGTGTTTTCCAAAATTTGTTGGGAGGATCAAGTAATGCATTATTACGCTCACTAATTATAGAAGGAATCTTACTTAGGTGAGAAGAAATAACTGTTAAAACATTTATTGAAGTAGTAAAACCTATTAAAAGCTCTATGCCTTCTTGGTTTACAATTTCGGTTATTTTTTGTAGTTTACGAATATTTTTTTTGATGGCATCAAATGTGCTATGAGCTCCTGATCTACCAAGATTACAATTTCGTATTTTTATCTGTGGATGTAACTCGTAAAATGAATCACAACGGACAAGTGTTATGATAGTAACATTGTAGTTTTTTATCAATTCATTTGCAAGGGATGTTAATACTCGTTCAGCTCCTCCGGCATTTAAACTGCCAATAGTAAATCCTATTGTTTTTTTATTCATTTTTTTAAATAGTTTTTTATCAATAGGGAGTTGAAACGTTGAATCAAATCTCTAAATCCTTGATTAAGCAGAAGAAATGGGACGTATACAATCAAAATAAGAAAACTAATTTTAATTGATGATATAAACCAATCAAGATAATTTATAATGCTGTTCAGATTTAGATAGTTAATTAGCCTTCCAATAATTAGGAGCGAAAAAAGTAGTGAAAGAAGTAACTTTATGAATCCTTTCCAATATTCCAAGACATTCTTTTTAAAGCCATGCTTAAATAAAAAATAAGGTTTCCAAAATAATACAACAACCACCAAGCTAGTTAAGGTTCCAAACATTATTCCCTTAATGCCCCAGAGTCTTCCAAACACCAATGAAACACTTAAATTAAGTATTACTTCTACAATTGGAGCCCAAATATCCCAAAATAGAGCATAGGCATTCTTAAAATTTTCAACAGGTGTTCTTACTTGAGATATAAATAAGTTTACAAGCATTAGTATTAATATGCCTTGATCTAAAATATATTTTTCCCCTAACCAGATAAGAATAAAAGGTTCTATTAAAAAATAAAGATTAATACACATAAAACCACCTAATAAAAATCGAAGAGACATCATCTCCCAAAACACCTTGCGTATATTGTTGTAATTATTTTCAGCTACTAAATTGCCTACCCCTGCTTCAATACCTCCAAAAAAATTATTTGTAAGTTGGGTTATTTTTTGAAAAATAAGTTGATAATTACCGAAAAAAGCAACACTTTTTAAGTTGACTAAAACGAATATTAAAATATGGTCTGTTCCTCCAAGGACGAAATTTGCTATTTTATGGATAAAAGTTTGCTTGATTAACATAATTGTTTTTGGATATTCCTTTAGAATGGACTTAGGTTGTTTATTATTTAGTATGAGCCATGGATATTCTCTCTTTATTTTATTTCTTAATAATAATGCGTATATAACTGGAAATACTAGTTCTAGCAAAATCCATAAATAATAAGCTCGATAATAATAAACAAGAAAGCATTGGGATATTAATTTAATTATTGTAACGGTTTGATAAATGGAAGAAACAATGTACGATTTTTGATCTGCTTGTAGGATAACAATATGGTAATTAACAAAGTATCCTAATAGTGAAGATGTCAGAAAGCTAAAAAAAACAAAAAAAACAATCGGCAAATTTATTGTCGTTTCTGAAAAAATAATAGGTAGGAAAATAGAGATAATTAAACCTGATAAAAATATCCATAAGCCTATTTTTCTATATAAATATCCTATAAGAGCTGTTATTTTATTTATTTCATTTTTGTCATTTTGAAATAAAGGTCCATATAACGTTACACCGATTACTGTGCCTATACCTAATTCGGCAAGATTTAAAAAACCTAAAATACTTTGTAGAGTTGAAGTTAGTCCTATGAACTCATCTCCTAAACCTTCAAGAAATATTTTTCGAGAAAAGAAGTGAACAAACAGTGTGAGGAGATAAAAGAAAACGCCAACTTTTGCATTTTTAATTGTTTTTTTTAATCTAGACATATAAAACTAAATTAATTGATTACGATTTTGATGCAAAGGCCTTAATTGAGAATAAAGTCTAATAAGATATTCAAAAACGGTAATTGGAAGAAATCTGGCAAGTGTTAATTGAAAAGAAGTGTTGCTTTTCTGTATATAATTTTCAATAATTAAATTTTTTATAAATTTCCTATGTTTGAAGGAATCATCAATAAGTGAATAATAGTTAAGCATCTTGTAATTATAGAGCAATATTTTTAAAAGGAAGATTCTAGTAATGAGTTTAAGTTCTATATCTTCTTCTTTTTGGACTCTTTCATATAGATACAATGCCGCATCGATAGAATCTAATGTTTTGATTTTATATGCTCCTCTTGTGATACTTTCATCTCCAATGAAATAGTTGTAGAATTTACTTGATAAATAAACTGATTTCTTAATTTGTTTAAATACTTGGTAAGTGAAATAAACATCTTCTGAGTTTTTCCCTTTAACAAAAAATATGTTTTCCAGTGATTTTTTGGTATATAATCTTCTCCAAACTGAAAAATTTTGATTTTTGACAATTCTTCTCAGAGCTTGTAACCTGTCTTCTATTATTAAAACACTATCATATCTGAAAGAACTGCGAACTGTGCCCGTAGTTTCTAGCAGGTTACATTCGACAATATCCGCATCATATTTTTTTAATGCTTGTAACATGGTTTTGAACATATCTTTTTCAACCCAATCATCACTGTCAACAAAACCTATATAATTTCCAGAAGCTATGTTTAGACCACTATTTCTGGCACCACTTAATCCTTGGTTTTTTTGATGGATAACTAAAACCCTATTGTCCAATTGAGAATAAATATCACATATGAGGCCACTTCCATCCAAAGAGCCATCGTTGATAAGTATAATTTCCAAATTCTGAAACGATTGATTTATTATGCTATCAACACATCTATGAAGGTATTTTTCCACATTGAATACAGGTACTATAATGCTAATTTTTGGCTTCACAATAATATTAATGAAATTATTTTGTTAGACACTTGGTTTAAATTTTTGATGATATATTGTATGATGAATTAAAATTTACTTCTACTAATTTAAGCC
>NZ_LBIO01000059.1 GCF_001280505.1 Mangrovimonas sp. TPBH4
GCTATTTAAGCTTATAAATAATATTAAACTGAGAAATATCTTTTTAGATTTCATTTTGACTTGCTTGCTTACAACGGTCCGTATAACCGTCAGTTATCGGATTAAATATACTGTATTTTTGTTTTAGAACAGGTGTTAGCAATTCCGAGTGGATTCGGACGTAGTCGAATCCGCCGTAATTGCGGTTATACAGTGTTGTAGCCAGTTATTTTTATTCGTTTTATTTGGTTTTCGTGTTGTATTTCAATTTTATCCATTTCATTTTGGTCAAGTCCATTATAAATAGAAAAGAAATTTTCATTATCAGATTCTGACTCTTTTTCTAGTACAAATTCAATTCCGGTAAGTAATTCACTATCCAATGGATAAGTCAAGATATTAATTCTAGTTATCGGTTTGCTTAAGTTTTTAACCAATTCTGGCTTTCCATTTTCTTTCCATGCAAGAGGCATTTCGTCTCCGCTACCGTACCAATCCAGTTTCTCTGATAATTCAAAAGAATTTATAGTCAAACTGAATTCAGTTAACTGATATACTGTAAACTCAAATCTGTTTCCATCAAATTCTAGTATTACAGGTCCATCGGCAAGCCATTCATTTTCATTAATATCCCACATAACCCAAAATCGGTCAATTTTTTTTCCAATGAGTTCCGATAGAGTTTTCTCAAATTCATTCTTAAAACTCTCAGGTTTAGTATGAAATTTTGGTTTATATGATGGAATTCCAAGCATTCTGTGCTAATTGGCTACAACGGTTTGTGTATAGTTTCGTTGCGTGAAAATCCGCTAGGATTTTCAGGTTTAAGAAACTAAGATAGCAAAGTTGCGAGGATTTTCCGAGAGGAAAATCGGAAGCAATGAATTATACACGGTGTTGTAGTACGTTATTTTTAATAATCGGAGGTTTTATACTCATCAGTTTCCACTATCAAAACAGTTCCTTTCAAATCGGTAATTTCCATTTTGATAAATTTCCCGTTTAAATAATATAGTTTTTTTAAGTCGTTTTTCCTTTTGAAAACTATAAAGCCTTGTCTTAATCCATTTTCATCATCAAATCCAGTGGTGTCATTTTCAAACACAAAGTATCTCCTCTCATACAATTTTAGTTTGGGGACATTTTTTTTAAGCAATTTATTGTTTACATAGAACCTTGTGTCTAAGTTTAATGATTGTTCAAATTGTACTATAAAATCATAGGCGCATATACATTCACAAGATATACCTGTCTCTTTTAGGTCAATTTTCACAATATTATCAACCTTATTACTTTTCAATTCAAAGTCAACACAGCAAGTTGCTGTAGTCGAAAAATGGATTATTCTAGAGTTTTCAGTTATTGAGTCTTTTGTAAGTCTGGTGTTAAAGCGATAAGCATCAATATTTTCATCACACTCTACACTAAGAATTTTAGATTCAATATTGAGTTTTTGTCCAAATATTTGGCTTGAGAATGTAAGAAGTAATATGAAAGTCAGTTTACTCATCTTTAATGTACTACAACGGTCTCGTATAACCGTCAGTTACGGGTTAATATGCGTTAATTTTCGGTTTGGCACTGACTTTAGCAATTCCGAGTGGATTCAGACGTAGTCGAATCCGCCGTAATTGCGGTTATACATTGTTGTACGCTGGCTTTTTATTCGTTCAGTTCTTTCCAACATTTTTGTACTTCTCGTTCAACTTCTTTTTCCATTTTTGGTAATTCATTCAGAATCCAGCTTTTACTTTCTTTGGTCAGATAATTTTTATTTTCAGTTAGTTTGAATTCCATTGCGTTTTTGATTAATGGAATCAAGTCTTTCGTTTCTGTGTCGCCATTCGCAAAATTTGGTCCGATTAAATATCCTAAAATATCTTTCTCGTATTTTGGTTTGTAATGTAATATGTGCGTTACAATCGGAAAATAGAAGTAAAAGAAACTATTTGTGTTTGATTGATATTGAATCTTGTTAAATTCCGAAATTAACAATTCAGATTGCGAGTCAGAAGTGTCAAAGTCCAATTCGCGAAGTAATTCATAAGTTCTTTTTGCACTAGGTTCAATTTCTCCCATTCTCTTTAAGTCAGAAAATGCTTTTTCAAATTCCGATTTAACTTCTCTGTTCTTTATCCAATCTAAAATTCTCAATTAGTTCTGTTTTTTCAAGCTTGCGTACAACGGTTTGTGTATAGTTTCGTTGCGTGAAAATCCGCAGGATTTTCAGGTTTAAGAAACTAAGATAGCAAACTTGCGAGGATTTTCCGTGAGGAAAATCAGAAGCAATGAATTATACACGGTGTTGTATGCAGGTTTTTATTTTCCATAATATGAATTCATTTCTTTTTTAAATTCTTCTGGCGTACGAAATTCATATTTTTCATATTCTTCTATACAACTAACAATATCATAGTCAATATGTTTATTTGTCCTAAAATAATCCTTTACCTTTTCATTATCTGCACCAAAGACTAATTCAATATCTAATCCACATTCCGCATCAAAACTTGTGTCCATTTTTGCCTCAAATAGCAAAGGAATATCTTCAAATTTTCCAAATGAATACAACATAAAAGTTAGTTGGCGTAAAGTTTCTCTCATTAAAGTTTCTTCTCTACAATAATCAATTTCAGCTCGGAGCAAATATTTGATTAATTCTCTGTTTTTTAATTTTTCGGAATCAAAAATAATTTCCACTATCTTTTCTCTGAAATCAGCATTTATGTCATCGCTTTCTCCCCATTCTTCTTTTCCGTTATGAATGAAATCAACCTTTTTTAAAATATCCTTCGGAGGTAGATTAGGGCTGGATAATTCTATACTATTTATAAAATCTTCTATTTCCATTTTTTATTTACTTGCATACAACGGCTCATGTAACACTGCCGTTGCGTTTGGTTTTGGGATTAAAGATAGCTAAATGGTAACAACAATTAGTGCATGCAAGGATTTTCCGTAGGAAAATCGGAAGCAATGCATGTTACATATTGTTGGCAATAGTTATTTTTCAAAAGATTGAATAACCTCGTTTTTATCCTCAGAAAACACAAACACTTTAGAGCTTCTTGGGCGAGTTAATAGTATTTCACTTTTTCCTTTTTTATAATCAGGGAGGTTATAATCAAAAAAATAAAAGGGAATATAACCTTCCGAATCTAACATGTGTGATTTTTGTGCTTGAATTGAATTAGATAGATAGGTAAAAGAATTCGTTGTATGAAAAATACAAACGCCATTCTTAAGCTCAATTAAATAAGATAATGTTTTCGTGTTATATTTCAATTTGTCAGAGAGGAAACAATACATTTCATTGTAGTAATATCCTTTTATTTTGAATACGTTCAAAAACTCAATATTTTGTTTGGAGAGTTCTTTTAATAAGTTTGATTTTTCCTTTTGAAATATTGTTTTTATCAGTAATGGGCTCATCCCATAAAACTCAATTTTATCAAATTTTGTTTCCAAATCGTTCATTGGGTAATCATATTTGGATTGAGTTAAATTGGATTTAAATTTATGTTCTATACAATACTCCAATAATTTTAAAGTATTCCAAATATCAAATTCACCATTTAATTGTCTAATGCAAATAGCTGATTTTCCATTTTTAGTTTTATAGCTTTTTTGTTGAGTTTGCTTTATAGAATGCAAATCCATATTAATTAAGTAAACTTGGTTTGGATTTCCATTTTCAACTATAGTTAGAGGAGAAAGGTGAAAAGATGGGGCATGACAAAATTCAAGAACAATAGTGTCTTTATAAGATAGTCTTTCAGCAAGTTCTTGTGCAAGTTTCCCTATGATTTCAACATCAACTGTTGAACCATAATTATTCCAAGGCGTTCTTAAGTAGGTCTTTACATTGCCAAAGTTCTTCTGATATACTTGATCTTTATGAAATCCATATGAATTCATAGAAAACAACAATCCTATGATGATTATTGAAAGTTTTTTCATAATTATTGCCAACGGTTTGTGTATAGTTTTGTTGCGTGAAAATCCGTAGGATTTTCGGGTTAAGAAACTAAGATAGTAAAGTTGCGAGGATTTTCCGTGAGGAAAATCGGAAGCAATGAATTATACACGGTGTTGGCAACTGTGTTTTTATTCTATTATAAATTCATCATCAGTTTCAATGGTTTTGATTTCGATATTACTT
>NZ_LBIO01000006.1 GCF_001280505.1 Mangrovimonas sp. TPBH4
TCAGGTTACAGCCACCCGTGATGCTGCCCAGGGCAACCCACTCGGCAAACGCCTGGTCGATAGAAGCCTGGTCGGAACAGGCTGCCATTGTATAATCCTCTGGCGCGTTGAAGGAAACCTCTGGTGCAGGCTCTACCGTAAAGGTCGAACTCAACAATAACGGTGCCCCACAGTCGCTGGTAGCTGTCCAGATTACTTCGGTTGAACCACCACAGGCATCAGGTGCCCCCGGATTGGTCACTTCAACCATCAGGTTACAGCCACCGGTGATGCTGCCCAGGGCAACCCACTCGGCAAACGCCTGGTCTACGGAAGCCTGGT
>NZ_LBIO01000060.1 GCF_001280505.1 Mangrovimonas sp. TPBH4
CCGGGCGACGAGCAGGAATCCTTTGTGCTGGAGGACAGTACGGCAGGGATCCTTGGCGGACAGGTGGGGATCGCACTGAGCTACCACCTTACGATGGCGGATGCGCAGAGCGGTGACAATGCCCTTGTGAGCCCCTATACCAACGTGGCCAATCCACAGACGATCTTTGTAAGGGCGGAGAACAGCAACACTGGCTGCTACAGCACGGTGATACTGGACCTTAGGGTGAACCCTGTCCCGTCACCGGAGGCGGACCCGGCCCCGTTGGAGGAGTGCGATGGCGACAACGACGGCTATGCGAGCTTCGATTTGGAGGAGCGCACCCAGGAGATCATCAACGGGGAGCTGGACATTGCCATCACCTACCATGAGACCCAGGGGGACGCCGAGAGCGGGGACAACGAGCTCTTGAGCCCCTACGACAATATTGTGGCCAATGCCCAAGTGGTATATGCCAGGGCGGAGAACATGCTCACGGGCTGCCACAGCGTGGTAGGCCTACAGCTGAACGTGCTGCCATCGCCGGTAGTGCCGACGGCCATCGAGGACTATGTGATCTGCGACACGAATGCGGACGGCTATGCGAGCTTCGACCTTACCGGTATGGACGCGGAGATCCTCGGTGCACAGGACCCGGCGCAGTTCGACCTTAGCTACCACCTTACCATGGCGGATGCGGAGTCCGGGGCGGCACCGATCGCCAATCCATGGGGCTATGTGAACCAGACCAACCCACAGACCGTATATGTAAGGGTAGAGAGCCTAGACAACGGCTGTGTGAGCACTGGCGAGTTCGAGATCCGCGTGGAACTGCCACCGGTAGCGGTACAGCCAACGCCCCTGCAATTGTGCGACGACGAGGTGGCCGATGAGCTGACGGTGTTCGACCTTACCGTTAAGGACGGGGAGATCACGGGCAACGAGGGCAGCTGGAGCGTGAGCTACTACGAGACCCAGGTGGATGCCGATGCGGGGACCAATGCGATCCCCGACCCAACGGCCTATACCAATACCTCGGTAAATGGAATAGCAGCCAACCCGCAGACCCTGTTTGTGGTGGTGACCGATACGGACACGGGCTGTACGGACCAGACGACACTGACGATCCGCGTGTTGCCGAACCCGACGCCTAGCCAGGACCCATCGGACATCGAACTGTGCGACGACGAGAACACGGGAGACGAGGTGGAGCTGTTCGACCTAACGGAGAACGAGACCTATATCATCAACGGTGAGGCCGGTGTATCTGCCAGTTACCACGAGAGCCTTTTCGATGCTGAGCAGGGGACCGGAGCGATCCCTGACCCAACGGCCTATGCGAACATGGCCAGCCCACAGACCATCTATGTGCGCGTTGCCAACGACATTACGGACTGCTACACGGTCGTGACCTTTGACATCTTGGTGAACCCACTTCCGGAGGCGGTTGCCGTAACGGACATCGTGGCCTGTGAGAACAACACGGACGGGGCCTATGCCTTCGACCTTTCGGAGAAGGACGAGGAGGTGCTCGGAGGACAGGACCCTGCGCTCTACGGGGTGAGCTACCACGTATCGCAGGTGGATGCGGACAACGGGAACAACGACCTTGTAAGCCCGTTCACCAATACGGTGAACCCACAGCAGATCTTTGTGGCGATCACCAACCTGGAGACCGGCTGTTCGATCAGTACCCAGAGCTTCTATGTGGAGGTACAGGAAGCGGCGGAGGCCAACCCGGACATGGAGGCCATCCTCTATGAGCTTTGCGACGACAATATGGAAGTGGACGGAGACCCGACCAACGACAGCGTACAGTTCGACCTGTCTGTGATGGATGCGGAGCTGTTGGACGGACAGGACCCAGCAAACTATACGGTGAGCTACTATGCCAGCGAGGCGGATGCCGAAGCGGGGACAAGCCCATTGCCGACCCTTTATGAGAACGTAACGAACCCACAGGTGATCTATGCCCGTGTGGACAACGATACCACACCGGACTCGATCTGCTACGCGGTTGCGGAGCTGACCCTTCAGGTGAACCCACAGCCGGTGTTCGACCTATATGACAGCTATGTGCTGTGTTTGGACACCAACGGGACCGAGGCGATAGACCCACCGGTACTGGAGACGGGGCTTACCGAGCCTGATTATCTGTTCATCTGGTACTTCAACGGCCAGGAGATTGCGGGGGCCACTGGCGGCAGCTATGAACCGACAGAAGCAGGAATCTACAGTGTAACGGTGATCGACGTGTCCACCTCTACGGTGACCATGTGCGAGCGCACGGACACCACTGAGGTGATCGAGAGCGCACCGCCGACAATCGTTGCCGAGGTGGTGACCGAGGCCTTTGCTGACAACCATATCGTGGTGGCCACGGCCAGCGGTGACAGCAGCTATGAGTACAGTCTGGACGATGGGCCATGGCAGGATAACGGTGTGTTCGAGGACGTGCCATGGGGCGAGCATGTGGTAACGGCCCGAGATATATTGGGTTGTGGAGAGGCTAGTACTAGGGTAACGGTGATGGATTACCCATTATACATTACTCCTAATGGTGACGGTTACAACGACACCTGGAACATCGTAGGGTTCAGTGAGCAATCAGCTACCAAAATCTTTATCTTCGACAGGCAAGGAAAGCTATTGAAGCAGATCTCTCCATCGGGCGATGGATGGGACGGAACGTACAACGGGGCAGCGATGCCGAGCAGCGATTATTGGTTTGTTGTGGAGTACGTAGAGCCATCGACGGGACAGAGCAAAGAGTTTAAAGCCCATTTTACCCTGAAGCGTTAGAATTTTCAAACGAAATAAATACTAAACAAAAAATCCCGAACCATATGGTTCGGGATTTTTATTTGGAAATTGGGCTAATCAATTTTGTTTTTGAAACATACTATCCATAATAGTTTTAAGTCCTTTAAAAGCAAAGTATATGGCCAAACCACATATAAAGAGTGCCGCTAGCAAAATGGGAATGTATAAAGGTTTTTCAGTATTGCTAAAAGCGATATACAAAAGGGTAGGGCCAGCAAACATGCAAATAAGTGACAATGCCATTGTTTTGATACCTTTTATTAAAATCGTTTTATTGGTGCGTTTGGTTTCAGTTTCCATGGTTGTAATTTTCTATTGCGGTACGGACATTTTTATATTTGTTCAATAATTCCTGAGCTTTGTCTTCGGATATTTGGAGTTCTTCCATTAGCATTCTGGTTCCTCTATTGACTAACTTGTCGTTACTCAATTGCATGTCGACCATTTTATTTCCCTTTATACGGCCTAATTGAATCATGGTACTGGTGGTTATCATATTAAGGACCAATTTTTGAGCAGTACCTGCTTTCATTCTGGAACTTCCCGTTACAAATTCTGGTCCTACAATAACTTCAATAGGGAATTGTGCTGTTTTGGATATAGGACTTTGTTGGTTACAAGTAATACAGCCTGTAATAATGTTATGTTGATTGCATTGCTCCAAACCTGAAATTACGTAAGGTGTGGTTCCGGATGCAGCAATACCTACGACCACATCCTTTGAGGAAATCTCGTATTGGGATAAATCTTCCCAAGCCTGGGTTGTGGAGTCTTCGGCAAATTCAACAGCCTTTCTAATGGCGGAATCACCTCCAGCAATAAGTCCGATGACCAAATCATGTGGGACTCCAAAAGTAGGAGGGCATTCCGAAGCATCTAAAATACCTAGTCTGCCACTAGTTCCAGCTCCAATATAAAAAAGACGGCCTCCTTCTTTAAGTTTGGCAACAATTTGTGAGACCAAAGCTTCAATTTGTGGTAAGGCTTTTTCAACAGCTAAAGGAACGGTTTTGTCTTCGGCATTGATGTTAGCCAATAGGTCAGAAAGACTCATTGACTCTAGGTTGTTATAATTTGAATCTTGTTCTGTTATCTTGATAAATTCCATGGTTCAAAAATACGTAATTTTAATTGCGTTAGTGATGGTAGCGGTATCCTTTTGCAAAGACTTTTGCAAAAGATATAGTGGACAGCACGCCCTTTTTGTTAAAAAAGGGAACGCCCAAATAGAAAAGAAAGGGTATAAAAAAAGGCCTCCGTTAAGAAGCCTTTTTTTGTGTGTATGATAACAATTACAATGAATTGATAATATTGTTGAAGGTTGCGCTAGGACGCATCACCTCGCTTGCCAATTCGAAGCTTGGTTCGTAATAGCCACCAATTGATACAGCCTGTCCTTGAACTTCGTTAAGCTCGGAAACAATATTCGTTTCGTTGTCGGTTAAAGTTTGCGCTATAGGTGCGAATACTGCTTGCAAATCGGCATCAGTAGTTTGAGCAGCCAAAGCTTGTGCCCAGTACATAGCCAAGTAAAAATGACTTCCTCTGTTGTCAAGTTCGTTAACTTTTCTGGAAGGTCCTTTTTTGTTTTCCAACAGTTTTTCTGTAGCGTTATCCAAAGTGTCGGCCAAAACTTGCGCTTTAGGATGGTTTTGGGTAACGGCCATATGCTCAAAAGAAACTGCCAAAGCCAAGAACTCTCCAAGAGAATCCCAACGCAAGTGGTTTTCTTCCAATAATTGCTCTACGTGCTTCGGGGCAGATCCACCAGCTCCAGTTTCGAACAATCCACCACCATTCATCAATGGTACGATAGATAGCATTTTGGCACTGGTTCCCAATTCCAAGATAGGGAAAAGGTCTGTTAGGTAATCACGCAATACATTACCTGAAACAGAAATGGTGTCTTCACCATTTTTCATGCGCTCCAATGTAAACTTAGTTGCTTCGATAGGAGAAAGGATTCTTAAATCCAATCCGTCGGTATCGTGGTTTGGCAAGTATGTATTTACCTTTTTGATCAATTCAGCATCGTGTGCTCTGTTTTCATCCAACCAGAATACGGCAGGTGTTTGAGAAGCTCTAGCTCTCGTCACGGCCAATTTTACCCAGTCTTGGATAGGCGCGTCTTTAACTTGACACATTCTCCAGATATCTCCAGCTTCAACGTTGTGTTGAATTAAGGTATTTCCTTCTGCATCAATAACGCTTACAGTTCCGTTTGCAGTGATTTCAAATGTTTTGTCATGAGATCCATATTCTTCAGCTTTTTGAGCCATTAAACCTACGTTAGGAACAGTTCCCATAGTAGTTGGATCGAACGCTCCGTGTTCTTTACAGAAATCGATAGTTGCTGTGTAGACACCTGCATAACTGCTGTCTGGAATTACTGCTTTGGTGTCTTGCTGCTCACCTTTAGCATTCCACATTTGTCCAGAAGTACGGATCATGGCAGGCATAGAGGCATCGATGATGATATCACTTGGTACGTGAAGGTTAGTAATACCTTTGTCACTATTTACCATAGCCAAATCAGCACTGTTTGAAATTACAGCATTGATATCGGCTTCCACTTCTTTACGTTTGTCTTCCGGAAGTTCTTCCAATTTAGCTAATAGGTTTCCAAGTCCGTTGTTGGCATCAACTCCAATAGATTTAAATGTTTCAGCATGTTTGCTGAATACTTCCTTGAAGTATACTTTCACAGCATGACCAAAGATGATAGGATCTGACACCTTCATCATGGTTGCTTTCATATGTAAAGAGAATAGAATGTTTTGATCTTTAGCATCTGCAATTTGAGCTTCCAAAAACTCCAAAAGCGCCTTTTTGCTCATTACAGAAGCGTCGATGATTTCACCTTCCAAAATAGGGAAGCTATCTTTTAAAATGGTTTCATTTCCATTAGCATCTGTATGAACAATTTTTACAGAAGTAGCATGATCTAAGGTTACCGATTTTTCATTGTGAGCAAAATCACCATGGTCCATAGTGGCTACATGCGACTTAGAGTCCTCCGACCAAGCACCCATAGAGTGCGGGTTTTTTTTAGCATAGTTTTTAACTGCTTTTGGTGCGCGTCTATCAGAATTTCCTTCACGCAATACTGGATTTACAGCACTTCCCTTGATCTTGTCATATTTAGACTTGATGGTTTTTTCTTCATCAGATTTTGGTTCGTCTGGATAATTTGGAATATTGAATCCTTGACTTTGCAATTCTGAAATGGCTCCTTTCAGCTGAGGAATGGAGGCACTGATGTTTGGAAGTTTAATGATATTGGTTTCAGGTAACTTTACAAGCTCTCCTAATTTTGCCAAAGCATCTTCAACTTTTTGGTCTTCGGTTAATGCTTCTGGAAAAGTTGCCAAAATTCTGCCGGCCAATGAGATGTCCTTGGTTTCTATATTAATTCCTGACGATTTTGTAAACGCCTTAACTATTGGTAAAAATGACTGTGTAGCTAATGCAGGAGCTTCGTCAGTTTTTGTATAAAATATTGTAGGATTGTTTGACATTTAAGGTTTGTATTTTAATTAATTTAAAACGCGCTTTTTTCAAAGCCTTGCAAATATACAAAAATCAACAAGTTATTTACGGTAGAGTAACAATAGGTTGACAATTTGAAAATATCATAGGTTTTGCTAAAGAAATGAAAGGGAATTTTTAAGGAAAATTCAAATAAACTCAACTATTTTTCGTACTAACTTTAATCTATTTTAATCCCTAAATGAGAAAGTAATCCCAACACCTGATCTTTTGAGAATTTGGCCCCTTTTAGCTGATTGTGTTCGGGATTGAAATTGTAATTGAATGAGGTTCTAAAATCAGTGCCTTTTAAATTGGTTTGGTCAAACTGACTGTTTTTTAGATCACAATTATGGAACACCGCTTTTGAAAGGTCGGCTTGAGTGAAATCGCAATTTTGAAGATTACAATCCATAAATTGAATGCCTTTTAAATTTAAATTATAAAAGGATGCAAAGTTCAGTTGGCAGTTGCTGGGGGTGAAATTTAGCAAAAAGGGATCACACTTATGAAATTGTGCTCCCGTGAGTTTGCAGCCTGTAAAGGAAATTTCTTTTAGAGACGTATGAGCCATGTTTACGTTGCTTAAATTACAGTTTATAAACTCACATTCCATGAAGGAAATATTAGAAATATCTCCTTCAGAAAAATTGCAATTATCGAAAATACAATTGTCATATTCACCCTTTGGAAGTGGAGTGTTCCCGAAATCTTTGTTTTTGAATACCTGGTCAACCACGCTCATACACTTTGAAGTTCTTTTGTAGCGAAAGTAAGTAAAGTTTGAGGATTATCCATTAATCTGTTTTATTTGACGTTTATCAGATATATTTAAAAAGGCTCTTTAAGATTTGATACATTTAAAATTTCATTTCAAAAGTATTTTATGTTTCTGATTTTCAATGTTTAAAATAATTTCTTGTATGAAGCGCCTTTCAGTTTCCATTGTATTGGTAATTCTTATGTTGTCGACGTTTTTATATGTCAATCAGCCCAGTAGACATATTATGGACGAAAATGCGACGGTGAGGATTATTGAGACTGAAAAAGGCTATGAAATTATTAGAAACGGGAGGCCATTTTATATCAAAGGAGCAGGAGGTAAACCTTATTTCAAAGAGCTTTCCGAGGCAGGGGGTAATACATTACGATTGTATGATACAATTAATACTGCTAAGATACTAGATGAAGCATTAAAATATGACATAGCTGTTATTTTGGATATCCCGTTGCCAGATTATAATCGATATGCGTGGGCGTATGAAGATAACTCTAAAATTGAATTGATGAAAACTAGGATTAGGGACTATGTCATGGAGCATAAAGACCATCCTGCATTATTGATGTGGAATTTGGGAAATGAGCTCATGTTTCCATTTAATTTCGGGAATAATGAATTTATAGATGCATTTAATGTAATGGTGGATCAAATCCATAAAATCGATTCCAATCACCCAGTGGGAACTACAGTGGCTGGAGCTTCCAGAACACAAGTGTTGTCAATTCATTTTAATACATCCTTGGACATAATTAGTTATAACATGTTTGGGAATTTAAGGGACTTACATCGAAATCAAACGCAACTTAATCTAGTGACTAATCCTTTGCCCTACTATATAAGTGAGTGGGGGATACATGGACCCTGGGAATATAAAAAAAATTCTCTTTGGAATAAAATATATGAACCAACTAGTGTGGAAAAGGCGGAACTGTATAAAGAACAATATCTTTCTTATATCGATGCAGATAGAAAGGGGGTGGGGAGTATTGCATTTTATTGGGGAGACAAATATGAAGGCACCCCAACCTGGTTCAATATCATTGATGAAGAGGGACGCAAGTCCAATGTGTATTATGCTTTAAAAGAGGTCTGGAGTGGTGAAAAGTCTGAAGAAGATGCTCCATATATTACCAAATTCCTTTTGAATGAAAAAGTAGATTCAGATCTGCAGCTATATAATCCTAAGGATACCTTGGATGCTGAGTTAAAGTTAGAAGGATTTAGTTCAAAATATACCTTTAAATGGGAAGTTCTGAAGGAAGGGGTAGGTTTTGGAACTTCTTCTAAACATGAAATTAATTTACTGGTCAAGGATACTATTCCCATAAATAAAATGTCAAAAATCCAATTCCAAGCTCCTGAAGAAGAAGGGGCATATAGATTAATGGCATATGTATATGATGACCATAAAAATTTTGCAACGGCCAATATTCCATTTTTTGTCTTAAAGAAGGATTAATATGCAAATTGAAGCTCCAAATAAAAAAGAAAAACGTAACCTAAGGCTATTGATTGTTATAGGGGTAATCAGCATTCTTAATTTTTTGTATTGGTTTTTTAAACCAGATTTGGTTGAAAACAAATTTTTGTTCGTATTGCTTACCTGTGTGATTCTATTTGATGTTTTCAGGATCATTTACATATGGTACCATTATTGGGATTTATCGGTTCCGGAAAAACCAAAATTGACAAAGGGCTTTCATGTCGATGTTTTTACCACCTTCTGCCCTGGAGAGCCCATTGAAATGGTTGAGAAAACTCTTTTGGCAATATGTAATATGGAAGTGCCACATACAACTTATTTATGCGATGAGGAGGGAAATACTCGATTAAAAGCATTTTGCCAAGCACATGGCATCATTCATGTTACAAGAGATAATAGAAAAGATGCTAAGGCCGGAAATATTAATAATGCCTTAAAACAGGCGACGGGCGATATTTGTATCATTTTGGATCCAGATCATATTCCTGAATCTAACTTTATTGCAGAAACACTGCCTTATTTTGAAGATGAAGAGATTGGTTTTGTACAAACTGTACAAGGTTATTACAATCAAGATGAATCCTTGGTAGCAAAAGGAGCTGCCGAGCAGACCTATCTTTTTTATGGCCCCCTAATGATGACCATGAACTCTTATGGCACCGTGAATGCCATTGGAGCCAATTGTGTGTTTAGGCGTGAAGCTCTGGATTCTATTGGAGGTCATGCAACGGGATTATCGGAAGATATGCATACTAGTATGCAGCTTTATGCTAAAGGATGGAAATCGGTGTATTTGCCAAAAATGCTTACCAAAGGTTTGGTGCCTAGCAGTCTTGAAGCCTATTATAAGCAGCAGTTGAAATGGGCCCGAGGTACTTTTGAGCTACTTGTTAGTGTGTATCCCAAATTGTTTTCAAAATTTACCTGGAGGCAAAAATTACACTTTGGCATTTTGCCGCTTCATTATTTAACAGGCTTTATCTATCTATTTTGTATGCTGATTCCAATTTGGGCTCTTTTCTTCAGTACCTCACCATGGAAAGGCAACATCTATAATTTTGGGTTCATTACTCTTCCTGTTATCTGTAGCCTTATAGGAATTAGAATGTACGTTCAAAAGTGGCTTGTGAAACGAGAGGAAAGGGGAGTGCATTTTATTGCAGGTTTATTGATGCATTCAGCTTGGTGGGTATATATACTGGGGACCGTATATACCTTAATTAGAAAAAAAGTACCGTACATAGCTACGCCTAAATCAAATTCATCCAAAACAAATTTCAGACTTGTTTTACCAAATTTAATTTTTGGTGCTCTGTCAATAATTGCAATTATCTATGGGCTACAAAGAGATTTTACCCCATTCTCAATTTTTATGTCTTGTTATGCGCTTTACAATGCCTTTGATATGTTCTATACCTTGGCCTTTGCCTATGGAGGAAGCGTAAAGCGGAAAGCTCAAGACCAAAGTTTAATTTCTAGATTCAATTCAAAAATCTTCAGTATCTGGCAAAAAACTGCAGTTCCGGTGATGATGCTTTTGGTTTTGGCAAGTGGTTTTCTACTTTTTCAAAGTGAACGGATAAAGCTTAGAGGTTTTAGTGCTACCATTCAAACTGAAAAGGAACCTTATAAAATGTTGGGGGCTTTTGTTCCGAAAAAAGATACTGGATTTACCGAACTTGAGGAGGCGTCTCAGTTTTCTGCAGAGCTTGGTTCGACTTTGGATATTATATCCTTTTATGTGGCATGGGATAAAAAGGAAACAGACATTTCACAATCCTATTTAGATTCCATTTATACCCAAAACGCCATTCCTATGATTACTTGGGAACCATGGATTCATACGTTTGAAAAGGATAGTCTTCAAGAGAAAAACGTATTTCAACTAATTAATGAAGGCGAATTTGATTCCTATATTTCCCAATTTGCAGTGAAATTGCGAGAACTTAAACATCCCGTGTATTTACGATTTGCACACGAGTTTGACAATCCCTTTTATCCTTGGTATAATGATGGGGAGAAAGCAGCCGAAGAGTATAAAAGGGCATGGAGACATGTATATCTTAAATTTATGGAAGCTTATGCTAGCAATGTCATTTGGGTATGGAATCCTTGGAAGGCAGACAACATCAAAGCGTTTTATCCCGGAGATCATTATGTGGATTGGGTGGGGGTAAACGTGTTAAATTATGATGTGGATTCTATTTCTGACGAATCGAAAAGTTTCAAGATGATGTTTGATCCTTTCCATATGGAACTTGAAGAAGTTTGTGATAAACCTGTCATGATTTCAGAATTTGGCTCTTTGGGAAGTGAAGAGAATAAGCGCAGGTGGATCAATAGTGCATTTCGTTGTCTGAGAGGAGAGTTTGACGAAATAAAGGCCATTGTGTTTTTTAATTCAAGTCTCGATGACAATCACCCTGAAGGATATGAAGCCAATGAAACTTTTGATTGGAGTATAAAGGGGAGTAAGGTTGCCTATAAGCATTTTAAACCCAGAAATACCTTGGATGTAAAGCTTGGTACAACTGGTCTAAACAAATTGAATTTAAAGCATTCCAATGAGGAGAATAGCAATAGAGATTTTATGTTAAATACCTCCCAAGGGGTTAATATTAAGAAGGGACAAAACTGGAAAACGGACTACCATGTTTTAACTAGGGAAAGGCTGGAAGAGGATTTCGCCGAAATGAAAGCTCTGGGTATCAATACCATCAAGTTCATGGAGAATGACACATATGATTACAATTTGCTAAATATTTCCAGTGAATATGATTTAAATGTTGTCTATAGCTTTTTTATTCCGGAACAGATTGATTTCCTGAAGGATTCATTGGCCACTAAAAATTTAAAAAAACATATTATTGAGAAAATTCAAGAAAGAAAAGAAAATAGCCATGTTGTTTCTTGGGCTATCGAAAATGATATTTTAAAGTACCAAAAAGGTGTTTATGGAATAGAAGAGCAGTTTTTTCAGAATAAAGCCTATTTGAATTGGTTGGATGAATTGATTTCAGAAATAAATACTGTTGATCCCGATCGGCCACTTTCTGTGACGGTTACTGTTAATAATGAAGGTCTCAGAAGTTTGGAAAAACTTGAACAGGAACTCCGAAGTGATTTTATGATTGGGTTACATGTGGTAAATAGCGACTATTATGCACCCATGACCAATTATTTGGCAGAGAATGATATGGATTTCTTAATTTCTGATATCGAGGTTAAAAGTCTAATGAGATTAAAACCTAAGGAAACCTCAGTTTGCCTTTCGGAATGGCAGGATAGATTTGAGGTGAACAGAGTTACCTTTGATGGTTTGGTTGATAGAATGGGAGGATTTAAAAAGGAGTATTTTGACTATGTTAGCTATACCAGTTTAAATGCAAATTCCCAAAAAGCACCAACAGTAAAAGTTTTAAAACCCTATAAAATTTTAACTCCTGGATATGATTTCACTTATAGTGCTATGGAATATGATGACAGTTTAGGTTGGCACGTTCCAGATGAAGGTGATCACCCTTCGGAATTTGAGTGGTCGTTGGTAAAAACCAATTCCAAAGGCGATTTTTTAACCATTAACAGTGTAGGGAGCTCCCAAAAGGTGGATATTGAAATGCCAAGAAATTACAACGATTATAGACTTCTGCTTACCGTAAAGCGAGGAGAAATTTTGTATAACTATTTAACGCGGTTGGATTACAAAAATGAATAAAAACAAAAGCCATATCATTGTAGATTAACTACCTTGACATGGCTTTCTGAAACAGTTACTGCGTGACCTAATTAACATACTGTTAAATCAGCCGACTAGAACTCACGCTCTCATCGTCCTTTTCAATTCAAGTTTCACTGTTTCAATGAAACACTTACTAACTTTCAAAATGTATTGCCGTGTTAATAAATGTTTCAATTGTTTTTCTTGATGTATAACTATAAAAGGATTATACATTGTTTCCTACCTAAACAATCACTTTCGCTTTTGTTTCCTTTGGAAACTTTCAATTTTACTAGTTATTGACTGTTTGCACATTCAGTACTTTTTAAAATATCATGGTTTATAAAAACCTCGAAAAACAATTTATAAAGAACGTTGTCTTTATACGTTTCATATAAATTCAAATTTAAACCATTTGAAACCAACCAAAAAGCTGTTATTAAAACGTTATACTAATATACGACAAAAAGTACTGATTTCAAAGAGATTAGATCTCTAGTTGATAACTTGTAATCAACTTGAGTTGTTCACATCAGTTCATAAAAAAAGCCTTGAAAATTCAAGGCTTTGTATTGTAAGTAGATTAAAAAATTATTTTCTAACCTCTTTAATTCTAGCTTTCTTACCTGTAAGACCTCTAAAGTAGAAGATTCTTGCACGTCTAACTTTACCTCTTTTGTTAACTTCAATTTTTTGAAGCGCCGGCAAGTTAATTGGGAAAATACGCTCTACACCAATTGTTCCAGACATTTTTCTGATGGTGAAAGTCTCAGAGCTTCCAGAACCTTTACGTTGCAATACAACACCTTTAAAGAACTGTGTACGTGTTTTAGCACCCTCTTTAATTTCGTAGTAAACAGTGATAGTATCACCAGCTCCAAACTCAGGGAAATCTTTTTTTGTTACAAATTCGTCTTGTACAAATTTTACTAAAGAATTCATTTCTTTTTAATTTAAATGGTTATGTCCAAACCAACATTCACGGATATCGCCAGAGGTTAATCTGAAATTGGCTGCAAAAATAGTGAATAATTAATTATTTACAACGAAAAGTAAAGTTTTTTTACATGAAAACTAGTCGTCTAGCAAATCCGGGCGACGTTCCTTGGTTCTAAGATACGCTTGCTCTTCACGCCATTTTTCGATTTCTGGGAAATTACCACTGAACAATATTTCAGGGACATCCATGCCTTGGTAACTTCTTGGCCTTGTATAGATAGGTGGGGCCAACAGATTATCCTGGAAAGAATCGGTTAGGGCAGAGGTCTCGTTTCCAAGTACGCCAGGGATCAATCTTATCACGGCATCGCAAAGTACCGCTGCACCCAATTCACCTCCAGAGAGTACATAGTCCCCAATAGAAATTTCCTTGGTTATAAATTTGTCGCGTACGCGTTGGTCCACGCCTTTGTAATGTCCACATAAAATGATGATGTTCCCCTTTAGGGACAATTGGTTGGCAATGCCTTGTTTTAAGCGTTCACCATCTGGCGTCATATAGATAATCTCGTCGTAATCGCGTTCCGATTGTAGTTTGGTAATGCACTTATCTATGGGCTCAATGAGCATTACCATGCCTGCACCGCCACCAAATTGATAATCATCTACTGTTTTGTAATTGTCGGATGTGTAATCTCTCAAGTTGTGAAAATGAACTTCCACCAAATTGGCTTCTATGGCTCGTTTTAGTATGGAAGCTTCAAAAGGACTTTTGAGCAATTCTGGTAATACAGTGATGATATCTATACGCATGATCAAAATTATGAACTGCAAAGATGTGAAAAAGTAAGCACTTGGTCATAAGGCTTTGCACTTTTTTAGCATATGCCCAATCATGTGAAAAAGAAAAGCCCCTGCAGAAGATACAGAGGCTTTGAGTATTGTAAGAGGCAGTAATTAGCCGTTCTTTTGTTTGTTGATTTCGTCCTGTAATTGACGTCTTACTTTTTGCTCGCGCTCCAAGGCATTGCGACGGTGCTCTTCAAATTCTTCTTCAGTTTCAGCTAACGCTTGTTTGGCCTGCTTGGTCACGGCATTACTGTTGTTGAATTTATAGATAAAGAACAATAAGAAAGCAAAAAGCCCACCAATAATGCTCCATAAAAGGGTACTGTAATTTCCTTTACTCATTTGGATTCCAAAAAGAGACATACTGTCTTTTTCAAGATTTGTAGCATCCAAGGTTTCTTGAGTGTTGGTTAGATTGCTTTTTAAACTAGCTATTTCCACGGCTTGTGAGTCTACTACAACTTGAGTATCTGCCAAATCTTTATGTACGGCTTTCAACGAATCCAAGGTGTGTGACTTTAACGTGTAGAGCCACGCTCTTTTAATTACCTTGTAATCTTGATAATTGTTTGATTTTTGAATCACGTACTCAAACTGGTTGTCAATAGTACCAGAGTTTAGTGAAAGTTGGTCATCGTTGCTAGATTCTTGGGCTTGTGTTGTGGAAAAACTTAATAGGAAAATTGAGGAAAAAAATACAGTTTTTAAAATATTCATTTGAGCTAGATTAAATTACTTATAGTTAATCGGGGGGCAATATAATAATTTCTGTTGATGTAAAGCTTTATTTTATGCCAATAGCCCCAGTTTTGGTGGAGCTATTGGTATATACGAAGCAAATGAAGTTTTAGATGTTTATTGAACTCAATTCTGTGATGTCTTGAATATCGGTGGAATTTAAACTGTATTGATATAAACCATTTTCACCTATTAAAATAAGCAGATCTTGATGAATGATAACGTCAAAAGCATTTCTGTTGATGGAATTCACTAAGGTTGAATTTTCAGGATCAGACACATCAAAGATCTTGACTTCATCATCGCATACAAATAAATAGTCGCCGTAAAGCCCTAAACCGATTGGTTGGGTTAAATTTCTAGAAGAAATAAGCACTGGATTTACAATATCCGTAACATCATATATTTCCAATACGTTAATGGTGTTGCCACAACCAATGTCGGCATGAAGCGTCACAAAGGCATGGGTGTCATTGGCAACTACTGGATCACAAGCCGTAAAATGCTGGACATCCGAAAGGTATTCCGGTAGCTCAGGATTCTGTACACTGTAAATATACATACCGTTTCTAGAACCTATATATAAGTAGTCCTGATAGGCAAATAGGGTTTCAATGTTAAAACCAATAGGGACGGAATTGACCTCTACCGGATTGGAAAGGTTGGTAATATTAAAAACGTGTAAACCGTAGAGGTCTACCGTATAAAGGTAGTCACCTTTTACAATAAATCTGGCCAAGGAGCCTCCTTGACCTGACTCTGTAAATCCGGAATCTTGAGAGGAAACACCGCTGTCGGTACTACAAGAAACTATAAGTAAACAAGCAAATATTAGTGAGATATATGTTTTCATGTTATTAGTCGTTTAAAACCCAGTTTATAATTATGTCATCTTCTTGCAAATTGTAGTATTCAAAACCATCAGGGGAGAACAATTGCGGAAATGTATTGGAAATACGTTTGGTAACCGTTACTGTTTCCGTTTCAAAATTTGGTTGAATGGCAACAAGGTCTGTAGCATTGTTAACATACAAAATGTCGCCTTTTATGGCGAGGTCTGAAGATCCTAAAACTTTGATAAACCCGATGTTTATTGGGTTTTCAGGGTTTGAATTGTCAAAAATGTGAAAGCCTTCGTTCTTTTCGTTAATAAACAGGAAGTTATCCTTGACATAAATTTTACCGGAATTCACGATACTTTTTGGAGATTCCAGAGTAGTGGAAGCTTCAAACTCACTTCGCTCCATAATCACGGGAGTGTATAGGGAGGATGGCATAGGTTCTATAAAAACGTCATCGTCATATCCCTCCAGACATGCTAGTAAGGACAGGGCGAATAAGGAAGCTAATAGTACGTTTTTTGTTTTCATATTTTAATAGATTGGTTGTTTTGTAAATAGATGCAGTTTAAGTTAAAAGGTTGCTTTGTCTCTAGCAAAAAACAACAAGTTTTATGGAATTTATATGTTTATCCCTATATTGTGCTCAAAAATAAATACCGATGACAGGACAGAATATTACCCTATCTTACTTGTTTAGTGCCGTTGCACTATTTTCGATTTTATATTTCTATATGAATATCGAACTGCTCACTTCAATTTACACCGCAGTGTTTGTATTTGTTATTCCAAGAGTGTTCCGTTTATTGTTAGATAAACCAAAGAAAAGGGGAGGCACTGTATAGCAAATTCATAATAGTAAATAAAAAAGAGCGGATTCGTTTGGAATCCGCTCTTTCAGTTTATAGTTGAAAATCTACTAATAGTAAGTATAGCGTCTAACTTTGGCAATGTATTTGGCCAATCTGATAACTTGGTGGCTATAGCCATATTCGTTATCATACCAAATATACAATACCACGTTTTTGCCATCTGGTCTTACAATGGTAGCTTTACTGTCATAGATGGATGGCGCAGAACTTCCAACAATATCGCTGGATACCAATTCGTCGCTCATCTCATATTTTATCTGTTCAACCAAGTCTCCTTCCAAGGCATATTTTTTCATGATGGTGTTCATGCTTTTTACGGAAGTTTCCTTTTCTAGATTCAAATTTAAAATAGCCAAAGAACCATTAGGAACAGGGACTCTAATGGCGTTGGAAGTTAATTTACCTTCCAATGCAGGTAAAGCTTTTGCCACGGCACTTCCTGCCCCAGTTTCGGTTATTACCATGTTCAATCCTGCAGCACGACCCCGACGGTATTTTTTATGAAAATTGTCTACCAAGTTTTGATCGTTGGTGTAGGCATGGATAGTTTCCAAGTGTCCATTTACCACTCCATAAGTATCCTCAATGGCCTTTAAAACTGGGGTAATGGCATTGGTTGTACAGGAAGCGGCAGAGAAAATCTTTACTTTGTCAGGGTCGTTATCCAAATGGTTCACACCATGCACAATGTTTGGAACACCTTTGCCAGGTGCCGTCAATAGTACTTTATCCGCTCCTTTAGATTTCAAATGCCTGCTAAGGGCTTCTTTATCTCTAAAGGCACCTGTGTTGTCAATAATCAATGCATTTTTAATTCCATAAGCTGTATAATCAATCTCTTCCGGAGCATTGGCCGATATGATATTTACAGTGGTACCGTTAATAATTAGGGCATTGTTTTTAATATCTGTAGATACCGTTCCTGAAAAATCACCATGAACGGAATCGTTGCGTAAAAGAGAGGCTCTTTTTTCTAAAACAGTCTCGTTTATGGCACCACGCGTTACAATGGCTCTTAAACGCAATTGACTTCCTTTCCCTGTTTTAGACATTAATTCTCTGGCTACCAAACGGCCTATTCTTCCAAAGCCATAAAGTACCACGTCCTTAGGTTTAATGGAGTGGTTGTTGTAGGCATCTTTTAGTTTGTTGGCTACAAAATCGGCGGCGCTATATTTTTGGTCCTCTAAATGAAATTCATAGGTTAGTTTTCCAATGTCCAATTTGGCAGGTGGTAAGTCTAAATTTTTGATGGCTTGAGCGATTTCAACCGAATCAAAAATGGAAATAGGCTTTTGAACAAACTCTCCAGCGTATTCATGCAGGTTCAAGATTTCACTTACGTTTTTGTCGATAAGTTGGTTCCTGAACAGAACAAGCTCTATAGATTTGTCGTACCAAAGATCACTGACAATTTTTATAAACTCTACAGTGGCTCGTCGTCTATCTGCCTGAAAAGCTAATTCCTTTTCATAAGTACCGTTAAGACTCATTTTTTTAATGTTTAGTGTGTTGTTGAAATTAAATTTTTGGCAAAAGTACATTATTTCAAACGTTTTCGTAATGTATTTTAACAAATAAAAATCCCCTTACATAGCCTAAAACTATATAAGGGGATTGTCATGTTTTTAAGGAATTTAACTTATCTCCAGTAAAAATTTTCCTTTTGACCATTTTTGTTGATAATCTCGAACTTCAACGGATCGCCATTTGAATTTTCAGTAATAATTTTTTTTGCTTCGTCAATGTCTCTCACTTTAATATCGTTTATGGCCGTTATGATGCTGCCTTCTTCAATGCCATTCTTTTTCCAATATCTAGCATAAGTAGTATTCAAAGCTGAAATTTTTATTCCACTATTGATACGGTATTTTTTCAAGTCCGAAGAGTTTGCATTTTTCACCTGTCCAACGATGGGTAAGGTTAAAGTAGAATTTTTCATCAAAGTAACGGGAAGCACTTTGGTTTCGTCACCTCTTAATAAAGTAACATTAACAATATCATTTGGTCGTTTGGTAGTTAAATAGCCTTTAAGATCCGCAAACTTCGAAATTTTGATATGGTCTAATTTCTTGATCACGTCTCCTTCTTTAATACCGGCCAAATCGGCTCCTGTGTCTTCTTCAATGCCGTTTACGTAAAACCCTTCAGAGGTATCCACTCCAAAATGTTCAGCGGATTCGCTGTTAAGGGAAATACCTGTAACTCCCAAGATACCGGTTTGTACATCCCCAAATTCCATAATGTCCTCCACCACTTTTCGGGCTATATTACTAGGAACCGCGAAGGAATATCCAATATAGGAACCGGTTTGCGAGGAAATGGCAGTATTGATCCCAATAAGGTCACCATTGGCATTTACCAGGGCTCCACCGGAGTTTCCCGGGTTAACGGCCGCATCTGTTTGGATAAAGGATTGCATGTTTCTGCCAGACAAATCCCTAGCTTTGGCACTAATGATTCCTGCGGTAACAGTTGAGGTTAGGTTGAATGGGTTCCCTACGGCCAATACCCATTCTCCGATTTTAGCTTGGTCTGAATCACCAAATGAAATGTATGGCAATTCTTCTTCTGCATCAATTTTCAACAGGGCAATATCGGTTTTTTCATCACTACCGATAAGCTGTGCATCATAAATTTTATTGTCATTCAGTGTAATTGAAATTTCTCTAGCTCCATTAATCACATGGTTGTTGGTAATAATATAGCCATCCGGGGAAATTATCACTCCGCTACCGGTTCCTACCTGTGCTCTTTGAGATGGTCTTCCAAAGAAAAAATCTTCAAAACTGTTTTGCCCAGTAATTATAGCGGTGTTTTTTACGTGGACCACAGAATGTACCGTTTTTTCGGCAGCCGAAACAAAATTGGGCGCATTTACAGCATTGGCAATATTGGAAACGTTCTGGACGGTTGGAAAATATGTAGATTCGCTAACCGTCGTAGGAGATTGGAAAGCAGTGTTTTGATCGAAATACAATTTGTAGGCAGACAGTGTAATGACTCCACCTAATACGGAAACTAAAACTAAAGACAGTAATTTTTTCATAGTTTATTAGGATTTTAAGGTTACTATATTGAATAATTTAACGTTTAAAATTACTTTTTTATTGAATGGGTAATTTCTATTTAACGCTTTTTAACGTTGGTTTTAACGCCTATTTAACAACGGGATTTAACGTCGATTATTCCTATATTTGTGCCCAATATGAAACTTACTTTTTATAAATATCAAGGAACAGGGAACGATTTTGTGATGATTGATAATCGTCAAGAAATCTTCGACAAAAATGATACCAAACAAGTTGCTTTTTTGTGTGACAGACGTTTTGGCATTGGGGCTGACGGTTTAATCTTATTGGAAAACCACCCAGAATACGATTTCAAAATGGTGTATTACAATGCCGATGGCAACGAAAGTTCAATGTGTGGTAACGGAGGAAGATGCTTGGTAGCTTTTGCAAAACACCTGGGCGTAATTGAAAATAAGGCAACTTTTGAAGCTGTGGATGGGCTTCACCATGCAACGGTAGACAACAATATTGTGCATCTTCAAATGCAGGATGTGGACTTGGTTGAACAGCACGACTCGCATGTGTTCTTAAATACAGGATCTCCTCACCATGTGGAATTCAATAGTAATTTGGATGACATGGATGTTAAAACCGAAGGCGCTAAAATCCGTTATAGTGATTTGTATGGAAAACCGGGAAGCAATATTAATTTTGTAAATAAAATTGAAGATGGCTTTTTTGCGGTGAGGACTTATGAAAGAGGTGTGGAAGATGAAACTTTATCCTGCGGAACTGGTGTGACAGCAGTAGCAATTGCTATGCACCACACGGGAGAGACCGATAGGGATACTATAGCATTACAAGTGCAAGGAGGGCAGTTACAGGTGTCTTTTGAAGTTGAAAATGGCCATTACAAAAATGTTTGGCTTATTGGGCCGGCAACATTTGTATTTAAAGGTGAAATTGAATGTTAACACTCAAAGGGGGACATATTTATTTGAGAGCATTGGAGCCGGAAGATCTGGAATTTGTCCATGCTATTGAAAATGATGAATCCGTTTGGGAAATTAGCAATACCATAACCCC
Organism: Mangrovimonas sp. TPBH4; assembly: GCF_001280505.1. Taxonomy (GTDB): domain Bacteria; phylum Bacteroidota; class Bacteroidia; order Flavobacteriales; family Flavobacteriaceae; genus Mangrovimonas_A. The sequence goes on from NZ_LBIO01000060.1 coordinate 20,650, forward strand.
GTATTCCAAATTCGTGATTAAACAATATTTGGAAAATGCCCACAAGGATATTTTTGAAGTTAAACAGCTTCGCTTGGCAATATGCAACGCAAAGAATGCGCCAATTGGTTTGATTGATATTTTTGATTTCGATTTTAAAAACAGAAGGGCCGGAATTGGAATTCTAATAAAAGATGAAGTCAATCGCGGTGTGGGTTATGGGAATGAAGCTCTTGAACTTCTCATTGGCTATTGCGATACCTACCTTAACCTACACCAACTGTATTGTAATATATCTGAAGAGAATGAAGCCAGTATAAAGCTCTTTGAGAACAATGGCTTTCAAAAAGTTGGGCTTAAAAAAGATTGGAACATTGTAGGAGGTTCCTTCAAAAACGAATATTTATTTCAACGTATATCTAATTAAATGTACTTTAAAAAAATACTATTGGCCATTGCTCTTATAGGTTTGGCTATCGCCGCATTTATTGCATATTATATTTATGGCGCCATGTTTAAGCCTAATACAAGTTTTAATAATGATCAGGCTTTTGTGTATATCCCATCAGGGGCTACCTATCAAGAAGTAAGGGAGCAATTGGAACCCTTGTTGTTGGATATAGATAAATTTGATGCGCTTGCCAATCGAAAAAAGTATACTACCAATATCAAAGCTGGAAAGTATGCCATCAAAAAGGGAATGAGCAACAACGATATTATTAATTCCATTCGAAGCAATAACATTCCAATAAAATTGTCCTTTAACAATCAAGAGAGTTTAGCAAAATTGGCGGGCAGAATTGCTGTTCAAATTGAAGCGGATAGTCTGGCATTGTTAAATGAAATGACTTCAGAAGGGTTTTTGCAGAAAAATGGATTTTCAGAAAAAACCGCTTTAGGGATGTACATTCCAAACAGCTATGAGTTTTTTTGGAATACTTCGTCTGAGCAATTTTGCGAACGTATGGCTAAGGAGTACGATCGTTTTTGGAATGACAACAGAAGGGCTAAGGCTAAAGAAATTGGTTTAAGCCAAGATGAGGTGATGACTCTTGCCTCTATTGTTCATGAAGAATCCAAACAAGCAAGCGAGCAACCCAGAATTGCGGGGGTTTACATGAACAGAATCAAAATAGGAATGCCACTTCAAGCGGATCCAACCCTAAAATATGCGGCTTATCAATTGCCAGAATATCAGGGCACAGTTATCAAGCGTGTTTTAAACGTGCATAAAGAAATTGAATCCCCATACAACACCTATAAATATGCAGGACTACCACCTGGACTTATTGCCATGCCAGATATTTCGGCTATTGATGCTGTGTTGAATTATGAAAAGCATAACTATCTTTATTTTGCGGCAGATGCAAAGCGATTGGGATTCCATAAATTTGCAAAAACCCTGAGACAGCACAATATTAATGCCAGGGAATACCAAAGCTATTTGTCTTCTCAAGGAATAAGACGATAGGGGTGAAGCGGTGGCTCACTCAAATAATATTGTTTTGTTTTGCGATTACTGCCACCTATGCCCAAACAGGGATAGACCAGTTCCTGAAACCCAGTGACACTCTCAACCTTAAAAGAAGAAATGCAGTAATCATAACCGAAGCTTCTTTGGCAACTATGGCATTGGTTGGTTTGGATCAACTTTGGTATGCAGATTATCCCCGCTCTAAATTCCACACTCTAAATGACAACCAAGAATGGTTGCAAATGGATAAGTTGGGGCATGTGTTTACCTCTTACCAAATGGGACGATTGGGGGCAAATGTACTGCAATGGAGTGGTGTAAGCGAACGGGATCAATTGGTATACGGAGGTGGCCTAGGTTTTGCTTTTTTAACAGCAGTGGAGGTTTTTGATGGTTTCTCTGAAGAATGGGGCTTTTCTTGGGGAGATGTCATTGCCAATGCTTCTGGAACCGGATTGTATATTGGCCAAGAGTTGCTTTGGAAAGAACAGCGGATGACTTTAAAATATTCGTTCCATCAAACCCATTATGCACCACTTCGACCAGAAATCCTAGGTGATGGATTTTTGGAAGAGGTCCTAAAAGATTACAACGGACAAACCTATTGGCTTAGTCTCAATTTACATTCGTTTTTTAAGGAAAGTAAAATCCCGAAGTGGTTAAATGTAGCTTTTGGTTATGGAGCTGAAGGAATGCTTTTTGGGATGGAAAACGAAAATATTGACGAAATAGCTGAAAAAAATAGGCGCCGACAGTATTTTTTTAGCCTCGATGTAGATTTAACCAAAATTAACACAAATTCACACTTTTTAAGAACAGTTTTTGACGTTTTTAACCTTATTAAGATACCTTTTCCTACGTTGGAGTTCACCGATAAAAATTGCATAAAGGTCCACGGAATCTATTTTTAACGTACTTAAGCGATTAATTTTCAGGGTTTAAAAAAAAGTTATACCTTTGCCCGCTGAAAATTAAAGCCCGTTTTTGGGGAGATAACGGCTTTGCAAATTAGCTATTATGATAAAAAAGAAAACTAATTTTTTCGTAATCCCTCTTACAATTTTGGCGCTTATTTATGTAGCGCTTTCTTCTAACCAAGAAGCGGTTGATATGGGAGACTATTCAACCGAAGGTTTAGAACTTGATTTTACAGTTTCTGAGGACATTGCATTTTTGGCCAATGAAACTGAAGAGTCCACAAATCCTTTTGTTGAGGAATTCTATTTCCCAAATATAGGAAAAACCTATATAGGATTCAAGGAAGCCATTGGTTTTAAAGAGTCCAGAGGAAATTACTTTACGGTTAATACTTTAGGCTATCTTGGGAAGTATCAATTTGGAGCTGAAACTCTAAAATTGATAGGAATTTATAACCCAAATCAGTTTTTGTACAACCCAGAGTTACAGGAAAAAGCCTTTTTGGCCAATGCAGAACGCAATAAGTGGATTTTGCGAAAGGACATTGAACGCTTTGTTGGAACTACAGTTAACGGAATCAATGTTACGGAATCCGGTATTTTGGCTGCAGCTCATCTTGCGGGACCTGGAAGTGTGAAAAAATTCCTTAGAAGTTCTGGTGTGCATAATTTTAAGGATGCCTATGGAACCTCTGTGAAGTATTATATGAAGCGATTCTCAGGTTATGATACTTCAAACATTGTGGCAAACAAAAGAGCCAAAGCTATTTTATAGACTTAATGTTTGCTAGGGAAAACCTAGTCTTTGTGAACGATAAAGATTGACGGCCGCTTATGGAAGTTAATCTTTGTTGTTTTCCATTGTTTGGCAGGCATGGTTTTAATGTACTCTGTTGGCAATGTAAGGTCACAGGCTACACAAATCCTGGTTTGAGGGTGTAGGATCTGGCACAAATCTTCTAAAAGTTTATTGTTTCTATAGGGGGTCTCTATAAAGATCTGACTTTGATTTTCGTCTTGTGAGCGTCGCTCAAATTTTTTCAAAGCACTTTTTCGCTCTTGTTTGTCGATTGGGAGGTAGCCATTGAAAGCAAAACTTTGGCCATTCATGCCTGAGCTCATCATAGCTAAAATTATAGATGAAGGACCTACTAAGGGGACAACCTTAATGTTGTTTTGATGGGCCAGTTTTACTATTTCTGCCCCTGGATCTGCAACACCTGGACAGCCAGCTTCAGAAAGTAGCCCCATGTTTTTACCCTGCTTGCAGGGATCTAAAAAATTCATGATTTCAATGCTCTCAGTGTATTTGTTCAGAACTTGAAGGTGCAACTTTGGTTGAGATTTTTTTGGGCTGACACGTTTTATAAAATGCCTAGCCGACTTTTCATTTTCTACAATGTAGGAATCGACAAGCTCTATTACTTTTTTTACCGAGATAGGAAGTACTTCTAGAGGAGGATTGTCTCCCAAAAGGGTTGGGATAAGATATAATTTACCGGTTGCCTGTTCCATGTTTAATCAACAATTATTTTTTTTATGCTCCTTGAGCCATTTGTTTTTTTCAATTCCAATAAATACACACCAGAAGCATAGCTTTCTGAAGAGAAAGTGATTTTGGAGCTTTCAAAATTAGTGATAGATTTTAAGAATCTCCCCTGAATGTTATAAAGATTTATTTCATTTAGAGAAGCGCTGTTGATTAGGTCTATTGTTATAGTATTATTGTGCGAGTTAGTATATATTTTAATATCCTTTATTTGTGATTCTGAAGTGCTCAAACTATTGGTCGTGATTTTATAAACGGTTCCTGAGGTTAATCCAGCTATATACAATTCACCATTTACATCTTCACCGAAACAACTCCATTCGTTGTTTAAATATGGCGAAGTGAAAGTCATTGTCCATTCATTGGCATCAGGTTCTAGATATCCAATTTCATTGCTGCAAAAATCTGCAAAGAAATAGAGGCCTTCTAATGCCGATTGTTCATTGCCTCGATACCTATAGCCACCCGTAATAGAGCACTTGGTTGGACCTCCATTTCCGCTGTGAGCATACACGCCAACTGGGAAGGTTAAAGTGCTGTCATCAGGGCAATCCGTGGAATTGTATGCGTTATTTCCCTCGTAACATCTCCAGCCATAGTTCAAGCCATCAGCGGATACTGAAGGGCTTACCATATTGATTTCCTCATAGAGGTTTTGTCCTACATCGGCAATCCATAGGTCATCAGTATCTTTGTCAAAAGAAAATTTCCAAGGGTTTCTCAGGCCATAGGCCCATATTTCATCTAGGGCATTTGGATTGGAAATAAAGGGATTGTCGCTAGGGATGCCGTAGTTGTTAGCTCCGGAAGGGGTGTCAACATCTATTCTGAGTAATTTTCCTAAAAGTGTGCTAAGGTCCTGTGCTCTGTCTTCCGGATCGCCAAAATTTCCACCATCTCCCGTAGCGATATATAGATACCCGTCTGTTCCAAAGGCAAGGTCACCTCCGTTATGGTTGTTATAAGGTTGTGTAATGTTTAAAAGAATTAATTCGGAATCAGGGTCGGCGGTATTGATATCGCTTCTTTCAAATCTTGAAATGACTGTGTTTTGACTATTGTTGATATAATTCACATAAAAATACCCATTGGAGGCATAGTTTGGATGGAACGCTAATCCTAGTAGACCTTGTTCGCTTGCCCCATCATATACAATGGAAGAAATATCCAAAAAAGGAGATGAGTTTAAAACCCCTTCCGAATTTATAATTTGAATGGTTCCCTCCTGTTCCACAACAAATAGTCTATCGTCGCCAGCGTGTTTTATGTTTACAGGATTAACTAATCCAGTGGCAAATGCTTCAATATTGATGTCTTGGGAAAAAGCGTTGTAAAAACAAAAGACCAATAGGGTAGTAAGAAAATTTCTCATTTTGATATGTTAGAATGCTTAGAAACAACAAAATACAAAAATGAGTTAAAATATGTGGGGGAATTAAGAAGTAAGTTCTTTGACAATCTTTTGACAAACAGCATCTAGAAGTGTGTAAACATGCTCAAAATCACCCATATCACCGTAATAGGGGTCTGGGACATCTTTGTTTGCAAAATTAGTATCTACATCTAATATTTTTTGAACCTTGACAATGTCCTTTTGGTTGCGGGCTAATTTGATAATGTTGTTGTAATTGGATTGATCCATGGCATAAATGATATCGAAAGTGTCAAAATCATTTATATTGAATTGTCGTCCCGCTTGATGTGAAATGTCAATGCCATGTTGTCTGGCAACTGCAATGGATCTTCTGTCTGGTTGTTCACCAATGTGATAATTGGAAGTTCCTGCGGAGTCTACATAAAACAATTCATCTGAAAGTTTGGATTCTAAAATGCCATGAGCCAAAGGCGAACGGCAAATGTTTCCTAAACAAACCATCAAAATCCTTGTCATTGCCATTTGTTAAACGGATAACTTTTTAGAGAGGTCTTCTACGTATTTTCTGAATTGCTTATCTGTAGCTGTTAAGTTGTCTACTGTTTTGCAAGCGTGCAGCACCGTGGCGTGGTCACGCTTTCCTATTTGAGAACCTATACTGGCCAAAGAGGCTTTTGTGTATTTTTTAGCAAAAAACATGGCCAATTGCCTAGCTTGTACAATGTGTCTTTTTCTGGTTTTAGACTGTAAGGTGCTTACATCCATTTGGAAATAATCCGATACAACTTTTTGGATATAGTCAATGGAAACTTCACGCTTGGTATTTTTTACAAACTTCTCAACGATATCCTTGGCAAGGTTAATGGTAACTTCCTTTTTGTTAAAGGAAGACTGAGCAATCAAGGAGATGATAGCGCCTTCCAATTCCCTAACGTTGGTCTTGATGTGTTTGGCAATATATTCTATAATTTCCTCTGGAATTTCAACACCATCACGATACAGTTTATTTCTTAGGATAGACACTCGTGTTTCGAAGTCTGGTGTTTGCAATTCTGCGGAAAGCCCCCATTTAAAACGGGATAATAATCGTTGCTCGATATCTTGCATGTCTACAGGAGCTTTATCACTAGTCAGGATTACCTGTTTGCCATTTTGGTGCAAGTGGTTGAAGATATGGAAAAACACATCCTGTGTTCCTGATTTTCCAGATAAAAACTGAACATCGTCAATAATAAGGACATCAATGATTTGATAGAAATGAATGAAATCGTTTCTGTTGTTCTTCTTTACGGAATCAATATACTGTTGGGTAAATTTCTCTGCAGAAATGTACAAAACTGTTTTCTCTGGGTATTTATCTTTGATATCGATTCCAATGGCGTGTGCCAAGTGGGTTTTTCCTAAACCAACACCTCCAAAAATCAAAAGTGGGTTGAAAGATGTTCCTCCCGGTTTGCTGGCTACAGCTAAACCTGCATTTCTTGCCAATCGGTTAGAGTCTCCTTCCAAAAAATTCTCAAAGTTGTAATTTGGGTTGAGCTGAGACTCGATCTTGATATTCCTGATCCCCGGAATTACAAATGGATTTTTAAGCTCTGGATTTTTGTTGTTGAAAGGAATGTCAACATCTTGGGATTTTACCGCGGTACGGTTGGAACTCGGTATTTTTTCAGTAAACGGTTGCTTGTTGCCATAGGTGTTTTCCATCTTGATAACATAAACCAATTTGGCACTGTCACCAAGCTCTTTGGTAAGAGCAACTTTAAGGATTTTTACGTAGTGCTCCTCAAGCCATTCGTAGAAAAATTTACTGGGAACTTGAATGCTTAACGCTTTGTCTGAAAGTTTGACTGCTTGTATGGGTTCAAACCAAGTTTTATAAGCTTGGGGTTGTATGTTATCCTTAATAAAAGACAGGCAATTATTCCAAACTGATTGCGCAGTTACATCCATTCTCTAAGATTATTTGTTGTTTAGTTAGTTTAGTTTTAGTAAAAAAAGAGAAAATAGAGTTTCTCTTGAATCAAATTTTTACATGACAAATATGTGAACAAAATTCTTAAAAAAAAAACTGAATAGGGGTTGAATTTTTAGAATTTTTTTACCATGTTTAAATTTCTATCAAAGTACAAAAAAAAAATTAAAAAAGAATGGGTAACCCTTTAAAATCAGACGAAATAAAATTTAGAATTAGATATGGTGAAACAGATCAAATGGGCGTAGTTTATCACGGGAATTACGCGCAGTACTTTGAAATGGGACGAACCGAATGGTTACGAAAATTTGGTGTGAGTTACAGGCAAATGGAAGAGGAAGGAATCATGCTTCCTGTGGTGTTTTTGAGTGTAAATTTCAAGAAGTCAGCTCGTTATGATGATGAGGTGCGGGTGAAAACAACTTTAGCCAAAATTCCTTCGGCCTCAATTGAATTTGATTATGAGATTTTTAATGCGGAAAATGAATTGTTAACAACCGGAAAAACGGTTTTGGCATTTATCGATATGCAGCGCAACCGACCAACCAGATGTCCAAAATATATTTTAGACCAACTGCAAAATTAATCGTTCAAATTTTTGATGTTGATTTCATACAAAGCATCAAAAATTTGAAAAATTTCTTCGGCATTTTTGAGGCGAACGGAAATGGTAATCTCGCAGTCCATTTCCAACTTTTGATTGACGATTTTAAGGTCCTTTTCCTTGATGATTCGCATGACTTTATTCATGTTCACGTAATCAAAATGGATCAAGAATTCTACATTGATGGTTTTGGTGATTATTTTGGAAGTATCCAATGCCATTTGGGCGGCAGTTTTGTAGGCAGTAATCAGGCCTCCAACTCCTAGTTTTACACCGCCAAAATAGCGAACCACGACAATTAAAATGTTGGTGACATCAAAAGATTGAATTTGGCCGTAAATTGGCATGCCGGCACTGTTGCTGGGTTCGCCATCGTCATTTGCTCTAAAGCTAATGTTGGGTTCTTGTGTTCCAATTTGGTAGGCGTAGCACCAATGGCGGGCCGAATGATGTTGTTTCTTTAGGGCTTCAATATGTGTTTTCGCCTCATCTTCAGAAGTAATAGGGAAGGCATACCCAAAAAACTTGCTGTTTTTCTCCTTAAACAAGACTTCGTTTGAAGTGTTGGCAATAGTTTTATAGGTATCTTTCGTGCTCATTGTGCAAGGGTTACTAATAAAATTGATATGATGGCCAGTCCTATTCCAATCCAATTTTTGTAAGAAAGGTATTCTTTGCAAAATAACAAACCAGTGAGTGTCGATAGCATAACAATTCCAACGTTGTTTAGGGTGAAAAGGGTCGAGCTTTCATAAAATTCATTATTGAGTGCTTTTAATAAATAATAGATGGAAGCATAATTGGCAGAGCCTAATAGGATTCCCCAAAACACATTTTTGAAGCTCAGGAGAAGTTGGTGTTTTAACCTTTTATAGAGAAGTGTACAGCATCCTAAGGTTGCGGCACTAAAAAAAATAGTTGCCGAAAACAGGGGGATGCCTTGCTCTCCAACATAGGTGGTTTCTAGGTATTTTATGGAGGTGTCTATAATCCCGGAACCTAAAAACAATAGAAATGGCAGCGTTAAATTTGATTTTAAATTAAATTGACCTTTGGTTTTAATGGAGGCCAAATACACTGCAACCAAGGCCAAAACAATACCTGATAGTTTTTGGGTGTCAGTACTTTCTTGGTATACCAGTATACCGAATATCACGGGGATAACTACACTCATTTTTGAGGCGACGGCAGTTACTGAAATACCATTTTTCTGTGTGGAAAGGGCCATAATGTAGAAAATGCTAATAAATAGTGCTCCCAATCCTATTGCGCCTAAAAACCATTTGGAATGTACCAAGGAGGAAATTTCTATTGGAAACTTATATGTTAGCAGTCCAATTGAGCATGCTGTAAAATAATTGGCTACAATTACCTGCAGGGTGTCCGCTTTAGCTTTTTTTATAAGTTTAAAGATGACAACAATCAGGGTTGAGGACAGAATACTCAGTAAGAGGTACATTAAAACAAGTTTTTATGCGTAGAAAAAAGTGTGCATACATCCTCTGTTTTCGGATCGATATTCCAAACGTGGATTCCCAATGATTTAGCGGCGTCTGTGTTTTCCTTTAGGTCGTCAACAAACAGACATTCTTCAGCCTTCAGTTCATTTTCCCTGAGGACGAATTCGTAAATTTCTGTGTTGGGTTTTCTTAGTTGGATTTCGTGAGATAAGTAAAATTGATCGAATTGATTTCTAAAGTCGTCAAAAAAGGGAACATTTTCCTTCACCCACTCTATATGGAGTTCATTGGTGTTGCTTAACAAAATAAGTTTATAGTTTTCATTCTTCGCCAATTGCTTTAAAAATTCCAATTTATGATTTGGGAAGTCTTTCAAGATGTAATTCCAGGTGTTTTTTAAAGTTTCTTCCGATATGTTATTGAAATTCTCAAGGTAGAAATCCTTGAATTCTTCCGTCGAAATAAGTCCCTGCTCGTAGAGACAGTTCATCGAGATCATTTCTTCAGGAAATTCCTGAAGGTTTAAAATGGCTTTGGTAGTCTCAATAGCACCTTCCTTGTCTAGGTTTATAAAAACATCTCCAAAGTCGAATATAATGGTTTTAATCATTGCGGTATATTTTTAAACTGTCTTGTAAAATGTGTTGTTCCCAAACCAACTTTCCATGAATTTTTGGTGCGTCGATGCCTTTTTCAAAAAGAACCTTGCCTGTAAATATCCTTGCTTCGTCCCAAAGTCCTTCGTCAATAAAGGTTTGTAATGTTTGGGATCCTCCTTCAATAATGACCGATTGAATGTCTTGTTTGTGAAGAAGCTCACAGATTTGTTTGGCAATTTTCTTTCTCTCTTCCCAATCGATGAATTCTGTGTTCGTAAATTCAGAATTTAAAACGTTTTTGTTTTCTGAAGAAGAAATAATAATGGTTTGGGATTCATTATTGAAAACCCCAAGGTTTTTCGGGAGTTTACCCTCTTTGTCAAGCACAACCCTAATAGGATTTTGGCCTTTCCAATCCCTAACCGTCAGTTTTGGATTGTCTTTGATAACGGTATTGGTGCCTACCAAAATAGCATGTTCTTCAGTTCGCCATTTGTGCACAAGTTGACGTGAAAATGTATTGGTAATCCAAACAGGTTCTTGTTTGTCTTGTATTTCAGGTGCTAAAAATCCATCAAGGGTCTGTGCCCATTTTAGGATGATATATGGCCTTTGTTTGTTGTGAAACGTAAAGAAGCGTTTATGGTGTTCTTGAGACTCATTTTCTAAAACTCCAACCGTTACTTTGCATCCGGCGGCTTTCAAATTTTTAATGCCTTTTCCTGCAACTTTGCTGTGCGTGTCTATGGTTCCAATCACCACATTTGGGATCTTGGATGTGATAATCAAATCACTGCAAGGAGGCGTTTTACCGAAATGGCTACAGGGTTCAAGTGTCACGTAAAGTGTTGCTTCTTTCAATAAATTGGGGTCTTGAACAGATTGTATGGCATTTACCTCTGCATGATTCCCGCCGTACGGACTGGTAAAGCCTTCGCCAATGATTCTGTTCTCATGAACAATAACGCAGCCTACCATGGGGTTGGGCCTTGTGTATCCCAAGCCATTTTTGGCAATATCTATACAGCGTTTTATGTATTTTTCGTGTATCTTCATCCCAAATTTGATGTGGCAAAAATACCAATTAAAAGTGAGCAAAAATAATATTGTCATTAGAGAAATTAAGGCAGAAGACGATGCTCAAGTGGCGGCCGTAATTCGCGATGTCTTGATTGAATTTGGTGTCCCTAAAGTGGGGACTGCTTATGAAGATACTGCTTTGGATTGTATGACCGAAACGTATAATGCTCTCAATATGGTGTACTATGTTTTGGATGACCACGGTAAAATTATAGGAGGGGCTGGAATAGCTCCTTTAGAAGGAGAAGACCATGTGTGCGAATTGCAGAAAATGTATTTCCTGCCAGAAGCCAGAGGCACGGGATTGGGAAGTGCAATGATGACAAAATGCTTGGAAAAGGCCAAAGAATTGGGATTTAAAAAATGTTATTTGGAAACCTTGCCATATATGAAGGCAGCCACAAAGTTGTATGGAAAGGTGGGGTTTGCACCTTTGGAAGCACCTATGGGAAATACAGGGCACTATTCGTGTAATGTTTGGATGATAAAAGAATTATGATATTAAAGGATATAAGAACTCGGTTCCATCAGTCGCTTGACCCAATCTATGGAGCTGAGGAAGTGGATAGTTTTTTTGGTCTTCTTCTAGACCATTATTTCAAGATAAAACCAATCACCTTGGTTTTGGAACCTCAGTATGAAATAGCCTCCGAAGATGCTTTAAAATTGAACGAGGTTTTAAGGAGGTTGAAAGATCAAGAGCCTATTCAATACATTTTAGGGGAAACCGAGTTTTTCGGACTGCCTTTTAAAGTGTCGCCGGCTACGTTAATTCCAAGACCGGAAACCGAAGAATTGGTAGATTGGATAATTGCAACAAATAAAGATAATGCTGATCCTTTGAGGGTTTTAGATATTGGCACCGGCACGGGGTGTATTCCTATTAGTTTAGGATATCATTTGTCCAATGCTGAAATTTATACGCTTGATGTTAGCGACCAAGCAATTGAAGTGGCTAAAGAAAATGCAGAAATAAATGGGGTAGAGGTGAACTTTATGCATGGGGATATTCTTAAGTTTGAGAATTTAGCACCTGAGTTTTTACAGCTCAAGTTTGATATCGTCGTCTCCAATCCGCCTTACGTACGCGAGTTGGAGAAAAATGAAATGAAAACCAATGTTTTGGACTATGAACCTGATTTGGCATTGTTTGTTCCTGATGATGATCCTTTACGTTTTTATAAAGTAATCACTAAATTTGCTAGTAAGAATTTGAAAAACAACGGGATGTTGTTTTTTGAGATCAATCAATATTTGGGGGAAGAGATGCAGCAGTTGCTTATTGATAATAATTTTAAAGATATAGAATTGCGTCAGGATATTTTTGGAAATAACAGGATGCTTAAAGGAATAAAGTTATGAAAACACTAAAATCGATAGCTGTATTTTGTGGAAGCAGCGAAGGAAATGATCTCAAAGTAATAAGTGATGCCGAATATTTGGGAAAGGTGATGGCGAAAGAAGACATTGTCTTGGTGTACGGAGCTGCGAAGATTGGAATCATGGGCAAAGTCGCTGAAGCCGTTTTGGAGCACAATGGCAAAGCCATAGGGGTTATTCCTGAATTTTTAAAGTTGAAGGAGGTAGTGCATTTGGGATTACACGAGTTGATTACCACAGAAACCATGCACGAACGAAAGGTAAAGATGCATGAACTTTCCGACGGATTTATAGCGTTGCCTGGAGGGTTTGGCACCTTTGAAGAGCTTTTTGAAATTATCACCTGGGCACAATTAGGTTTGCATCAAAAGCCAATTGGCTTGTTGAATTCCAATGGATTTTACGATGATCTTATTAAAATGTTCGAAACCATGGTGGCTAAAGGACTTTTAAAAATTTCAAATTTAGATTTGCTGATTGTGGAAGATGATGTCAATAGATTACTGGATAAAATGAGAGGGTTTAAGCCTCAAGATGTACCACAATGGTTAAAGGCAGACAGAACCTAAGGTAGACAAAGGTCTTTCATTCAAAATTATCCATCTCTTTTTAATAATTCTCTGGGTTTTAATAAGGGACTTTTATCCTATTCTTCTGTTAATATAAAACTCAAAAAACAAGTATGCTGTCAGGGGCATTTTAGTATCTTGGAACCCTGAAATTAAATCAAAATCATACACATTCATAAGTTTTCAAATGGATATTCAACAACACATTACTGCATTACGGGAAGAACTTAGAAAACATAATTACAATTACTACGTATTGGACAATCCAACCATAAGCGATTATGATTTTGACATGAAGTTGAAGGAATTGCAGGAGTTGGAGGTAAAACATCCTGAATACTATGACAGCAGTTCGCCAACTTTAAGAGTGGGTGGAGCGGTTACCAAGAATTTTGAAACAGTTGCACATGAATACAGAATGTATTCTTTGGACAATTCCTATTCTAAAGAGGATTTATTGGACTGGGAAGCGCGCATTAAAAAGTTGGTAGATGGTGATATATCTTATACCTGTGAGCTCAAATATGATGGAGCTTCCATAAGTTTGACTTATGAAGATGGAAAGTTGCAAAAAGCGGTAACCCGTGGGGATGGTTTTCAGGGAGATGATGTAACCACTAATATCAAAACCATAAAATCTGTTCCTTTGCAATTGAATGGCGATTACCCTCCAAAATTTGATATTAGAGGAGAGATTGTATTGCCGTTTGAAGGCTTCAACAAAATGAATGAAGAGCGTATTGAAATTGGAGAAGAGCCTTATAGAAACCCTAGAAACACAGCCTCAGGGAGTTTGAAATTACAAGATAGTGCAGAGGTTGCTAAGCGTCCTTTGGAGTGTCTTTTATATACTGTAATAGGGCCTAATTTGGATATTGCAACTCAATATGAATGTTTGGACAAGGCTAGGTCTTGGGGATTTAAAGTGCCGAATACGGCGCATTTGGCGAATTCTATAGAAGAGGTTTTGGAGTTTATTGCCTATTGGGATACCAAACGGTTTGAGTTGCCTTACGAAACAGATGGGGTTGTAATTAAGGTAAATGATTTGTATCATCAAGAAGAACTTGGCTATACGGCTAAAGCGCCTCGATGGGCTATAGCGTATAAGTTTAAGGCAGAGCAAGTGTCAACCAGATTGAACAGTATCACGTATCAAGTTGGCCGTACGGGTGCAATTACGCCTGTAGCCAATTTAGATCCTGTGGAGTTGGCTGGAACCATTGTGAAAAGGGCTTCCTTGCATAACGCCGATCAAATTGAAAAGTTGGATATTAGAGTGGGCGATGAAGTGTTTGTAGAAAAGGGAGGGGAGATCATTCCAAAAATTATCGCGGTCGATTTGAGTAAACGACCAATGGACTCTCAGCCTACCCAATATATTTCCCATTGCCCAGAATGTGACACCGAATTGGTGAGGCAAGAAGGTGAAGCACAACATTACTGTCCTAATTACAACGGTTGTAAACCACAGATTATTGGACGTATTCAGCATTACATTTCCAGAAAGGCCATGGATATTGAAGGCATGGGAGGTGAAACGGTTGCCTTGTTAGTAAATGGTGGTTTGATAGATAATTATTCCGATTTGTATGAGCTCACAAAAGAGCAAATTCTTCCTTTGGAAAGAATGGCTGATAAGAGTGCCGATAATTTGTTGAAAGGCATTGAGGCTTCCAAACAGATTCCTTTTGAAAGAGTTTTGTATGCTTTGGGAATTAGATATGTTGGAGAAACCGTAGCAAAAAAATTGGCAAAGCATTACAAGTCTATCGATAATTTAAAAGCTGCTTCATTGGAAGATTTGGTCAATGTGGATGAAATTGGCGTGAAAATAGCTGAAAGTGTGTTGGCCTTTTTTGAGGACGAGGCTAATATAAACATCGTTGAACGGTTAAAGCATTTTGGGGTCCAATTGGAGATTTCTGCTGAAAAATTGGCTGAACAAACCGATAAATTAAAAAATCTCACTTTTGTGGTGTCTGGAGTTTTTGAAACCGTTTCAAGGGATGAACTTAAAAAATTGATTGAAGATAATGGAGGAAAGGTTTCATCCTCAATATCTTCCAAAACAAGTTACCTTGTGGCCGGTGATAAAATGGGGCCAAGTAAGCGAACAAAAGCCGAGAAATTGAATCTGGCGATTATTTCTGAACGTGAATTTTTGCAAATGGTTATGTAAAATCCTACAAAATGTATTCTTTCATCGATAAAATGCATTTTTTTACGTTAAATTGCGATTTTTTGTCTTACATTTGGCCGAGACCAATTGAGCAAGTTTATGCTGCAAAGGAATTTTTTAATCGCAATATTAACCGTATTTAGTTTAGGATTTATTGGCCTTCAATTGCTTCAGTATGAGTATTATGCTATGGGAGTGAGGGCTGCCATGTTAGTCTTGCTGAGTATTCTGTATGCGGTTAGTGTTAAAAACAAGCGTAAATTCTTCTTTTTGTTTTTATTGGCTTTTACACTTTCGGATATTATAAATTTTATCACTTGGGATTTTAGTACAGAAGAAGGGGGATTTGATTATTACTATCTTGGAAACGGATTGTATATTTTGTCTTATTTGTTTTTGGTAATCAAATTGCTAGGGTCCATTAATCTTCCTGAGGTTGCCAGGAAATTGCCAGTACAGATTCTAGTATTATTTATCTTAGATTGTTTTTGCGTAGTAATAGTAACCAATACCACTAAGGATGAATTGGGAGTTTACCCTTATGTGTTGGAGTTTGTTTATAATGCCGTGATCATGTTGCTGTTGTCCTTGGCATTATTGAACTTTATTTATAAAGACGACAAAAAATCCATGAACTTTTTGATAGGTTCTATATGTATTGTTTTTTCTGAGGTAATCCAACTGGCTTACTTCTATATTTCTGAAGCCAATATATTAAATGTAATTTCTTCTGTGTTTTTAGTGATGGCTTTTCTGTTTTTGTATAGACAGTCTCGATTGATTTATTCGGAAAGAATGCAGATTGCCAATTCTTAGTCTGTTCAGTTTCTCTTTTTTTAAATAGTTTTATTGCTTTTCGAAATCTTGAAATTTGCCTTGATGGTCATTGGTTTGAAAGTGTTGTAGGTTTGTGTTTTGATGATTTTTTATGCAATGCACTTTTTTATTGAAAATTCCATAAAATCGATTAAGTGCAAAAAAATACTGACAAAACACATATATTTGTATGACCTACTTATAAAATATAGTTATGGAATTTTGGCATAAAATGATGTCCAATAAGTCCTTGGTTATAGTGTTTTGTACGTTGTTTGCCCTGCAGGTACTTGCCGTAATGAAGGACGACCTAATGTTGGATAGGATAGCAAAAATTGTAGTGATTCCGGTTTTGTTCACCTTGTATTTCACCAAAATGAAATATATGGCTAACATTTTTCTTACCGTATTTCTGTGTTCCTTCTTAGGAGACGTTTTCACTGTATTTCACAAAAATGAACTCACGCATCAATTGGCTGAAATGGCTTATCTGGGAAGTTACCTTTTACTATTGGGTGTTTTGATTGGTCAATTTAGAAAAGTTCGGTTTGAAGGAGTTGTATCTGTTTACTTGGGACTTATCTTTATGTTCAATGCCTATCTTCTGTATGTTCTGTATGGGGCTGTTAAAGATAGCTTTGTAGATGATATGAGCCTATGGCTGTATGCGGGAAGAGGAATGGCTATTGTGCTTTTGGTCTTTTTGGCGTTTGCCTTGTATTTGAGTAGGGAAAGTAAACAGTCTATCATATTTTTAGTGACCGTGGCATGTTTTGCCTTTGGGGACGTGCTTAAGTACATTTGTGAGCTGTACGTGTATTTTTGGGTCTTTGAAATGCTTGCGATTGCACTGCATTCAGCGGCCTTGATATTTTTGCTGTCTTATGTGAGTAATCATCATAGAAAAGCGGTTAGGGACTCTGTTAATAATGAGTCTCTGCAATCTGCTTCTTCAGAACATGCTACGGTATAAAACTATACAATTATTGAAGTGCCATCGGCAGACTTATTGTTGAAACTGTCAAAATAAAAATCTATTCGGCCTAAATTGATGCCGTAACACCCTACTTGGTTTATCAGCATATTTTTGCCTTCAATATTTTTGATTACCGTTGGTTTTTTTAAGAAGGTGTGGGTGTGTCCTCCAATAATTAAGTCAATATCTTTTGTGGATTTGGCCAATTCAAGATCGCTAATTTTAGTACTTTTTCCGTAGTGATAACCTAAGTGGGAAAGGCAAATGATTAGATCACAGTGTTCATGGTCCTTAAGAATTCTGGTCATGTCTTGAGTGGTTTCTACAGGATCTATGTATACAGTTTCTTTATAAAGGTTTTTTTCAACAAGACCATGGAGTTCTATACCCAATCCGAATACACCAATTTTAATACCATCTTTAACAAACACTTTGTAGGGCTTGGTGTGCGTGTCCATTATCGTGTTTTTGAAATCGTAATTAGCAGACAGAAAGTCGAATTTTGCATGAGGTAGTTGGGCATATAACCCATCAATGCCATTGTCGAAATCGTGATTTCCAAGAGTGGCGGCATCGTATTGTAGCATACTCATCAATTTGAATTCCAATTCTCCTCCGTAATAGTTGAAATATGGAGTTCCTTGAAATATATCACCGGCATCGAAGAGTAGGGTGTTTGGGTTTTCTTTTTTAATGTTTTCTATCAAACTAGCCCTTCTCGCAACGCCTCCTTTATTGGGGTACTTGCCGTCTTCAGGGCTAAAAGGATCAATATGGCTATGGACATCGTTGGTGTGTAAAATGGTAATTTTTTTAGCATC
This sequence comes from Mangrovimonas sp. TPBH4, assembly GCF_001280505.1. Lineage (GTDB taxonomy): Bacteria > Bacteroidota > Bacteroidia > Flavobacteriales > Flavobacteriaceae > Mangrovimonas_A. The sequence continues at coordinate 38,406 of NZ_LBIO01000060.1, forward strand.
TTCCTTAAAGGATTGCAATCCCAAGCCACCCAAACCAACCAAGGTAGTTGCAACTGCTGTTTGTTGTAAAAAATCTCTTCGTTTCATGAGTCTCTATGTTATTTTTTAAACGTGGATAAGGTGTGGTTATTCAATTTGTAGGTACCTGTCATCTCGGGAGGCTCTTATAGTGTCTGTTTTTATGAAATAATCCAATAAGGCATTTCTAACTTTGTAGTCCAAGCTGTAAACAGAATCGTTCGGTTGGAAAAAAATCATGTGGTCCCCTCCGTTGTATAGATAATTGTGAGTGAGTACATAATACGTTTTGTCGAAATCAATTGGCAGACCTTTAACAGTAGCCGAAATAATATTGAAATCTTTATCCACTATTACTTTTAATCCCGAAATGGGATGGGCCTTGCTGCTTGCCGTTAGGTATTTTAGAAGGTCCTTTATTTGCTCTCCTTTAATGGCGGCCACAACAATAGTATTTTCAAACGGCATCAGTTCATACGCAGTTTTAATGGTGATATTTCCTTTGGATAAAATAGAGCGAATACTGCCATGGTTCAGCATGACAAAGTCAATGTCCCTTCCTGTGCGTTTTTTGAAAATAGGGTTGGACTGTTCATAAATGGCATCAGCCATAAAGTTACCGAGAGCTGTATTAAAAGGGGCATCATCCCTTGTATATGTGCCCATAGAATATGATAAAATACTGTCCAAGCTTTTTTTAAGGTGTTCATGGTATGGCTTTATAAAACTATCTATCTCGGAATTAGACAGTAAACTATCGGTTATCGGAATCTGTTTTCCTTCAATTTTGTACAAGTGATTGGTTTGGTTACATGAGAAGAAGGCAAGCAGTGTTACAGCAAAAAGAAGATGTTTTGAATTCATTTAGATTCTTCGGAAAAGTTAACAAAACATGTAGTGACTTTTACTACATTTGCAAAAATTATAAAGATAAATGATTTTAAAGGCATTTAAGGAAAAATCATACCAAAATTACATCAATAAATTGTTAAATTCTAGGCATGTAGAGGCTAACAACAAAAAGATTGATACGGTTGGAGTGATTTTTAATTTAAATGAATTTTCTGATTTTGAGAACTTTCAAATATTCTTTGAGGATTTGGGAGTTAAGCAAAACAGATTGAAAATCATTGCCTTTGTAGCCGATGAAAAGTTGGCACCGGAAACTTATTGGGACGTTAATGTAACACCCAAGGATTTTGGGTGGAAAGGAGCCATAAAAAATAATGACTTAAAGGCATTTATCGATACGGATTTTGATGCTTTGATAAGTTATTATAAAGAAGACCGTATGGAACTCAATATCATCACCGCACAGTCGAAGGCACGGTTTAAAGTAGGACTTTCAGGAATAGATGACAGATTGTACGACTTGATTCTTGATGTGCACCCAAAGGAGTTTTCACTTTTTAAGAGAGAATTACATAAATATCTAACAGTACTAAATAAAATATAATGACTAAATTTTATGGGACGGGAGTGGCATTGATTACGCCATTTAATGAAGATTTGTCCGTAGATCACGAAGCGTTGAAAAACATTGTAAACTACAACGTAGAAAATGGAACCGATTATTTGGTAATAAGCGGGACAACAGGTGAAAGCGTGACTATTACAAAGGAAGAGAAAAAGGCCATCATTGCTACTATTGTAGAGACTAACAATGGAAGATTGCCATTGGTTTTAGGAATTGGAGGAAACAATACCGCCAATGTTATTGAAGAAATTAAATCTACAGATTTATCACAAATAGATGCCGTTCTTTCAGTATCACCATATTACAGCAAACCTACCCAAGAAGGTATTTACCAACATTTCAAAGCCATTTCTGAAGTTTGTCCAGTAGACATCATTTTGTACAACGTTCCAGGAAGAACGGCTTCAAACATGTTGCCAGAAACAACCTTGCGTTTGGCTAATGATTTTAAAAATATTGTTGCCGTAAAAGAAGCGGGTAACAACATGGGGCAATACTTGCGATTATTGAAAGATAAGCCGGAAGATTTCTTGATTATTTCGGGAGACGACGATTTAGCTCTTGGTGTTGTTTTGGCTGGTGGAGCAGGAGTGATTTCTGTAATCGGTCAAGGATTACCAAAACAATTTTCAAAAATGATCAAGCTTGGTTTGGAAGGTAAAGCCAAAGAAGCTTATGATATTCACTTTAAACTTATGGATATTGTTGGGTACATTTTTGCCGAGAACAATCCTGCAGGAATCAAGGCGGTATACCAAGCTTTAGGTCTTGCTAGTGATGCTGTACGTTTGCCGTTGGTGCCTGCAACTGAAGAGTTGAAGGAAAAAATTAAGGATTTTATCGCAAATTTGGGCTAAGCGGCCAAACGTTAAAGTTAACTTAAAGACTTAGTAGAAGAGTTTGCAACCGTTATTTTCGTGTGTAACTTTTGTTTTTATAATAAGTTATAAATAATTACTTTTGCATTCTGTTTACATTTTATGAAGAACATTTTTTATACATTTTTACTGGTACTTTCGCTATCCTCTTGTAGTGAATTTCAAAAAGCACTGAAGTCGGAAGATATTGCTGAAAAGTTTCGTGTAGGAACGGAGCTTTATGAGCAAGAAAAGTACGGTAAGGCAAACCGTTTATTTGCACAGATCATACCTCAATATAGAGGTAAACCTCAGGCAGAGAAGCTTACCTACATGTACGCTAAAACGTATTATGAAATGGGCGATTATCACTTGTCTGGTTACCAATTTGAACGGTTTGAAACAGCATACCCTAGAAGCGAAAAGGCAGAGGAGGCTTCGTTTCTTTCAGCCAGAAGCTACTATATGTTGTCGCCTGTTTACAGTAAGGAGCAGAAAGAAACGGTTCAAGCTTTGGACAAGCTACAAATCTTTTTAAGTAAATATCCAGATTCAGAATATTTACCAGAGGTAAACAAAATGGTAAAGGAATTGGATTATAAGTTGGAAAAGAAAGCTTTTGAAATAGCTAAGCAGTACAACCAGATTGCCTATTTTGATGCTTCAGATTATGAAGCGTCAATCAAGTCGTTTGATAATTTCTTATTGGAATATCCAGGAAGTACGTTTAGGGAAGAAGCAATGTACTACCGTTTGGATTCTGCCTACCGTTTGGCAATAAACAGTATGCAGTATAAAAAAGAGGCAAGACTTATGACAGCTCAAGGGTATTACAATTCATTTATCAAGTATTATTCGGATTCTAAATTTGCAGAGGAAGCCAATAGAATGAATGATGAATTGACCGCTGAATTAAATAAATTTGAAACAAAAAGTTAATTTATAAATACGATGGATTTAAAGAAAACCAATGCTCCTGTAAGTACAGTTACTTACGACAGAAATGAAGTAGATGCTCCAACGGGAAACATCTATGAGGCAATTTCTGTAATTTCTAAAAGAGCAGAGCAAATCAACACTGATATTCGTAGAGAGTTAGTAGACAAACTAGAAGAGTTTGCTACTTATAATGACAGCTTGGAGGAAATCTTTGAAAACAAAGAGCAGATTGAGGTTTCTAAGTTCTATGAAAAATTGCCAAAGCCTCATGCTTTAGCAGTTCAAGAGTGGCTTGACGATAAAATCTACTTCAGAAACACTGAGGAAGAAACTCAGGAATAAATAAAATAATGTCGGTATTAAGTGGCAAAAAGGTACTTCTAGGCATTACTGCTGGTATTGCCGCTTATAAAACGGCTAACCTAGTAAGGTTATTTATAAAAGCAGGCGCAGACGTAAAGGTCGTCATGACGCCTGCTTCTAAAGACTTCATTACACCTTTAACCCTTTCAACTTTATCCAAAAATCCTGTGTATTCATCATTTACCCATGATGAAGATGATGCTGTTTGGAATAATCATGTTGAATTGGGGCTTTGGGCAGATTTTGTACTTATTGCACCGGCTACGGCCAATACTATGGCCAAAATGGCCAATGGTGTTTGCGACAATTTACTCATGGCAACCTATCTGTCCGCCAAGTGTCCTGTGTATTTTGCGCCAGCAATGGATTTGGACATGTACAAACATCCTACTACCAGACGTTCTTTCGATTTGTTGAATAGCTTTGGAAACATTATGATTCCTGCTACCAGTGGTGAGCTTGCAAGTGGATTGGTAGGAGAGGGACGTATGGCAGAGCCGGAAGATATTGTAGATTTCATTGAAAGAGATATTTTGGAAGGTTTACCATTGAAAGGGAAAAAGATCCTTATTACAGCGGGGCCTACCTATGAGGCTATTGACCCTGTAAGATTCATTGGGAACCATTCCAGTGGGAAAATGGGCTTTGAAATTGCAAAATCGGCGGCCAATTTGGGCGCCGAGGTGATTTTAATTTCAGGTCCAACGCACGAAACGGTCAACCATCAATTTATAAAACTTATCAAAATTTTCAGTGCTGCAGAGATGTACACTGAAGTCCACAACTATTTTAAAGATGTGGATATTGCAATTTTATCTGCTGCAGTGGCCGATTATCGTCCAAAATATGTAGCCGATAAAAAAATAAAAAAGAAAGCCGATACGTTTAGTATAGAGTTGGAACGTACTCAAGATATTTTGGCATCTTTGGGAAAAATCAAAGAGAATCAATTTCTAGTTGGTTTTGCTTTGGAAACCCATAACGAGTTGGAACACGCCAAAGGCAAGTTGGAATCTAAGAATTTAGATGTCATAGTACTAAATTCCCTGAATGATGAAGGTGCAGGTTTTGGGGTTTCCACAAATAAAGTTACTTTTATTACCAATACAAACGAAGTCTTGAGTCAAGACTTGAAATCGAAGGCCGAAGTGGCAGGCGATTTAATGAACCTAATAATTAAACTACTCAATGCATAGAGTCTTTTTTGTAATTACTTTTGTTGCCTTTTTTGTGTCTGGCTATGCCCAGGAACTTAACTGTAATTTGGTGGTTAATGCGCAAAAAACAGGAAACGAAAACGTTCAGGTGTTTAGAACTTTGGAGCGACAATTAACAGAGTTTGTCAACAATACTACTTGGACTAACAAGGACTTTAAACCTCAGGAACGCATTAACTGTAGCATGATCATCACCATCGCAGATTATGATACCGATGTGTTTCAGGCTTCCATACAAGTACAATCATCAAGACCTGTATTCAATTCAACCTATAGCACGCCGGTTTACAATTTTAACGATAGAAACTTTACGTTTCAGTATTTGGAATTCCAAAATTTGGTGTTCAATCCAAATCAATACGAATCCAACTTGGTTTCGGTTTTGACCTATCATATCTACATGATTTTGGGGATGGATGCCGATACATTTCAACTTAATGGGGGCGACGAGTATTTTAAACAGGCACAAACCATTTTAAACTATTCACAACAGGAAAACTTTAAAGGATGGAAACTTGAAGATGGTACGCAATCCCGTTTTGTGTTGATCGATAACTTAATGTCTCCAACTTTTGAACAATTCAGGGAAGTAATGTACAATTACCACAGAAATGGCTTGGACGTGATGCATGAAAATCCTAAAAAAGGAAAGCAGGAGATTGCTACTGCCATTGGGACTTTGGAAAAGCTACATAACAAAAGGCCTAATTCCTTCTTGATGCGTGTGTTTTTCGATGCCAAGTCTGATGAGATTGAAGAAGTTTTCTCTGATGGACCAAATGTGAATATCACCAACGTGGTATCTTCTCTTAATAGAATTGCACCAACCTACGCCTCAAAATGGCGTAACATAAGTTATTGATCCTTTGTGGTCATACCCGATTTCAGTTGATAGTTTAATTTTAAACATTTCCGTTTGCTTACAAATCTTTCAATAAAAAACTATGCCCTGATTGATGAACTGAATGTGACATTCAATAACGGCTTATCTATAATTACCGGTGAAACCGGTGCGGGAAAGTCCATCCTTTTGGGAGGGCTTTCGTTGATTTTGGGAAAAAGAGCCGATTTGGGTAGTATAAAGGATGAATCCAAAAAATGTGTTATCGAGGCTACTTTCGATATCACCAATTATAATTTAAAGGGCCTTTTTAAATCGGAGGATTTAGATTTCGAGCCTCAAACTATTATTAGAAGGGAAATCTTGCCTTCTGGAAAATCTAGAGCATTTATAAATGATACCCCTGTAACTCTTGGAAACCTTCAGACTTTGGGAGTGTATCTATTGGATATCCATTCGCAACACCAAACGCTTCAGTTAACGGATGATTCATTTCAATTTCAAGTCATAGATGCTTTGGCCAAAAATCAAGAGGTGATTCTTGAGTATGGCAAGAAGCTGAAAGCATATAAAGGTGTTCAACGTGAGTTGAATGATTTAAACCAACAAAAAATTGAGGTTGCTAAAGAGTTGGACTACAATTTATTTTTGTTGGAAGAGTTGGAAAAGGCCAATTTGGTAGACGGTGAAATGGAGGCTTTGGAAGAAGAGTATGAAACCCTTAACAATATTGAGGAAATCAGTGAGCGTTTAGGAAGTTCGCATGGTTTGTTGAGTGATGAAACTGTTGGGGTAATTCCAAGTTTGACAGAAATTAAAAACCAATTGTCTAAGTTGTCTTCTTATTCCAAAAGCTATGAATCGTTGTTTGAAAGAGTCAATAGCACGGTCATTGAACTCGATGATGTTTTTGTTGAAATAGAACGCTTACAAGATCAATTGGAGGCAGATCCAGAAAGATTGGGCGTGGTGAATACCAAGTTGCAGTTGATTCATAACTTGATGCAAAAGCATGTGGTTGAAAATGTAGGAGAATTGATTGCCATAAGGGATGATTTAAAGGAAAAGGTGAATATTACCCAAAATTTGGATGAGGTGATTTCTAAAAAGGAGCAAGAACAGAAAGCTATCGAAAAGGATTTAAATGAAATAGCTCTTAATATCCATAAAAGCAGAAATACGGCAATTCCCGAACTTCAAAAACAATTGGAAAAGCTGTTGTCAGTTTTGGGAATGCCAAATGCAAGATTCCAAATAGGACTTGAATTGTCCAAACAGTTTTATAATAACGGTAAGGATAATTTGCAGTTTTTGTTTTCGGCAAACAAAGGTGGACAATTTAACGAACTTAAAAAGGCGGCTTCGGGAGGAGAGCTTTCCCGAATTATGTTGGCGATTAAGTCTATTTTGAGTAAGTATCAGCAATTGCCAACCATTATGTTTGATGAGATAGACACAGGGGTTTCTGGAGAAATATCAGATAAAATGGGAGTGCTTATGCAAGAAATGAGTAAAACCATGCAGGTGTTTACTATTACACATTTACCTCAAGTAGCCGCCAAGGGAGATGCACATTATAAGGTGTTTAAAACCGATATTGATGAGGTAACCCAAACACAATTAAAACGATTGACACATGATGAACGTATTGTGGAGATCGCACAAATGTTAGGAGGCATAGATGTATCCAATTCAGCATTGGAACATGCAAAACAATTATTGAATTAGAGGAAATTCTCATTTTAATAGTATCTTTGCCCCACAAAACCAAAAACAACAATTGACTAAATAATAAATACCATGTCATATAATTTATTAAAAGGAAAACGAGGGATTATTTTTGGAGCATTGGATGAGAATTCAATTGCTTGGAAAACCGCAGAGCGTGTTCACGAAGAAGGAGGAACCTTTGTGTTGACCAATGCACCTATTGCAATGCGCATGGGACAAATTAAAGAGTTGGCTGAAAAAACAGGTTCTGAAATTATTCCTGCCGATGCCACCAATTTAGAGGATCTAGAAAATCTAGTAGCCAAGTCAATGGAAATCTTGGGAGGTAAAATTGATTTCGTATTGCACTCGATTGGTATGTCGGTTAACGTGCGTAAAGGAAACCACTATACAAACCAAAACTACGATTTCACACATAAAGGATGGGATGTATCTGCAGTATCTTTTCATAAAGTGATGCAAGTACTTTATAAAAATGATGCCATGAGTGAGTGGGGAAGTATTGTAGCCCTTTCTTATATGGCAGCACAGCGCGTGTTCCCAGATTATAACGATATGGCCGACAACAAAGCGTATTTAGAAAGTATTGCTAGAAGCTTTGGTTATTTCTTCGGAAAAGACAAAAAGGTTAGAGTAAACACTATTTCACAATCTCCAACACCTACTACTGCAGGACAAGGCGTAAAAGGATTTGACGGATTTATCGCCTATGCTGATAAAATGTCGCCACTAGGAAATGCAACCGCTCTAGATTGTGCCAACTATACTGTGGCTATGTTTAGTGATTTAACACGTCGTGTGACCTTACAAAATTTATACAACGATGGAGGCTTTAGTAACATGGGTGTGAGTGCTGAAGTTATGGAAGCTTTTGTGAAAGAACAATAAAAAAATAATTATAATTTGAAAAAAGGCGCTTAAAAGCGCCTTTTTTTGTGTTTAGTTTTTTAGGTTCTAAATTGCATATTTTCTGTTTTTGAAGATTTATTTAAATAATTCAAGTTTTTACTTGTTAAATATTATTAAAAAAGTAAGAATATTGCTAATAAAATGTGTTTTATCGTAAGTAACTGATAGTATTG
>NZ_LBIO01000061.1 GCF_001280505.1 Mangrovimonas sp. TPBH4
ATATAGAATATTATTGTATTTCAAATCTTACATTTATCTCATAACGTAATTTTATTTTTTTCTCGTTTTCCACTTGACTATATTCTGGAGAGTTCATCATAACATTACTTGTAGCCATAGCAGGTTGCCAAAATAAGTTGTCTGAATTTTTCTCAGTAATAGAAATTACATTGCCTAGAGTTTCGTCTAAAGCTTGAAGTAGATATGAAGCCTTGTCTTTTGCAGCTAATAGAGCTTTTGTTTTAACTTCTCTCCTGTAATTTGAGAGGTTGTTGTTTTTCAATTCTCCAATACGCATGTAATCTATTCCTTTGGTGTCCAATTTAGAAATTAAGGTGTTTATTGCATTAAAGTTTACTAGTTTTATTTCAATCTGCTTACCTATTAAAAATTCTTTCCCACGATGTCTCCAAGAATTCCCTACTTCTGTGGCTTTGATATTTTCTTTGGTAATTCCCATGCTTGTCAAATCCTTTATCAATTGACTTTCTATTTCATTAATGGGGACCTTTGTTTTGTAATCTTCAAATTCTTTTTTAGGTTCAAATTCTTCTTTCCAATATTCTTGGATTCCAATAATAAAGGTAAATTCATCAGGGGCTTTTAACATTTCAGCACTTCCAGTAACTTCTATAAATCTTTGTTGGATGTTTTGAGCTTGTAGAGTGAAAACACAAAAAAGTAATAAGGCGTAAAAGGTAATTGATTTCATATACGTTGTTTTTCTAAAGATATATGGTTATGAAATAAAATTTAATTTAAAATGAGTGAAATAGGAGTCTTGTTGAGTAAAATGCCCCCAACAAAAATTGAGGGCAAAGTTTTGTAACAATGACTAGGAAAAAATTACTTTTTATAAACGGTATTTCCTTCTTTGATGGTTTCTAAAACCGTGATATCTTTTATTTTCATAGGGGCAATTTTTAAAGGATTTTGGTCCAATATGACCAAGTCAGCCAATTTCCCTACTTTCAGGGTGCCCTTCATGTCTTCTTCAAAATATTGGTGAGCAGCCCATTTGGTAAGGGAGCATAACCCAATATATGGACTCACTCTTTCATCTGGCCCAATAATGTCTCCAGATCTGCTCACTCTATTTACCGTAGTATGTAAAATCATGATACTACTAGGTAAAGCCACAGGGGCATCGTGGTGCTCGGTAAAAATCATGCCTTTTTTCAAAGCTGTTGCCGTTGGGGATATTTTATAAGCGCGTTCTTTTCCTAAGGTTTCATCGCGGTGCCAATCGCCCCAATAATAGGTGTGCATGCTAAAAAAGGAGGGGTACATGCCTAAAGCTTTCATTTGATCCAGTTGATCAAAACGCACGGTTTGAGAATGTACCATTACCGGACGTCTGTCTTTCTGTCCATAGGTTTCTGTGGCTTTTGTAACGGCTTTTATCAATTGGTCACCTGAAGCATCGCCATTACAGTGGGTTAAAATTTGCCAATTATGGGCATAGGCCGAATCTACAAATCTTGTAACTTCCGTATCTTCCTTGATGGCAGGATAGCCTCTGTAGTCTTTAGATTTTCCTGGAGGAGGTACTACATAGGGTTTGGTTAACCAGGCGGTTTTTCCTTGAGGAGAACCATCCAATGACAGTTTTACACCGGCTATTCTGTAATGATTGGTATAATGATCGCTATCACCATTAGCCAACATATAATCCATTTGAGATTGTATATCTGGATAGGCCGCTACATCTACAGGGAGTTCATTTCTATTGGCCAAGGTTTTCCACGTTTCACAATTGTCTGATGTCGCTCTTCCTTCTTGAACTGTGGTGTAACCAAACTTTATATAGGCTTCTATTCCTGCTTTGGCGATAAGTTCATTGGCTTTAGTGTCTAAAGTGGACATGAACTTTATTAGGGGAATAAAACTAGCCATTTCTTCCAATACGCCGTTGGGAATATCGGTGCCTTCTTCTCTACGAATAGAGCCTCCCGCGGGATCTTGAACACCTGCAGTATAACCTGCCGCTTCCAAACCTTTATGGTTTGTGGAGGCCAAATGGCCTGATTGGTGAATGATAAAAACAGGTACTTCCGTGGAAACTTTATCTAAATCATCCGCTGTTGGATGTCTTTTTTCCTTTAATTGAGAATCATCATATCCAAACCCTACGATTGCTCCGTATTTTGAAATGGCCTCGGTGTTTTTTGCCTTCCAATCATTGAGTAAACTTATGATATCGTCGATGCTTTTACCTTCACCGTCTGGTGCTGGTAACAGATTGGCTGATACGGCTTGAAATCCGGCATTCCAAGCATGACCATGACCATCCATAAACCCAGGAAGTAGGTTATGCCCATTAAGATCGATCATTTTATGGCCCGGTCCGGCCACAGTCATCGCCTCGTTACTATTCCCTGCAAAGGCAATTTTTCCATCCTTTACAACAAGAGCTTCCACATACTCAGGTGTGTCACCTTCCATGGTAATTATGTCTCCATTGTAATAAACTGTAGCATTGGAAGTTTCAGAAGAATTAGGTGTTTCTGTTTTGGTTTCTTTACAAGATGTTGTCAATACAGTTCCTACTAACAACAAAAGCAGCATCTTTAGTTTCATTGAATTTTGGTTTTATTGATGGTATTCTCAATACCAGTTGGAATGTAGGTAAGGGCTATTCCTTGTACTAAGATACTTTATCTGTAGTTTTTTAACAACTTGAATTTTAGTTTTTTGTATGTGTTTTAGAGTAGTTTGATGTCAAGTCGTCTTCAGTTCCAAATTGTCCATTTGGACCAGCGGAAATAATTAAAAAGGTATGTTCCTTTTGAGAGATTGAAAATTGGTAAGGATGGTTCCAAGCATCTTTTTCCCAAGCGTCACGTATGGGGTCATTTCCAATAAGTTCAGCTAGAGTATTGGGGTATTGGCCATATTTGTTGTACCATAATTCCATGCGTTGGGTTATTTGTACCAGCTCATTTTGGGTAGTTTTTATATGAGTTACAAATTTTTGATAGGCCATGAACAAGGATGAGCTTATTATAGCTAGACAGCACATAATAAAAAGAATAATTGCCCTAGGTCCAAAAAGATGTTTTTCAATAGGTCTTGGGATTCCGTCCTTTTGTTCCATTTTTTGAATGTGTTTACGATGTTTGTATTGTGAGAAGCACAATAAACCATCGGCTACTATTTCAAGAACAAATTGAACTAGATCTTTTATCATATATCTTGATTGGCTGGATAAATATAACCAAATTTTTATTAGGCAATCGCTAACAAGATTTATGATTTTAAGGGGCTTGAATCTTGGGGATTTGAGTACCTTTAGTCCAGATTGAATATTTCCTTTTGATATGAGGGATATCATCTAGTGCGACATTTTAATTTCAGAACTTTGTAGAAACGTTTGCCATGGGTACCAAAGATCTTCAAGCAATGGTTCAAGAATTGGATGCAATCCTTGAAAAAATGCACCTTGACGGACAGGCTTTTTCCGAAAGATTGGCGCAGATACATCCCAATCATCAAAAAAGTGCCTTGAACTTAGTCAATTATTTATCACTAAGATCTTTTGATTTACGCAATCTGCAATACGCTCTGGGAGTGTTGGGAATGTCTCGTTTGGCAAGGGCAGAGGCCCATACCGAGGCCAGTGTAAAAATCACCCGTTTTTATTTGTCCAAATTACTAGATGAGCCAAGTAAATGGCCTGAAAAGTATACGGTTTCAATTGAAGAGAGTGACAAGATCCTAGCTAAAAACACTAAGCTTTTATTTGGAGAACCTCCCCGAAACAGAAAGCAGCGCATTATGGTGACCATGCCAGGGTTTACTGCTGAAGATCCGCAATATGTGGAGCAGATGATTCAAAGGGGGATGAAGATTGCCAGAATTAATTGTGCCCATGATTCGCAGAAAGATTGGTTGCATATTATTAAGCACATTAAAGCTGCCGATGCCGAACTGGGCAAACGTACCATTATAGCTATGGATATTGGTGGTCCAAAAATACGCACGGGTGAAATGAAAAAGCCCATTGTGTTAAGAGAAGGGGATACGCTGCTGCTGTCCAAAACCCCTATGATGGCCAAAAAATCCAAAAAAGGAAAAGAGCCTTGCATAGTATCCTGTACTTTACCCGAGGTATTTGCTTATATAAAAGTAGGGGAACGGGTGTATTTTGATGATGGTGCCATTAAAGGAACCATCTCAGAATTGAATAATGAAGTTGCCAAGATTAAAATTTTACGTGCCGGAGAAAAAGGTTCTAAATTAAAACCAGATAAAGGGATTAATTTTCCTGATTCCAATTTAGATATTCGCGGTTTGACCCAAACTGACAAAGAGAACCTAAAGTTCATTGCTGAATACGCCGATATTGTCAATTTTTCATTTGTCAACACCGTTGAGGATGTTAAAGAAATGCACAATTATCTGCAGGAATTGGGTGTTTTGGAAACCTTGGGGATTATCTATAAAATAGAAACACAGGGCGCCTACAATCAGTTAAGCGCAATTTTGTTGGAAGCCATGAAAGCCCCTAAAGTAGGGGTGATGATTGCCAGAGGAGATTTGGCTATCGAGACCAGTTGGGAAAACATGGGCTATATCCAAAAGGAAATGTTGGCCCTTTGCAATGCGTGCCATATCCCTATTGTTTGGGCTACTCAGGTATTGGAAAATCTAGCAAAAAAAGGCTTGCCAAGTCGCTCCGAAATTACCGATGCCGTAACCGCTACCAAAGCAGAGTGTATCATGTTGAACAAAGGGCCACATATTTTAAGAGCCATAGACATGTTGGATCAAATTATTCAGCATATGGAACCTTATCAGGATAAAAATGCGCCTTTGTTACCTAGGTTAAGGAAGTTGGAATAAACCTCATGTTTAAATAAGTTTCATTGAAATTTATAAAAGAATTGAAGCTCAAAGTTGAAATTCACACTTGAATGGTAGCCTTCAACCTTTCTGTAGTTACGTATGCTCGGAATGAAACCTTCATTGTCATCCTCATATGGTGTCGGGTTTACTATATTGGAAAATACTACATTTCTCATCTTGATTCCCAGGCCAACCTTTGGGATAATACCTGTTCTTTTTGAGAAATTTACAATCATGCCATAATTTAAATTCATCCCATATTTATGTCTTTTGTATGAAGCTGAATCGTAATGGTATTCATTGGAATCCGTTTCGCTTTGATAGGTGTAATCGGTTATTTCTTCTTTGTGATAGATATAGAACCCTTCTAAGGAAATAAATTTTTTGGTAGAACCCTTTGGGTTTAAGATGTATCTTATCTCCGGAGAGAATTCAAGACTGAAATAGTCTTTTGTTGTCATGTGGGTACCTATACCAGCTTCAGTCCCAAGTGTAAAATGATTATTTATGTTATGATAGTATCCGAAATTCCATCTAGGGGTGTTACTATAAATAAAGGAAATCATGTTAAATGTGACATACTTATTTCGAAATTCATTTTGGGATTCCGATTGAGCGAAAAGTGAGGTAGATGCAATTAAAAGTACAATGGCAGAGCAAATAATTTTTTTCATTTTATGGATTTGGTTGGTGTGTATAAGATGGGCTTCTTATAAAAAGGTTGCTTTTAAAAGGAAGAAGTTTGTTTTTGAGAGCGATGTCCGAAATATTAGCGTACCCCTTTGATATTTAACTGTACCTCTATATCTTGAGTACCATGGTATTCTTTTCCAAATTTTATATCTATGGCATATTCAATTTTATACAGTTCTAGGATATTGTCAATTTGGTCTTTGTGCTTTTTTGCAAGTTTAAAATCCGCATTATGTCTGTTAAGAGTTCCAAAGGCTAGACCTAACGGACCAAGACCAACGCCCATTATCACAAGTGGAATTGGAGAGATGACGCCACTAACCCATGCGTATCTTCCTAAAAGGAATCCACCAATGATTACGCTAAGCCCAATAGTTGTAAATACCGCAAAATAAATAAGGGTAAGTGTTTTGTTGCGTTTGAGTTTCTCCAATTCAACATTCGTAGATTTAAGAGTAGTTTTGAATTTATCTCCTAATTCAATTTTTGAACAAGTTCTATTGAATTCCGGTTTTCTATTGGTAAGGGTACAAGATGTGCCTTCTTTTAAACTTACGCTTTGGTGTTCGCATAAGTGGCAATGTTTGGTTAAGTCCATTAATTATTTTTGGGTGGATTTTAACTTAAATGTGCTTGCTTTCTATTTCATGCAACTCCTTTTCAGTAAGGGCCCTGAATGACAATTTATAACCTTCTGCGGCCGCAATTGCATAAAACAGTAAATCTATTGGACTAAAGGTTTCTACCATTATTGGAAGTAATTCGCTATAGTTTATCAAGCTTAAGGTCTCCATGTAGCCTAAATTTTCAGCTTCAGCCAAAAATCCAACAATACTTAAAAAATTCCCTAAAAGACAACTTAACAATGCTATTATACCTCCTGTAATACCAAATAGTTTATCAATGCCTTTTCCTGTGTATCTCATAGATAATCCAACTCCAGCGCCAATAGCCAGAGCCATATAGCCTATTTGATACCCGGTAGACACTGTTATGGCACCCCATAAAAAGGCTCCTATCAATCCTACAATTATTCCAGAAACCAAAGCTTTTGAGTAGTCTTGTTCTTCTTTAAATTTAGATAGAGTTTCAGGAGATAGTTTATACAGTAACTCGTTGTGCTCTAGTATTTCTGTGTCTTCTAATTGCTCAATGACGGAATTGTCTTTTTCAAAAGAAGTGCATTCATCGGAAAAGTCGGCTTTAATACCTGTTAAATTGCAAACTAGGCCAACTTTCATATCAAGGTGTCGGTTGGTACATTGTTTACAGAATTTTAAGTGTTCTTCTCTAGTCATATTTGGTTGGTTAATAATATGATTGAATCATATGAACCAAATATAAAATTTAGTACGAATAATTGTTAGTAGGAAAGTTTCTACTTATTAAGAATATTATCAACAATTAAGGGGTAGTAGTTTCAACGTGCTTTTTAAAATTGTCCAAAATGGCCTGCCAACCTGAGCGTTGCAGGTCAATAGGATTCTCGTTTTCGGCTTCAAAGGTTTCCTTTATGGTAACAAGGTCGTTGTTTGTTGAAAAATGTATGGATACTTTCCTGGCGTCTGATAATTTGGAAGTAATCCGTTTTAAAGGAATTACCTCTTGATACATACCTTCAAAATCAAACCCCATACTACCGTCTTTGGCTTCCATTCGCCAACTAAAACTGCCTCCTGGGCGCACGTCGTTTTCGGCCTTTGGGCAGCACCAAGTGTCGCTGGCAAAATTCCAAAGAGTGATATGGTCTGGGCTGGTCCAAAAATCCCATACCAGTTCAATTGGAGCGTTGATTGAAGTTTCTACAGTGATGTCCATAAGATTACTATTATGTTGTAAAATACATGCCCTTGGAGATTGGCAGGGTGTCTTGAAACCCGAACTTCTTATATAAAATAGAAGCATCCCTATCGGCCAGTAGGCTGACATAACAAGAGGAGGGCAGATGCTTGTCAATATATTTGGAAATTTGTTCCATAATGGCTTTTCCATAGCCATTTCCTTGGTATTCCGGAAGCACACAGATGTCCACCACTTGGCAGAAACAGCCGCCGTCTCCTACAAGTCGGCCCATGCCAACCACAGTGCCGTTCACTTCCAACATAACAGAATACAGGGCATTTTTAAGGCCGATACTACAGGCTTGCTCTGTTTTGTCGGAGAGACCACAACGATTTCTTAAATCTTGGTAAATGTCTATTGGGATTGGGGCCTGTTTGATGGTAAATGCTTTCATCTTCTCAGTATTAATTTTGTAAGGCAACGGGTAGGAAAGGGCTATGTTCTTCTAATTTAAGAAATTAAATTAAAACATGATGTAATTGTTGATAACTGTCACATATTCAGAATTGTTAACAATTGACTCCAGATTGAATCTCTTTTTAGGGAAGTATTTTTGAAGACAAACGTTTGGTTAGGAGCTCCGTAATTTTACGTATTTTTGAAGGCTACTTTTTATTCAATTTATGGACATTCAACCTCTTTTAGACTATATACAAAAACATGTAAGCCTTACGCCAGAAGAAGAGCTTTATTTGGCCGAACATATTACCATCCGACGCTACCTGAAAGGTCAGTATGCCTTGCAACAGGGAGATGTTTGTAAGCATAGTAGTTTTATTCTTAAAGGCTGTTCGCGCATGTTTTATGTGGATGAGGAGGGACAGGAGCATATCATTATGTTATGTGTGGAAGATTGGTGGAGTTCGGATATCGGTAGTTTTATAAGTCAAGAGCCTGGCCAGTTCAACATTCAGTGTTTGGAAGATACCACTTTTGCCCAGTTTCATGTCGATAGCATTGAAGAGGTGTATGCCGCCGTACCAAAATTAGAACGTTTTTTTAGAAAGATCCTGGAGCGTGGACTGGCGGCTTCGCAAAAACGGATCATCCGTAACTTCAGTATGACTGCTAAGGAACGTTACCTTTATTTTAGGGAAACCTATCCTATGATCGAGCAGCGCATCCCGCAGTATATGATTGCCTCCTATTTGGGCATCACCAAGGAATTCCTCAGTAAAATCAAGCGTCAGTTGGCCACGGATAGCTAAAAGTTAATCTAGTTTAACTTCTTTTTGTAAACTATGCCATTTTATTTCAGGTCTTAGTGCCTCAACTTTGTACTATAATTATTTAACAATAAAAAAACAGATACAAAATGAAACGATTAACAACTGCAATCATTGCATTTGCAACATTTACAGCAACTATGGAGGCCCAACAGAAGACCGTGAATACCACAGACAGTAAAGTAGTTTGGAAAGGGTATAAAGTAGCAGGTTCTCACGAGGGAACGATAAACATAAAATCCGGAACCTTGAGATTTGATGGTGAAACCCTTACGGGAGGTGAATTCACTATTGACATGACGTCTTTGGAAAGCACCGATTTATCTGGGGAATACAAAGATAAGTTGGATGGACATTTAAAGTCTGACGATTTCTTTGGAGTGAATGACTACCCAACAGCTAAAATGGTATTCAATTCCGTAAAAGCTACCGGAAAAAACTCTTATGAAGTAACAGGAGACTTAACGATTAAAGGACAAACACATCCTGCGACTTTTGAAATCTCGGTATATGGTAGTAAAGCTAGTGCCACTTTAAAAATTGACAGAAGCAAGTATAACGTTCGATATGGTTCTGCAAGTTTTTACAACGATTTGAAGGACAAAGTAATTTATGATGAATTTGATATTGTAGCAGACCTTCAATTTTAACAAATGATTGGTTGGTGAGTGAGAAAGTCGTTTCGAGTTATCGAAGCGGCTTTTTCTTTTATATCCCATTAAAATAATACTACCTTTAAGGAAAATAACTACAAACACTATGGATATAAAACTCGCCGTACTTATTGATGGAGACAATATTCCTTCTGCCTATGTAAAGGAGATGATGGAAGAAATTGCCAAATATGGAAACCCTACAATTAAGCGGATCTATGGGGATTGGACCAATCCACATCTAGTTAAATGGAAGACTGTACTGCTGGAAAACGCCATTACTCCAATACAGCAATACGGTTATACATCGGGAAAAAACGCCACCGATTCAGCCATGATTATCGATGCTATGGACATTTTATATTCTGGTCAGGTCAATGGATTTTGGTTGGTGTCCAGTGATAGCGATTTTACCAGATTGGCAACACGTTTAAGGGAAGCAGGAATGCTTGTATATGGAATGGGCGAAAAGAAAACTCCAAATCCTTTTATTGTAGCCTGTGACAAATTCATCTATATAGAAATTTTAAAATCACAAGGGGAGGAAAGCGAAGGCAGCAACACAGAAAAATCAAGCACCCGTAAAAGCAGTTACGATAAAATTACCGAAAAGGATATCAAGTTTATAGCTTCCACTATTTCAGACCTAGCCGATGATGATGGTTGGGCCTTTTTGGGAGATGTAGGGAGCTTACTTCAAAAAAAACAGCCCAATTTCGACTCTAGAAATTATGGCTACCAAAAGTTGACCCCCTTAATAAGTTCTATCAAAAACTTCGAAATTGACAAGCGAGAAACTGGCAATGGCCGATTTAAATTGATGTATGTGAGAATAAAACAACCCAAGCGCAGGACTACCCGACACAAGAAGTGACGATATTTATAGGCTGACAGCTAACAATTTACTGACCATAGTTTAAATGTTTGGTAACCTGTGAAACCTTAAAATGTGGTGACTTTGCAGAAAAAACAATGGAGTTATTTTTAGTGAGTTTTGGAGCCTTGTTCTCGATTATGAACCCTTTGGGAACCGTGCCTGTGTTTGTAGGCTTGACCATGGAACACAGTAAAAAGGAAAGAGCGGTTACGGCCTTTTGGACGTCTTTGGATGCCCTTATCATTTTATTGCTGTCCTTTTTCGCAGGGAAGTATATTCTATCTTTTTTCGGGATTAGTTTAACCGCTTTAAAGATTGCGGGAGGCCTTATTATAGCTTCTTCAGGGTTTGCTTTGTTGACAGGGAAGTTTAAGGAACATAAAGGGATGAAACGCGAGCGGGTTCAGCAGGATATCCAAACTCGGGAGGCTATAGCCTTAACGCCTTTGGCTATTCCTATGTTGGCCGGTCCTGGAACCATTTCATTGCTGATTACCTATAATCAAGAATTTCAAGCACCGCATCAAATCTGTACCATTTTGGGAGCTTTGGTAGTGGTTTCGGTACTTATTTATATCATCTTAAAGAGTTCTCACTACATTGTGAAATTCTTAGGGGCCTCTGGTATCAATGCCTTATCAAGGGTTATTGGATTTATAGTCATCGCTATTGGGGTGGAATACATCATAGGGTCGGTAATTGATATTATTAAGACCTTAGGGATTGTATGATTAAGCGGCTTTTTTACCATTAACGGTTAAAAATAACAATACGGACAAGAGTCCACAAACCGAAAACCCGATAAATAATGGTAGTACGCTATCAATGACAAAACTACCAATATAATTGGCTATAGGAACAGCCATGATGGTAGAGGCAAATCCGTTGATAGCCGCTCCAATACCTGCGATATGCCCGATGGGATGCATGGCCAAAGAGCGTAGGTTTCCGAATAGAAATCCTATGGAAATAAACTGAAATCCAAAGAAAGTCCAAAGAATGGACAATGGAGGATTTGTTCCAGACCAAAACAAAAACACATAGAGGATTGAGACTATAGAGTAAGCTATAGCGGCAACAAAGGCAATGCGTTTCATTCCGAAGCGAATCACCAATGTACTATTTAAAAATGTAGAAAACCCTATCGCAATGGCCAAACTGGCAAAGATATATGGGAAGAGGTCTGCCAAATGATATTGATGTTCGAAAATTTGTTGTGAGGTACTCAGATAGACCATAAATGACCCTGTTATAAGTCCTGAAACAATGGTGTAGACAACGGCTTCTTTGTACTTAAAGAATTCTTTAGTGCCCTTTATAAAAAGATCTAAGGAAAGTTTGGTATGGTTTTCCTTGGGATGGGTTTCGGGTTGGCGTTTCCAGAACCAAAACAAGACCAATAGGCCATAAATGAGGTTGAGGTTGAAAATAGAATGCCAGTCATAAAAGGTAATTAAGAATTGCCCCATTGTGGGAGCTATTACGGGTACCAAAATAAAAATCATCACCACGAAGGACATAACCTGTGCCATCCTATCCCCGCTGTAGGTATCTCGTACCATAGCAATACTTATAGTCCGTGGCGCCGAAAGACCAACACCTTGTAAAATACGCCCAAAGACCAAGATTTCGAATGAATTTGTTGTTACGCAAAGGATACTGGCCATTACAAAAAGAGAAAACCCTGTATAAATAATAGGCTTCCGTCCAAAACTATCTGAGAGCGGTCCAAATATCAATTGCCCAAATCCCAATCCTAAAAAGATCATGGTTATCAACAGTTGGTTCTTAGTGGGGTCCGTGACATTTAAATCTTCTGCAATATCAGGAAGTGCAGGCAGAAGCGCATCAATGGAAAGTGCTACAATGGCCATTAAAGAGGCCATTAAGGCAATAAATTCTATGTTAGGTTTGCTTTGTTCTTGGATGGGTTGTTGCATATGCAAATGTAGCCTATATATTACTGTTCACCTAAATGATTACCCTAACATCTCCTAATTCCTGTACCTGATATTTAAAATTTTCACCAGGAGTCCCAATAAACATAAAGTTGACTGGGATGTTCCAGCGTTTGGAAAGTTCCTTGATTTTTTCTGGCCCAAAGTATCCTTCTTCCTTAACAAATTCAATAAAAATTTCGGGATACGCCCGGTCCAATACTTTTAAATCTTCCACCAAATTATGGACGACCTCTGTTCCTGGGGGTACTACTGAAACGATTTTTAGGCGTCTAGTGTGTTCATTCCTTTCAATGTATTGCAGTACTTTGTTTAGTGTAGCCACATTATCATGGTTGGTGAAGAACACAAATTCCTGATCGTTGATTTTCCTAATGAATCTAAGGATTTTGGTGTCCATCCTGTCGAATACAGGAACCCCTTTTGGCGTTATGTAATTGATGAAATATAAAATTGCTTCCAGAATTTGAACCCGAAACAGCATAAAGCCAACAATCAAGAGTGTAGGTATGAGGTATTCTAAAAATATGGCTAAGTATTCGGGCTTTAAAATTATGTTGCCAATAAGGCCCGTTAAAACACCAGCTATGGCAAGAAATAGGGCTACAGGACCCACACGTTCAGGTCTGGGGAGCTGTTTTCGGTTAATTTTCAGTAATAAATTACCAAAACCAAATAAAATCATCACACTTAAAAAAGCTATGGTGTAAACTCCGGCGAGGGCCTGTAGGTTACCTTCCGTAATCAAAAGTACAGTAACACATAGCACAAAAAAGGTGATGAATATTAAATAAGAACTCCCACGCTTGTTTTTCGCTAGTAGAAAGCCCGGTAGAATACGGTCTAAGGTCATGCGCTCCACAAGTCCTCCTACACCCACAAAGGAGGTCAAAACAGCACCACTAAGTACCAATACGGCATCTATAGAAATGATATAAAACAGCCAGTTGCCAGAAGCTGTATTTGCCATAAAGGAAAGCAAGGTTTCCTCATTGGAATGGATGGTTTCCATTGGGATTATGGCCAAGGCCAAAAACGCAATTAAGGGATTGAAAATGGTTACTATAATCCACATGTTTCGTAATGTCTTCGGGAAGACTCCCTCAGCTTGTTCTTCGACATAATTGGCGGAACTTTCAAAACCGCTAATACCCAGCATGGCAGCTGCAAATCCGAAAAAGAGAGCAGTGGTCACACTTCCTTCTATAGGGTGTTTAAAGTTGGTAAGCAATACATCCAATCCGTGTTGGAATAAGTAAACGCCGCAAAATAAACAAAGCAGTGTAAGAGAGCTAAGGTGAAAAATAAAGATGGTAATGGCCACTTTTGAAGATTCTCCAATCCCCATAATGACAATTAACATAAAAAGTGCCAACAATCCTATGGTGGTTTCTACCACGGGAATAAAGTTCCAAAGACTGTGGGCATATTTCACCGATTCGCTTGCAGAAATTACCGCTGTAGCCATATAAGACAAAACCGTTAAGGCTGCGGCAAAGGAGGCCGTCGATTTTTTAGTGGTGTTTAATAAGGCGTTATAGGCCCCACCGTTGAGCGGAAGTGCACCAACCACTTCGCCATAAATTTTTCGAAACAGGAATAGAATTAAAGCAACTATCAGCAAAGAAATCCATGCATACTGGCCAGCGTAGATAATGGCCAAAGCCGATACATATAGACAGGAGGAACTAATATCATTACCACAAATGGCAGTAGCGGCTAGTTGATTAAGTTTTTTCATGATATAAAAAATTAAAAGGCCTTCATCAATGTTTGTTTCTTGATGAAGGCCTTTATTATTGCTTTTAGATTCGGATCATGTGCTATTTGCTTCTGGTGTAAACAATTTCCATGTTTTTAACTTGTTTACCATCTTTCAAAACAAACATTTCAAAGGTGTGGGAGTCGTTAGTGTTCTTTGTAAGTACTTCCCGTATCCAAGTTTCTTTACCCGTTGCAGGATCTAACATGGATCCTTCTAAGGTTAAAATCTTTTTGTTTGGATCGTAATCTCCTTCTAGATACATAATGCCACTACCCATATTGTCAATCCAGGTAGACACAAATTTCTTCTTAGCGTTATCATAGCCCATGATACTTTCCCCTACAAAGGCCGTTCCCATCATTTCCCCTTTATGGGTGGAGCGCTGATAGAGGCCATTCATGATCATTTCGTTAACCGTATAGGCCTTAGAAATGTTAGCAGGTTGTGAGAGATCCATCCACATTTTTACTGTGGCATCCCATGTTCCGTCAAAGGAGGCCAAGAATTTATGCGGCGCTCCAGGCGTCATATTGTCTTGCCAAGCCTTCATTTCTTCGGGAGTCTGTGACCACATTGGCACCGTGAGAAGGAAGCAAATAATTCCTAAAAAAACTCTTTTCATAATTAATTGGATTAATAACTGTATTATAAAGATACAATTAAAATCGAATTTTATAACAGGTTAATTTACAAGGGAATATTGCCGTGTTTTCGTTTTGGGCCATCCACTTGTTTGTCCTGAAGCATCGCAAAAGCTTTGATTAATTTTCTTCGGGTATCCTGTGGCAAAATAACCTCATCGATAAACCCGCGTTCTGTAGCGCTGTATGGATTGGCAAACTTTTCGGCATATTCAGCCTCTTTTTCCTTCCATTTGGCCTCGTGATTTTCAGCTTCCTTGATTTCCTTTCTAAAGATGATCTCAGCAGCACCTTTAGCGCCCATTACGGCAATTTCGGCACTTGGCCAAGCAAAGTTCATATCGGCGCCAATGTGCTTGGAGTTCATTACGTCATAAGCACCTCCATAGGCTTTTCGGGTAATTAAAGTTACCCTCGGCACTGTAGCTTCACTAAAGGCATAAAGTAATTTGGCACCGTGAACAATGATTCCGTTCCATTCTTGATCGGTTCCAGGCAGGAAACCAGGGACATCTTCCAATACCAAAAGAGGGATATTGAATGCATCACAAAAACGCACGAAACGGGCCGCTTTTTTAGAGCTGTTCACATCCAAAACCCCGGCCAAGAACATGGGTTGGTTGGCCACAATACCAATACTGCGACCGCCTAGTCTTGCAAATCCTACAATAATGTTTTCGGCATGGTCCTTATGGATTTCGTAGAAGGAATCGGTGTCAATAATCCCAGAAATCACATCGTGCATGTCATAAGGTTTATTGGCATTATCCGGAATGATATTTTCCAGTTGCGCTCTAACCTCATCCTTTAACTCAAAAGGAAGTGTTTTGGGAGCTTCTGTATTGTTTTGAGGTAAATAGCTCAATAGTGTTTTGATGTCTTCCAAACAGGCAATGTCATTGGCTGAGGTCTTATGTGCGACTCCAGATTTTGATGCGTGTGTGCTCGCTCCTCCCAATTCTTCGGAAGTAACGGTTTCATTGGTAACCGTTTTCACCACATTGGGGCCAGTTACAAACATATAACTGGTGTTTTCCACCATTAGGGTGAAATCGGTCATGGCAGGTGAATAAACCGCTCCGCCAGCGCAAGGCCCCATAATGGCCGAAATTTGAGGGATGACTCCAGAAGCCTGAACGTTGCGATAAAAGATATCGGCATAGCCTCCAAGCGAACGAACGCCTTCTTGAATTCTAGCCCCACCAGAATCGTTAAGGCCAATAAGTGGTGCACCTACTTTAACGGCCAAGTCCATAATCTTACATATTTTTTCGGCATGGGTTTCAGAAAGCGAGCCTCCAAACACGGTGAAGTCTTGGGCGAATACATACACAAGTCTGTCGTGAACGGTTCCATAACCTGTGACTACACCATCACCATAAAATTGTTGGTCTGCCATGCCAAAATCTTTGGTTCTGTGGGTTACCAAGGCTCCAATTTCTTCAAAGGAACCTTCGTCCAAAAGGTAGTCTACACGCTCTCTTGCTGTTAGTTTTTTGTTGCCATGTTGTTTAGCGATACGCTTATCTCCACCACCTAAATAGGCTTTGGAGAGTTTTTCGTTAAGTTGATTTATTTTGGATTCCATAAGGGAATGTTTTTAAGTCTTTATATGTTATTAATTATTTGGAAGTCTCAATAATTTTTGGTCCTCCAAATATTGTTTTAGGGCAATCATTGCCGCAATCTCTGCTTCGCTATGAAATTCGGCTTCCAAGGTTTTTGGATCGTAATGGTTTTTGACAAAATGCGTGTCGAAATTTCCAGATCTAAACGCTTCATGCTTGCAGACAAAAGTGCCAAAGGGAAGCGTAGTGGCAACGCCTTTTACATGATAATTGTCTATGGCTTCCAGCATGGTTTCAATGGCTTCTTCACGGGTATTGCCGTAAGTAATCAATTTTGAAAGCATAGGGTCGTAATAAATAGGAATGTCCATACCTTCTTCAAAACCATTGTCCACCCTAATGTTTGGTCCTTCTGGAAGTTGGTAGGTTTCCAAATGTCCTACGCTTGGTAAAAAGTCGTTTAATGGGTCTTCTGCATAAACGCGCAATTCTAAGGCATGCCCCTTAATGCTTAAATTGTCCTGTTTGATAGGAAGTTTTTCTCCTTGGGCTACTTTTATTTGAAGTTCTACCAAATCGATTCCTGTAATCAATTCGGTTACGGGGTGTTCTACTTGGAGTCTGGTGTTCATTTCCAAGAAGTAGAAGTTGTGCGCTTCATCCAATAAGAATTCTACGGTTCCGGCGCCCACATAATCACAGGCCTTGGCTACTTTTACGGCAGCTTCTCCCATTTTCTCACGCAGGGCAGGAGTCAATACCGAAGAAGGTGCTTCTTCAACCACTTTTTGGTGGCGACGCTGCACGCTGCATTCGCGTTCAAATAAATGGATAACATTACCATGGGTATCGGCCATCACCTGAATTTCAATATGTCTTGGAGAAGCTACATATTTTTCAATAAACACCGATCCATCTCCAAAGGCTGAGGTTGCCTCACTAATGGCACGTGTCATTTGGGATTCCAAATCTTTTTCAGACTCTACCACACGCATGCCTTTTCCGCCTCCTCCGGCAGAGGCTTTTATTAAAATTGGAAATCCAATTTCCTTAGCTATTTCTTTGGCTTTTTCAACATCGGTAATCGCTTTGTCAATACCGGGCACCATTGGGATGTTGTATTCCTTAACGGCATCCTTGGCAGCCAATTTACTTCCCATGATCTTTATGGCCTTGGATTTCGGTCCGATAAAAATGATATCGTTGCTTTCGCATAATTCAGCGAAATCGGCATTTTCACTTAAAAAACCATATCCAGGGTGGATGGCATCAACCTTTAGTTCTTTGGCCACTGCAATTATTTTGTCTCCTAATAAATACGATTGGTTGGAAGGGGCTTCTCCGATCAACACAGCTTCATCTGCAAATTTTACATGGGGTGCGTTACGATCTACCGTAGAATATACGGCGACTGTTTTAAGTCCTATCTTTTTAGCTGTTTTCATTACCCTAATGGCAATTTCACCTCTATTGGCAATAAGTATTTTTTTCATATAATTTGTGAAGAATTAAGAAGAGAAATCCTTAGTTCTTTTTATTTTTTCTAATTATTCAAATTCTATTAATAATTGATTTTTTTCAACGGCATCTCCTTTGATTGCCGATATGGCCTTGATGACTCCCTCTCTTGGAGAAGTAATGACATTTTCCATTTTCATGGCTTCCAAAATCAACAAAGGCGAATCTTCGGCGACAGTATCACCAACCCTTACCGAAATATCAAGAATCAACCCAGGCATAGGGGCTTTGATTTCGTTGACATGCTTGGTGTTTCCTAGGGCCAACCCCATACTTTTTATAAGGTTTTCCAAAGGACTTTGAATATGTATATTGTAACTATTGTTGTTGATTTTAACTTCATAGTTTCTCTTGTTAAAATCTAGTTTGGTAATTTCAGCTTGGTAAGATTTGTGGTCTTTAAGAATGTGAAATGTATTGTCTGAAGTTTTCACCGCATTTAGGTTTGTCACTTCAGTTTCATCAATTTCGAACTCTAGCTGTTTATTAACCGAAATTTTAAAATTTCCCATATATTTTTATTTAAGCGCTAAATATAGGGAATATATAATGGTTGTTTTTGACGGAACTGTAATTTTTGAGCTTTACAGTTTGAACATTTTTGCGAGTGTTAGTTTCTTTTTATTGGATAAAATGGCGGTGGTTTTTAAGAAAATTAATGCGGTAATTAGGGCATCGCCAGCTGCGGTATGTCTATCGGAAACATCCAAAATATAGTTCTCCGCAATTTCATCCAGTGTGTAGGGTTTATCATATTGGATGAAATTTGATTTGATACGTGTTGCTCTGTATAAGTTGACAGTGTCAAGCACTTTATTTTTAAGTACAGGCAGACCTTTTCTCTTTAGCATTTCGTTGATCATGGTCATGTCAAAACGGGCATGGTGGGCAACAATAATGGCGTTCCCTACATATTCCAAAAACTGTTGTATTGCCTCGTCTTCGGTAAAGGTTACAATGCGTTCGTGTTTGAGGATACCATGGATTTTTACTGTTTTTTCGTTGAAATGTTCCTGACGAATATAGGTTTCAAAGGTGTTGGAAACGTTAATCTTTCGATTGACAATTTCCACGGCACCAATACAAAGCACCCTATCCAAATTATAGTCGAATCCTGTGGTTTCGGTATCCAAGACTACAAAGCGGTTGGTTTGTAAATCCAATTCAGGTTCGTTGTCAAACAATGCTTCATAACGTTCCCAATACTCAGGATAATAGGACTTAGGAGTCTCGGTATTCTTGGATTTATTTCGTCTGAAGAAATTTAGCATGGCACGGTTATAAAAGGTGACCTAGGTTAAAGCGCATTTTGATGTATTCCTGCACGTTGTTTATGGTTTTAAAGCAACGTTTTAATTTTAATTTTTCTTCCTTAGTCATGGTTTCCAATTTAATAAAGCGTCCATCATCGTTATTGATGAGGCCATGTTTGGTCCTAAATTTTAGGATTGCCTTAAAGGAATAGGAACATGCCAAGAAGAGTTCTTTGTTTTCCGGGACGAGTTCTGCTAATTTTTCAAAACGCTCTCCAGTGTTGGTAATGTTTTTGATTTGAAAGTTTAGGGTAAGCAGTCTGCCTGCGTCAATAAGTGGCATAAGGCCACGCTTTTTAATGTCGAAAAAGTCTTTGTACTCGCCATCACTTTCTACCAAAAACTGTCTGAAGAAGCCCAAAGGCGAAGCACTTCTCAATGCATTGGCTCCTAGTTTTGACATGAAAAGTGAATTGTTTTTGGTAATCATCAAGGTGTGCTCAGCTAGGGTATTGGTTAATGATGCGTCTCCATAACTGATATCAAAATCGAAAAAAATGGATGATAGTAAGATTTCATCATTTCCGGTATTGGTAGTCCACTCGGTAAATTGATTTTTCCATTCATCTAGGCTTAAACACCATCGAGGATTTTTGGCCATCATATCGGCATTGCAGAATTCAAACCCAACCGTGTTTAAGCGCTTGTTGACTCTTTTTGCCAATTTTAGGAAATAGGCCCTGACTTCTTCCAAACGTTCGGGACTTACATTTTCAAAAATAAGTGCATTATCCTGATCGGTTTGTAGTAACTGTTCCTTACGGCCTTGACTACCAAGAGACATCCATGCAAATTTCACTGGTGGTTCTTCCTTCATTTTTTCTAAACACCGCTCAATGATGCGTTTAATGGTAGCGTCATTAAGTTCAAAAATGATTTTACTGGTATGAGTAAGGGGAATGTTTTGTGTGATATAACCTTTTAGCAGTAGGGTTATGTTTTCCCGAATGCGTTTAAGGTCTTTGGTGTTATTGCTACGCTGTATGGCCTTCATCAACACCGAAGGACTATTTCCTTGTAAGAGCACAATATCATGGTCAGAAACCAAGCCGATAATCTTACTGTTAGGGGTGCCATCTTCTGTAATACACAAATACCCCACTTGATGTTTCATCATGGAGATTTGCGCTTGGGCAATGGTAATGTTTTTAGTGTAACATAACACAGGACTACTCATAATTTTGGCAGCACTCTCGTTAATGGTATGAAGTCCTGTGACCACTTTTTTACGCAAATCCTTATCGGTAATCATCCCAATTGGCAAGTCGTTTTCTTCAATTATTACGGAACCAATATTGTGATCATCCATAATTTTTGCAATGGTCTTGATTTTGGTATTGGGTTTTGCCGTAACAATTTTCTTGGTGTATTTGATGGGTTGGAGCTCAAATAGATTGCTGTTGGTTTCAATACTGGCTGCAGTTTCCGAGAAAAACTCCAAATGATGAATCTTTGTAAATGGGTTTTCTGTATTGGAAGCAAAGCTTTCGATGAGGTAATTTCCAATATTCTTGTTTTTGGCCGCCAAGGGCTTGAACAGCTCAATAGGAATGCCATAAAGAATGGATTCTTCATCGGTAACCGATGTGATGGCATAATTTTCCTGAGCAAACAGCGGCCTTAGTCCAAATACATCTCCTTCGTCAAATTTGTCAATGACTTCAGAGGAACCGTAGTTACCCTTCACCAGTACCACCGCACCCTTATGGATGATGTAAAAATGATCGTGTAAGGGGCTGTCTTTTTCATAGATAACCTTTCCCTTTTCCAAGTAGGTAATAGTCACCTGTTTGGCAATATCCAAAAGGTCTGATTTTTTTACCAAATCAAAAGGAGGGAAGCGTTTTAAAAAGTCGGCTATACGTTCGGCTATGGTATTTTTCATAGTACTAAATTAACAAAAAGAATGCTGTGGAATCCTTATTATGGAACTTTAAATTTAGAATTTTCCTGATGAGTTTTAATGGCTTTTCTGGAGAGAACAATTCCCAATAACAAAGAGATGAAAGCCCCAATTCCAATGCCAGGCACAAAATTGATGAACAGGAAGAAATCGTAAGCGCCATGGAACAGAATGGCAAAGAACAAGCCTGCCAAATTCAACTTGATACGGTTGTTTGAAAATTTAGCTTTTCCCATGAAGTATCCCATGATAATCCCAAAAGTTGCATGGGCTGGCACGGCAGAAAAGGCTCTGATTAGGGCAATTTGATACCCGCCTTCCAAAACATACATGATGTTTTCAGTAGCAGCGAATCCCATGGATACCATAACGCTGTACATGATACCATCATAAGGTTCGTTGAAATCTGCTTTGGTTTGTGCGTAGTAGCGAACAATGATGTATTTGCTAAATTCTTCCGTAAGTCCAACCACAAAGAAGGCCTTGATAAACTGCTCTAAAATACTGTAGTCATTATTTAGTGCAAGTATCATATCAAAACCATAATACAGGATGCTAGTGATGATGATACTTACAATACTTCCCAATAAAAAACTGAACAGCAAAAGGTGTTTGGGTTCTTTTTCGTATTTGTCCTTTAAATAAATGTAAAGAATGATTATGAATACTGGCGCCGTGGCCATGAGGAGTAGTTGCATCAATCCAAGGTGTTATGATTTACAATGGCCTCCCAAACGGTTTCGTAATAAGCACGGTTGGAGGGGACAAAATGATCGTTGTTGCCACTGTTGTTTAAAAGTTCTTTAAATGTGCCTACATCTACCAGTTTTAAAGCTTCCACTTCGCCGGGTTGAGGCTTTAAAGTTTCCAAGGGAACCTGTAATTGGGCTATATAGGTGTGATGAAATTCATTATCTATAATACCTGAGGGGTAAGATTGAAAACATTCAAAAACTCCAATTTTCAACAAATCGCTATGTTTTAAGCTTAGGCTTAATTCTTCTTGGGTTTCACGAATGGCAGCTTCTTCAATGCTTTCTCCTGCATCTACATGGCCTGCCACGGAAACATCCCACATGCCTGGACAGATGGCTTTTTCAAAACTGCGTTGCGCCAATAAAATTTCACCTTTTTTGGTGTATAGCCAAAGGTGGGCTGTATTGTGGTAATGCCCCTTGGCGTGTATTTCAGATTTGAGACAGGATTGACCTGTTAGTGTCCCTTGCTTGGTGACAATATCTATAAGTTCGTCCATCTTGGTTATAAAACAAGATTCCCGCTTTCGCGGGAATGTGTTAGTTAAAATATGAAAATGTTTCTCCGTCTTTTATTTGCAATAAGGTTTCGTAAATCAATTTGATGACATTTTCAACATCATCTTTGTGAACCATTTCTACAGTAGTGTGCATGTAGCGTAACGGCAAGGAAATAAGTGCCGAGGCTACACCGCCATTACTGTAGGCAAAAGCATCGGTATCGGTTCCGGTAGCACGGGATAAGGCAGATCTTTGGAAAGGAATCTCATTAGCTTCGGCAGTATCTGTAATTAAATCACGTAATTTCTGTTGTACGGCCGGGGCATATGCTACCACGGGACCAAGACCTAGCTCCAAATGACCTTCTTTCTTTTTGTCGATCATTGGGGTTGTAGTATCGTGTGTTACATCCGTAACGATAGCCACATCCGGTTTGATGGTTTGGGTAATCATTTCTGCTCCTCGCAATCCAATTTCTTCCTGTACGGAGTTGGTAATGTATAGTCCAAAAGGCAATTCCTTTTTGTTTTCTTTTAATAAACGCGCCACTTCAGCAATCATAAAACCTCCCATACGATTGTCCAAGGCACGGCATACAAACTTATCATCGTTTAAAATGTGAAATTCATCTGGATAGGTAATCACACATCCAACGTGAACGCCCATGTTTTCTACTTCGGCCTTGTCTTTAGCCCCAACATCAATGGTGATGTTTTCAATTTTAGGCGTTTCTTCCTTGGCTTTATCACGGGTATGAATGGCGGGCCAACCGAACACTCCTTTTACAATCCCTTTTTTGGTGTGGATATTTACAATTTTACTAGGTGCGATTTGATGATCGCTACCACCATTTCTTATAACATGAATCAAGCCATTGTCGGTGATGTAATTGACATACCAAGAAATTTCATCGGCGTGGCCTTCAATGACTACTTTATATTTGGCTTTTGGGTTAATTACCCCAACTGCGGTTCCGTAGGTATCGGTGATAAACTCATCTACATAAGGCTTTAGGTAGTCCATCCAAATTTTTTGGCCTTCCCATTCGTAACCTGTTGGAGCGGCATTGTTTAGGTAAGTTTCTAGAAATTCTAATGATTTTTTATTGAGTAAGCTGTCTTTTGCCATAGATATTAGTTGTTATATTTCCGTAAAAATACTAGGATTTATTCAGTTTTGACCTTTGCCAAACTGTTTTTTGTAACAAAAACATATATTTTTATACTAATCACCTCATAACCGTAATAACTAAATTAAATACGCATGAAACTTGTCATTAAAGATTTAACTAAAACCTATAAAAATGGTGTAAAGGCCATTGATAATTTAAACCTTGAAATAGGTACTGGAATGTTTGGTTTGTTGGGACCAAACGGGGCTGGAAAGTCATCTTTAATGCGAACCATAGCAACGCTTCAGAGTCCAGATTCTGGCTCCATAATGTTTGGTGATATCAATGTGTTGGAGGATAAAATGGCGCTTAGAAAAGTGCTGGGATATTTGCCGCAATCTTTTGGGGTGTATCCTAAAATGTCCGCGGAGGCTTTACTTGATTATTTTGCCACTTTAAAAGGCGTTTCGTCCAAGCCAGAAAGAAAAGCCTTGGTGCAGGAAGTGTTGGAGATTACCAATCTTTATGATGTAAGGAAGAAGCATGTTGCTGGCTATTCCGGAGGAATGAAACAGCGTTTTGGCATTGCGCAATTGTTGTTGAACAACCCTAAACTTATAATTGTAGATGAGCCTACCGCTGGTTTGGACCCTGCCGAAAGACATCGATTTTTAAATGTGTTAAGGGAAGTGGGGACCAATTGCACGGTTATTTTTTCTACTCATATTGTTGAGGATGTTAAAGAACTTTGTACCGATATGGCTATTCTAAATGGAGGAAAGATTCTAAAACAAGCTACACCAACTCAAGCAAGGGAATCCTTACGAGGTCACATTTGGACTAAAATCGTGGAGCGTGATGAATTGGAGCAAATGGAAGCATTGTACAATGTGCTTTCTTCCAATTACAACGAGGACAATAGCTTAAATATAAGAGTATTTTCAGAAGAGCTTCCAGCTCCAGACTTTGTTGCAGCAGAGCCACAATTGGATGACGTGTATTTTATTGCATTGAAACAAGACGAACCTGTTCTGTCCTAATCATCAACAAGTAAAAGTCTCATTTTTAAAGCAACAAGTCTTATATGTTTTCTACAATATTTACTCACGAATTGAGGTACTGGTTAACAAAGCCGACCACCTATATTTATGCTGCCATATTTTTTGTGTTGGCCTTTTTTATGGCCTCTGCCTCGGCAGGAATTTTTGACAGTGTAACCGTGACTACAGGATCTTCCCGAATTGTCAATTCTCCTATCGGGATTTTCAATCTCTATAATGCCTTAACGATTCTTATTTTCTTTTTGTTTCCGTCTATTATCGGTATCTCCATTTATAGGGACTACAAAAGTGAAATGCATACCATTCTATATTCCTACCCATTTAGTAAGGCCAATTATTTATTTGCTAAGTTTTTTAGTAGCATAGTGGTAGTAACAGGAATTGTGTTTGTGATTGGTTTGGGGATGTTTATTGGTTTCCGGTTTCCCGGAACCAATTCTGAACTTGTTGGAGCCTTCGATTTACAATCCTATTTATACGCTTATTTAATCTATATTCTCCCTAATGTATTGCTGTTTGGAGCTATAGTATTTGCCGTAGTGACTTTCACCAGAAATATAGCAGCAGGTTTTATTACCATTGTGCTATTGATATTTGTTCAAGGATTGATGGAAGGCATGCTATCGGATCCAGATAACAGGGCTTTGGCCGCAATGTTGGATCCCTATGGTGCTTCTGCGGCAGATTATTATGTGAGGTATTGGACGGTTGCCGAACAGAATGAATGGCATATGCCTTTTAAAGGGCTTATTATCTATAACCGTTTGCTATGGCTGGGGATTGCCTCTGTGATTTTTGGATTGGTTTACAGGTTTTTCTCTTTTAGCCAAAACGCTATTAGCATTTCTTTTAAGAAGGATAAAGGAGAGCGCTTTGTGAAGCGAAATTTTGGAGGTATAACCAAAATCAATTTACCTAAGGTAAGTTTCGATTATTCCTTTCTGCAGAACTTAAAAACGACTTGGAAATTATCCAATATGGAGTTTTTATACATTGTGAAAAGCTGGCCCTTTATAAGTATTCTAATTGTTGGGCTGATCATTGTGTTGATTGCACTTTCTGAAATTGGGAATATTTTTGGTACTCCAACACTACCTGTCACCTGGAAAATGCTGAATGGTGGCTCAGCCTTTGTTATTTCTATAAACATCTGTACATTTTTATATGCTGGTTTATTAGTGCATAGAGGTAATATTACCAGAATGGGCGATTTAATTGATGTAACTCCAATCCCTAACTGGACCTTGTTCATTTCTAAATTTATAGCACTGTTAAAAATGCAGTTGGTCATGTTGGGAATTGTGATGTTGTCTGGTATGTTGTTTCAAATGTACAATGGGTACTTTCAGTTTGAAATTGGACATTATCTGTACGAACTGTTTGTATTGAATTTTATCAGCTATGCCATCTGGGCCTTTTTATCTTTGTTTGTACAAACCCTTATGAGAAATCCATATTTAGGATTGTTTGTGCTGATTGTTATATCCATAGGAATTCCACTTCTAAGTTTGGCAGGGGTAGAGCAAGCTATTTTTAAGTTCAACCAAGGCCCTGGCTATGCCTATTCCGATATGAACGGTTATGGGGATTCCTTTGGACTTTATATGCTCTATAAGCTCTATTGGTTGATGTGCGGAATGATCTTATTAGTGTTTACAGCCTTGTTTTGGGTAAGAGGCTTGCCTGATTCTTTTAAGGAACGTTTCCAAATTGCCAAAAGACGATTGACCCCTAAAATGACGATGCTGCTTTCAGTGTTTGTTATCGGGTTTTTGGCTCTTGGATTCCGGATTTACTACCAAAATAATGTTTTGAACACCCGAATTTCTTCAAAAGAGTCTGAGCTAAGGACTGTGGAATGGGAGAAAACCTATAAGAAATATGAGAATATCCCACAGCCAAGAATTGTGGCCGTAAAAGCCAATTTAGACATTTTTCCAAAGCAACTGGATTTTGATGCTTCAGGGGAGTACATCATGGTCAATAAAACCAATGTGAGCATCGATAGCATTTTTGTAAACCATAATGCCTATCCAAGCACCTTTAAGTTTGATAAGCCAAACACATTGGTATCTGAGGACACTATTTACAACTTTGATATTTATGAACTGAAACAACCCTTGTTGCCGGGAGATAGTATTAAGTTGAGTTTTACGGTAAAAAATAAACCAAACAGCTTGTTGGAAAAGAATTCCCCAGTTCGTTATAATGGGACATTCATCAATAATTTTCAAATTTTTCCAAATTTAGGTTACAATGGAGGAGAGTTGCAGGACAACAAAACGCGTGAAAAATACGATTTGCCACCAAACGATCTTAAGCCAATGCCAACAGATTCTACGGCATTGGGCAACACTTATATAGCGAAGGATTCTGATTGGGTAGATTTTGAGGCTACCGTGAGTACTTCGGAAGACCAGATAGCGATTGCTCCAGGATATTTACAAAAGGAATGGACCGAAAATGGTCGCCGTTTTTTCCATTACAAAATGGACAGTAAAACCTTGAATTTTTATGCTTTTAATTCTGCCAAGTATGAAGTGAAGAAAGACAAGTGGAACGATGTCAACTTGGAAATTTATTACCACAAGGGGCATGAGTACAATTTGGACCGCATGATGGCAGGAATGAAGGCCTCTTTGGATTATAACAGCAAAAATTTTGGCCCTTACCAGCATAAACAGTTGCGTATTATTGAATTCCCTAGAACAGGAGGAAGCTTTGCCCAATCGTTCCCTAATACCATTCCTTTTTCGGAAGGGGTTGGTTTTATTGCCGATGTGGATGAAACCGAAGATGGTGGGGTAGATTATCCATTTGCCATCACTGTTCACGAAGTGGCGCATCAATGGTGGGCACATCAAGTGATTGGTGCCGATGTGTTGGGAGCTACCATGTTGTCTGAAAGTTTATCGGAATATGTATCGCTAAAAGTTTTGGAACACCAACAGGGTAAGAGCCAAATGCGCAAATTTTTAAAAGAGGCTTTAGACGATTATTTAACCCAAAGAACCTTTGAGTCCAAACGCGAAAAGCCGTTAATGTACAATGATGGCCAAACCTACATCCGTTACCAAAAAGGGTCCCTGGTATTTTATGCCTTGAGTGATTATATAGGGGAAGAAAAATTGAATAATGCCTTGAAAGCTTATGTAGATAAGGTGAAGTTTCAAGAAGCACCTTATACCACTTCGGTGGAAATGGTGGATTTTATCAGAGAGGTAACTCCAGACAGTTTGCAATATGTGATCAAAGATATGTTTGAAACCATTACACTTTATGAAAATAGAGTAGCCGATGTAACTTCTACGGAGTTGGAAAATGGAAAATATAAGGTTGATATCCACTTTCAGGTGAGCAAATATAGAAATGACGAAAAGGGAAAACGCTTCTTTTCCGATAACGGGAAGGATTCTATACAGTACCAATCGGAAACAATGAAAAACCCTGAATATTCAGTTCTATTGGCCGATTATATAGATATAGGAATTTTTGGAGAAGAAGAAGTTGAAGGTGTTAAAAAGGAAACCGAGCTGTATCTGGAAAAGCAAAAAATAACCAAAATAGATAATCATATTTCGATTATCGTGGATCAAAAACCTGTAGAAGTAGGTGTGGATCCTTACAATAAGTTAATTGATACAAATAGTAACGACAATAGGCAGAAGCTGTAGTAAACTAAAAAAGCCATAAGTGATTCTTAAGGCTTTTTTTATGGAATCAATAAAGGAATGGAGGTATAATATTAATAGTATTTTAAGGTTTTAGAGATTGTAATTGATTAATTTTACCTTGATATCTAAAAGTTATTCCAATTGGAAATCTCCTTTGAGAATCTGAGGTTTCTTTTATATTTGGAATAATTTTGGATTTAAAAATTGTCTATGAAGTGGCTTTGCTACATATTGGTTATTTGTCCCTTGGCCATATGGGCGCAAGAGGAACCTGTTGAACAAGATTCTACACAAGTGGATTATATTATTGTGGAAGGAGATTCTATTCCACGTACGGCCATAGACTTGCATGAAGTCATTTTGCTTCATAAATTAAAGTTTGATGACCAAGAAGCCCGGAAACGCTATTTAATTCTTAAGCGAAAAACCATAAAAGTATATCCCTATGCCAAATTGGCTGCAGAGCGATTGGTAACCCTTAACGAGCGTATTGGTAAGCTGGAAAACAACCGAGCGAAAAAGAAATATGCCAAAATGGTCCAGCATTATATTGAGGATGAATTTTCGGCAGAACTTAAAAAACTGACTCGAACCGAAGGGCAAATTTTAGTGAAACTTATCCATCGGCAAACGGGAAGTACCGCTTTCGATTTGATAAAGGATCTTCGTAACAGCTGGCGAGCCTTCTGGTTTCAAAATACGGCTAGGCTGTTTGATATTTCTTTAAAAGAAGAGTTCGACCCTATGAATGTGAAGGAAGATTATTTAATTGAAGACATTCTGGAAAGAGCCTTCCAAAACGGACAGCTGCTTCGTCAAGAACCTGCTATAGACTTTGATTATTATGATTTAACAGACAAGTGGACCTTAACCAATGTCAAAAATTAGAATGTCTCCATGCGCAAACAAACCCAGCTTGAAGAACAGCTAAATGCCAGTAGCCATGCCTTGGGGGCGGTGTTAGGAATTGTGGGCCTTGTTTTGTTGATACTGTTTTGCAGTTCCAATATCCCTTGGGGATTGTTTAGCGTGATTATCTACGGTATTTCTATTATCGTCTTGTTTTTGGCTTCCGCCTTTTATCATGGAATCAGGGAAGAGCAGAAGAAGCATTATTTCCGGATAATGGACCATATAAGTATTTATTTCCTCATAGCAGGAACCTATACGCCTGTGTTGTTAATTGCCTTGCCAAATAGCCTAGGATGGCCTTTGTTTTGGGTGGTTTGGGGGATTGCTGCTTTTGGGGTGTTCTTAAAGCTGTTCTTTACCGGCCGATTTGAAGTCTTCTCGGTTATCCTTTATTTGGTAATGGGCTGGTTGATTGTCTTTGACTTTTCTGCACTTACAGAACAGATGTCTGCTGGGGGTATTACCTTATTGTTTGCCGGCGGACTTTTTTACACTTTGGGCATTATTTTTTATGCCATCGATCGCATACCCTACAATCATGTAATCTGGCACTTGTTTGTGTTGGCCGGTGCCATTAGCCATTTCTTTATGATTTTCTTCTATGTGATTTAATAAGGAATCAATCTTGCTTGATAACATCTTGGAAATCTTCAAAAAACGTTTCAAATCGATCCATTGTAGTATTGAAAAATACCATTACATCCTGCCATGAATTTTTATTGTGAATGGAAACTTTTTGTTCCAATGGCACATAAATCCTTGAGATTTCTTTACCATTTTCAAGGACATGGTCTTCTTCAAAAATAGCTTCAGGCAAATAGTCTTCCAACAAAATAGTTTTTAAGGATTCCAATTGGCCCCAATAAGTGATCCTGTTTTCTAAATCGCCCTCAACATCCAGTGCAACCAGTGCTTTTTTGGTGTCGAAATGAAATTTAAAACTAAACTCCTTGATCTTGGTATCGTATAAAATCCATTTTCTTGGAAATGATTTTCCGAAACTGGTCCAAAACTCTTGTCGTAACAACCTAGATTCTTCTTTACTGAACATGTATTAGAAAGTATTTTGAATTCTTAAATCATATAGGCAATGGCAATCCCAAACAAGATAGCCAATAGTTTGGTAACACTAAATTTGTGGCCTTCGTCACTTTCAAACAAAATTGTGGTTGAAATATGGAAAAAGATACCAATCACAACTGCATTGATCATGGTGATATACTCAGCGATAACTTCCCAACTTTGGGACAACCAAGTACCTAATGGTGTCATAATGGCGAATATGGAAAGAAACGCAATTATTTGCATATTGCTAAAGTTGGCATGCAGTAGAAAACCAGTTATGACTGTGGCTACGGGGATTTTATGCACTAAAATACCGTATACCATATCATTGTGTTCGTGGATTGGAAACCCTTCAAAAAAACTATGGATACACAAACTTACAAACAAGGCCCAAGGAAAGCTCTGTTCATGTTTGTGTACATGCACATGCCCGTGTTCGGCACCTTTGGAGAAGAATTCCAGAATGACTTGAAATAAAATCCCAAACATGATAAAGAGGCCTGTTTGTTTGGCCTCCAAATGCTCGTAGACTTCTGGGAGCAATTCAAAAAGGGTCAATGCCAGCAAAAAGGCACCGCTGAAGGCCAATAGCAGCTTTGTATTTAGAGTGTTACTTTTTTTTGTAAGAATAACGAAGGCAATACCAAATAGTACGGCAATAAAAGGCAAAAGATATTGATACATCATACCACCAAGATACAATTATTTAAAAATCATAATTAAACGTTCCGAAGATGCTTTGTAGAATTTTCGCAAATTGTAATCTCCAAAAACATCCAGTAGATATACATCTGCTTTTTCAAAAAGCGATTCAAAATCTTCCAAAGAAAGAGCTTTTACACGTTCTTGGAACTTATACTCTTGTCCTTCATATGAAAATGAAATATCCTTGAAAACATAACCGTCTTTTAGGTAACGCTTAAGGTGAAAGTCTATACCTTCCATGGTTTTGGTTTCTTCTGGGACAAGGTTCGAAACAACAAAATCCTTGTTCATAAAGTCAATTACTCCCAAACCATAGGTGTTTAAATTATGCTTTATGGCTTTTATGGTAGCGAGGTTGTTTTCGTCATTGTCGAAATATCCAAAACTTGTAAAAAGATTTAATACGGCATCAAATTCTTCCTCACAAGGTGAACACATATCATGAACCTTAAAATGAAGCTTTTCGGTTTCAAATTGCTTGGCATGGGCTATGCTGTTCTCAGAAAGGTCCACACCCGTAACATCATACCCCAACGAATTTAAGTACTTGGAGTGCCGTCCCCGTCCACAGGCGAGATCCAGAATTTTGGAGTCCGGGGTAAGGTTAAGGTACTTGCTAAGGTTGTCCATAAAGCGCTGTGCTTCATGTTGGTTTCTGTCTTTATAGAGTATATGGTAAAAAGGTGTGTCAAACCATGATTTATACCATTGTGTTGTGTCTTTTATCATAAATATTTCAAGAGAAAAGGAACATTTGATGTTGCCTTGGTTGATTGTAGGTTCAACCTATTTACATAATGCTGTTATGTGCCACAAAAATACTTTATTTTTGCAATCTATTTGGAGTAAACTATGGAGAATAATTTTAAGATGGTTGCCAAGACCTTATTTGGCTTTGAAGAATTGTTGGCTAAGGAATTGACCCAACTTGGAGCACAGGAAGTAAAACCGGGGGTGAGAAACGTAAGTTTTGTTGGGGACAAGGGCTTTATGTACAAAGCAAATCTGGCCTTGCGAACAGCCATTAAAATATTGAAACCCATTAAGTCGTTCCGTGTGGTGAGCGAGCAGGATTTGTATGATAAAGTGTACCAAATGCCATGGGAGAATTATATGAAATCCACGGGATCTTTGGCCATTGATGCCACTGTACACTCCAAAATGTTTACCCATTCCAAGTACATTGCTCTTAAAACCAAGGATGCCATTGTAGACAAATTTAGAAACACTACAGGGCATCGTCCTAGTGTGGATTTACGGTTTCCGGATCTAAAAATCAATGTGCATATCGATCGTCAGCAATGTACCATTTCCTTGGATACTTCGGGGGAATCCTTACATAGGAGAGGATATAAGACCGCTACCAATATTGCGCCAATTAACGAAGTCCTTGCCGCAGGTTTGGTAATGTTGTCCGGATGGGATGGACAATCCGATTTGATGGATCCCATGTGTGGTAGTGGTACCATTTTAATTGAGGCAGCCATGATAGCCTGTAACATTCCGCCAAACCTAATGCGAAAGGAATTTGCTTTTGAACGCTGGCAGGATTGGGATGTCGATTTATTTGAAACCATTGAAGAATCCCTGTTGAAAAAGACACGGGATTTTCACCATAAAATAATTGGCTACGATAAATCGCCAAGTGCAGTGAACAAAGCCAAGGACAATGTGAAAAATGCGCACTTGGAAGAGTTTATAACCATAAAACACGAAGATTTCTTTAAAACGCAAAAGGCAGGAACCGAGAAATTGCACATGTTGTTCAATCCTCCATATGGTGAGCGTTTGGATATAGAAATGGAAAGTTTTTATAAAGCAATAGGGGATACCCTAAAACAAGGTTATCCAGGAACCGATGCTTGGTTTATTACTTCTAATTTGGATGCCTTGAAATTCGTAGGCCTACGACCATCCAGAAAAATTCAATTGTACAATGCTAAATTGGAATCTAAATTGGTGAAATATGTCATGTACGAAGGCAGTAAAAAAGGGAAGTACATGTCCTAAAGATTAAAAAAAGCGTTTCAAAACTGAAACGCTTTTTTTTTATGATATTATAATTTTTCTAAAATCCCTTATAGTTGAATATTTGTCCCCCAACAGACACCTCGGCCATTAAGCCCCCCTTGGTGTGGGTAAACACAGCTACGCCATCGGTGTATTTGGCATCCAGGGATTGCCCCATGGTTAAGGCTGTTGCAGAGATGCCGGCATCAAACTTAAAGTCCCCTTTCTTGAATTCATCAAGAGCACTGGCAGTTTCAAAAAAGATGATTTCAATAAGCGCCTGTCCTCCAATTTGGGCACCGACATTAATTTCTTTCAAACTGGCCATTCCTTGTGCCACACCAGACACATACAATACGCCATTTCCAGAAGCCCCGCCAACTATAAGCCCTCCTTTACCAACATTTGGGAAAATAGCATAACCCGCAGATTTGTCAAAATACTTCTTTAAATCTGGAGAGTGTTCCAACATTTCAACTTTAGCCTTTTCTGCATCGATAATAATTTTTCTGTCTTTCTCAGTTTGAGAATAGGCAGATATGGCAAACATGCTAAGTACAAAAACGAAAACTATTTTTTTTAACTGTTTCATAATGATGGTGTTTTGTTAAAAATTGAAGATTAAAGATAATGAATTTTAAAGTAAACACCTGTTAAGCAGTGTTTTAAATTTTTGTAATGGTAACTTTTGTTAAAAATGAAATAATAGGAAATTGAAAGAGGGCCCCAAAGGACCCTCTTAAACAAACTAATATTTTGAGTTGAAGCATTGCTTATTCCTCTTCTTGCACTACTTTTTTGTCTTTTTTGAAAATAGGAATTAAATACGAAACCGAGTAGCCAAACCCCATCCCGAAGGCACCACTGTCATAGGTTCTGTTAAACCCAGGAATGTAGATGTTCTCAAAGTTTCCAGGTTCGGTTTCGGTAATACGTCCTTTTAGCTGGGCATTGATGCCTACAAAAAGGTTTTTTAAGGTTTCTGCTTTTATACCAATAATAAGTTCACCCCAAATGGCAGTAAGGCCACTGTGTTCTTGGGATACGGAAGAATTATATTGATTGTTCCAGTATTGATCGGGGTTGTAAATCGTATAGCTGTTTACAGTTTGACTGAAGGTACTGGCACCTACTCTAAAACCCGCATAGATCATGTTTTGCATGTCCAGCCAATTGGTGTACATATTGTAATCTACTCCAGCCTTAAAATAGCCTCCTTTGGTTGTGACATCCAGAAAATCGGTAATGGTGTTTTTTTCTTCGGTCCCTATTTCACCCGCCAAATACAATTTTTGGGTTAAACGGTAATCGCCCATAATTTCAAATCCGGAATAGTCCTCATCAATCAAACTGCGGATGGGTTTACTAATATCGGCTCCAATACGTAGACCGTATTTTTGTTTGTAAACTAAGGTGTCGCTGCCAATAGAGTCTTTTTCCTGTTGAGCTGTTGCTAATAAAGGGAACAACAGCAATACCAATATTTTAATGATAAATGTTGATGTGTGCTGCTGTTTCATTTTCTATGGTTGTGTTTACTGTTACGGCGTTAATGATCCAAATGTCCTCATCGTTGGTTTCGTCTACATCTATTTCGGTTCCGGCAAAGGTGCTTTTATAGCCGCAGGCTCTTGAAACGTAAACAAATTCTGGAGTATAGTTAACTTCTATAATATCGGTGTTGGAAGCAGTGCTTTCGTCAGTGTCACTATCGTAATCGGTGTCTATTTTTAATTCAAATCTAGAAATAGCAGTCATGCCTTCTTCTTGAAAATTTAATGGTAACAGAATCGAATCTGTAGTTGTACTGGAAACAATTTCTTCTTCTAGACCTTCACCCTTTACTGTAAGCATTCTAGCTGAAAGGGTACTAGTTGGATTGTTTACGTCATAAAACCGAATAATTAAATGAGGAGTGGTAGCTGTGGTTTCGGCACATATATCATCTTTTTCACAACCTAAAACAAGGTATCCCAGGATGGCTAAAAGCGGACATACAATTTTTAAATATCTTACCATAGTTAGATGTTCTGATTAGCAGAATTAGGGTGTCCTATTTATTTCGACGTTCTAAAAGTACAACATTTTCTACATGGTAGGTCTGCGGGAACATATCTACCGCCTGTACCTTGATTACTTTATAGGTTTCATCCATAAGCGCCAAATCTCTTGCTTGCGTGGCACTGTTACAGCTTACGTACACTACCTTTTCTGGAGCAATGTTCAATATTTGCTGTACCACATCTTTATGCATCCCGTCACGAGGCGGATCGGTAATAATCACATCTGGATGGCCATGTTGACTGATGAACGCATCGTTGAAAACATTTTTCATATCGCCCACAAAGAAATCAACGTTATCAATACCATTAAATTGTGCATTTTCCTTGGCAGCGGTTATGGCGTCAGGTACCGCTTCTACACCTACAACCTTTTTGGCCTTTTTGGCCACAAATTGTGCAATGGTACCCGTTCCTGTATATAAATCGTAAACTAGCTCGTCTCCTTTAAGGTCGGCAAAATCACGGGCAATTTTATAAAGCTCGTAAGCCTGCTTGGAATTGGTTTGATAAAAGGACTTTGCGTTTATTTTGAACTTTAGGTCTTCCATTTGTTCAAAAATATGATCCTCGCCTTTGTAGCAAACCACCTCTTGGTCATAGATAGTGTCATTAGCTTTTTCGTTGATCACGTATTGCAAAGAGGAAATTTCAGGGAAGGTTGCTGCCAAATGATCCAACAACAATTTTCGTTTCGCTTTATCTTCCTTAAAGAATTGAATCATTACCATAAGGTCTCCCGTTGTGGAAGTACGAATCATTAAGGAACGCAAAAATCCAGCTTGGTTACGAGTGTTAAAAAATTCCATGCCATTGGCAATGGCAAAGGACTTTACCTCATTACGGATGGCATTGGAAGGATCGCCCTGCAACCAACATTTCTTAACGTCCAAAATCTTATCCCACATACCTGGAATATGGAAACCCAAGGCATTTTTATCTCCAAAATCTTCACCCGATTGGATCTCTTCCTGTGTAAGCCATCTACTGTCACTGAAGGAAAACTCCATTTTGTTACGGTAGAAATACTGCTCGGAAGACCCTAAAATAGGAGTGACTTCCGGAAGTTCTATATGGCCAATGCGTCTCAGGTTGTTTTCAACCTCTTTGTGCTTGTATTCCAATTGGTATTGGTAATCCATATCCTGCCATTTACAGCCTCCGCAAACGCCAAAATGCTCACATTTGGGTTCTGTCCGTTTTTCTGAAAGTTTATGAAAGGCTATGGCTTTGCCCTCATAATAAGCTTTACGCTTCTTGTGGGTTTGAATGTCTACTACATCACCTGGTACGGCATTCGACAAAAAAATTACTTTACCGTCTGGCGCTTTGGCAACCAATTTGCCCTTGGCCCCGGCATCTATCACTTCAACGTTGGTAAATACCTGTTTTTTGTTTCTTCTTGACATGTGGCAAAAATAGAATAAATGCCGGTAAAATTTCTAAAAATCGGACAAGATTTAGTAATTTGCGGGCACTACAAATATGGATGATTTCTCTCCTGAAAGAAGGAATTGCAAATGTTTTAATTAAAAGTAAATAAAATGGCGGTTTTAGACCAAATGACGTCCCAAAAAGCAATTGAATTAGAAAACAAATATGGAGCTCACAATTAC
This sequence comes from Mangrovimonas sp. TPBH4, assembly GCF_001280505.1. GTDB lineage: Bacteria > Bacteroidota > Bacteroidia > Flavobacteriales > Flavobacteriaceae > Mangrovimonas_A. Next base: position 36,276 of record NZ_LBIO01000061.1, read on the forward strand.
CATCCACTTCCTGTGGTTTTGAGTAGAGGTGAAGGAGTGCATGTTTGGGATGTTGAAGGGAAACAGTATTATGATTTTTTATCGGCCTATTCTGCAGTTAACCAAGGGCATTGTCACCCAAAAATTGTAGGGGCCATGGTGGAGCAAGCAAAAACATTAACCTTGACTTCAAGGGCCTTTTACAATGATGTATTGGGGAAATATGAAAAGTTTGCCTGTGAGTATTTTGGGTTTGATAAATTGCTTCCCATGAATACAGGAGCAGAGGCTGTAGAAACAGCGTTGAAATTATGTAGAAAATGGGCCTATGAAGTAAAAGGGATTCATGAAAATGAAGCCGAAATTGTGGTTTGTGAGAACAATTTTCATGGACGCACAACTACAATCATCTCTTTTTCCAACGATCCTGTAGCACGTGAAAATTTTGGACCTTATACCAAAGGCTTTATCAAGATTGCTTATGACAATTTAAACGCTTTGGAAGAGACTTTAAAAAACAATCCAAACGTAGCTGGATTTTTGGTAGAGCCTATCCAAGGAGAAGCAGGGGTGTATGTGCCAACCCAAGGGTACTTGGCTAAAGCCAAAGCGTTATGCGAGCAATACAATGTACTGTTTATTGCAGACGAAGTGCAAACAGGAATTGCCCGTACAGGAAAACTGTTGGCGGTAGACCATGAAAATGTAAAACCAGATGTGTTAATATTAGGGAAAGCCTTGAGTGGAGGTGCCTATCCAGTAAGCGCGGTGTTAGCTAATGATACTGTAATGGGGGTTATCCATCCCGGAAATCACGGAAGCACCTTTGGAGGGAACCCTGTTGCAGCGGCTGTTGCCGTAGCAGCTCTGGAAGTGATTCAAGAGGAACAATTGGCTCATAATGCAGAACAATTGGGGCAATTGTTTAGAAGTGAAATGAACAAGTACATTGCAAGCAGTGAACTGGTAAGTTTGGTGAGAGGTAAAGGTTTGTTGAATGCCATTGTAATTAACGATGACGAAGACAGTGATACGGCTTGGAATATCTGTTTGGCATTGCGCGATAATGGATTATTGGCAAAACCAACCCATGGTAACATCATTCGTTTTGCGCCACCTTTGGTTATGACTGAAGCGCAATTGTTGGATTGTGTCAATATAATCGTAAAAACCTTAAAGCAATTTGAAGCCTAAATCTATAAATGTTTATAAAAACAAAAAAGCGACTATTTGGTCGCTTTTTTTATGTGTCATTAAATACTAAACTTGTTGCATTTCCTGCAAACGTTCTTGCATTAATTCTGGATTAGAAAGTACTTCCCAACCAAAATAACTCAATGCCCATAAGAAGAATAAAAGGTAGATCAAACTTAGAACTACACCGATAATCCCCATAATTTTCCCCGCTTTCACATTTCCGTACCCTAAATAGTCTTCAGGAGCAGATTGGTAGAGCTTCGTGGCTTTTGAACCTAAAACGATGGCAACGATTCCGCAGATAAGTCCAGGAACTCCATAAAAGCAACAACCCAAAATTGAGAGAATACCCATTACTAAGATGAGGGTTGAATTTGGTAAAGTTTGTTTTTCCATGTTGATTAGTTTAAAGTTAAAAGTGTTTTAAATAATAATTTATCAAGCTGATTGTAATATTCAGTATAAATAAGGCCAATAAAATTTTATGGCCGTGTTTAAATTGGTATTTAATGTGTGCCAATAAAAAAACGCCGAGTAGTAACAAGGTGTAAATGGCTGGATACAATTTAAAAGCAGCCGAAAATTCCCCTTGGAGTACAAGAGCAAAGGCACGTTGTGTACCACAGCCCAAGCATTCCACTCCAAAAGTTTTTTTCCAAAGGCAGGGTATCATGTATGACTCTAGTGACGACATAAATGTTTATAATGACTGATAACAAATGTATGAAATCTAGTTGCTATTTATCAGAAAATGCAAGTATTTTCATATACCGATGCATAAATGAATTGTACGTCAGTCTATTAAAGTTATTATTAAAAGCCTTAATTTTGGAGCTTTCTTTATTGCAGTTTATTATGAATATTCCAAAACGAATCTACTATATTTTTATAGTCATAGGGGGAATTGTAGCATTCTACGCCCAAGCCCAAGAACAACAAAACACCTTTGTGTTAATTGGAGGCGTTGCGTTGTTGATGCTAGGTGTTTATGGAATATCGAAAAATATTCCCAGTAAATTTGACAAGGATGATATGGACGAAAACGACCTAGACGCATGACTTTAAAGATTGGAGATAAAGTTTCGGTATTGGATGAGGATATTACAGGCATCATCACAAGTCAAAATGGAAAATTATATGGGATAGAAACCACCGATGGTTTTGTATTGGAATTTTATGCTCACGAGCTTATCCTTATAGATAAGTCGTTAAAATCTGAAGTGTTTTCGGGGCAGTCTGCTTTTGATGTGATTCAGGAAAAGGAAATTCCACAGAAAAGAAAATCGCAAAGAATCAAACCTAAGGAACGCAATTTACCGGCGATGGAAGTGGATTTGCACATCCATCAATTAACGCCTAGGCCCAACCGACTTTCCAATCATGAAATGTTGACACTGCAATTGGATACTGCGGAGCGACAATTGAAATTTGCCATGAGCAAGCGTATTCAAAAAGTAGTGTTTATCCACGGTGTGGGAGAAGGGGTTCTAAAAACCGAATTGGAATACCTTTTTGGAAGGTATAACAACCTTACCTTTTATGCCGCCGATTACCAAAAATATGGTATGGGGGCCACGGAGGTTTATATTTATCAGAATACAGCTCCTTAATCGTCTTCCGTAGAAAATTCTACCTCAAGGGTATAAGTTCCTAAATCTATTTCATCGGTACTTAAAACAGTGATATTTACATTATGTACTGTAAAGTGCACTGAAATAGTTCTGGTATAAACGTTTTCTATAAATTCCTCTACTAGGAATTCATCTTGAGCATTACTGTCTAAGTATCGTGCAATGGTGGCATCTACAGCAAAATCGTTGGCTGGGTTTTTATCACCATTTTCATCCTCGTATCTAGTGATGATACCATCTCCATCATCATCATCATCCAAATAATCAGGAATACCATCTTCATCGGTGTCTCTGGAGTCGTCGAAATTATTATCTCCATTGGCGTCTGGAACTTCATTGATGGTCTTTACATTATCGTTGTCGTCATCCTCATCTAGATAATTTGGTATGCCATCGCCATCAGTATCCGTTGGGTTGGTGCTAGGGTCATTATCGCCGTCCAAATTTTCATCTTCTATAGAGGAAGGAATACCATCATTATCATCATCAACATAGGTAGAGAAATACTCTACTGTTCCCGAAGTAGCTTCGTAGTTGTTGGTAACCGTGACAGTTTCATCGGGAACCAAATTACAGATAAAGTTCTCTGGGTTGTTGTTGTAGGTTCTGTAATGAAACCTTACGCTTGTCCCGTTTATGGCCATTGAACCTTCCACAATGCCTTCTTCTGGATTGAATATACCATCGTTGGTACTGTTGGAAGGAAACAGTAAGCTCAAGGATTCGTAAGGAGATTCTTTGGTTTTATAAAGAAGATAGGACTCACTGCTTTCTGGACATAATGTCAATTCGTCTTCAAAATCCAATTCAACATCAAGAATATCACCATCATCGCATGAAACTATAAAAAGTGCAGCAAACAGGAGGTATATAAGGTTTTTCATAGTAGTAATTTGAGACACAAAAATAAGAGAATTGTTAATTTATAACGTGGCATCTGGTAAATAATTTTATTTCCTTTACTTTTGCGGCTAATTGGCGAAGGGGGAAGCATTCCGTTGCCAATTTCCCAAGAATTACCAATAAACAAAACAACATGAAACAAGTATATTTTGATAGTGCCGCAACCACAAAGGTTAGGGACGAAGTGATTACAGAAATGCATAAAGTGTTATCTGAAAATTATGGAAACCCATCTTCTACACATGCGTTTGGACGGTCTTCAAAATCTATCATAGAATCAGCCAGAAAAACCATTGCCAAACAGCTTAACGCTCTGCCTCAGGAAATTATTTTTACATCAGGTGGTACCGAAGCGGACAACATGATTCTGCGTTGTGCTGTTAGGGATGCAGGTGTGAAAACCATTATCACATCGTGTATTGAGCATCATGCGGTGTTGCATACAGCTGAAGAATTGCAACAGGAGTATGGTATTAATGTTGAGTATGTAAAGCTTCAGAAATGTGGAACGCCGGATTATGAAGATTTGCAGCGTTTGTTACATGCGTCTGAAGATTTGAAATTGGTAAGCTTGATGCATGTTAACAATGAAATAGGGAACCTTTTGGATGTTAAAAAGGTAGCTGTAATGTGTAAGGACAACAATGCTTTGTTCCACAGTGATACGGTACAATCCATTGGTCATTTTGAGTGGGACGTACAGGATGTACCAATTGATTTTATGACGGCTGCAGCTCATAAATTCCACGGACCTAAAGGAATTGGGTTCGCTTATATAAGAAAGAACAGCCATTTGAAACCTCTTATTTTTGGAGGTGCTCAAGAACGTGGTTTTAGAGCAGGTACAGAGCCTGTACACAATATCAAAGGTTTGGAAACAGCTTTTGTTTTGGCCTATGACCACTTGGATAAAGAACGCAATTATATTTTAGACCTAAAGAACTACTTTAAATCTGAAGTGGAAAGACATATCCCAGGCGTAAGTTTTAATGGGAACTGTGGTGATGATGAAAAGAGTACTTACACTTTATTGAATGTATGTTTACCATTATCTGCTGAAAAAGCCCTGACGCTTCAGTTTCAATTGGATTTAAAAGGAATTGCCTGTTCAAAGGGGAGTGCCTGCCAAAGTGGAAGTTCAATGGGCTCGCATGTATTATCCCAAATTTTGTCTGAGGAAGACCTGAAGAAACCTTCCATTCGGTTTTCATTCAGCAGTTACAACACCAAAGAAGAAATAGACTATATCGTAGAGGTACTTAAAGAGATTGTTGAGGCTTAGCATTTAAATAATTCCGAATATAAATGGCTGCCTTCAACATTTCTTTTTGATCTGTAGAAAGTTACATCAATATAGAGCCTACACTTGCTCTTTGCCATTAGTAGTGTAGGCTTTTGTGTTTCACAATTCCAATATTGACAACTGGACAGTTTGTCCAGGCAGCCATCCTTTTCTTTTTTCATAAGAATATCAGTCTAGATATTCCCACGGATAGGTTTTCTGTTGGTATTTTCTATCAATTCCTTCTATAAATTCTAAATATTCAGGTGTTGCTTCGGTAAGAGGCAAAAACTCTCCTTCATTTACGGGTGTACCAATATCTACAAACAAATTTTCCAAACCCGCAGGGATAATGGTGCAGGTAAGTCGGGCATTTTGGTTGGAGGTATTTTTAAAGCAATGGATTGGTCCATTTAATGGAATGGTGACAAACTCTCCAGCCTTTACTGTAACATGACCGTCTTCGCTTTTAAATTCAAGTTCGCCTTCGGTTATATGAAATAGTTCTTGCGCATGTGGATGGGCATGGGGAGGTGGTCCACCTCCGGGAGGCACCAACATTTCAATAACGGCATAATCCCCATTGGTGTCTTCACCGGAAATCACTATTCGATAATTACTACCGGCAACTGCCAAATAGTTGCCTTCTTGTTTGTTTTTGATATTTATTTTTGAGCTCATTGAGGTGTATTCATAATTATAGGTGTGGTAAAGTTATACAGAAAGCTTTAAAAACAGGTGCGTTAAAATAGATGTCTAAATAAGGTCAAGGTATTTATTTGTAATCGGTTGTGTTTGAGTGTTTTGTATTTGTTGTGTATATTTATAAGTAAAACAGTGATAATCATTGAAATGTGTAACTGAAGAACCAACTGTAATATGTATGGAACAAAATTACGATTTACTAGAACTTATAAATTTTGGAGTATAGGATTTTATGTTTGGGCATTTTTAAGCTGTTTTTGGCTAAATGCCCAAATTAGTTATGAATATTCTACCAACAAAAGTTTTTATCTGGGATCTTACGGACGTGTGGGAGTAGACTGGTCTTTTGAAAATGGCGAATCTATTGGAAGGCGTTTAAACCTTAGCAATATGGGAAGTGTTGGAGGTAGGTTGGAAGAGCAGGATTATTTGGAGTTGGTGCCTAACTTTGTGTTCAGGCCCAAGGCTGGCGATAGTACCACTATCCATGTGCAAATGCGATTGGCTGTTTATACCACTAGTTTGACGTCGATAGGAAATAGCTCCACCACCAGTTTAGGCGGTCTTAACTTTGCCTTACCCGAAATTTATGCAGAAGCCCGAAATATTAAAGGAAAGGATCTAAATATTTGGATTGGTTCTAGATTATACAGAGGTCCTGATGTGCATATAGCCGACCATTATTACTTCAATGACCATTCGGGGCAAGGATTTGGTGTGGGATACAAAAAATCTAGAATGGCGGCTGTGTTTGTAGCATCTGTAGATACCACCTCTACATTACCTCCTTATTTTTATTTGAATATTGAAACCGGGACCCTTAGTGCTGCGCTTAGACAGCGAACCGTGTTAATAGGAGAGCATGATTTTGAATTGAATCAAGACAATAGGATTACGGCGCTGGGAGAAGTCCATTATATGGGAGGCGGTGATGAGGACAATGATTTGACTGAACCTGGTGATGTGGGTGATGCTGTGAATTTTCCATCAGATTATGGTTTGGTATTTGGAGCAAGATACCATAGACGTTTTAGAAAACTTAGGGATGGATCCTTTAACGATTTGGCGGTCAGGTATGGCTCAGGAATTGCCAATGGGGGTGATGGTGGGATATCCAAAACTTGGTATACTTTTGGAGCTCCCGATGCGGATGACTTAAATTTTAGAGGCGCTTATTCATGGTCGGTGGTCAATCAGGCCATGTTGAACATATCAGATTTTTATAGCCTCAATGGGTATTTTATTTTTACACAAAGTAAAGGAGGTGCAGATAGTAATCATATAGCGGAGACTTATTTTGGAAAGGAAGTCTTTAACAGAAAAATAGATATAGCCATTGGTACCCGAAGTGAATTTTTTATTACAGACTATTTTCATCTGCTTGCAGAATTACATTATTCCCAGAGAAAGGATGGCACCAATCCTAATGCCAGTATGACCAAATTTAGTATTGCACCGGTATTTGTTCCCACGGGAGCAAGGGATTTTTGGGCTAGGCCTCACTTTAGGTTTGTGGCCTCTTTTGCCCATTACAACGATTTTGCCAAAGAGAACCTGTATTCTCCTTATTTGCTGTTCACTGGTCCCAAGCGTTGGGGGTATTACTTTGGTGTCAAGGCCGAATGGTGGATTTGGAAATAACTAGTTTAGGCCTTAAAACTGGTTTTCAGTTCAAATAGTAAACTTCTTATTTGTTTTAATTCCAATTATTAACATAAGCGTAACAAAATTAACACTTTAGTGAATTTATCTTAAATATGACTTAAGGTTATTCTTACCTTGCCTTTGTTCATTTGTGAAAACTTTTAAAAAAAACATGAAAATGAACAACTATTACAAATTTGCTTGTGTTGGCCTAGGGCTTTTGTCCTTTGTGTCATGTAATGATGATGACAATTCCAACAATGAGCCAACAAATGAGGTGGTATTACAATCACACTCCCAATCTCCGGTATTATTGGAATTGACTCCAGAGTTTTCAGATGTGAACATTTATAACTTGTTAACATCGGAAGATCAATTGGTAAACACTCCAAATTTTATCTATGGCTCTATGGCAGATGGTGCTGGCCTAATCAAGAATGCAGACGATACTTTCACTTTAATCAATAATATTGAAGCCGATTATGCCATTGCTAGAATTAGTTTGGATGAAACCTTTAAGCCAGTAGGAGGTGAGTACATTTTGAATTCCCAAGCTACTGCTTCTACAGCGCAATGTTCAGGTTCCTTGATCACGCCAGAGGAACATGGTTTTGGACCTTTATATCTGTCAGGTGGTGAATGGGGTGGATCTTCCAACGGGGTATTTTTAACAGATCCTTTTAAAAGTACTGGAGGTGCTTCTACAGCTCAAATGTTGCCAGCTATGGGGCAGTGGTCTACTGAAAATGCTGTAGCTATTGGAAAAGATGCGTACCCAGGGAAAACGGTAGTATTTATTGGAGATGACCATTCAGACAATGCGGTGCCTTCAGGACAGTTGGGAATGTATGTTGGAAACCAAGGAGACTTGGAAGGTGGTTCTTTATACGGACTTAAAGTTACAGATGCTAATGTGACTTTTGAAATGGATATGGTTGAAGGGCAATCGTATGCCATGGAGTTTGTTCAATTGGAAGAAACGCAATTGGATTTGTTGGATGCCGAGGCTAAAAGCAAAGGTGTCATGGGATTCTCTAGATTGGAGGATATTGACTGGAGAAGAGGTTCTGCAGAAAACAATAGAGAGATCTATTTTTGTGTAACAGGACGTAGCAAGCCAGACTTGGAAGGTAAAGGAACTTTCTACGGTCGTGTGTATAAAGTAACCATGAACCCTAACGATCCAACTGGGGCGGGTACTATTACTTGTGTATTGGATGGTGATAAATTAAGCGGAAAAGCAAAATCATTCCACAGTCCTGATAACATTTTGGTAACAGAAAACTACGCGTATATCCAAGAAGATCCAAATGGTTACTACGACACTGCCGATAAAACCCACTACGCTAGATTGTATCAATATAACTTGAATACTGGAGCCTTAAAAGTAGTATTGGAATGTGACCAAGAAACTGCAGAAGGTTTAGGATATGGTTCAGCGACTTCTGCTTGGGAAATTACTGGAATGATTGACATTTCTGAAACTATAGGCAAAGACGACACTTTCTTGGTAATTACTCAAAACCATGGATGGGAACCAGCAGATGGATCGGCATTTACAGATCCAAACGCTGCTCCTGTTGCTGATAGTAGAAAAGAAGGAAGTATGTTATTTGTTGTTGAAGGTTTGGATAGATAATGACAAATTTTTATTTGAAACACATAAAAAAGACACACTATACTTTAGTGTGTCTTTTGTGCATAGTATTGGGGTCTTGCAAAAAGGCAGAAACCCATGAAGCCGTTGAACCCATTGTTACTTTGGAGCGAAGTTATGTGAATACTTTAGGGCGTTGTATCGAGTTTTTGGATTCTACCTTGGCGAGCAGTAACAGAGATTTGATGTTGAAGGGATATTTAAATGCCCGTGAGCAATTTAAAATGGCAGAGCCCATATTGTCTTTTGTAGACAAAGGCAACTACAAGAGTTTGAATGCCCCTAATATTTTAAGTGTCGAGGAAGAAGATGCTACCGATATCAAAATCAACAATCCGTTTGGATTTCAGGTGATGGAAGAGCTGTTGTTTGAAGAACCTTTTGATAAAGTCGAATTTAAAAAGGTGGCCCAACAAACTAGAAACCGATTGGAACTCATCAAACAGAATACACATTTAAAATTGAAGCCGTATCACGTGTTGTGGCTCATTCGTGATGAAGTGGCGCGCATTGCCTTAACTGGAATTACAGGTTTTGATTCGCCTGTTTTGGAAGCTTCCATGAAGGAAAGCATCATTGCCTATGGTAGTTTAAAGGAGTTACTCAATATTTATAAAGATGAATTTGCTTCGGAAGCCTTGTATAATGAGTTTCAAGAAGCTTTCGATAAGGCCATTGTGAATTTGAATGCTGATTTTGAAAGTTTTAACAGGTTCAATTTCATTAAAAACCACACCCATAAACAATTGGAATTGTTGCAACGCACCAAAACCGATTGGGAAGTTGAGTTTCCTTTGGAATTAGCCTTTAACAATGACATGACCTCATTGTTCTCCTCTAGCACCTTCAATATGGATTATTTCTCGGGGTATGTAGAAGTGGATAGTTTGCTCACTTCAAAAATCAGTTTGGGACAACGTTTGTTTAACGATACCAGGTTGTCGAGCGACAATTCTATGAGTTGTGCTACCTGTCACGATAAAAACAAAGCGTTTACAGATGGCTTGAAAGCATTCCCCAAACAGTTGAGAAATACCCCAACATTGACTTATGCGGCTTTGCAAAGAAGCTTTTTTTACGATGGTAGAACAGGGAATCTTGAGGGCCAAATTGTAGATGTAGTGAATAATCAACATGAATTCCATACTAACCTAGACGATTTGAAAGAAGTAGTAAGTGGTGATTCTCTATATGCTGAGCAGTTTTTAAATTTGTATGGTTCAGAAGTTTCGGATCATTCTATAAGAAATGCCATTGCAGTTTATATCAGAAGTCTGAACAAATTCAATTCTAAATTTGATAATAACATCAATGGTTTGGAAAATACCTTGTCTTCGAATGAAGTAAATGGCTTCAACCTGTTTATGGGAAAAGCCAAATGTGCCACCTGTCATTTTGCCCCCGTGTTTAATGGCACCATACCGCCAGATTTCAAACATACTGAATTCGAGCTTTTGGGAGTACCAAAGGACACGCTTCAGGAAACACTTGTAGATAGCGATTTAGGACGTTACAATGTATTCAACACCTTAGAAAAGAAGTATTTTTTCAAAACACCAACCGTTAGAAATAGTTCCAAAACTGCTCCATACATGCACAATGGTGTGTTTGTTAATTTGGAGCAGCTTATGGAATTTTATAATGATGGAGGAGGAGCCGGATTAGGTCTGGAATTGGAATACCAAACCTTGCCTCCCGATGCTCTAGGATTGACCGAAAGCGAAATGAAAGATATCATCAGCTTTATGGAATCATTAGAGGATAGTTAAACTATGATTTTAATAAGAATGATTTCAATTCTTCATACGAAGCAATAGAAGTTGCTCTTTTTTTCTTACTCATTACCTTAAGGATTTGTGGAGGAAGTTCGATGTTTTCTCTGATAACTTCTTCCACAACATCCAAAAATTTGGTTGGGTGGGCTGTTTCCAGAAATACACAATGGGCGTGTGGATGTTCTTTTAAATAGGATTTGCAGGCCAAAAAGCCAACAGCACCATGCGGATCGGCTACATAGCTGTAATCGTTGTAAAGTTCCTTGAGAGCTTCTTTGGTTTCCCTATCGGTAAAGCTATATCCGGATAAATCTTCTTTGAGATTCTTGTAGTTATTCTGATAGATTTCCTCAATTCTAATAAAATTACTAGGGTCTCCCACATCCATGGCATTGCTTATGGTTTGCACGGAAGGTTTGGGATCGTAAATCCCTTCACGCAGATAATCTGTGACTACTTTATTGGCATTGTTGGCAGCTACAAAATGTTGAATAGGAAGGCCTAATTGTTTGGCCATCATACCAGCGCAGATATTTCCAAAATTTCCACTAGGTACTGAAAATACAAGGTCCTTGTGAGTTTTGTATAATGCTTTGTAAGCGAAAAAGTAGTAGAACATCTGCGGAAGCCATCTCGCCACATTAATGGAATTGGCAGAGGTTAACTGCATATGGCTTGTTATGGATTCATCCAAAAAAGCTTGTTTCACCATCGCCTGACAATCGTCGAAAGTACCATCTACTTCTAAAGCTTTGATGTTCTTTTTCAAAGTGGTAAGTTGCTTTTCCTGAATATCACTTACTTTGCCGCTAGGATACAAAATAACGACCTTCACACCGTTAACTCCTAAAAATCCATTAGCAACGGCTCCACCAGTATCGCCAGAAGTAGCGACCAAAACCGTTACTTCATTTGGATTGCTGTCATTGAAATAGCCAAGGCATCTCGCCATAAATCGAGCACCAACATCTTTGAAAGCCATGGTTGGGCCATGGAACAATTCCAAGGACGAAATTTGATTATTGATTTTTACAACTGGAAAATCAAAAGACAATGTTTCTGAGATAATCTCTTTTAAAGTGTCTTCAGGAATTTCGGGGACTACAAATTGTTTGATGGCTTCAAATGCAATGTCCACATCATCCATTTGATCCATCTGCTCAAAAAACGATTTTGGCAATGGTGTTATGGATTCTGGAAAATACAAGCCTTTGTCAGATGCCAATCCTTTGATAACGGCATCCTTGAAGGTGGTTTCTGGGGCTTTTCGGTTGAGGGAATAGTATTTCATAGCAACGTTTTTATTCCTTGGGTGTTAATTTTTGAAACATGTATATTAAAATCCAAGTTGGTTTTGGAATATAAGTCTTCTGCGGCATGTGCCACTTTATTAGCAATATCTTCACCTTTTGACAAAATAAAAATGGAAGGTCCAGACCCTGAGATTCCAGAACCTAGGGCACCATGTTTTTGAGCTAGTGCTTTTACTTCTTGGAAATAAGGTATCAAAGTACTTCTGTAAGGTTCAATAACTACATCGTGAAGTGACTTGCTGATCAATTCATAATCGTTTGTGTGAAGTCCGTGAACCAAACTCCCAAGGTTTGCCCATTGCGTAATGGCCTTCTGTAATGGAATTTCCTTTGGTAAAATGGCTCTGGCCTCAGAAGTTTTGATTTCTATTTGAGGGTGAACTATAGTAGCGTATAATTCATCAGGTGTGGGTATTTCCAAAATTTCCAATGGGTCTACACTTTTTACTAGAGTGAATCCTCCAAAAATGCCAGGCGCAATATTATCGGCGTGTTCACAACCACTTGCCAAAGCTTCTCCTTTCATGGCGAAGTAGGAGAGTTGTGTTTTGTTGTAAGGTTTTCCCAAAAGTTCATTGATAGCATATACACTACCCGAAGCACTAGCGGAACTACTGCCAATACCACTTCCGGGTTTGATGTTTTTGTAGATTTCCATATCGAAACCAAAATCTGGTTTAGCATCTTCCAAAAGGGCCAGAGCGGCAACCCCTGCAACATTTTTTTCAGCCTCAAGCGGTAAATCGTAACCTTCAATTTTGGTAAAGCGAATTCCTTTTTGGGCCGATTTTTTTACAATCATTTCATCTCCAACCGCGTCCAAGCAAAAACCCATGACATCAAAGCCACAGGCTACATTGGCCACCGTTGCAGGTGAAAATATTTTTATTTCGTTTTTCAATATTGGTTCAATTTTTTTTGGCTATTAAAATCAATTCGTTGTCTCCATTCGTTGGGTTGACCAACTGTTCTGTATGTACAATTTTAAAACAATGTTTGGTTAAGATGTTTTTTAAATCCTCTTCTTGGTAATAATGCATGAATAATTTTAGTTCTGGGTAATTCTTAGATCCAGTCCATTGGGATGACTCATAATTTCCTTCAATTGTACTGATGTACAGATATCCATTTTTGGACAGAATTCTGGAACTTTCAGAAATAAGTTGCTCCACATCACCTTTTGAAAGATAAGGGAACAAAAAAGCACACATCATACCATCAAAGACCTCTTGAATACTTTCAAGATCTCGGCAATCCATTACCTCAAAATTTGCTGAGGGTACATTTCTTTCAGCAATGTCAATCATATTAGGCGAGAGGTCTTTTCCTGAAACATTAAAGTTTGGAAATCGCTCCTTAATAAAAAGCGTCACATTGCCAGGTCCGCAGCCCAATTCCAAAATTTTGGAATGTTGATCTTGCAAGAGTTCACAAAACTTAAGGACAGATGGTTCATAGGCTGAAATGTCTCTATACTTTTCATCGTACATGGAAGCACAGTCGTTAAAGACCTTAAACGTCGCTTCCGTTTGGTTAACATCTTTATTTGTTAAGGATTTAGTCATTTCCTGTCCGTATGATATCTGCAAACAAACCTGAAGCGGTCACATCTGCACCGGCACCGGCGCCTTTGATAATCATGGGCTGCTCCAAATAACGGTGAGTGTAGAACATCACGATATTGTCTTTTCCTTCAAGGTTGTAAAATGGATGGCCTTGTGGAATTTCGCGTAAACCTACAGAGGCCTTTCCTTCGTTGAATTCTGCTACATATTTCAATTGACAATTTTTAGTCTTGGCATCGCTATACAATTTTTGAAAATGGGCTTCATCATCAATTAGGGTTTTGTAAAAATCTTCTACCGAGTTACTTTCCAAATTGGCTTTTGTCAAAAAGGAGTTGTTGGTAATGTCTTCCAATTCCATTTTAGCGCCACTTTCCCTAGCTAAAATCAATATTTTTCGGGCAACATCAACACCGCTTAAATCTATTCGCGGATCTGGCTCTGTATACCCCTCGGCTTGTGCCTGTTTTACCACGTCATGAAATTTGGTGGTGTCATTGAAGTTGTTGAATACAAAGTTCAGACTTCCTGAAAGTACCGCCTGTATACTTTTAATTTTATCACCAGAAGCGATTAGATTATTTAAGGTGTCAATAACCGGTAATCCCGCGCCAACATTAGTTTCAAATAATAATGGAGCATTGTACTTCCTTGATAAATTCTTCAGTTCCGAGTAATTCTCGTAAGAACTGGAGCAGGCAATTTTATTGCAAGCCACCACAGCAATACTTTCTTTTAAATATTTGCCATAGAGTTTGGCCACATCTTCACTCGCAGTGACATCCACAAACACACTATTGCGCAGGTTGAGTGATTTTATGCGATTAAAAAAGGAATCCATAGATGCTTTTTCTCCCTTGGCTAGAAGTTCCTTCCATTTAATAAGGGAAATGCCATCTTCATCAAAAATCATGGTTCTGGAGTTGGACAGTCCAACAACCCTTAAATCGATTTTTAGAGTATCCTTTAGGTATTTTTTTTGTTGATTAATTTGTTCCACCAATCGTTCTCCAACATTTCCAACGCCACTAATGAATACATTAAGCTGTTTGGTTTTTACTTCAAAAAAGGCTTCATGTAAGGTGTTAAGGGCCTTTTTAACGTCCTGTTGGGCAATTACTGCAGAAATATTCCTTTCGGAAGCGCCTTGGGCAATAGCCCTTATATTGATATTGTTTTTTCCTAGAGTGCTAAACATTTTTCCGCTAATACCTTGGTGGCTTTTCATATTGTCCCCTACAAGTGCTACAATGGCCAAATCTTTTTCAATAAGAATTGGATTGATTTTCCTCAGCGCTATTTCATACCCAAAATTGAAATCTATGACCTCTTTGGCATGATCGCCATCCGCTTCATCTACTGCAAAACAGATAGTGTGTTCCGATGAGGCTTGGGTAATCAGGATCACATTTATTTTGTTGATTGCCAAAGTCTCGAACAAGCGCTTTGAAAACCCTGGAATGCCCACCATGCTGTTGCCCTCCAAAGTTAAAAGAGCGATATTGTCGATATTGGTGATGCCTCTTACAGTTAATCCATTAGATTGTTCATCGTTGGTAATAAAGGTGCCTGGAGCATCAGGTTCCATAGTGTTTTTGATGACAATTGGAATATTCTGAATCAATACCGGTTGAATGGTAGGCGGGTACAGCACCTTGGCTCCAAAATGCGAGAGTTCCATAGCTTCTTGATAAGATAGCTTTTCAATAGGATGCGCTTGTTTTACCAATTTTGGATTGGCAGTGTACATGCCGCTTACATCGGTCCAAATTTCCAATTGTTCAGCTTCAATGGCAGTAGCTACAATCGCAGCCGTAAAGTCCGAACCTCCACGTCCCAAAGTGGTAGCTTCACCATGTTCGGAGGATGCTATGAATCCCGGAAGAACAGTAATGCGCTGCTTGGCTGATTTAAAATATTCCTGAACTTTTGGTAAGGTCAGTTCATAAATAACATCGGCTTTTGTAAAGTTGTTATTGGTAATAATAAAGTCCCTACTATTTTTTCTTAGGGCATCCAATCCTTTACTTTTTAGGGTTTCGGTAATGATAAAAGAGGAGAGGAGTTCTCCAAATCCAACTAATTTATCGGAGGTTTTTGGAGAGAGCTCGTTGATAAGGAAAATACCGTCCAAAAGACTTTTTAAAGCACTCAGGATCTCTTCAAGTTGGCTTACCACTTTAGAATCAGCCTTTGGAATTAATTCCGATAGGAGTTCCAAGTGCAGTGCTTTTATTGCTTCATATTCCGCCTTAAAACTTTCATCCTTATTTTGGGCCAGTTTCCCTACAATAATGAGTTTGTCTGTAACTCCTCCAACAGCCGAAACTACACAAACTAATGGTTCAGTTTTGGCATAGTTTTCAAGGATATTTATGACCTTGTTTATGTTTTCTGCAGAACCTACGGAAGTTCCTCCAAATTTTAATACATTCATTTTTAATCAGTTTTGATTGCGGTATGGATTTTAGACTTTTGGTGCTTTGGCAGCACATTGTGTACGGAGAGAATATAATTAACAACCCAAACGGGTTGTAATACCAAAAATGAAATGAATAGTAGCAATTGCCCCAATAAAAACCGGAGCGTCAATGGTGTTACTATTTAATGCTAACTTCGTATTCATATGCCTATCAAATGTATTATTTTTACTTTAATTAAAAAACTATTTCATTCTTTTTAGTGAATTAACAATAAACACTCTAAGTTTTTATTTAAAACAGAATTGAAGTGAGAAATTCTGTAGTTGAAAAACAAATTGTGTAATGCTAGCAAGAAGATGACTTTTAAAATATTAGCGGAATAATGAAAATACTTTCAAAAGAACAAGTCTATGAAGGAGATAGACTTACGGCCGAGCGCCAAAATATAAGTTCTACCGAGTTAATGGAACGTGCAGCCACTAAAATTTTTTATTGGATCCATAGCAGATTGCAGGGGCAGCCTATTCCTATTCATGTATTTTGTGGAATTGGAAACAATGGAGGAGACGGTTTGGTGTTGTCCAGGCACTTAATCAATCATGGATATAATGTGAATACTTACGTTGTTAATTATAGTGATAAACGCTCCAAGGATTTTTTAATCAATTACGAACGTATTAAACAAACGTCCAAAAACTGGCCGTTGCTGTTGAATGAAGAAGATGAACTTCCTAAAATTACTCCTGATGCCATTATAGTGGATGGTGTTTTTGGTATTGGCTTAAACCGGCCAGCGGATGATTGGGTCAAGAAGCTTTTTCAGCATATGAGAGCCTCAAAGGCTTTTACCTTGGCTATTGATATTCCTTCTGGCCTATATACGGATCATGTTCCTGAGGATGAAAATGGGGTGGTTTGGGCCAATTATACCTTGAGTTTCCAAACTCCCAAATTGGTCTTCTTTTTACCGGACACTGGTAAGTTTACTACAGAGTGGGAAGTGTTGGACATTGGCATAGATCCATCTTATTTGCAGGGGGTAAAAACAGAGGCAGAACTTATCGGGAAATTTGAAATGTTGTCGGTGTATCAGCCTAGAGATAAATTTTCCCATAAAGGTAGTTTTGGACATGCATTGATTGTTGGGGGAAGTTATGGCAAGATTGGCGCTGTAATTTTAGCTAGTAGGGCAGCCCTAACTGCCGGAGCAGGTTTAATAACGGCTTATGTGCCAAAATGTGGTTATATACCAATACAGGCTTCATTTCCTGAGGCCATGGTGATTACGGATAATGAAGAAGACTTTATTTCAAATATTTCTTTTGAACAGAAACCTTCAGCCATTGGTTTTGGTGTGGGAATTGGAACGGACAAAAAAACGCTAATTGCTTTTGAAGCCTTTTTGAAACAATATAAGGGGAGATTGGTTATTGATGCTGATGGGATCAATATGTTGGCAAATAATAAGGAATTGTTGGATTTACTTCAGCCACAAACCATTTTAACACCACACCCAAAAGAACTTAAACGACTAATTGGAGATTGGAAAGACGATTTTGAAAAATTGGAAAAAGTAAAATCATTTTCCTTAAAATACGACCTTATTATAGTGATAAAGGGAGCCAATACTGTTACAGTGTATAAAGATCTTTTATATGTCAATTCCTCTGGAAATCCGGGCTTGGCTACAGCAGGTTCAGGAGATGTGTTGACAGGCGTCATTACGGGGATGCTTTCTCAAGGGTATGATCCTTTGACAGCAACTTTATTTGGTGTTTATTTACATGGGAAAGCGGCCGATATTGCTGTTTTGGATTTGGGATATCAAGCACTTACGGCAAGCTTGGTAATAGATGCTTTGGGAGAAGCTTATTTGGATTTATTTAAGCAGCCCAATGTGGAAGAGCAAGAAAAACAATAGAGGGGAAGCCTAACATAAAAAAGGCCCACGTGTTTAAAGTGGGCCTTTTCTATATTTAGGAACATTTTATTAAATGTCTAATTCATTAAATAATTCAACTAGTCCAGCACTAGAAGGTCTAGGAGCGTCTGGTGTGACAATATTACCTTGTGGATCGATTAAGATAAATCTAGGAATGCCGTTGATTTTGTAGTTTTGAACAAAATCTGATTTCCATCCTTTGTCAGCCAATAGTTGAATACCTCCCAATTCTTTATCAGATACCATTTTTTTCCAACCCTCTTTGGCAGCAGCCGCAGCGGCTTCAGGAGTTTCTCCTTTAAAACCTCTTCCGTCATCTACAGAAATACTCACAAATTGAATGTTTTTATCCTGGTATTCCTCTTCAATACGCTTTAGGTGAGGGATTTCAGCTTTACAAGGTCCACACCAAGTAGCCCAAACGTCGACATATACATACTTACCTTTTAAATCACTTAAAGAGGTAGTACCTCCTTTATGGTTTTCAAAATTGTCAAAAACTGGGGACGGACTTCCTTGAGGCAATTCTTGCTTTAAAGTGATGGAGCTTGCTAAATATCGGTGGTAAGATTTAAGCATTGGATCCACATTTTTTATGGCATCAGCAACGATTGTGGAGTCCACTGTGGCATCTGATTTATAAAACGAAGTCAATTCACTTTTTATGGATTCTATGGATTTATCCAAAGCTTCCATATTATCCAATTTGCCTAACTTGTCAAGATCAAGTAATTCTTCTTCCTTAAGGGACTTTTTAGCTAAAAAATTACTGTTTTCAGCTCCTTGACCAGAATATGTGATTGTTTCATCAAATTGGTTGGTATCCAAGGTCAGTTTGATGTCGTATCCATTTTTAAGGTATAACGTGGTACTTTCTGCCCCGTCAAATAAGCTGTACACTCCAGCATCTAATTTAAGCGTGTCACTGAAGGTTCCATCTGCAGCTACTTCAATGGTTTTTGAGTAAGAACGATTTCTAACAATAAGGGAGTCGCTATTGGGCTTTGTAATTTGTCCTGAGAACGTGACGTAATCTTTAGGTGGTTCTTCTTGCTTACAAGCAAATGCAGAAGCAATAAGTAAAAGGGCCAATGTTTTCTTCATGATAAAGTTTTTGTGTTTATCCAAAAATAATAGAAATATGTTTTCTCGTATGCGATTTAATCAATTATTAACAATTAAAATTGGTTTTAATGGGAGGTTTTTTAGGTGGACAAATAATAAGTTAAGGGAACATCTTAAAATTATTTATGCAAAAACTAGAAAGTTTAATGTTGGTGTTAACTTGTTGTAAATTAAATGTTAGCGGTTTTTTTATTGATGGGAAAGGATGTCGTTTGTCGATGTTTTTTACACAGAAATTTCTTTCCAATCCGACAAAAAGCAAAAAAGTTTGGTTAACGGTTTAAATGCAAAAAAAATCTTAAAATTATTTGTAACTAATTACCTAATCGTCTATTTTTGAATAAAGGATATTAATCTTTTTTGAGGTTATATAGTATCTTTATTCAACTTGAATTCCATTTGTTATGGGTTTAGGATGATTACTTTCCAAAAATTGTTTAATAGCAGAACAATTGATTTTTAGCACTTTTAATGGTTGTTTTTGAATGAAAATTCAAAGGCATTTTTTCAGGTTTTGGCGATTGTTTAACTGTCGCTAGGACTATTTAGTTTGTGCCCTCATCTCTATTCGTTTTTAAGCCTTCACTTCTGTTTATGGTTGGCATACCGCCATGTGTTTAAAAAATTAATTAAAACCAAATGTTATGTTTATGAACAATTTTACCCGTAGTAATGGATTTCCCCATTTTTGGAAGTCTGTTGCGAATTTATCGTGTTGTAGCATTGGCTTCATGAAAAAACGGAATTTGAGCATTAAGGCCTTTTTAGGTTTTATAATGCTCTTTTTGTTTTCTATGAATTCGGTCTACAGTCAGTCGGCCGAGAGGTCCGTCTATTACAACCTATGTATGGATGAGGTGTCAACAGTAGCTTTAACTGTTGAGGATGTAGAGCAATTGTATAGCATCCAATGTGATGGTGAAACAGATGTCAATCTGACAATTGAAACTGAGCCTGGATCAACAGATTGCGATTGGACCGTAATCTATGAGTTTTCCATTCTATGCGATGGAGAGTTTTTGGCAGAGTTAAAAGCAATTTACTCAGGAGGGGATCAAACACCTCCAGTTATTGATGTTGAAGATATTTCAACCTCTTGTGGTTCATTAGGAGAAATTCCTGAACCTTCTGTTTCAGATTGTTCTGATGTCACCTTGACCTATGAGGATACTGGAGCAATTGAGGGTTGTTCCGGAACTATTGTAAGAACATGGACGGCTACTGATGAATGTGGAAATTCAAGTTCTGCCGAACAAATCATTATGGTGGAGGAACCTCCAATGCCTGTTTTTAATGCGGTTGAAGATTTGGTATTTACTTGTGAAGAAGTAGCAGATTTTGTACCAGAAAATTTGGGATATTCTAACGGGGAAACTGGTGAATGTGAAATATCTGGAGAAGTGGAGCCTGTGATTTCTGGAGATTATACTCGATGTGGAGGGTGGTTATATGTGGATTGGGAATTTACAGATGAATGTGGAAGAACTATTACTACGAAGCAGGTGATTCAAATAACAGGTAACACGACACCAGTTTTGATTTTACCAGAACTCCCAAGCTCGCTAAACTGTGATGAAGTGGATAGTTTTGTGCCGGGAGATGCCAGTTTTTCTAACGAAGCAGAAGGTATTTGCTTAATTGAAGGAGGTAATATCTCCCCAGAAATAACTGCTGATTATAATAGTTGCGAAGGTGGAACTATTACTTTGGTTTATTCTGGGGTTGCGGCATGTGGCTTGGTAATGGAGCCTGTTTCGCATATAATAGAGGTTTTACCTGCTCCAGAAGCGGAATTAACTGTTCCTGAATTACCAACTAGTGTTAGCTGCTCTGAAGCAGGTGACATTATTTTGGATGATGCTACCTATAGCAACGGATTGGAAGGTGATTGTGCTGTTGAGGGAAGTTTACCGCCAACGGTAATGTCCAATTATGCTTTGTGTGGAGGAGAGATAACTGTAATATATACCGGAGAAGATTCTTGCGGAAGACCATTGGAATCCCAAGAGTATACCATTATGGTGGAGCCTGCTCCTGCTCCAGAATTTCCAGTTGTGGCAAACGAAACAATAACATGTGAGGAGGCTTCGACTTATGTTGCAGGAACTTTGTCCTATACTAATAATGGAGATTCAAAGGCTTGTTATATTGGAGGTCAAGTAGATGGTGTATTGACAGGAGAATTTGATGAATGTGGAGGAACATTATATGTTAATTGGACATATACGGATGAGTGTCAAAATACAATTACTGCAATGAAAACAGTTACGGTGATGCCGGCTCCAATAGCTACGGTAACACCTCCTGATTTTCCAGAGAGTATAGCTTGTGACGAAGCTACAGATTTTGAGGCAGGAGTTGCAACCTATAGCAATGGTCTAGAAGGTGATTGCTCTGTTATGGGGACTCTTAATCCTGAAGTATCTGTAAATTATGGAGTTTGTGGAGGGACTATTTCTGTGAGTTATAATAGTGAAGATTCATGCGGTAGAGTACTTTCAGCAGGACCTTTTACGATTTCTGTAGAACCAGCTCCAAAACCAGAGTTTCCAATTGTAGCAGATGAAACCATTACTTGTAGTGAAGCTGCAGACTATACGGCGGGAACTATGTCATATACGAACAATGCAGATACTAAAGGATGTTATATTGGAGGACAAGTTACGGGTACTCTGTCTCCTGATTATGATGAATGTGGTGGAGTTATTATAGTAAACTGGACTTATACAGATGAGTGTGGGTATTCAATTACTGCAGATAAAACCGTAACTGTTTTGCCTGCTCCAGCTCCAGTATTTGATCCTGTGGAAGATTTAGAAATTTTATGTGAGAACTTTGATTTTTATGAGCCAACTAGCTTAGGCTACTCCAATGGGGATTCTGGTGATTGTGAAATTAGTGGAGAAGTTTTAAGTGAAGTGGAGCCTTTTGAAGGTGGTTGTGGTGAGTTTGAAGAAACTTGGACTTATACCGATAATTGTGGAAGAACCATAACAACTTCAAGAACAATTAATGTAACAGCACCAGAGGTTTCCTTCAATGCACCAGACGATTATACAATGGCAGCATGTTCTGACCAGGCTTCCGTAGACCAGGCGTTTGCCGAGTGGGTTGCCCTGGGCAGCATCACGGGTGGCTGTAACCTGATGGTTGAAGTGACCAATCCGGGGGCACCTGATGCCTGTGGTGGTTCAACCGAAGTAATCTGGACAGCTACCAGCGACTGTGGGGCACCGTTATTGCTGAGTTCGACCTTTACGGTAGAGCCTGCACCAGAGGTTTCCTTCAATGCACCAGACGATTATACAATGGCAGCATGTTCCGACCAGGCTTCCGTAGACCAGGCGTTTGCCGAGTGGGTTGCCCTGGG
>NZ_LBIO01000062.1 GCF_001280505.1 Mangrovimonas sp. TPBH4
GGTATGTTTTAGTGATATCATCTTTATTTCTTACAATTATAATTAGTGCAATCTCATATCATCTGTTTGAAAAGCAATTTTTAAAACTCAAAAGATATTTTTATTGAAAACAAATAAGCATAAGGTCTAGATTTAACGCTTAATAAATTTTTTGTTCAGAATCTGTCCGTTGGATAAACGGATTTTAGCAATATAGGACGCCTGGCTTAAATTAGTTAAATTGTAGGTTTCACTAGTACTGTTTGCTCTCAAACTATATATTTTCCTCCCCAACATATCCAAAATGGCAATTTGCAAGATTTGTAATTGGTCATCGTTTAGTTCGAATTGAACTTCGTCATTTTGAAGCTCGAAAATTGACAATTGACTAGGGTTTGCAAAGTAATCGTTTGTTGATAACGTATTAGCGGTGAATACAATTTCAAACCGACTATTAAAAGTACCGACTTCCGAAGTGAACGAATAATTGGCCTCAGAAAGATTATGCGTAATGTTGAGTAAATTATCCTTCAAATAAATAGTATTTGACTCCATAAATGCACCTTCTATTTGAGCTATATTTATTGTGTATTGGGTTGATGTTGGCGCCATAGTTTGAAATCCTAAAGGAATCACTTCTTCTAAATTTAAACTTGTTGGGGATTTCCCTTGAATTGCAAAATTTTTATCCGTTCCCTCAATTATAGAATAAAAAGAGGTATACACATTGTAGGTTTGTCTGGGCGCATCATAGGACATGCCATCAAAACTGTCGGTTGCACCTTCAAGGTAACTAATCAAAATTTGACCAAAACTATTGTTGCTTGAGGTCAAATTCAACCAAAGTCTTTCATTGGGAGTGTTATTGGCGGCTTTAAAAAACTGACTGTTGTCATTCGTGTCCTTAACCCTCATATCGTTGTTAAATATGATTTGAGTACTATAAATTGGGCTAGTACCAGTTGGAGTGGCATCATTTTCCATGGTTACAAAAAATCCTTGACAAGAAGGAATGTATCTATCGTTATCTGCTCCAACAATAGGAGAGACACCATCTCCGCCAGCTGTTTGTCCAGACAAATTAATGATGGCATAATCTGCCTGCGAAAAATTTTCATTTTCGTTACCATTTGCGCTGCTAGAAGGCGCTGTGTTTTGCGACCATAAATATATCGCGCCAGCTATTTTTCCTGTAAGATAGTTTTCTTCAAAGAACTTTTCCACGCTAAAGGCAGAAGGGTATGGATTGCCAATAAGATTCCAATTGTCATCGTTAAGTTCTGTGTCATTTCTATAAATATCTACTTCAATACTGCCATTGTTAAATGGGCCTTCAAAGGTATATTTGAATTGAAAGGGAGGAGTTCCTAGTGTGCTGTTGAATAGTCCGGCATTATGGGTGGAAGCATAACCTTTGCCAATTTCCATTAACTCAGAACCTGGAACCCATGTCCAATCGTCGCCATCGTCGTCAATACCATCTTGCCCTGGCGATGCAGTATTATCATTATTGGATTCCATAGTAGCATCCAGATAATTTTCGGCTGTAAATTTGTAGCGTCTATTCACTGAAGATTCGGCCAAACCTGTATGGATTTGTTCATTGGTAACAGGAGAGCTCCAATAGGTGTATTCATACCAATGATTCATTGGGGCAGTAAATTTCTCCACGGTAATTTTTGAAGGGTCATTCAAAACGTCTCCCTCAATTATTCCATCGTCATTGAGTTGGACAAAAGCACCTTGAGAAGCTACAATGATATTGCCATTTACCGTTAAATCATTTGACACCTCTACATAGGTGTTGTTGGCAATAGTAAGCGTATATTCTGAATTTACAATTAGGCTACAGGCTTCGAAACTGGTTTGTCCGTCAAGGTTAGTTCCAGTGTCATAATCTGCATTTATGATTATCGCTTTGTCTGAAGTAGGAGGAGAGGACCACGAGCTGCCATCCCAAATAGCCATGGTGGAAGGAAGGGATATGGCGCTGGAGTTTTGGTAACAGGTAGTGCCGCTTTCCATGACTTGACAATAGTATTGGGCATCTTCAATTTCGGTAGTATCTAAAATGACAAGTGTATTAGAGGAAGTTCCAGAATAGATAGCATTATCAGAAAGTGGCGTCCAATTGGATTGTGATGGGGAAATGTAGAGCCAAAGATAAACCAAGTCGTTCATATCGTCTATTTCGTTGTAGCCCTCGATTGCTTCTATGTTTAGGGAAGTAGAAGTGCATCCTAAACTCGTGGCGTAAATAGTGTTCACGGTAGGAGGTATGCCAGTAGAAAAATCATAGTTTCCTATATCGGAATAATCTACATCGTTACAATCTTCCCAATTGGAAATGTTCCAATCGGAAGTACTAAAAGTAGGGTTGGGCAAGGACAAAGAAGCAATGCGTTCAAAAGTAGCGCCACTTTCTCCAAGCCACAATCCATAGGCCCAAGTTTGATCTCCTAAAACACCAAAGGAATCTATCAAAGCACTGTCTTCATAAAGCCCAATAAAATCATGGCCAATACTGGTATTGTAGTCTTTATGGAAATTAATGCTCACACCAACGGTAGTTATTTCCAATTCGGCCAAAGACCCATCGGCGCCATCGGCAGCACATTGGGTGTCCGTGGTTCCCATCACCACAACAAAGGTATCGTTCTGAAGGATTGTCCCAGAGTTTAAAGTAATAGTATTGTAGCTGGAGGTGTTCCCATTGTTATAGACTCGTAAACTATAATTTGTAGTTGAAAAATCAATGTTAGAATTGGTGGCATTGTATAATTCTACATAAGATAAACTTCCGGTTGGGGAATCCGTTACTTGACTAATGAACAGGTTGTCCAAATTTGCAGAATTACTGGTGTCACATCCAGAGATTGATTGGTCAATTAGGGTGAAAGTATTACTGAAGATACAACCACTGGCCAATTCTACACTGACCGGCCCACCTATGGTTACGTTCGACGGGATACTAACGGTTAGTTCTTCAGAAGAGTTTGAAACTATGGGAAGAGACAAGCCATTAAGTGAAGCAGTTGCTCCCATAAGGTTATCTGTAGAGCTTATGGTGACTTCCGTGCCAATTGGGCCTTCGGTAGGGGTAATTGTGCCACTTGTTGAAGGGCAGGTGGCCGTGCCTTCAATCGTAAACGTATAAGGGTTTTTATTGGGGTCTGAATTTACAATGGAAACAACGCAGCTTCTGGTCCCAGAATCTGTGGTGGGTTGAAAGGTAATGCTGAAGTCTGCATAGCTGCCAATGGAAATGGCGTAGGGAGTGGAGGCCGTTACATAGAAATCGGCCGTATCTCCAGAAAGGGAAATGTTGGAAACTTCAAGAACGTCACTGCCAGTTTCGTTTGCAATGCGAAAACTCTTGGTTTGACTCCCGGAATTGATGGTTTGTGATGCGAAAAGGGTATTGTTTAATCCAGAAGTTGTGGTGCTACCATTAGCAATGGTGGGATTGGCTCCAATCACGCCTCTCACAATAATATTTGGAGCGGGCGTATATCCTTCTCCTAATAAATTGATAACGCAATCTCCTTCGTTATTATCATTGTTAATTATTTCCAAAGTACCATTTAAGAGGCCATCACTAAGAGGAGAAAACCTTATTGTAACAATCGTACTTGAACTGGGATTGACCACAAGAGGCGTTGCAACACTGGGAAGTATTACCGGGGCAACAATTGAAAAATCCCCTGTGAGGTTAAAATTGGTGATTTCCAAATCGGCGTTGCCAATATTTTCAATGGTGAAATTGACATCCGTATAACTATTGTTACTTTCTGTAATACCAAAGTCTATGGTGTAGCCACAATTTTGAGGGTTTGCATCGGCGTCCAAAAGTTTTAATTCTGGACTTGGACTTCCGCTAAAGGCTGTTATTGAAATGTTGTCTATGGCAAATTCATCTCTAGATCCTGTTCCCGAAATGTCATCACCACTCCAACGCAAATAATAAAAGGCACCATCAGCAACAGCCAAATCTGTAAGAGTGATGCTCTTTGATGAGGTATTTAAAGTAGCCGTTGCGGTTTCAGGGGAATTGTAATCCAGTGTTGTTTCGTTGATATATGTTGTGTTATCATCGGAATGTGAAAAATTGAAGCTATTGCTCCGTTCTTGGTCATTAAAACAGAGAATATCATAAGCCAATTCCAAAGAATTAATAAGGTTCCCTGTGTTGTTTTGAATGCGCAGTGTTAGGTCTCCCGGAGTCCAATCGCTACCACCAGGTTGGATTCCTAGTGCGATATCGCCATTATTACTAAAGGCGTACCAACCACCCGTTGATTCGCCATAAGTAGAAGTCCCTCCAGCATAATCTCCTGAATCTCCAGTATCTCCAAAGCTTAGATTTCCATCACTGTTTCCTGTATGGGACCAGGCATCGGAATCTAATTGCCCACTGTTGGGGTTTGGAGACCAGCCACTACCAGTAAAGGCATTGTTGTTTACATTGGTTACGGTGTTGTCAAAATTAATAGTGTAAGGGACACCGGTTGAGTTGATTTCTAATTGTCCAAAACTATATGTTGCCACAAAGGCGATAGCAACAAAACTGAGGGTTGGTTGTTTTGTCATTACGGATTAATTAATTGGTTGGTAAAAAATGAAGACTTAAATATAAGTAAAATATCTAATATTCAGCAAGTTGTGAGTTTTTATGAAATTATTTAATTGTTGTTATTTTTGAAACATGCAAACACACAAAACCTATACGGTAGAGGAAGCCATCAAAAAGCTGGAGCATTATTGCGCCTATCAGGAGCGTTGCCATAAGGAAGTCGTTCAAAAATTACGAACAATGCACATGATCCCTGAGGCCATTGACCATATCGTGGTGCATTTGCTTGAACATAGGTTTTTAAATGAAGAACGCTTTGCCAAAAGTTTTGTGAGGGGAAAGTTCCGAATCAAGAAATGGGGACGAAATAGGTTGAAGAATGAACTAAAGTTTAAGGAAATTTCCGCTTATAATATCAATTCGGCTCTAAAGGAAATTGATGAGCAGGACTATATGGAAGTGTTTCATAGCCTGGCAGAAAAGCAATGTGGAACCATTAAGGAAACCAATACTTTTAAGAAAAAGAAAAAACTAGCAGATTACCTGCTGTACCGTGGGTGGGAATCCCATCTGGTCTATGAAAAGGTGAATGAATTGATCCGATAAAAAAAGGCTGTTTATTAAACAGCCTTTTTTATATATGATTTGTTACTTCAATTTACAGATTGAAGGAAGCTCCAAAGCTAATGGTAAACTGATTGTGCAATTTCTCTGCAGGGGTTAAATGGCCAGTGTCGTAAAAAGCGATTGGGTAGGTAGCTTCGGTAAACACGCCAAAACCTGAGGTAAAGAAATAACGCGCTCCTAAGTGCCCTCCAAAATTCTTGATGCTAAAATCCAATCCAGGGTATAAATCGAAATCTTCGTGAATGTTGATAACATTTCCCAAATGTGCATTAAAGCGTGCTTTAACATCAAAACGGTCAATAAAATCGGCATCAAGGAATTCAGGAACATCCAAAGCGTAGGTAGAAGCGAACCCTAAAGAGATGTTTTCCCCAAGACCGAAGTCGTAGGTCGCGTTGATTCCCGTAGCGCGGTCTTGAAAATTGGCCCCAATTTGGAATTTTTTGTCGCCTTTTCCTTGAAAGGCTTGCGAGTAGGTTAAGGTGGCACATAACAAAAATGCCACAAATAGAATATTCTTCATGTTATTTGGTTTTTTGAGTGGACAAATATAGCACAACCAAAGAAGTTATGCGTTAAGATTTATTCTATTATGGGTCCGTGTAATGGCTTGTTCATTTTTCCAGTCGATCCATTTTTGTCCTTGTAAACGCCTCATGAAATTGTCCAAATATCGCAATACGAAGACATTATAAATGGCGATTCCCAAATTTTTAGGATGTCTTGGAATGGCCCTTAAACTCATAGAAAAACCAGGAGTTAGATATTTCATATAGTGCCAGAAACCTTCGGGCATGTAGAGTACTTCACCATGTTTCAATTGAGTTGTGTAGCCTTCTACATTTTTCAGGGCTGGCCATTGGTTGAAATCTGGATTTGAAAAATCGATATCTTCCCTGGTAATTAAGGAATAGGGGATTTTATAGAGATGTTTGTTTTGGTTTTGATTGAAAAGAATGATTTGTTTGGTCCCTTCAAAATGAAAATGAAAGATGTTTGCCAAATCAATATCGTAGTGCATAAACGTGTGCGAATTTTCTCCTCCAAAGAATAACATTGGCAGCTTCTTCATGAGCTTGATACCAAAATCTGGAAAGGAGAAATCACTTTGTAGTTCTGGGACTTCCTTAAGGATATTCCAAAGAAAGATGCGGTATTTGGTGGGTTCGCTTCTTAAAAGGTCGATGTATTCGGCCATTTTCATGGTGGCGTGTGGTTGATTGAAACCATCTTCGTGATGTACTGGTCGATCATCGTAAAGCGGAACCGTTCTGTCTCCCGAAACAGATTTCATATACTCCAATGACCATTTGGAATAAGCCGGCCAATCTTCAGTTAAAGATTCAATAACCACAGGTTTCTGAGGCTTGAAGTAGTTTGCAATAAAGTCCTCTTTGGTAATAGTTTTTACGCGAGGAATGTTATGAAGCTTCAATAGAAAAGTATGAATAGTTAACGTCTAAAGTTAAGAAAAGGTTAGGACATGATATTCATACTTTTGCTATTGTTGAAAACTTGCTTTTGAGACCTATTTAAAATGATAAGTTACCCCGAACAGTACATTGCCTTTAGGCATTGGTACTAAGTTAGTTTCGTAATATTCTTCGTTGAAAATATTGTTAGCGTAGAGAGATACATCCAATTGTTGAATACTCACGGTAAGGCTTGCGTCCCATACAGTATAAGCCTGTCCTGAGGTGCGTTCGGCGTATTTGTAGGTCAAACTTGGTTGTACAATTTTAAAGAAATGACCACGGTAGGTTGCTGTTGCCTGATGCTTTAAAGAGTTGATAGAATATCTTGAATAGTCGATATCCAAATCTTTAATTTCATCTTCTATAAAGGTATAGCCAAGATCGATGTGTTGTGTGAGTCCAGACAGTTCAAAATGATAATTAAGGTTGGCTTCAAAACCTTTAGTGTTCAAATCTCTTATGTTTTCTGCTTGCCAAAGATCGTCCTCATTTACTTTTACATAATCAATAAGTTTTTGGGAATCTCTGTTGAAGAATGCCACAGTAGCATTGATAGATTTTCCTAGGAATTTAATCCCTATTTCCTCGGCAATGGCCTCTTCAGGATCCAATTGGTCATTTCCTAAAGTTGTTGGGTCGCTGTAGTATAAATCGGTGTAGGTGGGGATGCGGTATGTATAACCAATATTTCCGTAAAGTTTTAATTGATCGGAAACGGAATATCCTACATCTACTCCAGGGAATGCATGGAATTTAAAATCTGAAAAATAGGTTACTGCCACTCCAGGAGTCACGTCGAATTTGTTGTTGAAAAATTTGAAACGGTGCTCCAAGAAGAAGTTGGTCATAAAACGATCACGCTTTCCAAGATTGTTACTTGAGAGGTAGATTTGTGCCAAATCCACTCCAAAACCGGTAGTTCCAATTTTGGTGTTGTAAGAACCGTGAAGTTCCGCCGCAATTTTATTTGTTTGGTGAAGGTTTCTATAGCCTTCGGGGTTGGTTCTTGTATATAAATACATGTCTTGGTTGCGTCTCCAATACACTCTAGGTTTAAGGGTTAGGCTATTATTTCTGTAAGTAGAGGATAGGCCAACCAAGCTAGCTTGTGTCTCTTCATATTGATTTACTGCTGAAGGGGAGGCGTAAAATCCGTTGGCGCCAAAATCACGTTCTTGGAAAGTGGCAATCAAATCGATGGGCATGTGGTTTTTGTTGAAACTGCTTTTCAAAAAGTAATTCTGATTGTCATAATCGGTGTTATAACGATAGCCCTCAGAGGTGTTTCTGGAATAGTGAATGATGTGCGAGGTATTGCTAAGCTCACTACCTACTGTTACCGACGCATTTTTCTGCCCGAAAGAACCAGCTTGTACTCCTAAATCTACTCGGTTGTCCATAGATTTTTTAGTCACAATATTGACTGCTCCCGTGAAGGCATTTTGGCCAAAGACTCTAGCGGCGGGCCCTTTGATGATTTCAATACGTTCAATTACTTCCAAGGGCAATGCCAAGTTCATACTGTGGTGACCGGTTTGTGCATCTTCCAACTTAATTCCGTCAATTAACAATAAGGTCTGGTCAAAACTTCCACCGCGTATATAAAGATCGGCTTGAGAGCCAAAAGTTCCACGACGACGAACATCCACTCCGGCTACTTGTTGTAATAAATCGGGAAGATTGGTAGCGGGGCTTTCCTTGATATCTTTTGAGGTGATTACAGTAATGGTTCTTGAGTTTTCTTTAAAGGGAAGGTCAATACGTGTGGAGGTAATGATGACTTCGTCTAGGGAATCCATTTTTACAGGTTCCACTTGGGCAGTACCTATTAAAGTTGACAATATAAATGCCGATGAGAGTAATTTGCTTTTCATGAATTGATGTAATTTAACCCTGCAAAAGTCGTAACTTTCCGGACGAGTAAACTAGTCCAGTTTTAAAACTATGAATAGTCCGGTTAATAACCTCTTAAAACAGCTGATTTTTTTTGAAAAGTCAAGTTCAACAGCTGTTTATATTCAAATAGCACAACAAATTATCAATGCTATTCAGAGGGGATATCTTTCCAAAGGTACGGCATTGCCGGGAACGCGAAGTTTTAGTCAGATTTTCGGTATCCATAGAAATACGGCTGTGGCGGTTTATGACGAATTGGCCTCACAGGGTTGGGTAGAGATTCTGCCCAATAAAGGAACCTTTGTATTGTTGCCAGAACAACGAACGGCTCCCATTAAGGCCTCGGTACAGCAATTAGATCAGGTTTATAATTATTCTAAAACTACTGGTTTTCCATTTCAACAGTCCTTTCATTTGGCGTCTACGGCTCAGGAAACAAATGCGAAATATACCATTAATGATGGGCAACCTGATTTAAGGCTGCATCCGGTGCATCAATTTTCAAGGTGGTACAGTGCGGCCATGAAGCGAAAGTCGCTAATTTCAAAATGGAACCATACAAGCGAATTGTCGGCTTCTGTATTTGAAACCCAATTGTGCAATTATTTAAACGCTACCAGGGGATTTCACATACAGCCTAATGATCTACTTAGTACGCGTAGTACCGAAATGAGTCTGTACATCGTCTCTCAGTTGTTGATCAAACAGAATGATGTGGTGATAGTGGGGCAATTGGGAAATTATGCCTCAAACATGATTTTTCAGCAGGCTGGGGCTGCGATTAGGACTATTCCTGTGGATGCACATGGGTTGGATGTCGGTTTTATCCGGACACATTTTGTAAAGGGAAGTATTCGTTGTGTATATGTGTGTGCTCATAGGCATTATCCAACCACTAAAACTCTGAGTGCCGAACGACGTTTAAAACTTTTGGAATTGGCGAAAGCTTATCAGTTTGCCATTATCGAAGATGATTATGATTACGATTTTCAATTTGAAGGTTCAGCCATGTTGCCAATGGCCAGCGCCGATGCCAATGGTCTGGTGATTTATTTGGGAAAATTGGGGCAGTCTTTGTTCCCAAGTTTTCAAACTGGCTTTGTAGTGGCTCCTGAGAACTTGATTTTGGAGGCGAAAAACTATTTGCAATTATTGGACCGTCAAGGCGATTTAATTCAGGAGCAAATGCTTTCGGAATTGATTAGTGAAGGGGAAATGTACCGTTTAGTTAAGAAGAATGTCATTGTTTATAAACAACGGCGAGATTATTTGTGTAGTCTGTTGAAGACTTATTTTAAGGATATCATTTCTTATGAAATTCCGGCTGGAGGGTTAGCGATTTGGTTACAATTCAAATCCAAAATTTCTTTGGTAAAATTGGCTGAACAAGCAGAAAAGCATGATTTGTTTTTGCCAAAAACTATTTTGTATCAAGATGCGGAAACCTGCGCCATAAGGTTTGGTTTTGGACATTTAAATGAAGAGGAAATTCAATTTGTCGTTGAACGTTTGAAAAGGGCGTATGATGAGGTGGCTTAACTATATTTTATTTTTTTACGGTTAAAAATTATTGATAAACGATAATTTTTAATAAGTTTGTTTTAAAAGAAGTTGTCCTATGAAGAAATTAATCCTTTTAAAATGGCTAGTGAGATACCTTTGGATTACAGGAGTTCTTGCTATGGGCGTAATGTTATTCTCCTATCTTCATTTTATATTTACCGGTACACTTAATGCCATTGTTAAGATTAATGGTGTTGAAGTGCAAGGAATGACAATTGAAAAGCACATTTTCTTATTGTTAATCTATATTTCTTTGGGCTTGGTGCTTAGAGCGGTTTTTCTTTTGGATGATGTACTGGACTATTTTAAAAACTTAAAACCGTTTAGTCAATCTGTAATCAAAAATTTCAATGAAATAGGAGTTCTCTTTGTTGTTATTGCATTGATTACTGGTATACCATCGTTTTTATTGTCGGTTTATCTCGGAAATGACATTGAACGGACTTTTTCAGTAACTCCAGGACCAATCATAATGGTTATGTGTCTAGGGTTGTTTTTTATGGTTTTAAGTGAGTTGTTTAAAATAGCCAAAGCTGCTAAAGAAGAGAATGAATTAACAGTTTAGGGATGGGGATTATTGTGAATGTGGATGTGATGTTGGCCAAGCGTAAAATGAAAAGTAATGAGCTTGCAGAGGCGATTGGGATTACTACTGCCAATCTTTCTATTTTAAAAACAGGCAAAGCTAAAGCAATTCGGTTTTCTACTTTGGAAGCTATTTGCAGAGAACTCGATTGTCAACCAGGCGATATTTTGGAGTATGTGGAGGGTTAAATTTTATTAACTGAGTCATAAAAACAAAAAAGCCAAACGTAATTGTTTGACTTTTTCTATCTCTAAGTTTCCGAATCTTATTTTTCAACAAGAATGATTACTTTATTGTCTTTCATTTCAACAGTTCCAGAATCTATGTTTAAGGTCAACACCTTGTCATCTGTATGCAACGGGATGATTTCGGCAGGCAATTCCTTAAATCCAGGAAGGCTTTTGGTGTGCGTATGGATTTTAATGGTGCCTTGTTGCAACAACGAGATAATAGGCGCGTGGTTTTGCAACACTTGGAATTCACCATCAACTCCAGGCAACACTACTGAGTCCACTTCTGAACTGAACAATGTAGCTTCTGGCGATACTATTTCTAAATACATAGTTTAGTGTTTTATTAAGCTTCAGCAAGCATTTTTTCTCCAGCTTCGATAGCTTCCTCGATAGTTCCTTTAAGGTTGAACGCTGCTTCTGGCAAGTGATCCAATTCACCGTCCATAATCATGTTAAATCCTTTGATAGTTTCTTTAATATCTACCAATACTCCAGGAATTCCAGTAAACTGTTCTGCTACGTGGAAAGGCTGAGACAAGAAACGTTGTACACGTCTTGCACGGGATACCGCCAATTTATCTTCTTCAGACAATTCTTCCATACCAAGGATGGCGATAATGTCTTGTAATTCTTTATAACGTTGCAATAACTCTTTTACACGTTGTGCACAGTTGTAGTGCTCGTTTCCTAAAATGTCAGCAGTAAGAATTCTAGAGGTAGAATCTAATGGATCTACCGCAGGGTAGATACCTAGCTCAGCAATTTTACGAGACAATACCGTTGTAGCATCCAAGTGGGCAAAGGTTGTTGCAGGTGCCGGGTCAGTTAAGTCATCCGCAGGTACGTAAACCGCCTGTACAGATGTAATAGATCCTTTTTTAGTAGAAGTAATACGCTCTTGCATCGCACCCATCTCAGTTGCCAATGTTGGTTGGTAACCTACCGCAGATGGCATACGTCCAAGAAGTGCAGATACCTCAGAACCAGCTTGTGTAAAACGGAAGATGTTGTCAACGAAGAACAATACATCTTTTCCTTGTCCGTCACCAGCTCCATCACGGAAATACTCAGCAATTGTTAAACCAGACAAAGCAACACGTGCACGTGCTCCTGGTGGCTCGTTCATCTGTCCGAATACGAAAGTCGCTTTAGAATCTTTCATTTTAGACTTATCTACTTTAGATAAATCCCATCCACCATCTTCCATAGAGTGCATGAAGTCTTCACCGTAACGGATAATTCCAGACTCTAACATCTCTCTCAAAAGGTCATTTCCTTCACGAGTTCTTTCACCTACACCAGCAAATACTGACAAACCACCGTGACCTTTTGCAATATTGTTGATCAACTCCTGAATCAATACCGTTTTACCTACACCGGCACCACCAAATAATCCAATTTTACCTCCTTTTGCATAAGGCTCAATCAAGTCGATTACTTTAATACCTGTAAATAATACTTCAGTAGAAGTTGATAAATCTTCAAATTTTGGAGCCTCTCTGTGAATTGGCAAACCAGATGTTCCAGCTTTTGGCAAATCACCAAGACCGTCGATAGCATCTCCAATTACATTAAACAAACGTCCGTAAACATCATCTCCAATTGGCATTTGGATAGGAGCACCAGTAGCGATAACTTCTGTTCCTCTGCTCAAACCATCAGATGAATCCATCGCAATTGTTCTAACAGTATCTTCACCAATGTGAGACTGTACTTCTAGAACAAGAGTGGAACCATCAGGTCTCTTAATCTCTAACGAATCGTAAATTTTTGGAAGTTCTGAATCAGCACCGAATTCAACATCGATAACCGGTCCTACTATTTGTGCAACTTTACCTGTAACTTTTGACATTACTTATATGTTTAATGTTTAGATATTTTAATACTGAAAAACAAGGACTACGCATTGAAGCAGGCTCCCCGTTTTTTGCGCTGCAAAGATATATTTTTTTAATTTAATAATAAAGCCATTTTTTTTAGTTTTTCAGGATAAAAAAACGCCTACTTGATAGAGTTTGACAAGTAGACGTTTTTTATGAAAATTCTTAGCTATTTTATTGAAGGGTAGGAGCGTAGTTTGTTGGGAAGTTTCCTATATCTACTAAATTTCCTGAGGCTTCAAAATTGGAACCGTAAGTTAGGTCTATAGCTTTTAGGAAGGCATTTGCTATAGCCGCGTAACCCCTTGAGGTAAGGTGTACACCATCCAAAGAGATGGCACCTCCGGTAACTAAATTGGCGTTTAGGGTGAAATCTCCATCTGTTAAGCCTCCGTTGGCCAATTGGTGTAGCATTACGTTGGTATCCACCATGGCCAAACCAGCAGAAGAAGCTGCTGCTTGAATAGTCGCATTAAAATTATTAGTGGCAGTTGCTATTTCGGTTTGCTCTGTTGGAATCAATACCCATTTGTCTTCCAGAGGTAAGGTGATCCCCTCTACTGCAAATTGTGCTGCTAAGGCTTGAGGTAATCCTTGAGCCATTAAAGCTCCTGCGTAGGGAGTGTTCACTGTACCAATTACAGTACTACTGGTCAACACAAATAAGTCATTTTCGTTGGCCTGTCTTGTCTGTCCGTAGGTTTGTCCTAATAAAGCGGCTACCAATGGAGCTGCTTCCTCAGGAAGTCCAAATTGACCTATAAAGGCAGGGAAAGTTGGGCTGGCCATTAAGGCTCCCGTAATAGTAGATGAAATATCTTCTAAGCTTTCGTCCTTAATCACTACGGCACTGGCTTCTGTTTCTGAAAACACAATGGTTCTTTCGGGAGCTCCGATAGCTACGTAAACTTGGTTTAAAGCACCAAAAATAGCATTCAAGGTTGGGATTTGAGGCCCGAAATCAGGGTTGGAAGGATCCAGCGGATTGTAAGGAACGGTTGTAAAATGTGGAATTGTTGTGATGTCTGGAATATTGGCCACTACTCCTTTAGCACCTCCTGATGTTAACGTGGTCACCAAGGTAGATATGGCATAATCAAAGGTTGGCTGGTCTGTAATAGGTGAAGACCCATCGGCACCACTTAAAGCATATCCTAAAACGTCATTGTTTCCTATCCACATAGTAAAGAAGGATGGGTTTTGAGCCATGGCCATTTCAATAACACTTGCATCTGGAGTGGCCCCCGTCATTCTTACAAAATAAGGATTGGCCAATCCTGCTGATAGGTTAGCTAAATTTCCATAACCCGGAGCCAAAAGGTGAAAACTTTTTGCCCCTGGAACTCCCATATTGTTGAAAGGTCCGGTTGGATTGTTGGCAGCGATATCAGTGGTAACAGTTACAGGTCCAATCACCGATTCCAAAGATACTGGTCCTGCACCCCCAAACACCAATCTTGGAGCGGCAATGCGATTTCCTGCAAGAGCCAATCCACCGTAATTATCGTTCATTAATGGTTGGGTGAAACTTCCGCCACCGGCCAAACTGAATTGAGAGGCCAAAATGTTCGGGAAGGAATTTTCTTGAGAGGCTATAAATAATGCCCCATCGGTATAACCAGAGGTCAATGAATTCCCCAAAGAAACATAGTTTGAAAAGTCGGCTTCACCCGCAGTCAATTCCGGTAGGGGTTCAGTGCTAGGAGCTATTGTGTCGTCACTGTCGCAGGCCATGAATCCTAAGGAGATGGCGAGCAACCATATATATTTTGTATTCATATTAATGATGTTTGCTAAATGTTATAGGTTATTGATTGTCCATGAAACGTAGTACATAGATCCTATGTATCCTGTACCAATGGCAGTAAAGTACTCGTCACCCAATAGGTTGGTGGCTCCAGCCTTAAAGCTAGACTTGATAGATGGTACTCTGTAGTTTACCTGGGCATCCAAGGTGTGGTATGCAGGAATTGCTCCGTCACCAAAAGTTGCTTGCCAGTAGTAGTCATCGCTCCATCTCCAAGCAAGGTTAAATCCAAAGTTTTTGAAAAGGTCTGTATGTCCAAAAGAAGCCTTTACTTTATGTTCTGGCGTGTTGAAGTTGGTCCTGAAATCTGGGTAAGCGGCTTGATCAAAATCTTGTTTCGTGTACGTGTAACTTCCACCTAAATCGAAATCACCAAATATTTTCGTTGAAACCCCAAGGGAACCACCATAAGAATTTACATCAGCTTCTGAATTTGTATAGGTCTGGTATACATTGTAATCGCCATTTGCAATGGCTGCAATGGAAAGTCCATTATCACCAACTTCTCCATAAAGAGGGGCTACTACATTTTCATTGGAAATAAAGTCTTTATATCTATTGTAGTAAACACTTAAGTCGATAATGTTCTTTTCCAATTTACCACGGTAGCCAACTTCAAAGGAGGTGACACGTTCTGGTTTCACTAGGTCTGGATTTCCTATTTCCAATAGGGCAGGGTTACCTGCTTGGGCAAAGGCTTGTACGGATGATGCTGAATAGGAGTTGTTATAAGCAGCCGCTCCTGTTTGCGAAATATTGGAAGGTTGCCCTAATAATTGTCCTGAAGCACTAATAGCATAATCTCTAGAGTAACGGTCTAAATTGTCTGGGGCTGCACCCACCAAAACAGCGCGTCCGGCATCCAATCCTATAAATAAATCTTGTGTTGTTGGGTTTCTAAATCCAGTTTGAACAGAGGCACGGATGTTATGGTCTTCATTAACCGTTAAACCTGCCGATAATCTTGGTGAAAGAAATCCGTCAAAGAATTCTGATTTGTCATAACGAATGGATCCAGTTAATTTTAGGGACATATCGTTGTCAAACTTGAAAAGTTTCTGCATTTGAGTGTAGATCCCAAATTCAGAATAATCAATTGCTCCGTCGTAATCGGTATAGATGGTTCCAGAAGAATTAAGACTGTACTGTCTGAAAGAACCTCCAACTTGAATTTCTACCACATCCCATAAATGTGTAAAGTTGTAGTTGGCATCGGCGTGGTAATATTTGGAAGCATCTTGGAATTTAGATCCCGTGCTTAAATTTGGATCGCTGATACTTCTGTTGAAAGCCGCCTTGAACTCAGGAGACCCTGGTTCATATCTGCCTGTATCGGCTTGAGCACGTGCAATGGCATGAGCTTGCTCATTCGTAGCTCCAGCCAAGGTGGCCTGTACATAGGTTCCAGTATATTCTCCAAACCAAGTTTGATCGTCTTTCCACGCTCTGTTAATATTGATTCCCGTGAAGACCATGTCGTAAGAATCTCCAGCTTTATCGGATACTACATAACCTCTTACAAAGAAGTTGTTGTTGCGAACTTCCAATTTGTGTTGTTGTTGGAAGAAGTTGTCAATGGTATATCTGTTAGTCCCTTGATAAATAGTTGAACCTGTTCCAACTTTACCAACATAGGCAATTTCAAAATCATCAGCCATAGGTCTGAAATACAATCCCCAATCGGCTTTGATACTTTCGGCGTTATAATCGGTTAAATCACGTTCCTCATACCCTGTTCTACTCACGTCTACTGAAGGGACTAAGGATTCAGCACCGTTTGGAAGAATTCCCAATCCAACTAAGGCAATGGCAACATCTCTAATGTCTGTAGACACTTCATCTCCATAAATATTGTATCCATCATAACCAACACTTTCTCTGGTGGCTCCAGTTCCTGGTTTTCCTTCATAATTGTTGGCAACCCAATCGGTTCCTTTTAACCAACCAAAATTCACCTTGGCGGCAAATTTGTCACTGAATTTGTAGGCAGCTCTAATCCCTGCATCACGATAGGTATTGTCTCCCGCAGCATCCTGTGAAGTGATCCCTTGCTTGTAGTACCCACTAATACCTTGGTGGTCAAATGGGTTTTTACTACGCATGAACAGGATACCATTAAAGGCATTTGCACCGTACAAGGCCGAAGCGGCCCCAGGCAATAATTCCACACTTTGAATATCGGTTTCGTTCATCCCAACCAAGTTTCCTATAGGAAAGTTAAGGGCAGGAGTAGAGTTGTCCATACCATCTACCAATTGCATAAAACGGGTGTTGGAAAAGGTGGCAAACCCTCTTGTATTAATGGCTTTAAAGGTTAAACTGTTGGTGTTAATGTCTACACCTTTCAAGTTTTCTAGTCCATCGTAAAAATCTGCAGAAGCGGTATTTTTGATTTCTTTCAAACCGAAGCGTTCCACGGTTACGGGCGATTCAAAAATTCGCTCTGGAGTTCTGGAAGCAGAAATGACGATTTCGTCCAGTTCTGTCCCCTCGTTCAAAATAATATTGATGGTTTGTGGGTTGGTTGTAACTTCTTTGGTGACACTTTGAAATCCAACGCTACTTACTTGAATGTTAAAAGGAGGTTCTTGATTAACAACAAAGGAATAATTTCCATCAAAATCCGAAATAGTTCCTTCGGAGGACCCAAGAGCGATGATATTTGCTCCTGGAAGAGGTTGGCCATTTTGGTCGGTAATTTTTCCTGATACAGTTGTTTGCGCAAACGAATAGGCACAAAAAAGCAGCATGAGAATCTTAGGGAGTGTTTTCATGTTTTTGAATTAGTTATTAGTGGCGCCAATATATATAAACTTTGAGAACTTTCAATGAAGAATTTTCAAAAAACTATGCGCGCATAGTAGTTTTTGATAAAAAAGATATGTCTATAATAGTAAATAGATAAAAAAAACCTCTAAAAATGCTAATTCTACATTGCATTCTTAGAGGTTTTGTTGTTTTTAAAGAGTTGATTTACATTACTCTACCGTAACGGATTTTGCTAAGTTCCTAGGTTGATCCACATTTTTACCTAACATTACGGCTATATGGTAGGATAATAATTGTAGTGGAATTGTGGTTAATAATGGTGAAAGGGATTCCAAAGTTTCTGGAACTTCAATGACATGGTCAGCCAATTCCTTAACACTTTCGTCACCTTCCATGACAATTCCTATAATTTTTCCTTTTCTGGATTTAATCTCCTGAATGTTGCTTACTACTTTTTCGTAATGTCCCTTTTTGGTGGCAATCACCACAATTGGCATGTTTTCATCAATCAATGCGATAGGGCCGTGCTTCATTTCTGCGGCAGGATACCCTTCGGCGTGGATGTATGAAATCTCTTTTAATTTAAGAGCGCCTTCCAAAGCAACAGGGAAGTTATAGCCTCTTCCCAGATAAAGACAGTTTTTGGAGTCTTTATAGATATCGGCTATTTTCTTTACGATTTCATCTGATTCCAGTGCCTTTTGAACTTTTTCAGGAATAAGTTCCAATTCAATTAAATGATGTCTGAAGTCGGAACTTGATATCGTGCCTTTAGCTCTGGCCAATCTTAGGGCAATTAAAGACAGTACAGTGATTTGTGTGGTAAAGGCTTTTGTTGAAGCGACTCCAATTTCTGGCCCAGCGTGGGTGTAGGCACCAGCGTCCGTTTCTCTCGCAATGGATGACCCTACTACATTACAAACACCAAAAACAAAAGCGCCTTTGGATTTTGCCAATTTGATGGCTGCTAAAGTGTCTGCTGTCTCCCCGGATTGGGAAATGGCGATTACGATATCCTTCTCTGTGATGATTGGGTTTCGGTATCTGAACTCCGAAGCATATTCCACTTCTACCGGAATTCTGGCCAAATCCTCAAAAATATATTCGGCAACCAAACCGGCATGCCAAGAGGTTCCACAGGCTACAATGATAATTCTTTCGGCGTTCAGGAATTTTTTCATGTTGTCCTCAACACCTGCCATTTTAATAATGGCTTGGTCTGTAAGCAAACGTCCTCTAAAAGTGTCTAGAATGGCACTAGGTTGTTCATATATTTCCTTGAGCATGAAATGTGGATAACCTCCTTTTTCAATTTGCTCAAGATTTAACTGTAATTGTTGGATGTAAGGGTCTACTTTAGTGTCATCATAAATCTTACGAATTTTGATGTCCTTGTCGCGACGGATAATTGCCATTTCTTCGTCCTCTAAGTATACAGCATTTTTAGTGTATTCCAAAAATGGAGATGCGTCACTGGCAATAAAAAATTCGCCTTCGCCAATTCCAATGGCCAAGGGACTCCCCAATCTAGCTACAACAATTTCATTAGGTTTTGTCTTGTCAAACACTGCAATGGCGTAAGCACCGATGACTTGGTTTAAGGCTACTTGAACTGCTTTACCAAGTTTCAGGTTTTCTTTCTGCATCACGTCTTCAATCAAATTTACTAATACCTCGGTATCGGTGTCTGATTTGAAGGTAAACCCTCTTTGAATCAATTCTTTTTTTAGGGATTCATAGTTTTCTATGATACCGTTATGAATGATTACCAAATTCCCTGAATTGGAAAGGTGCGGGTGTGAATTGATATCGTTTGGAACTCCATGCGTCGCCCAACGAGTGTGACCAATTCCCAAGGTTCCTTGTGTTGAAATTTCCTTTGTAATACGATCTTCTAAATCTGTAACTTTTCCTTTGGTTTTGGAAAGTTTGATATCGCAATTGTCA
Organism: Mangrovimonas sp. TPBH4; assembly: GCF_001280505.1. Classification (GTDB taxonomy): domain Bacteria; phylum Bacteroidota; class Bacteroidia; order Flavobacteriales; family Flavobacteriaceae; genus Mangrovimonas_A. The sequence goes on from NZ_LBIO01000062.1 coordinate 19,336, forward strand.
TAAAGTGCGATCCCAGCACTGTCGTATCCTCTATATTCTAAGCGTTTTAATCCTTTTATGATAATGGGGTGGGCCTCACGATGCCCAATATACCCTACAATGCCACACATAATGTTTTAGTTTTCTGGTTCTGTATAAAAAATCTCCAAATATACTTTTTTGTCTTCATCCGCTGTATTGTTTCCAAAAAGTACCGTTCCTCTAGGGGAAAGCACGGAGCTTACAGGTACTTTTACGTCGTCAGCGGTTAACATCTTGGCTTGGGTGGTAGGTAGTCCAGTGCTACTGTTAATTTCCAAATTAACATTGGTAGAAACCACCAAACCTAATTTTACATTTGTAGAGTCGTTTTCTATAAGGCTTTTTACGTGTTCTGTAATTCTAAGTTTGTACTTGATTCCTTCTCCATCGGTTTCATCATCTACGCGTTCTAGTTTACCTAAATGATTGGTTCTTGAATAAAGAGGTGAAGTGGAGCTTGCAATATCTCCTAGATAATCGGTCAAATATCTTTCATTGTCAATATCGTAAAGATAAATACGGTCTGGCTCTTCACCATTCACTTGCGATTGATCTACATGGAAAACAAGATTTGCTTCGTTGATTAGTCGTCTTCTTTTTACAAACTTTCCTTCCTCATCTGTTTGGGCAAAGAAGTTCTTGAAATTTTCAAAGGTGTTGTCACTTTCTGTATTTTCATCAAGGTCTTCTCCATCAAAAAGTTTTACGATTGCCATAGATCCTTGACCTCCTTTTAGGTAGAGTTTTTCATCTCCGTCCAAATCATTACCGTCCATTAAAGGAAGATTGAATTGGTTTTCCAAAAAGTTAACGCGATTTCCCGAAAAGGTTAGGGTATAAGAGGCTTCGATTCTGTCTCCATCTTCTACACTAGGATCTTTGGTATAGTATATTGTAATGTTTGCGGAAGTAGAAGACATATTAAGCATGGACATATGTCCAGATTCTCCCACTTCTTCAACTTTAAAATAAATGCCTCTAAAGTAGTCGTTGAAGTTGTTGGAGTTACTTAATACAGCATCTCCTTCTTTGGAAATGATTTTTTGATTCCAATATCCAGGATCTAATTTTAATCTAAGTGCAGGAGCCAAGCGCTCGCTCACTTCATATTCTGGTTCCTCTCCCTCTTCAACTTCATCATCGGAAGGTTCGGTAAGGATGATTTGTGCTTCGCTTGGTTTGAAATTTTGAAGTAGAGGTGGTTCGGTATCGCTTAAAAGTTCTGCAATTGGCGTGCCTTCCAAAGCTGTTGGATCAATCATCTCTGTAGGTGATGTAGCTCCATTGGAATAATAGCGTTGGCTTTCATCAAATTCAGAATTTGGATCGAACCCTCTTAAGAAATAAGTGCTTTCATACAGCGACAATTTAATGTAACCGTCTCCAAAAATAGAATCCAGTTCATAAGTGCTTCCGCCTTCATCTGCAGTCCCTGTAACGGTACTGAAGTAAGGAATAGTCATTACAACAGAGTCAATTTGCGTGCCTTCCCCAAAACTTGGATCGGAGGTGGATTGCGCCAATTGGGTTACAAAACTGGCAGTTGTACGTCCGTAAGTAGGGTCGTCATAAATTCCCAGAAGGTTGGACGGTAGATTATTGGTTTGAACGGGTCTGAATTGTTCCCCTTCACCGCCAAGTGCCCTGTTGTAAGTGATTACATCGTAAAGGCTTGTCTCTGAATTGAAGTGGGAGTTGTTATCGCTATTGATAAGGTCCGAATCCAGAGTGGAAAAATCTTCATTACAAGCAATGGTAGCCAAAGATAGTACTGCCAGTACCGCAATGTTTTTTAGGGCAATTGTTTTCTTTTTCATGTAAGCGATTCTTATTTTAAGACTTCGGTAGTGTAAAATTCTGTATAAGGCTCCATAAATTCATCTGGAGCGTAATAGTCAAGTACAGGTTTACCGCAAGCTTTTAAGTATTCGGTCAATTCGTCAGGGATTACCTCAGACCCTTGTATCAACGCATCGGAATGGTCTATGGCCACTTTCATGATGTTGTTGTAGTTTGGGGTTTCCAAAACCTTGACCATATCTTGATCGATATTGTCGAACTTTATTTTGTTGATCATTTCACTATCTAACGTTCCGTCGAAACTTTGATTGTATACCGAAGTTACAATTTTACTTTCATTGAAAAGCGGCTCGTTCTTATAAAATTCTTTTAGGTAAAGAGGAAGCAATGAAGCCATCCATCCGTTTACATGGATGATATCTGGTGACCAATTAAGTTTTTTTACAGTTTCAATCACCCCTTTTGCAAAAAATATAGCACGCTCGTCGTTATCTGGAAATAGCTTTCCTTCTTCGTCGGTCAATGTAGCTTTGCGCTTAAAATATTCTTCGTTGTCAATAAAATAAACCTGGATGCGTTCTTTTGGGATAGAAGCCACTTTGATGATCAATGGCATGTCTAAATCGTTTATCACTAGGTTGATACCGGAAAGGCGAATTACTTCGTGTAATTGATGTCTTCTTTCATTAATGTTACCATACCTAGGCATAAATATTCGTATCTGGCCTCCTTGTTTGTTTACCATTTTTGGAGCTTCAAATGACATCGATGAGATCTCTGTTTCTGGTAAATATGGTACAACTTCGGAAGACACATACAATATTCGCTTATCTTTCATAAAATAGGTTCGATTTAGTAAATTAGAAATAAAAAACATGCAAAATTACAAAATTTTATGCAGATTGCCAGTAAAATATTAGTTTTGCACGCTGTTAATGTTTTGTTGTCACGTGAGAATTTATTATAAATCCAGTGAGTTAAAAAGCACTGTCGAGGAACTCAAAGCCCAAGGACGTAGCATTGGTATGGTACCTACCATGGGCGCTCTGCATAGAGGACATCTGTCCTTAATCCAGCAGGCATTGGATGAAAATGATGCCGTTGTGGTAAGCATTTTTGTGAATCCTACCCAATTCAATAATCCAGAAGATCTTGAAAAGTATCCAAGAATGTTGGAAACCGATGTAGAGCTGTTACAGCAGCTTAGCGACGAAATTATGGTGTTTGCACCTTCGGTGGACGATATTTACGGAGCGGAAGTTGAGTCCATATCTTTTTCTTACGATGGTTTGGAGCATGAAATGGAAGGACGGTTTAGGGACGGACATTTTGACGGTGTTGGAACCATTGTAAAGCGCCTTTTTGAAATAGGTCTGCCCAACAATGCCTATTTTGGCGAAAAGGATTTTCAGCAATTGATGATCATCAAAAAGTTGGTTGAAAAGTATGGAATCCCTGTAAATGTCATAGGTTGCCCAATTTTTAGAGAAGCAGATGGTTTGGCAATGAGTTCTAGAAACATTCGGTTGAAACCTGCGCACAGGGAGGCTGCTCCTTTCATCTACAAAACGCTGCAAGCTGCCAAAGATAAGTTTGGCACAGAAAGTGCTAAAGCAGTTACCGATTGGGTTGAAAGTCAATTTTCGAATAATGAATTGTTGGAATTGGAATATTTCATTATTGCAGATGAACAGACCCTGAAAACAATAACAGAAAAAACGAATACAAATGCATGTCGCGGTTTTATTGCCGTGTATGCAGGTGATGTTAGACTTATAGATAACATTGCCTTAAATTAATATTTTTTGCCTCATGCAAATTCAAGTAGTAAAATCTAAGATTCATAGAGTTAAGTGTACAGGTGCAGATCTGAATTATATTGGAAGTATTACCATTGATGAAGATCTAATGGATGCGGCCAATATTATCCAAGGGGAGAAGGTGCAAATTGTGAACAATGATAACGGTGAGCGATTGGAAACTTATGTAATTCCTGGGCCTAGAAATAGTGGTGAGATTACCTTAAATGGTGCTGCAGCTAGAAAGGTTGCGGTTGGTGATACCTTGATCTTGATCACTTATGCCTTTATGGACATTGAAGAGGCTAAAACTTTTAAGCCTTCATTGGTTTTTCCAAACGAAGCCACTAACTTGTTAAACTAATTCCTAAGATTGAATTCGAAGCTTAAAACCATCCTGAAATTAACACTGCCATTATTGTTGGGTGTTGTTTTAGTGTGGTATTCGCTGTCCAAGATATCAATCGGGGAACTCATTGTATACTTTAAAAAGGCAAACTACTTCTGGATTGTCTTAGGGATTCTTTTTGGGTTTTTAAGTCATTTGTCAAGAGCCTATCGTTGGAAGTTTTTATTGGAACCATTGGGGTATCATCCTAAAATGACCAATAGGTTGATGGCGGTTTTTGCTGGGTATTTAGTGAACTTTACCATTCCGCGGGCAGGTGAGGTTACAAGGGCCACCGTACTCACCAATTACGAAGGTGTGCCTTTTGAAAAGGGCTTTGGGACCATCGTGTCTGAACGTGTTGCTGATCTTGTGGTGCTCCTCTTGATTATAGTGACTACCTTGTTTCTGGAGTTTGAATTCATTTATAATTTCTTCATACAAAAATTTGATGCCATCAAAGTGCTCTCTGCAGGGGGGATTTTACTTGTTTTAGGATTGGGCATGATTGTTTATTTCAAGAAAGGAAAATCCAAATTTGCTGTAAAGGTAAGGGCCTTTGTGGTTGGTTTATTGGAGGGAGTATTCAGTATCTTGAAAATGAAGAAAAAATGGGCATTCATTGGACATACCTTTTTCATATGGATCATGTATCTTTTAATGTTCTACGTAACCTCTTTGGGAATTGAAGAATTACAGCCTATCCCATTAGCTGCAATTTTGGTAGGTTTTATTTCTGCAACCTTTAGTATTGCCGCTACTAATGGAGGAATTGGTTCCTATCCAGAGGCGGTGGTTTTGGCCTTTACCTTGTTCGCATTACCAGTGGATCCAAGCAGGGCTTTTGGGTGGATTATGTGGTCCACACAAACCCTTATGCTTACACTTTTGGGAGGATTATCTTTAATTTGCCTTCCAATCTATAATAGAACCAAATAATTTTATAAATTGCCGTAACAATATAAATGAAGGAAAATTATGCATAAGTTTTTCATGCTTTTGGTATTTGTTTTGGGCTTTCAAACGTTTCAATCCCAAGTGCTGTTCGAAACAATGGAGTCATCCATTTTGGGAGAAACTAGAGAATTGAAAATTCAACTGCCGTCCAATTACAACCCGGAGGATAAAACAGAGTATCCAATTATCATTGTGTTTGATGGGGATTATCTGTTTGAGCCAGTGATCGGTAATGTTAATTACCAGTCCTATTGGGGGGAAATGCCAAAATGTATTGTTGTAGGAATTAATCAGGCTTCTAGTCGAGAGGTGGATTTTTTCTATGATGATGAAACTTATTTTCCTGCTCATGAAGGAGCTCGTTTTTTTGAATTTGTTGGTGTGGAGTTGATTCCTTACATCGAGAGTAAGTTTAAGGCTTCTAAATTTAGAATTGGAGTAGGGCATAATTTAAGTGCCAATTTCATGAATTATTACGTGTTTAAGGAATTTCCAATCTTTAGGGCTTTTGTGGAATTCAGTCCAGATTTGGCCCCGGAAATGGCCAATCGTTTGGAGCAACGCCTAAATAATATTCCAATAGATACCTTCTTTTATTTGGCAACCGCAGAAAATGATTTGGGTAATTTAAACCAAAGTATTGTCAATCTTGACAAAACTTTAAGTGTTATTGAAAACCCAAAATTGCATTATAGGTTCGATAATTTTGATGATGCCAATCATTATTCATTGGTAGGTCTGGCAATTCCAAAGGCCATGAACCAGATTTTTTCTTTGTATAAGCCCATCAATAAAAAGGAATATACTGAAAATGTGCTCCCTTATGAAGGGTCTCCTTATGAATATTTAATGAAGAAATATGAGGATATCGAGCTGTTTTATGGCTTTGAAAAACAAGTTGTGGAAATTGACTTAAAGGCTATTGCAGCTGCTTCAAAGAAAAAGGGAGATATGGAATCTTTAAAAAATGTATCCAAATTGGCGAAAAAAGAGTATCCGGATTCTATGATCAGTGCCTATTACCAAGGTATGTATTATGAGGAAGAGGGCAATATGAAAAAGGCCCTGCAATACTACCAATCAGGTTTGATGCTGAACGAGTCTGAGTACATTGATAAGGACATGCTTCTGGAAAAAGTTTATAGCATCAAAGACCAAAATTAATACAAATAATTGCATTTCATCGATTTTTTTTAGCAGGTTAACTTATTTTTGGTATGTTTACTATCCTAATCCAAACCTACTAAATGATGAATAGAAATCTACTTTTTGTCTTCGCACTACTTACCTTTAGTGTTAGTTTTGCCCAGGTTAAACGAGAAAAGTTTCAGTCCCGAAAGCTAAATACTACTCGAGAAATAAAAATTAAGTTGCCGGCAGGTTACGATCCAAGTTCGCCTTTAAAACATCCTGTAATAGTGGTGTTTGATGGCGATTATCTTTTTGAGGCAGTTGCAGGCCAAGTAGCTTTTCAAACCTACTTTGATGAGATGCCCAAATCCATTATTGTAGGGATTGAGCAAGGGAAGCAAAGATTATATGATAGTTATTACGATGAAGTCACTGGAATGCCAATAGAATCTGGAGAAAGGTTCTACAGGTTTGTTTCAGAAGAATTATTGCCATACATAGATAGCAAGTACAACACGAGTAAATTTAGAGTAGCTGTTGGGCACAATGTGATGGGGAATTTTATCAATTCATTCTTGTTGAGTGCAGACCCAATGTTTAATGCCTATGTTAATTTAAGTCCTGATTTTAAAGGGGAAATGAAGGAGAATGTGGTAAGTCGATTGAAGTGGATTGATGAGGATATCTTCTATTATATGGTGACTAGCGATCATGATTTTGCGCCTTTAAAAGATAATATTCGTGAAGTGGATGCCAATCTTCAAGGCGCCAAAAACAATTCATTGACTTATTATTTTGATGAGTTCAAAGGGGATACGCATTACATGTTGGTTACCGGAGGAGTTTCAAAAGCGTTGGATAAAATCTTTGAGCTGTATAAGCCTTTGGACGAAAAGGAGCTAAAAGAAAAAGTATTCCCGTATGAAGGGACTTTGGATCGTTACATTGTAGATCGTTATAAGAGAATTGAAAACCTCTTTGGAATTTATAAGCCAATAACCGAAGAAGAATTTGAAAAAATTGTTGAGGTAGCCGAAGAGCGCGAGGATGTGGAATCTTTGGAGAAAATAGGTAAATTGGCGAATAAGCAAGATCCTAATTCATCCTTGGGAACCTATTATTTGGCCTTGTATGCCGAGAAAATGGGTAAAACCAAAAAGGCTGTTAAATTATACGAAAGCGCTTTGGAACTTAACGAAATGGCACATATAGATAGAGATTTCATTCTTTCTAAAGTTGAAGATTTAAAGTTTGCAGCCGAAGAAGTAGACGACGAAGCAGAAAACTAAAAAGTACAAAAAAATACCAATCACTCAATTATTTTGCTGTCCCCAATGCCGATGTATTGGGGATTATTTTTTTGCGGTCATTTATTCCTTATTTTAGCCTAAATTTCTAAATATGGCCAAGGTTAAAACTACGTTTTATTGTCAAAATTGCGGTACTCAATATTCAAAATGGCAAGGGCAGTGTACCTCCTGTAAAGAGTGGAATACCATTGCAGAGGAAGTCCTTCAAACTCCTGAAAAGAGTGATTGGAAAAGTCCTGCTTCAGCTTCCAAAAAACGTGCAGCGAAACCTTTGCTTATCAATGAGATTGATGCTTCTCAAGACGCTAGGATAGATGTGGTTGACAAGGAATTCAATCGTGTGTTGGGTGGCGGATTGGTGCCGGGATCCCTGACACTTTTGGGAGGAGAACCTGGCATAGGAAAAAGTACCCTGCTACTGCAAATGGCCTTGCGATTGCCTTATAAAACACTTTATGTTTCTGGAGAGGAAAGCCAAAAGCAGATTAAAATGCGTGCCGAGCGTATCAATCCTAGTTCTAGTAATTGCTATATTTTAACAGAAACCAAAACGCAAAATATCTTCAAGCAGATTGAGGAATTGCAACCAGATGTTGTGGTTGTGGATTCCATTCAGACATTGCATAGCGATTATATTGAATCTTCTGCAGGGAGTATTTCTCAAATTAAGGAATGTACAACTGAGCTCATCAAATTTGCCAAAGAAACAGCGACACCGGTAATTCTTGTTGGGCATATTACCAAAGATGGGCACATTGCTGGGCCTAAAATTTTGGAGCACATGGTGGATACGGTATTGCAGTTTGAGGGAGACCGAAACCATGTGTTTAGAATTTTACGAGCCAATAAAAACCGATTTGGATCCACCAATGAATTGGGGATTTATGAAATGCAAGGAGCAGGCCTTAGGGAAGTGAGTAATCCTTCAGAAATTCTTATTTCCAGAAAGGATGATGAGCTGTCAGGGAATGCGGTAGCAGCCACTTTGGAAGGTATGCGCCCCTTGATGATTGAAGTGCAGGCCTTGGTGAGTACGGCGGTCTATGGGACGCCGCAGCGTAGTGCCACGGGGTTTAATGCGAAACGTCTCAATATGTTGTTGGCAGTCTTGGAAAAACGCGCTGGTTTTAGGTTGGGAGCCAAAGATGTGTTTTTGAATATCACAGGGGGAATTACCGTAGATGACCCTGCCATCGACCTTGGAGTCGTGGCGGCTATTTTATCCTCAAATGAAGATGAAGCCTTGCCGAAAGACTACTGTTTTGCAGCCGAAGTTGGGCTTTCCGGTGAAATCAGACCCGTGCAACGAGTTGAACAACGTATTTTGGAAGCTGAGAAGCTTGGATTCTCGACCATTTTTGTGTCCAAGTACAATAAAATTTCGTTGAAACAAACAGCTATTAAAATTCAGATGATTTCCAAAATCGAAGACTTGGTAGGCTTTATTGTGTAAGTGACATTTTCAAGGTGACCATTTTCCTCCAAATAGCACGGCTATTTCTCTAAAAATCATTAATTTCGCAGGTCCAAAAGAATTAATGACAATATGAGTACGAAATTCCCTGAATATAAAGGTCTTGACTTACCTAAAGTAGCCGATGAAATGTTGGCCTATTGGAAAGAGCATTCCATTTTTGAAAAAAGTGTCACGTCTCGAGACAACGCAAAACCTTTTGTGTTTTTTGAAGGGCCTCCGTCGGCAAATGGTCTTCCTGGAGTGCACCACGTTTTGGCACGTGCCATCAAGGATATCTTTCCTCGCTATAAAACTATGAAAGGGTTTCAGGTAAAGAGAAAGGCTGGATGGGATACTCATGGACTTCCAATTGAATTGGGAGTTGAAAAGGAATTGGGAATTACCAAAGAGGATATTGGAAAAACTATTTCAGTAGAAGATTACAATGCAGCTTGTCGTAAGGCGGTGATGCGTTACACGGATGTGTGGAACGACCTTACTGAAAAAATGGGGTACTGGGTGGACATGGATGACCCGTACATCACTTACGAGCCAAAATACATGGAAAGTGTATGGTGGTTGTTGAAAGAAATCTACAATAAGAATTTATTATACAAAGGCTACACGATTCAGCCGTATTCTCCAAAAGCAGGGACTGGTTTGAGTTCTCATGAGCTGAACCAGCCGGGAACCTATCAGGATGTGACCGATACTACGGTAGTGGCGCAATTCAAAGCTAAGTCAGAATCCTTACCAGAGTTTTTGCAAAACGAAGGAGATATTCATTTCTTGGCTTGGACGACTACACCTTGGACTTTACCGAGTAACACAGCCTTGACTGTGGGGCCAAAAATTGACTATGTATTGGTTGAAACTTTTAATCAGTACACTTTCGAGCCTATCAAAGTTGTAGTAGGAAAGCCTTTGGTAGGAAAGCAGTTTTCGGGGAAATATGTCGTAGCGGAGTCTCAAGCAGATATTGATAATTATTCAAAAGAAAATAAAAAGATTCCCTATCGCATACTTAAGGAATTCAAGGGAGCAGATTTAGTGGGGATTGCCTATGAGCAATTATTGCCTTACGCCTTGCCACATAATAATCCAGAGAATGCCTTTAGAGTGATTTCGGGAGATTTTGTAACAACTGAAGATGGTACTGGAATTGTACATACCGCACCAACTTTTGGTGCCGATGATGCCATGGTAGCCAAACAAGCGACTCCAGAAGTACCACCGATGTTGGTAATGGACGAGCAAGGGAATTTGGTGCCGTTGGTGGACTTGCAAGGAAAGTTCAGACCAGAAATGGGTGAGCATGCCGGGAAATATGTGAAGAACGAATATTATGCCGATGGCGAAGCGCCTGAGCGCTCGGTAGATGTTGAGATTGCCATCCGTTTAAAAGAAGAGAACAAAGCCTTTAAGGTTGAAAAATACAAACACAGCTACCCTAATTGTTGGAGGACCGATAAGCCTATTTTGTACTATCCATTGGATTCTTGGTTTATCAAGGTAACCGATGTGAAGGAACGCATGTTTGAATTGAACGAAACCATCAACTGGAAACCTAAAGCTACTGGAACAGGACGTTTCGGAAATTGGTTGGCAAATGCTAATGATTGGAATCTGTCTCGTTCTCGCTATTGGGGAATTCCATTACCAATTTGGAGAACCGAAGATGGCAAGGAGGAAATCTGTATTGGTTCTGTAGAAGAATTAAAAGCCGAAATGCAACGTGCTATTGAAGCAGGTGTTTTGGCGGAAGATATTTTCAAGGATTTTGAAGTAGGTAATAATGATGATGCCAATTACGCGAAATTAGACTTGCACAAAAACATTGTGGATCAAATCACTTTGGTATCAGCTTCTGGTAAGCCAATGAAGCGTGAAAGCGATTTGATTGATGTTTGGTTTGATTCGGGATCTATGCCGTATGCACAGTGGCACTATCCTTTTGAAAATAAAGAGAAAGTTGATGCTCATACGTCTTTCCCAGCCGATTTTATCGCGGAAGGAGTAGACCAAACGCGTGGATGGTTCTATACGCTTCATGCCATTGCGACGATGGTGTTTGATTCGGTTGCTTATAAGAATGTGGTTTCTAACGGACTTGTTTTGGATAAAAACGGCCAAAAAATGTCCAAGCGCTTGGGGAATGCCGTAGATCCATTTGAAACCTTGGCCAATTATGGTGCCGATGCTACACGTTGGTACATGATTTCCAATGCGAACCCTTGGGATAACTTAAAATTTGACCTTGAAGGCGTAGAAGAGGTAAAACGTAAGTTCTTCGGGACACTTTACAATACCTATTCTTTCTTCACTTTATATACCAATTTGGACAACTTCACCTATAATGAAGCTGATATTCCTTTGGAAGAAAGACCAGAGATTGATCGCTGGATCTTATCTGAATTACATACTTTAATACAAAAAGTTGACGAGTATTATGCCGAATACGAACCAACAAAGGCTGCCAGAGCAATTTCGGACTTTACTCAGGATTACTTGAGTAACTGGTACGTGCGTTTAAGTAGAAGACGTTTTTGGAAAGGCGATTACCAATCCGATAAGATTTCGGCATACCAAACCTTGTATACCTGTATGCTAACCTTGGCGAAACTTGGGGCGCCGATTGCGCCATTCTACATGGACAAAATTTACCAGGACTTAACAAAAGTGACACAAAAAGAAAACTTTGAAAGTGTACATTTGGCAGAGTTCCCTGTGAGCGATCCTGCTTTTATAGATAAGGAGTTGGAGCGTAAAATGGAAAGCGCACAAACCATTTCATCATTGGTGTTGTCATTGCGTGCTAAGGAAAAGATAAAAGTGCGTCAGCCATTACAAAAAATCATGGTTCCAGTGAACAGTGAACAGCAAAAGTCTGAGATTTTGGCGGTTGCAGATTTGATTACTTCGGAAGTAAATGTAAAGGAAATCGAAGTTTTGGAAGATGCTTCTGAGATTTTGGTGAAGCAAATCAAGCCGAATTTCAAAGTTTTGGGCCCTCGTTTTGGAAAAGATATGAAATCCATTGCGCAGATAATCAGTGGATTTACATCTGAGGACATAAAAAAAATGGAGCAAAGCGGTGAAATGGATGTTGAAATTAATGGAAAAAGTATTACATTAGAACGTTCTGATGTGGAAATTACCTCACAAGACATCGAAGGTTGGCTTGTAGCAAACGAAGGAGCTCTAACCGTTGCACTGGATGTTACAATCAATGATGAACTTAAAAAAGAGGGTATTGCAAGAGAGTTGGTAAACAGAATCCAGAACCTTAGAAAAGATTCAGGATTTGAGCTTACAGATAGAATTGCGGTCCACTTGCAAAAGGATGAACAGATTAGTAATGCGGTAAAACAAAATATCGATTATATAAAAACAGAGACGTTAACAGATCAATTGGAAATTTTAGACATTGTAAACAATGGTGTAGAGATTGCCTTTGATGATGTAAATACCAAACTGTTTATTCAAAAATTATAAGATTATGGCAGTAGAAACTAACAACAGGTATTCCGATAAGGATTTGGCAGAGTTTAAAGTATTGATTCTAGATAAAATTGAAAAGGCAGAACATGATTTGGGACTTTTAAAAAGTGCTTACATGAACGACCTTAATAATGGTACTGATGATACTTCACCAACGTTCAAGGCTTTTGAAGAGGGTAGTGAAACTATGAGTAAGGAAGCTAATTCACAACTGGCAATTAGACAGGAAAAGTTTATCCGAGACTTGAAAAATGCCCTTATACGAGTAGAGAATAAAACTTATGGTATTTGCCGTGTAACTGGTAAATTAATCAGTAAGGAGCGCCTAAAGTTAGTGCCACATGCTACATTGAGTATTGAGGCAAAAAACATGCAGCAATAAGTATACTTATAACATTAAAACTGCGCCCTGTATTTTTACAGGGCGTTTGTTTTTTGTGTACTTAAGGATTCTAAATTTATTAAGTACCTACAATCAATTTAATAAATCCTATTTTTGTGTTTCATCAATACTAAACCATGTCAATAAAAAGAGCATTTCTGTTAATCCTGTTGATATTGCTTGTTGACCAAATCAGCAAAATTTACATTAAAACCCATTTTGAACTTAGGGATCGCATTGAGGTTTTTGAATGGTTTCATATTGCCTTTGTTGAAAATGATGGAATGGCATGGGGAACCAAAATCAGTGATTTTGTATCCTTTATTTCAGATAAAACAGCCAAGTTGAGCCTGACACTCTTTAGGATTGTGGCTGTTTTTGGGATTGGCTATTGGTTGGTGTCTTCCATTAACAAAAAGGCCTCCAAAACCCTAATTTGGGCTGTAGCCTTGATTTTCGCAGGGGCTTTAGGCAACATTATCGATTCGGTTTTTTATGGGGTTGTATTCAGTGACAGTATCAATAGAGTCGCTGAATTTATGCCTGAGGACGGAGGTTACGCTGGCTTGTTCTATGGCAACGTCGTGGATATGCTACACTTTCCTATATATAGCGGAATCTACCCAGAGTGGGTTCCTTTTGTGGGCGGGAAGAGTTTTTCTTTTTTTGAGCCTGTTTTTAATGTGGCCGACATGGCTATAAGTACCGGGATAGGAATTCTGATCGTCTTCAATAGAAAAGTATTCCCGAAACCTTCAGATCAATTGGAAGGTTTGGATAAGGAAATTGTAGACAAAAAGGATGCTACTCAGTTAGAGAATGTATAGATGGTTTTTGGAGTGACGCAGTAGTCGAGAGGAATATCGGCTTCATGCATGTCTTCAAATGATGATTCTGCTTCAAAAAATGACAGTCCAATTTTTATGGCATTTGGTTTGCACCTGGCCAAAAATGTATCGTAAAATCCCTTGCCATAACCAATCCTTTGTCCATGGTCGTCAAAAGTCAAAAGTGGAACAAAAATCACATCCAATTTGTCATTGGCAATTTCAATCCCATCTTCAGGTTCCGGAATCCCATAAGCGTTAACCTTTATTACGGTGTTGTCGGTCAACAGAAAATTGGTCATGGTACCCGCCTCGAAATCACTTTTTGAAATAACTATGTTTTTGTCTTTCCCGGAAAGAATGTTCAGGATGAAATCGGTTTGTATTTCTTTCTTAGACGCAATGCTTAAAAACAAATGGTAAAAGGAATGCTTCCAAATGTCCATTTTTAAAAGCTGATTGGCAATATCCATGCTCAATTGGTCAATCTCATCTTCTGTAAGGTTGGCTCGCTTGGATTTATATAGAGTTCTTAATTCAGACTTGGTCATTTTTAAGTTTTGTACTGATATGGAATAAGGCATCTCCTTGATAGACAATAGGGAGTTCGTTTACATTGATAATATATCCCGAATAAATGGCTTTTACAAAATGGTTGAACTTGCCGTAGGGATCAGTAATGTTTCCAATAATCTCGCCCTTGGTGACTTTTGAATTCAGGGTTGCCGAAGGTTTGAACATTCCAGAATAGTTGGCACGCTGCCAACTGCTATCTAGAATGGTTACCGTATCTACTTTTGGTTTGGATGCCTTGAATTTTGTTGAAAGCATTCCTAAGTGCTGCAATACGCGTTTCACTCCATTCACGCCTGTATTTGTAATGTTGACGTCAATATGGGTAGATTTTCCGCCCTCAAATAGTAAAATAGGCTTTCCTTGTTTGCTACAAGTATTCCTAAATGATTTTTTGATGTTTTTGGAATATAAAATAAAAGGCGCTCCAAACACATTGGCCAATTCATCCAATGTAGGGTTGTTTTTGGTAATGCGTACTTGTGGCGCGTTGAACCTTCCCGATCCTCCAGTATGGAAATCCATGATAATATCTACATCAGGAAGCACTTCGCTTACCAATTTATGAGCTACCCGACTGGCCAAAGAACCTTTTTTTGTGCCGGGAAACACACGGTTTAAATCCCTTCCGTCCGGAAATTCACGTTTTAGGTTGATAAATCCGAACACATTGATTATTGGAATACAAATGATGGTGCCGCACTTAGGTTTGTTGATGCCTTTGGCAATGATTTGCCTAATGATTTCAACCCCGTTCACTTCGTCGCCATGAATGCCGGCGGTTAAAAGTAGGACGGGCCCCGGTTTTTTGGAGCGCTCCACGATTACAGGAACATCAATGCTGGAAGTGGTGTGTAAATTGGCTACCCCAAAATTCAATTCACAACGCTCACCCGCTTTAATGTCTTTGCCAAGTATGGATATGATTGGTTTTTGGGTATAGGTCATCTATCGGTTCCTTTCAATATAGGTTATAATGGCTCTCGCAATATTTTTGCCAGTAGCTTCCTCTATGCCTTCCAGCCCTGGAGTAGAGTTCACTTCCAAAAGCAAAGGCCCTCTGTCAGACTGAAGCATGTCTACACCGCATACAGGAAGTTTTAGGGCTCTAGAGGCCTGCATGGCCAGTTTCAATTCCGCTTCGTTAAGTTTAATGATTTTGGCAGTACCTCCCCGGTGTAAATTAGAGCGGAATTCACCTTCTTTTCCTTGGCGTTTCATTGCGCCAACTACTTGTCCATCTACAACCAATGCTCTAATGTCTGCTCCTTTGGCTTCTTTAATAAATTCTTGCACGATTACTCTAGCTTGTAATCCGTTAAATGCTTCTAAAACAGATTCTGCCGCACTTTTGGTTTCTGCCAAAACCACGCCCAAACCTTGGGTTCCTTCCAGGAGTTTTATGATTACCGGAGTTCCCCCAACATGATCGATTACTTCCTCAACGTCTCTGGAATAGTTGGTGAACACCGTTTTTGGCATCCCAATTCCTGCTTTGCTCAGGCGTTGTAGACTGCGTAGCTTATCTCTTGAGCGCTGAATGGCATCTGAGGTTACAATGGTGAAGACGTTCATCATTTCAAATTGACGCACCACGGCGCATCCGTAAAAAGTAATGGAAGCTCCAACCCTAGGGATAATGGCATCCACATAATCCAAATACCGGTCTTTGTAAAAGATGGTAGGTTTTTCTTTTTCAATGATGATGTCGCATTTTAAAGGGTCTATGACTTCAACCTGATGCCCTCGCTTCCGCCCCTCCTCAATGAGGCGTTGCGTAGAATATAAATAAGAATTTCTAGAAAGAATGACTATGTTCATGCGCGTTTACTTGCGTTAAAAGATATGTTTTGCTGATCTACATCAACGAGAAATTTTTTGCTTAAAAACTGTCTGCCAATGAGAACAGGGAATTTCATATCGTCTCTAGTGCTTAAAGTTAAGTTAATCTTGTAGGTTTTACCAAAAAATATGACATCGGTTTTTATTTTAAACCTATTTTCCTTGTAACCATTGCTGCTTTTTACATTGGTTCTGGAATAGGAGTTGAAAGTAACCTGGACACCACTAAAATTTGGATGGCCCTCACTGTGAAATGTGCAGATGAGGCTGTTGTTTTTTTCGATGATTTTTGAGCAATGTATAGCAGAAGTATAGGCGCCAGTATCTATCTTGACATCTACTTCAAATAGTTGTAGCTCAGGAAAATCAATCCTGTCTGTGCGGCCTATGGTTTGTGTTTTCATTGCTGAATTAAAAAGTGTACCAAGTTAGTGAATTACTAATATCAATGTTAGGTTTGTCAATATAATTTTTGGGGCAATTAACATTTTGGCTGCCGAATGAAAACCATGAAAATGGTTACCTTTGAATGATGAGCCAAACTTCACTTGAAATTCAGTTGCAAACCTTGCCAAATCAGCCAGGAGTCTACCAATATTATGATGCTGAGGGGAAGATTTTATACGTTGGAAAAGCAAAGAACCTGAAAAAAAGAGTCAGTTCTTATTTTACAAAACAGCACGATTACGGAAAGACTCGGGTATTGGTGAAAAAAATTGCCAGTATCAAGCATATTGTCGTTGATACAGAGACCGATGCTCTGCTGTTGGAAAATAACCTGATTAAAAAGTATCAGCCCAAATACAATGTCATGTTGAAGGATGATAAATCCTATCCTTGGATTTGTATCAAGAAGGAGCGGTTTCCAAGGGTGTTTTCCACGCGAAGGGTCATTAAGGACGGTTCGGAATATTTTGGTCCATATACCAGTATGAAAACCGTGTCTACCTTGTTGGAGTTGATAAGAGGGTTGTTTCAGCTAAGAACTTGTAATTATGATTTGGCGGAAGAAAAAATAGAAGCGGACAAATACAAGGTGTGTCTGGAATATCATTTGGGAAATTGCAAAGGTCCTTGCGAAGGCTATGAAACGGAAGGGGAATACCATGCCAATATTGCCTCGATAAAGGAGATTTTAAAGGGGAATTTTAAGGACTCCTTGTCTCATTTTAAAAAGCAAATGCAGGTCTTGGCGCAAGATATGAAGTTTGAAGAAGCCCAAAAAATAAAGGAAAAGATTGAAGTGCTGGAAAACTATCAGGCAAAATCTACCATCGTCAATCCGAAAATCAGTAATGTAGATGTGTTCTCCATAGTGAGCGATGAAGGTTATGGGTATGTCAATTTCCTTCAGTTGTCATACGGTTCCATCATCCGTTCCCATACTTTGGAAATCAAAAAGAAATTGGAAGAAACCGATAAGGAGCTTTTGGAGTTGGCGATAACTGAACTTAGGCAGCGTTTCAATTCCAATTCCAGAGAAATCTATGTGCCTTTTAAAGTTGATATTGGAGATAATATAAAAGTGACGGTTCCAAAGTTGGGAGACAAAAAGCATATTCTGGATCTTTCTATCAGAAATGCAAAGTACTACCGTATGGAGCGCTTCAAGCAAGTGAAGATTACAGATCCTGATAGGCATGCCAACCGCATTATGGCACAAATGAAGGCCGATTTACGGTTGCATGAGGAACCGCGGCATATTGAGTGCTTTGATAATTCCAATATTCAGGGAACAAATCCAGTGGCCGCCTGCGTGGTATTTAAAAATGGGAAGCCAAGTAAAAAGGACTATCGGCATTTCAATATAAAAACAGTTGAAGGACCAGATGATTTTGCCTCAATGGAAGAGGTGGTGCACAGACGTTATAAAAGGCTTTTGGATGAGGGGCAACCACTGCCACAATTGATCATTATTGATGGAGGAAAAGGACAATTGTCTTCGGCGCTTAATAGTTTGGAAATCTTAGGTTTACGTGGAAAAATTGCGATCATCGGAATTGCGAAGCGTTTGGAAGAATTATTTTACCCAGAAGATCCAATTCCCTTATATTTAGATAAAAAAAGCGAAACCCTCAAGGTCATTCAGCAATTGCGTAATGAAGCGCACCGTTTTGGTATAGAACATCATAGAAACCGGAGAAGCAAAAGTGCTCTTAATACGGAGCTGGAGACTATTCCGGGTATTGGTGAGAAAACCATTGTGGAACTAATGACACATTTTAAATCGGTAAAACGGATTTCCCAAGCCTCTCTTGAAGATCTCACTGCCGTAGTAGGGCCTTCCAAGGCGCAAAAAATAAAAGCCTTTTATGTAAGCAAATGAAGCAATATCTACTCGTTATAATCATTTTTCTATCTTTTGTAGGTCTTGGGTTGGCCCAAGAAGTTCCTGCCAAGGATTCTTTGAAAATTGGTTTGGTATTGAGTGGCGGTGGGGCTAAGGGATTTGCCCATATCGGGGTGTTGAAAGTACTGGACAGCATTGGACTAAAGGTAGATTATATTGCAGGTTCCAGTATGGGGGCTATTGTTGGTGCGCTCTATTCCTCTGGCTATTCGGGGAAACAACTGGATTCCATTTTTGGAAGTGTTGACTATGACGAGGTGATCACGGATTACTTGCCAAGGGAATCCAAGACCTTCTATGAACGCGAGAATTCTGAAAAATATGCCTTAACCTTACCTTTTAATAGGTTTAAGTTGAAGTTGCCCTCGGCCATTTCCTCCGGGCAAAACATATATAATTTATTGACTTACCTAACCCTTCCTGTCAGTGATGTTGAAGAATTCGACCAGTTGCCAATTCCATTTTTTTGTACGGCAACCAATGTTGAAACGGGAAAGGCCGTCTATTTGGAAAGGGGCAATTTGGCGCAGGCTATTACAGCTAGTGGCGCCTTTCCTTCCTTGTTTCAACCGGTTATAATAGATGATCAATTATTGATAGATGGCGGGGTGACCAATAATTACCCTATTGATGAATTGAAAGCTAAAGGGATGGATGTAATTATAGGGGTGGATGTTCAGGATGAACTGGCTACCAGGGAAGAGCTTACTTCCGCTCCCGATGTGCTTCTTCAAATTAACAACTATAGGACCATAAATGATATGGTATGGAAATCGAAGAAAACAGATATCTACATCAAACCGGATATTAAGGATTTCTCGGTCATCTCATTTAGTGAGGGGCAAAGGATTGTGAAAAATGGAGAAATGGCGGCGAGGGAAAGTCTTCCAGCCCTTGTCGAGCTTTCTAAAAAAGTTTGGGATGCCAATGATGCTCCAAAGGCAGTGTTGAAAAGTCCCGATAGCATCAGAATCAATTCTATTAAGATTAGGGGCTATGAGAGGTATACTAGAGCTTATGTTTTGGGGAAACTGAAGCTTAAAAGTAATTCTACAGTAAGCTATACCGATTTTAGTCGAGGTGTCAATAATTTGATGGCAACCAATAATTTTGACAGTTTTGAGTATCGGTTCCAAAGATCCTATGGAGTTGAAGGCTACGATTTGTTGGCCACCATAAAAGAAAATGAAACCACTAATTTTTTGCGATTTGGATTGCATTATGACGAACTTTATAAAAGTGCTGCCATTTTAAACCTTACCCGCAAGCGGACTCTTTTTGATAATGATGTACTATCCTTAGACGTGGTTCTTGGTGATAATATTAGGTATAACTTGGATTATTTTATAGATAGAGGATTTTATTGGAGTGTTGGCTTACGAACCCGTTTCAACCAATTTCACAGAGGGGTCAATTCGCAATTGATCGTGAGGAGTTTTGAAGAGGAAATGAATAATGTAAACAAGGTGGATATAAGGTTGCAGGATTTTAACACGCAATTTTATGTACAGACCTTATTTAGAAAGGATTTTGCTTTAATTGCAGGTGTTGAGCATAAGCACTTAAGAATTGCTTCCCAAACCTTGGTGAATCAGTTTAGTAACAACAATGACGATGAATTTTTGTTTGAGAATACCGATTATTTGAGTTTGTACGGAAACATTAAGTTGGATACTTATAGCCATAGGGATTTTCCAAAAAGTGGTTTTTATTTTAATGGAGACATTCATTCATATTTTTATGCCTCCAGTTTTAATGAAAATTTTAGACCCTTTACACTTGCCAAGGCAGATATAGGCTATGCTTTTAGGATAACGAAGAGATTGTCCATGAATATTTTGGAGCAAGGTGGGTTTAAAATGGGGGACAATGGGACTTCTTCCTTGGATTTTGGACTGGGAGGTTATGCCAATAATTTCATCAATAACTTCGTTTCTTTTTATGGGTACGATTTTGTGACCATTACCGGGAATAGCTTTGTAAAGAGTACGTTTACCTTAGATTACGAATTTTTTAAAAAGAACCACTTACTGCTCGCGGCCAATATAGCCAATGTTGAAGATAATATTTTTGACACGGGAGAGTGGTTGACCACTCCGAATTATTCAGGTTTTGCTGTGGGCTATTCTTTTGAAACCTTTTTAGGTCCTATTGAAGCTAAATATACTTGGTCTCCAGATACGAAAAGGGATTATTGGTTTTTTAATCTAGGGTTCTGGTTTTAGTGGTTCAAAATATGGCTTAGCGCTTTGAGAATATAAGCTCTTCGGGATTTATTAAAAATCTACAAAAATTTTACGATATTTGCAGAACATCGCATGGTTTTAAGAGAAAACTATAAGGTTGCAAAACGCTCCTGATAAATAGTAAACAAGAATTTTAAGTGACACATTTTTGGACAGGTTTATTGGCGCATCTTCATTTTCTTATCAAGAGAAATCCTGAATAAGTAGGCGTTTTGTGCCTTCTACACAGGCGGAAATGCCGCTTGTTATTTTTACTTTCAACTATTAAAATTATTAACAATGCCTTTTTATCATAAACTAGGGAACATACCCCCAAAACGTCATATACAATTTCGAAAGCCGGACGGCAGTTTGTATAGTGAACAACTTTTTGGAACCATAGGGTTTGATGGCATGTCCACCAACTCCTATCACGAACAACGACCAACTCAGGTCAAAGCTATTCAAAATCAATATAGCGTCGCTCCAAAGATTGCTAGGGAAAACAACATGCAATCCTATCGTTTTAGAGGGTTTCAAGTGAAGCCGGAAAACGATTATTTGGAGAGCCGAAAAACCGTGCTTACCAATAGCGATTGTAGTATTATTTTGGCTGCTCCAAAGCAATCTACAACAGAATATTTTTACAAGAATACTGATGCTGATGAGTTGATTTTCATCCATAAGGGAACAGGGAAATTGCGTACCCATCTCGGAAATCTAGACTTTAAATACGGAGATTATTTGTTAGTGCCTAGAGGCATTATCTACAAAATAGATTTTGATACGGATGATAACCGCTTGTTTATAGTGGAATCACGTCGTCCTATTTACACACCTAAGCGTTACCGCAACTGGTTTGGGCAATTGCTGGAGCATTCGCCATTTTGCGAGCGTGACATCAGACGTCCTGAAGAATTGGAAACCTACGATGAATCGGGAGACTTTCTAATCAAGGTGAAAAAGCAGGATGATATGTTTGATATGGTGTATGCGTCCCATCCTTTTGATGTGGTTGGTTATGATGGCTATTGCTATCCCTACGCCTTTTCAATCCATGATTTTGAACCTATAACCGGACGGATCCATCAGCCGCCACCGGTGCACCAAACTTTCGAGACCGATGCTTTTGTGGTGTGCAGTTTTGTGCCGCGTTTGTATGATTATCATCCAGAAAGTATTCCAGCACCATACAACCATAGTAACATTGATAGTGATGAGGTGCTGTACTATGTGGATGGTGATTTTATGAGTAGGAATGATATTGCCGCAGGGCATATTTCATTGCATCCTGCTGGGATTCCTCATGGACCACATCCGGGAGCAACCGAACGTAGTATTGGGAAAGAGAAAACTGATGAATTGGCCGTTATGGTAGATACCTTTAAGCCGTTAAAAGTTACTGAAGAAGCATTAAAAATAGCAGACGAAGATTATTTTAAATCTTGGTTGGAACACTAAAAAATTAAAGATTATGAGTAAAGAAATTAAGTCGGTTGAATACGGACTGGAAAAAATATTTGAAGGGGCAGAAGACTTTTTGCCTTTGTTGGGGACTGATTATGTAGAGTTGTATGTAGGTAATGCAAAACAAGCGGCTCATTTTTATAAAACCGCTTTTGGATTTCAATCTTATGCCTATAAAGGTTTAGAAACGGGTTCGAGAGATGAGGTGAGCTATGTACTGCTTCAGGATAAAATTAGATTGGTTTTAACGACACCTTTGAATAGTAAATCTCCAATTAACCAGCATATTGTAAAGCATGGAGACGGTGTGAAAGTTGTGGCGCTTTGGGTAGAAGATGCAAGAAGTGCTTATGAAGAAACTACCAAAAGAGGTGCCAAATCCTATATGGTGCCAACCGTTGAAAAGGACGAATTTGGTGAAGTGGTGAGAGCTGGTATTTATACCTACGGAGAAACGGTTCACATGTTTGTGGAGCGCAAAAACTACAATGGACAGTTCATGCCTGGGTTTGTGAAATGGGAATCGGATTATAATCCGACGCCAACAGGTTTAAAATTCATAGACCACATGGTAGGAAATGTTGGTTGGGGTGAAATGAACACTTGGGTAAAGTGGTATGAAGACGTGATGGGCTTTGTGAATTTCCTTTCGTTTGATGATAAGCAAATCCATACGGAATATTCAGCCTTGATGAGTAAGGTAATGAGTAACGGTAACGGTCGTATCAAATTCCCAATTAATGAACCTGCAGAAGGCAAGAAACGTTCTCAAATTGAAGAGTATCTAGATTTTTACGAGGGTTCAGGTGTACAGCACATTGCTGTAGCTACGGATGACATTATCAAAACTGTTTCTGATTTGCGTTCTAGAGGCGTGGAATTCTTGTCAACACCACCGGAAGAATATTATAGAGCAGTTCCTGGAAGGTTGGAAGAGTTCAGTCATGAGCTTCGCGAGGATATCGAAACCTTGAAAGGCTTGGGAATCATGATCGATGCGGATGAAGAAGGATATCTATTGCAAATTTTTACCAAACCGGTTGAAGATAGACCAACCCTGTTTTTCGAGATTATCCAAAGAATGGGAGCGCGTGGATTTGGAGCTGGGAATTTTAAAGCCCTTTTTGAATCCATCGAAAGAGAGCAAGAAAAAAGAGGAACATTATAACAAATTTTTAACGTTCCACGTTTTAAAAAACTCCATCGGGCAACTATGGAGTTTTTTGTTTTTTATACATTTGGAACAGTAATTGTTTGTCAGCTTTTTTAACAGCCTCATGATTTGCCAAAAGTTAGGAGGACAAGATACTTTTAACATGAAATTTAATCTTTTTTTTCTCAGTTTTCTTTTCTTTGCGCAAATTGCTTCGGCTCAGGACAAAACAGCTTTTGAGGGAGGTGAATGGTTCAAGTTTAAGATGAGTTATAGTGGCTTTTTAAAGGCAGGTAACGCAACACTTGAAGTGCATGAAAAAATGCTGGATGGTAAAGAAGTATATCATGTAGTAGGTAAAGGATGGACTACAGGAGCCATTGGTTGGTTTTTTAAAGTAGACGACCATTACGAAAGTTATTTTGATAGGCAAACTGGTGCGCCATATAAGTTCATAAGGAAGATTGACGAAGGTGGCCATACCAAGGATATTGAAATCAAGTTTGATCACGATGAAAACAAGGCTCATGTCAAGAACCATAAAAATGGCGGAAGGCAAGAGTTTGCTACAGAAAAGGATGTGCAGGATATGGTGTCGGCGTTTTATTATTTACGCAATAATTATGACACTGATAGGATAAGGGTTGGAGATGTGGTGAAACTGAACATGTTTTTTGATGAAGAAAACTATGTGTTCAAACTTAAGTTTTTAGGAAGGGAAACCATCGAAACAGAATTTGGTAAAATAAAGACACTTAAATTCCGTCCATATGTAATGGCTGGCAGGGTGTTTAAAGAGCAAGAAAGTTTAACACTATGGGTGAGTGCAGATAACAACAAGATCCCATTAAAAATAAAGGCAGATTTGGCAGTGGGATCGTTACGGGCAGAACTAGAATCCTTCAGGGGGCTGAAACACTCATTCCAAATTCAATTTGACTAACTAACATATGGCCAACCCAAATAAATTTGACAATGTAATAGAAGAACTTGAGGACAAGTTCCAATCCATCAATCAAAATACCGAGGACCATTTAAAAGGGCTGCTTTACAGTAAGCCCATTACATATTGGGATTATATTCAAACAGATGCCCTTTTGGGATTGCAGATTCAGCGTACACAGTTACCTGATGAAATGGTGTTTATTGCCTATCATCAAATCAATGAGCTGTTGTTCAAAATGATTTTGTGGGAAATTGAGCAGGTAGCGGAATGTAAAGAGCTAAAAGCCGATTTCTTTGCAGAAAAGGTAATGCGCGTTAGTCGATATTTTGATATGTTGACCACTTCTTTCAATATCATGCGAGAAGGTATGGAAGTGGAGCAATACATGAAGTTCCGCCATACGTTGACACCTGCAAGTGGTTTCCAAAGTGCGCAGTATCGTATGATAGAATTTGCTTCAACAGAGTTGATCAATTTGATTGATTACAGGTTCCGTGCCACCATAGACAGAAATACACCATATACCCATGCTTTTGAGCATTTGTATTGGCAAGCTGCAGGAAAGGATTACAAAACTAGCGAAAAGTCAACACTTTTAGTTAATTTTGAAAAGCGCTATAAGGATGATTTCTTGAGGTTTATGGAAAGTTATAACACCAAAAACCTTTGGACTAGATTTAAGGAGCTGCCAATGGAAGCTCAAAAAGATGAAAATCTCGTGCAGGCCATGAGGCATTACGACTATACAGTCAATATCACATGGGTGATGGCACATTACAATACCGCAAGGCATTATATTGAAAGTGGTCTTGGAGACGGAGAAGCAACTGGAGGAAGTGACTGGAAGAAATATATGCACCCCAAATATCAAAGGCGTATATTTTTCCCAGAGTTATGGTCCCAAGATGAGTTGGATAACTGGGGAGAGAATATTTAAAATTGATATAATTTAATGCAAACAAGATTATTAACAGCACTATTTGTGTGTGTGACATTTTTATCATGTAAGGATGATAAAAAGGTGAAAGAAGAGAAAATTGAGCCGTTACAAACTTTTGTTGAACCTGCAGAAATTCATGAGTTTGGATTCAATCTTAATGAGTTCATTGTAAAGCGCGATACCATTAAAAATGGGGATAGTTTTGGAGCTATCATGGAGCGCAACAGAATTGGATACCCTCTTATTTACAATATTGTAGAGAGCGCAAAGGATAGCTTTGATATTGCTAGAAGACTTCAAGTAGGAAAGCCTTATACCTTATTGTGTTCCAAAGATTCATTGGAGCTTCCGCAGTGTTTTATTTACCAACCTAATCAGGAGGAATATGTGGTAATTAATTTTAAGGACTCTATCCATGCCTATACCAATAGAAAGCCTATTAAGTATATGGAAAAGGAAGCAACCGGGGTTATTGACAGCAACATTTCTGAAACTTTGGAAGCTCAAGGCTTGAGTCCGCGACTGGCCTATATGATGGCCGATGATATTTATGCCTGGACCATAGATTTTAGACGTCTGCAAAGAGGAGATCGATTTAAGGTGATTTACACAGATAAGTATATTGATGACAGTATTTATGTAGGGGTAGATCACATTAAAGCGGCTTATTTCGAGCATAATAACGAGCCTTTCTATGCTTTTCAATTTAAAACAGATACCGTAAAAGGTATCGTTGACTACTTTAATGAGGAGGCTAAAAATTTACGTCGTGCGTTCCTGAAGTCACCCGTTAAATTTGGACGAATTTCATCTAGATACAATCTTAAGCGTCGTATTGCCTATTATGGATACAAGGTAAGACCACATAAGGGAACCGATTTTGCGGCGCCCATTGGAACGCCTATTATGGCAACTGCCAATGGAACCGTAACCGAATCTACTAGACGCGGTGGTAATGGAAAATATGTGAAGATTAGACATAATGCTACCTACGAGACACAGTATCTGCATATGAAAGCCCAAAACGTTAAGAAAGGGCAATTTGTAAAGCAGGGAGATGTTATTGGTTGGGTTGGTATGACCGGTAATACTGGAGGTCCTCACGTTTGTTACCGTTTCTGGAAAAATGGAAGGCAAGTGGATCCGCTAAGGGAAAAATTGCCAGAAGCCAAACCTATCTCAGATAGTTTGAAAACAAGATACATGGAATATATTTCGCCAATAAGAGGTCGCCTTGATGGAATTCAGTTTGAAGGGATTCAGGAAGAAGAAGAATTTTTGGCGGAAGAAACATTAATTACACAAGCAAAATAAAAATGGCATTAAAAGCAATAAACCCTACGACTACAGAGGCATGGACGCAGCTGAAAGAGCATTTTGAAACCCTTAAAGATGCTCATATGAAAGATTGGTTTGCCCAAGATCCACAAAGGGCAGATAATATGACCATTTCATGGGAAGATTTTTACGTAGACTTCTCCAAAAACAGGATTACAGGAGAAACGCTTGAGCTTTTGCTGAAATTGGCAGAGGAAGTAGATCTTAAGGATGCCATTTCAAAGTATTTTGGAGGTGATGTCATCAACGAAACGGAAGGTAGAGCAGTACTGCATACAGCTTTAAGGGCCCCAAAAACTGCTGAGGTTTTGGTGGATGGTGAAAATGTCATGACCGAAATCTATGAGGTGAAGGAAAAGATGAAGGCTTTTACCAATCAAGTCGTTTCAGGAGAGTTAAAAGGGTATACAGGAAAGGCATTTACCGATATCGTGAACATAGGAATTGGTGGATCTGATTTGGGTCCTGCCATGGTAGTGGATTCACTTACCTATTATAAAAATCACCTAAAGACACATTTTGTAAGCAATGTTGATGGGGATCATGTGAATGAGGTCATCAAGCATCTAGATCCGGAAACAACCTTGTTTGTGGTGGTGTCCAAAACGTTTACTACTCAAGAAACTTTATCCAACGCAAGTACCATTAGGAACTGGTTCTTGATCAATGCGCCGGAAGAAGCAGTCGCCCAGCATTTCGTAGCGGTGTCTACCAATATAGAGCGTGTAAAGGCGTTTGGAATTGATGAAAGCAATATTTTTCCAATGTGGAATTGGGTAGGCGGCCGTTTCTCTTTATGGAGTGCGGTTGGATTGTCTATCAGTCTTTCTGTTGGATTCGAGAATTTCGACAAGTTGTTGTTGGGAGCCCACAAGATGGATGAACATTTTAGAACTACCAGTTTCGATAAAAATATCTCCGTGATATCTGCACTGTTGAGTGTGTGGTATAATAATTTCTTCGGTGTTGAAACCGAGGCGGTGATTCCTTATTCTCAATATTTAAATCAGTTTGCGACTTATTTGCAGCAAGGGATTATGGAAAGTAACGGAAAGAGTATCGACCGAAGCGGGAATCCTGTGAACTATCAAACAGGAACCATCATTTGGGGAGAGCCGGGAACCAATTCGCAACACGCTTTCTTCCAATTGATACACCAAGGGACAAAATTAATTCCAGCAGAATTTATCGGGTTTGCTCAAGCATTACATGAAGATAAAGATCATCAAGACAAATTGATGTCCAACTTTTTGGCACAAACAGAAGCCTTGCTAAATGGGAAGACAGAACAGCAGGTGAAGGATGAAGGTGCTTCAGGTAGTTTAGTGCCATTTAAAGTCTTTGAGGGCAACAAGCCTACAACATCTATATTAATTGAGAAATTAACGCCAGAGAGTCTTGGAAAATTGATTGCCATGTACGAGCATAAGATTTTTGTGCAGGGGGTTGTTTGGAATATTTTTAGCTACGATCAATTTGGTGTGGAATTAGGAAAACAACTTGCCAATACTATTTTGGAAGATATCAACGCATCAGGAAGTGGTAACAGTCATGATGCTTCCACGCAAAACCTTTTGGAGTTTTATAAAAAACTTTCTTAATAAATGTTAAAAAACTTTTAACAGCTTTCATGTTTAATTGTTGATGGTTTGATATTAATCATTAACTTTCAGGTGCTTAATTGCTAACATTGGGGTAATATTTGATTATCATTAATGAGTAATTTTGATAAAACTAATTCAAATTTCAACAATTAAACATGAAAAACATTTACCAGTTACTATGTGCAGCTGCTGTATTTTTATGTACTTCGGCGCTGTTCTCACAGAGCACTATCAAAGGTAAAATCATCGGTTCAGACTTCAGTGAACCATTACCAGGTGCAAACATCATTGAAAAGGGAACATCAAACGGGACAACTACCGATTTTGATGGGAATTTCACAATTACTACACAAGCAACTTCGGGAGAATTGGTGATTACCTATGTAGGGTATACCACTCAAACCATCACCTTTAGTGGTGATCAGGATTTTGGTGTGATTACTTTGGAGTCTAGCGAGGTTGGTTTGCAGGAAGTGCAAATTATTGCCTCTGTAGCGGTCGATAGAAAGACTCCTGTAGCGGTGTCCACGGTAAAGGCTGAAGAAATAGCCTTAAAGTTGAGTACTCAAGAATTTCCTGAAATTTTAAAATCTACACCAGGAGTGTATGCTACTAGAGCTGGTGGTGGATATGGAGATGGAAGGATTAACTTGAGGGGATTTGATTCAGAAAACGTTGCGGTTATGATCAATGGTGTTCCTGTCAACGATATGGAAAACGGAAGGGTCTATTGGTCTAACTGGGCTGGTTTAGGAGATGTAACGTCCACCATGCAGGTGCAGCGTGGTTTAGGGGCCTCAAAGGTGGCTGTGCCATCAGTAGGGGGGACCATTAATATAATTACAAAAAGTACGGATGCCGAAGCTGGAGGAAATATTATTTCCAGTATTGGTAATAATGGGTACTTGAAATATGGGATGACGTATTCCACAGGTTTGACTTCAAAGGGTTTTGCTGCTACAGTAAGCGCTGCTAAAATCTCAGGAGACGGTTATGTTGATGGGACTGAATTTTCAGGGTTTAACTATTTTGTGAGTTTGTCTCAACAGTTGAATGATAAGAATAGATTGACCTTTAGTGCGTTTGGAGCGCAGCAAGAACATGGACAGCGTTACAATAGATCTACTATTTCGGAGTTGCAAGCAACGGAATCTGGACCTAGAAGGGCTAACAAAGATTGGGGATATAAAAATGGGGAAGTATATCATCAATCTTTTAATTTTTACCACAAACCGCAATTGTCTTTAAATCACTTATGGGAAATCAATGATAATTCTGCTTTGTCAACTGCCCTTTATGCTTCTTTTGGTAGTGGTGGTGGACGTAGAGATGAAGGGAATAAAATTGGAGCAAGTGACTACCGAATTGGAAGTTCAGGATTGCAGCCTATAGATTTTGATAGAATTGTGGATGAAAATATTGCTAATGGCGCATCTGGTTCTACAGATATTATTTCTTCATCAAGAAACTCGCACGAATGGTATGGTATTCTTTCAACGTACAAAAATTCACTCAGTGATAACTTGACAATTTCAGGAGGGCTGGATACGCGATATTACATAGGATCGCACTGGTATGAGGTAGATGATTTGCTTGGAGGCCAGTTTTTCCTAGATAATGAGTCGGATACCTTTGCTTATGGCAAACCACTAAAAGTTGGTGATCGTTATAATAAGGATTATGATGGCATTGTGCTTAGATATGGTCTTTTCGGTCAAGCTGAATACCAACTAACAGATGACTTAAACTTCTTCCTTGCTGCGGATGTGTCTAATTCCAACTATAAGAAAAAAGAGTTTATGAATAGTGAAATTACCGGCAGCAGAACTTCAGATGCTGTGGATTTTCTTGGTTTTGGTGTGAAAGGAGGAGGGAACTACAACTTGGATGTCAATAATAATGTGTTTGTTAATGTTGGGTATTTTTCAAAGGCACCTTTTGTAATTTCAGTTTTCTTGGATGAAGATACGTTAGATGCCAATAAGGACGCTACAAATGAAAAGGTCTTTAGTGTGGAAGTAGGTTATGGGTTTAGAGGAGAAAAGCTGTCTGCAAATGTGAATTTGTATCGAACTAGCTGGTTGGACAAAGCTATCAATGGGTCATATCCAGGAGCAACTCCTGAAGCAGATAGAATTTATTATAACCTAACAGGAATGGATGCTTTGCACCAAGGTATTGAAATTGATCTCCGTTATAGGTTGTCAGACGACTTAACTTTTACTGGTATGGCTTCTATAGGAGATTGGAAATGGAAAAGTGATGTGTCGGCAATAATTAGGGACCAAGACGGAGAAGAGATTGATGTGGTTGATGTGTTTGCAAAAGATTTGAAAGTAGGTGATGCCGCTCAAACAACCTTTGCTTTGGGAGCTAATTATAGGTTTGCAGATAGATCTAGAATCTATTTGGATTATAATTATGCGGGGAATATGTATTCTTCCTATTTGGTTACTAGTCGTGGAAGTGCTGATCTCCCAGATACATGGGAAACACCTGCCTATGGGCTATTTGATATAGGTGTAAGTCATACTTTTGATTTAGGCTCCTTTGAAGCCGTTTTGAATGGGAAAATTAATAATGTTTTTAATACAGAATATATCTCAGATTCTAATGACGTGGATGGAACTGCTGCCAGTGCTTTAGTTTATTATGGAGCAGGTAGAACTTATAGTGTAGGTTTAAAACTTAATTTTTAAAGAAAAGTGATGAAAAAAGTATTTTATTTATATGCAATGTTTTTAGGGGCAATTATTTGTTCTTGTAACCCTATGGATGACCTGCACGATGAAGCCAGAGAAAATGCGGCTGGAGTGGTGGAATCATTTGATTTGACTTTAACGGATGATGATTACGATGAGTTGGACCTGCAGTATGGTAGTTTCAATTCAGAAGATGAAGCTAGAGAAATGTTGCCTGACTATTTGGCTGAATTGTATCCCTATTTGGATGCTGGGTCATCTGTTAATGTATTCTATAACCTTTATGTTGGAAATGCAGAAGGGCTGGAAGATTATACAGATGCAGATGTCTATGAATTGACAACTGCAGATTATGCGGCTTCAGGCAGTGATGCTTTTGGGTACTATCCAAACGTCGATGCTACAGAAGAGATTATGTCGGTTTTGGATTCGCAAATAGAATCTCCTTCAGAAGGGCAGATCGTATTGGTGCAATATAGACAGTATTTGGAAGTGCCGGAAGTAGGCTTTGCCAATTTATATGAATATGGGTTTAATGGTACTCTGGATGGATTTGAGAGTGTTAATGTGGTTGGTGATCAAGTGTGGGAAGCAGACTCTTTTGGAGGTGTAGAATATGCCTATATGAGTGGATACGATGGTGGGAGTATCGTGAATGAAGATTGGTTGATTTCTCCTGAATTGGATTTATCGGGGGAGTCCGATATAAGAGTTCAAATTAACCAGGCTATCAATTATGCCAGCGACTTGTCATTATTAGGTGTGTGGGTGACTTCAGACTATACTACAGGAGGAGACGTGTCTGCAGCTACATGGGAAATGATTGATTTTGCCAATGCCCCAGCAGGGAATAATTGGGATTTTATCCTTTCTGAAGATTATGATTTGTCTGCTTATGATGGGCAAACGATTCATATTGCTTTTAAATATGAATCCACTGCAGATGAGTCTGCCTCATGGGAAATAGATGAGTTATTGGTGAAATCGTTAGGTGTTTCTGGAGATTATGATTCCAAAGGAGAGTACTTTGTGTATTCTGAAGGTGCTTGGGAAGTGATGGAGGGTGTCTATTATCTAAGTTCCGTGGATTACAACTCTATGGGTGAAGGCTCTGGACAACCAGGACAGTATGATAATTTCAGTAGTTCTGTTCCTGCAGATAGCTATATACCTACCTTCTTGAGTATTGAGTATCCATACGCGCAAGAAGAAGAGCAGATGTTTGTAATCTATAAGTACTATTCAAGTTCTGCTGGAGCGGTTCAAATAAGAGGAAATTCTTATACGGTAGTTGAAGGCGAATGGACAGCATACCAATCTACTATTGAATCTAGTTTACAATTTGGTTTTGATGGAACAGAATGGGTACCAGACAATACAATTCAATATACTTTAACTGGTGCCGATTATGATTATATAGCTGCAGCTTATGCCGCTGAGCCAGGATTTGAGGCGGCCGCTGGAAATTTGGCAAATTATGGTAACTTTAATAGGACAGGAGGGAGTACATCTTGGAGTGATGAGATGATGTTTACGGTGTTGACAGACCTATTGGCAAATGTTATTGATCCAACGGCAGAAGAAGGACAGAAATATGTACTGAGCTATGATGTTTACAATGGTAGTAGTGCCATTGAAACCATGAGTCTTATTAAAGAAGGCGGTGAGTGGGTGCTCAATGTGAATGACTAGGCAGCTTTAGTTAAATGCATCAAAAAAGCCATCAACAACGTTGATGGCTTTTTTGTTTTTTATGGATATATAATTAGTTCCAGGTAATGGTTTCCATAATATGTTTGATGTCGTTTTTTAAGTACACGGCAGCCGGATAAATGGAGTCGTAATTAGGTTTTGCATAAAAGTACAAAGAACCTGTTAAAAAGTGGTTGACGCTGTCTGTAACATAGAATTGCGATTGGCTGGCGGCATTGCCTCCAACTTCGTAAAACATCCCAAAAACGTTATGTAATTTGTTTTCGTAGGGCTGTTCAATGATCTCATCGGCTTTTACAACGTGCTTTTGTGTAAGGTTTTGGGCATCTTTAATAAGAGACTCCAAATTGTCCTTGTTCACTTGTTTATAGGTTAGGTAAATGGTGCCTTTCATTTCCGGGTACTGAATATCCAAACCAAAGGTCTTTTTTGAAGGATCAACTTTTATGTTGTCTATGTCCTCTGCCAATTCATTTTGTTCAAAAGAAAATGGCAAGGCAGTCCTAACTGAGTGATAAGTAGCTTGAGGGTAGTCTAAACGTAAAAACGCCTTAGGTTTAGGGATGGGGTCTTCTGCGCATGAAAAACAAAGTCCTGCCATTATAAGTGCTACTAATCTCTTCATTTTAATGTGGTATTGTCCTAAAAAGGATTTTTTAGGCGTCTAAAATAGTAAACTTTACCTGTTTAATACGTTTTTTGTCCAAAGCCTCTATAGTGAAAACGTAGTTTTTGAAATTTATTTTACTGTTGCGCTTTGGGAAAAGTCCAGAAATTTCCAGAACAAATCCCGCAATGGTTTCGGCTTCACCTTTATGGTCTTCAAAAACGGATTCGTCATCTATCTTGATGATTTTGTAGAAGTCTTTTAAAGGGGTTTTGCCTTCAAAGGAATAGTTTTTATCGTCAATGATGGTATAGGATAAATCATCGTCATCAAACTCGTCGCTTATATCTCCCACAATTTCCTCGATAACATCTTCCAAAGAAATCACCCCAGAGGTGCCTCCGTATTCATCTACTACAATAGCTAAGTGAACTTTTTTGCTTTGGAATTCCAGCATCAAATCGTCCAACTTTTTGTTTTCGGGAACAAAAAATGGTTCTCTTAGTAGGGCAGTCCAGTCAAATTGTTTTTTGTCAATATGGGGGAGTAAATCCTTAACATATAAAATCCCAATGACGGAGTCTATGCTGTCCTTGTAAACAGGAATCCTGGAATAGCCGTTTTTGGTGATTTGCTCAATAACTTCACTGTACTTCTGGTCGGTTTGAAGAGCGAAAATATCCATTCTGGGTTTCATGACCTGCTTGGTGTCCGTATTTCCAAAGGAGACGATGCCCTGTAAAATTTTATGTTCTTCCCTAGTGGTGTCCTGTTCACTTGTGAGTTCTAAGGCCTGTGATAATTGATCGACGCTTAAATTGGATTTTTGCTTGCCCAATTTGTTATGGATAGCAATGGTGAAATAACGCATTGGGAGGGTGAAAGGAGTAAAAATCACATCCAATACCTGTAGCGGAATGCTCATGAAGGTGGAGAATTTTACTCTATTTCTGCTGGCGTATATTTTCGGAATGATTTCTCCAAACAATAGGATAAGGAAGGTGATGACAACTACTTCCAGAAAAAACTTCATCCAATGACTCTCGATGGAGGCGAATAGGTGTTCTCCCAAAAAGGCAAATAGAATAACAATACCAACGTTTATAAAATTGTTGGCAACTAGGATCGTGGCCAATAATTTTTTGGGACGTTCCAAAAGTTTGGAAATGATTTTAAATGTATTTGGCTTTTCTTCAAGGCCAGTATCGATATCTGACCGGGTCAATGAGAAAAAAGCAACTTCGGCACCAGAAATAAGTGCAGAGCAAATCAATAAAACAACGAGCAGGGCAATTCCAGAAATTAAGGGAATGTTGATGGATAATAATGGTAATATTAAACTCGGGGGTTCAGGGTCCAATTCAAAAAAGATTAGTTAAACATATTAAAATGGAAGATCGTCATTTCCATCCATTGGCTCTGGGGCCGTATTTTGTGTGTTTTCCGTTTGCGGCTGTGGACTGCCTCCAGAATTTTGAGACTCACTTTTGGTGGTTAAAAATGTAAAGTCTGTGCACTGAATTTCTGTCGAGTAACGGTCCATGCCTTTTTCGTCCTGCCATTTCCTGGTTTTGATACGTCCTTCTACATAAATGCGATCCCCCTTGGTGAGGTATTTTTCGCAAATTTCGGCAGCTTTGTTTCTTACCACTATATTATGCCACTCTGTATTGGTTACACGTTCGTTGGTTTGTCTGTTGGTATATGTTTCATTGGTGGCCAAAGGAAAGCGGCCTACACAATTTCCTCCTTCAAAATAATGCAGTTTGACTTCATCTCCCAAATGCCCAATTAGCATTACTTTATTTAAGGTTCCTGACATATAGTTGTGGTGTTTGTGTTAGCAAAATTAACCATTTTTAAATGACTTTCTTAAAAGTAAGAAAAATTTGTGAGTCTTTATAATGGGAATCGAAATTCCTCCAGAAAGTTCCCTATCAGGATAGGGGTCGGGAATTGTTTTAAGTCAACAATTGGAATGCCTTCCTCCGGTAATTGGTCTATTTCTACAACCCAAAACTTGGTGTGCAAGTTCTGGTGGGACAATTTATGGATAATAGTGTCCTTATTATATAAGGAGAATTCAAAATCGCTACCCTTGAAATATTCTTGAACCAATGGATTTGTTTTAAATGACGAAGCGGTTAATGGCTTGTCTGTTTCTATTAAGGGAAATTGATAGAGGTTTTGCCAAATGCCTTTTCCTGTACGTTTCTTAAAAGTGGTTTCTCCTTTGGAAGAGATCAAAACCAAAAAATTGAAATGCTTTTTACTAACCTTCACTTTTTTCAGTTTTACAGGAAGTTCCCCGATGGTTTTGGATTGTAAAGCAACACAAGAATTGTTTAATGGACAAGCACTACAGTCAGGATTTTGTGGTTTGCATTGTCTGGCACCAAACTCCATGATAGCCTGATTGTAATCGCCGGGATTAGATTGGTCCATTAAAGTTGTGGCAAGTTCCTTAAATTCTTTAATGCCTTTGGTACTATTAATAGGAGTGTGGATGCCGAAGTGTCTAGCGAGTACCCGATACACATTTCCATCTACAACGGCGGTAGGTTCGTCAAAGCATATTGAGGCTATAGCGCTTGCAGTATAATCTCCAATACCTTTTAATTGTAAAAGTCCTTTATAGTTGTTGGGGAATACACCTTTTAGTTCGTTTGCAATATATTTGGCTGTAAAGTGAAGGTTACGTGCTCTGGAGTAATAGCCTAGGCCTTGCCAAAGTTTTAAAACCTCCTGTTCGTTGGCCTTGGCAAGCTCGAAGATGGATGGAAATTCCTTAACAAAAGCTTCATAATAGGGTAATCCTTGTTTTATTTGGGTTTGTTGTAAAATAATTTCGGAGAGCCAAATGTGATATGGGTTTTTTGTTTTTCGCCATGGGAGACTTCGTTTGTTTGCTGAGTACCAATGAGTTAATTTCTCCTTAAAATTCATTTCTATTTTTTAATTTTTGCGAAAATAATCCTTTATAAGCTTAAATTTTAATTAATTAGGTTTGAAATATTGAAATTAAAATTCCTATATTTGCATCCCTTAATAATTAATAATAACCCTAAAATTAAATACGATGACAAAAGCTGATATAGTAGCGAAAATTTCCGACAAATTAGGAATGGAAAAAGGCGACGTGCAAGCAACAGTAGAAACTTTCATGGAAGAAGTAAAGGCTTCTTTAGAGAATGGAGACAATGTATATTTAAGAGGTTTTGGAAGTTTCATCATCAAAACTAGAGCAGAAAAAACAGGAAGAAATATTTCTAAAAATACAACTATCAAGATTCCTGCTCACAATATCCCAGCGTTCAAACCTGCAAAAGTATTTGTAGAAGGCGTAAAAACAAATGTAGAAGTTAACTAACTTTTTAACCTAAATATTAATTTTTAAAAATACAATTTATGCCAAGTGGTAAAAAGAGAAAGAGACACAAGGTAGCGACGCACAAGCGTAAAAAAAGAAGACGCGCTAACCGTCACAAAAAGAAATAAAATGAAAAAGTAGTTTTTTAACTACTTTTTCATTTTTTTAAGTAACGTTCTTTGATATTTAGTTCATGACAATTTTGCCCTTACCTTGGCAAAACATGAGCTTAACGGAAAATACTTTCTGTGTCAAAAATTAAGAGTATAATCCATCTGCCTCCAAAGCTTTTTTGGGGTGGATATAAATTTACAGTATGGATAAAGAATTGATTATAAGATCAGGTTCCGATATTGTTGATTTTGCCTTATTGAAAGATGGAAAACTTATTGAATTACATAAAGATGAAGAAGACAACAACTTTTCGGTTGGTGATGTGTTTATAGCCAAAATTAGAAAAGCTGTTCCGGGTCTAAATGCCGCATTCGTGAATGTGGGTTATGAAAAAGATGCTTTTTTGCACTATCATGATTTAGGTCCAAAACTACCTTCGCTTTTAAAATTCGTAAAACGTGTAAGCACAGGAAAAAACACCGATTTTTTACTCAAAAACTTTCAATTTGAAAAGGATATCGATAAGGATGGCAGCATTTCAAATGTGTTAAAAGCCAACCAATCTATCTTGGTTCAGATTGTAAAAGAGCCAATTTCCACCAAGGGTCCCCGTATCAGTTCAGAACTGTCTATTGCAGGGCGCTATTTGGTGTTGGTGCCGTTTTCGGATCGCATTTCAATTTCTCAAAAAATTGAATCCAAAGAGGAAAAGGACCGTTTGAAACGCTTGGTAAAAAGCATTACTCCAAAAGGATTTGGAGTTATTGTACGTACCGTAGCAGAAGACAAAAAGGTTGCCGAATTGGATAAGGATCTGCAAAACTTGCTCAACAGGTGGACGGCCATGTGTAAAAAATTGAACAGAGCACATCATCCAAGTAAAGTGCTGGGAGAAATGAACAAAGCATCCTCTATTTTGAGGGATATTTTTAACGATTCATTCTCAAGCATTATTGTTGATGATGAAGCTATGTACACTCAAATTAAAGATTATGTGCAAGAAATTGCACCTAACAAAGAGTCTATTGTAAAGTTGTATAAAAATGGCGTGCCAATATTTGAAAAATATGGCATTGAACGCCAGATAAAAACATCTTTCGGACGTACAGTGTCTATGGCCAAGGGCGCCTATTTGGTAATTGAACATACCGAAGCCCTTCACGTTATAGATGTAAACAGTGGTAATCGCTCCAACAAACAAAAAAATCAGGAGGACACTGCTTTAGAAGTCAATTTAATATCAGCATCAGAAATAGCCCGACAGCTGCGCTTGCGCGATATGGGTGGGATCATCGTAGTGGATTTCATTGACATGGGGAAAGCAGAGAATCGTAAAAAACTGTACAATCATCTCCGCGAAGAAATGCAGGATGATAAAGCAAAACATAAAATATTGCCTCCTAGTAAGTTCGGACTGGTACAAATTACTAGACAACGTGTACGCCCAGAGCGCAATATTGAAACCAAGGAAGAAAATCCTAATGGTGCTGGAGACGAAATAGAAGCACCAATTAAAATTGTGCAGAAGATTACCCAAGACATGGAACGTATTTTCAAAAAAGACTACAAAAAGGTGACCCTAAACACACATCCTTTTATAGCAGCCTTTTTAACCAAAGGTTTTCCTTCAATACGTTCTAAATGGTTTTTAGAACATAAAAAATGGGTAAAAGTATTGCCCAGAGATGCTTACACGTATCTTGAATACCATTTTTATGATAAAAATGGTAAGGAAATCAAATAATATCAAAAAATTAACCCCTTTCAAATAGTTTTGGAAGGGGTTTTTTGTTTTTAATGACGATGTGTTTAAGTGGCTGGATTTGGTATTAAAGTATGCACTTCATTGATAGCTTTTAAAATATCATCATTTAAGGTGATATGGATACTTCCGATATTTTCTTCAAGCTGTTCTAGGTTGGTAGCTCCAATAATATTACTGGTTACAAAAGGTTGCTGCGTCACAAAAGCCAAAGACATTTGGGCCAATGTCATATTGTTATCTTCAGCAATTTCTAAGTAGCGTTTTGTAGCTTCGGTACATTGTTCGCTGCTATATCTAGAGAATCTAGGAAAGAGTTTTAATCTAGCATTGTCTGCTGCCGTACCTTTGATATATTTTCCAGACAAAACGCCGAAGGCCATTGGTGAATAGGCTAACAAACCAATATTTTCACGCATGGAGATTTCTGCTAAATCGCCCTCAAAAGTTCTGTTTAAAAGAGAGTAGGCATTTTGAATGGTTTTCATTCTAGGTAAGCTGTTCTTTTTGGATTCTTCCAAAAAGCGCATGGTTCCCCAAGCCTTTTCATTGCTTAAACCAACATGACGAATTTTTCCAGCCTTAATTTGAAGGTCCAGTTTATGAAGCACTTCCTTAAAGTTGTCTTCCCAAGCATCATTGGGATTGTGTTTGTAATCACGAGTTCCAAAGGTGTTGGTTTCACGTTCTGGCCAGTGAATTTGATAAAGGTCTATATAATCCGTTTGAAGGCGTTTTAACTCAGTATTTAAGGCTTCTTGAATAGAATCTCCCTGAAGTCCTGTAGTTCTAATATGGGCTGTATAATCACTAGGGCGGCCTACAATTTTACTGGCGATAATCACCTTGTCGCGATTTCCCCGTTCCTTTAACCAGTTGCCGATAATCGTACTGGTTGATCCTTGTGTTTCAGGGCTCGCAGGTACTGGATACATTTCGGCAGTGTCAAAGAAATTGATGCCTTTATCCAAAGCCATATCCATTTGGGCAAAACCTTCTTCTTGGGTGTTTTGGTTTCCCCAAGTCATGGTGCCCAAACAAATTTTACTAACTTTTATATCGGTATGAGGTAATGTGGTGTATATCATTGTAAGTTGCTGTTTTGTATTTGAAAAAAAGAAGCTTAAAGATAAAAAAACCTTTCCGCGCTAAACATGGAAAGGTTTTAAAACTATGTTAATGTTATTTTTAGATATCCTCCAACAGTTTGGAGATTTCGTCCAATTTAGGTGTTAAAATCACTTCAATACGTCTGTTTTTAGCTCTCCCTTCTGCAGAATCATTGGAAGCTATTGGCGCAAATTCTCCACGTCCGGCAGCCGTCAAGTTTTCTGGGTTAATGGAAGGGTTTTCCCTTAAAATGTTTACAATGGCTGTAGCACGTTTTGTGGATAAATCCCAGTTTCCTTTTAACTGCCCATTGCCCTGGTAAGGCACGTCATCTGTATGGCCTTCAATTAAAATAGCAATATCTGGATTTTCTGCCAATACGCTACCCAACTGCTGAACGGCCTCTTTACCATTGGCGCCTACAGCCCAGCTTCCAGATTGGAATAACAATTTATTTTCCATAGAAATGTAAACTTTTCCACCACGTTGCTCAACGGTTAATCCTTTGCCTTCAAAGTTGGTCAAGGCTTTGGAAATGGCATCCTTAAGTTGTCCCATGGCCGCATCTTTGGAAGCAATCACACGCTCCAATTCTGCCACACGTTGTGAGCGGGCTTCTAATTCTTGTTTTAGTTTCTCTAAGCGGGCATTTTCATTGGCCAAAGCTTGTTCTTTAGCTTCCAATTGCGCTAAAAGCTCGCGGTTTTTCTGTGCGTTCTTTGCAATTTCCGAAGAACTGTTTTTCTCAAGGGCGTCGTAAGACGACTTCAAGTTGGATAAGTTGGCTTTGGCAGCTTCGTAGTCACTTTTTGAGGCGTCACGCTGTGCCACGGCAGCATCGTATTCTTTTTGCAATCTGTCAAGATCGTTTTTGGTCTTGTTCAAGTTTTCCGAAAGGCTGCCGTTTTGGTCAGCCAAATCGCGATTCTCTTTCTTCAATTCGGCATATTTGTCTTCCAAATCGGTGTAGATCTTTTTGGAAACACAAGAGGTGGCCAACATAAATGAAAGGGCAACAACTGAAATTTTTTTAAGCATACGGGATAAATTTTTAAATGTTGTTTAGTAATGAAATTTGGTTTAAGCTTCTATTTCCAATAGAATTGGACAGTGGTCGCTATGAACTGCTTCTGATAGGATAACGCTCCTTTTGATTTTTTCTTGTAAAGGCTCGGTTACCATACTGTAATCCAAACGCCAGCCTTTATTGTTGGCTCTGGAATTAGCTCTATAGCTCCACCAAGTGTATTCTTGTTTTTTTGGGTGCAAATGTCTAAAGGCATCTATAAATCCACTTTCGATAAATTGTCCTAGCCATTCGCGTTCTTCGGGTAAAAAACCAGAGACGCCTTTCATTTTTGGGTTATGAATATCGATTTCTTCATGACAAATATTGTAATCGCCACACACAATTAGGTTTGGGTGGGTTTCACGCAAGTTGTCTAAATACTCATGAATCATGTTCATATACTCAAATTTGTGGGCCAACCTATCATCATTGGTTCCTGAAGGCAAATACATGCTCATTACGGAAACGCCATTAAAGTCTGCTCTTAGGTTGCGGCCTTCAAAATCCATGGACTCAATTCCCGTGCCATACTCCACATGATCGGGTTCAATTTTACTTAAAATGGCAACCCCGCTATAGCCTTTTTTTTGCGCACTAAACCAGTAGTTGTGGGTGTAGCCTGCTTCGGTAAAAAGATCGAGGTCCAATTGGCTTTCCATGGCCTTTATTTCTTGAAGACAGACAACATCGGGATTTGCACTTTTGAGCCAGTCCATAAATCCTTTGTTAATAGCTGCCCTGATGCCATTGACATTGTAAGAAATGATTTTCATATATGATTGTAAATTAAATAGAATGCTGCCATTTGTTCTGTTTTGTACAGATGCGATTTAAGAAACGGCAAATTTCAGCTAAAATAAATAATACAGTACTTTTACGCCATTATTTTATGGAGCTTTTAACGATAAAATAATTTTTATCTTATGAAGTTTTAGTATCAGATGAAATACTACCGACTTAAAGGCTGTGCCAATGGGAGAAGTATTTCATTTACTGATATGGAAGTTTAAATCCCGTAATGAGAATACCGCTAAGTGTAATATGTTTGTTCCTGTCGTTTTGTGCGTTTGCGCAGGAACTCCCGTCACATTACAGGACTAAAAAGTTGGCGGTGCGCGATACCATACAAATAGATACGGTAAGCATTAATTCCAGTAGATTTTTGGTGAAAACCAAACAGAACAAGGTTTTAGATTCTTCCTTTTATTCCATCGATTTTTCAAAGGCCTTACTGGTGTTTAAAGAGCCAATTGAAACAGACTCTATTGTTGTAGACTATTTGCGGTTCCCCGATTTTATGACCCGTCGCTATTTTCAGTTGGACGACAAAATCATCGTTGAAGATACCAAAGACATGCAGCGTTTGTACAAACTGCAGCAGTCCACGATTGAACGTAGTTTTACGCCCTTTGAAGGGTTGTCTACTTCAGGAAGTATTTCTCGTGGAGTGACCATTGGGAACAATCAAAACTCTGTGTTGAATAGTGAATTGGACTTGCAAATTTCTGGAAAATTGAGTGATAAAGTATCGCTTAGGGCATCTATTCAAGATGCCAATATTCCTATGCAGGAAAGTGGTTATTCCCAGCGTTTGGATGAATTCGATCAGGTGTTTATTGAATTGATGAGCGACCGATGGAACATCAGGGCGGGAGATATCGATTTGGGTACGACCAATACCTATTTTGGAAATTTTAGTAAGCGGGTGCAAGGGCTTTTGGTAAATGCCAATTTGGAACATCCCAATTCCAAAACCAATTTGTTTGCCTCAGGTGCTTTGGTGAGAGGGCAGTTTACCACGAGTAAATTTACTGCAGAAGAAGGAAATCAAGGGCCTTATAAATTGCGTGGCCCCAATAATGAGTTGTTTGTGCTTATAGTGTCTGGAAGTGAAACGGTGTATGTGAATGGAGTACCTGTGGAGCGAGGTGAAAACAAGGATTATATCATAGATTACAATGCGGGAGAGATTATTTTCAATTCTACCTATCCTATTACTTCGGAAATGCGTATCACGGTCGATTATCAATTCAGTGAGCGCAATTATTCCAGATTTATAGTGTTTGGAGGTGGGGCTCACGAAACCGAAAAACTCAAAATTGGAGCTTCTGTCTATTCCGAAGTGGATGCAAAAAATCAACCTTTGCAGCAAAATTTGTCTGATGATCAAAAGGAAATTTTATCCAACGCAGGTGATGATAATTCGTTGATGGTTGCGTCATCTGCCATTCCTGAAACCTATAGT
Source organism: Mangrovimonas sp. TPBH4 (assembly GCF_001280505.1). Classification (GTDB taxonomy): domain Bacteria; phylum Bacteroidota; class Bacteroidia; order Flavobacteriales; family Flavobacteriaceae; genus Mangrovimonas_A. The sequence goes on from NZ_LBIO01000062.1 coordinate 62,038, forward strand.
GAGAACAGGATTCTCTACAGGAAGGAGATTGTTGACGGAGAAGAAATTTATATGTTCTCCAGTAATCCTGGGGATGAGTTGTACAGCGTAAAGTTTACTTTGGTTGGCGACAATCAAGGCAATTATATTTTGGTGAGCAGCGATGCTATCTCTAATATTTATGAATACGTTGCACCGATAAATGGTGTGCCACAAGGAAATTATGAGCCTGTTGTAAAACTGATAGCGCCAACCAAATTGCAATTGGCTGTAGTAAACACTTCCTATCAACCTACGGATAAAACTGATATTTATTTTGAAGTAGCTGGGAGCAAAAATGATGAAAACCTATTTTCTACTTTGGACGATGGCAATAACGATGGTTTTGCGGCGAAGTTGAAAGTGAAACAAGCTTTGGTCAAAACCGATAGTTTGTGGAACTTAAATGTGTTTGTGGACGGGGATATCATCCAGAAGAACTTTAAGACTATTCAACGGTTGTACTATGCCGAATTTAACAGAGACTGGAATTTGGAAGATCCTTTGGGAAATCAAAGCCTATTGACTGGGGGTATGGAATTGTTACACTCTAAAAAAGGGATGGCCAATTATAGATTTGAACATCTCAATTTTTCAGAAAACTTTAATGGCAATAAGCATAATGTTTTTGCCAACTTGTATTTTAATAAGTGGAGTATTTATTCAAATTCTAGCTTTTTGGATAATAGAAGTAGTTTGACCACCTCTACATTTTTAAGAAGTTTTAACCGGGTCACTTACAGTTTTAAAAAGCAATGGGTAGGCACTAAATTCGCCATGGAAGATAATGAGCAGCGGGAACGTGCTACAGATGAACTTACAAACTTGAGCCAACGTTTTACAGCCTATGAAGTATTTACCGGAGTTGGAGACAGTACAGGAGTGTTTGTGGAGTTGGGCTATAAACATCGTGTCAATGATAGTTTAAGGGAAAACAGAATTACTAAGGTGAGCCATTCCAATACATACTATTTGAAATCCAAACTCATACAAAATGCCAATACCAACCTTGGGGTGTATGTTAATTACAGGAATTTAAAGTCGGCGGATGCTGAGGTTGAAGATGAACAATCTTTAAATTCAAGGGTGGTGTTCAATCAAAAGTTATTCAACCAAATCGTGCTATGGAATACCATTTATGAAACCAACTCGGGGACTTTGCCTCAACAGGACTTTACCTATGTAGAAGTGGAGCCTGGACAAGGAAGTTATACTTGGATTGATTACAATGAGAATGGAGTACAGGAACTCAACGAATTTGAAATAGCCCAGTTTCAGGATGAAGGTGAATTTATCAGGGTGTTGTTGCCCAATCAAGTATTTGTAAAGACCCATCAAAACAGATTGAGCCAAACCTTGACCTTAAATCCTGCCCAATGGTCTGTTGCTGAGAAAGGAGCCAAAAAAGTGCTGTCACATTTTTACAACCAAACTTCTTTTTTGATTGATAGCAAAAACAAAAGGGAAGGAGGAGAGTTCAATTTAAATCCGTTTGTAACGGAAGAGGACGAGCTCTTGGCCTTGAGTCAAAGTATTCGGAATGTGCTGTTTTTTAATCGTGGCAAACAACGTTATACCACTTCCTATACGTTTTTGAGCAATCGAAACAGGACGGTGTTGTCTATCGGATTTCAAGAAAATAAATTGAAAAGCCATCAACTTAATTTCAACCATAAGTTTGCCGAGAGTTGGTTGTTTAATTTTCAGAATAGTTTGGGGACCAATGAAAGTTTAAGTGAAAACTATGCCAGTAGAAATTATGAGATTGAAGAGCTGAGATGTCATCCAAAACTATCTTATTTATTCAATGAAAATGCCCGCTTTGATGTGTTCTATCAATACACTTCCAAGGAAAATGTCATAGGCGGTATGGAGGTATTGTCACAGAACAACTATGGAATGTCTTTTACTTATAACAAGGCCCAAAAGGTATCTTTAACGGGAGAGCTTAATATGTTTCAAAACACCTTTGAAGGAAATCTGAATACACCGGTGTCCTATCAAATTCTAGAGGGGTTGCAACCCGGTAAAAATTTTACTTGGACACTTTTGGCGCAAAAGAAACTGACCAAGTTTTTAGATCTCAATCTCAATTATTTTGGACGTAAAACCGAAACCTCCAAAACCATCCATACAGGTACGGTGCAATTGAAAGCATATTTTTAAGGTTGATAATACAATTCTTACGCAACCTTTTTGTAGATTTCACATCTTAAAACAGATAACCAATCAATCATTAATGCTATGAAACATTTTAAAAAAATGACTTTGGCAAAAGTGCTTACGTTTTGTGCTTTTGCATTGTTTTCTTCTGTGGTTTTGGCTCAGGATAACTTTAAAGGTAATGACGATGGACCTAAAAGGATGGAACTTAAGGCCAATGCGTTTAACCTCATTATCTATAAAACGGTAGATATTTCGTTTGAATATTTAATCGATTCGGAATCTTCCGTTGGGGTCTCCGCGCTTTTTAATTTAAACAATACTAAGGATGTGGATTATGATGAGCCTAATTACAATGAAAGGTTTGCCTTAACGCCCTACTATCGTCGTTATTTTTCGAGTAAATATGCTTGGGGATTCTTTTTGGAAGCTTTTGGGATGTACAATATTCAGGAAGATGGCTATTGGCAATATTCCTATGACACTGTGAATGAAATCCAGAATGAAAAATATATTGAAGAAACCTCGAGTAATGTTGCTTTTGGGATGTCCGTTGGCGCTAAGTTTGTAAGTAGCAAAGGTTTTTTGTTTGAGTTTTATGGAGGAGTTGGAAGAAATATAATTGCTTCAAATGATGATGTTGCTACAGAGTTGGTGCCTCGTTTGGGTGTTACCTTTGGATATCGATTTTAATATTTCATTTTAAGATGCATAAAAAAATCCCAATCATTTGATTGGGATTTTTTGTTCTATAATAGAGATGAATTTACATCTTCATCAACCAGTTTTTTACATCAACCTCTTGTTTGATAAGGTCTCGTAGTTCTTCAATTTTCACACGCTTTTGCTCCATAGTGTCTCTATGACGGATGGTAACTGTTTGGTCTTCCAAAGTGTCGTGGTCTACGGTAATACAAAATGGCGTTCCTAAGGCGTCCTGTCTTCTGTAACGTCTTCCAACAGCATCCTTTTCATCATATACTACGTTGAAATCCCATTTGAGGTCTTCAACAATTTGTCTTGCAACTTCTGGTAAACCGTCTTTCTTCACCAATGGCAAAATAGCTGCTTTCGTAGGAGCTAAAACCGCAGGTAATTTCAATACCGTTCTAGTTGTATTGTTCTCTAACTCTTCTTCTTCCAAAGCATTTGAGAACACGGCCAAGAACATACGGTCCAAACCAATAGATGTTTCCAATACGTAAGGTGTGTAGCTGGCGTTTTCTTCAGGATCGAAATATTGAAGTTTTTTACCAGAAAACTCTTCGTGCTGTTTCAAGTCGAAATCTGTACGGGAATGGATCCCTTCCAATTCCTTAAACCCGAATGGGAACTTGAATTCTATATCGGTAGCAGCATCTGCATAATGCGCTAATTTTTCGTGATCGTGGTAACGGTAGTTGTCAGCTCCAAGGCCTAAAGACAAATGCCATTTCAAACGCGCTTCTTTCCAGTGGTCGAACCATTCTTTTTGGGTGCCCGGTTTGATGAAAAATTGCATTTCCATTTGTTCAAACTCACGCATTCTGAAGATGAACTGTCTTGCTACAATTTCATTTCTAAACGCTTTTCCTGTCTGCGCAATTCCAAAAGGAATCTTCATACGGCCCGTTTTTTGAACGTTTAGGAAGTTAACGAAAATCCCTTGAGCTGTTTCTGGACGCAAATACAAATCCATCGCGTTTTCTGCCGAAGCACCAAGCTTGGTCCCGAACATGAGATTGAATTGCTTCACATCGGTCCAATTTTTGGAACCTGTTAGTGGATCTGCAATTTCCAGTTCTTCAATCAGGGCTTTAACATCTGCCAAATCTTCGTTTTCCAAAGATTTTGCCATGCGTGACAAGATGCTGTTGATTTTCTCCTGGTATCCTAAAACTCTTGCGTTGGTAGAGACAAATTCTTCTTTGTTGAAAGCTTCTCCAAAACGCTTTGCAGCCTTGGCTACTTCCTTGTCGATTTTAGCCTCTATTTTAGCGCAATAGTCTTCAATTAAAACATCGGCTCTGTATCGTTTTTTGGAATCCTTATTATCTATCAATGGGTCGTTAAAGGCATCTACGTGCCCAGACGCTTTCCAGGTTGTAGGGTGCATAAAAATTGCGGCATCAATACCTACAATGTTTTCATGCATCTGTACCATGGCTTTCCACCAATAGTCGCGTATATTTTTCTTTAGTTCAGCACCATTTTGTGCGTAGTCGTAAACAGCACTCAATCCGTCATATATTTCACTGCTTTGAAATATATATCCGTACTCCTTTGCGTGCGATATTACTTTTTTAAATTGATCGTCTTGATTTGCCATGCTGCAAAAATAAAAAACCGCTCTGATTATGGGAGCGGTTTTTTAAAATATATTTAAGGATTATTGTAACGTAACTTGCGTGGCTCCCAGTTTTCTGTCTTTGTGAAAGACATTCACAAAATAGGTGCCTTTTGAAAGTGGTTTTTCATTATTGTTAGGTTCAATATCGACGGTAATGTCCATAACGTCACCTCGATAGTTGACTGTTTTCCTGGAGCTGTAAATAAGCGAAGAATCTCCAAAAGTTGTAGAGCCTTTATCCGCCATTACATTGTTGTTGGGATTTACAATTTGAATGTACAGTTCCTTTTCGCCTTCTTCGGCCAAAGCGTTTTGGGCTAGTGTGAAATTAACCTCTATGTGGTCTGCCTTGGTAGCTCTTCTAGTCTCTTTTTTGCGTCCTAAAAAGCTTTTGTATGCTCTGGCTTCAAAGGAATTGGCAGTAAGAAGTGCCCCTTTCTTAATGTGCTCGCTCAGGATTTCATTTTCTTTCTTAAGGCTGTTGTTGGTACTGCGCTCTTTTTTTAGTGCATTATACGCTAAAAGTTTTTCACGCTGCAATAACAAATTGGCGTCCTTAAGTGAGTCGATGGCCTTGAACAGGTGATCGTTTCTGGTTTTTAAAAGGGTAAGCTGGTGCTTGAATTTAGAGATGACAGATAGGTCGCTGCGAAGGATTCGAAGAGAATCTAAGGTGAGTTCTGCATTTCTTTTCGCCTCTTTTACCTGAGAGGACATTAAATTATTGGACTCCATAATGTCGTCGTACCTCAAGATCATTTGAGATAGTTCGTTTTCCATTAAGTGTTTTTCACTCTCTAAAAATTGCTCGTTAGCTCTAATGGATTGGTAACTTGTAAAACTATAAACAGTTAAAACAGCTAAAGCAATAATTAATGAACCAATAATTAATCTGTAGTTAAAAAATTGAGGGTTAACTATCATTATTAATTCGCTATTTATCGCGCCCAAAATATAGTTTTATGTTAAGTTTAGATTATTTTTATCGATGAAGTGATGAAAAATTTGTTAAACTTATTCTTTCCGAAGGTTTGTGTAGGCTGTAGTGGCCATTTAGGGGATTATGAAGCCTATATTTGTTTGGAGTGTCGGCATCAGTTACCTCTTACAAATTTCCACTTTAATGGAGATGAGCGAGTTAAAAATGTACTCTACGGAAGGGTGCCTTTGCAGCAAGCTACTTCCTTGTTACATTTCTCGAAAAAGGGGATTGTCCAGCAAATATTACACAACCTAAAATATCGCGGTCAGGAAGATGTTGGAACTTTTTTAGGTGCATGGTTGGGAGCAGAACTCAAAAGTTTGGAGGCCTATCAAGATGTTGACTTAGTCGTGCCAGTGCCTATTCATAATAGGAAATTGCGAAAGCGGGGCTATAATCAAGTGCATAAATTTGGAGAAGAAGTTGCCAGTGCTTTGCAGGTGCCATTCAATATGGATGTCCTTCAAAAGCAGGCACCCACCAAAACACAAGTATTTAAGGATCGCTTACGACGTTTGGATACGGATACATCCAACTTTAGGGTTGTAAATGGGCAACAATTAAAGGGAAAACATGTCTTGCTTGTAGATGATATCATTACTACAGGAGCGACCGTGGAGGCTTGTGCCCAAGTATTGCTGAATATTGAAGGCCTGTCCCTGAGTTTGGCTACCATGGCCATTACCGATTGACAAAATGACTTTGGTGTAATTTTGGAATCCTTTTACATGCGACAATTTTCAACATAGCATGCCGTTTGTATACCAAATAAGTTGTTAATTTGCGTAAAAATTAAGCCTTAGGATGTTACAAAAGTGTTTTAAAACGTTAGTGGTGTTTACTGTAGTTCTTTGTATTGTGGGGTGTGCCAATAGAGGGACGCCAACAGGAGGAGAAAAGGATGTGGAACCCCCAAAAATTGTAAAGTCCGTTCCAGAAAATTATTCGACCAATTTCAAGGCTTCCGAGATTAGAATTTACTTCGATGAATACATCAAGGTGAAAAACATGCAAAAGCAGTTGATCATTTCACCCCCTATGGAGTATCAACCGGATATCACACCATTGGGCTCTGCCAGTAAGTATATCAAGATAAAAATAAAGGACACGCTTCAGGCTAATACTACCTATGCCTTCAATTTTGGGCAAAGTATTGTGGATAACAATGAAGAAAACCCTTATCCTTACTATAAATACGTGTTTTCCACGGGAAGTTATATCGATTCGCTTTCGGTGAAAGGTTTGATTTTGGATGCAGAAAATAAAGAACCGGATACATTTGTTTCGGTGATGCTTTATGAGAAGGATTCTACTTATACGGATTCTGTGGTGTATAAAAAGAAACCGAAGTATGTCACCAATACACTTGATAGTTTGACCACTTTTAGCCTAGAGAATCTGAAGGAAGGAGAATATATGATGGTGGCCCTAAATGATAAAAATGGGAACTTTACCTTTGAGCCTAAAGTTGACAAAATTGGGTTTCACAGAGGTGTTGTAAAGGTACCAAACGATACTATTTACGCGTTAAAGCTGTTTTCCGAGGAATTGGACTTTAGAGCCATTAAACCAAAGCAGATTGGTGGTGAAAAAATAGCATTTGGTTACGAGGGGAATGCCAAAAACATGAAAATCGGGCTATTGGAAGACATGCCTTCCAATTATGAAACGAGAATTACCAAAGATGCCAAAGCAGATACCTTGTATTATTGGTACAAGCCTAAAATGGAAATGGATTCGGCGCGATTTGTGGTTAGAAATGACAAGTATACAGATACTTTGATTCATAAATATAGGGAGTTGGAACGAGATAGTTTGGTGGTGAAACCTCTAAAGTCGGGAACCATATCTTTTAATGAGGATTTCGCTATTGAAGGTACTACGCCTTTTATGAAAATCGATGAGCAAAAAATTAAAATTACCGATAAGGATACTTTGGAGGTAGTTTACAAAACAGAATTCGACACATTAAACAATATCTATACGTTTAAGTTTGATAAAACCGAATCTAACAGTTACAGCATTGAAATGTTGCCGGAAGCCTTGACAGGGTTCTTTGGACATGTTAATGACACCTTAAATTTCAATTGCAAGACCAAAAACTATGCAGATTACTCCAACATGCGGGTGACCTTACAGAATGCCAAGTTTCCGGTGATTGTGCAGTTAACAACCGAAAAAGGGGAGGTGAAATACGAACAGTTTGCTGCCGAAAATAGAGTATTCGACTTTAGGTATATTGAACCTGTAAATTACTACTTAAGAGTGATTTTTGATACCAACGGCAACCAAAAATGGGATACGGGAAGTTATTTGCAAAAACGGCAGCCAGAACGTATCAGTTACTATCCAGAACTGATCAAGGATGCTAGAGCCAATTGGGATCCAATTATCGAGTTTCCATTATTGGATTAAAAACGTATCCCTATCGTTTAAAAACTTCAGTTTGTTTCTGTAAAAATTTAGGTGGTTACGCTCCAAAGTAAGGATGCCTACATATTCCTTATTGGGTCTAATGGGGGAAATATTGTTTCCCAAAATGTCGTAGGCGGTGGAATGGCCGCAATACTCATTGTCTTTTTCGTCCAAGCCAACTCTGTTCACGCCAATAGTGTAGCACATATTTTCAATGGCTCTAGCTTTTAATAAAGTGTCCCAAGCCACAATGCGGGGTTTGGGCCAATTGGCAACATAGATCAAGAGGTCGTAGTCTTCTTTGTTACGGCTCCAAACGGGAAAGCGAAGGTCGTAACAAATTAAAGGGCATATTTTCCAACCGCGATAGTCTACAATCAGCTTTTCTGTTCCGGAAGCATAAACCTTATCTTCTCCTACCAAGGAAAAGGTGTGGCGCTTATCATAATGTTGAATGTCTCCGTTGGGATGAACAAACAACAGGCGGTTGTAGACTTTGGAATCGTCCTCAATAATCAGACTTCCCACAATGGTAGCATCCTTTTCCAAAGCCAGTTTCTTCATCCAATCTACAGATTTGCCATCCATGGTTTCAGCCTGTTCTTTGGCATTCATGGTGAACCCCGTAGTGAACATTTCCGGTAGAACAATGAGGTCTACCTTTTGGTTGATACTTTCAATGGATTCCTTGAACTGTTTGCGGTTCTGCTTAGGATTTTCCCAAACAAGTTCCTGTTGGATAAATGCTACTTTAAGTTGGTCCTGCATACAGTAAATGTAAGCATTCTGCTCAAAAAACAATGCGCAGTGATGGCTATTTTTTGTAAGCGAGTTCTTGCGTTAAAGGTTTGATAAAGAGTCCTTCATTTTCAAAGGGGTTTCTTAAATTTGCGCCTCTTAAAAACTTACTTATGAAATATTTCAAGATACTATTACTCTTTATTACTTTTCAGCTGACTGCCCAACAAGGTGGAATGTGGATTCCTTCGCTTTTGGAAGGGATGAACGAAGCCGAAATGGAGTCTTTAGGAAGCAAACTGACCGCGCAGGATATTTACGATGTCAACAATTCCAGTTTAAAGGATGCTGTAGTGCATTTCAATGGCGGATGTACCGCTGAGGTGATTTCCCCAAAGGGGTTGATTTTGACCAACCACCACTGTGGTTATGGGCAAATACAATCGCATTCTTCATTGGAAAATGATTATTTGAAGAATGGATTTTGGGCCATGAGCTTGGAAGAAGAATTGCCAAATAGTGATCTTTATGTGGAATTCATTGTAAGAATTGATGATGTGACCGAGCAAGTTTTGGCAGGAACCAATGCTGAAATGACTGCCAAGGAATTACAGTCTTTAACCGATTCTAATAGTAGCAAAGTGCTCAAAGAAGTGAGGAAAGAAGATTGGCAGAGAGCAAAAATCAAGTCTTTTTATAAAGGAAACCAGTACTTTTTGTTTGTAACAGAGCGCTTCGAGGATGTGCGTTTGGTGGGGACGCCTCCAAACAGTATTGGGAAGTTTGGTAGCGATACCGACAATTGGGTGTGGCCTCGCCATACCGGAGATTTTTCTATGTTCAGAATTTACGCAGATCAAAATAACCGCCCAGCAAAATACGCAGCAGACAATGTGCCTTACAAGCCTAAACACTATTTACCGGTATCCTTGGACGGGGTTTCCGAAGATGATTTTACTATGGTATTTGGGTTTCCAGGTCGTACCAATGAGTATTTGCCAGCAGTTGCAGTTGAGCAGATTGTGAAAAAGGTAAACCCAAGCAATATCGCTATTAGGGAAGCGGCTCTAAAGGTGATTGATAGTTATATGAAACAGAACGACGAAATAAGAATTCAATATGCCTCAAAGCAAGCTAGAATAGCCAACTATTGGAAAAAATGGATAGGTGAAAACCTAGGTCTGGAAAAAAGTAATGCCGTTGCCATCAAACGTAACATGGAGGCTGAGTTTACGAGTCTTTTAAAAGAGAAAGGATTAGTTGAGGAGTATGGAGGTGTACTGCCCCAATTAGAAAAATTGTATGCGCAAATTGAAGCTGTCAATGTAAAGCGTGGAAATTTCAACGAAATTTTTAAGCGTAATAATGAACTTATGGGCATCATGTTCAGATTGGATCAAATGGAGCGTGCTGCAGCGAAAGGTGAGGAAGCTTTTGATCGTTCAAGAGATATCGTTGTAGATAAGTTGATTAGTATTTATAAGGATTTTAATGCAGATGTAGATCAAGGTGTTTTTGAAGCCATCATGCCTTTGTATACGCAGAATGTGGATACCTCCATTTATAAAAACAGCAGTTTCACCGATTTAAAATCGGCCATGAAAGTATTGGATGGTGATGCCAAGGAGGTTATTAAAAAACTGAATAAGGATAAGGCCTATAAATATGCGAAACCTTTTATTGAGGAATATTACAGCTCTTTAGATCCTGATTTTAACACCTTGAATTCTGAAATCAACAAATATCAAAAACTGTACATGAAAGCCTTGATGGAGGTAATGCCTGATGAGCGTTATTTTCCAGATGCCAACAGTACGCTTCGTGTAACTTATGGAAAGGTGAAAGGATACGAACCTAAGGATGCCGTGTACTATGACCCTATCACCTATTTGGATGGTGTGATGGAAAAATATGTGCCTAGTGATTATGAGTTTGATGTTCCAGAAAAGTTGAGAGAACTGTATGTTTCCAAGGATTTTGGAAATTATGCCGATACTAATGGGAAATTGCCAGTATGTTTTATCGGGACGAACCATACCACAGGAGGGAACTCAGGAAGTCCAGCCTTGGATGCCCATGGCAACTTGATAGGCCTGAATTTTGATCGTGTCTGGGAAGGCACTATGAGCGACATTTATTACAGCCCTGAAATTTGTAGGAACATTATGGTGGACGTCCGCTATATTTTATTCGTGATTGATAAATATGCGGGAGCTTCGCATTTAATTGAAGAAATGACGTTGGTACACCCCAAGCAAGAACAAAACCTAAACTAAACAATGAGCGCTTTCAAATTTTGAAAGGGCTTTTTTGTCTTATTTATTGAGTTTGCCTACCAATCATTCCGGCCTGTAGAGATATAGACCAAAACATCATTGATACATTGGTCTAAGTTGGTTTTAATTTCGTGTGCCCAAAACCTGAAAACGGTAAATCCCATGGCTTCCAATGCTTGGTTTACTTGATAGTCTCGCTGCATATTGCGTTCTATCTTGGGAATCCAAAACTGACGGTTGCTTTTTATCTGATTCTTTCGTTCGTCCCAATTGTAGCCATGCCAAAATTCCCCATCAATAAAAATGGCAAGATTATACTTTTTGATGGACACATCGGGTTTTCCAGGTAAGCTTTTACTATCCACGCGATACCTCACATTTTTTTGCCAAAGCGCTTTCCTAAAACGCAGCTCTGGGTTGGTGTTTTTGCCACGAATACGACTCATAATCTTGGAGCGTTTTTTAGTGGTGTAAAACCCGGCTTCCTCACTAAAACGAGGCACTTTAATATTGTCTTCTGAATATACCATGATGTCTATGAAATATAAGGATTTTCTTGGAGATATTTAGGATTGAAACTTCAGCAGAAAACAAAAAAATCCCAAACCTTGAGGCTTGGGATTTCTATGAATAAGAATTTAAATTCTCTTAGTATCTGTAGTATTCTGGTTTGAATGGGCCTTCAACTTGTACACCGATATAATCGGCTTGGTCTTGTTTCAATTCAGTAAGTTCCACGCCAATTTTGGCAAGGTGCAATTTGGCTACTTTCTCATCTAAATGCTTTGGCAACATGTATACTTTGTTTTCGTAAGCATCTTTGTTGGTCCAAAGTTCAATTTGCGCCAAAGTTTGGTTAGTAAAGGAGTTGCTCATTACAAAACTTGGGTGTCCAGTCGCACAACCAAGGTTTACCAAACGTCCTTCTGCTAAAAGGATAATATCATTTCCGTTGATAGTGTATTTGTCAACCTGAGGTTTGATTTCAACTTTTGTTGCTCCATGATTTGTTTTCAACCACGCAACATCAATTTCGTTGTCAAAATGCCCAATGTTACATACGATGGTTTTATCTTTCATAGCTTCAAAGTGCTCACCACGAACGATATCTTTGTTTCCAGTTGTAGTAATCACGATATCAGCTTTTCCAACAACTGTTTCCAAACGTTTTACTTCGTAACCATCCATTGCTGCCTGTAAGGCACAAATAGGGTCAATTTCAGTCACGGTTACAATACTTCCAGCGCCTCTAAAAGAAGCTGCAGTACCTTTACCTACGTCTCCATAACCACAAACTACAACACGTTTTCCTGCCAACATCACATCGGTAGCACGACGAATAGCGTCAACCGCACTTTCGCGACATCCGTATTTGTTGTCGAATTTAGATTTGGTTACAGAATCATTCACGTTGATAGCAGGCATTGGCAATGTTCCAGCTTTCATACGGTCATACAATCTGTGAACACCAGTAGTCGTTTCTTCGCTTAAACCATTAATACCTTCAACCAAATGAGGGTACCGGTCCAATACCATATTGGTAAGGTCTCCACCGTCATCCAAAATCATGTTAAGCGGTTGGCGGTCTTCACCAAAAAATAAAGTTTGCTCAATACACCAATCAAACTCCTCTTCGGTCATATTTTTCCAAGCATAAACAGCAGTTCCCGCAGCGGCAATAGCAGCGGCAGCCTGATCTTGGGTAGAAAAAATGTTGCAAGAACTCCAGGTAACTTCTGCACCAAGGGCTTGAAGGGTCTCAATCAAAACAGCCGTTTGAATGGTCATGTGCAAACATCCTGCAATACGAGCACCTTTAAGCGGTTGAGACTCTTTGTATTCCTCACGCAAGCTCATCAGCCCAGGCATTTCGGCTTCTGCCAATTCAATCTCTTTGCGTCCCCAGTCAGCCAATGACAGGTCTTTTACCTTAAATGGCTCGTAAGCCACAGTTTTTGTATCCATGTTTTATGTTTTTCTAGTGTTATAAGATGACACCTTTGGCAATACTCCCTAAAATGGTTAAATTCGCTTACCCAAAGTGGCATTGCTTTTTAAGCGGTGCAAAGATAACCAATAACTTTCAGAAAAGTAAATGCCTCTATATAAAACCCTTAATCCTAGTACACAAACTTCTGTTAAAATCTGGAAAATAACAGAGTCCTATCAGGAGTTGTTTCAGCCTGTTACGCTAAAACCAGAAAGTTTACAGCGGGTGCAAAATATGAAAAGTGAATTGCACCAACGTGGGTTTTTAAGTGTACGCCATTTACTAGCTGAGTTTGGCTATACTGACGAGGATTTATTTTATGATGAAAATGGGAAACCCCATTTAAAAGATGGAAAGCATATTTCCATAAGCCATTCTTTTACCTTTTCTGCCGTAGTGGTAAGTGATGATGTGGTTGGGATTGACATTGAAAAGCAACGAGAAAAAATAGGGGTGATAGCTCATAAGTTTATGGACTATGAGTTTAAGTATTTGAAGAATTCCCAGGCCGATTATATCAATAAACTTACAGTAATTTGGTGTGTTAAGGAGTCTTTGTATAAACTTTTTGCAACACCAGGATTGAGTTTTTTGCAGCACACTTTAGTGATTCCGTTTATGATGCATGATGGAGAAACCACGGCGTGGATAGATTATAAAAACAGAAAGAGTCGCTATCACGTGGCCTTCTTGGAATTTGAAGGATTTACCTGTGCTTATACACTTCCGTAGATGATGATTTATAAGGATATTTTAAGAAGAATCGCTGTAGGCGAACGATTGTTGGCAGTGTTGTTGGACCCCGATAAACTTCAAACTGATAAGGTGGCCAATTTGATGGAGAAGGTGAATCAATCCATTGCCACCCATATTTTTGTTGGCGGGAGTGAAGTTGATGAACATGTTACTCCAATTTTGGTGGCAGAGATAAAGAAACACACTTTACTGCCAGTAATCATTTTTCCTGGAGATGTCTCCCAAATTTCAGAAAAGGCTGATGCCCTTTTGTTTTTGTCCTTAATTTCAGGAAGAAACCCCGATTACCTTATCGGGAAACAAGTGCAGGCGGTTCAAAAGTTGAGAGAAGCCAATTTGGAAATCATCCCAACAGGTTATTTGCTTATTGAAAATGGGAAGGAAACAGCGGTTCAGCGTGTGACGCATACTTTGCCAATGTCAAAAGATAATGTTCAGAATATTGTAGATACGGCTAAAGCAGGGGAATTGTTGGGAATGAAATTGATTTATTTGGAAGCAGGTAGTGGTGCAATCCATCCTATTGATGCCGAAATTATCAAGAAAGTAAAGGAAGATTTAAAGATTCCTTTGATTGTTGGAGGAGGCATCAGAAATATGGAAGCCTTAACTCAAGCCTATACTGCAGGGGCAGATATGGTAGTGATTGGTACTGCTTTTGAACAGGACGAGACCTTTTTTGAAAGACTTCAGCAAAAAGAAATCATTCTAGAAACACCAAAGCCGTTGAACGGATTTGGTTGAACAAAAACATAACTATAAATAGGACCTATTAGGGAATTTAAACACCATGAAAATTTCAGTAGAATTAACGTTGACGCCGCTTCAAGATAACTACGAACCGGCGATTATTCACTTTATAAAAAAACTGCGAGCTTCTGGGCTTACCGTTTTGGAAAACCCTTTGAGTACTCAAGTGTATGGCGATTATGATGAGGTTATGGGCTTGCTGACAAGCGAAATCAAGGAAGCTTTTGAATTGATAGAAAGAGGATTGTTGTACATGAAACTTGTGAAATCCGACCGTCACGACTATGAACCACATTTTTGATTTTTTCATAGACCCTTATCGTGGTACTCCTGCATTGTTTATTGTCTTGGAAGCCATTGCCTTTGTCTTTGGCATTTTAAGTGTTTACTATGCCCAAAAGGAAAATATTTTGGTGTATCCAACAGGCTTGGTGGCCACAATAATCACGGTTTACCTATTGTACAAGGCTGGGTATTTGGGAGACATGATGATGAATTTTTACTATTCCGTGATGAGTATTTACGGGTGGTGGAACTGGGCCAGAAAAAAAGAAGACAAGCATGTGGTGGCTATTTCCAGAACCAATACCAAAGAAAAATTAATAGGAGTTGGCATGTTTTTGTTGACAATGTTGGTAACTTATTTGGTCTACACAGCTTATGGTTACCAATTGGAAATTCCTAACTATATAGACATCTTTACTTCGGGTATTTTCTTTACGGCAATGTGGTACATGGCCATCAAGAAGCTGGAAAATTGGACCCTCTGGATTTTCGCCGACCTTATTACCGTTCCGCTTTATGCTTATAGAGGATTAGGAATGTTATCTTTACAATATCTCATTTTTACATTTTTAGCAATTCAAGGATATCGCCAATGGAAGCGCAGCTTAGACAACAAGATTCAAACTGCATAAAAGTGGTGCTCTTTGGTCCTGAATCTACAGGGAAGACGGTGTTGGCACAACGCTTGGCCAAGCATTACAAAACGCTGTGGGTCCCTGAATTTTCAAGAAGTTATGCTGAAGAAAAAATGAGAATGGGAGAGGACCTCACCAAAGCGGATGTGTTGCCCATTGCCATAGGGCAAATGAAACTGGAAAATGAACTGACTTCAAAAGTCGAAAAATTATTGATTTGCGATACCGATTTGTTGGAAACAAAAGTTTATAGTTCAATGTATTATGATGGATTTTGTCCTGAAATTCTGAATAAAATAGTTGGAAAGAATCGGTATAATCTTTATTTTTTAACTAATATTGATGTGCCGTGGGAAGCGGATGACATTCGTGACAGACCTAATGAAAGGGAGCGCATGTTCCAAGCTTTTGAAACGGCTTTAATAACACATAACAAACCCTATGTTTTACTAAAAGGTTCTGAAGAGGAACGCTTTAAAGTGGCAGTAGAGCATATTGATAATCTAATAAACCAGACTTGATGAAATTTTCTGAAGCAGATTTAGAACAGATTGAAAAAAAGGGACTCACCCCTAAAAAAGTAAAACAACAGATTAAAATTTTTAAAAACGGACTGCCGTTTACTCACCTTGTTTCTGCGGCTACGATTGGTAAGGGAATTACCAAATTGAACCCAGAAGAGGAGGAGAATTACATTAAAATATTTGAAGAGAAGAAGAATGAAAGCGAGCTGTTAAAGTTTGTACCTGCTTCAGGGGCGGCAACAAGAATGTTCAAATTTTTATTTCAATTTCAGCAGGATTACGATCCAGAAGCGGAAAGTTTAAATTCCTATATCAACAACACCGATGCTAAGGATCTCTCTTTATTCTTTCTAGGGCTAAAAAAGTTTCCGTTTTATGATGAGGTCATGGCCAAACTTTTAGAAACCTATCCCGATTATAACAAAAAGTCAAGAGATAAAAAGTCCTGGTTATTCGTAAAAGCCATGTTGGATGAGGATATGTTGGATTATGGAAACTACCCAAAGGGACTCTTGCCGTTTCACGAATATAAAAACAAGGTGATTTCAACAGCTTTTGAAGAGCATTTGTTTGAAACCGCTCTGTATTCGTCTGATAATTGTAAGGCAAAATTGCACTTCACCATTTCAGAAAAGTATAAAGATAAGTTCAAAAGTGAGTTTGAAAGAATTCAACAGAAAGTAGAGACCAAAACGGGGGTGAAGTTTGAAATTTCATTTTCTTATCAAAAAGAATCTACAGATACCATTGCCGTAACCCCAAAAAACAAGTTGTTTAGGGAAGAGGATGGCTCTTTGTTGTTCAGACCTTCAGGACATGGTGCGCTTATTGAAAACCTAAACGACCTTGAAGCTGATGTCATTTTTATGAAGAACATAGACAATGTGGTGGTTTATAAATACAAGGAAGAGGTAGCCAAGTACAAAAAAGTGCTTGCCGGAATTTTAATGGAACTTCAAGAGCAGGCCTTTGCCTACCTAAGAAAATTGGATGAAGACAATTTAGAAGAGAAGGATCTTAAGGAAATTGCCAAATTCTTGAGCAAGAAAATGGACGTTAAGATTTCTCCAGAATTCAAAAAATATAAATCTAAATATCAAATAGAATACCTTCAGGAAAAACTCAACCGTCCTATCCGTATTTGCGGAATGGTGAAAAATGAGGGAGAGCCAGGTGGAGGACCTTTTTGGGTAAAGGATGAAGATGGGGTAATTTCACTTCAAATTGTGGAATCGGCCCAAATCAATATGAAGGACAAGGGCCAAAAATCCATTTTGACGAAATCAACTCATTTCAACCCTGTGGATATTGTGTGCAGCGTTAAGGATTATAAGGGTGAAAAATTCAATTTGACCAAGTTTGTCGATCCTTCGGCCGCGTTTATAACTGAAAAAACCAAAAATGGGAGAAATCTCAAAGCTTTGGAGCTTCCAGGGCTTTGGAACGGTAGTATGGCCAATTGGAACACAGTGTTTGTGGAGGTACCATTGATAACCTTTAATCCTGTAAAAACGGTGAACGATTTGTTGAAAGCACCACACCAAGTTCTTAATGGACATTAATCAGGAAGCACTTATTTCAGAACTGACCTTTAAGGCGGTTCGAAGTTCAGGATCGGGAGGGCAACACGTTAATAAAGTAGCTACCAAAGTGGAGCTGTTTTTTGATGTGGTGGCCTCCAAGGTTTTGGAGGAAGATGAAAAACAGCGGGTGCTTCACGCGCTTTCCAATAGGGTGAACAAAGGGCAGGTGTTGGTGTTGTATAGTGATGACAGCCGAAGTCAATTCAAAAATAAAAGACTTGTCATCCAAAAGTTTTTGAACATGATTGAGGAGGCTTTAGCGGTTCAAAAGGAACGTGTGCCGACTAAAATTCCAAAAGGCGTAAAGAAAAAGCGACTTCAGGATAAACGAAAACAGTCTGAAAAAAAGAGTTTTAGGAAACCGCCAGACCTCTATTGAAAATAATGCTGTTTCGGTAGGTTAATTCTCTATTCTTCCCTAAATTTGCCCCGTTCTCAAAAAGGGGTGCCTAATATCGGCTGAGATCATACCCATTGAACCTAGAACAGGTAATGCTGTTTAGGAATGAAGCATTAAAAATGTCTGCAGACTGAGCAACGGGCACGTTGCAAACCACCAAGTTTTGGTGATTATAAATTTTAATGCGTGGTAAAATGAAGCATTGGCTTCAAAATCAATTTTAATAACAACAAAAGAATAATGACCTCTTTTTATTCGATTATAATTTTTAATCGATATGAAAAACATATTTCTTTTCTTAACACTATTGGTGCTATCAGTCACCGCAATTGCACAAGAACAACCACAACAAACGAAAGATTCTACCGAAGTTGAAAAACTGGATGAAGTTCTAGTAAAGGCCGTTAGGGTAGAAGCCACGTCTCCAATCACACACTCCAATGTTAGCAAGGAGCAGTTGGAAAAGCGCAATTTGGGACAGGATATTCCTGTGCTCTTAAATTATTTGCCGTCGGTGGTAACGTCTACAGATGCCGGGGCGGGAATTGGATATACCTATATTCGTGTGCGTGGTATCAATGCCCAATCTACCAATGTGACCATTAACGGGATTCCTTATAACGATGCGGAATCGATGGGAACCTTTTGGGTGAATTTAGGTGATTTTGCCTCTTCAGTAGAAAGTTTGCAGTTACAGCGTGGCGTTGGAACTTCCACCAATGGTTCTGGGGCTTTTGGAGCCAGTATTAACGTACTGACTGATGCCGTTTCTAAAGAAGCGAGTGCCGAAATTTCCAATTCCTTCGGAAGTTATAACACACGCAAACATACGGTGAAGTTCAGCACTGGATTGATGAACGATCACTTTGAGTTCGCTGGGCGTTTGTCGAAAATTAAATCGGATGGCTATATCGACAGAGCATCTTCCGATTTGCAATCTTATTTTTTGCAAGGGTCTTATGTAGATGAGAATACCTTGATTAAAGCCTTGGCATTTGGAGGAAAGGAGAAAACCTATCAGTCTTGGAATGGTTTGGAGGATTTGGATCTATTGGAAAATGACAGAACCTTTAATACGGCGGGAATGTATTTTGACGCCGATGGAAACATGCATTTTTACGACAATGAGGTAGATGATTACAAACAAGACCATTACCAACTGCATTGGAACCAACGTTACAATAACCATTGGTCTACCAACTTGGGACTGAATTACACCTATGGTCGGGGGTTCTTTGAACAATATAAGGAAGACGAAGATTTTGCCGATTACGATTTAGCAGAAATTCAAATTGGAGGTGAAACCATCAATACTACCGATTTGATTCGTCGTCGTTGGCTGGATAATGATTTTTATGTGGTAAATGCCAATGTCAACTATAAAAACGATGCTTTAAATATGACTTTGGGGACTTCGTATAGTTTTTATGATGGTGACCATTTTGGAGAAATTATTTGGGCACAGTATGCAAGTGACAGCGAAATAAGAGACCATTATTACGATGGTAATGGAAAGAAAGGCGATTTTAGTGTGTTTGCCAAGGCTACCTATAGGTTTAATGAGAAGTTGAGCCTTTATGGCGATGTTCAGGTTCGAAATGTAGATTACACAACATCGGGCTTGACCTCTGATAGAGTTCCTTTTAATGTGGATGAAAATTACACCTTTTTCAATCCAAAAGCTGGGGTGACCTATAAGATGAATGACTATAATAACTTGTATTTCTCTTATGCTAGAGCCAATAGAGAGCCTAACAGAGACGATTTTGAAAACAATGCCACTGTAAAACCTGAGCAGCTTAACGATTTTGAATTGGGTTGGAGACACGACGCACAAAAACTGAGATTGAATGTGAATGCTTATTATATGCTATACAACGAACAATTGGTACTAACGGGTAACTTGGACGATGTAGGGAACCCAATCAGAACCAATAGTGGAGACAGTTATCGTTTAGGATTGGAAGTGGAAGCAGCCGTAGCCTTATCTAAAAAGTTTTCCATTCAGCCTAACTTTACTTTGAGTTCCAATAAGAATAAAGAAACCTTTGCTTCCTTAGATGGAGAATTGGTCAACTTAGGAAAAACAAACATCTCTTATTCACCAGAGTTTATTGCGGCCAATGCTTTAGTGTTCCAGCCAATGGCAAACCTGCAAATGTCTGTGTTGAGCAAATACGTAGGCGAACAATTTATGGGGAATACCAATGCTGAAAATTCAAAATTGGACAGCTATTTTGTAAACGACTTCAACATCACTTACGAGCTAAAAACGAAATCAATCTTTAAATCCATTTTGTTTACAGGATTGGTGAACAATATTTTCAATGAAAAGTATGTATCTAATGGGTATTACTATACTTATGATGATACTTGGTCCGATCCAAACCAAGTAACCACCATTGAAGGTGCAGGCTATTATCCTCAGGCTACCACTAACTTTTTGTTGGGAATGACCTTGAAATTCTAGAAACGTTATTTTTTAAAACTAAAAAGCCAAAACGACACTTCAGTTTTGGCTTTTTTTATTTCGATTGGATATTTTTTAATTGTATACGTACAGCATGTTGCCACTTTGTTCTACCACATACATCCTCAGGCCACAGGGCAATTCGGAGTTATAAAGCGGTTGTCCTGTAATCAAGCTATAGGTGTTGGCATCGCTACAGCCACAAACGCCTTCAATGCCATCAATACTTAAAGTTGAACAATTGCTCACAGCATGGTTCGGGTCGGCAGCATCAAAAGCCATAAATCCAAAACCTGTATTCACCACAAAAAAACCTCCAACACTTCCTTGATTGCCCACATAAACAGGGTTGCTTGGAAATTGCAATTGGCTGTATTGTGGTAAGTTCATATTCAAAGATGCATTCACACCGACATTGGGCAGGAAATTGCATTCGTTTTGGTCGTCGTTACCACCGCAGGCTACCAATAATGGAAGCAGGGCGAAAAAGGGCATTAGTTTTTTCATAGCTGTAAAATAGAAGTGCAAATTACGATAAAATTAACGCTTTCGGTTAGGCTTGCATATGAGTCCATTAAAAATTTAACGAATAATTATAAAGTACCGCGAGCTTTGCTCTCCCATTTTTTTAGTTACCTTTAGACCTAGTTAACATTTAAAAAAATTGTGTAAATTTGTATGTAATCTCGTGCTAGCGGGATTTTTTTTATGCTGAATAAGAGTTCGGCTACGATTTACAATTTAAATAATGAAGTTATGAGTAAAGTATCTTATTACACTGCGGAAGGACTGAAGAAATTAAGGGACGAGTTAAGACAACTTAAGGATATAGAACGCCCAAAAGCTTCCCAAGCTATTGCGGAAGCAAGAGACAAAGGGGATTTGAGTGAAAATGCCGAATACGATGCTGCCAAAGAGGCGCAAGG
Source organism: Mangrovimonas sp. TPBH4 (assembly GCF_001280505.1). GTDB lineage: Bacteria > Bacteroidota > Bacteroidia > Flavobacteriales > Flavobacteriaceae > Mangrovimonas_A. The sequence goes on from NZ_LBIO01000062.1 coordinate 83,278, forward strand.
GCTATTGGAAATGAAAATTTCCAAATTGGAAGATATTTTGGCAGGGGCACGTTTGATTGACGAATCGCAATTGGACACCTCGAAGGTTTTGGTGCTTTCAAAAGTGAAAATTAAAAACCAAACCAATGGTATGGAAATGACCTATACCTTGGTTGCCGATGGAGAAGCCGATTTGGCCTCTGGTAAAATCTCTGTAAACTCGCCAATTGGTAAAGGCTTGTTAGGTAAGTCTGTTGGAGAGGTTGCGGATATCCAAGTACCAAATGGGGTCATGAAATTTGATATTTTAGAAATTTCAAGATAATAAACGGTCTTGATAGACAGGTTTAATAATTAAGTAAAAGATTCCCGTTCTGCGGGAATCTTTTTATCTTTAAATCTAATTCTGAATACCATGGCATCAATATTTACAAAGATTATAAATGGCGAGATTCCTTGCTATAAAGTTGCTGAAACAGATGAGTTTCTAGCGTTCTTGGACATCAACCCTAATGCAAAGGGACATACTTTATGTATTCCAAAAAAGGAAGTTGATAAGATTTTCGATTTGGACGAAGCTACCTATATGGGTTTAATGGCGTTTTCAAGGCGAGTAGCCATTGCATTGGAAAAGGCGGTTCCTTGTAAACGCGTGGGTGTCTCGGTGATTGGTTTGGAAGTACCTCATGTGCATGTACACTTAATTCCGTTAAATAGAATGGACGATGCCCGTTTTCTTTCCAAAGAGAGTTTGCAGCCTGAAGAATTTGAAGCGATTGCTAAGGAAATTGCCTCCCATTTGTGATTGATCAACTGTCAAAAACACCAAAAACGTATAGAATGATCGCTAAGATCAGTAAAAGGTCTATTATGATAAGGAACCATGACAATTTGGTGAGCTTTAAAGACCTTGGTTTAGCGGGAATGGCCCGTTGTTGGTAGGCAAATACCTGTTCTATTTCATGGGTCCATTGTACCGGATAGATTTCGTTGTTACAGGTGTGACAGTAAAGGGTATGTGTCGTGTCTTTGGTGACGGCTTTATAAAAGGCATTCTCTACCAGCTTTTGCTTAAAGGTTAAATGTAAGCCTTTTGTAGAATAGCATTCGGGGCAATTGTTGTTTAGATCAACTTCCTTTAGGGTAAAAAATGATGCGCTCATAAACTCAAATTTACGAAAGAATTTTTAAACTTATCTGCATGGTCGTACCCTTGCCAATTTCGGAGTGTAGGACCTTTATTTTGCCATTATGGTAATCTTCTACGATACGTTTGGCTAAGGATAGACCAAGGCCCCAACCGCGCTTTTTACTGGTGTAACCAGGTTCAAATATTTGGTGAAACTGTTGTTTGGAAATTCCTTTTCCAGTATCGGTAATATTTACTTTTACATATTTGCTGTCTTGCTCCATGGCTACACTTAACTTGCCTTTGCCCTTCATGGCATCAATGGCATTTTTTACCAAGTTCTCAATTGTCCAACTGTAGAGTTGAGAGTTGAGCTCCACAAAAATTTCGGTTTTGGGAACGGATATGTCAAAGTCAATTAATTTGGATGATCGTGATTTGAGGTAGGCATAGCTATCTAGAGTTTCTTGCACAATATCCGTTTTGGTAAGGGTGGGCATGGAGCCTATTTTACTAAAGCGCTCCGTAATGGTTTGGAGGCGTTGAATGTCTTTTTCCATTTCCAAAATGTAATCTGGATCGACGTTTTCCGACCTTAAAATTTCAATCCATCCTACAAGTGAGGAAAGGGGCGTGCCTATTTGGTGAGCCGTTTCTTTGGCCATTCCAGTCCAAAGTTTGTTTTGTTCGGCATTTTTATTGCTTCGGTAGAAAAAGTAAACCACAGCGCCAAATAAAAATATGATAAGCAAAAGGGCCAAAGGATAATATTTTAGCTTATTCAAAAGAGGCGAATTGCCATAATACAAGGTTGAAAGTACTTTGTCTTTATAACGAATTTCAATAGGGCGGTTTTCACTTTTAAATTTTTCAATAAGGGATTGAATGTATAGAGAATCCTGAGCCTTGGTTTCATCAATATTGTTGTAGGTAATGCCTTCTAGGCTTACCAATATCATGGGGGTCGTGGTATTGCTCTTTAAGATTTCTAAAGGGAGTTCCCCAACATTGGATTTTAAATCGGTAACCTTGCTCACTTCTTCCTGAGCCAGAGACCAATTTTCCATTTTGGTACGCTCTTCGGCCTTAAAATTTTGAAAGAAAATGTAGGTGTTCCAAAGGATGAGAGAAATAGTAACAAAAGACACAACGATGATGGTCCAACGTAAAATGTTTCTATTGGTGGATAAGGTCATTCTAAATTTTTTGTAATTCTAAATATAATGGAATTCTGTTAATAATATTGTGCGTTAAGGGTTTCAAATCATTTTTATTACTTTGGTAATATGGTTACATTTGTGCCAAATCAATTTTGCCTATGATCTCATTTAATCCCAAGGACATGTCTACTGCAAAGGTGCATGGGTACCTGTTAAGTGCCGTGGCGCCTAGGCCTATTGCATTTGCCAGTACCATTGATGAAGAGGGTAATCCTAATTTGTCGCCTTTTAGCTTTTTTAATGTGTTCAGTGCCAATCCGCCCATTTTGATTTTTTCACCGGCGCGCCGGGTAAGGGACAATACGGTAAAGCATACTTTGGAAAATGTGGAAGCGGTTAGAGAGGTAGTGATTAATGTGGTAAATTACGATTTAGTTCAGCAAACCTCCTTGAGCAGCACGGAATACGCAAAAGGGGTTAACGAATTTGAAAAGGCTGGTTTAACCATGTTGAAATCGGATATAGTGAAGCCTTTCAGAGTTGCCGAATCTCCTGTCCAATTTGAGTGTAAGGTAAACGATATTGTAAAATTGGGTGATGAAGGTGGCGCAGGAAACTTGGTGATATGTGAAGTGGTAAAGTTCCATGTCTCTGAGGAAGTCTTGGACGAGGAACAGCGGATAGATCAAGAGAAGTTGGACTTGGTAGCTAGGGCTGGAGGAAGTTATTACAACAGAGCCAAAAGCGGCTTTTTTGAAATTCCGAAGCCACTACAAACCTTGGGAATTGGTGTGGATGCCCTTCCTGAGGAAGTTAAGAACAGTATGATCTTGACGGGGAATGATTTGGGAATGTTGGGGAATGTAGAACAATTGCCTTCGGCACAAGATATTGCGGCCTTTGTAGAGGATATTAGTGAGCGTTACCCAAATATTACAAGTATGACACATCGGGAAAAGCATAAATTGGCTCAAAATTATTTGAGCTATGGCGATGTAGCAAGCGCATGGAAATTATTGCTATCTTAATCCGGTGGCAGAAACAGATAAAAATACAAATTAGAATAAATAGTAAGAAGAATGGAAATTCAGGGAAAAATTAAAATGATTGGAGAAACCCAAACTTTTGGAAGCAACGGGTTTAGAAAAAGAGAGATTGTAATTACTACAGAAGAGCAATATCCACAACATATTATGGTGGAGTTTGTACAGGATAAAACCGATTTATTAAATACTTACCAAGTAGGGCAACCAGTAAAGATTAGTATCAACCTAAGAGGAAGAGAATGGGTAAACCCTCAAGGAGAAACCAAATATTTCAATTCCATTCAAGGATGGCGTATTGAGGCTGTTCAAGCTGATGCTGGTAATATGCCACCGATGCCTCCAACAGATGCTTTTGAGCCTGCTGGAAATCTTAACGAAGAGGAGCATGATGATTTGCCTTTCTAGGAATTAGAGCATAAATTTTTTTAAGAAACCCCACTTTGTAGTGGGGTTTTTTGTATGTTGAAATCTATTGAACTTTCCTTTCATGTACTTTAAAAAAGAATGTATTTTTAAGGGACCTCATAAAAAAAGCTCCGAAGAATTCAGAGCTTTAGTATTGTGGTTTTAGGTGTGGCCTCCAATAAGTAGTTATCAAAATGCAATGATGAATAAATAATTTATTGTACAGGCCATTTCAAATTTGATAAAAATTATTGTCTTTTGAAAGGAAAGTTGTGTGAATATTCACGAAAACGTTGTAGTAAATGGTAAGTATTCTTACAAATGAACTCAAATTTCCAGATGTTAGGGAAACCTCTCCAGAAGGGCTTTTGGCCATTGGTGGAGATTTGTCTGTGGAGCGCTTGCTGTTGGCCTATCGCAGTGGCATTTTTCCGTGGTTCGATGATGATGATCCAATTTTATGGTGGGCGCCAGATCCACGCTTTGTGCTTTTTCCAGAACGCTTAAAAGTCTCTAAGAGCATGAAGCAGGTACTTCGTAATACAGATTTTGTAGTGACGGTTAATAAGGCATTTTCTAAAGTGATCAGGTCCTGTTCTAAAATTAAACGTCATGGGCAGCCTGGCAGCTGGATTACACAGGGCATGATCGATGGCTATTCGGACTTACATGAGTTGGGTTATGCGAAATCTGTAGAGGTGTGGTTGGACAATGAATTGGTAGGCGGTCTATATGGTGTAGATTTGGGCAATGGCGTGTTTTGTGGGGAAAGTATGTTTTCCAAAGTAAGCAATGCCAGTAAGGCGGCCTTTATAACTTTTATTCAAAATACAAATTACAGACTTATAGATTGCCAGGTATACACCAATCACCTGGAAACCTTGGGGGCTGAGGACATGCCTAGAGAGGAGTTTTTAAAGTATTTGAAAATTGGGGATTGATATGTTTTTAAAGTTTAAACTTCTGTATATCTAAAACATTTGGTTTCGTGGTCGTTTACCATACCGGTGGCCTGCATATGGGCATAGACTACCGTAGAGCCAACAAACTTAAACCCTCTTTTCTTTAAATCTTTACTGATGGTATCGCTCAAAGGGGTTGTGGCTGGAGCGGTTTTATAGTGTTCTATCTTATTGGTAATGGGTTGTCCATCTACAAAGTCCCAAATATAGTTGCTGAAGCTTCCAAATTCGTCCTGTACTTTCATAAAGGCCTGGGCATTGGTAACAGTCGCTCTTACTTTTAGTCTATTTCTTATAATACCGGCATCTTGAAGCAGGGCTTCTATTTTGTCGTCAGAGTACTCCGCAATGGTTCTATAATCAAAATTATCAAAGGCATTTCTGAAGTTTTCACGCTTTCTAAGGATGGTTATCCAGCTTAATCCGGCCTGAAAGGTCTCCAATATCAAAAACTCAAAAAGCTTGGCGTCATCATATACGGGAACGCCCCATTCTTCGTCATGATAGGTCTCATAAAGTGGGTCTCCAAGGCACCATCCACATCTGTGTTTTTCCATGGTAATTTCTGTTGAAAAATGAAGGGTTTAATGTAACAACGGTTACCTAAAAATAGGCATTTTAGCCTTAATTTTGTCAAAAAATTTTAGAGTATGGATATATCACAAATTAACAGAGTAGACGAGATTGTCAAAGCGAGCTTGGCACATAGTATGACCTATGAGCAATATCGTGAAAAGGTCAAGGGCCTTGTAGCCCAACAATCAACCTCGGGACCTGAACAGTCAGAGGAACGTGTTAATTTTACAGTACTCAATGACCGCCGTATGAAGCGGTGGGACAAAACTATAAAAGTGGCCCAAGACATTCGGGAAGCCGTGGAGAAATTCCAGACCAAGGTAACTTGGTTGGTGATTACCGAAAGTTGGTGTGGCGATGCTGCCCACGTAGTTCCGGCTATTAACAAGGTAGCCGAACTTAATGACAATATTACACTCAAGCTTGTGTTTAGAGATGAACATGAAGCTTTGATGGATGAATTTTTGACCAATGGAGGACGTTCCATTCCAAAATTGATTATGGTGGAAGATACCACAGGAGAGGTGGTCAGTACCTTCGGGCCAAGGCCAACCAAAGCTACGGAAATGGTAGAAGCTTTTAAGACGGAACACGGTGCATTGACTCCTGAATTTAAGGAAGAGCTACAGGTTTGGTACAATACCGATAAGGGACAATCTGTAATTGGTGATTTGGTACGGTTATTGCTGTAAATATAATAAGAAGCCAATTTGATATAGAAGTTGGCGCAATAACATAACCGTAATAGATTTTAGATGATGACAACAATAGTAATAGCTGCCGCAATGCTCCTAATGTCAGTATTAGGTTTAAGAATTTATAAAACAAGAAAACAATTGGTACCACAAAGAGTACCGGTAAAGCATAAAGACAATAATAGTAGGTTTTAATTAGATTGGTTAATATGTGTAAAAAGGCCTCGCAGAAATGCGGGGCTTTTTTTGTAATGTTTTGTTCGTGAAGTTGTCAATTTACTGTTGTAGTTTTTCAATGTTTTCAAAGGTTCCTTCAGGTATATATCCCAAAGTGACCAGTTCATTGAGGTCCTTAAGTGATTTTAAAAAGCCATTTTGCAAATACACAATACGGTCTGCCAAATGGATGACATTTTCATAATCGTGGTCTGTGATGATAAAGCCTTTGGAAGATTTCAGTCCATTGATGTACTCAATAACATAGGTTTTCATAATTGGACTTAGCCCATTAAAGGGTTCATCCAATAACACAAAGTGTGCATTGGAATGTGCCATCAGCAAAATTTCAACAATGCGTTTTTCGCCACCGCTTAACTGTTGATTCTGTTTTTTTAGTAGCGGTTGTATGTATTCGTTTTCAAGTACTGTTTCTCTATGTGCTTTCTCTAGAAACAAATTGATCAAAGACTTTATAGAAACATTGTTGGGCAAGAAGTTGTCCTGGGGCAGGTAATTGATCAACCGTCTACCGTCTTTAACTGATTTGATAATAGTTTGGCCCACACTTACAAACTTAAAATCGGCTTTTTCAATACCAAAAACAATTTTGAGCAAGGTAGATTTACCTGAGCCATTGCGTCCAATCAAACCAACCGTCTCCCCTTTTTTGCAGGACATATACACATCGCTTAGGATGACCTTGGTGTCGTAGCTTTTTGAAACACTATCTATATGTAGGTGACTCATATTATAGACAGTATTATTAGGTTGATCAAGCAAATGCCCATGGTTGATCCCCACAGCGTACCCTTACTCAAACCTAGATTGTAGTAATAATAGTATTGCTGTTTGTCTTTAAGGTCGTAGAAGAAGAACTGCATTTGTGGAGCCGTAAACAAAAAGCACCAACCAATGGTCGCGGGCTCCCCTCCAAATAAAAGCCCAAGTACAATGGCTATGGCATAGGCTATAAAGAAATGGGGTTTTTGAAATAACAAAAGGTTTTTTAGGAGTCTCAAGCTATAAGTATAGAGTTAAGTTGGTTGCTGCAATTTAAGAGGGTAAAAAGGTTTTGAAAAGTAGGTGTTCAATATTTCAATTCCAAATCCAGTTGCCTTCCCTCGGCTTGAGCCTTTTTGTCCTTTTCTGAACCGACAGCAATGCCCATAGCCATGCCAATAGGAAGTCCAATACCTAAAAAAGCCATATTTCCGAGGCTGGTACCAAAGACCACCCCAAGTGGAATCCCAAAAACAGATATTCCAATAGCCATCCATTTCTGTTGGTAATAATTTTTTGGGACTAATTGTAATTCCTTCTCCAATAATGTTACAATCTTTTTCAGGTGCTTTTTTAGTTGCGTTCGCAAGGTTTTTTCATTGTCGGGTAGTGCGTTTAGGGCTTCAATATAGGGGTTGATGGTATTTACAATAGCTTCTGGAAGGTCTCTTTTTTGCAGTTCGTTAAGGAGTTTTTCAAATTGAATATAGGCCCTTTCCAGTTTAGGGGTGTCTTTAATGATGGTGCGTGGTTTAAGAGCAGTTAATGTCATTTAAAATGTATTGGTTGTTGGGACTAACCTTGATAATTATAAAAGTACTTGGATTTAAATTCTCTTCAACTGATTTTCGTTTATAAAAAAGTCATCACGCTCAATGTTGTTTTCAAAGAAGCTTATGAGCTCCGATTCTGATGTGAATTCCTTTTTATGAAGCTTATCATTTACTTCGGAAAAGGTTAGAGTATTGTCCTGCACTGTAAAGCCATAAAACGTATATATAGTCTTGTCTTTGTATTCAGTTTTAACATTCATGATGGAAACCCCTTTAATGGTCTTTTGATGTCCCTGCAATTCCTCTATTTCTTTACCATCTTTAATGGCTAATTTGTAGGTTGTGTCACTGGCTTTTTGAATAGTAATTTTTTCAATATCATTGTTGGAGAAGCCCCATTCTCCAAGAAGTTCATGGTTGATGCTTTCATCGTTAGGTAATCCAAATTCAGATTCTATGGCACAGCCCATCAGTAAGAGGAATGCTAGGCATCCTAAAATATTTTTAACCGTATTCATGTGTTCTTTGTTTTGGTTGGTTCGCTATCTAAATTAATAAAAAAAGACTCAAGTCTTTTTGAAAGTTTAGTTTTAAGCCTAAAAAGCTAAACTGGGGAATCCTTCTTTTTAGTTATTTAAATTCATATTTAAGGTTCCAGATTCGTCAATGGCCTGTTTGCCACTTGCCGGTAAAGTGAATCTTAAATCAGTCCAAGCTGTTCCCTTTATACCTTTAAGTATAAACCAGTTTTCAGTTTTGGTTATTGTAAAGAGAAAATTGACTAAATTCGGTTCTGTATTTGGATAATCTTTACTCAATTGTGACATGCCGTATTGGTCCACTGCTTGGGGTTGATTGGGTTTTAGGCTAAAAGATAGTTTAAGCCATGCAGTCCCTTCTATCCCCATTTGTTTAATACCGTTTTCAACTTCTTCAATAACAATTGTAAAATTCTCTAATGTTGCTGGTTGTTGTTCCTTAGCAAGTGATTGGAAACTATAGAAGAGCGTTAGTAGAGCAAATAATGTTTTTAAAAATTCGGGTTTCAATATTATCTGATTTTTCATTGTTCTCAATACAATTTTTTAAAAGAAACTGCTAATGGTAACCATTGTGCAAATGGCTAATGTCAATAAACTAATTATCATCAGTACATTTTTTTTGTTTTTTATGAAATGCATTATCCCTATAATCAAAAATACAATTTGTGCTGCAAGAAATGGCAGTGTCAATAGTTCTCTAAATACGCCAACTAACACAAAATCAATGTTATAAAAATTAATAAGCCAGATAAGACCAAAGTAGGCTACAATTACAAAATTTATAATTATTAAATTTCTATTCGTAATTAGGTTGTTCATGTTTCTTAAATTAGTAAGGTCTCGGGTGTATATCCACAGGTTGAATGTGGTTTTGGTGGTTTAAATTACCATAGTTTACTTCCATTAAGAGACCAAGTTAGTAATTATAAAGGTTTTTTCCTACAAATATGTTAGAAGCAATAAATCATGTAGATATTAGCTACTAGTTTATTTTAAGTGTTTTTTTGTTTCAGATAATTCCATAACCACCGAGCTTAATCTTACATTAAAACATGCCCTTTTAATGTCATAATCTAAGTTGAAAACCATTTGATTTTTATTTGTAAATGAAATGCCTAATTCAGTTAGCTTATGTTTATCTGTTTATTCTGTTTCTAGTGAATGTTTTTAATTTCCAATTTTTAATATCTATCGCTAACAATCCATTCCAATACCAATCGGTATCTGGTTGGAAACCGGAATAGATGTATGTCAATTCCTTATCGGTTGCTAAAGGAATAGGCTTCATGTCCTCAATAGCTAGATATTCAGTAATCAGGGAGTCTCTTATCATTCCGTTTTGTATTAAAAATACACTGTAGGTGCTCTTTGGGTAACTGCCTGAGGAAACAACTGAGATAGTATCTTTATTGTGAATAAGTGTAGATTCTGAAAAGATAGTGTTATATGTTTTATTAATAAGGCTTTTATAGCTCATTTCTGTACTGTCTTTTGTAATGGTTTCAGGCGATTTGTTAAGTAAACCTGTAAGATCCTTATTTGTGGATATGGCAATTATAGGGTCATCTTGCGCTTCCTTAATTTCGTAGCTAGCAACATAGTAGGATTCTATGGAGGCATCGTAGAACTTATATTTATTTCTGTAAATGGTGTCAAATACATCTTGTTGGGAGTTAACTAATAGTAAGCGGTCTATCCCTGTTGTTGAAAAATGTACATTGATAATACTATCTGGCATTTCATAAATTGTTTCCAAATCTCCCTTGTGTACAATTCCAGTAGAAGCCTTATATAGTTGCTCCCATAGTTCATCTGTGTAATTAGAAGTTAAACTTAAAGGGAGATGATAATCCTTATGATTTTCAAACTTCGAGATATAATCAACAAGTATCGTGGTGTCTTTAATGCGGTATTTACTTAATGGAACAGCACTGCTTTCTGTTTGGATAGAATTTGTTTTATCGAATTCTGAGGCTTGTAAGTCACCTTTGTTTGGATTTTGTTTTTTCTGTCCGCAAGAAAATATTATGACTGTTATCGTAATTATAACGTGATTAAAGTATTTCATTTTAAAGATGGTGGGATTAGTGAGGAAGGGAGGTGTTATAAAAATATGTAAGTGAGGAGTTAGGGTGGATAGCTAATATTCTGTAGTAGGTCTAGTTTTTTCATTGTGTTGGAGTTGGTTTAAATTAATTTTAATGATGTCATTAATTAAATAGTAGCCTTTCTATTCTATTGGTTCAGCTTCTTTTACTTCTCAAAGAATTATTTTGAGGACAAGAGCTAGATTAAAACAAATTCCTCTATTTCCCCTTAAAATAAAAGGTAATGGACCCCAATTGGCTATTACTACTGCCATTGTTAAACTGTGCCGATTTTGCGTATTCCAAAGCATGGTCCAAAAGGCATTGGTTGGTGGAGGTTGAGGATTTATTAATGTAGGCATCGGTGACATCACCTGTGTTGTTAACCGTAATATTCACTACAATTTTACCACTATCTTCACACAGGTAACGGGGTGTTTCATTACTTAAAAGTTCACGACCTTTTAGGGAATAGGTTAGGGTACTTAGAGGATTGTTATTGGCATTTTTCTCGTTGCTGTCGGCCGTTTTCATGGCCAGCATGTCCTTGGCCTTTTTATAACGTTCCAATTCGTCTTGGTTTACACTATAGTCGCCAGAGCCGTTGAAGGTATTTGTAGAGGTTACTACATCGTTGGCCTCCATCTCGGCGGCTTCTACTTCCTCCAATTGTTGGGTTGTTTTTTCAAAATCGTTCGCGTTCATGGACTTGAAGTTTTTCATCATGTCCTTAAACTCTTGGTCTTCGTTGTACGCTTGGTTAGTAGTTTTGCCCAAGGCTTCTTCCAAAGCTTCCAGTTCCTTGAGTTCTTCGATTTCCTCCGGGGTGGGCGGTTCCATTTCATAATAACTTTCGGAGATGGTGGCCTGTTGCTTGGTTATGTGAAAGCTAAAGAGCATCATCACCACAATTCCTGTAATGAGCGTGGTGATTATTAAGGCTTTATGTTTTTCTATTAATTCCAAATTTGCGACTTGAGTGCATAAATATATACGTTAATTTAACTAAAATGGATTAAAAGAGCATAAATTCGATGAAAATGGCTACACTGGAAAGTTTCTCTTCCTGTCTGTACCCAAAGCGTTTTCTGCTAAAATCCAGTCCAAACAGCCAGGAATTTCTATAATTGGCATCAAAGGTCTGTATGCCTATACCGGCCTTATACATGGTGCCGTTTTCAAAATGTGCGCCCATGTCGAAGAGTTTTCCATAACCTGCACGAAGGAACAATCGGTCGTCAAAATCCAGTACATTGTAGCGGAAGGTGGCATACACCGGCATAAAGTTGAAACTCTGTTTAAAGTAATGGTCGTACTCTACGTTTAGGGCCACACTGGCACGCCTGTCAAACTGATAGCCTAGGGAGTTGTTGATGAACAGTCCGTTTAGTTGAATTAGGGTGTTGCCGTCGTCTCGGGTTACCACATAGTCTGAATTGGTCCTAAGGGTAGCGGCCAGTGAAAATTTGTAGAAAATGCCTTTGTTTTTAAGTCCGCCTTGGGCAAAAGTGGATACACTTACAAGGAGACATATGGCAAAAAGGGATGGTTTCATAGAGGTTGATTATTTATGAAAACCCTTACACAAAAACTATTCCGAAACTAGGGTCTTTATAAAATTTTCTGGGGTGAGGGCATTGGCCACATCAAAATCGCCAATCTTGGTACGGCGCAAAACCGAAAGGTGCCCGCCAGAATTCAAGGCTTTCCCAAAATCGTGCGCCAAGGAACGGATGTAAGTGCCCTTGCTGCATACCACCCTAAAATCGACTTCGTTCTCCCCAATGCGGGTGATTTCAAATTCAGAAATATTAATGGTTCTTGGTTTTACTTCAACCTCTTCACCAGCTCTGGCAAATTCATATAAGCGTTTCCCGTCTTTTTTTATGGCCGAAAATACGGGTGGGTATTGTTCTATATCGCCCAAAAAGCTTTTGGTGGTTTCGTAGATCAATGCTTCGGTGATATGGTTGGTTGGATAGGTGGTATCAATGTCGGTTTCCAAATCGTAGGAAGGCGTAGTGCTTCCCAAAACAATGGTACCAGTATATTCCTTAATCTGTGCCTGAAAAGTGTTTATCTGCTTGGTCATTTTTCCGGTACAGATCACCAAAAGCCCAGAGGCCAAAGGGTCTAAAGTTCCGGCGTGGCCTACTTTTATCTTTTTAATATTATGGGCATGCCTGATTTCCCAGCGCAGTTTGTTCACCACTTGAAAGGAAGTCCAGGTAAGGGGCTTGTCTATTAACAGTACTTGTCCGTCTTTAAAATCTTCAGCAGTCATCATCACAAAATCAAATTAGATTAAAGCTACTACAATGGCAATTAGGCCCACAATGGCACAGTACACAGAGAAATAGGCAAGTTTGCTTTTCTTCACCAAGGCAATCATCCAGGTACAGGCAAAAAGGCCCGCCACAAAGGCCGCCACAAAACCAATACTAAGAGCGGTAAAGTTGGAGCTTTCGTAGCTCAATTCGCCGCCAAGGAGATCTTTGGCAATCTTTCCAAAGATAAGGGGCACCACCATTAAAAATGAAAAACGGGCCGCTTTGGTTTTGTCGTTCCCCAACAGTACCGATGTGGAAATAGTCGCTCCAGAACGCGAAATACCGGGCAACATGGCAACGGCCTGCGATATACCAATAACAAAGGCGTTGCTAAAACTTACTGGTTTGTTGGTGTTTTTGGCACGGTCTGCCAAAAATAACAGGGCGGCAGTTACCAATAGCATACAGCCAACCAAGAGGATGTTACCGCCAAAAAGTTCTTCTAACTCCGATTCAAAAAACACCCCGATAATTACAGCGGGAATCATGGATAGGGCAATCTTGGAGGCAAACTGAAGGTCTTCGTTCCATTGGAACTTGAAAATACCCTCCAATAGGCTTAAAATATCCTTTCTAAACACGACGATGGTGCTTAGGGCGGTGGCAAAATGCAATACCACGGTAAACATTAAACTTTCTTGAGGAATGGAGCTGTCTCCCAAAATGGCTTTTCCTAACTCGAGGTGGCCACTAGAGGATACGGGTAAAAATTCGGTAAGCCCTTGTACAATTCCAAGGATGATGGCGTCGATAATGTCCATGCGGTATAAATATCAATAATGGGATGTCAAACAGAACGGCGAAGGCCTTAACTAGTTGTTGGATTTTGGCGCTTTATGCGGGTTGAGCAAGATGGCATAGATCTCAATTGCAAAGCCAATAAGCACTAGGGTAGGAGCCACACGGATGCGTCTGAAATTAAAAATTTCGGGGTTGAATACATTAGGGTCGTCACTACCGCCTCCAGACATTAAAATAAATCCAAGGGCAATACAGGCCAAGCCAATAAGCATGAACTGGTAGTTTTTCTTCCCGAAAAGAAAGTCTTGTTTGTTGGTTTCTTTTTGCTTTTGTGCTCCCATATGCTGTAAAATTTTTTGAAACAAATTGCATTGCCAACAACCTGGGCAATGGCCTTGGTACTACTAGGCACTTTAGGCAAGTGCAAAGTAACGGTTTTATTTAAAACTTTCGCGTTAAGGAGCTGTAAATTTGGAGGGAGCTGCGATAATCCTTTGGGATTTTAAAGTAGGGGATATTAAGGGGAAATGCCGATAGAAATGTTAAATGTTTTGAAAGTATTTTCTGAATAAAGATACGAATCACTATTTTCGTCCTTAACCAATTATACCAACCTATTTAATGAATTATCTAAAAGCCCTATTGGCCCCTAATCGGCTAAATCCTATTTTATTTATTGGAATCGGTTTAAAGATATTGTCCCTGTTGGGCATTGTTGTCGTGATGCTTTTTACGGATCTAGGTGCCGATTCAAGTGACTATGAAACAGAAACCTATAGTTCGGTTTTTTACTTTGTTCTAAGAATTCTATCAATGGTACTCATTGCCCCTATTTTGGAGGAACTGCTTTTTGATGGTGCCTTTTTAAGGTCTAAGTATTTTAAGATCCTAAGTTATATAGCTTTGCCTATTGCAATATATGTTATAAGGTTGCACGTGCCTGCTGTTTTATTGTATTTGTTATTTTGTGGTGTCAGTTATTACGACCATAAAACAGCTTCAAAAAAAGATTCACTGTTGCATATAAGGATTGTGGTTAATGCACTCTTGTTTTCGGTATTGCATTTGGACTTTAATAATTTAGGTGAGTTATGGATGTTTTCACTTTTGTCAAGATTTGCAGGACACCTAATTGCTTTATGGTTGGTACTTAATTATAAACTTATCTATGCTATGGGATATCATTTTCTGTGGAATGGAACTATAGCATTCATATTATTTTTTAATGTAAGTTTTGAAAAGGATCCGGATGTTCCGAGTGATGTTATCAATAATGAATCGTTTTGTGTAGAATATTCGGAAACAGCATTTATTTCGAAACATGAGGTTAATATTAGGGGAGATAAATGGAGTTGTACTTCATGCACATTTGAAACTTTGATGGAGTTCCACGGTTGGAGCGATGCCAGGTTGTTTCAGCAGAAACAGGAAGGATATGTATATGATATTGAAGTGAATTTTATGGAAAACTTCAATAGAGAGGATGTACCAAAATTACTAGAAAAGCTCTCGAAGGCTTTAGTTGAAAAAGAAGTATTGGTTAGAATTGCACCTTGATATTATAGGTAATACGAATAAATATTAACAGACTTTGAAGAACCAATAAATAATACCCAACCATTATGAATATCACTAAACCATTTTTATTAGCCTTGTTCCTTTTAAACACGGCAATAGGCTTTGCCCAGCAAGTAGCCATAAAAACTGCCACGGGAGAGGGTATCCCTTATGCTACAATCACTTTTTTAAAACAGGATTCCATTGTTGGGGGGATGTATGCCAACGAAAAGGGCTTGGCTATGATTGCACCTGATATGGATATTGATGTTTTGTTGATTTCCCATTTAGGATTTGGTACACAAAAGGTGACTTGGGAGCATAGCAATATAGACGTTGTATTGGAAGAGTTACTTAATGATTTGCCAGAAGTAGTTATTACCCAACGAAAAGAAGAAGCTGTGTGGATGGGGCATGAGTTTGTACGAAAGAGAAGTGCTTTTTGTTCAGCACAAAGAGGGATGGAAATAGTAACGTTTGTCCAAAATAACAAACAATTAAGTAATCTTGAAATGACTGCCTTTAAGTTTAAAGTTAGAAGAAGAAGTGAGGATAAAACGGCCGTGTTAAAGATTAATTTCTATACCAATGAGAGCAATACCCCAGGTAAGAGGATCAATGCTTACCAAGATATCACTGTTGCTCTTGCTAAGGGGGAAAGGGGAGATGTGGTTTTGGATTTAAAGACCTATCATATGATCTTTCCTGAGGAAGGTGTGTTTGTAGGTATTGAATGGATGGGTTTTGCAGATGATGAGGGCACTTTATTGCAAAACAACACCTATAATGACAGCAGTATCGCCTATAGTGCTTGTAGTACAGAACAATTGACCTTTATGAGGTCTGCCTTTGGAACTGATAAATGGAGTAGAATGACATTTTGGGATGGCCGAAAGGATACCTTTGTTCCTGCGTTTTCAATTGAGGTAAAATAAATAGGTTAAGGTTGTTATATTTGAGTTTCAAAAGCGATGTGATTTTATGAAGAGTGAAGTACCTTATGTTTTCCTAGGTTTTACAGTCTTGTTTGTGACTTTGAAGACAGGTTGATTTAAAATAGTTTAAATAATAAATGATAATAGTTTGAAACAATATGTTATTTATATTCCTTTTATAGTTCTCCTTGTTATTCAATATTTAGATAAAAAGGATGATTATTTTTATTTGCAGATAATAATGGTTTGCTTAACAATTATTTTTGCCCTTATTTTTCTAGTGAAAAAAAGAAATAAAGGTAAGGAGGATTGGTAAATAAAGGTAGTATATCACAGAGTGTGTACAGTTGCGATGATCGGTGTTAAATCGTTCTATAATTTTTTGATTTAATCTAAAATGAAAAGAACTTATAGTAATAGTTTTAATACATGCAAAAGATAGTTATTTATGGTCTTTAATTTGAAATACTCTCTTTTACATTATGTCTTTTAAACACCGTCAACCGTTCTCCTAAACTCTCAATAACCAAGTTGAATGTATCTGCAATATACCTCATGGTTTGTTCGGTATAGATAAATACGTGGGTGGCATCCTTGCGGTAATACCAAGTGTTGAAATCTGGATGGCCTTGGTACAAATGCGTCATGATGTACAAACGACCTTCGGGTTGTAAAAGGGCTACCAATTGGGCAATCTCCTGTTTGGGATTGTAAAAGTGTTCAAAGACTTCACAGCTAAAAATATAATCGTAACGGTGGTTTTTGTAAGCTGGATCTGGATAAAAATAAGGGTCGAATAAGTTTATTCGATACTGTTGTTCCTGAAGCATTTTGGTGATTACGGGACCACTGCCACAGCCATAGTCCAAGCCTAAATGCTCAGGAGTCTGTGCTTTTAAAATGGCATTGGTAATTGGGGATGTAAATGTTTGGTAACCTTGGTCGTTGACATCGTTGTTGTGGGACTCGTAATGGGCTTTTTCCTGTTCGGTTGTAAAATAGTGGGCCTTGTCCATTACATAGGCGCCACAGGTAGGGCAGATAAAATAATAGGCATCGGACTTTTGGTTGAGCTGGCTGTCACAAAGGGTACAATGCATAATGTGTTGTGTTCTGCCTTAGGTTGCTTAATAATACAACTGGTCTGTTTTCAGGTTCAAGAAACGTTGGGTGGCAATAAAAGTACTGATCCAAGTAATTAAAATTCCCAATAAGAATACCGCCGCAAACAAGGCTGCAATCAATACCGGCTGCCCTAAAAGGCCTAGTTCAGGGAAAGTTTTGTTGAGGTAATGTAACACTACGGCCATTCCTGCCAGAGCAACGATAGAGCCAATAATGCCCAACTGAACATTTTTCAACACAAAAGGTCTTCTGATAAAGCGTTTGGTTGCCCCAACCATTTGCATGGTCTTGATGATAAAACGTTTGGAGTAAACGGCCAACCTAATAGAACTGTTGATCAATAATACCGCAATGAGGGTAAACAGTCCGCTAATAACCAACACCCAAAAGGTGATTTTCTTTACGTTATCGTTCATGAGCTCTACCAAGTCGTTGTCGTAACGGATTTCCTCAATAAAAGCTTTGGTAGAGAGTTCTTCGGTAATTTCATCTAAGGTCGCGTTGGTAACATAATCGGCCTTTAGGTATACGTCGATGGAGTTCTGTAACGGGTTGTAGCCTACAAAATCCATAAAGTCCTCACCGGTCTCTGCTTTCATGAGTTCGGCAGCTTCTTCTTTCGAAACATAGGTGATGGATTTGGTATAATCGGCCATGGAAAGGCTCTTTTCAAGTTGGTTCACCTCCACTTCCTTGGCAGAATCGTTCAAATAAATGGTCAGTACCACCTGCTCTTTAAAGTGGTCTGCCACCTTTTTGGCATTCAACACCAAAAGGCCCAAACAACCTAATAAAAACAGTACCAGTGCAATACTGATGACCACTGAAAAATAGGATGAAATTAACTTGCGCTTTTGGTATCTGTCAAAAGAAGAGCTCATATGTAATGTTGTTAGCGACGTAAAAATATAAAAGAATTCTATACCCCTTAGGTTTACAACGTTTAAACTTTCAACATTGTTATATTAAGCTTAAATTTGCCCTTTTAAAATCCTAATAGGAAGATACTAGCAAACATTTTGGATAAATACGGTCACACTGAGCTTGTCGAAGTGCTGGCGGAACTAAAATAATTCCTATTGTAGAAGCAGACATTGTTATGACATATAATTTCAACGAGATAGAGGCCAAATGGCAACAATATTGGGCCGACAACCAAACCTTTAAAGCCGAAAACAACAGCGATAAACCCAAATACTACGTATTGGACATGTTCCCTTACCCAAGTGGCGCAGGTCTGCATGTTGGGCACCCACTGGGATATATTGCTTCCGATATTTATGCGCGTTACAAGCGCCATAAAGGGTTTAATGTATTGCACCCACAAGGGTACGATAGCTTTGGTTTGCCGGCAGAACAGTACGCCATCCAAACAGGACAGCATCCTGCCATCACCACCGAAACCAATATTGCGACCTACAGAAGGCAGCTGGATAAAATTGGTTTTTCATTCGATTGGTCTCGTGAAGTGCGTACCAGCAATCCAGAATATTACAAATGGACACAATGGATCTTTATCCAATTGTTTGAGTCTTGGTATAATTATGACAACAACAAAGCAGAGCCTATAGAGACCCTAGTGGCAAAATTTGCTGCGGATGGGAACGCAAATATCAATGCGGCATGCGATGATACTATAGACGCGTTTTCAGCAGAGGAATGGAACCAATTTTCTTCTGAAAAACAACAGGAAATCCTTTTGCAATACCGTTTGACCTATTTGGCAGAAACCGAAGTTAACTGGTGTCCTGCTTTGGGAACGGTTTTGGCAAATGACGAAATTGTAAATGGTGTGTCCGAACGTGGGGGGCATCCCGTAGTACGTAAAAAAATGACGCAATGGAGCATGCGTATTTCTGCCTTTGCAGAGCGTTTGCTGCAAGGTTTGGAAACCATCGATTGGACGGATTCGCTAAAAGAAAGTCAACGTAACTGGATTGGGAAGTCGGTTGGAGCTAGCGTCACCTTTAATGTGAATGGTCATGATGAGGTGATCGAAGTGTTCACTACACGTCCTGATACCATTTTTGGGGTGAGCTTTATGACCTTGGCGCCAGAGCATGACTTGGTGTCAAAAATCGTAACCGATGATCAAAAAGAAGCGGTGAACGCCTACATTGAAGCGACTGCAAAGCGTAGTGAGCGGGAGCGTATGGCCGATGTAAAGACCATTTCTGGAGTGTTTACTGGGGCTTATGCAGAGCACCCGTTCAGTAAAGAGCCTATTCCAATTTGGATTGGCGATTATGTATTGGCCAGCTACGGAACAGGAGCGGTAATGGCCGTGCCTTGTGGAGATCAGCGCGATTATGATTTTGCGAAGCATTTCAATATTGCCATTCCTAATATTTTTGAAGGCGTGGATATTTCCGAGGAGGCTTTTGCCGATAAAGAAGCTACCATTATTGCCAACAGCGATTTCCTAAACGGATTGAATTATAAAGACGCTACCAAAAAGGTCATCGAACAATTGGAGGCCCTTGGTCAAGGTAATGGAAAAACCAATTACCGTTTGCGCGATGCGGTATTTAGCCGTCAGCGTTATTGGGGTGAGCCGTTCCCAGTGTATTATGTGAATGGCATGCCACAAATGATTGATCAGGCACATTTGCCAATCACCTTGCCAGAAGTTGAAAAATACTTACCAACAGAAACAGGGGAGCCGCCATTGGGTCGCGCCGATGTTTGGGCCTGGTGTACCGAAACCAACACGGTGGTAAGCAACGATAACATAAACAACACAACGGTATTTCCTTTGGAATTGAACACCATGCCTGGATGGGCTGGGAGTTCTTGGTATTTCTTCCGTTATATGGAAGAAGCCGCCAAACGCGGTGAAGCCTTTGCAAGCGAAGAGGCTTTAAAATACTGGGAAAACGTCGATCTATATATTGGAGGAAGTGAGCACGCCACAGGGCACTTGCTATATGCCCGTTTTTGGACCAAGTTCCTTAAGGATCGTGGGTATGTAGGGGTTGAAGAACCATTTAAGAAGTTGATCAACCAAGGAATGATTTTGGGGACTTCGGCTTTTGTGTATCGAGTTGAAGGTGAAAATAAATTCTTGTCAAAAGGATTAATTGAAGGGCAAAAAGTACAGCCAATCCATTCGGATGTATCTTTTGTAAATGCTTCGGATGAATTGGATGTAGAAGCGTTTAAAAACTGGAGAGAGGAATTTAAGGATGCTGAGTTTGTATTGGAAGATGGGGTATATAAAGTAGGTCGCGAGGTTGAAAAAATGTCCAAATCCAAATACAATGTGGTGAATCCAGACAATATCTGTGAGGAGTACGGAGCGGACAGTTTACGTTTGTATGAAATGTTCCTTGGGCCATTGGAGCAGGCCAAACCTTGGAATACGGCGGGAATTACAGGTGTGCATGGTTTCCTAAAGAAACTTTGGAAATTGTTCTTTGAGAATGATGCCCTAAAAGTAACGGATAGCGAAGCCACTAAGGATAACTTAAAGACCCTTCATAAAACCATTAAAAAGGTAGAAGAGGATATTGAGCATTTCTCATTTAATACCTCGGTGTCTACTTTTATGATTGCCGTGAATGAGTTGACTGCTCAAAAATGTACCAGCAAAGCAGTGTTGGAACCTTTGTTGGTGTTGATTTCTCCTTATGCGCCACATATTGCTGAGGAACTTTGGAGCCAATTGGGAAATGAAGGAAGTATTTCTACAGCGGCTTTCCCTGTGTTTGATGAAAAGCACTTGGTGGAAAGCAGTAAAAACTACCCTATTTCCTTCAATGGTAAAATGCGTTTTACGCTTGAGCTGCCGTTGGATATGAGTAAAGAGGACATCGAAAAGACGGTGATGGCTCATGAGAAAACCCAAGAGCAGTTGCAGGGACGTACCCCTAAAAAGGTCATCATTGTACCTGGAAAAATTGTGAACATTGTAGGCTAATTGGCCTAATGTGATATAGCTTTGAGGCTCCAATTTCGTATCGGAGCCTCTTTTTTTTAATAGTATCCCAACCGTCAGCTCGCGTGGATTTCTGCAGGAAATCTGTATCGAGAACATTGCAGTAGTTTGCTTATATGCTTTTACATTCATTAGTGTACATAATCTTTATGTCATTCCGACATCGGAAGAATCTCTGCCTAACTAGAGATTCTTCACATGGGTTCAGATTGACAACCATTATTCGTCAGATAAAGTGTTTAACAATTTCTATGGCGTCAGTTCGAGTGAAATTCTTGAAAAGAATTTTGTATCGAGAACATTTACTAGTTTCAGTTCTTTTTCTCGATACAATAGGTTTCCATTAACATTCCAACCAATCACTCGAAATGACGAACTGATAAAAATGGTATTCCTTTTCAATTAAAAAATCCTTTAAATGGAATGCACTTTTTGAGGATTCTATAAAAATCCCAAAAACCTGATTTTCATTTATATGCTTTGGTAGATTCCTTGTATCTTTAAGTCCATCATAACCTTAAAACCTTCGATACCATGAAAATTGGCGTTCCAAAAGAAATTAAAAACAACGAAAGTAGAGTGGGCATGACCCCCGCCGGTGTGTTCGAATTAATCAATAGAAACCATACCGTTTATGTGCAATCCACTGCCGGCGAAGGAAGTGGATTTTTTGATGAAGATTATTTGGAAGTGGGTGCCATTATCTTGGATACCATTGAAGAAGTGTATGCGTCGAGTGATATGATTGTAAAGGTAAAGGAACCCATTGCTTCCGAATATCCTTTGGTGAAACCCAACCAAATCATCTTTACCTATTTCCATTTTGCTTCCAGTGAACCCTTGACTTTGGCCATGCTCAAAAGTGAAGCGGTGTGTATTGCCTACGAAACTGTGGAAGATGAGGATGGAAGCCTGCCATTATTGACTCCAATGTCTGAAGTTGCCGGGAGAATGGCTATTCAACAGGGCGCAAAGTATTTGGAAAAACCGATCAAGGGAAGAGGCGTGTTGCTAGGTGGTGTGCCTGGTGTGCCTCCGGGAAAAGTGTTGGTGTTGGGAGCAGGTGTGGTTGGGATTCAGGCGGCTAAAATGGCGGCCGGTTTAGGAGCCCATGTCACCATTATGGATATTAATATGAAACGGCTTCGTTATGTAAATGACATCATGCCCAATCACGTAGTTACGGAATTTTCAAGTGTGTACAATATTAAAAAGCATATCAAAACCCATGATTTGATTATTGGAGGAGTCTTGATAAAGGGTGGAAAAGCACCTAAATTAATTACAAGGGACATGTTGAAAGAGATGCGGCCTGGAACCGTGTTAATTGATGTGGCAGTAGATCAAGGCGGTTGTATAGAAACCACAAAACCAACCACGCATGAGAATCCTACTTTTATTATAGACGATATTGTGCATTACTGTGTGGCCAATATGCCGGGAGCGGTGCCTTATACCTCTACTATGGCACTCACTAATGTTACTTTGCCTTACGTGTTGAAATTGGCAGATATGGGCTGGGAAGAGGCTTGCAAACAGGATGTTTCATTGTCTAAAGGATTGAACATTGTCAAAGGTGAAATTGTATATGAAGGAATTGCGGAATCCTTTGGGTGGCCGTCAGATTATGTGAGTAACTGACAAAATTTCCTTACCATAAAATGGCCTGCTTTTTGTTATCTTTATAGAACAAATTTTAAACTCAAGAACTATGGGCGGATATATGGGGTATTACTTGCTAATTGGTGGTATTGCACTGGTAAGCTGGTTGGTAAGTAATCAATTAAAACAGAAATTTAAGCAGTACTCTAAAGTCCATTTAAGAAATGGCATGAGCGGAAAGGAAATTGCCGAAAAAATGTTGGCCGATAATGGCATTACAGATGTGCAGGTGATTTCTACCAGAGGGCAATTGACAGATCATTACAATCCTAAAAATAAAACGGTGAATCTTAGTGAGTCGGTGTACAGCCAGCGTAATGCTGCGGCGGCGGCCGTGGCAGCCCACGAATGTGGACATGCCGTACAGCATGCCACGGCATACAAGGCCTTGCAAATGCGTTCGGCATTGGTGCCTGTGGTGAGCATTACCTCGAGCATGTCGCAATGGCTGGTGATAGGAGGCTTGGTATTAGGTGCCGCGGCTGGTGTTGGAATGGGCTTTTGGATAGCCGTATTGGGTTTGGTGTTTATGGGAGCAGCAACACTTTTTAGCTTTATTACATTACCGGTGGAGTATGATGCCAGTAACAGAGCCTTGGCATGGTTAAAAAACAAACACATGCTTACACCTGAGGAGTATGCAGGTTCTGAAGATGCCTTAAAATGGGCGGCACGTACCTATTTGGTGGCGGCGATAGGCGCTTTAGCATCCTTATTGTATTGGGCCATGCAAGTATTTGGTGGCCGGGATTAGTAAGGACTATCTTATAAAAATTAGAAGTCAGGTGGAAGCATCTGACTTTTTTTTGCTACTTTCAAAACCTAAACCAATAAACTAACTTATATTTTATGGAACAGAATGTTCAACCCAAATTCTTGTTGAACCAACTGGCAGAAACCGACCGTGTTGAGTTTTACAAAAAAACCTATGCCCATGTTGCAGGTGGCGTATTGGTATTCGTACTTTTTGAATACCTCTTGTTACAGAGTGATGCTGTTGTCAACTTTATGTCTATGCTGGATGGCTTTAAATGGCTCTTGTTATTGGGAGGCTTCATGTTGGTGACCAATTATGCAGAGAGTACCGCAATGCGTTCTGAAGACAAAAACATGCAATATTTGGCCTTTGGAATTTATATCTTGGCCGAGGCCTTTATTTTTGTGCCATTGATTTATATGGCCATTAATTTCACCCAATCGGGTCCTGAATTGCTCAATCAAGCAGCTATTGTAACTTTAGCTTTGTTTACGGGCTTGTCGGCAGTGGTATTCTTTACAAAAAAGGACTTTTCATTCTTGAAAACAGGATTGACCATTGGATTCTTTATTGCTATAGGTTTGATTATCGCCGGGACTATTTTTGGTTTTAACTTAGGCTTATGGTTTTCTGTAGGGATGTGTGTGTTGGCTGGTGGTACCATTTTATACCAAACTTCCAACTTAGTCAATAAATATACCGCAGACGATTATATTCCAGCAGCTTTGGGCTTGTTTGCATCCCTTATGCTTTTGTTTTGGTATGTACTTAGAATTTTAATGTCGAGAGACTAGAAGATAAGTGCTTACAACTTATAAAAAAAAGAGTCCTAATTAAGGGCTCTTTTTGTTTTATGAAATTTTGTTGTTTTTGGAATAGCTGAATTAAATGGCATTCAACCTAAACATTAATCTGTCTGTCGATTTGTTGCGCCAAGGATATAAAGGTTTCGGTTCTGGAAACCCCTGTAATGGATTGGATGTCTTTGTTCAGTAGATGCATGAGGTGTTCATTGTCCTTACACAATACTTTTATGAAAATGCTCCAGTTCCCTGTGGTGTAGTGACATTCAATAACCTCTGGTATTTTTTTAAGTTGTTTTACAGCTTCTGGATTGCTCACGGCTTTATCCAAATAAATCCCGATAAAGGCCATGGTAGTATAACCTAAAATTTTTGGGTTGATTACAAATTTGGAGCCTGCAATCAAACCAGATTTTTCCAATTTACGCAGGCGTTGGTGGATGGCAGCCCCAGAAATACCTACCTGTCTGGCAATTTCCAAAATAGGCGTACGGGCATCTTCCATAAGGGCCCTAAGGATCTTTTTATCGATCCCGTCTATTTGGATATTTTGATTAACGACTTTCATGACAAATCATAGATTTTCAAAAATTCAAAACCAATGCAACATTGGTTTTGAAAGTATAAAGTTAACAAACAGTCACCAATTTATTCGCTTTTTTGACTAAAGTATTAGCGGATTGTAGCCTAAGTAAGGGACCTCGTACTCTTTAAATACAATGTCATAGCTTTCCAGTTCCTTTAAAATAGGTTCGTATACTTCTTTATGAATTGGTATTTGCACACCTGGCCTAGTGATTTTTTCGTTAAGCACAGCCAAGGTAGTAATGGCTACGGGCAGCCCAACAGTTTTTGCCATGGCCGTATAGGTTTTATCTTCTCCCAAGCAAACCATCGTGGCATCAATTTGGTGTTTTCTTCCATAGAGTTCGTAGCCAAATTTATGGTACATAACAATCATGTCTTTTTCATCATTACCTAAGGTCCAGCTATCCTCTAATATTTTCTGAAGAATCTCGGCTGGAGTAGCTTTTTTCAATCCAACCTTTTTGGTGTCGCTAAAAATATCAAGCTCCACGAGTTTGTCCCAAACAATGTCGTCTTGGTCAATTTTAAGGGCATGGCGCAGTTTCAACTCTACAGAATCTGTAGGACTATAAGGTAAAAAGGCGTTTACAAAATCCCGGTAGCTCATATCCTCGCTATCGTCCATGGTAAACGCGTCATCTGTCATGCCTAACTGGACAAAAATGTTCCAAGCCCTACTAAAGCCCACTTTACGAATGGTTCCGCGGTACAAAGTTTTGGCATCATCAAGACCATAGACGCTCTGGTATTTAAGGGAATCCCTGTTGGCATAGGCTTCAAAACGGCCATAACCTTCAATGTCCAAAAATTCTGTACGTCTAAAGAGGCGGTTGTAAGGGATGTATTTATAAGTTCCTTCCTGTAAAAATTTGGCCGTACCACCTTGCCCGGCCAATACTACATTTCGAGGGTTCCAGGTAAATTTATAGTTCCAAAGGTTATTGTCGCTTTCCGGTGCAACCAAACCTCCTGTGAAGGATTCAAACAATACCATATTGCCGCCCTGTTCCCTTATGCGGTCTATCACTTTCATGGCACTCATATGGTCTATACCAGGGTCTACACCTACCTCATTCATAAATACGAGATCTTTCTCCTTAGCAACTTTGTCCAATTTTTGCATTTCCTCACTCACGTAGGAAGCCGTGACCATGTTTTTATTAAACGAAATACAGTCTTTGGCTATTTCTACATGCATGCGTGCCGGTAGCATCGATACGACGATATCTGCATTTTGAATGGCAGCCTGTCTAGACCTTCTGTCTTTGACATCCAAAACAATCGCTTGGGCATTATGGTGATGGTTGATTAATTTTTTGGCATTGGAGAAATTGATATCCCCGACAATTACGAAAAGTTGTTCCTCGTCGGATTTTTCCAATAAATACTTAATCAGGTAAGACGCAGATTTACCTGAACCAATCACTAAAATTTTTCGCATAATGAGAATAGTTAGTTAATTTTGTTACGAATGTAATAAAATGTTAAGGCATTAAAAACCAAATTTTTAAAATATATGAATAAAACCATTTTGATTTCAGCGTCGCTTTTAGGAGGCATTAGTATTGTTTTAGGGGCCTTTGGCGCTCATGGTTTAAAGGAATTAATTGACGTGGAGGCACAGCAAACATTTGAAACTGGTGTGCGCTACCAAATGTACCACGCCTTACTGCTGCTGTTTGTGGGAAGCACACAGTGTATTCAGCCAAAAACAAAAAAAATAATGCTCTATTTGGTCTTGGTGGGTGTCTTGTTCTTTTCGGGATCTATTTATGGGTTGGCCACTAACAATCTTACGGGATTTAACTTCAAAACCATTGGGTTTGTCACTCCAATTGGCGGGCTGTTTCTTATAGCGTCCTGGGGCCTTATGTTTGTGGACTTTTTGAAAATGAAAGCCGATAAATAAGGTTTTAGGTGGAACTTTAAAATATTGTTGTTAATTTTGCCGGACAAACAACACAAACAAAATTATGGTAGAAAATACCCAAACTACGAAAACGATTTCGCTAGATAGCTACGGAATCAAGAATGCAAAGGTACAATATCAATTATCCCCAGAAAAATTACACAACACTACAATTGCCACAGGACAAGGCGTGGAAGCGTCCTCAGGAGCTTTGGCAATAAATACAGGAGAATTTACCGGAAGATCTCCAAAAGACCGTTTTATTGTTAAGGACGACATTACAGAGGACAAGATTTGGTGGGGCGACATCAACATTCCATTTGAGTCTGACAAGTTTGAAAAACTGTATAATAAAGTAACAGATTACCTTTCTGGAAAGGAAATCTTTGTTCGTGACAGCTACGCTTGCGCCGATGATAACTATAGGTTGAACATTCGTGTGATCAATGAGTATCCATGGAGCAATATGTTTGCCTATAACATGTTCTTGCGTCCTACCGAAGAGGAATTGCTAGGGTTTGAACCAGAATGGACCATTGTAAATGCGCCGGGTTTTATGGCTAATCCTGAAGAGGACGGTACCCGCCAACATAACTTCGCCATTTTGGACTTTACCAGGAAAGTGGCCTTAATTGGTGGTACTGGATATACTGGAGAAATCAAAAAAGGGATTTTCTCTGCCCTTAACTTTATTTTGCCAGTTTTCAAAAACACCTTGCCAATGCACTGTAGTGCCAATGTGGGAGAAGATGGTGATACAGCTATTTTCTTCGGATTGTCAGGTACAGGAAAAACAACACTTTCTGCAGATCCCAACAGAAAATTGATAGGAGATGATGAGCATGGATGGACCAAGGAAAATACAGTGTTCAATTTTGAAGGAGGGTGTTACGCCAAGGTAATCAACCTTTCAGAGGAAAACGAACCGGATATTTTCAATGCCATTAAAAAAGGAGCCATTCTTGAAAACGTGATTTTGGATGACAATGGAGTTGTTGATTTTGCAGATACATCCATTACCCAAAATACACGTGTCAGCTATCCTATCCACCATATCAATAATATTCAACAACCATCCATAGGTAAAAATCCTAAAAACATCTTCTTTTTGACAGCGGATGCGTTTGGGGTATTGCCTCCAATCTCTAAGCTTACACCGGCTCAGGCAGCGTATCATTTTATATCTGGATATACGGCTAAAGTGGCAGGTACAGAGGCAGGTGTATTGGAGCCACAGCCTTCCTTCTCGGCATGTTTTGGGGCGCCTTTTATGCCATTGCACCCAACCAAATATGCTGAAATGTTAAGCAAAAAAATGAAGGAAACAGGGGTGAATGTATGGTTGGTGAATACAGGATGGACCGGAGGGCCTTATGGCGTAGGTACCAGAATGAAATTGAAGTATACAAGGGCCATGATCAACGCGGTGTTGAATGGTGATTTAGGATTGTACAATTATGATGATTATCACATTCACTCTGTATTTGGAGTAGCACAGCCAAGAACCTGTCCTGGAGTTCCTACTGAAGTATTGAGTCCAAGAACAACTTGGAACGACGATGAGGCTTATTACACAATGGCCTTTAAGTTGACCAATGCGTTTAGAGAGAACTTCAAGAAGTTTGAAAGCTACGCAAACGAAGAAATTAGAAGAGGAGGGCCACAGCGTTACGCCTTCTAGAAACTATAATATGAAAAAGGAAAATAAAAAAGCGATTCAATTTTGAATCGCTTTTTTTATGATGTAGAGTAAAGGTTTATTTTCCCTTATTCACTTTTTCAATGTACTTTTCCAAGGCCATGGTCATGGATGGCGTTTCAGGTGTTGGTGCGGCTATATCCACACGCAATCCTTTTTCTTCCACAGCTTTTATAGTGGTATTGCCAAATACGGCAATACGGGTATTGTTTTGCTTGAACCCCGGGAAATTATGGAATAATGACTCAATTCCTGAAGGACTAAAGAATACCAAAATGTCGTAAGTAACATTTTCAAGGTCCGAAAGGTCACTGATTACAGTTTTGTAAAATACAGCTTCTTTCCATTTTACGTTCAGGGCATTCATGGTTTCAGGTACCTCCGGTTTCAATTTATCCGTAGTAGGCAATAGGAAATTTTCGTCCTTATATTTTTTAATCAACGGGGAAAGCTCCGCGAATGTGCGTTTTCCAACATAAATTTTACGCTTACGGTACACAACGTATTTTTGCAGGTAATAAGCCACGGCTTCAGACTGGCAAAAATATTTCATGGTATCTGGCACTTTAAAGCGCATTTCATCGGCTACTCTAAAAAAGTGATCCACAGAATTTCTACTGGTAAGTATAATAGCAGTGTATTGGCTCAAATCTACTTTTTGTTGTCTGATTTCCTTGGCAGGAACTCCTTCAACATGAATAAAAGGGCGGAAGTCTATTTTTACTTTTTGTTTTTCCTGAAGATCAAAATAAGGCGAATTTTCTATTTTAGGTTCTGGTTGCGACACTAAAATTGTTTTCACTTTCATAGGCTTTGGTATAGGTTTAAGCTTAGTAATTGATTAATATGTGATATAAAATTAGATAAGGACCAATTTCAAGAGCGCAAAGATACAAAATAAAATAGAATAAGTTATTCATTATCATATTTTGGTGGCTTTTGAAAGTGGTTACAAATCCAATAATATTGATAAGCACCATCAGGGCTAATGTGCAAAAAATAATAAGCTTAGACGGGGCTATGGTATATATCAGTAAAATGTTGATTGGCAATAAAAACAGTCCGCTCAAGTTCTTGAAGCTGGTCTTCTGGAACAGATATAGATCCATGAATTCGTCTATTTCAAAAAGACTGCCCAAAAGGCGTTCCAAAAGTACTTTTATAAGGAGCAGCGCACCTATGCCAATAAGGAGCTTTGAAAAAGCCATAAGGTTGAAATTGGCCGGGTCAATAAATGTGCTGTAGCTTATATAAGCGAAAATGGATACAGAAATGATCAGGTTCAAAAACAAAAGACTGTCAAACCCATCCACAAACTTCTGGTCTCTGCTGTAGATTTTCAGGTATTTGGAATTCCCGATAAGGACCAAAAAGTCATAAAAGCGGTGCTCAAACATAAATTTGGCCATTGCTATCAAGCCTAAACTCATAACAATTAAAATAGTAAACCATTCGTTAGAAACAACCTCTCTTAACATAGCGCTAAATTACTAAGAATTTTTTAGCTGTTTAACTTTTAATTAAGGACTTTTCGATAAAAATAATACATTAAAAAACTTACTTTTGCTAAAATTTGATTGCATGAGGGATGCCATTGTCATCATACCAACCTATAACGAAATTGAAAATATTGAGGCCATCATCAGGGCCGTATTTACTCAGGACAAGGCCTTTGATATTTTGGTGGTTGATGATAACTCCCCTGATTTAACAGGACTTAAGGTAGAAGAACTTCAGGAGGAGTTTCCAAATTCCTTATTTTTGTTGAAACGTAAAAGCAAAACTGGTTTGGGAAGGGCCTATATAGATGGGTTTAAGTGGTGTCTTGAAAGACCTTACGAGTACATCTTTGAAATGGATGCCGACTTTTCTCATGACCCTAAAGATTTGGCAAGGCTTTATAATGCCTGTGCCGTTGAAGGCGCCGATGTGTCTATTGGTTCGCGCTATATTAAAGGGGTGAATGTGGTCAATTGGCCCATGAGCCGAGTGTTGATGTCTTATTTTGCATCGAAATACGTAAGGTTGATTACCCGAATGAAACTCCAGGACACCACGGCAGGTTTTGTCTGTTACAAACGGTATGTTTTGGAAGCTATCAATTTGGATGGCATCAAATTTGTTGGGTATGCCTTTCAAATTGAAATGAAGTTTAAGGCGTATCTTAAAAAATTTAAAATAATAGAAGTACCCGTGATCTTCACGGACCGCTCCAAAGGGAAATCGAAAATGAGCAGTGGTATTATTTCTGAAGCCATTTTTGGAGTGTTGAATATGAAATTAAAAAGCTTAGTTGGGAAATAGTATGAAAACAAGTACGGTACTTATTAAAAATGCCAAAATTGTTAATGAGGGCAAAATTGTTGAAGGGGACATTTTAATTGAAGGAGAGTATATCAAGGAGGTTGCAGATTCCATAAGTGCAAAATCTTCCAATGTCAAGGTGATTGATGCCGAGGGGAATTTTGTACTCCCGGGAGCCATAGATGACCAAGTGCATTTTAGAGAGCCAGGATTGACCCACAAGGCCAATATTGAAACAGAATCCAAAGCGGCCATTGCAGGAGGGATTACGTCTTTTATAGAAATGCCCAACACAGTTCCGCAAACCACGACCATAGAAAAATTGGAAGAGAAATTTGCCATAGCTGCCGAAACTTCGCATGCCAATTACTCTTTTATGTTTGGTGGTACCAATGATAACCTGGAGGAAATTTTAAAAGTAGATGAAAAGAATGTTGCTGCTTTGAAATTGTTCTTGGGTTCTTCTACAGGGAATATGTTGGTGGACGATCCAAAAACCTTGGAAAAAATCTTCAGCAGTACCAATTTGTTAATTGCCGTACACTGCGAGGACGAAGAAACCATCAAGGCCAACATGGCCAAGTATACGGAAAAGTATGGAGATGATATTCCAATTAAGTTCCACCCTGAAATTAGAAGTGAGGAAGCTTGTTATCTGTCTTCTTCCAAAGCCATTGAATTGGCTAAGAAAACAGGAGCTAGATTACATATTTTCCATTTGTCTACTGCAAAGGAAACAGAACTGTTTACCAATAAAATCCCACTTAAGGAGAAGAAAATTACGGCTGAGGTTTGCATTCACCATTTGTGGTTCAGTGATGAAGATTATGATGCCAAGGGAACTTTAATCAAGTGGAATCCTGCCGTAAAATCCGATAAAGATAGAGAGGGGCTTTGGAAAGCCTTGTTGGATGGCCGTATTGATGTAATTGCGACCGATCACGCACCTCATACTTTAGAGGAAAAGAAAAATGTGTATACTAAAGCGCCTTCGGGAGGACCGTTGGTACAGCATGCCTTGGTTGCCATGATTGAGGCCTATCACAAAGGAAAAATTTCACTGGAGAAAATCGTGGAGAAAATGGCTCACAACCCGGCCATTTTGTTCCAAATTGAAAAGCGCGGTTACATCCGTGAAGGCTATTTTGCCGATTTGGTAATTGTAGATGTCAACAGTCCGTGGTCTGTGAAAAAGGAGAATATTCTTTATAAATGTGGTTGGTCTCCATTTGAAGGAACCACCTTTAAATCTCGCATTACCCATACGTTTGTAAACGGTAGTTTGGTATATAACAACTTTAAGTTTACCAATGGTAAAGCTGCCAAGCGATTAACTTTTGATAGATGAAACAACTACTGATTTTTTCTGTGCTACTTGCCAGCTTTTGGGGATGTCATGATGTAAAAAGGCCTGAAAAGCCAGACAATCTGATAGCCAAAGAAAAAATGTCGGACATTTTATATGACGTTTTTTTGATGAATGCGGCCAAGTCCATGAAAAAACAGACTTTGGAGGACAAAGGAATTCATCCAGAGGAGTATGTGTTTAAAAAACATGGAATTGATAGTTTGCAGTTTGCGCAGAGTAGTGATTATTATGCCTACGATACCGAAGCTTATGATGCCATTGTAAAAGATGTCGAGGGACGTATCGATGTTCAAAAGAAGTATTTTGATTCGATCCGTGAAGTTGAGGAAAGTGAAAAAACACGCAAGCAGGATTCTATTAAGAAGGTAAAGGATTCCGTTAGAGCACCGAGAATACCCAAGAAGGGAATTACTACAGGAGATTCACTGAGAAAAGATGTTTTAAAAAAACTGAAAAAGCCTTTAGGACAGTGATGTTTTTTTAAGATCTTCTAAATAATGTTGGCATACCCCATCTATGGTTGCATCAATATTTTTGAAAGTATAGTTCAAGGTGTTTATAGCTTTTGAACTGCTGTAAAAGGATTTGTTTCTTACGGTTTTAGACATCTGTTTGGATAATTGCCGGTTGGATCCAGTGAGTTTATGTCTTAGCCAATCTAATCGCCAGCCCATTTCCAAAAACAATTGTGGAAGCTCCTTTTTGGCAGGACTTACGTCTAGGGCTGTTGCTATTTTATATTGAAAATCCTTAAAGGGAATATTTTCAGAAACCAAAATAAAATTCTCATTGGTAATATTGCTATGCATCAATAGATGCATAATTTGTACAACATCCTCTACATCCACATAGCCACCCGTGCCAGTGGTGTAATAAGGAATCCCTTTGTGAATTCTTCTTATAAGGCCACTACTACCGTTTCCGTTCCAGAACCCCGGGCCCAAAATCACGCCGGGATTTACCATCACGATATCCAAGCCTTCTTGAGATCCGCGCCAAACTTCCATTTCAGCGCCATATTTAGTGATGCCATACACACTGTTGTCATCTTCTGGGTTCCAGGGTGTGGTTTCGTCTATTAGCATTTCTGGTTTTGGAGGTTTGCCAACGGTAGCTATGGAACTGACATAACATAATTTGGAAATTCCGTAGATAAGACTCAGGTTCACCACATTGGAGGTGCCTTCAATATTTATTTTTCGAAGTTTGTAATAGTCGTTTGGAGCAAAGGATACCAAGGCAGCACAATGGTAAACATGGGTAATTCCAGTAAATGCTTCCTCTAAAGAGGGAACGTCTGTAATGTCGGCTTTAACCCATTCAATGGCATCCAAGAGGGTTTCGGGATCCTGTGTGTAATATGAAAATACTTTTTTTACGGTTGCAAGGCTTTCGGGAGTCCTGAAAATAGCCCTAACCTTTTCATTGTTATTGATAAGTTTGTAGAGTAAATGCGACCCCACCAAACCAGTACCTCCTGTGACTAAAACCATGCAACTAAAGTAAAGAATTATTCATAAAGCATTAGGATTTCTACATTGATTTTTATCTTTGCGAAAAATAAGTGATCAATAGAAAATATTATGGCAAATAAGCTTGTTGAAGAATTGAGATGGAGAGGAATGGTGCATGATATGATGCCCGGAACCGAAGAACAGTTGAATAAGGAAATGACCACCGCCTACATTGGGTTTGATCCCACATCAGATTCTTTGCATATTGGAAGTTTGGTGCCTATTATTTTATTGGTGCATTTGGAAAAAGCAGGCCACAAACCAATTGCTTTGGTTGGTGGTGCGACAGGAATGATTGGGGATCCTTCAGGGAAAAGCGATGAGCGAAACCTTTTGGATGAAGCGACTTTAAACCATAATGTGGCTGGTATAAAAGGCGTGCTGTCTCGCTTTTTGGATTTCAATTCTTCGGAAGCAAATGCTCCTGTATTGGTGAACAATTACGATTGGATGAAGACCTTTTCATTCATCGATTTTGCTCGTGAGGTAGGAAAGCGTATTACCGTTAACTACATGATGGCAAAGGACTCTGTTAAAAAACGTTTGTCTGGAGAGGAAGGAAGCGTTGGTATGTCCTTTACAGAGTTTACCTATCAATTGATTCAAGGATACGATTTTTACCATTTGTACAAGCACCACAACTGTGTCTTGCAAATGGGAGGAAGTGACCAGTGGGGTAATATCACCACGGGAACGGAGCTCATCCGTCGTATGAATGTGGGGGAGGAAGCCAAGGCTTTTGCCATGACTTGTCCATTGATTACAAAGGCAGACGGTTCTAAATTCGGGAAGTCTGAAGGCGGAAATGTGTGGTTGGATGCCGATAAAACCTCGGTGTATAAATTCTACCAATTCTGGTTGAACACAACTGATGAGGATGCCGAAAAGTATATTAAGATTTTCACCTTTTTAGATAAGGACACTATTGATGCGCTAATTGCAGAGCACAAGGAAATGCTGCATGCAAGAATTCTTCAAAAACGATTGGCAGAGGAGGTGACTACTTTTGTTCATTCTAAGGAAGAATTGGAAAAGGCAGTAAAAGCTTCCAATATTTTGTTCAGCAAAACGTTCAAGGCGGACATCCAAACTTTGGATGAAAGCACCTTTTTAGATGTGTTTGAAGGGGTTCCGCAAGCAGAAATTTCTAAAGCAGAATTTATAGAAAGTGGATTGGATATGATTGCTGCACTCTCTGCCAAAACTGGATTTTTAGGGTCTAATAGTGAAGCTAGAAGAGCACTCAAGGAAAACGCCGTGGCTGTGAACAAAGAAAAGGTGAAAGAAGATTATGTATTAAGTGAGGGCGATTTGATCCACGGACAGTACATCATTTTGAATAAAGGAAAGAAAAACACTTACATCATTAAGTTAGTAGCATAAAAAAACGCCCGGAAGCAAACCGGGCGTTTCAATTAACCAACCAACTAAAAAAATAAATTTGCTTTTTTCTTAGCAAACCATTGGTCGGGAAAAATTTAAAAACCTTACAGGGCCATTAAATTACAGCCTCTAATATCTGAGTGATCAAATCGGCCAATGACTTCAAATGTGTTATTTGGGTAAACGCGGCCAAGATCTTGAGTGGCAATAAAGGCACATGAGTTTAGGTTGGCAAGGTCTATGACGTTGATGCCTCCCGTTTTATGATGGTCTACTAAAGTTAAGGGGTCCTCAGGATCCCGAGTGAGGATTTGCATCCATGGAGGGCATTCAAAAATACCTTGGCCTTTCGAGTAGCCTTGGCTCAATAATTCAGTCATGCCATATTCGCTGTGGATATGTTCAACCCCAAATCCTTTTTTCAGAATTTGATGGAGTTCTTCTCTAATCAATTCTTTTCTGCGGCCTTTCATGCCACCAGTTTCCATTACAATGGTGTGTTTTAAATCAAACTGAAAGGATCCCACCAAATCCAAAAGGGCAAAGGAAACACCTATAAGCAAGGTCTTTTTTTGTTGGGCTTCCAATGCTAGGAGCTTCTCCTTTAAATCGGAAATATTGTGCAGGTAAAAACCACTTTCAGGTTGTTTGGATTGATTAATCATATCGTTCACCATATAAATGAGTGATGAACCATCACGTTCCAAGTAGGAAGGTAATAGTGCTAGAACCACATAATCCTCAACTGGGCCATAAAAATGTTCGAACCCTTTTCTAAAACTGTGTTCATATAGAGAAAGATCGGTAACATGATGTTTGCTGGTAACAGATCCCGTTGTGCCCGAACTGCTAAAGGTTTTTTGAATTTCTTCCGTACTACTGATCACCTCATGCGACTTGAAAAATTGAATGGGTAGAAAAGGAATATCCCGATAGTTAGAAATATCGCTGGGATGGATGTAGAGTAAATCGCAGAACGATCGGTATACAGAGTTGTACTTAAATTGAAACTTAAAAACGTCCAGGGCTACTTTTTGGAAATCCTCCTGAGTTTGTATCCCGAAAATGTCTTGGGCTGATATCATGATGACAAAAGTAGGTAAAAATAAAAAGCGTTGCCATGGCAACGCTTTTTAAAGATTCAGACAAGGTCTGCCTAATTTATGATTAATTTCTTGGTAACTGAAGCATTGTTTTGTTCCAATTGTAAAAGGTATAACCCAGGGGCAAGAGTACTTACATTTAATTGGCCATTTAAGACATCGGTGTTCAAAACATTTTTACCCAATACATCATAAACTGTTACTGAAATATCACCTTGGTTAGCTGTGGAAATCGTAACAATACCGGAGTTTGTTGGGTTAGGGTGGAGTGAAAACTCAATGCTTTCAAATTGACCTATGGAAAGCGTCATATCCATCAAACTTCTTGAAGTAATTTGTGGTGAACCATTATATTCATTCACAAGAGCCACAACAGGAACCGCTCCAGTGGGGATGGTGGTTCCAATATAATCGGCTTCACTAAAATTGGTTCTGAAATTGATTGTGGAGCCATCGCTTAAGTCGTAGTTGCTGGCAGATGCAAAGGTTGATCCTGCATCTGTAAAGGTTGCGTCTACAATCTCTATCAGTTCGGATTCGTAATCTTCCCAATCTGTTAATAGTGTAGCAATGCTTACTACTTCTGGAGTTACGGCGGTTCCTGTAGAAACGGAGGCATCCTCCATTGGTACAAATTGCAACACGCCGTTATATTCTGTAGTCTGTCCAATAAGACCGTCAATACCATCATTTTCTACAAAGCTTGTGGTAATGATGCCTGAATTATCGTCTATTAAAATACCTGCACTGGCATCTTGAATGTACTTTTGGTTTCTAAATGTTCTGGTGTAGGTAACGGTTGGTGTACTCAATAGTTCGTAATAGTGCCCTTCTCCATTTGTGGTAACATCGGCTCTCAAAGCAGCTAGATTTTCTACCTGTATAATTTCTTCAACCTCAAATTCTACCGAGGCACTTACTTCTGGGGTGATTGGGTTGTGGTTGTTGTCTGCAAGATACATTTCAACTAGATATTCACCTCCGTCGGTCACCGTAATTTCGATGTCGTCTGTATCGTATTTCATAGGTTGCGTAACGGCGCCCTCACCACTAACAATACTCCAATGGATGTGTCCATCTATTCCTTCTCCGGGATTTCCAACTACAAAATTTTGAACACTTATAGAGAGGGTTACAGAACTGGTTCCTGGAATAAATTCTTCTCCATTGGAAGGGGAAAGAATGGTTAGACTTGGCTCTGTAGAGCCTTCGGTGCTGTAGGTGCCCATTGGAAACTCAGAACCACAGGTGTCATTACTAGTGCAGCCATCAATGGCATCGGGGCCACTGTAGCTCCAATTAGCCAGTACAAAAGTGCTGCCATCAGGTCCGGTTCCGTCAACACGGTAGGCCCATCCATCCAAATATTCCCAAGCTTCTCCGGTTCCGTCAACATTGATGTCTCCAAAAGTGTCTATAACAGAACTGTTAAAGAACAATTCCAATGCATCGTCACCATTTACATTGGCAGCATCGGAAACAAAATCGGGTGTAATCCCGAAATAATCCATTACAGAAGTGTCATCAGAAGCGATGTAAAGATACTCCCCAGCCGTAGCGGATCCAGATAGTGTGATTTCTGCATCGTCCGTACCGTCGCCATTGTTGGCGGAACCAAATCCGTAAAGCGATAAATCGGCAACGTCATTGATAACATAAAGCTCGACAACCTTGGGAAGACCTCCCGAAAGTGGGCCGTCAAAAACACCGGATATTACCATATCCTGGCCAAAAGATAACATTGTGGTAAGCGTAAATACCAAAAAGTAAATTTTTTTCATAAATTTCAGTGTTTAAATTAGTAATGCTGTTCCTACAAATATAAACAGAAATCCAACCGAATTAATGAGATTGAAAATATAAATGCTTATTTTACAATAAATTAACGTTGAATTTAAATAAAGGAAATAAAACTGTAGGTTATGATTTTTTGGAAAAAAATGGGTAATTTGTAGGACATTACATAAGGGTAAGTGAAAAGTTATCTTAATGTTATCATTATGTAAGGAAGTATAAATTTTTGTTATTAGTTTTATCTTTGACCCTGAAAAGATTACAACAAAACCGATGAAAAAAAAGGACATAAAAATTCTTCTGGTTGATGATGAACCAGACATTTTGGAAATTGTAGGATACAACCTTTCCTCAGAGGGCTATCAGGTAATTACCGCAGAAAATGGTCTTGAAGCCGTTAAAAAGGCCAAGGTAGAAAAACCTCAATTGATAATACTGGATGTGATGATGCCAGAAATGGACGGTATTGAAGCTTGCGAGCAAATGAGGAAGATTCCAGAATTGGGAGAATCCATCATCACGTTTTTTACAGCCAGGGGAGAAGATTATTCCCAAGTGGCAGGCTTTGAGGCCGGAGCCGATGATTATATTACCAAGCCTATCAAGCCAAAAGTGCTAATTAGTAAAGTGAAGGCTTTGCTAAGACGTCTTAAGGAAGAAAATGCCACTGAAAATGTGATGAAAGTTGGTAATTTGACCATCAATAGAGAAGAGTATAAAATTTCAGTGAAAGGGGAGGAAATTGTCCTGCCTAGAAAAGAGTTTGAATTATTGTCATTATTGGCTACCAAACCAGGGAAGGTGTTTAAAAGAGAGGAAATACTGGACAAGGTTTGGGGCAATGAAGTAGTGGTTGGTGGACGAACGATCGATGTTCATATTAGAAAACTAAGAGAAAAAATAGGAGATGATAGCTTTAAAACCGTAAAAGGGGTAGGCTATAAGTTTGTAGATTAATGCAGAAGAAAAAAATAAAGAAATCGTATAAGTTCGCTATTAGGACTTCTACTTACATTACACTTTTTTTAACGCTCTTTATGAGTGTTTTTTTATATACCTCCAATCTAGAATATTGGTGGATATTAATTTTGGGTTTTGCGGTGGTGTGCTACCTGTTTTCCTTTGCCGTAATACAATACCGAGTAGAGCGTTTTATTTACCGAAGGGTTAAAAAAATCTACGACGACCTTACCTTGTTGGAGTCTACCACATTGAGAAAGCAGCCCATCACTACAGATATGGCTACCCTTACGCATGAAATCGATAAGTATGCCAAGGACAAAAAACTTGAAATTGAAAGTTTAAAGGTAAGGGAGGAGTACCGCAAGGAGTTTTTGGGTAACGTAGCTCATGAACTTAAAACCCCTTTGTTTACGGTTCAAGGCTATTTGGAAACTTTAATTGATGGGGCTCAAAATGACAAAAAAATTCGGGAGAAGTATCTGGAGAGAGCAAATAAGGGAGTAGAGCGCCTTATATACATTGTGAGCGATTTGGATATGATTACCAAATTGGAAGCTGGTGATTTAAGGTTGAATGTCGAAGTTTTTGATATTGTTGAGTTGGTGGAGAATGTATTTGATATGTTGGAGATGAAGGCGGCAAAGAAAAAGATCTCCTTAATATTTGATGTCGATTATGTGGCTCCAGTAATGGTAAGAGCAGATAAAGAACGTATTCAGCAGGTGCTTACAAACCTTATTGTGAATTCTATAAAATATGGTCATGACAAAGGTACTACCGAGGTAAGTATTGAAAACTTGATCAAGAATAAAGTAATTGTTCGGGTAACGGATAATGGCGAGGGGATTGGAAAGGAGAATATACCTAGATTATTTGAGCGCTTTTTCCGTGTTGACAAAAGTGGATCGCGAAAAGAAGGAGGTTCTGGACTGGGGCTTTCTATTGTGAAGCATATTATAGAAGCTCATGAAGAAAAGATATATGTGGAAAGTGAAATAGGAGTGGGTAGTGAATTTTCATTCACCCTTGAAAAGGCTGAATAGCTTTTTGTAATTCACATCATATTCCAATTCTGAAAGGCCTTGATAGGTGTTCACGCGTTCCAATTCCTCCAAACTGAAATCATCTTGCTTACAATAAGGGACCAATTTCTGGCTGTCCAGTCTTTTGGCAAGATATTCCTGTTCAAATTGACCTGGAGTTGGAATAAAAAAGGCTTTTTTGCCAAGTTTAGCCAAATCCATCACAGTAGTGTATCCAGAACGGGATACAATTAGCGAACTTTGGTGGATGGCGGCTTCCAGTTGCTCACTTCCCATATAATTGTAAATGGTCATATTGCCCATTTGTTCACAAGTCTGCTCAGCTTCCATCACTCCTTTTATAAAAACAGTTTTGAGGGACTGGTCTTTAAAAAGCTCCAAAACTTTCTCTTCCAAAAGTGTGCGTTGTGGTTCTGGTCCCGACAATAATACCATGATGTCATAAACATCTTTGGAGTTTTGCTTCTCAAAGCGGCTGATGGGACCCAGATATCTCAATGGGATTTCAAAATTATCCACATGGCCAAGTTGGCCACTTAGGTTTGGGGATTTCAAACTGTCCGGAACCCAGCATTCATTGTACTTCTTGATGTAGGATTGGTGCATGAGTGTACTAAACCAGGTGGTATTGCCACTTAATACTCGTAATTGGTGGGAAATAATCACAGAAGGAACCTTCTTG
Organism: Mangrovimonas sp. TPBH4; assembly: GCF_001280505.1. Lineage (GTDB taxonomy): Bacteria > Bacteroidota > Bacteroidia > Flavobacteriales > Flavobacteriaceae > Mangrovimonas_A. The sequence continues at coordinate 123,829 of NZ_LBIO01000062.1, forward strand.
GAATAGGCTCCAAGTCTGTTGTCCGAAATAATGCCGTCAATATGGTGGGATGCAATGATCTGGTCGACCATCCTGTTTTCAGTTCTTATGGCTTTTAAAATGTTAGGCGCATTGGCAATCAATTTCAGTTTGAACCACTGTCCTTTTTTAGCGTAATGGATTTTATAAGAAGGCAGTTCCAAGGATTCTAAATCAGGGAACTCTTTTCTTAGAAGAGCCAGGGCGTCCCCATCGGAGGCGATGATAGGTTCAAAATTATGGGCTATTAAAGCACGGATAATTGGAATGCAGCGGGTGGCGTGACCCAATCCCCAGTTAAGGGGCATGACTAAAATGCGTTTTTTCATAGTGACGCTAAAGGGCTTTCGGTTGCTTATAGGTTTCTATCGGAAACTTGTGTAGCCACAACCTCCCAATATGCACTAATAATCAAAGATAAGTATAATACTGCTTCCATATATTTCCTTAATTTTACCGAATCTTATTATAAACATTAAATTGAAGTAGTGGGAAGTAAAAATAAGCTCAAGCGTTTTAAGGAAAATGAGACGTTTTCAAATGTATTTCAGCCTACAAGGGATGAATTGGTGAATGCAGAATTTAAGTTGAAAGGGAACTGGAATGACACAGTTTTTAAAAACGATCATCCGTTGGTGTTGGAATTGGGATGTGGAAAAGGAGAGTATTCCGTGGCCTTGGCGCAAAAATATCCAGAGAAGAATTTTATTGGAATCGACATTAAGGGAGCCCGTTTTTGGAGAGGTGCCAAGACTGCTGTGGAAGATGAGATTCACAATGTAGCTTTTTTGAGAACACAGATTGAATTGATTCAGTATGCCTTTGCTGAAAATGAAGTGGATGAAATTTGGATAACATTCCCAGATCCGCAGATTAAATACAAGCGCACCAAACACCGCTTGACCAATTCGGAATTCTTAAAGCGTTACAAGCACATTCTCAAGCCAGAGGGCATTGTCAACCTAAAAACCGACAGCGAATTTATGCATGGGTATACCCTTGGATTGTTGCATGGTGAAGGGCACGAAGTGCTGTATTCCAATCATGATGTGTACAGACAGGAAGGGAGTCCAGAAGAAGTAACCAGTATTCAAACTTTTTATGAGAGTCAATATTTAGAACAAAACAAACCAATTACGTATATTAGGTTTAAAATCAAAGATTCTTGAATATTACCATAGCCTTTGTTTTGGGATTCATGGCGGCTTTCTTGGCGGTTATGCCTCCTGGTTTGTTAAATATGACCGCTGCCAAAATCAGTTTAAGGGAAGGGCATACTAGAGGAATCGTATTTTCTGTTGGTGCCTGCATTATTGTATTTTTCCAAACCCTGATTGCCACAGTTTTTGCCAGATATTTAAATAAGCATCCTGATGTTGTAGAAATTTTGCAACGGGTAGCCTTTGTGATTTTTGTGTTGGTTACTATCTATTTCCTTTTGGTTGCCAAGGGCAGGGAGAAAGTAGAAGAAGAGCTGGAGCCAAAAAGTAAGCGCAGTAGGTTTTTTCAGGGGATTTTTATGTCCAGTATCAATGTGTTCCCAATTCCGTTTCAAGCGTATATGGCCGTTACTTTGGCGTCCTTGGGTTGGTTGCAATTTGATACCACAAGCATTGCAGCCTATGTGTCTGGAGCAGCCATGGGATCGTTTGCAATGTTGTATATCTATATGTTCTTCTTTGAAAAAATCAAGCACTTACAGTTTACCTCCCAAAAAAACATGAACTACATTATCGGGGGAATTACTGGAGTCATTTCTTTAATCACCTTAGTCAATATCATTAAGGATTTAAAATGAAACCTGAGACCTTAAGTTTTTTTGAAAAAGTATATGAGGTCGCCAAACAGATTCCAATGGGGCGCGTAACCAGTTATGGTGCTATTGCCAAATACCTTGGTGCAACCAAAAGCGCCCGAATGGTGGGCTATGCCATGAATGGTTCAACAGGAAAGGAAGTGCCCGCTCACCGTGTTGTAAATCGTTTGGGACTGCTTACGGGAAAGTTTCATTTTGAAGGTTCCAATCATATGCAGCAGCTTTTGGAAAGCGAAGGTGTATCTGTGAAAGACAACCAGGTGCAAGACTTTGAAACGGTGTTTTGGGACCCATCAGCCGAGTTATAATCATACAAAATTTCAGCATAAATCATTTCAATTAAACTGTTTCTCAATCTAAACAATTCACTGTATATTTGCATTTTAGAATAAGTCTAAATTAGTGAGTTTTAGCTTTTTGTAATTTGGTTGGAATTGGGCAAGAACAACCCTGGTTAAAACGAAACCTAAAAGCTGAAAACAAGATTCAAAACAGTAGGAAATTCTGAGTAGAGAGTACATTATGAAGTTAAAAAAGCAAGACATATCGAAGGCACTTGAAAGTATTTCAGCTCCTGGAGAAGGACAGAATATGATTGAGAGCGGTGCCGTAACCAACATAGTAACTTTTGGAGATGAGGTGGTAGTGGATATTACGATTTCAAACCCAAGTTTACAGGCCAAAAAGAAAACCGAAGTGGAAATCATGAAAGTCATCCACGATAAGGTGTATGAAAAAGCCAAAATCAAAGTAAACGTGAAGGTAAATGCGCCGGAAAACCCAAAGAATGAAATCAAAGGGAAGAAAATTCCTGGGATTCAAAATATCGTTGCGGTGGCTTCTGGAAAAGGTGGTGTTGGAAAATCTACCGTGACTTCCAATTTAGCGGTGTCATTGGCAAAAATGGGATTCAAAGTGGGGATATTGGATGCCGATATTTATGGACCTTCGGTGCCAATCATGTTCGATGTAGAAAATGAAAAACCCGTGGCTGTAAATGTGGATGGAAAGTCTAAAATGAAACCCATCGAGAGCTATGGTGTGAAGGTGTTGTCTATTGGATTTTTCACCAGACCAGACCAAGCCGTTGTTTGGCGTGGACCTATGGCCGCAAAAGCATTGAATCAAATGATTTTTGATGCCGCTTGGGGAGAGTTGGATTTCTTATTGCTCGATTTGCCTCCAGGAACCGGTGATATTCATTTAAGCATCATGCAATCCTTGCCTATTACTGGAGCCGTTGTGGTGAGTACACCGCAAAATGTAGCTTTGGCCGATGCCAAAAAAGGTGTGGCGATGTTTCAACAGGAGAGTATTAACGTACCTGTTTTAGGTATTATAGAAAATATGGCCTATTTTACACCAGAAGAACTGCCTGAAAATAAATACTATATTTTTGGTAAGGAAGGTGCAAAAAATTTGTCTGAAGATTTGGAAGTGCCATTTCTGGGAGAAATTCCTTTGGTACAAAGCATTCGTGAAGCTGGAGATGTAGGTCGTCCTGCTGCGCTGCAAACAGCCACAGCTTTAGAGCAATCTTTCGAAACTCTTACTAGAAATGTGGTAGAGCAAGTAGTAAGAAGAAATGAAGATTTACCACCAACCGAGGCCATAAAAATTACAACAATGGCAGGCTGTTCTGCTATTAAAAAATAATAAGTCACATTATTCACTTAAATAATGACATCAGAAGAATTAAAATTAAATGTAGAGAAAGCGCTTGCTGAAATCCGTCCTTTTTTGGAAAGTGACGGAGGAAACATTTCCTTGGTTTCAATTGAAGGCGATAAATTGGTAAAAGTACAATTGGAAGGTGCCTGTGTAGGGTGCTCTGTTAACCAAATGACTTTAAAATCGGGCGTTGAGATGACCATAAAAAAATACGCCCCTCAAATCGAGGAAGTCATCAATGTGGAGCTTTAAAAAGGAGCCATCTTATATCAAATCGATTAATTTTCTAAATGACAAATATCATATAAATCAATATTTCATGTGTATATTTTTGTCGCTGAAAGAACTAATTCATGATTAAAACAGATATTCTTATCATTGGTGCTGGACCAACAGGACTTTTTACGGTGTTTGAGGCCGGTTTACTAAAATTGAAATGCCATCTCATAGATGCATTGCCACAACCTGGAGGACAGTGTTCCGAAATATATCCCAAAAAACCGATTTACGATATTCCGGCCTATCCAGAAATTCTCGCGGGTGATTTAACCGAGAGGCTTTTGGAGCAGGGCAAGCAGTTTGAACCTGGATTTACTTTGGGTGAACGCGCAGAAACTATCGAGAAATTGGAAGATGGTAGTTTTATTGTTACTACCAATAAAGGAACAAAACACCATGCACCCGTAGTGGCTATTGCTGGTGGTTTGGGGAGTTTTGAGCCTAGAAAGCCTTTAATCCACAACATTGCTAATTTTGAAGATAAGGGTGTGGAATACATGATCAAGGACCCAGAAGTGTACCGCAACAAAAGGGTGGTGATTGCAGGTGGAGGAGACTCTGCACTGGATTGGAGTATCTTTTTAAGTGATGTGGCTTCAGAAGTGACATTGATCCATAGGCGAAATGAGTTTAGGGGAGCTTTGGATTCTGTTGAAAAAGTTCAAGAACTGAAGAACAAAGGAAAGATCAACTTGATTACTCCTGCAGAGGTTGTAGGTATTTTGGGTGATGATCACTTAACCGGTGTGGTCGTTACAAAAGCAGACCATATTCCAACGGAATTTGAGATAGAATGTGATCATTTCATTCCTCTTTTTGGTTTGTCACCTAAGTTGGGGCCTATTGGCAACTGGGGCTTGGAAATCGAAAAGAATGCCATCAAAGTAAATAACGCGTTAGATTATCAAACGAATATTCCTGGTGTTTTTGCCATAGGAGATGTGAACACTTATCCGGGAAAATTAAAGTTGATCCTTTGTGGATTCCATGAAGCAACTTTAATGTGTCAAGCAGCCTATCAAATTATCAATCCAGGGAAGCGCTATGTGTTAAAATACACGACGGTAAGTGGTATTGATGGTTTTGATGGAACCAGAAAAGAAGCGCCTAAGGCAGTTGTGAAATCAATAGAATAGTACTTAGTAATTGGTAGTTAGTAAATAGTAAAAAATAACTCTATGGCAGTTCAGAAATTTGAAGAACTTCAAGTTTGGAGGAAATCACAAGATTTTTGTGTTGCTATTTACAATAACTTCTTAGGGCTAAAGGACTATGTCTTTAAAGATCAAATAACGAGGGCTTCTATTTCTGTATCCAATAATATAGCCGAAGGTTTTGATAGAAATTCAAATGCAGAATTTATCCGGTTTTTATATTTTGCAACAGGCTCGAGCAGTGAGGTTAGATCAATGTTGTACTTGGCTTCGAGATTAGGATTTCTTTCAGAAGACATCTCAAATAAGTTAATTGAAGATTCCAATGAAATATCTCGAATGTTATACGGTTTAATCAAATCATTGAAATGATGAATTTTCATCGATGACTCTAATTACTAAATACTATATGTCAGACATAAACATTACAATTATAGATCGCGAAGGGGTGTCTCATAACATTGAGGCGCCTACTGATATGGCCATGAACCTTATGGAGGTGGTGCGTAGTTATGAATTGGCTCCCGAAGGCACTATTGGTGTGTGTGGAGGAATGGCCATGTGTGCGTCTTGCCAATGCTATGTGTTATCCGATCATGAACTGCCAGAAATGCAGGATGAAGAAGAGGCTATGTTGGCCGAAGCGTTCTATGTGAAAGATAACAGTCGCTTAAGTTGTCAGATTCAGATGACGCCTGAGGTGGAAGGGCTAAAAGTGGAGTTGGCTCCTGAGTCTTAATTTTTTAGATTTAATTTGGATTAAATCCAAATAGCGTTAATTTTGTGCCAAATTTTTCAAATGAACCGGCACATTACTTTCTTATTGATATTCTTTGGTTGGGCAGTTTCGGCCCAGCAAACCATTGATCAGGCTACTTACGAACAGCTGAAATCTGAAATCAAACAGGAGCTTTTACAGGAGGTCAAAGATTCCATGACCGATAAAAAGCAAAATTGGTTCTCTCTTAGCCGGTTTTCATTAAACGGTTATGGAGTGGTTAATTACTACAACTACAACTACGATACAGATCCAAACCTAAAAGATCAGTTTGATCCAGAACGTTTAAACCTATATCTAAGATATCAATTCAATGATTGGATCAATTTCAAATCCGAGATTGAATTCGAGCATGGAGGTACTGCAACTACCTTAGAGTTGGACACTCAGGAGGAGTTTGGTGAATTTGAACAGGAAATCGAAAAAGGTGGAGGCGTTAAATTAGAGCAGGCCCATATCAATTTTAAAATTCTTCCTTATTTCAATGCCCGTGTTGGACGTATGAAAATGTACTTCGGGTTGCACCAAACTTTGGATACGCCTACACGATATTTTACTACACACCGTCAGGAAATGGAAAACGAAATCCTGCCTTTGGGATGGTATGAAAATGGAATTGAACTCTATGGAACCTTTGCCAAAAGATTCATCTATAAGTTTTATGTGGTAAGTGGCTTGGATGCCAGTGGGTTTTCTTCTAGAGGGTGGATTAAGAATGGATACCAATCCAGATTTGAAACTTCCAATGCAGAAAGTGTGGCCTTGGCATTGCGTTTAGACTATAAATTTGGAACGCATAAGGACACTTTTGTTGGCTTTGCAGCCTATATGAATGATGCCGCTGCCAACAGACCTAAAAACGACATGGATGATCCTGCCTATGTCACGATGGTAGAAGGGCATATTAGCTACAACGAGGGGAACCTTCGCTTTAATGCCATTGGTCTTTACGGAAACATTCAAAATTCTGATATCGTTTCAAAGAAAAACGCGAATCTTTCCAATAACCTTGGTGTAAAAAGAACTCCGGTAGGTAAAACTGCTTTGGGAGTTTCTGCAGAAGTAGGTTATAATATTTTACCACATTTAAATGCTTCAACAAAACAGATGCTGTACCCATTTGTTAGGTACGATTACTATGATACCATGCATACGGTAACCGGTGAGATTATTGACAACCCAAGATGGGAGCGTAGCAGTATCACTGGAGGATTGAATTGGTTTGTACATCCTCAAATTGTATTCAAGGCGCATTATTCCGATAGAAAGCTAGGTTCAGAAAATTATGATTTGGCCACTTTGGAATACACGGGTGAAAGACAACATGAAAAAACATTCAGTACAGGAATAGGATTCTTTTTCTAATATATAAATAAGTTAAAATCAATAAACCATGAGTAACTCAATCAAATCAATCTTAACACTAGCATTCATGACCACTTTGTTTGTGTCATGTAGCGATAGCAATGACGATTCCAACAATGATGATGCTATCAATGAAGCGCTTAACCAAGAGGTGTTGACAAATTTATCGGTATCGGTAATTACAGAAACCTACCACAGCATGAACACCAATGCAATTGCATTAAAGGAGGCTGTAGCAAGTTTAACAATAGGAGATGAGACAGGTTTACAGGCGGTAAAAGAAGCTTGGCAAGGAACACGTGCACCTTGGGAACAATCTGAAGGATTTTTGTACGGACCGGTAGATACTGAAGGTATCGATCCAGCCATCGATTCTTGGCCAGTAGACGTTAATGCTATTAACGGAATTTTGAATAGTGGAGACCCTATTACTGAAAGTTTGTTGGAAAGCAACAATGAAGCACGTGGATTCCATACTATCGAGTACTTTGTATGGGGTATTGATGGTGACAAAGCAGCTTCTGAACTTACAGAGCGTGAGTTGGAATATTTGGTGGCTGCTACTGAAAACTTGCAATCTAAAACAGCACAATTGTACAACGGATGGATTGCTTCAGGTGGAAATTTCGCCAACAATTTCATCAACGCTGGTCAGTCTGGATCTATCTACACCTCACAAAAAGGAGCGCTTCAAGAAATCGTAGAAGGACTTTCTATCATTGCTGATGAGGTTGGAAATGGTAAAATTGAAGAGCCTTTAAACGGAAACAATGGTGGTGCAAAACCAGAAGCTGAAGAATCTCGTTTCAGCAACAATTCAAAATTGGATTTCGCAAACAACATGAGAAGTATCCAAAACGTGTATTTAGGAGATTACAACGGTGTTAGTGGTTATGGAATCACCAATATTGTAGCGGGTGAAAACAGCAGCTTGGATACGCAAATTAAAGATGCTATCGCTGATGCTGTAGAAGCTATCGAAAACATTCCTGGTACTTTTACAGAGGCTATTTATGACAGCCGTAATGCTGTTGAATTGGCGCAAGAAAAAGTATTGGAACTTCAAAATTTATTGGATAGTCAATTGTTGCCTTTTATTGGTAACCTATAATTATCAAGATTTTTTTAAAATGAGAAAGGCAAACAGGTTATTGGTAGGAGCCCTTTTAATGGGAATTGTAGTATCGTGTCAAAAAGATGACCAAGAAAGCTATGAGACGGTGAATCCGTTAACCGAAAGGACTACTGCGGGTGGAGAGACTACAGTATATCTTACCTCGAGTAATTCGTTCAGTACTCCTGCTGCTAACCTGTCTGCTTCTCAAATAGCCGATCATTTTGATGCCGATTTGGAATTCGGTGCGGTATTTGTATCGGCCCCTGCAGAAGTCAACGGTGGTGTTGGCCCTGTATTCAATAATACCTCTTGTGTTTCTTGCCATCCCAAAGATGGAAGAAGTGCATTTCCATCAAACATTAATAGTTTAAGTGGATTTTTCTTAAGAGCCAGTCTTCCTGGAACGGATGATTTGGGCGGACCTGTAGCAGTGCCTGGATTTGGAAAGCAGTTGCAAAACCAAGCCATTTACGGTTATGAACCAGAAGTACAGTTTTCGGTGGAGTTTACAAATCAAGTGGAGACTTTGGCGGATGGGACTGAAGTCATCTTAAAGAAACCCACCTATAATGTTGTTGATACCTATATTCCTTTTCCTTCGGAAGCAAATTTGTCCCCAAGATTGGCACCGCCGGTTTTTGGATTGGGCTTGCTGGAGGTAATTCCGGAATATTACATTTTGCAATATGAAGATGTCAATGACGCCGATGGTGATGGCATTTCAGGAAAGGCTAACTATGTTTACAATCACGTCACAGAATCTACAACCTTAGGTCGTTTTGGATGGAAAGCCAATACAGCTTCTATCATCGAGCAATGTGCTGGTGCTTATTTGGAGGATATGGGAATTACCACGCCTTTGTTCCCTCAAGAAACAGGCCATGACCAATCCAACGGAAATGATGGTCTTGGAGATGATCCTGAAGTCACCTATGACGTTTTGGAACAGGTGGCATTTTATTGTAAAACTTTAGGGGTTCCGGCTGCTAGAAATTTAGATCAGGAACACATTCAAAATGGTGCCAGAATTTTTGAAGACTTGAAGTGTGCCAGTTGTCATGTTCCCAAAATGATTTCTGAAGAAGCGGACATCAATGTTTTGGCAAATCAAGAGTTTTATCCTTACACGGATATGCTGTTACACGATATGGGACCTGGTTTGGCAGACAATCGCTCAGATTTTTTAGCCGATGGACAAGAGTGGAAAACACGTCCGTTATGGGGTATTGGCTTGACTCAGGTGGTGAATGGCCATACGCACTTTTTACATGATGGTAGAGCCAAGAATGTAACAGAAGCAATTTTGTGGCACGGAGGTGAAGCGGAAGCAGCCAAAAATGGTTTTAAAAACCTTTCGGCTAGTGAAAGACAAGACCTTTTGGACTTTGTCAATTCGCTTTAAACATATGGTATTCTGATAACTTTCTAGGGCCTTCCAACATTTCACGGACAATTTTCAGGGTGCCGTCATCTGTGGTAGAGGTTTCCCATTTCACTAAGGAAATTTGTCCATTTTCAATTTCTATTCCCGTAATGCATCTTGGATGCACGCAGCTTCCATCATTAAAAAACGCAATCTCATTTGGAGAGGGAAATCTTGGGCGATGGGTATGCCCAACAATAGTAATTAAATTGTTGTTCGCTTGGATCCAATCCTTGATACGGCGTTCTACCTTTATGAGTTCCTTGTAATTTATGGCAGGACTCGTTGGGTCTGCAATGCCCATAACATTTAATGGTTTCCAAAGAATTCTTACCAAAAACTGACTCCATTTCCAACAAACATAATTCCACCAATCGGCTTGATGGCCGTGGGTTAAAAACAGTTCCTGCCCCGTTTGGGAGTGTTTTAGGATGATGGCTTCATGAACTTCAATTCCTGGGAATAGTGGTTTATGGGTTCCACTTCGTTTATCGAAATAACTATAGAGTTGTTTTTTGACAAATTCGGGGTTCTTGTAGACCATATCGTGGTTGCCCCATAACATGGTAAACCTATCTTGATTGAAGTAGAGCTGTATTTGCCTGTAAACGTCCTTGTGGGCTTGGAGAACGTGGCTATAGAACAGGTTTTCCCATAAATCGTCCCCATCTCCCAATTCGCAATAATAAAAGCCTTTTGCAAAATATTGTTTTAGGGCATGAAGGTAGATATTGCGATTATTGGCAAAATCATCGGCAAAACTGTTGTCACCTCTGTGGCAGTCACTAAAAAGTATGAATTTACTACTGTCATCAAACGGAATGACCTTTGCATTTTTATACGCCCTATCTAATCTGGATTTTGAAGACATAGTATAAAGATGCAAAAAAAGCGAGTAAAAACTCGCTTTTCATAACATATTTTGAATCAATTATTTAAAGGCGTTGAGGCCAGTAAGGTCAAAACCAGTAATCAATAAGTGGATGTCGTGGGTACCTTCGTAAGTAATCACACTTTCCAAATTCATGGAATGGCGCATGATGCTGTATTCTCCGGTAATTCCCATACCTCCTAACATCTGGCGAGCTTCACGAGCGATGTTGATGGCCATATCCACATTGTTGCGTTTTGCCATAGATATTTGTGCCGAAGTCGCTTTGCCTTCATTTCTCAATACCCCTAATCGCCAAGTCAATAATTGTGCTTTGGTGATTTCGGTAATCATCTCGGCCAATTTCTTTTGTTGCAATTGGAACTGACCAATAGGTTTTCCAAATTGTATGCGTTCCTTGCTATATCTCAAAGCTGTATCGTAACAGTCCATAGCGGCTCCAATAGCTCCCCAAGCAATTCCATATCTAGCAGAATCCAAACAACCAAGTGGCGCTCCCAAACCAGATTTTCCTGGTAACAAGTTTTCCTTAGGAACTTTTACATTGTCAAATATAAGCTCTCCAGTAGCCGAGGCTCTTAAAGACCATTTGTTGTGGGTTTCCGGAGTTGAAAATCCTTCCATGCCACGTTCTACAATCAACCCATGGATACGTCCTTCTTCATTCTTGGCCCATACAACGGCAACCTGAGCAAAAGGTGCGTTGGAAATCCACATTTTGGCACCATTTAAAAGATAGTGGTCTCCCATATCCTTAAAATTGGTGACCATGCCTCCTGGGTTACTACCGTGGTCTGGTTCCGTCAAACCGAAGCAGCCCATCCATTCACCACTCGCTAATTTTGGTAAGTATTTTTGGCGTTGCTCTTCATTTCCATATTTCCAAATAGGATACATTACCAAGGAAGATTGCACAGAAGCGGTACTGCGTACCCCGGAATCTCCTCTTTCAATTTCCTGCATGATCAAACCGTACGAAATTTGATCCAATCCAGCGCCGCCATATTCTTCAGGAATATAAGGGCCAAAGGCGCCTATTTCTGCCAATCCGTTGATGATTTGTGTTGGGAATTCTGCACGTTGGGCATAGTCCTCGATAATTGGAGATACATCGCGCTTTACCCATTCACGGGCAGCATCGCGAACCAATTTGTGTTCTTCGGTTAGCAATTCGTCAAGTTGGTAATAGTCTGGTGCTTCAAATAAATCTGGTTTCATGCTATATTTTTAAAAGTGATGGAGGCCTGTTCGCCTGCCATGTCAATTATTTTTATGTTATGCCGCGCTTTTTAAGTCCGTTATTTTCAATGGCTTTTTTGAGCGGTTCACAAAAGTAGCGAAAACGTTTTCAAGATGCTAATTTAATTCGTGAAGCAGTTTGGGTATTCTCGGTGGAGTTGAAAAATGAAAAAGGATTATTCTTTCACTGAGAAGGAAAAGATATGGGCTATATTTGTTCGGAACAAATCATTTAACCAGTTATTGAATTTTAAAACAATATGAAGAAAGTAATTTATAGTGTGGCCTTGATCGGGCTGTTGGTGTCTTGTAAAAGCGAAACCAAAAAGGAAACGGAACCCATCGTTGAAGAAACCGCTCAAGAAATAGTGGAGGTTGAAAAGAAGCCAAGCATTAAAGATGTAGATTTTACATGGACGGCATTTAAAACACCGGCCAAAGCTGGGGTGAATGGTACCTTTTCTGAAATAGCTTATGGAGAATTGACAGAAGCCGACGTTTTCGAGGACAAGTTTAAAGGGCTTACCTTTAAGATGGATAAAACCACTGTGAGTACGGGAGATGCAGCTAGGGACACAACTTTAAAGAATGAATTTTTTGCGCAACTTGTGGGAGATATTTCAGGACGAATCCTTGAGGTAAAAGATGGTAAGGCGCAGTTGGAAATTAAACTGAATGACAAAACCATTAACAAGGAATTTTCATTTGTACCAGCAGCAGATGGTCAATCAGTTACCTTTGAAGGAAGTGTTGACCTGTTGGAGGACTTTGGAGCAAATACTGCTTTTGATGCTTTGCACGCTGCTTGTAATGCTTTGCACGAGGGAAAGACTTGGACGGATGTAAATCTTAAGGCTGTAGTAAGTTTACAGTAATATATTGCAGCAATAAAAAAGGAAAAGCGTTGTCATGTGTGAACAACGCTTTTTTTATGTTACATTTTCAAATAGAAATCTTTGGTAAGCGCAATATAATCTTCGGTGTATTGGTGGCGGGCTGTTTCTATGATAAGTTCTTTGGTGTCTACTTCGGTTTCATGGAATGAGAATTGAATGAGACTGCGCTTGATTTCGGTTTCTGGAGTGCCTTTTATCTGTAAAATTTTGTTTGGATACAATTGAAATTCCCTCGCCAATGCGATAAAATTATCTGTTTCAGAATACGGTATGATCACGCAAAAGATGCCAGTTTCAGCCAATAAATGCGCGGCACTTTCCAATAGGTGGCCGAACGGCATAGCATCTTCAAAACGGGCCAAGTCACGTTGAGTGTTGTCTGTTTTATAGGCATCGGAATAGAAAGGTGGGTTGGAAACGATCAAATCGTATTCGTCTTCTATTTCCTCTACAAATTCTTGCAACGAGGCATGGTAACAAAACAAACGATCTCCCCAAGGCGAATTTTCAAAATTGGCTACACATTGTTCGTAGGCATCATCATCAATCTCCAGGGCATCGATAAGTTCAGCATTGCTGCGCTGTGCCAGCATAAGGGACAAAACCCCTGTTCCAGCGCCAATATCCAAAACAGAAAAAGGGTTGGCTTCCACAGAAGCCCATGCGCCCAAAAGTACACTGTCCGTGCCTATTTTCATTGCACACTTATCTTGTTCAACGGTAAATTGCTTAAATGCAAATGGTTTGTTCATGCTGCTCTACAATTAATCTATTCCAGATACAAATCGATCAATCCTTCAGGCGTTTCCACCAAAATGGTTTTGGTATCTCTATTGACTTCTTTAATGAATTCGTCGTTCATTGGAATCAATATTTCAATACCATCTCTGTCTATTTCAAACAGTGCCTGCGCGGTACTATCGTTAATAGCTTTGATGGTGCCGATAGGTCCAAAATTGGTGTCCTCAATTGTAAACCCTATCACTTCATGAAAGTAGAATTTGTTGCCTTCCAGCTTAGGAAGAAATTCCAAAGGCAAATACAAATCACATTTCATAATACTGTCGGCATCCTGCTCAGTGTCTACCTCTTCAAATTTAATGCGAAGTAAATCCGATTTGTGCAACTGAGAGGATTCAATAAAAAATGGAACAAGGTTATTGCGCAGTTCCACAAAAACCGAGTCTAGATGGTCGTACAGTTCGGGCTCGTCGGTATCTAATTTCACCAGTACTTCGCCTTTGAAGCTGTACTTTTTAACAATCTTACCTAGATAAAAGCAATCTTTTTTTTGCATTGTAAGTGGGTTTTGCCTTAAAAATGGAATAAGTTATGTGTTCTTTGATTGAAGAGAGACAAAAGGGATGGTACAAAAAACTCCGATAGTAGCTATCGGAGTTTTAAAAGTATAAAAAATAAATTTTTTATTCTTCTTCGTTAGCAGTTTCTTCTGCTGTTTCAGCGTTTGCAGCTTCTTCAGCAGCTTTAGCTTCTGCCTCAGCTTCAGCAGCCGCAGCAGCTCTAGCATCGTTTACAGCTTTTTCCGCTTCCAATGCTTTTGCCTTAGCATCCGCATCAGCTTTTGCTAAAGTGTCTTTTTTAGCATCTACTTTTCCACTCTTCTCTTCCAACCAAGCATTGAATTTAGCTTCAGCTTGCTCTTCTGTTAAAGCTCCTTTTCTTACTCCACCAGCCAAATGGTTTTTAAGTAAAGCTCCTTTGTAAGACAAAATAGCTCTAGCCGTATCAGTAGGTTGTGCACCATTCTGAAGCCATTTTACAGCACCATCAACATCCAAATCAATAGTAGCTGGGTTAGAAGTTGGATTGTAAGTTCCTAATTTTTCTAAGAATTTACCATCTCTTTTTGCTCTTGCATCTGCTGCAACGATCCAGTAAAAAGGTTTTCCTTTTTTACCGTGTCTTTGTAATCTGATTTTAACTGACATATCAATTAATTAGTGAGGTTCTCGACCTCGGTTATTAATAAGTGCGCAAAGATACTACAATTTTATTTAATTGCATAAATTTTTTAGAAATCGGCATTAATTGAAATTTTATTATACTTTTGGGTTTTTCAAAACGTTATTTTAATTTGTGTCCGAAATAAAAGCCCTATGGATAAGATAAAATATATAGCATTATTTACGTTAGCCCTATTTACGGTCTTTGGCTGTGGTGATGACTTAGAATTCAATACTCCCGCTTTATTGGGGAAGAAAGATGGAGAGCTGTGGAGAGCCAAGTTTTATGCTGCAGATATTGATGCAGGAGGCTTAGTGGTTGAAGGAGGCAATAGCTATGAAACCCTTTCTCTAGTGACTACTTTGGATAATGTTGGGACCTATTATTTGGGTGGAGAGCACCAAAGTGAAGCAAGATTTAAGGATGCCTTCGGTGTGACTTATTCAACATTGAATGCGCCAGACCCAAGTTTACAGGTGTATCCAGCCGATGGAGAAATTGAAATTGTAGACTTTGATAATTCTACGAACACTGTTACTGGAACCTTCAAGTTTAATGCTTTTTCTGCCGATGGTAAAAAGAGTGTGAATTTTATTCAAGGTGAATTTTACCGCGTACCACTTACTGGTGGACTCTTGGTTATTGGGGGAGGTACAAGTTGCCAGCAAGCGCAACAAGCTACGGCAGAAGCTGCAGCTGCCTTTGCAGAGGCAAGTAGTGAATCTGCAGAATATGCAGAATTGTGTAATGCGTACAAAGATGCCTTAGCGGTACAAATTAACTCTTGTGGCGATACCTCTGGAGTATTACAGGCGGCAATAGATGCCTTGGGAGACTGCAATCCATAATAAAACTCAAAAATATCATATAAAAGCGCTCATAATAAGGGCGCTTTTTTTGTTTACAACTCTTTATAACTTTGGCTTTGTTACGTTTTATTTATGCGTATTTTTAAAGACTTTTCAATAGTTATTAACTTGTTTTGTAAGGTGTTGATTTGCATGAGGATGCCTTTCTTTGAAGCGGAAACTATTGCCATTACTGGAATTACAACAGGAGATTTATGTACTTAATTTTTGATACCGAAACAACTGGTTTGCCCAAGCGTTGGGATGCCCCTATTTCAGATACCGATAACTGGCCAAGAGCGATACAGATTGCATGGCAGTTACATGATGAATTGGGACGCTGTGTAGAGCATCAGGATTTTTTGATTCAGCCAGAGGGGTTCAACATTCCATATGATGCTGAAAAAGTCCATGGTATTTCTACAGAGTTGGCTCAGGAGCAGGGGGTGACCTTAAGTGAGGTGTTGGAAAAATTCAATGCTGCCTTGTCTAAAACGAAGTTTGTGGTTGGGCAGAATGTTGGCTTTGATGTCAATATCATGGGGGCTGAGTTCTTTCGCGAAGGTGTTGATAATGTTCTTCAGGAATTACACGTATTGGATACCTGTACAGAGCATACGGCTCAATTGTGTCAGATTCCTGGAGGACGTGGTGGTAAATTTAAATTACCTACTTTAACAGAATTACATCAATACCTGTTTAACCAGCCATTCGCGGAAGCACATAACGCCACTGCCGATGTGGAGGCAACTACGCGTTGTTTCTTTGAATTGGTGCGTCGTCAAGAATATACCTTAGAGGCGCTAGATGTTGAGTCGGGGTATTTCAATAAATTTAGTGAGGCCAATCCATGTGAAATCCAATTAATTGGTTTAAAGCACATCAACCTGAAAAAGGCGAGTGATGCCATAAGAAAGCGCCTTGAAAAGCAACAGGCACCTGATATTTCTGATGCAGAAATTCAGCAAAACATATCCGATCTTGAGGACGCCAATTTTGCACATCTGCATAACCATTCCCAATTCTCTGTATTGCAGTCTACTATTAGCATTCCTGATTTGGTAGCTGCTGCGGCAAAGAATAATATGCCTGGTGTGGCCATGACAGATCATGCCAATATGATGGGGGCCTTTCATTTTGTTCGTGCGGTGTTGAATCACAACAAGGGTGTTAAGGCTAAAAATGAAGAAGCTATTGCGGCAGGAGGTGAAGCCAAATTAAAGGAAATCAAACCTATTGTGGGGTGTGAGTTCTTTGTTTGTGAAGATCGATTGGATAAAAGTCGTAAGGACAACGGATATCAAATTGTGATGCTGGCTAAGAATAAAAACGGGTATCATAATTTGGCCAAATTGTCTTCCATTGCCTTTACTGAAGGGTTCTATTATGTGCCAAGGATTGATAAGGAAATCATCAAACAATACAAGGAAGATGTGATTGTCTTGACGGGGAACCTTTATGGAGAAGTGCCGAGTAAGGTTTTGAACGTGGGAGAAAATCAGGCGGAGGAAGCCTTGTTGTGGTGGAAGGAGATGTTCCAGGATGATCTGTATATAGAGCTCATGCGCCACAATCAAGAAGATGAAAATCGAGTGAATCCTGTGTTGATTGATTTGGCAAAGAAACATGATGTCAAGGTAATCGCTACGAACAATACTTATTATGTAGATCAGAAAGATGCCAATGCACACGATATTTTGTTGTGTGTGAAGGATGGGGAGAAACAAAGTACACCAATTGGTAGAGGACGCGGATATCGCTACGGATTGCCAAACCAAGAATATTATTTTAAGTCGGCCGATGCCATGAAATCCTTGTTTAAGGATGTGCCAGAGGCCATTTCCAATATTCAGGAAATTTTAGATAAGGTAGAGCCTTTTGAGTTGGCACGTGATGTCCTCCTGCCTAAGTTTGATATTCCTGAGCAATTTCAGCATGAAGACGATTTAAAAGATGGAGGTAAACGCGGGGAGAATGCCTATTTAAAGCATTTGACCTACGAGGGGGCTAAACGACGCTATGAAGAAATTACGCCTTCCATTGCCGAACGTTTGGATTTTGAGCTGGACGTTATCGAAAAGACAGGGTATCCCGGTTATTTCTTGATTGTGGAGGATTTCATTCGGGAAGCCCGTAACATGGATGTATCGGTAGGGCCGGGTCGTGGATCGGCAGCGGGGTCTGCCGTGGCCTATTGTTTGGGAATTACCAACATCGACCCTATCAAGTACGATTTGCTTTTTGAGAGATTCTTGAATCCGGATCGTGTGAGTATGCCCGATATTGATATCGATTTTGATGATGAAGGGAGAAGCCGTGTTATGGATTATGTTATCGGTAAGTACGGTAGTAATCAGGTAGCACAGATTATCACCTATGGAACCATGGCGGCCAAATCATCCATTCGTGATACAGCGAGGGTTTTGGATTTGCCCTTGTTTGAGGCCGATAGGATTGCCAAATTGATTCCGAACATGACCAAACTAAACAAGATTTTTGGTTTGGATGAAAAGGGATTGAAGGCAAAATTCAAATCCGAAGAAATAGAATTGATACAGGAGCTTTTCAATATTTCGGAAGGGGCAGGTTTGGAGTCGGAGACTGTAAACATGGCCAGGGTTTTGGAAGGTTCTGTTCGAAATACAGGAATCCACGCCTGTGGGGTCATCATTACTCCGGATGATATTACCAAGTTCGTACCGGTATCCTTGGCCAAGGATTCCGATTTGTATGTGACGCAGTTTGACAACTCGGTAGTAGAATCGGCAGGTCTACTAAAGATGGATTTCTTGGGGTTGAAAACATTGACCCTAATTAAGGATACGGTTAAGATTGTAAAGGCGAAACATGGCATTGAGTTAGATCCGGAGAATTTCCCGCTGGATGATCAAATGACCTACGAGCTGTTCCAACGTGGTGAAACAGTTGGAGTGTTCCAATATGAATCCCCTGGGATGCAAAAACACATGCAGTCCTTAAAGCCTACTGTGTTTGATGACCTTATTGCCATGAACGCATTGTACCGTCCTGGACCAATGGAATACATCCCAGACTTTATTGCCCGTAAGCATGGAGATCAGGAAATTGTTTATGATTTACCGGCCATGGAGGAATACCTTAAGGAAACCTACGGGATTACGGTATATCAGGAGCAGGTAATGTTGTTGTCGCAAAAATTGGCCAATTTCTCCAAGGGTGACGCCGATATGCTGCGTAAGGCGATGGGTAAAAAAATCTTTGCCTTACTGGAAAAGTTAAAGCCTCAGTTCTTGGATGGAGGGGAAGCCAATGGGCATCCGCGTAAGGTTTTGGAAAAAATTTGGAAGGATTGGGAGGCATTTGCCAGTTACGCCTTCAACAAATCTCACTCTACCTGTTATGCTTGGATTGCTTATCAAACAGCATACTTAAAGGCGCATTACCCTGCAGAATATATGGCGGCAGTGCTTTCCAATAACATGAACGACATCAAACAGGTGACCTTCTTCATGGAAGAGTGTAAGCGCATGAAGCTAAATGTGCTCGGACCAGATGTGAATGAATCCTTTTATAAATTCTCTGTAAACGATCAAAATGCCGTGCGTTTTGGTATGGGAGCGATAAAAGGAGTGGGTCATGGTGCCGTAAAAACTATTGTAGATAATAGAAAGAAAGACGGTTTCTACAAGTCTATTTTCGATTTGGCCAAGCGTATCGATTTAAGAGCGGCCAACAAGAAGGCCTTTGAAAACTTGGCCTTGGCCGGTGGGTTCGATTGTTTTTCTGGAACCCATCGTGCCCAATATTTCCATGACGAAGGTGATGGCATCACTTTCTTGGAAAAGGCCATAAAATATGGAAACAAACATCAGGAAAACGAGAATTCTGCACAGGTAAGTCTCTTTGGGGAAGCTAGTGACGTGCAGATTGATGAACCTGTTGTGCCACCTTGCGAGACATGGGGGACTATGGAGAAACTGGCGAGGGAGAAAGAAGTGGTGGGAATTTACATTTCTGGACACCCCTTGGATGATTTCAAAATAGAAATGAAGACCTTCTGCAATGCTACCTTGGCGGCTTTAACACAGATAGACCAGTTTGTGAATCGGGAATTGACAGTTGGAGGGGTGGTTACCGATGTGCAGCACCGGGTGAGTAAGCAGGGGAAAGGTTGGGCCATGTTCACCATGGACGATTATAATAACAGTGTGGAGTTTAGGATATTTGGGGAAGAATACTTGAAATTCCGTCACTTTTTGGTGCAGAACTCTTTTGTGTATGTAAAAGTATTTATTCGAGAAGGGTGGATCATCAATAAGGATACGGGACAGCGCGGTGAACCTAGAATGCAGTTCAATTATTTCCAGTTGCTGCATGATGTTATGGAAACCTACGCAAGAAAGTTGTCCATTCAGCTGAATATTGCAGATCTAGGCGATGAGAAAATAGAGGTGCTTAAGGAGTTGATAGGGATGCATACAGGTGAAAAGGCCTTGAACTTTACAATATATGATAATGAGGATCAAATTAAGCTGGATATGATAAGCCGTAGACAAAAGGTGCGCATTTCGCAAGAACTGCTCAAGCAATTGGAACGTCAAGATATCCTTTACAAGCTGAATTAGGTTTTTGTAGGCTATGTCAAATTAGCATAATAAGCTGAAACAATGTGCATATAATCAAAACATATTGTCAGGATGTAAGCTTTGGCAAATTTTTTGACTAAGTTTGCATATTAATAGAAACAGAAGTAAAACACAATTTAAATTATAGATTATGGCATTAGAGATAACAGATGCAACGTTTGAAGAAACCGTTTTGAATAGTGACAAACCGGTTATGGTAGATTTTTGGGCGGCATGGTGTGGTCCTTGTAGAATGGTGGCACCAATCATTGACGAAATTAGCAAAGAATACGAAGGTAAAGCTATTATTGGTAAAGTTGATGTTGATGCCAATCAGGAATTTGCTGCGAAATATGGAGTACGTAACATTCCAACGGTATTGGTATTCCAAAACGGTGAAGTTGTAGGTCGTCAAGTTGGTGTGGCACAAAAGAGTGCTTATACAGAGGCTATCGATTCTCTATTATAAAAAATACTTTCCAAAAGAAATGTGAAAGGTTTGCTGTGTTCAGCAAACCTTTTTTTATTTTTAGGAAAAAATGATACATCATGAGTAAACAGCCAAAAGTACAAGACCTTATAGATAGTAAATTGTTGGATCAGCGCAAAGTGTTTCTTTGGGGGCAGGTAGATGATAAGTCGGCCAAGCATGTTATTGACCGCCTGTTGTATTTGGATGCTTTAGAGGTCAAGGACATTCAATTATATATTAATAGTCCAGGAGGCTATGTTACTTCGGGTTTTGCCATCTATGACTGCATTAAATCACTCAATAGCGATGTCTCTACCATTTGCACAGGATTGGCGGCTTCTATGGGCTCTATTTTGCTTTCTGTGGGGAAAAAGGGCAAGCGTTTTATTCAACCTCATGCCAGAGTGATGATTCACCAGCCAAGTGGTGGTGCTAGGGGGCCAGCAAGTGATATTGAGATAACAGCTCTGGAAATTATTAAAACCAAAGAATTGAGCGCCCAGATTTTGGCCGATAACTGTGGTCAGGACTTTGATAAGGTGATGAAGGACTTTAATCGTGACCATTGGATGGGAGCAGAGGAATCGGTGGCATATGGCATTGTGGATGCTATTATATAAATGAGTGTTTTTATTTGAATGGATTTACAACAGGAGCTAAATAAAACAGGCGGATTCAAAAATCTAGAACTTTTAGCCAAACAGGTGGTGGAAGGGTTTATTGCGGGTATGCATAAAAGTCCCTTTCATGGGTTTTCGGCTGAGTTTGCCGAACATAAAATCTATAATCGAGGGGAGAGTACAAAACATATCGATTGGAAACTATTTGCCAAAACCGATAAGCTCTTTACCAAGCGTTATGATGAAGAAACCAATTTGCGCTGCCATTTGATTATAGATAACAGTAGTTCGATGCATTATCCAGAGATGCGCCACTTTTCCATAGAGCATTTAAATAAGATTGCCTTTTCGGCTTTGGCGTCGGCTTCCTTGATGCATATTTTAAAGAAACAACGCGATGCTGTAGGTTTAAGTATCTATAGTGATGCTTACGACTATTATGCGCCAGAAAAGGGCAGTGAGCGCCACCACCAGATGCTTTTGCATAAATTAAGCGATATGGTGCTCTCAAAACCGGTACAGAGACAAACGGAGACCTATACCTATTTACATCAAATTGCTGAAAAGATCCATAGGCGATCCCTGATTTTCTTCTTTACGGATATGTTTCAGACTTCTACCAATGAAGCAAAGTTGTTTGAAGCCTTAAGACATTTAAAGTACAATAAGCATGAAGTGGTGCTATTTCATGTGTTCGATAAAGAGAAGGAACTAGAATTTGATTTTGACAATACCCCGAAAAGATTCATTGATGTGGAAACCGGGGAGTACATAAATCTATATCCGGATACCATTAAGGAGAATTATGAGGCGGCTGTTGGAACTTATTTTAATGAGCTTCGATTAAAATGTGGACAATACGGAATAAAATATGTAGAAGCAGACATAAATAAAGATTTTGATAAAGTACTGACAACGTATATGATAGAGCGGCATAGGTTTTTGTAGCGAAATTTTTTTTAATTTTTCTTTGAAAAATGTTTGTGCAATTGAAAAAGGGTTGTATATTTGCAACCGCAATAACGCAACGGTTTGGTAGTTCAGTTGGTTAGAATACCTGCCTGTCACGCAGGGGGTCGCGGGTTCGAGTCCCGTCCAGACCGCAAGATTACCTTAAAAGCTCCGAGAAATTGGAGCTTTTTTTTGGCCTAAAGTTTAGTTGTGTTGTTCCCAGGCAATCTGGGAGTTGTGAGCCTCCCCAACAGGAGACTTGCCAATGAGAAGCTTTCCTTTTTTCTTAATTGAAGATTGGGATGCTTTTTTGTTTTAGGGGTGTTTGTAGTTCTTCAATAAAGCCAACTTATCAAGTTTTTTTCTCATAGGGTGTGCCATTTTCTTCTCGGGTGTACCTCCAAATAATCATTAAAAGCAATCAATAACAATAAAAATAAACATTACATTTTTGCGGTATAAAGCAAAGAAGAATTCCAAAGGTAAATGCCCTGTTAGATGTAGAATTACATTTAATAGGACTAGAAAGGAGTTATCTACTGGAATTTCCATAAATCTCAAACATTGGAGCGGTAGGCAACAGACTGTAGAGCCGCCTGAGCAATCATGTGTCCATAAAGATCTTAGAAAACACTTTGTTGCTTTATAATAATTTGCCTATGGATATTGTGTCAAAGCTGTTGGGACATGCTAAAATCCAGACTACACAGGACCACTATGGAGAGATAATTCAGGAAAGGTTAAGTAATGAAATAGATAGAATAAACAGTGGGTAGTTAGCCCCTTGTTTTATTTGGCGTTGTAATTATTAGGATTGTAATGGGTTAAGAAATTAAGGAGCTTAGGCCTTTAAACAGGCTTAAAATTAAAAATCACTAAATTTGTTTAAGCTCAAAATTGTTGGCCTGGATAATAATATGCCTTGTAATTATGAAAGGTTCTTACAATTTTGACCTGATATTAATTCTTGTTCTATTTCTAGGATTTGTTCCTGCCTTTGCTCAGTTGGAAAACAACATTTGGTACTTTGGTGAAAATGCAGGTGTTAACTTCAACAATTCTTCTCCAACTGCCCTTTCAAATGGTCAACTAAGTACTGTTGAAGGCTGCGCTTCAATTAGCAATTCTAGCGGTGAGTTATTGTTTTATACTGATGGCATAACTGTTTGGAACAGGAATCATCAGATTATGCTCAATGGAACAGGATTAAATGGACATTCTTCAAGTGCAAATTCCGCTGTTATAGTTCCCAAACCCTGCTCTTCAAATGTTTATTACATATTTACTACAGATGCCGAAGAGAGTGAATCTCAAAGTGGATTCCAGTATTCCGAAGTAAACATGGCTTTAGGAAATGGACTTGGCGGGATAACCGGAATTAAAAATGTGTCATTGAATACATCAAATTCAGAGAGTATTGCTGTTGTTGGTAATTATGATGAAAATATATTTTGGGTCGTTACAGCGGATTCAGATCATTTCTTAGCATTTCAGATATCTAATTCAGGAGTGAATGAAACACCGGTGCAGAGTGATCTTGGCGGGAATATTGCTTTATCTACCGCGTTTACAACGAAATTTTCTGCATCAGGGGCTAGGTTGGTATCATGTATTGGTTACCAAATACTAATTTGTGATTTTAATAATATTACGGGTGAGGTGTCTAGCCCTTTGGTAGTGGATTTTTCAGGCTATGGCCTTGAGTTTTCCCCCAATGAAAATTTAATTTATGTCTCATACAATCCGTGGATTTGGTTTTCTGAAGTTTATCAATTTGATATTACATTGGAAAATGGTAATGAGATCCTAGAATCAGGGACATTGATAAATGGCGGTAATCAAGAAAGTTATAGTACAGGAGCTCTACAAATAGGACCAGATGGGAAAATATACGTGTCCATAGTTGATAGTCCATATTTAGCAGTTATTAATAATCCTAATATTGCTGGGTTAGGGTGTGATTTTCAGAGCCAAGGAATTTATCTGAATGGTGCAAATTGTCAGGCTGGGCTCCCAATGAAAGTGCCTACAAATTTTGGAGGATGTCTTAGTATTATATCAGAAGACATATGTTTTGGTAATGCTGCAAACTTTTCCCTTGAGGGGGATTTGGAATCTATTGAAAGTGTTATGTGGGATTTTGGGGATCCGGAGTCTGGTACAGATAACTTTTCTTCCAATTTTGAAACCGTACATAATTATTCTAATCCTGGGGTGTATGAGGTTTCAGCTACGGTAGAAGGGAGTTTTGGTATAGTTAGCTTACTAACTAATGTTACAGTTTATGAAATGCCTTTAATTAATCCAAGTGTAGATTTCTACCAATGTGATTTTAATTTGAATGGTTTTACGGTATTTAATTTAAATGAAGTTTTAGGGGAAATATTGGCTAATTTTAATGGGGAGTCTGTATCATTCTATACTTCGGAAGAAAATGCCCTCAATGAAATTAATGAGATTATGGAGCCTAATGCCTACTGGAATGAAAGTGAGGGGCAGGATATCGTATGGGTCAGGGTGGAAAATGTATTTGGATGTTTTGATATTGCCCAAGTAAATCTATTTGTTTCTATATCGCAGATTCCAGATGATTTTGTTAGGAACGTTTTTGCCTGTGATTTGTTGGATGGCGTTGATGGCGATGGAATTTCAATTTTTGATTTAAGTGATGTAAATCAGGAAATTCAGGATATGTTTGCTATGGAAGAAGATTTAGTTGTTTCCTATTTTAGAAATGAAATGGATGCTCTTTTGGAAATCAATGAAATATTGGATATTGAGAACTATACCAATGAAGGTTATCCATATGAGCAGCAATTATATGTCAGGGTAGAAAGCAATACAGATAACGATTGTATAGGTTTTGGGGGGCATTTAAATTTATATGTAGTGTCACCTCCAGAATTTACTGTTGTATCTCCTGTTTATTTGTGTGATTCGGAAGTATTACAAGGAGTTTTGTTGGAACCTATTGAAAATTTACCCTCTCAAAATTACCTGTATTTTTGGGAATCAGAAGATGGTTCTTTTCTTTCTAACGATGTTGCACTTAATGTTTCCACACCTGGTACTTATTATATTACTCTTGCTTATTCCAATTCATTGCAGTGTGCCATAACCAAATCAATAGAAGTGAATTTGTCAGGGTTGGCTTCAATTGATATAGAGGATGTATTGGTTGTTGAGCTCTCTGGAAATAATTCCTTAACCGTTGAGAATATTAATGATTTAGGCCTTGGAGAATATGAATTTTCACTGGATTATTTAGATGGTCCTTATCAAGACGAACCATATTTTGAGCAGATTGGACCTGGAACTCATATCCTGTATGTAAGAGATAAAAATGGTTGTGGTATTGTTTCTTTAGTAATTGAGTTTATGTCCTTTCCTAAGTTTTTTACTCCTAATAATGATGGTTTTAATGATACTTGGAATATTAGAGGATTGCCTAGAAATTTAACAAATGGTTCTACCGTATATATTTATAATCGCTACGGTAAACTAATTGAAAAGTTTTATCCAAAAGAAGAGTCTTGGGATGGCAAATTAAACGGGGAAGTATTGCCTTCTTCTGATTATTGGTTTGTTGCTGAAATGATGGATAATGAGGGAAATATAAAAAAGTATAGAGGGCACTTTAGTTTAGTGAGGTAATAGGGGTTTGAAATATTTTAGTTCTACAGGAGTTAGATACCCCCCCCTGTATTATTATAATAATTCCATAGTGATAATGACTTTGCATTTAGAATTATTATGGAAAGTTGCATCTCTATAAAAGTGAGTGTCGCAATTTTGAGACACTTTTCGGGATAGTGTCTCCATGTATGTCAGGTGTTAAGCAGTTTCCTTCTTATAGTGAATAGTTCAAATTTCTAAAGGAAATCAATGTATTTAGAAAGCTCCAATTTCTTGAAGCTTTCTTGCTTTTTTCTGGATTCGCACTAAGTATTTTTTTAGAGAATAATCATTTCGCCAATATTAAAGTACCTTCTTGGTGGTGGTCTGTACCGGACCCATCATTTCTTACCATTCCATAATTAATAATTTCTCCTGAGGCATTTTCAAATTTACCTGTTCCTCCAGTAACCGTTAAATGGTTTTCAAACTCAAAAACGTAGTTTTCGTCTTGAATTGGGATGAGTTGACTTCCGCTAGATGTAGTAAATAGGAAATCGCCACTATTGGCTTCTAGTATGTTATCCGCGCCAGAAAATTCCCCAAATCCAGCATCAAAATCTGGCTGTCCTTCACTATCAAGTACGACATGAAAGCAAAACTCTAAATCAACCGTGAAATTACCCAAATGCGTGGCATTCCCATATCCTAATTGATGGTCCTGACCCCAGGTCTGTAGGTGAATTAGATGAGCATAACTGAGCAAAAGCATCGTCTACAGTTACCCATTTGTAGTTGTTAAGGACATAAGCATTGCCATCATCCATTTGAACCCATTCATCTATTCCTTTTGTTTCCTGAAGATTTTATTCTAATTAATTGAAATGGATTATTTTTATAGTTCTCTCCAAAGCACCCCAATTTGGACATAGAATATCATTAGAAATACTATATGCTGGCAAAATAATTTAAAGAAAGGTACAGCATACATATTGGCAGGTGAGTTGTCTGTGTTGATATTATTATCCCTAGTAAATTCATAGATAACATACTTTTGGGCAACATAAAAAAATAGGCCACTGAAACTATAGAATGTTAGACTCCAGAATTTTTCCATTGGCAAGAAATGTTCAGATAAGTACATTGCCTGTAATGGCATAAAAAGTATTGTAATAGCGGACAACAGAATAATCCATTTTTTGTGAATGGATAAAGTTTTATATAGTAAGTGCCAAATTAAAAAGTTAATTAATAGGTAGTAAAAGGCATAAAGTATAATCATGCGGATAGTTTGAATTTTATTCTATGTTAATTGTTAGAGTAACTTTAGAAATAATAGAAGCTAGAAGATGGTAAAAAATTAAGTAATCCTATTTAAGATAAAGCTCTTTAAAATGCTCTAGTCTTTTTCCTGGTATTATCATTTTCCATATCTCATTTTGTTTTATAATGCTTTTGTCTGCAAGTCTTTTACCATCTAAATAAGTACGGTAGATGAGAACATAGAAAAACAATAGTCCAAGAAAAAGAATGGGGTCAATTAAATGCTCCTTCATTAGTAGCAAAAGAATAATGAATGGCGTAAAGCTTAGAAAGTAATAAGTAAGTAGGCTTTTCATTTAGTTTGGATTAATTCTAGGCAATTATAGGTAAAAACAGCCAATTGACAATCACAGACGATTATAACTGTTTGTTAGGTTGTTCGAGATATTTTTCTTAAAATAAGGGTGTGTTCCTTTGAATCTCTTCTCAAGAGGGATGGAGCAGGTTTAATTTTTAATTCTTAGGCTGTTAAGAACAACAAGGGAGCCATTTGGCTCCCTTGTTGTTCTGTTCTCTTATCATTAGTTATCCTCTATTCAGGAAATGGCATCCTCTATAATTTGACGGTTAAGCCAATACCGGGGGATAGTCCAGAAACGTTTCCGCCTGCTATTTCTGCATAGACGCCCCAAGTATCATTCCAAAACCAACGGCCGCCTATCTGCAGACCAAAATCAATATCGCTGTCGTCATGGCCACTTCCCATATACACGGAATATCCAAAATTGGCACCGCCATATACGTCCCATGCCGGGGCTGTCAACCCAAACAGATTATCGAAATAATAATTTCCCTTTACTCCCAGGTTCAACCAATCAAAATCTAAACTGGTGCCCAATCCTGGAGCAATGGTAATATCCCTGTGGATGGGAATTTCATAATTAGCACCTACAAAACCAAAGTTCAATTCACTTCTAGCCTGTCCGAAAACACTTGTCGCACTAAATAGTAGAGCAGAGACAAATAATAAAGTTAATTTATTCATAATTTAAAGTTATAAGTTATACTTATTTGTTGTTTTTAAAATAAGGGTTAAGGCATTGTAGTCGGTAGAATAAATCGGGATTTTTAAATGTAAAACGTTTATAACCACTAATTTAAGTAAAATTTTATCTCTAACCTAAAGGATTTTTCAACAACGATTAAGGAGATTCTTTCATGTAAATTTTCAAGATATTTTACATGGGCCAATAAAGAGGGTACTGAATAAATCAAATAGCGGGATTATGGATTGTAAATCAATTTAGTTCCCACCCATCTAGGTCTTGGCATTCATCTGGAATTTTTTTGATAAAACCCGATAAATTTTGTCTGCTGGTGGTGTTTATGTTTTCAATATAAACGCAGCCGCTTCCATCTGCCACAAAAATATCCCTAACTCGTTCCAATTCGTTTCTGTAAATAAATGCAATCTTAAGGCAGGAATTATCTTCATAGGTACAATCACAATTCACAAAATAGGAGATTTCGTAAGTGCAACTCTCGTCATCCTCAGTAGAACAACCAAAAATTAAAAACAGACTTATAAAAATGTAAAATAACTTCATGTTGGTACAATTTAAAGTTCTGGTTTATATAAAGTTACGAAATTTAGATGTTTGATTTTGAGATGTTTAAAAGAAAATAAGTGCTACTTAATTAAAAAGGGGTTGACTGATGTAATGTAATTGGGATATATTTTTTAAGAAGGCTTTTCTTACTAATAATTTTGTAAAATTTGCTTTAAACATATCTAAGGAACTTGATTTACCAAATGTTCACTTTTAATATAAAAAATGCCATCAGCTACATTATAAATGTCCATCTCATCTCCATTGTATGAGATCCCATCCACCCAAGTAATATTCGATTTAAATACTTGCTCGGAGAAAGTCTTGGCTAGTAATGAGTTCCTAAAGGAAATATAGGCGTACTCAGAAGTGTAATATGTGTTTATAAAACGTTCCAAGCTCCCTTTTTTACTTTTGACCTTGGTTTTTCCAAGTCCGAGATATCCTTTAAAGCCGCAAGTTCCTTCAAAAGGAGTAAAGGCTATTAAGTAATATTGATTTCCGTATTGCTCTCTTAAATAGGTGCCCATTTTATTTTTGTTGAAACGGTCCGATTCTCTATAGGCCTCTATGGATTCCGTATTGTACAGCAAATGGGTAGTGGCGGCCCAAAGCATTATTTTTTTCTTTGGATAAAGTTTGTCGCCCAAGAATTCTGCATTAATGCCCATCTGTTTGTCTCTATCAGAAGTTCCATAGTTTTTACGGTAAACAGATTGTAGGTTGTCAACCATATGTTTCCAAAAATTTAAGTAGGTGTTCTCTTGATAAGAAACGCTTTTTAAGGCTTCGTTAATGTTTCTGAATTTATGGTGCATCAAAAGAGTGTCTGCAGGTTCTCTTTTGGAAAATCCGTAACATCTATTGACTGTTTCTGTAATGGCATTGTAAAAGGAGCTATCTAATTTGAAGCTCCTTTGACTTTTTCTTTCAAGTGTATCGATAAATCTCGAAAAGTCTTTTGGTAAATTATAGTTTGCTTTTACAGAAAAGAATGATTCATCAAAACCAACCAATTCCAAGGGATGTTCGGTTTTTTGGGAATCTACTATATAATTAAACAATTCTTTCATTTCAGTAGTGTTCCATACCCCTGAAATATTTTTAGAGATGGAGTCAGGATTGGCAATGCCTTCCTTTAATTGCTGGTTCAATATATTCATATTGTACATGGGGCATTCAAAAGCCAAGACATCAAAACCACATTTTTCGTGAAGAAACTTTACCATTTTTATTTTGGCTGTATAGGTTTCTCCCATAAAATGTAATGCTTCCCCAAGTCCAACAAATTTAACTTGTTCCAATTCTGATTTTAAAAAGTCAAGATTTGTAAAAGTTGAAGAATTGTAGTCTGAAGGGGTGATTGTTGTAATAGTTTGTGAAAAACTTAGATTGAAAATAAAAAAGTTAAGGAGTAGAAGTTTTTTCAAAAGTTGAATGGTTTAGTTGCACTTAAAAATAAGAAGGCTATTCAATGTAATGTAGGTTTTTACATATATTTAACGTTCTCTCTTGTGCCTCGTTCAGTCCTTTTTAAATTATTTTAAAATAAGCCCCGATGCCTCTTTAAAATAAAAGTGCCATCGAGACTTTTTTGCAGAAGTAATAGGTGTGGTTAATCTATTTGTTGCCTTTGGGTAGAACCAAGGTGCCTGTAACTTGGTGGTCCGTTTGAAATTCTGGGATAAAATTGCCATCCTCGTCAAATGAATTGACATAGCTGTTAAAGGTGGCATTTCCAGTGGCGCCTTCAAATCTTCCGGTACCTCCATTGAATATGATTGGATCTTCAAAATAACCTTCATAAAAAGGATCGTCTATAATGATTACTTCACCGTAGGAGCCATCATCAGGATTGGTAAAATATAGTTCGTCTCCATTGGCAGCTATAAACACGCCTTCTATATTGGTGTAGGTTAATCCCGCTTCGCAAAATTTAATGGTAACGCTAAAGTTGCCTAAATGGGTACCGGTTCCAGCTCCAACTTGATAGTTAAATCCTAGAAAAGGGGCTTCGGTACAATAGCCTTCCCCTGATAAACTATAATTTCTCTTGGTGAAAAAATCCAATTTTAATGGTTTTTCTACAGAGCCATTAGCCGTCTTGGCCTGGGTGTCGCTTTCCTCGGTAATAATATCCGTTTCTTGGGTGTCGCAAGCGGAGAAGCTCAGTAATAGGGCGCATGTTAATAGGAATAGTGAAAGTGGTTTCATGATGCTTAAATTTTAAATGGTTATGAGTTTGATTTTTCGTGTATATAAAGGTATTTCGGGGGGCTTGATTTTTTGGGAATTCATGTTGTATACACCGTAAACTATGTTGCAAACTCTGTAACAAAAGGTTGAAATTCCGTAGCGTGTGTTAAATCTGCGTGTTATAGATGGTCAAAAAATAAGTAAAGTGAAACGGAAGCTTTTTTAATTTTTAGTAATTTTAGAATCAGTGTGTTATATGAATAAGTGAAGAGGTTGGCAATCGTTAAGGTTGTTATAAGACATTTGGGGTTATGGAGCCGCTCATATCAATGAACCAAGCTTTTATTGAAAAGCTGTACGGGATTTTAGAAGAGAACTATCAGGACGAGAACTTTGGGGTGAAGGAGTTGGCTTCAGAGGCTGGAATTAGCAGGTCTCAATTGCACCGAAAATTGCAATCCCTAATAGGGATGTCGGCCAGTAAATTTATCAGGTCG
The DNA here is from genome assembly GCF_001280505.1 of Mangrovimonas sp. TPBH4. Classification (GTDB taxonomy): domain Bacteria; phylum Bacteroidota; class Bacteroidia; order Flavobacteriales; family Flavobacteriaceae; genus Mangrovimonas_A. The sequence continues at coordinate 155,118 of NZ_LBIO01000062.1, forward strand.
TTCCGGCTGGAGAAGGCACACACGCTATTGGAGAACAATGTCTCAACTGTCTCCGAAGTGTCCTACGCCGTTGGTTTCAACAGTCCTTCCTATTTTATCAAGTGTTTTCACGACCATTATAACTGTTCTCCTGGCGAGTTGAAATCGCACAATTTAGATACCATAGAAGATAGTTGGAGGGACAGAACACTCCCAGATGTACGTTCTTCCAGTATCAGTCAAAGAGTTTGGGTAGCATTAATCGCTGTATTTGTGGCAGGTTTGGTCATTTTCAATTTGTGGTACATCAGTCCCAAAAATCAGCCACGTTCCCTGGCCGTATTGCCATTTAGAAATTTGAGCGAAGACCCTTCCAATCAATATTTTTCCGATGGTATTATGGATATGATTACGAGCCAATTGTCGCATGTGGACGGGCTTAATGTCATTTCTAGGACTACCATGGAACATTATAGGGGAACTACCAGTACCATTCCTGAGATTTCAAAAGCGCTTAACGTTTCTTATATTTTGGAAGGCAGTGTACAACGATATGCCGATAAAACTCAAATTATTCTACAGTTGATAGACGCCAAGGAAGACAGGCACCTTTGGTCTCAAAATTACGAAAGGGCCTATGAAGATATTTTCGAGCTTCAAGGAGCGATTGCAAAAGATGTGGCCAAACAACTGAAGGTGGCTATTAGTCCCAATCAAGACAGAACACGTCAAGCCAAAGCCCCTAAGAACTTTGAAGCCTTGAATACCTATTTAAAAGCACGCTTTTTTTGGCACCGACGTACAGAAGTAGATTTAAAGAAAAGTATCCATTATTTTGAAAAGGCTATAGAAATAGACCCGGAGTATGCCTTGGCTTATGCAGGCTTGGCCGATGCCTATTTTATCATGGTGTGGTGGGGTTGGTATGATGTGGAATCTGGTATTTCCAAAGCTAAAAAATATGTAGATATGGCATTGAACCTAGACCCCATGGACGCTTCAGCCCATGCCACCTTAGGTGGGATTTTATGTTGGTATGACTGGAATTGGGACCTGGCAGAAGTGGAATTGAAAAAGGCAGTATCCTTAGACCCACAATATGCTACTGGGCACCAATATTATGCTGAGTTATTGGATATTTTGGGCAGAAATAGAGAGGCAAGGGAGCAAATTGATCTGGCATTAAAGTACAACCCCAATTCACGGGTTGGGAATTCCATTAGCTCCATGGTGTATTGTAATATGGGTAATTTCAGAAAGGCTTTGGAAGAACAAGTGAAGTCTGCTGAAATTTCTGGAGTACCGGACTATCTTTTCTGTATGAAAAATTTAATGTGGTTGGACGATCAAGAACAGGCCTTGAACTGTTTCAAGAAAATGGTGTCAGTCAAAGAAAGTGATATTGAAGAAATTGATACGCTATATCGAAAAGGAGGCATGGAAGCGGTGTTAAGAGCGCATACCAATAGCTTAGAATTTCAAAGAGCGTATAATTACAACATGGGAACAATATATTGCCTAACTAAAGATTATGACAAGGCATTGGAGTGTTTGGAGAAAAGTTATGAAGCTAGGGAACATGTGATTCTCCGGATGAAAAACAATTATGATTTTAAGGATCTAAGGAGCGAACCTAGATTTTTAAAATTGGTCGAAAATATGGGACAGAATTGATGAATTAGGGAATTTGATATGGGCTAATAAAAAAATCCCTTGCTACTGTAAGCAAGGGATTTTATATTATAAAATCCATTTGGCTAATTTATATTTTCGTTTGAAAGGCTTGATTTCTTTGTTGATTTTCTTTTTGTAGGATTTCAACATATCGTCATTTCCAAAGGCACTTTCAAGGACGCCATCCCGTTGATTTTTTCTATTCGTCAGTTTTTTAATCTTGGTATCATCATCGTCATCTCCACTGGCAATGTCCATAATGTCCTGAACATAGCTGCGATTTTCTGACTCAATTTTGTCCTTGAGTTCAGAGGAAATTCCTAAATCATTCCCTGGATTAAGGGTAGAAAGTAAATCGGATGAAAATTGGGCCGAAGGCTTGGTGATGGTTTGGGCCTGAAAACTAAATGAAATAAGGGTGAAGAGTATCACTCCAAGGTACGTTACTTTGGTGCTCATAATAATTGATTTTAATAGTTTCTTAAATGTAATCAATTAAAAATCAGTAAACAACAGTTTGTTTTTTATTCTTAAGCCGTACTCTTTTGAAGTGATAGAATCTAATTTTAACAACGCTATTAGGTCCTTGGTATTGGAGAATTGAATATTATGTCTTAATTTGGTAATCGATTACATTGTTGAAATAGTAACGAAATGCTTTCTAGTCTATGGCATTGTGATTCCTTCCTAATTTAATTTGAGATACTCATGAAAAAACGATTACTTTTTGCTGCCTTATTGGCGGGTATGTTCCATGTGAATGGGCAAAATTATTATATGGAATCGCCGGAAGGCTTTGGGGCTGCTGCTACTGGAGGTGGGAGTGCCACTCCTATTACGGTTACTACTTATACAGCTTTGAAGACGAATATTGAGGCGGCTGGTCCCAAAGTCATTTTGGTTTCTGGAACCATCACCATTCCAGAAGGTCAGCAAATTAGTAAAGTGGTGACCGACAAAACTATTTTAGGGTTGCCAGGAGCCAAATTGGTGAACAATAGCCAAACTCAAAGTGGTTCAGGGATTTTGAACTTGAAAAATGGATCGAATAACGTGATTATAAGAAACTTGATTTTTGAAGGACCTGGTGCCTATGATGTGGATGGTCGTGATAACTTAACGGCCGATGGTTGTACCAATTTGTGGGTGGACCATTGCGAGTTTCAGGATGGTGTAGATGGCAATTTTGATATCAAAGGAAATTCAGATGATGTGACGGTGTCTTGGTGTAAGTTTACCTATTTAAAGCCTGCCGTTCCAGGCGGTCCGGGAGGATCTAATGACCATAGATTTTCTAATTTGGTAGGCTCTAGCAGTACCAATGCCCCTGCAGACGGGCATTACAGCGTGACCTTTCAAAATTGCTTTTGGGCAGATGGTGTAAAGGCTAGGATGCCCCGAGCCAGAAATGCCGAATTGCATATCCTTAATTGTTATGTTAATACAGATGTATCGAGTTCTACAGCCCTTGGATTGGGAGGAGGTATCAATGATCTTACCTGCTATGTGGAAAATACAGATTTTGCGAATGTAGGCAATGTGTATCAAAATGCCAGTTCTGATGGCGGTACTGTGTCCTTGGTATTTGACAACTGCTTAAATGGCGAGTCTAATGTTGGCACAGTTACGGCGCCTACGTATAGCTATACAGTACTTGAGGTAGAAGATGTTGCTGAGGTGATTAGTAATGAAAGTTGTGGCGCTGGAGCTACTCTTGATATTACTGATATAGGTGAAATTTCGTCCTCTTGTGATGGTCTGGGACTTGAAGACTTAAACGCAATTGGAGTGAACGTGTATCCTACCATTGTGGACGATATTTGCTATATCGAATTACCTTCACAACTTAATGGAAGTGTCTCTATCGATATGTTTACACTAATGGGACAAAAGGTATATTCTTATCAAAATAATGCTCAATTGGAGGCGACTAATAGATACGCTTTAGGTTTGAGCCAACTCGCTAAAGGAATGTATGTTTGCAGGCTACAAATTAATGGGCAAACAGAAAGCTTCCGATTGATGAAACGATAGAAAATAGTTTAAAAACCCTTGAAAACCCTAAGACGAGTTCTTAGGGTTTTTTATTTCAGATTGATAAATTGGTTTTTTTGAAGCGCTATAAATGTGAAATTCACACTTTTTTGAGCGATATTTTTTGATTATAACAATTTTGTAATATATTTACGTAATCGATTACATTGATTTTAAGTAGTTGTCGACCTTCTTAAAATAACATCGATCCCCCTTATTAATTGACTGAGCCTACCATTGTTGGTGAAGAATGTCACAAGTGAATGCCCCGCATTGACTTGGCGTTTTTTGATAATTAACTAGAACAAATTGTTACTACATGAAAAAACATTACTTTCTTTTGCAACTGTTCCTTTTATTTGTTGTAGCTGCCGTTCAAGGGCAGACCACTACCAGCTACAATTTAGGGGACCAATCCACCTTTACCAATTCGGGTAATCAGTGGGATCCTGTGACTTCTACTACAAGTCCAGATGGGAACGTTAGAACCCAAGCCGCTACAAGTCTGTGGCATAGTGCCGGATATGGCATTGCCTTCCAAAATGGGAATTCATTGGAAATAGACGTAACGGGAACTTGTACCATCCGTTTTTACGGATCGGTCTATAGTGCAGGAACCTTGGATGGAGGTACTACCTTAGGAGGTAACGATTTAGGGACCTTGGATGTGGATATGGATGCCTATCCAGAAATGGCAGATCAAACGGGCTATTATGAATATAGTTATACGGGAGGTGAAGGAACTATATATTTTACATTTAGCGGTTCTAATGCTTACACACCGGCTATAGAAGTGACTTATCCTTATACCATTTATAATTTGGTAGATCAATCTACTTTTACCAATACTGGAGTGCAATGGGATCCCGTAACATCTACCACAAGTCCTGACGGAAAGGTAAGAACCCAAGCAGCGACATCTCAGTGGCATAGTACCGGTTATGGGGTGGCCTTTAAGGAAGGAAACTCTTTGGAAATTGATGTAGAGGGAACCAATACTACGGTTCGTTTTTACGGATCGGTGTATAGTGCGGGCACTATGAGTGGAGGAACCACCTTGGGAGGTAACGATTTGGGAGTTATGGATGTTGATATGGATGCCTACCCAGAAATGGGGGACCAAACAGGTTATTACGAGTTTACTTATGTGGGAGGGGCTACTACCTTATATTTTACCTTTAATGGCTCCAATGCTTATACGCCTGCCATTCAGGTGACCAATCTTCCTGCGTCTATCATTATGACAGATGTTTGGGATTTTGGCGCAGAGCAATTTGATGAGGTGTTGTATAATAATCATTTGAATGAAGAAGTAATTAACGCTTGGTATGATGGTGTAACTCCAGGAACGAGTGGCATAAATCTTCCGTCATTTTCAGCTGGCGATTTGGGTTATGTTACCAATGGTACCAGCGACCGTTTAAGAACTACGAACACCAATATTACCCGTTGGGATGAAAATATAGCCAGCTCAACTAATTTTACCGGAAGAGTGTATGTGAATTCAGGTGCTAATATGAATCGTTACTTGACGCTTAATTTACAGGAAGATGATGAAGTTACCATTCATGCCAGAACAGATTCAGGAGGAAATATCAATTTTGAATATGCCGCCGACCCGGCTGCCCAAAAAGATGAGGTTGAAATGCCTGCTGCAGAGGTAGAACTGCAATTCGTGGCTCAATATACTGGAGAATACCATGTATATGACAATATAGGAAAGCCTAGTTATTTTAGGGTTTTAAGAAAAGCCGCCAATTACATCACCATAACTGGAACGGTGGATGCTACTGAAGCTCCTGGGATTCCTGAAGGATATACTGTGCAGTATACCAATGAGGCAGGTAAAATGTATGAAGCCGTCGTGACCGATGGAACTTATAGCATCGAGGTGCCTGCACCTTATACTTATGCCTTAAGTTTAGGTGGAGCGAATGGGTACGTTATTACCAATGGAGATACTGTGGAGGTAACTGAGGAAAGCACTATGCACGACATTACGGTGTTACAAGTAGACTTATACAATTTAAGTGGTGCTATCACTGGATTGTCAGACCTTTCAAATTTGGAATTACATTTCACGCCAGATCCATTAATGGAAACCATTTACCAACCAATAGTTACTGTTGATACCGAAGCTATGACCTATACGGTAAATCTTGAAGCCGATTTAGAATATACCATTTCTGCAGAAGGGGTTAACGACTATGAGATTTTGGATAACACCATTACTATAGGAACTGCAGCTGCTACTTCCGATGTCAATTTCACTTTAAAACCAGTATATGACGTAAGCATTACTGCTCCGGATTTGGATGCTGAGCAAATGAGTGCTTTGAGTTTGACCTTTACCAATAATAATGAAGAAGGCTATACCTATACTTTTGCCGATGTGACTACCGTGGCATTACGCGATGGGGTTTATAGTATTACATATGATGGATTGGACGCCTATCCAATAGAGTTGACACTAACTTCTAATTTGACTATTGATGGTGCTGATACTACTAAGGAACTTTCTTTTGATCCTGTGAGTGAATGGCTATTCGATGATAAAGTCATTTCCAATGCTACGGCATATAAAGGATTGATTTTTTCAGGTAGTGTGAGCGTAAGAGGAGATCACAGTCCACCAGACTTGGTAGCCTCTACTGGAGCGACTATTGCAGTGCCAATTGCTGTTGGTCAAAAAGTGATTGTAACCGATTACTACCAATCTAATTATACCATTGAAGATGGCGATGTAGTAGCCAATACTTCTGGAAGTACCAGTTCTAGCGTGGTTTCTGAATATGTATATGAAGGAACAGTAGATGGTACGGTGACGATTTCGGTAGGTGGAACTTCTTATTTCCGTTCTGTTAAAGTGGTAGATATCGTAGCTTATAGCGCTGTGATTACAGTGGGTATTGATAAGGATTACCAAACTATTAACGCTGCTTTGGATGCTGTTGCCAATATGGAACGTCCAAACAACGAATTGGTAACTATTGTTATCGACCCAGGAAATTATGAAGAAATGTTGGTGGTTTCAAGTCATAACGTGACATTGAAAAATGCGTCATCTACTCCGAGCATCGCAATTTTGAACGAAGGTGTAGATATTGATGTAAATGCCGTTCGTATTACGTCTTATTATGGACAGAAATATAACTTCTTTAGCCAAGGCACAGACAATAAATGGAGTGCTGAATCTTTGGCGGTAAATACTGAAAACGGTTATACCAATTATGTGAATCAAGAAGGAACTGGAGGAGGAACTTCCTATTGGAATGCTACTGTGGTGATTACTGCCGAGGATGTGACTTTTGAAAACATCATTTTGGAAAACTCTTTTAACCAATACATTTCCCAAAAGGAATCGGAAGATACCGTATTGGCAAAAGCGCCAAGTGAACCAACCCGTCCAACCGATTATGGAAATACGAGTGTTCAGGATCGTTCGGCTGGTTTTGTAACACAGGCTGCTGCTATTGGAATTGCCAATAGTGCCGATAGAGTAATCTTGAACAATTGCCGTGTTATTGGACGTCAGGATTCCTTCTATGGAGCTTCCGGAGCTCGTGTGGCAATTTACAAAGGTGCCATGATGGGAGCCGTGGATTATCTGTTTGGAGGGATGACAGCAGTATTTTATCAAACCGATTTGGTACTGAACACCAGTGATTCTAGTAACGATGCGGCCTATATTACAGCAGCACAACAAACCAGTGGGAGAGGATTTTTAATGTATGAATGTCATGTAGTGTCACCAGTGCCAGGTGTGGAGACCGCTTCTATATATGGTTCTAAACCTGGGTATTTTGGACGTCCTTGGGCTCCAAATACAAGTGAAGTCGTGTTCTACAATACGACTATTGATGAGTCAACATATCCAGGATCAGAAGGCTTGTCCTTGATTGCACCAGCAGGCTGGACCAGTAGTTTGGGAGGCGAGTCGTCTATGATGTATGAATATGGTACTATTGAAAATGCTGAAGGAGTAGATAATTCCGATAGCCGAGCGTCATGGTCTACGGTGTTGACCACTGAAGAATTGACTGATGGCACCGCCATCAACACTCTTAATTTTACCCAAGGAGATGATGGTTGGGACCCTTTTCCGGAATTAGACGGCTCATTGGGAATTGAAGATGAAATCATGGAAACTGCGGTTATCGTGAGTGCTTACCGTCAGCAGTTATTTATCTCCAATGTGTCTTCTGAAACTCAGGTAAAAGTGTATGCTTTAACAGGTGCCTTGGTACATGAGTTTGAAACCAATCAGGATACCGCAATAGATATCGCCAACGGCCTTTGGATTGTAACAGTAAATGCTCAAGATGGTTCAAAAACCGTAAAAATCATAGCGCATTAAAAAGTTAGTTGTTTTAAAAAATAGGCAGGATCAATTAGTATGGTAAACAATCCTGTTTAGACTGTGATTTGTTTTAAAAAGCTCCAAAATATCTTGGAGCTTTTTTTAACTGTAATGAAGAAGGAAGATTCGAAATTAAGTTCTCAAAATCTTTTCCATAGTGCGGCCTTTGGCCAATTCGTCAATGAGTTTGTCCATATATCTAATTTGCTGCATCAAATCTTCTTCAATTTCTTCTACACGGTAGCCACAGATAACCCCCGTAATTTTGGAAGCATTGGGGTTGATTTCGGGAGCCTCTGCAAAAAAGGTCTCAAAATCCACCTTGGTGTCTATTTGTTCCTGAAGTTGTGTTTCATCATATCCGGTAAGCCAACAAATAATCGTGTCAACTTCCTCTTTGGTCCGTCCTTTCTTTTCTGCTTTGGCAATATAGTGGGGATAGACGCTGGCAAATGCCATTTTATATATTCTCGTATTTGTCATGATGCTTCAGCTTTTATTAACGTGTTGATTTTGGTTATAACCAAGATACGCAATAAATCGTTCAATTAAATAACGGGATAGGTACAAACAAAAAGCCCAAATCTATAATTTGGGCTTTTTTGTATAAAGTAAAAATAGTTTAAAACAGACCTTCAATAGTGCCATCGGCATCTATACTGATATGTTCAGCCGAAGGCGTAGCTGGCAATCCAGGCATGCGCAAGATGGCACCGGCAATAGGAATGATAAACCCTGCTCCGGAAGCAACTTCAAATTCTCTAATATTGATGTCGAAATTCTCTGGGCGGCCCAGTTTCTTTTCGTCATCGCTTAAACTTTTCTGTGTTTTTGCCATACACACCGGAAGGTTGCCAAAGCCAAGGGCTTCAAAGCGTTTCATCTGGTTGTGAGCCTTGTTGGAAAGAATCACATGCTTGGCACCGTAAATGGTACGGGTGATTTTTTCCATTTTAGTCCTGATGGAATCTGATAGGTCATAGGTATGACTGATTTTGTTTTTACAGTTTTCAGTGGCTTCAACCACTAAATTAGCTAGATCGGTACAGCCTTCTCCACCATTGGCCCAACCATAACTTAGGGCTACGGGTACGCCCATTTTTTCACAGTGTTCAAAAAGCAATTGTTTTTCAGCTTCGGTATCACTATCAAAAGCATTTATGGAAATCACTACAGGTACTCCAAAACTCTTTAAGCTGTCTACATGACGTTCCAAATTAGGAAGTCCTTTCGCAAGAGCTTCGGTATCTTCTTGTGTCAATTCCGATAATGGTTTGCCACCGTGATATTTCAGGGCTCTAATAGTAGCTACTAGAACAACAGCTTTCGGTGAGAGTCCTGCATTTCGACATTTGATGTTGATGAATTTCTCGGCGCCTAAATCAGCTCCAAAGCCAGCTTCAGTGACTACATAATCGGCAAGGCTCATTCCCATTTTTGTAGCAAGTATGGAGTTGGTGCCTTGAGCTATGTTGGCAAAAGGACCTCCATGGATGATGGCCGGGGTTCCTTCCAAAGTCTGAACCAAATTTGGTTTAATGGCATCTTTCATCAAAACAGCCATAGCGCCATGGGCGTTGAGGTCTCGGGCAAAAACAGGTTTACCTTTCCAAGTGTCACCAATATAAATATTCCCCATGCGTTCGGTAAGGTCTTCCAAACTATTGCTCATACAAAGGATGGCCATAATTTCGGAGGCCGCCGTAATGTTAAACCCTGTTTCACGAGGTACGCCTCCCGCTTTACCACCTAGAGCCCCGACTATATTACGAAGGGCGCGGTCGTTCATGTCCATACAACGTTTCCAAAGGACAGTTCTGGGGTCAATACCTAAACTTCTGGTTTTACTTTGGATGTTATTGTCTATTAAGGCGGCCAAAAGGTTATTGGCTTTTTCAATAGCATGAAAGTCCCCTGTAAAGTGAAGGTTGATATCTACCATTGGAATTACTTGGCTCCAACCACCGCCAGCAGCACCACCTTTAATCCCAAATACAGGCCCTAAACTAGGTTCACGTAATACGGTTACCGTTTTTTTACCAAGTTTACTAAGGCCATCCGCCAAACCAATGGAAGTGGTTGTTTTACCTTCTCCTGCAGGGGTTGGAGTAATGGCAGTAACTAAAACCAAATTGCTTTGGTCTACCTTGTTTTGGTCAATAAGGTCTAAAGGAAGTTTGGCCTTGTCCGATCCGTAATAATCCAGTTGTGATTCGTTAATATCTAATGTAGCTGCAATGTCGCGAATATGCTTTGGGGCGACGCTTTGCGATATTTGAAGATCCGTCATTTGTAATGGTCTTTTATGTATTATTGAGTTAAGAACTTAAGGTATAAAGATACTTAAAAGGCTAGAGAAATATGGAGAGTTAAGATGGATTTGTATGAAGAAATACTACACATTTTATTTTATAGTACAATTGTGAAATGTAGGAAGTGAAATAGGTTTAAGCGTATTTTTTCATTTCAGTGGTAATGATAGTCAATGCCTGTTCCCAGGCTTTCAACAATTGGCCGCTGCTATAATCTCCCAATTCTTCCTCTATGGTTTCCAAAAGGGATGATAACACTACTGGGTAATGAGTTTCGTTGACGCCATAACGCGCATGACTTTCCCCCAACATTTTAAGACCTAGGGTTAAGTGTTCTGGTCGGCTCATGGAATAGACAATACCTCCCAGCATATGGGTTAGTAATCGTCCTTGGGATGCCATGTTGTTTTTGAAAAGGGCTCGAGCTTCTGGTGCTTTTTCAAATACACGGTCATAAAACTTATTGGCAAAGGCTTCTTCGTTGCGTAGAATATAATCTAGGGAGCGTTGCAATTCCAATTGAATGTCCATTTCTTTGAAGCCTTTAAGTTCGTATAAAATGGTTTCATGTTCATGACCTTCCATTTGCGGGTTAAAGGTTTGTCCCGTTACCAAGGTATTTTCGGGGAGTCCCTTATAAATGGATTCTGAAATCAATATTTTGGTTTGGGCGGTCTTGTTGAAGGATTGGATACGGCTCGCGGTATTTACAGGGTCGCCTACTACGGCAAACTGCTTGTGTTTGGGGTGTCCCAAGTGCCCAATGTAGGCCTTTCCAAAGTTGATGCCAATGCCCAGTTTAATACTGACGTTAAAATCTACCAGTTCAATACGATTGAGCCTTTCAATAGCATACTGCATGCCCAAAGCTGCTCTTACTGCATCTTGGCAATTTTTGCTCCGGAGCCCACCGGAAACCCCAAAGAGGCCAATGATTTCATCTCCCGCATATTGATAGATGACACCATTATTAATTAAAATGGGGTCTCCTAAAACCGTATAAAACCTATTGAGAATATGGGCGACATCAAAGGAACTGTTTTCCGAAGCCATTTTGGTAAAGCCTCTAATATCACAAAATAAAATCGCGATGGCGCGCTCTTCGGCGGCACCCTCTGGTACGGTTTCCAACTGTAATTTGTTCACTTCGGCACTGGTCCAAACCAAACGTTGTATACTAACGTCTCCCTTTGGGTAACATTGGCAGGCCAATCTAATGGAAGGATCCCATTTTCTTATGCTGGCAACTTCCTGCTCTTTAAGGGTTCTGGGACTTAGATTGTGTAGACCATCCAAAACACGGATCCGGCAGGTAGTGCAAAGCCCATTCCCACCACATTCGTGCATATGCGGAATTTGATTGTTGATGGAGCATTCTAAAAGTGTGGCGTCCGGATCGTGATGCGCTATTTGTTGGTTGATGCCGGTGTAGGTTATCACGGGTGTTTTAACGTTAGCCATGTTAGTAAGCTTTATGTTTTATAAAGATACTAAAATATAAAGTGCTGGCCTATAAGCTTAAAAGTCGCGAAAATGACGTTTGCCCTCCTGAGCTTTTTGAAATTCCGGTTTACTTAAAATATTTTCGTTAAGCACCATATCTGTTTTTACAATAGAGTCCAAAAAGGAATTCATTAATTGTGGATTGTTACGGACGTCATCATTAATGTAGTTGTAGTCTATATTGATACATATGGCACCTATTAATCCATCCTTTTCTTTATAGATTGGAATGGTGGTACATTTGAATTTTCGGGAACCAATATTGAGTTCGTAGTTGATTTTGTCCTCGTTTTTTGAATTCCGCCTTTTCAGGTCCAATACCAAATTGGTGGCTGGAGATTCTATATTGCGGCCAGTAACATTGTTTTTAATGTAGTAAAGCGCTTTGGATGGGTTAGTGAGGTTGTGAAGCAGGATTTCAATGCCCGAATCAGGGAAACTGTCACCAATGTGTTGTACGATGCGTTTATAGTTTTTTAAATAATTAATAGATTCATCCAAAACCTGGTCTCCCTTATATTTCTTGAATAATTTATGGTAACGGTCTCTGTAGGGATTCTTTAAAAGGTGTTTAACATTGTTCTGCTCTCCTATTAGTACCAATTGTCTTCCAGCCTGGTGGTCTGTTTTTTTTAGGAGTTCGTTTACTGCTTGGTTGAATAGGTCCATATCGAAACTTAGGATATGGTCTTCATTCACTTTAAAAGGGTAGAAAGGGTAATCCTCAAGCGGAGTTCCTTTTTGTTTTTTACGTTCCCTAATACGTCCAATAATATAACCGAAACCTAGCATGATTAAGGACGCGATAATGCTCAGGCCAATATTTATTAAACTTTCCATAGTTCTTAGAGTTGTGGTTGGAAATGTCCGGTTGGGTTTTATGCTGTTTAAATTACAAAAAAGTTTAAAACTGAAAGTATTAGGTTCCAATGTAAGTGTGCGAATGAAAACTTTAAAGCTGAAACAGGTGCTGTTCGTTAAGCAAAAGTTAATAAATCATAAGCGCTAAAAAATAGATGAAAAGAGTATGAGGTAGTCTGCTGTAAATTGTTTAATTTAATGCATCTATTTGAAAATCAATTATTAATCTATAAAATTTTAAGAATATGAATGACGTAGAAGCAAAATTGTCAGAGCTAAAAGAAATTGCTGTCAGCCAATTGAACAAATGTGGTGTGAGTGAAATTGACCATGCCCAATTGGACGGTTATGTTAATAGTTTAAAAACCATGGTAGACAACCATGATGCCTCCTTGGTAGCGGCTCAAGACCCTTCGGAGTTGGAAACGGTGCGTAGGAATTTTGTTGAGAAGAAGTTGGGAATCACTGATAAGGACAAGGCCATGGCTGCTATTACTAAGGTGGCCGAAACAATGTCAGAATTTAAAAATAAAAACCGGCCGGCATTTTATTATCTAGTTGCAAAGGAATTAGGATAAAATGTCCGACGAGCAAAAAGAAAAAAAGCTATCGAAATTCGATAGCTTTTTATGTTTTAATGGGCTTCCAACCAGTTGTCTCCCGTATCTAATTCTACATCTAAAGGAACTGCCAATGTATAGGCGTTTTCCATTTCGGTTTTTACCAAGGTTTTGATGGCATCCAATTCTGGTTTGTAGACATCAAATACCAATTCATCATGTACCTGAAGTAGCATTTTGGTTTTATAGTTGCCTTCATTCAACTTTTTGTAAATATTGATCATGGCAATTTTAATGATGTCTGCAGCACTCCCTTGTATTGGAGCGTTCACGGCATTACGTTCGGCAGCGCCTCGTACCACGGCATTTCTGGAATTGATATCCTTTAGGTAACGGCGTCGTCCCAGAACGGTTTGTACATAACCATGGTCTCTGGCAAAATCAACTTGTTCGCTTATGTAGCTTTTTAATTTTGGATAGGTAGCATAATAGGTGTCAATAAGTTCCTTGGCTTCACTTCTGGAAAGATCGGTTTGGTTACTCAGGCCAAAGGCCGATACGCCATAAATAATTCCAAAGTTGACGGTTTTGGCGTTGCTACGTTGTTCTCTGGTTACTTCTTCCAAAGGCACATTAAAGACTTTTGAAGCTGTTGAAGCGTGAATATCTTCACCATGCTTAAAGGCATTGATCATGGTTTCTTCTTCACTAAGAGCTGCAATGATGCGTAATTCAATTTGTGAATAATCGGCAGCTAAAAGAGTGTAGTCTTCATTGCGAGGAATAAAGGCCTTGCGAACCTGTCTACCGCGCTCGGTACGGATTGGAATGTTCTGCAAGTTTGGGTTGTTACTACTTAATCGTCCTGTAGCAGCCACGGTTTGCATATAATCTGTATGCACTCTTCCTGTTGATGGTTCTACCTGCTGAGGTAGGGCATCTACATAAGTGCTTTTTAATTTGCTTAGGCCACGGAATTCCAAAATATGTTGGATGATTTCATGGTCTTTGGCTAGGTAGGACAGAATATCTTCGGAAGTGGCATATTGCCCAGTCTTGGTCTTTTTGGGTTTGTCTACCAATTTTAGTTTATCAAAAAGAATATCTCCCAATTGTTTTGGGGAGGCAATGTTGAATTCTTCTCCAGCCTCCGCATATATTTTTTGTTCAAGATCCGCGATGTCCTTATTAAGGGCTTCGGCAAGTTCTTTTAGGAAATCTTGGTCCAAATTAATGCCCTCCAATTCCATGGCAGCCAATACTCTTAATAATGGTACTTCAATATCATCAAAAAGTGTCTGCGTATTGGCGGCACCCAATTCTTTTTGAAAATGTTCCTTGAGCTGTAAGGTGATGTCTGCGTCTTCTACGGCATATTCGGTTTGTTTATCCAAGGCTACCTGCCGCATAGATAATTGGTTTTTTCCCTTTTTGCCGATAAGACTTTCAATTGAAATTGGCGTATAGTTAAGGTAGGTTTCTGCCAACACATCCATGTTGTGGCGCATATCTGGATTGATGAGGTAATGTGCCAACATGGTGTCGAACAGTTTGCCTTTTACCTGTATGTTGTATTTGGCCAAAACCTTAATGTCGTATTTAAGGTTCTGTCCAATTTTTTCAATAGTGTCACTTTCAAAAAATTCCCTGAACTGTTCAATCAAGACTTGGGCCTCCTCACGGTCTTCGGGAAATGGTAAGTAGAAACCTTTGCCTGTTTCCCATGAAAATGCAATCCCCACCAATTCTGCCCTCAAAGGAATGATGCTGGTAGTTTCGGTATCAAAACACACCGAAGTTTGCTGCATCAAGGTTTTGATCAATAATTTTACGGCCAAAGGGGAATTGGCACTTTGGTAGAAATGTGAAGTGGAAATGGAGGTGTTTCTGGTAAATTCACTAGTAGGAGTTTCCGAATTGGAATCGTCTCCAAATAGTGAAAATTGGCCTGCTCCAGCCGTAGTTTGTTTTGCTGTAGCTTTGGCAGGAGTACTTCCTTCTGAATTGTTTCCGGTAGTGGGGGCTTCTTCTTGCGGAGCAAACGTCTTTACGAAATTGTCAATAAGCCTTCTAAACTCCAATTCCTGAAAAATGGTTTTCACACCCTCAATATCGGGTTCAGACATTTCAAAATCGGTTTCACAAAACTCTACCGGCACATCGAGCATAATAGTGGCCAGTTTTTTTGACATAAGTCCCAGCTCTTTGTTGGCTTCAATTTTTTCCTTCATTTTACCTTTAAGCTCTTGGGTGCTCTCCAAGAGCTTTTCCATGCTGCCAAACTGCTTTAAAAACTTCTTGGCCGTTTTTTCCCCTACTCCAGGAAGTCCCGGGATGTTGTCCGCAGAATCTCCCATCATTCCCAAAAAGTCAATGACCTGAAGCGGGTCCTCCACTTCAAATTTGTCCTTTACCTCAGGGATGCCCCAAGTTTCATAACCACCACCAAATACAGGACGGTACATAAAAATGTTTTCTGAGACCAATTGGGCAAAATCCTTGTCTGGGGTTACCATAAACGTTTGGTACCCTTGTTTTTCGGCCTGCTTGGAAAGGGTCCCGATAATATCGTCGGCCTCATAACCTTCCATTTCCATGATTGGAATGTGCATGGATTTAAGGATTTCGTGTATGTAAGGAACGGCAATCCTAATGGCTTCAGGTGTTTCATCCCGATTGGCCTTATAGGCTTCGAACATTTCAACACGGTCAGTACTTCCGCCTTTATCGAAACAAACGGCCAAGTGGTCTGGACGTTCCCGTTTGATAACATCCAACAGGGAATTCATAAAACCCATTATGGCTGAAGTATCCACTCCCTTGGAATTGATTCTAGGGTTTTTGATAAACGCATAGTACCCTCTAAAAATCAGGGCGTAGGCATCGACTAAAAAAAGACGTTTTGGTGCTGACATGTATTTGTATTTGAAAGAACTTCAAAACTACGAAAAGTTAGTGCCTAATAGAAATGTGTGTTGGGTTTATTGCATAAAAAAACCGAAGCGTAAACTTCGGATCTTCCTTTTTGGCCGGTAATGCATTAGCAAAGCTTGATGGTCTTTGCCTTGATTTGGAGGCTTTTCTTATAAGCTTTTACGCTAATGATATCATTACTTTTTTTATAGTTAAGATCCAAAACCTGTGCTTTGATTGCTGATTTTAGTTCGGTACCCTCTTGAAGGTCTTTAGGGGATTCGGTTTTTTCTGCCGAAGTTTCCTTAATTATTTTAGTATCTTGTTTTAAGTTTTCAGAAGTATTGTTTTGACCTATTAAAATGATTGGAAGAAATCCTAATACTATAAATGCGATAACTTTTTTCATGATCTAAAAGTAGGTTTTGTTTGTATTGAGAGTCAAAGAAACATAACTCCTACGTTTACAATAAATTAATTAGATGAAAAACCCCTATCAATGGATAATCTGACAAACGGCACCAAAAATATCGATGAAATGCACTCTAAATACTTCTGTATTCTAAAAAAGTAATACAATTATATGTTACAAAACACTGCCAATAAGTTTGATAGCTTGTTTGAGAAGCAACAGCAGAATCAATTTCACCTTGGAAATACCAATTACAAAACCAGAATTCAAAAACTGAAAAAGCTACAGAAGGCTGTAGAATACACTTATAGGGAAGCAATCCAAAAGGCTTTGTATAGTGATTTTAAAAAGCCTTTTGCAGAAACCGACCTAACGGAAATCTATCCTGTGGTAAGCGAAATCAAGTTTGCCTGTAAACATTTAAAACAATGGTTGAAGCCGCAAAAGGTGGAAACGCCCTTGGCATTAATGGGAACCTCGTCTTGGTACCAGCATGAGCCCAAAGGTGTTTGCTTGATTATGGCACCATGGAACTTTCCGTTGAACTTAACCTTTGGCCCCTTGGTGTCGGCCATTGCTGCTGGAAATACGGTGATTTTAAAACCTTCTGAAATGACGCCTCATATTGCGCAGGTGATGGCAGAGATTATTGAGGATTTATTTCCTGAAGAAGAAGTTGCTTTGGTGCAGGGTGAAGTGGAGGTGTCTCAGGAATTGTTAAAACAGCCATTTAACCATATCTTTTTTACGGGGTCTCCGGGAGTTGGAAAGTTAGTGATGAAGGCGGCTTCGGCGCATTTAACGTCTGTAACTTTGGAATTGGGAGGAAAATCGCCCACAATTATTGATGATACAGCTAATTTAAAATTGGCAGCAAAACGTATTGCTTGGGGAAAGTTCATAAACAACGGACAGATTTGTTTGTCGCCTGATTATGTACTGGTAAAGGAATCTGTTAAGGATGCTTTTGTTGAGGCTTTACAACTGCAATTGAAAGCATTTTATTCTGAGGACCCTAAGGATTCTCCCGCATACTGCAGAGTTGTGAACAGAAAACATTTTGATAGATTGGTGGCTCATTTGGAAAATGCCAAAAAACTTCAGGCTAGTTTTGATATTGGTGGAGAATCAAAAATAGAGGACTGCTATATCGCTCCAACGGTAGTTTCCAATTTGCCGGATGAGGCCAGTTTGTTGCAAGAAGAGATTTTTGGTCCTATTCTTCCCATTAAAACCTATAATACGGTAGAGGATATTTTGGATTATGTCAATGCGAAGTCCAAACCTTTGGCGCTGTACATCTACAGTAGGAACAAACGTTTTATCAATCAAATATTAAAAAATACACGAGCAGGAAGTACGGCCATTAATGCCAATGTGCTGCAATATTCCAACCATTATTTGCCGTTTGGGGGGAGTAACACCAGTGGTATTGGAAAAAGCCATGGGTATTTTGGATTTCAGGAGTTTTCTAATCAACGGGCCGTGCTAAAACAGCATATCGGAGGCGCAATTGAACTGTTGTTTCCTCCATATACTTCTTTGAAACAGAAATTGATTGACATGACTATTAAATGGTTTTAAGGAAATAGTTCATTATGAAAGATTTAAAATCTTAAGGTATAGTTAAATATGCTTTGGAGGGTGGCAATACCATTAAAATGAAGTTATCTTTGGACAAATTTGAATTATGGTTCGTTGGATTATTTTCGGAATTGTTTATACCCTGCTCACCGCTTATGGGCTGCAGGCCATTAAAACAATTTTTAAATATAATTGGGTGCAATATGTCTTTATTGCGATTGCCCTGCTGGTCTTGGGAAATTTTATCTTCCAATTTGTTTCTGGCTCAGAAGGCCGTGTATTGACGCAGTCCAAGAGTTATGCCTTTGGATTTTTGTTGGTGTTCATGTCCTTTAATATTGTGGTAGTTCCCATTCTTTTGGGAGAAGATATTCTCAGGGTGATTTGTGGAGTGTACGATAAATATGCCTCAGGAAAGGAGTCGATGTATATTCCGTCGAGGCGAAAATTTGTGAGCCAATTGGCGCTTGGTTTGGCAACCATTCCGTTTTCATCTTTGTTGTATGGCATGTACAAAGGAAAATACGATTATAGAGTATTGAAATATACTTTGCATTTTGAAGATTTGCCCGAGGCCTTTGATGGTTACAAAATTACCCAGATTAGTGATGTTCATAGTGGTAGTTTTGATGATAGAAACAAGGTGGCCTATGGTATAGACCTGATCAAAAAGCAGGCCAGCGATATGATTTTGTTTACAGGGGATATGGTCAACAACAAGGCCGAAGAGATGCATGATTGGAAGGACTTGTTTGGACAACTCAAAGCTAAGGATGGTGTGTATTCGGTTTTGGGGAATCATGATTATGGGGATTATGTAGAATGGAATTCCGAAGCAGATAAACATGCCAATTTGGAAGAATTGAAGCAAATCCAAAAGGATATGGGCTTTGATTTGTTGTTAAACGAAAGTCGTTTTATAGAACGAGACGGACAACGATTGGCACTTGTTGGTGTGGAAAATTGGGGGAGAGGGCCTTTTAAAAAGGCAGGAGACCTTAAAAAAGCAGTGGAAACCGTTGAAGAAAATGACTTTAAAATCTTGATGAGCCATGACCCATCCCACTGGGAGGATGTGGTGGTGCATGACGATTACCATTACCATTTAACCTTAAGTGGTCATACGCACGGTATGCAATTTGGAATTGAGATTCCCGGTTGGGTAAAGTGGAGTCCTGCCAAATGGCGTTATAAATATTGGGC
Source organism: Mangrovimonas sp. TPBH4 (assembly GCF_001280505.1). Taxonomy (GTDB): domain Bacteria; phylum Bacteroidota; class Bacteroidia; order Flavobacteriales; family Flavobacteriaceae; genus Mangrovimonas_A. The sequence goes on from NZ_LBIO01000062.1 coordinate 174,513, forward strand.
GGGTATCTATGAGCAAATGGAGCAATACATCAATGTCAACCGAGGATTTGGATATTTAGGTTTTCCTGGGCGCACAGGTATTTGGCCAGAGGTAACTGTTATTGAGTTGAAGAAAGGGCAGGTGTCTTAGTTTGCATTGAAAAGATTGATGTCGAGCTTCCGGATTGTACAGGGAATGATTAAAAGAAATTCATTTTAGTGAAAGAAAGGAGTAGAAACCTTACAATTTTGATGTGATTTTGTTTAAATTGGGAAAATATATGTAGGTTTGTATAACTGATTTGGCCTAAAACGTTTATGTATGTCAAAATTTGGGGAATTAATAGATGTTGATATCCCGGTTCTATTGGATTTTTTCACGGAATGGAGTGAACCATCTATCGCCATGCATCCTGTACTTAGGGATGTGGCAGCAGCTCTTGGAGATAAAGCCAAGGTCATCAAAATCGATGTAGACAAAAATAAGGAGCTAGCCGATGCCCTTAGAGTAAAAGGACTCCCTACATTGATTATCTACAAAAACGGTGAGATGAAATGGAGACATAGTGGCGAGCAGGATGCCAATACGCTTATCGGTATTATTCAAGAATTTATTTAAGAAGTTTACAGGGTTTTAAAGGAAAATCCTATTTGCTTGAAGTGCTCTAAGGCTTTGGGCAGTGCATAACTCATATTTCTGTTAGCCTTCACACTATCGTGAAACACCACAATACTGCCATCCTTTGCTTTAGAGGTTACATATTCCAAACATTGTTCTTTGGAAATGTCTTTGTCCCAATCATAAGAAATTACGTCCCACATGACTATTCTATAATTACGGTCCAGCAAAACTTCAGTTTGGGAAGGCTTTATTTTGCCATAAGGAGGTCTAAATAGTTTTGGAACAGTATGGTGGGCTACGTCAATTATGGAACTTTCACTATCTATGATCTGTTGAGCTTTTAGGGTGTTTTTTAGATAGTCTTCAGTTTCGGTTTTCCAGCCTTTAAGATGGTTGAAGGTATGATTGCCAATACGATGTTCTTCCTGTAGCACCTTATGGAATATCTCTGGGTACTTTTTGATGTTGTCCCCAATACAGAAGAAGGTTGCTTTGGCTTCAAATTGTTTGAGAATGTCCAAAGTCCATTCGGTAATCTCTGGAGTAGGGCCATCGTCAAAGGTAAGGTAGAGGTTTTTCTCGCCGGAAGGCATGTCCCAAACATAGTTTGGGAACATTTTCTTCATAACCTCCGGTGTTTTTGCAGGGGCAACTTTCATACGAATCAAATTTTAAAAGTAATCCCAAGGCGCCTTATTGCATCCTTTTGTTATTCTTCCAGTTTCAAAATACTATCGATGGTATCTGCAGGAATCGGAATGTCTTCATCCTCGATCATGGATTCTACAGCTGGCTCTTCATCTGTAAAATGGCCAAAGAGTTTCAAATAATTATTGAACTTTTGGGTTTCTTCCATGGCAAAATCCTTATCGTTGTAAATTACCAATATGTCTACCAAACTTCTGTAGCGTTCAATATCGGTCACGATTTCATCGAGATAGCGTGTTTGGTTTTCTATACTTAAGCCGCTATAGTAGGTTAATTTCTCTTGGTATTTTTTAGAAACTTCCTTGTAAAGCTTTCGGCCTTTTTCAGTTTTGTCCATTTCATAATAAGCACTGATGTAAGGCTCTAAAAGGGTGTAATATCCGTAAATGTCTACCGGCATTTTTTCCATGGCCAAATCGGCAACTTTTTCGGCACGTTCGTAGTCTTCCTCGTTAATCAACTGCTCTATAAGTCTTGCAAGGTTGCCACGGTAAGTGATTCCATTTTTACGGGTTTCCACGTCGTGGTAAATATCGGTACCGCTGTTACCCCAATCCCAAGACATTACTTTGTCGTACATCAAATCGCTATCCACACGACCCATGTCAAATGGATTGGCTCTGTCGATAGGTGTTTTTATAGGGACCAATTTATAACACAAACCATCCAATTGAAGATAATCCTTCATCCAGATATAATCTTCATCTCCAAAAGCACCGCCTGTGAAATAGATAGGGCGTTCCCAATTGTTGTTGGCAATAATATCCAACATCATCAATCGGTTTTTATAGATGGCTCCGGAAGTAATGCGGACATCTATGTAAGGTACAATCTTATCGGCATCCTTTTCTTTAACGATGCCATTTCTTAAAACCGCTTCCTTGTCTACAGGAATTCTGATATTTTCCGTAGGGAAATAGTTTGAGTTCAATAAGTTTTCTGGGTAGTAACTTGGATCTTCACCATCTTGCTGCAGCCTATACTTAAATTTAGCTTTAGGACTGTCGCTAGTGATGAAGTTTAAAAAGTCCTTTATAGATACGGTGTCCTCAGAGATTCTTCTTTTAATAATGACATCTCTTGTACCATATTTATACTTATCATGTGTAAGCTGAGAAGGTATTGGATCACTCTCATAGGCCTTGCGTTTCATTTGGTCGATATACCAATCAGTTTGGAATAAACTGGTGTTAACCACTCTTACATCGGTGCGAATGCCTTCAATTTCCTGGGCATACCAAAGCGGGAAACTATCATTATCTCCAATAGTGAACAAAATAGCATTAGGCGCACAAGATTCTAAATATTGCGCGGCCATGGCCTGTGCAGTACGTTTGTTGGATCTGTCGTGGTCATCCCAGTTGTTGGCAGCCAAGATTGCTGGCACTAATACCAGACAAGCCGTAGTAATAGCAGGTGCCAAGAACTTTGATTTGCTAAAGTTTTTCAAGACATCATAAATTGCATACACGCCAAAGCCTATCCAAAGGGCAAAGACGTAGAAAGACCCTACTACCGAATAATCGCGCTCTCTAGGTTCAAAAGGCCTTACATTGGTGTAGAACTGAATGGCCAAACCTGTGAACAGGAAAAATACCAGCATGGTCCAAAAAGTTTTCTTGTCCTTATTCAATAAGAACATAAAGCCAATGAGTCCTAATATAAATGGTAGGAAGTAATAGGTGTTACGTCCTTTATTGTTCAATACATCACTAGGAAGGTTGTCCTGGGACATACCTAAATGTATTTCGTCAATTAACTTGATACCACTGATCCAATTTCCGTGGAGGTCATCAAATTTCCCTTGAATATCATCTTGCTTTCCAACAAAGTTCCACATAAAATATCTCCAATACATGTACCCAAGTTGGTATTCCAACATATAGCTGATGTTTTTGCCTAAAGACGGTTTTTCAATGTCCAAGAATTGTTGCCCGTACTGCTTTAAGAAATTATGGTAACCTTCGTAATCGATACGTCCTTCGGCCACACGCCTTCTGAAATCGTTCACCAAAGCACGCACTTCATTTTCCATTTGGTATTCCGGTTTGATTTTGAAGTCCAATAGACCCGTAAAACGCATGTAGTTTTCGGCATGCTCGGTACTCCACATTCTAGGTAAAATGGCTGCTTGCGTTGAGTTGTAGTTCTGTTTAGCGTTCTTATAATTGTTTACAACAACGTATTTTCCCTTTTCATAGTCCTTTTCATATTTAGGTTTGTCGTCCACAAAAGGTTGGTTTTCGTCATAACCTGTATACTGGTCTGTAAACAATGGTCCATAGAAAAGGTGAGTTTCCGGATATTGCTCAAGGTTATAGTATGCCAAAAGTTCTCTGGCGCTGGAAGGGTTATTCTCATTAATAATGGTATTGGCATTGGCTCTAATAGGAAGCATCAACCAAGAAGAAAACCCTATAATTATAAAGGTAAGGCATAAAATACCAGTGTTTAAATGCTTGTAGCCTTTGTCACGGGTATATTTCAGTCCAAAATAAATCAAGGCAATCAACACAATACCTGCAATAATGGATCCTGAATTAAATGGCAATCCAACAGTATTTATAAAAAACAGTTCCGATGCACTAAAGGCTCTCATGATATTTGGAGCCAATAATTTAAAGATGAACAATAGAATGGCAATGGCAACGGCATTGGCAATGATAAAGTTCTTAACTGTTACGGTTTTGTAGTTCTTAAAGAAGTAGATCAAGCCTATGGCAGGAATGGTCAATAACCCCATGAAGTGAACACCAAAGGAAAGTCCAATGATAAAGGCAATTAAGATAAGCCAACGGTTCCCTCTAGGCGTGTGCATATCTTGTTCCCAGCGTAACCCTAGCCAAAACATAACGGACATGATAAGTGTGGCCATGGCGTAAACTTCAGTTTCAACGGCGTTAAACCAAAACGAATCCGTAAAGGTAAAAGCCAGACTTCCTACCAAACCGCTACCCAAAATGGCCATTGCAGCTTGTAGAGTCATGCCTTCTTCATCTTCTTTTACCAGTTTTTTTAATAATAAGGTAATGGTCCAAAACATGAATAAAATGGTAAATGCACTGGAAACAGCACTCATCATATTCAGCATCATTCCTATCTGAGAAGGTTCCAAGGCAAACAAGGAGAAGAACGCTCCTAGCATTTGGAACAGTGGTGCTCCAGGCGGGTGTCCAACCTGTAGTTTTGAAGACGTTAAAATGTATTCTCCCGCATCCCAGAAACTTACAGTGGGTTCAATGGTTAAAGCGTAAGTAATAAGAGCTATAGTAAAAGTGATCCATCCCAGGATGGTATTCCATTTCTTGAAGTTGAAATGTGTCATAAGATGTTGTCTATTGTTGCGGACGAATTTAGTAATAAATATGATAAACGCTATGCCTTTTAGGTAAACCTTAAGTTGATTGAAATTTTTTTTCAAAAAACTTTTGCGCATGTCAAAGATTGTATTAAATTTGCACTCGCAAAACAAAGCGATGGCCTATGGTGTAACTGGCAACACGTCTGGTTTTGGTCCAGAAGAGTCTAGGTTCGAGCCCTAGTAGGCCAACAAAAGCCTCCCGATTTCGGGAGGCTTTTTTGTTTTACTGTGTTTTATGATTTGTTTTCTGAGCTCATTGCATTGAAATATGTATTCAAATGAAAGTAATGCCGTTGCTCACTTGTGTCTATTTTCTATTTTAAGCATATTTGAAGCTTTTAATTTCTACTAATGAAAAAGACGTTTCTATTTTTATACTCATTTTTGGTGTTGTTTTGTTCCTGTTCAAATGATGACTTGGATAATGTAGTTGGCAGCTGGAAAGCCGTCGAGAGATATTACGATGGTCACTTGGTGGCTCTGGGCTGTGTTGAGCATAAATATTTAAAGATTGAAGAAGGAGGTGTTTATAGTTGGAAATTTAAAGATGCTGCTGCAACGCCGGAAAGTTGTTATTCGGATCCGGACTATAAGTCATTGTGGAAGAAAAATGGTAATGGCTATGAATTTTATACTAATCCGGGCAATTATTTATTAGGTATAGGGACTGTTGTGAATGGAGAATTGATTGTTGATTATCCTTCCATTGATATCAAAATAGTTTTCACTCATTATTAAAAGATGTTTCTTCATTCGGAATAATGGTGGGTGAATAGAAGTTTTTCCTGTTTCGGTGTATCGTTTATATATAAGGTGAGGGGTATTTTGGATTTGTGTTCTTTGTATACATTATATATAGTATGTATTCAAAAGGGGCTTTAAGGAAACGTCAACACGCCACTTCATATAATCCATAAAATAATTCCACATCCAAACACTTCAATTCCAGTTCGCTAACTTCCTTGCTTCAAAATATTCCGTAAAAACCCCAAAAAAGAGTTGCACATATCCAAAAAGGCGGTATATTTGCAGCCGCAAAAACAGCGAGCGCTGCGAAGGCGAAGGGAGTTCATTGAGAGAGTCGGTTAGGGAAGTTTTAAGAGCGGTCAGCGCCACGAAAAAAAAACTTTTCAAAAAAATAACCGAACCGCTTGTGAGGATCGAAAAAGGGTTCTATATTTGCACCCGCTTAAGCGATAAGCTTAAGGAAAACAAAGAAGACAAGTTCATTAACATATTGAATTGACAGCGTAAGACCGGATCTTTTTTAAGGATTTGGTCGAACAAAGAACAAGCCATTTTGAGAACCAGAAAATTCCGTTTCGGGAGTCTAGATAATATTTAAGATTTAACGATGAAGAGTTTGATCCTGGCTCAGGATGAACGCTAGCGGCAGGCCTAACACATGCAAGTCGAACGGCAGCGGGGAAAAGCTTGCTTTTCCGCCGGCGAGTGGCGCAC
>NZ_LBIO01000063.1 GCF_001280505.1 Mangrovimonas sp. TPBH4
TAGATGCTGAAATAGAACGGCCCAGTACTTACTAAGGTAGAGCCAATACTCACAACAGCCTCTCCTCCGGTAGTACAGTCCACAGTTGTTGCAATGGAAATATCAAGATCGGTTGGTGGCGAGGCCACCAAGACATCCTGGATCAGTACCGAACACCCATTGGCATCCACGATGTTGATTTGGTAAAGCCCGAAGTCCACCACGTCAAAGCTCACCGAAGTGGAGCCGGTAGCATTGAGCTCAGAATTGTCGTAACCATTGGTACCTGTTACAAAATAGTTATATGGTGCAGTTCCCCCTGTTACTCCATCGATAATGATGGATCCTTGGGAAACGCCCGAAGTAGTACAGGTGATGTCAATGGTATGGTAATCTACCGCAATGGCATCCGGTTCACCGATAGTCACTGTTTCAGTAGCCTCACAGGACTTGGCATCGCTAAGGGTTACCGTATAGGTACCTGCAGTCAATCCAGAGGTCTGTGTACCATAGTCCACTCCCGTGGTATCGTTGTTTACGTTGATGGTAAACGGTGGCGTCCCTACCGTAGTATCGATGGTCACGGCTATCGAAGCGTTGGCATCGCCGTTACATAATATTGGAGCATCCAAAGCCACGGTAAGGTCTGGCATGGAAATAGGCTGAACTGTGATTACACCTGTTTCTGCTGTACATCCGCTGGCATCGGTTACCTGGAATTGGTAGGTTCCGGCCGTTGCCGTGGTATAGGTAAAGGTAGCTCCAGTAGCACCCAATGCACTGTAGGCAGCGCCACCAATCGATACCGCATAGGTATATGGTGGTGTTCCTCCCCCTATGGTCCCCTCGATAATGGCATCGGGAGAATCGGTACAGTCCAAATCCTTTACTAGGACAGCTCCCATGGTAAGGGCCGGAAGCGGATCGATGGTATAGGTTTCCGTATAGGTACAGTCGTTGGCGTCCTTAACCTGAAAGGTATAGGTGCCCGGCTCAAGGTCGGTAAATTCATTTGAGGCCTGGTAGGCAGTGGCTGCTGAGGCTGGTGCAATGATCTGGTATTCCAAAATTCCCGTTCCCCCCGTTACCGTAGCAACTGTAATTGTAGCCGTGTTCGACGGACAGGTTACAGGCGTACTGGTAAACTCTACATCTGTTGGAGGATCCAAAGGTTCTATAACTATTGGAGCTGTGATATAGATACAGCCTGTGGAATCTTGAATGGT
>NZ_LBIO01000064.1 GCF_001280505.1 Mangrovimonas sp. TPBH4
ATTCCATGATTTTACTGTCTGGCCAACCATATTGATTAGATAAACTTGTTTAATAATATTGGATTCCGGAGTTTTGATGTAAATGTCCTGGGAGCTATTTAAATAATTGACTATAATGTTCTTCTTGTTGAGTTCCTCTAATGACAGGGCACTGTCGTCTTGGAAAGTAATATAAAATCTGTCGGGGTAAATTCCGGGTTCCAATGGGGCTTGAAAACTAAGGTTGTTAATTTGGGTGTAAGTACCCAATAAAGCATCGTATACAAACACGTCTATATTCTCGTCGAAGTTTTTCAGTTCCAAAAGAGAAATTTCTATTGTTCCCGTTGAACCAACATCGACAATTAAAGGGTATTGCTTTATAGGTTCAAATGGTCCAACACCTTGCATGACAAACCGCTGTTCATCGATAGACCAAGAGATGTCCGAAGGGTATGAGTCCGGGTTTCTGGCATCATATCCAAAATCAAAACTATCGGTAACAATGGCATCGGAAACAAATCCTAGCAGTAATGTTCTAAAAGTGCTTTCCGGAGTTTTTGCACTAAGGAGTATTTTTTTAATAGGCTCGGATACATTTTGACTTTGTTGCTCTTGGTTGTTTGCCATTCTCAAGAAAATAGATTCGTCAGGGTCGGACTCTCTCATAAAGAACCTTTGGTCATTTTCAAATTTGACATTTCCTCCCGTACCTTCTTCAATGGCAAAAGTGGTAAACCCTTGTCCAACAGGGATGAACTGTCCTGGCTTCAGGTCGGAGCTTCCCAATCCACTTATCCAGAATCCGTCTGTGGTTACCAATTGGGATGAAACGGGAGGGATGCCCTCATCGAGCAGATTATACATTGCAAACCCACCTTCGTATTCGTTTAGATTATGGGAAGTGTTTGAATTATAGTGTATCCAGAACTGTATGGTGCCGTCAATGGCATTGGAACTCCCCGGATTGGCATTCGGACCGGGAATGTTATCTTTTATAAATTCCATGGCGTCTATGGAAGAAGGGTAAGGGTTGCCTAAAAACAACTCATCACCTATAGCCAAGGAGTTTTCGATCAGTCCGTTATGGGGGATTCCCTTGAAGACATAATTTTGGTATGCTTCACTGGTTCCGCTGCCCTTCATGGTGTATCCTATCCCGGCTTCTATGCTACCAGTGCTGCCCACCTGGGACCAGACGGAGTAGGTGTTTGCTGTACCATTGAATTTGTAGATCCAATAGCTGCTCATGGTTATTGGGGATGTAGGGGCGGCAGTGTCATAGCCACTAGCCCAAGTAATGTCCAAGGGGTTTGAGGAGTCAGTCCCGTCCAAAAGTACAGCTCCTACAGAATAATCGGCATTGATGCCTGAACCTGTGGGGCTAACCGGGGAGCTCCAGTAATTGTAATTGTATTCATTGTATGTCCCTTGTTGGTCCCTTTCAATGAATCCACTACTTGTAGGTTCCAAAATACTTTCATTTAATTGATTTGTATTATATCTCTTCTGTACCAATTGAGATTCACCAATAAGATCAATTTGTCCAT
>NZ_LBIO01000065.1 GCF_001280505.1 Mangrovimonas sp. TPBH4
AATTTAAATCAAGGATTTATGGCACTAAAAAGATATAAACCTAAGTTTTTGGAAATCGAACCTATCTTAGATAAAAAGAGCGTCCAGCTAACAAATAATCTTTCATTCAAGTATCAGGATAGCTATGGTAAAGAACAGATACAAACATTAACTGAATTCAAGGAGGAAAACAAAAGTTATTTCGACAAAAAAATATCCCTGAGTAAACATGAACTGGATAAAAAGTCGAAATTAATCAAGGATAAAAAGAAAAATTATTTATTTTTTCAATCACCTGAAAGTGTGGTTTGGGATGAATTCCAAACCGCTATTCGAAATCAAAAAAATCGAAATACGTGCTCTGCATTTGCTATGGTCGCCGCTATAGAGTCTCGCTATATGAGGGATTATGGGCTGAATCTTGATTTATCCGAGCAATTTTTCTGGCATTGTTATAAATCCACAGGGTTATCATTTCCAAAATACTACCAATATGAGAATCAATCGTCATTTTGGGGAGGGGGAAATTCCCAGGGAATAAGTCAAGCTGTTAACTTTGCAATTCCCTTAGAAAGTGATTGCCCATATTTAAACAAAACGGAAATGGCAATTATTCGTGACCAGATCCCAGAAGCAGGACAGTTAAATTGGAAAAGTGCCCCTACAGAAAATACAGTAACTCAAGAAGAGATAGATGCCTTTGAGTACTCCACTTTATATATTTCTAATGACGCTAGACAAAAGGCAAAATATGGAGTTCAATCTTATCTCCTTTTTGGGGCGGAAACTGTATCGAATTCAACAAACCTTGAATGGCTTATCGCATGGGGATATGAAGTGATTGTTGACGCAAATCTCAAATGGAAAACAAATCCTATTAGTGGGATAAGAGAATTTGATCCTAATTCAGATGGAGGTTGGCACGTTTTCCTTGTGGTAGGATACGATCGAGTAGACAAAGTTTTTTATGTAAAAAATTCTTGGGGAGAAGGTGGTTTAATTCGAGTAACTTATGAATTTGCTGAAAATTGTTTTAATTGCGGTTCAGTTGTTACAGCAGTTACAGATCCGGAAAAACCAACATTAAAAACCAGAGCAATTGGATTTTGGCATATGAACCATGATGGTTGGAAAGGAAAACTTGTAATCCGACGTTTTACAAATGAAAACAACGATATTACAAGGTTAGGTCATTACCACACATCTGATGGGTTAATTAAAGCTATTAACGGAAAGTTTATTCATGCCGGACAAGGGATTCAATTTTCACTAACAGAAAATAAGGACACTAATCCGACAATTCAGCAAGGTCAGAAATTTACTATGGATATTTATAGTTGGGATATTAAACAGGCCGCTGGGAATACCACTTGGAATAATATACCTTATGGATCCTACATGAATCGCTCAACATTTCATAGTGCTTATGGAAAAGATTTCGATCCACTAAAGTGGAAAGGAAATTGGTTAATGAATCATGATGGTTGGAAGGGTTCGTTAAACATTTCAGAAGTAAAAAAAATACCACTTTTCGGCTGGATAGTCTTTGGTGAATATACAACATCGGAAGGAAGCCAAAAGCCTATATTAGGTTTTCTTAATAGTTCCCATTCTCATGTTTTCCGTTTTACTATTAATTTTTCAGAAGAAAACAACCAATCATTCATTATCCATTTTCATAATTGGAGCTCTGATTTAGCAAGCGGATATACCTTTTGGAACGGTAAACGATTTGGAGCTGTTATGTTCAAAAAATAATCTACGACCTAGTCAGCTGTTGAACTGTTGACATTATAATAAAAACCTAATTACCTAGCAATTAACACAGACATATGAATCAACAATAAGCCAACAACCATATGGCAAAATCTTAAAGGAAGCCTTCAGTTGTAAAATGTTGTAAGCATGTTGACTTGTAAAATGAAATTAGCAAACTATATTTTAATAAGTTAGCTTTACATTCAACAAGTCAACATGATGAAACCTTTTAAATAAAGTCTTCTTTTTTAAAGGTATAATACCGTCCCTTATGCTTGGTTTCTTCAGTAAGATACCCCCCTTTAGGTTGATGAACCAAATGATATTTAGCAAAAGAACCATTCTTGCTAAAGAGGTTAAAATTCAGTTTCAGGGCCTCTGCAACCTTAAAAGACGAAACCCGAACATTATGGTCTTTTAACTTCTCGACCAAATCCCCCAAAGAATATTTCAATAGATCGACTTCAAATTTGATAAAATCATCTACTAAAATTTCCTTTAATTCCTTATCCAGAGACGTCTTGTTTCCGTGAACAAGATTTAAAAGCGCTTCGGTTTTAATCTGCTCTTTAGTAAACCACATTCTGGTTTTTCGCTTGTTTTTGATTTTCCTTTTTGACAGAAAAAACAAAAAGTGAGGAATTTCCCTTTTTAAATCGGATACCAAATCAGGGTTTTCATTATCATCTTTCAAGCCAGGCACCTTTCGAACCCAATACCGGATCTCATCCTTATCTACCTGAATGAAACTAGTTTCATTATTAGAGCAAAGAATAAACTTCCCAAAAAAGAAAGACTCTACTTTATCCACTCCTTTTGACTCAGTCTTATAAGTTGCAGCCGTAGACAAATTTTTAATTCGTTCACTATCCTCTTTCTTATCAAGTAATACTTCATCTACCGCTACTATCAACTTATTAGACCAGTCCGAATTAAATCGACTTCTAAAATCTTCATTTTTATTAATGGTCATATTTCCCTGAAATATAAGCTTAAGCCAATTTAAAAAAGTTGTTTTTCCTGTTTTACGCTCTTCGCTAACCAAACATAAAATCGGAAGAACTTGACTAGGGTACTTCCATAGTATGGTTAAATAATCCAATCCTATTTCGATTTGTTCTCCAAAAATGTGCTCAAGGAATAATAACGTCTTAGAAAAAGCTCCTTTTTCCAATTGATACCCTAACCTTTCATACTGATTATAAAAACCATCAATAGATTCCTGATAATCTGTATGTGACGGAATTAAGCAAAATCCATCGTAACGCTCTATAGTATCTAAATATCCCTTGCCCTCATCTAAGATAATTTCACTTTTCTTCCACCTTAGTAAAGTATTGAGCTTGTCCCCACTATGAAGGGGGACTTGAGCTCGTTTATAATAATCTGTTCCTATTCTTATGTATGTCATTAAAAGCTTTCTTTAAAGAGATTAATCGTTAATTTCCCCAATTTAGGGATGTCTGTTTTCTGGAATTTATAATACACTAAAAAACCAGTCATTAAAGGATCCTCCCTAAAGGCTTGATTAATTCCATCTAATGTAGCATCTACTACCGAAGCTCGTATTCTTCTTTTTCTTGGGCAGTTATTTCTCATTTGCTAATAGTTTTTTGAATGATCTTGTTAATATGCTTTCCAGAGATTCATGACCGATACTATTTAATTCTTTCTGATAGTCCTGAATCTTCTCCTCCGCTTCTAAACAAGAAATTCTTTTATCTCTTACATCATAAAGAATCTTCATAACCCTTAAATCAACTCTTCTTACTATTTTATACTTCCGAAGTACGTCATAACAAACATCCTTCAGTGACTTATTAGGAGCGCTCATATTATATTCTTTTATATTTTAGAGATTTAACTTCAGATAAAGCCCCTTCTAAGTCCCTTCTTCTAATAACAACTCTTCTTCCTATTTTCGATGCAGGAATCAAACCCCTTTTAATATAATTGTGGACGGTAAGCCTAGAAACTCCCAACTCCTTAGAAACTGATTGAATAGACAGCTTTTCATTCGGATCACTTTCTGCCAAACTGGAAAGTTTACGATCAATTATACCTTCTAACCGATCAAATAATTCTGTTTTTGTTAGCTGTTGCAGCTGAATAACATTTGTCATATATACTTTGTTTAATATTACTCCTGCAAAACTATCGGGATAAAAAAATAAATATGTATTTATAGTACTATATAGTAGTTACTACAAAATTTTAAGAAGTTCTTTTTCAGCTATTTCCTTTGCTTTTGGAGGCAAATGAGAAATAACCTTTTTAATTATTTTCAATCTACTTCGTTTTAATCTTATTTCTTCTGAGTTATCAATCTCATAATGAAATGTTTGAATATTTTTATAATTAGGTCCGAAAAGCTTACTCAATTCATAAAATGATTTCAAACTAGGGAACTCATTAGTCAACCTTAACTCTTTTGACTTTCTTGTGTAGTAAGCATAGTATGCTACACCTCGTGCAGACACCCCCCCTTTATTAGAAGGTCTTGGTTTATCAATATTTTCAATCTCCTTTATCAGAAATGCTAAAAGACTAGCTGAATTATAAAAACTATTCCACTCCTCTATATACTCATGTGCAGTCTCCAAATCTTCATTGTGTACTGCATCAAAAAAACAATCCAATAGGTACTTGTTCTTATAGTATGGTTGAGAATTTCTGTCTGGCCCTTTATATTTGTATGTCATAGTCGATTCAATATCAAATGTTAAATACATAGTCAAAAAGGCGCTTTGACAAAAAAAACGATCTTTTATGCTATCAAACCAGCTTTCCTCAACATTATCAACTCCCGAATATACACTAAAACCTCCTCCTGTCAGATCTACCATCTCCTCTAAATATAATCTTTTCAAATAGTCCTTTTTTAGACTTTTAATTAGATAAGGAGATTTTAGGACGGACTCAACATCCCATATTCTCTCCTCTGGGAACCCTAAATTTTCTTCCATTGAAAACTTTAATAATTGATATAACTCCACAGCAAAATCAAAACTAAGTTCAAGATAATCGGAATAATATAAAGTCACAAAATCCTGTTCATCTACCCCTTCTTTATTCTGGGAATTTCTTTTGTAGAATTTTTGTGAGTAACATAAAACTCCTAATTGTATCAAGGATTTAATACTATTTTTATCCTCAAAATCTACTACTTTTCCTTTTAGGACACCTAAAAATCTGGTTCCCAATTCATCATTAACCGAATAAGGAACATAACTTGGAATAAATTCCATAAAATTTCTCTTTTAAATTATACAACCTAACTATATCGAATCAAACATAAAAAAATTAGATGTACATCTAATTTTTACAAGCATTAGAAACAACTATTAGTCAGCGGATTCTCCATCCCATTTTTTACTAGAATTTTTATTTACCTATATCTTAACTTTTTTACTCCAAACATCCATCATAAACTCTTTCTTATCATCTTCATTTGGCTTATAATATTTATTAAAAACCTCCAAACTCTTATGCCCTGTAAACTCCATAATAACCTTATCTGGTATTTTTTTGTTTTTCATTATGGTTATAAAGCTCCTTCTGGCTGTATGAGATGAGATCCTATCATAAAATGGAATTGGGGTCTCTATAACCTTATTACCAATTTTGGTAACCTTTTTGATATTGTGCTTATACTTAAGTTCCTTAAATACCTCCTTAATGTATTTATTGAACTTTTGTGTAGAAATAATAGGGAGTTTATAATTATACTTTTCTAATATCTCCAAAGAGAAATCATTAAGAGGTATTTTTAAATACTTATCATTATTCTTTTTATCTACCACCTTAATACAGCCATCCTCTATATCATTTTTAGTAACCTTCGAATAGTTACTAATTCGCATTCCAGTTGAACATCCAAAAACAAAGATATCTCTAACGCGTTCAAGTTTCTTTTTTTCGCTTAGATCATGCTCATAAATCGCTTTGACCTGCTCAAAAGTTAAAGCCACTTCATCTGTAGCCTGAGCTTTTGGAGATTTGAATTTTTTAAATTCAGCATTATAAGTGTGATTGTTTTCCAAAGCCCAATTCAAAAAGGTTTTTAGTAATCCTACATTACGTCTTAAGGTATTAGAAGAGTGCTTCTTCACCGTAACACAATAGTTTATGTAATCATTATAAAACTCACTATTGATCTTATTAAAATGTAAACTTTTCTTTGTGTGCTGCTGAAAATCCTTAAGAATTGTCTCGTGATATTCATATCGTTTGATGGTAGATGCTGAATTGGCTGTATCTGTGTGGTTATTTCTTTTCGACTCTAAAAAACGTTGATATATCATAAAAAAATTGTTGGACACTGCTTCAACACGTTTGAACTCTTTGTCAAATTCCTTTCGAGTTGTCTCAATATCCAATTCCTCATTTATATTCTTGTATCTATTGACCAATTCTGCAAAGAACACATCATACCTATCAACCTGCCTTTTGATTGATCTATGCTGTTCGGAATTTCCTCCCTACCTTTTAAATTATTTGGTTGTCTGTTTTCAAAATCCCACTCTGAAGGTAATATGCTTTCACCAGTGGAATACACAAATTTTTTTCGTTCAGTTTTAAAGTAGGCAGAAAAGACAATTAAAGTAGGTTTAGTGTCCTTTGGTTTTCTAAGATTAAAGGTTCCTTTCATAGTTTTCGAGTTGACAGTATCGTTGACAGTAAAGGTATATTTAAAAGGTTTTTCGAACCAAATCTAAGTAAATAAAATATTACACAAACTCTCAAACCCATTGATTTTACTACACTTTTGTAAATTGGAGTAAAATAAGTTCAATAACCTCTTTCTCCGCAGAAAGCCTTGCATTAAATGCAAGGCTTTTTTTTTACAACTCCCTTATATGTTACTGCTCATCTTTTCTATACTCGCTGATTAAATCCTTTTTCCTGAATTCAATTATTCCTCGGGTCTTGCTTTAAACTCAATTTCCTACTCCAAATAATGTCCAAACTACAAAAATCATGATCTTCCGTGACGGTTCCGTAGCAAGCATACACCCCAATGCCATGAATGAGATACAAATCGACCACCTTTGTAAAATGCACCGTATCAAAATACTGCCCTTCCCTATCAATAAAGGTACAAAACCTAATGCGCTTCCCTTGGGATGTTTTATGAAACCTTGTATGTACCAAAGCACCATACAACAACACCTGTTTATTGACATACTTTTTAAAATCTTTAACCAATATATGAGGCATCAAAGTCTCTTCCACCAAATCAAAATACCCACAGAGAGGAAAGCCTAACAACTCCATTTGGTCATAGGCATTTTCCAACCAATTGCCATTTAGCTTTGGCAGTTTATAGGTTTTGTGCTCAGGTTTAAACAACAATGCCTGAGAAGACTTCAACTTGTTTTTATTGAGTTTAAACATGGCCTGCCATAACAATTCCGTTTTAGGCTGCCCCGTAAACCTAAAAGCATCTATCCTAATCAAGATGGACAGCTGCTCTATACTAACATGCACCCTATCAATAAAATCATCCAAGGATTTATAAGGTCCGTAGAGTTGGCGCTCTGAAAGGATTCTCCTTATAGTATAGTGTTCCAATTGCTTAAGATAGCCTAAGCCTAAGTAGATGCTATCTCCTTGAATGGTTGTGGGATGGTCGCTTGTATTGACACAAGGAGGATGTACTTTGCCTCCACACATCTGAGCTTCGTGGATGTAATGTTCGGTGCTGTAAAAACCACCACCATTGTTGAGCACCGCTACCATAAATTCCAACGGATAGTAACATTTGAGATAGAGACTTTGATAACTTTCCACAGCATAGGAAGCAGAATGCCCCTTGGCAAAGGCATAGCCTGCAAAACTTTTAATCTGCTCCCAAACCTCAATGGTGAGACTATCGGGATAGCCCCTTTCCCTGCAATTGGCAATAAACTTTTGTTCCACTTCCAAAAACTCTGTCCTCGACCGGAACTTACCACTCATCCCTCTTCTTAGCACATCTGCCTCTCCAAAATTTAGCCCCGCAAATTGATGGGCCACTTTCAATACATCTTCTTGATAAACCATGATACCATAAGTTTCCGGCATGATCTTAAGCAACATAGGATTGGCCTCCTTCCTCCTTTCGGGGTGACGTTGACGGATGATGTACTCCTGCTTCATTCCAGAACTAGAGACTCCTGGCCTAATGATGGAACTTGCCGCCACCAACCCCAAATAGTCCTGTGTCTGTAATTTTTGCATCAAGCCCCTCATAGCAGGCGATTCTACATAATAAGCCCCAATGGCTTTGCCCTGTTTGAGAAGATTATTGACTTTGGGATCCCGTTTGAACCTTTCCACATCTGTGATATCTATGGAAGGTAAGTTGGGATTATTCTGTTTGATAAGCTCCAGGGCATCCTTGATTTTGGCAAGACCTCGTTGGCCCAAAATATCGAATTTGAAGATGCCCACATCCTCAGCAATGATCATGTCGAACTGTACCGTTGGAAACCCTTTTGGTGGCATGTCGGTAGCGGAGTAATAATGGATGGGTCTGTCCAAAATTAAAATACCGCAAGAATGGACACTGAGGTGGTTGGGAAACCCTTTAATCAATTGGCCATACTTTAAGACTAACTTTGCCATGTCGTCCAATTGGTCTTGAGGCACTTTACCATCACTCAGTTTATCAATCTCTTCCTTAGGCAGACCAAAGACCTTTCCTATTTCCCTTACTACGCCACGGTATTTAAAGGTGTTGTAGGTAGCCAAAAGGGCTGTATGCGGAAACCTTTGGAAGATATAAGCTGTAATATCTTCGCGTTCCTTCCATGAAAAATCGATGTCGAAATCTGGAGGCGAGGTACGATAGGGATTAATGAACCTTTCAAAATAAAGATCCAACTCAATAGGATCTACATCGGTGATGCCAATTAAATAGGCCACAATACTGTTGGCACCACTCCCTCTGCCCACGTGGACATAGCCCTGTTGATTGGCATAATTCACAATATCGTAATTGATTAAGAAATAAGATACAAAGTCCATATCCCTGATGGTATTGAGCTCTACCTTCAAACGTTCCAATACTTGTTTGGACGGATTGCCGTAACGTTTTGAAAGCCCTTGATAACTGAGGTCTTTGAGCATTTCAAAGTCCTTTTCAGCACTGTCCAAATACAGGCTTTGGTTTTGAGAACTGCGTGCCTTTCCAAATTCAAATGAAATCTGACATTGTTCCAAAAGCCATTCTGTGTTTTGGATGATATGCGGATATTCTTGAAAGGCTTCATACAATTGATCCAAGTGCAGCATTTTATCATTTTCACTACATTCTTCAGACTTGGGCAACTTACTCAAAAGTGTATTGTTATCAATGGCCCTTAGCAATCTGTGGGCATTGAAATCTTTTTTGTTCCTTACGGTAACCTGCTGCTGCATGACCAGTTTATCCTTATACTCCCTATAATGGCTAAAAGGCAGCTTTCTCAAATCCTGGACACTGATCCCAATGAACTCATTGGTTGCAAAGGATTCCTTTTCCATTTGCATAACCTGTTCAAAAGGATAGACCACAAATGCATTAGGAAAGCATAGCGCCTGTTCGGGAAATGATTTGTTTTGATGAGCATACTCAGACAAAAAACTGTTGAGTTCCCTAAAGCCTTCATTATTTTTCGCTAAGCCCACAAATAACTGCGAAACTCCATTCCTAAAATCGATACCTACAATTGGTTTGATATGATATGCTTTGGCCGTACGGATAAAATTTAGGCAGGCAGAGGTATTGTTGATATCGGTTAAAGCCATTGCCTTCACGCCATTTTGAACGGCCAATTCCAAAAGTTCTTCTTCGGAAAACGTTCCGTAGCGCAAGGAATAATATGTATGGCAATTGATATACACAACAAATCTTTATTGGTTGCGGTGCGCCAATACAATAGGCGGCTCACCATTGAAAGGGTTATTGAAACGTCCGATGGTTTTAGCCCCCATGGAAGCTGCCTTTTGAATGCTGAGTTCTCCAAAGCGGTTGCGGATATGGTCCATAGCACTGTAGAGCCTTAGCATTTCCTCGGTATCGTCGAATAGGTTGATTTGATAATTGCCTGACACCAAATCACTAAACTTCACCCCTACCAACCTGATGAGCAAGCGACGTTCGTACAGCCTGTCGAACAGTTCCATAATCTTCGGAATGATAACATGGTCTGCACTAGTATAGGGAATCTTCAACTGCTTGGTGTGCGTATTAAAATCGGAATACCTAATCTTGACCGCGATACAGGCCGTTAACTTTTCCCCTTTCCTTAGCTGAAAGGCCAAGTTTTCCGCCATGGCAAAAATGGTGGTCCGCAGTTTGAGCATGTCGATGGTATCTTTATTGAAAGTACGCTCGGTAGAAATGGATTTGCGCTCATGAAACGGAATAAGCGGTGGATTGTCGATGCCCTGTGCCCTTCTCCAGATAGTCCGCCCATTGGCGCCCAATACCGTTTCCATCATCTCCAAGGGCATTTGCTGTACCGTAGCCACTTTATCGATGCCCAAATTCCGTAGGGTATGGTAAGTCTTTTCACCTACAGAAGGTATTTTCTTAATGGACAAGGGCGCCAAAAAGGGCTTTTCAAAGCCCTGTTCTATACGCAATTGGTTGTTCGGTTTTGCTTCTCCTGTAGCCATTTTAGATACTATCTTATTAGCTGAAAGTCCAAAGGAAATGGGCAGCCCCGTTTCCTTCATAATAGTCCCCCTTAACTCTGTAGCATATTTGTAACTGCCAAAAAATTTGTCCATCCCACTGAGGTCGGCATAAAACTCATCGATACTGGCCTTTTCAAACACGGGCACCCTTTCCTTTATAATTTCGGTGACCATTTGTGATTGTTTAGTATAGATGGAAGCATCCCCACGGATGACCACCGCTTCAGGGCACAGCCGCCTAGCCATTTTCATGGGCATTCCAGAATGCACGCCAAAGCGCCTGGTCTCATAACTGCATGCCGCCACAACCCCTCTATCGCCCGTTCCGCCCACCAACAAGGGCCTTTTTTGAAGGCGACTGTCTATGAGGCGTTCACAGGACACAAAGAAGGTGTCGAGGTCCAAATGCAGAATATTTTTGTTCATTTTGCAAAGTTAGCTACATATTTGAGCGGTTATTGCTTATATTTGTAGCAAACAAAATCAACCTCCTTTTTACGATGTAACCATGACAGCACTTTCTAGAAATATCAGTCATTTGCGGGAACTTAAACGCATTACCCAAGAAACCCTTGCGGAAGATCTTGGTATTACCCGATCCCGAGTAAGCTCGTATGAAGAAGGGCGTTCGGCCCCACCCATTGAGCTGCTTATCAAACTTTCGGATTATTTTAAATTGCCCATCGATGTGTTAGTACGGCACGACCTAACTAAAGGGAGTGAGCATTCCTTTATTGAACTACGGAACCAGCGGGTACTGTTCCCCATTACTATCAACTCTGAGGGAGATGATTTGATTGAAGTGGTTCCCGTAAAAACCTCAGCAGGGTATTTGGCAGGTTATGACGACCCCGAATATATTGAGCAATTGGAAAAAATAAAGCTTCCCTTTTTGCCCACTGGCAAGCACCGTGCCTTCCCTATAAAAGGAGACTCTATGTTGCCTCTGAAACCGGGTAGTTATGTGGTGGGGAAATTTATTGAGGACCGACTGGATATCATGGATGGGCGTTCGTATATCTTATTGACCCAAAATGACGGAATGGTATACAAACGAATAAAAGACCAGATTAAAGACAATAATACCTTGTTGTTGATTTCAGACAATCCACAATACCAGCCCTATGAAGTGCCTATTGACGAAGTCCTGGAACTTTGGGAATTCACCTGTAGCATCAACACCCAGGAATACGATCCGCACGAACTAAAAATCAGTAGTATTTTGGAAATGTTCAACAGTTTGGGAGTGGAATTGGAAGCCCTTAAAAAAGCCCTATAATGCACTACACTATTATCGATATTGAAACCACCGGAGGTCAAAACATCACCGAAATTGCCATGTGCCGTCATGACGGCTCCAAAATTATTGACAGTTACAGTACTCTGGTGAACCCACAGGCCTATATCCCCGATTACATTACAGCATTAACAGGGATCGACAACGCCATGGTAGCTGAGGCACCTACCTTTTCAGAAATTGCCGAGACTATTTTAAACTTTACCCAAGACAGCATTTTTGTGGCTCACAATGTCAATTTCGATTACAATATCATTCGGAATGAGTTTAAAACATTAGGTATTGATTTCAACAGAAAAAAACTTTGTACCATACGCCTATCCCGAAAACTATTGCCTGGGCACGCTTCCTACAGTTTGGGCAAACTATGCAGAGCCCTCAATATAGACATCCAAAATCGGCACCGCGCCAAGGGAGATACCGATGCCACGGTGATATTGTTCGAAATGTTATTGGCTCAAGACGGATCGGAAAATGTCTTTCAGGATTTTTTACGAAAGACCTCCAAAGAGGCTACACTTCCGCCCCATTTACCTAGTCAGGTTTTCAATAGGATTCCCAATGCACCGGGTATTTATTATTTCAAAAACAAAAAGGGCAAAATTATTTATGTTGGAAAGGCCAAAGACCTCAAAAAACGGGTTTTGGGACATTTCTACAACAAAAGCCAAAAAGAACTGGATCTTTGCCGAGACACTGCAGATATTGATTTTGAACTTTCCGGTAGCGAGACCATTGCCCTATTAATGGAAGATGCCGCTATCAAACATCATTTCCCGGCATACAACCAAGCTGCCAAACGGCCACCAAAAAGCTATGCCGTATTTTCATATCAAGACCGTCAGGGCATTTTACATTTAGCCTATAACACATTAAAATCAGCACCCAATCCCATTCAGATATTCCATGGCATTAGGGAATGTAGAAGCTATTTGGAAACTTTATGTAGAACCTACGAGCTCTGCCCAAAGTATTGCCACTTACAGGAAGGTGTTTCGGAATGTTCCCACTATGCCATACACACTTGCCATGGTATTTGCCGACAAGAAGAAACTGTTGCCAAATACAACCAAAGGGTTACCGAGGCCATCGAGCAGATACAAAACACCACTAAAGATATCGTCATCAAAAAAACAGGGAGACACCCTGAAGAGGAGAGTTTTATTCTCATTCAGAACGGTTCTTATAGAGGTTATGGCTTTGTGGATAAATCGGAACAAATTATGCACAGCTCAGATCTTGAAACCTTTTTGATTCCGCAAAAAGACACTATAGATATCCAAAGAATTTTGAGAAAAGTTGTTTTAGAAAATGACAGTAATCCGAAATAAGTTTTACAACTAACATCACATTTAAACCATCTTTTGCAACATCATTTTTAAAGGTTGTTGTATTTTTGACAACATTCTTTTATCGGTTATCTTTTTAAGGATTTCGCTGATGGGATATATGAAAAATGTGAGAAGCAGCAATGTCCCTAATCTTTATACTATTAGAGATTTAGTTTTTAAAACAGTTTTTTGACGCATTATTGGTATTTACGCCATGATTTCTCACCAAATTTTTAGTTATGACAAATTCTGATGACAATGGACAGCATAGACTGTTTGATTTTTTATTAGGTGACAATATCAAAACGTTGCCAGAAAACTTCTTACAGTACAAAAAAGACGGAGCCTGGGAGCACTATACACCAATCCAACTAAAGGAAATGGCTTTTGGGCTGGCAAATTCATTATTGGCAAAAGGCATAAACGGCAATGAAATTAATATAGAAAACAAATCGAAAGTTGGATTGATATGCTTCTCATCTCCCGATTGGTTGGTCATTGATTTAGCCGTCCAACTTACAGGCGCAGTATTAATACCTTTATACCCAAACATTTCAACTAATGAATTAGTGACCATTTTCAATGAGGCTGAGCTTGAAATCTGTTTTGTGGAAAACATGGAGCTATATGAAAAGTTAAGTTCTGCACAACATTCCATTCCTTCCCTAAAGGAAATCTATATCATCAACTCAACCAATACGGAGCTTAGCTGGAAACCATTGATTCAACCTTATTCCAGCGCTATTTATGAACAAGTATTGATTCAGGCCAACAAAGTTCAAGACACCGATGTGTGCACCATTATTTATACATCTGGGACCACAGGAACCCCCAAGGGCGTGATGCTTTCTCACAAAAACGCCTATTCCAATATGAAAGCCACGTCTGATGAAGTGTTTGAATATTTAACTCTGGAAGAAAATAAATCCCTAAGTTTTTTACCGCTGAATCATATTTATGAGAAAATGGCCATGTATTTTTATACTTACAATGGCTTTACTATTTCGTTTGCCGAAAGCGTAGACAAGGTGGCTGAGAACCTAAGGGAACTAAAACCTTATATGTTCTGTGCGGTACCGAGGCTTCTGGAAAAGGTTTATGAAAAGATAATTTCTATAGGAGAAGCCCAAACAGGCCTTAAAAGAACCATCTTTTTTTGGGCTGTTAAACTAGCTAATAGATATAAATTTAATCAAAAATCAAATCTTGCCTATAAACTTCAATTATGGTTGGCGGATAAACTAATCTACAAGAAATGGCGTGAAGCTCTTGGCGGAAATGTAAAAGCCATTATTATGGGGGGTGGTGCTTGCCAAGAACGGTTAATACGCGTTTTTGGAGCTGCAGGAATTAAAGTTGTGGAGGGTTATGGTCTCACCGAAACCTCTCCCATCATAGCTTTCAATCGCACCAATGATATTAGACCGGGAACCGTTGGCAAACCCTTAAAGTCAGTTGAAATTAAACTTTTGGAAGACGGAGAAATTTGCTGTAAGGGAGACAATGTCATGGTAGGCTATTTTAAACGCCCCGAAGAAACCGCAAAAGTTCTGAAAGATGGTTGGTTCTGCACTGGAGATATTGGAGAAATGGTGGATTCGAAATATTTAAAAATCACCGATCGCAAAAAGGAAATGTTCAAGACTTCGGGAGGTAAGTATGTGGTACCGCAACCTATAGAAAACAAAATGAAAGAGAGTTTTCTCATTGAACAGATCATGGTGGTTGGAGATGGCCAAAAATTTGTCTCGGCATTGATTGTTCCTAACTTTTCCGGTTTAGCCGATTGGTGCCGAAAGCATTCTATCCCATACGTAGGCAAAGAAATTGCCCTAAAATCGGAAAATATCACCAAGCTTTACCAAAGTATCATAGACCGCTACAACCCACTGTTCAACCATGTGGAGCAAATCAAAAAATTTGTGCTGTTGCCAGAAGAATGGACTGTTGATAAAGGTGAACTGACTCCAAGTATGAAAATTAAAAGAAAGGTCATTGCTAAAAAACATGAGACTGATATCGCCCAACTATATGGCTTGCAATAAAAACAGTGTTTTAAATTGAAAATAATTTTCATGTCCAAGGTAGGCCGATCAATTTATTTTAGGCTTTACCACTGATATACAAAAACCTACATTACACACAGAGCTATTTCTGTTACTTCCTGTTATCTTTTTTTTAAAAATTTAAAATTAATTTTAAGAAGACTGTAACAAATTACTTACTTTAACTACATATTAATAGAGCAAAGGAATAGCTCGGACGCCTCAAGTCTGTTAGGAATTAACCAACCAAATTAATACTTCAAAATGAACTATTTACTTGGAGTTCCAACGCAAACAACAAACGTCTTCACCCTTTTAAACATTTTACGATACCATGCTGCAGGCCTGGGTGAAAATGCAGATTCCGCTCTTTCAACATTAAAAAACCGTTGAAGGACTCTATCAAAGAACGTGTTTTTCAATTTTTAAATTTTCATACACAATGGAATGGTTTGCTGCCCTTGATGCTTTTAGCAAGTTTTACTGGATTATCGCTTTAATTGGCTCCTTAATTTTCATTTTTATCATGGCAACTACTTTTTTGGGAGCCGATAGCATAGATGATGTTGACGGATTGGATTCAAGCATTGACACCGATACAGGTATTGAATTTCAATTTATAACCTTTAAAAACCTCGTTGGTTTCTTTACCATTTTTGGGTGGAGCGGTATCGGCTGTATTGAAGCCGGATTGTCAAAGCCTTTGAGCATCATTTTATCCTTGGCCTGTGGTCTTGCAATGATGAGTATTATGGCTGCTATGTTTTACTATATGAAAAAATTAACCGATAGTGGCACCCTTAATTACAATAATGCCATTGGAGCCATTGGAGAGATCTATCTTACTGTTGGAGCTAACCGTTCCAGAATGGGAAAAGTGAGCATTAGAGTGCAGGGAACTTTAAGAGAATTGGAAGCCCTTTCTGATTCTTTATTCGAATTAAAATCTGGTACCATTATCCAAGTGGTGGATGTTACCAGCAACGGCATCTTAATAGTTGAAGAAACCAAAAAACCTATACAACCAATAAAATCAGAAATTTATGAACTACCATCTTCCCCTTCAAAGCTTTAATCTAGCTTTCCCCATGACAGTAGTATTTGCTGTACTGTTTATTTTTGTTTTATTAATTGTTTTAATAAAGCGCTACAAACGCTGTCCTTCAGACCGTATCCTAGTAGTTTACGGTAAAGTTGGTGGCGGCCAGTCTGCCAAATGTATTCATGGTGGTGCAGCCTTTATTCTACCTGTCATTCAAGACTATGAATTTTTAGACCTTACCCCTATTTCTATTGAAGTAAATTTGGTCAATGCCCTTTCAAAACAAAACATCCGTGTAAACGTGCCATCGCGGTTTACCATTGGAGTATCCACAGAGCCTGGTGTTATGCAAAACGCAGCTGAACGTCTTTTAGGACTAGGTCTTCAGGATATTCAGGAATTAGCCAAAGAAATCATTTTTGGACAATTGCGTTTGGTTGTGGCTTCCATGGATATTGAAGAAATCAACTCCGACCGTGATAAATTCCTTACCAATATTTCACAGAGTGTGGAATCCGAATTAAAGAAAGTAGGTCTAAAACTTATCAACGTAAATATTACAGACATTGTTGACGAGTCTGGATATATTGAAGCCCTTGGTAAGGAAGCTGCCGCCCACGCAATCAACGCTGCTCGTAAATCGGTTGCAGAGAAAAACAGAGATGGATCCATTGGTGAGGCCAATGCCGTTCAAGACGAACGTACACAAGTAGCAGCTGCCAATGCACAAGCAGTAGAGGGAGAAAATACGGCCAAAATTGCTGTAGCCAATTCCGATTCCTTACGTCGCCAACGTGAAGCCGAAGCCGAGCGTGTTGCAATTGCTGCCGAAAAAGTACAGGCTGCCAAAGCTTTGGAAGAGTCTTATGCTGCGGAAAAGGATGCTGAAATTGCTAGAGCTGAACGTGAGCGCTCTTCGCAAATGGCTGATATCATTGTTCCAGCCGAAATTGATAAAAACAAAGTTGAAATTGATGCTGAAGCTGAAGCTGAGATGATTCGTCGAAAAGCCAAGGGTGAAGCTGACGCTATCTTGTTTAAAGCACAAGCCGAAGCTCAAGGACAGTATGAAATCCTTACCAAACAAGCTGCCGGTATGGAACAAATTGTAAAAGCAGCAGGTAACAACTCTAAAGATGCCGTATTGCTATTAGTTGCAGACAAATTACCGGAGTTGGTTAGACTACAGGCTGAGGCCATTAAAAACATCAAAATCGATAAGGTTACAGTGTGGGATAATGGAGGTAACAATGCTGAAGGCAAATCCTCTACAGCAAACTTTTTGTCCGGAATGTACAAATCCGTTCCTCCTTTACAGGAGATGTTCAACATGGCCGGAATGGAACTTCCTGAGTATTTAAAAGGAAAAGATCCAAAACCTTTAAACGGGTCGGCTCCTGAGGTCACTTCATCTAGGGAAGTAGAAACTACAGAAACTGAATAAATTCATCTATAAAAAGAAACCGCTCAATAAGCGGTTTCTTTTTACAATAACAATTTATAATTTCATTTCCAAACTAAGCACCTCCCATAGTTAAACTACAAAAACCTGTACGAAGTACAATTCATGAAAGAGGAAGTGGCCTCATAAATGTAGCTTTTTTCTTAGCTGTCTAACAGCGCTTGTAGGTCACCAGTTAGGTATAGTATTCCCACGTAGATCATTGTGAAGAATATAAAGAAGACCGAACCTACCAAAAGGAATATCAGAAACCGAAACATAAATTGCCTGAAATTAAGTTGGAACACCCTGATGAGGCAGTATGAAATGTAAATAATCTGCAAGGGCAGAGTTACCAATAATCCAATGTCATTATAATGAATCCCTAAAGCCGCTAAACCTATGATGACAATAGCACCATAGAGGGAGGTTTGTGATATCAGGTATAGATACATGACCACGTGTTCCGTGTAATTGAAGGCCTTGGTGTTATAAAATACAATGCGGGATATCAGGGCGTGAACCGGAATGTAGAACATCATTACAAAGGATTGATGTGCCATTATAAAATCCATGTTTTTCTTTTGAAGTTCTTCATTACCACTATGGACCACCGCACCAATTTCAAAAACTTTTGGGAAAATATGGCTCAGTATAAAATACTGAATTCCTATAACGGTTAGGGCTATGGCAAAATAACTGATAACGTCTACATATTTTTTTCTAACCCCATTGATGTAACCAACAATTACATCTTCAGGTGCCCTGAAAAGTGCTATAAAGGTTTGTATAAATTGATTGTCGTAGTTAAGGAAGGTTTCAGTACAATATTCCAAAAGATTTTTTAAGGTCAAACGGTTCTTGATGACCTTTCCGCCACAAAGGTTGCAATATGAACTATCCAAAGAAAGCTGTGTATGGCAGTTTTTGCACTCCATGGTGTTATGCCAAGTCTCGCTTTAGCATATTAATTAAATCATCAGGATCTTTATACATCACAAACTCCCCATTTTTAACGTAGGAAATCTGTCCAGTTTCCTCGCTAACCACCAAAGCCAAAGCATCGGTTTTTTCTGTAATACCTATAGCGGCCCTATGGCGTAAACCAAAACGCTGCGGGATATTTTTTTCATTGTTTACCGGTAGGATAACCCGTGTAGCCTTTACCACATTGTTTTCAATAATAATAGCGCCATCATGCAGCGGACTATTCTTAAAGAAGATACTCTCAATAATGGGTTGGGTCACCCCAATACTCATGGAATCTCCGGTTCCTGTTAAAAAATCCAGATTGTTGTTACGTTCTAAGACAATAAGTGCTCCCGTTTGTGAGGTTCCCATTTTGATACAGGCATTTACTATGGCAGTAATATCGGTGTTGGTTTCTACTTCATTTTTGAGGAATTTCATTTTACTGAAAATTTTCCGTTTGCCTCCCAAATTGGTGGAACCTACCATTAACAAAAATTTCCGGATTTCTGGTTGGAACACCACAATCAAAGCAATAATCCCCACTTTCATAAAGCCATCGAAAATGTTGTGGAGCATTTTCATATTGAGCAAATCCGTTATCTTCCAAACGGAGTAAATAATCATGATCCCTATGAAAATATTGATGGCCACGGTGCCTTTAACGAGCTTGTAAACATAGTAAAGTAGGATGGCAACCAAAAAGACGTCGATAAAGTCTACAATACTAAAATCCCAAAATTTTAAGTTATCCAAGGCGTAGGTGTTTTTGTAAATGTAACAAAATATGATTAATAAATAAACTCTCTGTTGTCTATTGTAACGGAGCCTATTTCAGAACTTGAAAGTATGGATTTTAAAGAGATATAGTCCTGAAAAGTGTTGTGTTTGTCAATTACCAATGTTATAGTTCTTGGTGTGTTTTGTATTGACAAGGAATTTTCCAAAGTACGTATGAGCTGTTCCAAATTTGTTTGTAAAACATCTGTATCTGAACTTAGAATTTCGATATGTTCTGGGTTGTGGAATTTCAGCAAAGACATCTTTTGCGTTGCAGTGCTATCAGGTATCATTGGGGCAATGGTATCGTAAACTACTTCGGTGAATTCCAAAAAGCCTAGGTTTTGGATGCTGGTATCATTACAAGTGAAATAGTTCTTGGCATTTTCATTTTTATGAAGCTCTGCATTACGCTTTTTGTCTTGTAAAAACATGATTTTGGGCATGGCCTGGTCCAAGGTCAATCGCTTATCTACATTTATGAGCCAATTGGTGGTGCTGATCAAATTTTTGCGGTTCAGTTCGATACTGTCGGGCAAAGTTTCATCATAAAAAAGGTAAGCGGCAGACACATCATGAATTTTTGTGATGGAGGCATGTTCAATTTCCGGTAACATAACCAGTTTGTCATTGCCACAAGACAAGCATAGCAAAACGATAAGCAAGCTGAAATATTTCATGTTGAGATTAAGAGTTTAGTTGATTAAAAAGTTGCACACATTCCATAGCTTCCTTGACATCATGTACACGCAAAATGGAAGCGCCTTTTTGTAGGACAATGGTGTTTAAAACCGTTGTGCCATTTAAAGCGTGTTCAGGAGTGGTGTCCAAAACTTTGTAAATCATCGATTTTCTGGAGATGCCTACCAAAAACGGAATGTCCAAGTTTTTAAAAAGCTCCATATGTTGTAGCAGTTCGTAATTTTGGGCTAAGGTTTTGGAAAACCCAAAGCCAGGATCGGCAATAAGGTCGTGGATGCCCAAAGCTCTAGCGGCAGCCATACGCTCTGCAAAATAGAACAAAATATCCTTGGTTAGGTTTTCATATAGGGTATGCTGTTGCATGGTTTGTGGCGTCCCTCTCATATGCATCATGATATATGGCACATGAAGTTTAGCCACAGTGGACAACATGTTCTCATCCAATAGACCCGCTGAAATATCATTGACCAAGGCAGCCCCTGCTTCAATACAGTTTTTGGCCACTTCGCTTCTAAAGGTATCTATGGAAATCAAAGTATCTGGGAATTCCTTTAAAATCAATTCCACAATGGGAACACTGCGTTGCAGTTCTTCGGCTTCGGAAACATGTTCGGCATTGGGACGCGAACTATAAGCTCCCAAGTCGATAAATGTGGCGCCATCCTCAAGCATGGAGGCCACTTTGTCCAAAATATCCTTTTCATTTTTGTAGCTGCCACCATCGTAAAAAGAGTCGGGGGTCACGTTTAAAATCCCCATTACTTTTGGGATTGAAAGCTCTACAAGTTGTCCTTTGCAATTTATGGTCATGTTTTTTTAGGAAGAATGAAGTGTCAAAATTAAGGCGCTTATTCGAGAAAAAAGAAAATCCCAATACATTTTTGGACATCGCCCAAACTTTAAACCTTAAACTTTGATGTTTAAAGTTTTTTATGCGAAATTTACGGAAAATTAAATGTATTCAATGCAAGAAACTTCAAAACAATACGATGAAGTCATTGCCACCTGTAGAGCCCTTTTTATCAATAAAATGAAAGATTATGGGAGCGCGTGGCGCATTTTAAGACTTCCTTCCCTAACAGACCAAATTTTTATAAAAGCCCAACGCATTCGCGGATTACAGGAAAACGACGTAAGAAAGATTGATGAAGATGAAACCAGTGAATTCATTGGAATTATCAACTATTGCACCATGGCTTTGATTCAATTGGAGAAGGGTGTGGTTGAAAAACCAGATATGTCTGTTGAGGAAGCCACCAAATTGTATGATGAAAAGATTGCTTTGACCAAACAACTCATGATGGACAAAAACCATGATTACGGTGAGGCTTGGAGAGACATGCGTGTGAGCAGCCTTACGGATTTGATCCTTCAAAAATTACTTCGCGTAAAAGAGATTGAAAACAACAAGGGCAAAACGCTGGTGAGTGAGGGGATTGATGCCAATTATCAGGATATGATCAACTACTCTGTATTTGCCATGATTCATTTAACCCAATAAGCTTTTTATGAAATTTATAGTAAACATTTGCCGTCTCTTGGTAGGGGCACTTTTTATTTTTTCAGGATTTATAAAATTGAACGACCCACTAGGGTTTTCCTACAAGCTTCAAGAGTACTTTAGCTACGACGTATTGAATATCCCTTCCTTGGAGCCTTATGCCTTGGGGATTTCGGTATTCGTTGTGATTTTTGAAGTGGTTTTGGGAGTGTTCCTTTTGGTGGGATACAAACCTAAATTCACCGTATGGAGTTTGCTGGGGATGATTGTGTTCTTCACATTCCTGACCTTCTATTCGGCGTATTTTGATAAGGTGAAAGACTGTGGTTGTTTTGGAGATGCCATCAAATTAACCCCATGGGAATCTTTTACAAAAGACGTGATTTTGTTGGTGCTGATATTGGTGCTATTCTTCAATGTTAGGTATATCAAGCCAATCTTCAGTAAGTTGGGAGTGACCATGGTATCTCTATTGAGCTTTATTGTGTGTATGTGGTTTGCCTACCATGTGCTGATGCATTTGCCTGCTATCGATTTTAGGGCCTACAGTATAGGAAGTAATATTAAGGAAAAAATGAGTATTCCTGAAGGGGCCAAAGAGCCTGTAATGGAATGGAAATGGTTGTTTAAGGTGAATGGTGAAGAAAAAGAGTTTGTGACCAACGGAAGCTACCCAAGTGTAGACGGGGAATACATCAGTGTAGAAACAACGGTAATAGAGCCTGGTTATGAACCTACGATTTTGGATTTTTCCATTGAGTCCGAAGATGATGACTTCACGACACATTTTCTTGAAGAAGAGCATTTGGTAATGGTGGTGAGTTATAGCTTGGAAAGTGCCGAAAAAGATGGATTAAATGCTCTAAAAACAATTACGGATCAGGCTATTGAAAATGGGTATACAGTAATTGGATTATCTGCCTCTGGAACTCCTGTTAAGCAGAAAATAAAGGAAGACTATAAATTAGATTTCGACTTTTATTTATGTGATGAAAAGGTGTTGAAAACGATTGTGCGTTCCAATCCTGGAGTATTGGTATTGGAAAAAGGGACCATCATGCAGAAAGTACATTGGAATGATGTTGATGATTTAGACCTTCCTAAAGTAGCCCGCAAACCAGAACCTAAGGTTGAAAAAGTAGAGGAGCACATTGTGTATTTTATCAATGATGAACGTGCTACCAAAGAGGCTATAGAGGCATTGGACTCTACTATGATTGAACAAATGAAAGTTATCAAAGACAGTACTTTGTTAAGAGAACTTGAGTTGGAAGCTGATGAACAAGCCACAGGTGTTATAAAAGTGACACTTAAAGACAACTAGCTGCTTGGTCAATTATCTGTTAAATAAAATATGGTATGCGCTGCTCACTTTGTTTGGAGTAGTGACGGTTATTTTCTTTTTATTTAATGTATTGCCGGGCGATCCTGCTCAAATGATGTTGGGGCAAAATGAAGATAGTAAGCAATTGGCGGCCGTTAAGGCAAAATACGGTTTTGATAAGCCTATTTCAACCCAATATGCTTACTATTTAAACGATTTGTCTCCTTTGTCTTTCCATTCTACAAACCCTAATGATTATACTTTTTTAAGGTCTGGGAAATATTCTGCGATGAGACTTTTTGAAATCGGGAAGACCAATATTGTTTTAAAACTGCCTTATTTACGGGAGTCCTTTACCAAGCAAGGGAAAGAAGTCAGTCAAGTGATTGCAGAAACCCTTCCCAATACGTTTGTATTGGCTATTTCATCCATAATCATCGCCATTGGTGTGGGGATATTTTTAGGAATAGTATCGGCTCTTTGCAAGGACCAATGGTTGGACAAGATCATTCAGGTGTTGAGTACTTTGGGAATGAGTGTGCCTTCTTTTTTCAGTGCCATTCTGTTTGCGTGGTTTTTTGGGTTTGTATTGCACAAATACACCCATTTGGAAATGACCGGAAGCCTATATGAAATGGACGATTTTGGGGAAGGTATCCACATAAAATGGAAAAACTTGATATTGCCTTCCATTGTGTTGGGGATTCGTCCGTTGGCAGTGGTTATTCAATTGATGCGAAATTCCTTGTTGGAGGTATTTAACCAAGATTATATCAGAACTGCAAAAGCCAAAGGGCTGAGTGAATTTCAAATTATAAAAAAACATGCCCTTAAAAATGCCATGAACCCTGTGGTAACGGCCATTTCGGGTTGGTTTGCCTCTATGTTGGCAGGCGCTGTTTTTGTGGAATACATCTTCGGTTGGAACGGTTTGGGTAAGGAAATCGTGAACGCCTTAAACACTTTGGATCTTCCCGTCATTATGGGTTCGGTGTTGATTATTGCCACCCTCTTCGTAATTATTAATATTTTTGTAGATATTATTTATGCTTGGCTCGATCCCAAAATAAAATTGGAATAGGGTCTGGACAGGAAAATAGGGGTGTTATGAAATCAATAAAAGTTTTAGTCCTTCTTCTTTTCGTTTGCATTGGCTGTAAAGCCCAAGAAGTCCCTACCACATTCTCCGAAGCCGCTTTAAAGGATACTTTTACAAACCTTGACGGACAGCAAATCTCATTTCAGCAGATATCGTCTAAATACCAAGGCAAAACCATTTTGATAGATGTCTGGGCTTCATGGTGCAAGGATTGTTTACAAGGTTTGCCCAAGGTGAAGAGTTTGCAGGAACAGGAAAAAAATGTGGTTTACTTATTTTTATCATTGGATAGGTCTATCGAATCCTGGAAATTTGCAATAGAAAAATATGGAATTGCTGGAGAGCATTATTATATGCAATCCGGAAGAAAGGGAGATTTTGGCAGTTTTGCCAATCTGGATTGGATTCCAAGATACATGGTGGTGTCGCCAGAAGGGACTATCAGCCTGTTTCGTGCAGTAAAAGCAGACGACCCCATGATTATTGAAGCATTGAAATAAAACAAAAGTTTAATTAATAAAAGTCCTTCAGCAGAAGGTGAGCATTAAAATGAGAAAACATATTGTAGCAGGAAACTGGAAAATGAACAATGATTTGTCCATGACAGAAACATTGATTTCTGAACTGAAAAAACAAACAATTACATCGGATGCTGAAGTGATGATTGCACCCGTATTTACCAACCTTTGGCCTGCTTACCAAGCCTTGAAGGATAGTGATATTGAAGTGGTTGCCCAAAACATGCACTTTGCGGAAAGTGGTGCTTACACAGGAGAAGTAAGTGCAACTATGTTAAAAAGTGTGGGCGTAAAAACAGTGATTTTGGGTCACAGCGAGCGTAGAGAGTACTTTAACGAAACGGACGAACTATTAGCTAAAAAGGTAGATGCCGCTTTAGCAAACGACATGCGTGTTATTTTCTGTTTTGGTGAAGAGTTGGCAGAAAGAAAAGCGGGCAAAGAGCAAGAGGTTGTAGGTTCTCAAATTGCCAATGCATTATTCCATTTGGATGCTTCGGCTTTTAAACATATTATTTTGGCCTATGAACCTGTTTGGGCCATTGGTACAGGAGAAACCGCTTCACCAGAACAAGCTCAAGATATGCACGCGTTTATCAGAAAGACTTTGGCTGACAAATATGGAGCTGAAGTCGCCGATGAGGTTTCCATTTTATATGGTGGAAGTGTAAAGCCAGCCAATGCTCAGGAAATTTTCTCTAAACCAGATGTTGATGGTGGATTAATTGGAGGCGCTTCTTTAAAGGCCGATGATTTCTTTGCTATAGTAAATGCTTTCTAAGTTTAGGCTTTCCATATAAAATAACAATCCCATAGTCGATAATACAGCTATGGGATTTTTTTATGAAAACGTTAAAAAGTGTTGTGGCTATGCTAGGTTTCCTAAATTTGCAAAAACTTTAACTATGTCTGAAATATACATTGGGTATGAATTCAAGGTGGCACCGCTAAGTCCCGGCACCGAAATTTTAATTGCAGAATTAGGCTATGTCGGTTTTGAAAGTTTTGTGGAAACCGAAGAAGGGGTGACCGCTTACATTCAAAAGGAGGACTGGAATGAGAACATCCTTGAAGATATCCAGATTTTGAATTCAGAGGAATTTCAGATTAGTTATACGTTTGAAGAAATAGAGCAGACCAACTGGAACCAGGAATGGGAAAAGAACTTCAGTCCTATTGTAGTAGACGATCGTTGTGCCGTAAGAGCACCTTTCCATGATAAATTCAATACGGAATACGATATCGTGATTGAGCCTAAAATGAGTTTTGGTACTGGGCACCACGAAACCACGCACATGATGATCCAGCACCTTCTAAAGAATGATGTAAAGGGTAAATCGGTATTGGATATGGGCTGTGGCACTGGAGTTTTGGCAATTTTGGCCGAAATGAAAGGCGCACATCCTATTGAGGCCATCGATATTGACAATTGGTGTTACCTGAACAGTCTGGAAAATGTAGAGCGCAATAATTGCGAACACATTACCGTTTACGAAGGCGATGCCCAGTTGTTGGAAGGCAAGCATTATGATGTGATTATTGCTAACATCAACCGCAATATCCTATTGAACGACCTGAAATATTACAGCAAATGTTTGAATCAAAATGGAAGTTTATTTTTGAGTGGTTTTTATAAAGATGACATCGAAACCATTGAAAAAGAGTGTGCTGCCCATGGATTGAAGTGTGTGGATATTTTGGAAAAAAACCATTGGGTTGCTTTAAAATTCTTAAATTAGAGACAATTTAGTCTTATTATCAACATATTACGTTTTTTGAGATTATGAGTGTAAGAGAAAAAACATCGGAAGATTTACTGTGTGCAGAAGAAGTCCTAAAACAAAATGAGATAGTATTGTACAATGACGAAGTCAATACTTTTGACCACGTAATTGAGACGCTTATCTATGCCTGCGACCATACACCAGAACAAGCTGAACAATGTTCCATTATCGTTCATTATAATGGAAAATGCACTGTAAAAACTGGTGATTACGACGATTTATTGCCACGTTGCTCCAAGATGCTGGAGGCAGGCTTAAGCGCGGAAATTGTATAAGCCTTTTTAGTGAGGCAGTTTATCTTTTAACTTCCCGTACACATAGGTGCCTAATATGGCGGCCAAAATCACTATGAGCATTTGGAACACGCCTGTTCCTACCAAGATGTACATTGGCCCTGGGCAGGCTCCTGAGAGTGCCCATCCCAAACCAAAAATAGAGCCTCCAATAATATAGCGCATCAAGCCCTTTTCTTTCTTGGGAACATCCAAGAGTTGGCCTGTAATGTTTTTCATCTTCATTTTTTTGGATACCAATAAAATCAATACCCCTGTGGTAACGGCGCTTCCAATGATGCCGTACATATGGAAGGATTCAAAACGGAACATTTCATAAATACGGTACCAAGATACTGCTTCCGATTTTACCAAAACAATTCCAAACAGGATACCAACCAATAAAAACTTAATATATTTCATCATAATGTGTGTCTAAAAGATTAATGGGAACAATAGGTGGACCATGATAAGTCCTCCAATAAAAAAGCCTATTACAGCAATTAAGGAAGGTAGTTGCAAACTACTTAATCCGGTAATGGCATGCCCAGAGGTGCATCCGCCTGCATAGCGGGTACCAAAACCAACTAGAAATCCTCCAATAATTAAAATGGCCAATCCTTTTACAGAAAATACGGCATCCCAACTAAAAAGCTCCTGAGGCAATAATGATTTGCCAACGTTGTCAAATCCTAGCTCATTTAATTTGGCTACGGTATCAGGGTTAAGGTCTATATTAGTTGGAGAAGAAAGTAAAAAGTGCGCAATGAAGCCACCAATTACAGTACCCAAAACCACGACCAAGTTCCATTTTTGATCCCTCCAGTTAAAATTGAAGAAAGGTACTTTCTTGCCCGCACCACCAATGGCACAAAGGGTTCTTAAATTGGATGACATTCCAAAGGTTTTACCAAAATACAGTAAAAGGAACATCACGATTGCTATTAAAGGGCCGCTTACATACCAGGGCCAAGGTTGAAGAATATAGTCCATAGAAATTTTTAAAAAGCTGCAAATATAATCAGTTTGTTTGAGCTGCTATGTAATAAATGTTACTTAAAGATATTAAACTTTGTCCTAGGAAACAGGCGAATGAAAAAACTATTGAAATTTTTTAAATAAAAGTTTGGATGTTTTTTAATAAATACCTTATATTTGCACCCACAAAAAAACGGCCTCGTGGCGCAACTGAATAGCGCATCTGATTACGGCTCAGAAGGTTACAGGTTTGAATCCTGTCGAGGTCACAATTTGAAATGGAAATTAGTTCAAGAACCACTTAAGTCTTAAGATTTAGGTGGTTTTGTTTTTTTATTGATAGTTATGATTTCATTCAAGGGAATATAATTGTAGAAATACTAAAAAGTTAAGGCGCCATAACCTTTAAAATGATCGACTCCCTGAAATGAATTCATCAACTAAAACCTCCAGAAACTTAATAACTTCAACCATAAAAAAAAAGAAACCGCGCATTGCGGTTTCTTTTTTTGACTTTACACCCCTTTTCAAGCCCCACCACTACTCCAACGTATTCAATATTTGGGCAAACTTGGCCTTGGTAGAAAGAACTTTATTATTAATATCAATTCGTTTTAATTCCGTTTCGATTAATTTGGCTTCTCTGTAGTTAATTAAAAACAAAGAGCCTTCTCCCAACTCAAACCGTTCTTGCTCAAAAGCTACCAATTGCTTGTAATCGTTGACCAAATTTTGAGCTATAGCACTTTGGGTTTCATACGAAGTTATTTCTTGTTGCACAGCATTGATCTTGTTAAGTAAACTCACCCTTGTTGCCGATAAACTAAAATCGATATCCTGCAATTTCAATTTCGTAAGTTTTAGATCACCTCGCTCCTTTCGCAAAAACAAAGGCATACTTATGTTGAGTCCTGCTTTGTAATTATGGGTTGTAAGCGAGTTTATATGCTCATAATCGCTAGTTAAAAAATTATACTGCACATCTATTTTTGGGAACAGATTATTGGTGTTTAACCGCTTCTCCAATACCAATTGCTCTTTTTCAAGGTTGATTGCCTGTATTTTTGGATGGTTTTCCAAAAGCTCTGCATTCACTTCCAACAAACTACTATTTAATACTTGATCGGCAATAAGTAAGGAATTTTCATCTGGTACCAAACTAGAATCCAATTCAACAGGAACATTATTTTCCAACCATAAAAAATTGGAAAGTTCCAATCGGGATTTCACATAGTTAATTCGGGATTTTTCAACATCCAGCTCCCTATTCTTCAAATTAATGCTTGCCTCCAGGGTATCCACAGCTGGTTTGTCTCCCGCCTCAAAACTCACAACGACGTTATTTAAACGTTCTCTGGCATTCTCTTTAAAAGCAGCATATACTTGATATTCCTGATAATATTTTAACCAAGCGAAATACGATTCAACAGCCTTGTAAATCACTTCGTTTACGGCCATACTCTGCTTGTTCAAACCGATATCCCTATAAAGCTTCGCCTGCTTTAAAGTTGCCATACGTTCATTAGCCAAAAAGCCTTTGGCCAAGGACATGGACACCCCTGCACTGTACAGCCCATCCTCGGGAACTGTAGATTCAGGGTTCAAATAATAACCTTCGTTGTTTTCATAGTTCGCCTTAAGCTCTATTCCGTACCACGTAGGGATTTTGAATGCCGCATTTAGCTTATCGTAATATTCGGTCCCCGTAAATTCCTTTTTACTGTAATCCACTTCTATTTTGGGATCGAAGGCACCTCGAGCCTTGAGTAACTTAGCCTCTCCTTCACTTGCAATAAGCCTTGCCTGTTTTACTACGGGATGATACTGCTTGACATAGCCTAAAAATTCTTCCAAAGAAAAAATACTATCAGAAATTGCTTGTCCTTGCCCCATAAAACTTAAAGGACAAAGCAACACTAGAAGCACTGATTTATATTTTGGAAACTGTATGTTTTTAAAAACCATTAGGTAGCGTTAAATGATAAGGGTTATTTATTTTGAATCACTCATTTGTGCAGCATCTTGGCCGGTTGGTGTATAGAAATTGGGAGGAAAACTGTTGATTTGCCTCCATATTTCAAACCAAATAGGGACATCCTCCAAAAGAGCAATGGTTTTAGCTCCAGACCCCACTCGAAGGGCTTCTGGCCAAGGTCCATAATCGGGATCTCTTGTAATCAAAACACGATACATACCATTTTGGCTGGCAAAATTTTCAATAGCCACTATCTGGGCTCCATAGGTACCATAGGACACATTGGGCCACCCACTAAACACAATTGCAGGCCAGCCTTCAAACTCCACCTGTACATGCTCCCCTTTATGCAAAAGCGGTAGGTCTATTGGTTTTACGTACATTTCCACTGCGAGCTCATAATTGGCAGGCATGATCCCAACCAAGGGCTCACCTTCCTTAAAGGTCTCTCCTATCCCCGATTTTATAGCCTTATTGATGTAACCATCCTGAGGCGCCGTAATAAATTGCAGGCTGTTACGCTTTACGTAATTAGCCAAACTATTTTCAAGTTTCGATACCTGAGCTTCGGTATCCAAAGCATTAGACTCTGCCGAAAACAAATCACTTTGGGCCTTGGCCAACTTATCCCCGTAAGTGGCCTGAATAGTAGAAATATTCAATTCTGAATTGATGACTTCATTTTTGGAAGCCAGCCATTTGTTTTCCTGTGAAATCAATTTAGCATTGGCCTCTTGAAGCTTATTTCTATACTCCTCAACGTCCTTAACTGCTTTCAGACCCTTTTCCTGTAAGGTTACGGTTCTTTCAAATTGGGTTTGGGCAATTTGAGCCTTGGTCTTGACAGCCTCCAAGTCAATACTGTCTGATTCCACTTTTAATTTGGACTGCAGTAACTTATTCTTGGCTTGTTCCAACTTCAGTTGCTGTTCCTTCTGCAAGGCTGCATACTGATTTTTCAAAGCCTGCACTTTAGAGCGATAAGCTTCCACCGAAGCCGACTTAGCCCTAATCTGTTCTCCAGTTCTATCGGTTAACTGTTCATCGAAATACTCACTTTTGATTTCCGAAATTTTAAGAATAGTGTCGCCTTCCTTCACAAAATCGCCTTCTTGTACCATCCAAGCATCAATACGCCCTGGGATAGGAGACTGTAAGGTTTGTGGCCTTTGATTAGGCTTTAAAGTGGTTACTAAACCCTTACTTGTAATATTCTGGGTCCATGGCAAAAATAAGATGATTACCAGCATGATGGTACTCACCAAAAGTACCCTTCTAAATAAACGATGCTGATCCTTGTGCAAGGTAGCTTGACCTGATTTGTACTGTTCCAGATCAAAAAATTCCGAGACTTTATTATTAGATATATTTAGCATAGCGTTTACGAATTAATTATGTGCCCATCTTCCAAAATAATGTGCTTGTTGCACATGCGCTTCCACACATTAAGGTTACTTACCACAATCACGCTCCAAGGGTTGGATGCATCACATAAATACCTAAATATTTTTTCGGATTCCTCAATATTGAACTGCTTTAAAGGCTCTTCCAAAATGAGCACTTTGGGCTGTTTTAAAATGGCCCTAGCCAGCAATAATTTGGCCGAAATAAAATAAGGAACCTGTTTGCCTTCTGGCTTTAGCAAGGTGTTCAACCCTTTAGGCTGTCGCTTTAAAAAAGTAGTCAGACCTAATTTTTCGAACACTTTATAAATGTCCTCGTCATTTATTTCTGGATTTCCGAAGGTTACATTTTCCCTGATTGTTCCTTCGAAGGGAGATTCCTCGGAAAGTACCATTCCCAAATGCGAACGGTATTTATTAATGTGCAAGCTCTCTATGGATAAATTGTCTATATAGATATACCCATCGGTTGGAGCCAACACCCCAGAAATTAGTTGCAGCAAACTGGACTTGCCCGAGCCACTGTCGCCTTGAATCAATACGCGATCTGTTGGTTCAATCTTAAAGGAAATATGTTCCAAAATGGGCTTTCTTCGGTTGGCCACACTATAGCCAGCATTCTTCAATTCAATGGTAAATGGCTTTCCATTAATGATGTCCTCACCAGATTGGCTCTCTATTGGTTTATCCACTACCTGCCCAAGCTTTTCGATAGCCGTCAAAACATCGTAAAAAGACTCCAATCCCAGAATGAGTTTTTCTACCGAAGCAATAATCAATATGATAATGATTTCTGCCGCAACAAACTGCCCAATATTCATTTGTTGATGCAACACCAAATACCCACCTACCAACAACAACCCAGCGGTAACCACCACCTTAAAACCAATCATTTGCTTGAACTGAAGCATCAATATTTTAAAGTGGTTCTCTCGCGAATTCACATAGTCAAAGACTAAATCGTCCGTTTTTTTTAGGGCCAAACTGGTTCTTCCCGAAAGCTTGAAACTAATAACGGTTCGTGCAATTTCCTCCAGCCAGTGCGCCATTTTGTATTTGTACTTGGACTCCGTTAACGAAGTGTCCAGACCTTTTTTGGCGGTATATTTAAACACAATGAAAATAAGTCCCAATAACAAAAGTCCAAATAAGATAAAGAACGGATGATAAAAAGACAATAGGATCAACGCAAACAAAACCTGCAAAAAGGCCGATGGGATATCGATTAAAATTTTGGACAAGCCCTTTTGGATACTCAAGGTATCAAAGAACCTATTGGCGAGTTCCGGCAGATAATAATTGCGCATCTCATTCATTTTTATTTTAGGAAAACGATAAGCCAAATCAAAGGAGGCCCTAGCAAAAATGCGCTGTTGGATGCTCTCGATGATACGCATTTGAAACAACTTTAAGATACCCGTAAAGGCCACCCCTGTGGTTACCAATATCACCAATACAATCCATGATGTGGAGACTTGCCCTCCTTGTAAAAGCGTTATAATGGCTTGAATACCCAAAGGCAGGGTCAAAGCCAAAATCCCTTCAAAGATTGCAAAATAGGCCACTCTAAAAATGTCTTCCCTTTCTAGTTGCACCAAGCCCAAAAAGCGTTTCCAAGGTGATAGGGTTTCGTTATTCTCCATGCATTAGGGTGTTAAAAATGACGTTTGTATAAAATTGTGTAATCGAAGTGTTTTCGGTACTGTTGGTAATGGTCTTGAAGTGATCCTTAAAAAAATGCTGATGTAATGCCCCCTCAACAGTGGAACTAGCCAAACTCAATGGAAACTGATACTTACCATTGTAATCTTGAATCACCTCTGCAAAGCGCTTCACTACGCGTTTAAAAGGCATAAAAAAGCCTTCCTCATTTTCGGTATCTACATCGCAGGTAAGGTAAGCCTTGGCATTTTCCTTAATGATGATTTTGTTGAGCAACACCTCGTTAATGTGCTCAAAATTGCTATCCTGTTCGGTCGTTCTGGTAAGCACCTCGATGGCTTTTTCCAGTTTTTCCTTGGGTGCTTTTAAGGCAAATGTTTCCAACACTAACTGGTATTCTATCCATACCCAATACCAAGAAGTCAAGTACATCAACAAATGGTGCTTGCTCTCAAAATACCGATAAATAGAGCTCTCGTTGGAATTGATATTGGCTCCCAACTTTTTAAAATTGAACTGCTCAAAGCCAAGTTGGTCAATGAGTTCAATGCTATGCTTGATGATGCGCTTTCCCAAGTCTGAGGTCTCGGGATCCTTGATAAAGATGCCTTTGGGGACTTCAATTTTAAAGTTTTGCAGCAAATTGATCATTATAATAATTATTTAAATCACAAATCTAATAGTATTGCTATTATTATTGTGATTTGATATATTAAAAATTTGTGAAAATTTCTACAAAATGATGCGATTAGGAGCCTAGACGGTTAATTGAATAGTCTTCATTTTCAAACTTACAAACTACACACCTACAAACAACTCTCTAAAATACAACATCTTAACCCAACCCAACAAAGACTATTAGCTTTATTTTTAATGAAATGAATAGGAAAACAATGTCTTCTTAATAAATATATTCCTACAGTTTTGGAAGAAGTGAAATAGATGATTCCAAAAGACAGACCGGATTACCCCAACACAATGCGATGCTCCCAATCCCAAGTATTATGTTCTAGTCTGGACAGCAAAGTGAGCTCATTAACTTCAAATTCCTTGACATAAACCACATCCTTAAACAATTCAAAGCTTTTATGAAGTGTTGCGCTATCCCTTGTTTTCGAAATAGTGATGTGCGGGGTACTGGAAACAATTAAAGACCTTAACTCCCTATGAAAGTCCCTTTGCCACAACAGTTTTAGTTGCTCCAGTAAGTGGTCAAATTCTTTGGATGGCCTTACTTTTAACAGCAATACGTTTGAGCCCTTTTCAAACATATCAAAGCCTTCAATGGACATTTTAAATTTCTTGGCCTTAGACAAGCTTGCAAAGGATTTTATCAAAAAGGGCTCATTCTCCACAATCATTTTAAATTGAACCAAAGTGATATGCGGTTTGGATTTTGAATATTGAAGGGGGCCAAAAACCTCTATAAATTGCGTTTTAAAAGCAGCCACTTCCTCATAAATGGGGCTGGGTGGCACAATTCGCAAATTGTATATTTTTATTTCAGACATA
Source organism: Mangrovimonas sp. TPBH4 (assembly GCF_001280505.1). GTDB lineage: Bacteria > Bacteroidota > Bacteroidia > Flavobacteriales > Flavobacteriaceae > Mangrovimonas_A. Next base: position 34,040 of record NZ_LBIO01000065.1, read on the forward strand.
GCCCTTTGAGTTTCCCTTATCCAAGCTCTACACGGAGTTCCTGCATCACCTCAGCAAACTTTTCCAAGGAATACAGTCTATCATTAACATCATAGACATTGGTAGATATAATCAATTCGTCGGCTTGGGTTTGCTTTAAAAAGGCGGCCACCTGTTTCTTCACAGCTGCCTTGCTCCCTACAAAACTGTACTTGATCATGTTTTGAATGGAAGGATGCTGCATGATTTCCTTTAAATCCGGGGTCATCTCTGTGGGAGGATTCAAATAATCACGTTTCCCCGTAAACATCCCAATAATCATGCGCAAGGAGGACGTCTGCAAACGTTCGGCTTCTTCATCTGTCTCGGCAATAATCACATTAACGCCAGCGATTACATATGGAGCCTCCAAAACTTCAGAAGGCACAAATTGCGCTCTATAAATGGCCAAGGCCTCATCTAGATGCGCTGTTGCAAAATGACTGGCAAATGCATAAGGCAACCCTTTTTTGGAGGCCAAATGGGCACTATCAGTACTGGAACCCAAGATATAAATAGGCAGCTCCACGCCTTCGGCAACCACGGCCCTAACCTTTGCCGTTTCATTATGTTTTGAGAAAAACCCTTGTATTTGCTCCACATCATTCGGAAAAGAATGTGCGGCCTGCAAAAAATCCGATTTTATGGCCATGGCTGTATCGCGATCGGTACCTGGGGCTCTGCCCAGTCCCAAATCGATACGGTTGGGATACAAATTTCCCAAAGTCCCAAATTGCTCCGCCACAATTAATGGGGAATGGTTGGGCAACATCACTCCTCCAGCACCCACGCGTATTTTAGAGGTTTGTTGGGCTACATGCCCTATTAACACCGTTGGCGCATTACTGCCCACGGCCATCATGTTATGGTGCTCGGCAAACCAAATTCTGGTATAGCCCAAGGCTTCGGCTTTTTGTGCCAAGGCCACCGCATTTTTATAGGTTTGTTGAACCGATTGTCCTTTAGATATCAATGCCAATTCCAGAATGGAATAGGCGGTTTGTTTTGTATTCATATGTTGCATATTTGGGTTTCAATGCTTCAGTGTCTAAACTCAAAGCAGTGCTCTCATTCCCCAGAAATTAGTATTGTAGAAATTAAATGCAAAGGTACAGAGCCAAAGTGGTTATGACAAATGAGTGCTTCTATTGATATTGATGTTACTCTTTTATTGGAAATCCCTTACATTTTAGTAATTTAGAACAATGTACTTCATACTTATTAACAACCAACCATTTCAATACTTTATGAAAACCACTTCATTACTAATCTGCCTACTTGTTTCGTTGGCAGTACAATTGCAAGGCGATATGTCCAATGAAAAACTTAATGTATTATTTATTGGAAATAGCCTGACTTATTTTCACGACATGCCCCAAACACTCCAAAACATGCTGAATGAAACACATCCCAACATAAGCATCGACCAAATTACATTTCCCGGTCTATCATTAACCGGACATTTGTCGGATATTGTGACTATAAGAACAGAAAACGGAATCCACACAAGGAAAAAGGAAGAAGGAGAGCGTACCGAGACGGAAATAAAAATCACCTCAAAAAACTGGGATGTCATCATACTTCAAACAGGGACCGTTAGTGTTTTAATTCCAGAAAATCTAGATTTAAAGGTATCCAAAGCAATTACGGACATACAAAACATGGTTTCCAATCCTCATTTCAAATTTGTACTGTTCTATACATGGCCTTCCAAAAAAGAGTATCCTAAACAATATTGCTATTCATCATATCACATCGATGAGTCTATCGAAAAACCAAAGTGCTGTTCAAAAAGTCTTGAAAATCCTGAACAGGAACTCTCGGTTATAAATGAATCATATGACGTATTGGCCAACGCTCATGGACTTACTAAAACCGATAATGGCACCAAATTTCTTGAAGTTTCCAATACCCATCCCGAAGTTGAACTTTATGATGATAGTATGCACCCGAACCAATATGGTGCATTTTTGAATGCCTGTATTTTCTATCAAATACTAACCAATCAAAAAGCTACAACTTTAAAATACCATGGTGACATTGCGCCAAAAACCGCAACATTGTTAAAACAAATTGCAGGATGAAAATTTTTAGTAAATTAAATACTTGATTAGCGATTTAACATGAACAAACTCTTCCATATCTTTAAAGTTGATGAGGCCGAAGCTGAGACAATTGCGACGCAGCCTGACGAGCCTCACAATCATGATTTTGAAGAACTGCTCATTGGCGTTGAAGGTGGCTTGGAACACTTTATAGACTTTAACTCCAAAACTATCGAAGCTCCCTTTGTGAGCTTCATCACCAAAGGCAAAGTGCACCGTATCATCCCAAAAGCCATCAATGGCAAGTGCGATATATGGGGCATCCGCTTTAAAAGCGAATTTATTCCAGAAAGCACCTTTCAGCTATATTCTCTATACCATAATCAAGCAAATTTAAAGCTGAAAAGCGACTATTGTTTCCAACGTCTAACGTCTTTGTGTGAAATGATTTACGACGAATCCCAACAAAACACTCCCAATTACGGCATCATACGGCAACTGCTGAGTGTACTCTTTACAATGGTTGAAGTGGAACGCAAAAAAGAAACACCTACCGATGCCTCTCTTGAAAAAACACAAAACACCACCTTTAAAAATTTCCTAAGCATTTTGGACGACAACTACCATAGACCTGTTGGCGTGGAATTTTATGCCGAAAAACTGTTCATGTCGTCCCGAAACCTCAACATCATTTGCCAAAACATCCTGGAACAGAGCGTTTCGGAACTCATTGAAACCCGCAAGCTTATTGAAGCCAAAAACCTCCTGGTTTCTACTGATAAAAGCATTTCAGAAATCGCCTATGACCTAGGTTATAATGAAAACTCATACTTCTCCAACGTCTTTAAAAAGAAGTCTGGACAATCGCCCAGTGAGTTTAGAGAAGACATGAAAAAACTGCTCTTTTCCTAAATCTACAACCCTTTTTCCGAATAGTATAAGGTTAACCTATTCAATCATTTGCACCTTTGTAGTGTAATTTTATAGTAACAAAAAACACAAAGAATATGGCTACTACAAAATGGGTCATCGACCCAACACACAGCGACATAGGTTTTAAGGTAAAACACTTAATGATCTCCAACGTAAAGGGAAATTTCACCAATTATGAAGCAAGCATTGATGGTGAAGACTTTTCTTCTGCTCCTATCACGGTAACTATTGAGGCAGCATCCATTTCAACACAAAACACAGAAAGGGACACCCACTTAAAAAGCGCTGACTTTTTTGATGTGGAAACCCACAAATCCATTATCTTTAAGAGTTCATCCCTTACAAAAGTTGATGGTGACGAATACAAATTAAAAGGACTTCTTAGCATCAAAAACATTAGTAAGGAAGTTGATTTGAATGTTGAATATGGCGGCACCAACAAGGATCCTTGGGGTAATGAAAAACTGGCCTTTGAAATCACAGGAAAAATCAACCGTAAAGATTTTGGACTTAACTGGAATGCCGCTTTGGAAACGGGAGGTGTACTGGTAGGTGACGAGGTGAAATTGGTAGCCGAAGTACAGTTTGTAAAACAGGTTTCTTAATTTACCTCTGAAATGGATAGGACGAAGTTCTTAAAATCCTTAGCGTTATTACCATTAATAAGTGCTAGCATGAATTTAAAAGATTTAAATAAAATGACCTCTTCCTTGGATAATACAGGTAAAATGCCTGTATTATTCCTTGGTCATGGCAGCCCTATGAATGCCATTGAAGAAAACGAATTTGTCCAAGCCTTCAGAAAATTGGGCAAGGAATTGATTCGTCCCAATGCCATTCTATGTATTTCGGCACACTGGGAAACCAAGGGCACCTTTGTTACCGCCATGCAACATCCGCCTACCATCCATGATTTTGGAGGGTTTCCACAAGCCTTGTTCGATGTGCAATATCCAGCACCCGGTAGCCCAGAATTGGCTCAGGAAACCAAAAACCTAATAACCAAAACCAACGTTGGTTTGGACGAAAAATGGGGTTTGGACCACGGGGCATGGAGCGTCATTAAACACCTATACCCGGAGGCCAATATTCCCGTAATACAGATGAGCATTGACTACACCCAACCTCCCAGATACCATTACGAACTGGCAAAGGAACTCCAAAAACTACGTCATAAAGGAGTGTTGATCATTGGAAGTGGCAATATGGTCCATAACTTGCGTATGGTGGCTTGGAATAAACTAAATGAAGAGTTTGCCTATGATTGGGCCTTTGAGGCCAATGAAAAAATGAAAAGTTATATTCTGGATGATAACCACCAGAATCTTATCAACTTTAAATCCCAAGGAAGAGCATTTGATTTGGCCATTCCAACACCTGAGCATTATCTTCCTCTCCTCTACACTTTGGCCCTAAAAGATAAGAATGAAGAAGTTAGCTTGTTTAATGATAAACCTGTGGGGGGCTCATTGACCATGACCTCTTTAAAAATTGAAGCTGTTTAAGTTGGTTTTCATGAAATTTAAACTCTGAGGCCTCATTTTCTTATATAAAAAAACGCCCACTCAATAGTGGGCGTTTTGCAGTAACCAAAAACAACCTTTATTACTTAGAAGCGCAACAATCGCCTTCTTTCTTTACTCCAAACTTAGAGAGGATATCCTCCATCAAACACCATTTGGTAATTCCAGACTGCAACAAGTTGGCCCCTACAAATAAGGTAAACCATAACCAATTTTCGTTTACAAACATGCCTAGCAATACGCTAATAATTATAAACGTCCCTGCAATGACACGGATATATCTATTCATCATAACTTTATATTTTTAGTGTTAAATACTCTTTTCTATAGGAATTACAATCGCCCTTATGGGGTTATTGGTTTCCATATGCCTGTTGAATTCCTGAATCAACTTAAACAATAGGTCTATATTGGCTTCCTCTGTAAAGGAGAAGAATAAAATGGACTCGTTCCCGCTGGATTCTCCCGGAAACCAACTGCTGGTAGCCAATACAGCGGGTACGTTTTTATAACCATCGATATCCGAACTACTAAAACTCTCAATATTGGCTTGCCTAAAGAGTTTTAAGACGTCCTTTTGAAAGTCTTCTACAGCCGTAACTATTACTAATTTCATTTCCTGTGTTTTTTAATTATGCTTTTTACGCTCTATCATATAATACACCAATGGCACTACCAGCAAGGTAAATACTGTGGACACAATGGTTCCTCCCATTAGGGAGATTGCCAACCCTTGGAAAATAGGATCGAACAAGATCACAAAGGCTCCAATTACTACCGTTCCTGCCGTTAACAAAATTGGCGTGGTACGTACAGCTCCAGCTTCAATAGCAGCCTGTTTTAATGGCACGCCTTCGGCTACTCTTAGGTTGATAAAATCAATCAACAATACCGAGTTCCGCACCATGATTCCTGCTAGAGCAATCATTCCGATAAATGAGGTCGCGGTGAAGAATGCTCCCATAATCCAGTGTCCTAAAATAATCCCGATCAATGATAATGGAATGGCCACCATCATTACCACAGGTGCTTTAAAGTTTTGGAACCAACCAACAATCAAAATATAAATCAAGATGATAGCTCCCAAAAAGGCAATTCCCAAATCCCTAAATACTTCCAAGGTAATTTGCCATTCACCATCCCATTTTACGGTATAGTCATCTTCAAACTCGGGTTGGTTGATGTACAATTCCTCCAAAGCATAACCTTCAGGTAAATCGATCTCTTTCAGTTTCTTTTCCATTCCTAAAATGGCATAGGCAGGACTCTCCAAAGTTCCAGCCATATCGGCCAATACATATACCACACGCTTTTGGTTCTTTCTATAGATACTCTTAGCTCGGGTTACCGGATTGATGTCTACCAAATCACTAATGGATACCATATTCCCCATTTGAGATTTCACCTGCAATTGGGCAATATCCTGAATGGTGGACTTTTCCTTTTCATCCAAACTCAACACCAAACCAACTTGACGGAAGGCATCCTCATCGTATAAATTGGTAATCGCACGATTGGACAAAGCCAAATTCAAGGTATGGGTAATCTGCTGCGGGGCCACACCATACAACATGGCCTTTTCTTTATTAATAACAAACTCATACTCCACTTGATCTGCTTCTACCATCCAATCAATATCCACCACATCATCGGTGTTTTTAAGAATGGTTTGGATGCTATCGGCAATCGCAATTTGTTCATCATAATCAGGACCGTACACCTCAGCTACAATGGTAGACAATACAGGAGGTCCTGGTGGCACTTCCACCAATTTCACATTAGCATTGTACTTTGCGGCAATCTTTTGAATATCCGGACGCAATAACTTGGCAATATCATGACTCTGTGCACTACGCTCCCCTTTATCGATAAGGTTCACCTGAATATCCGCCATATTACTACCACCACGCAAATCGTAGTGTCTTACTAATCCGTTGAAGGTAATTGGCGCTGAAGTCCCAATATAATTTTGGTAGCTCACCACTTCCGGCCTAGTAGAAAGGTATTGTGAAATTTCCTGAGCCACTATAGCTGTACGCTCCAACGTGGTGCCTTCAGGCATGTCAATCACTACCTGAAATTCATTTTTGTTATCAAAAGGCAACATTTTCACCGCCACGGAATTGGTCATAAACAGTCCCATAGACCCTAGCAACAAGGCAAAGGTAAAACCTAGGAACATCCAACGCTTAAAGCGGTTTTCCAATAATGGACGCTCAAATTTGTTATACATTCTGTAGATAAAGGTTTCTTCCAGAGGCTTCTCTGTTTTCTCTTTATGCTGCTTGTTATCCTTTTCACGTAAAAATATGTACCCTAAATATGGCGTGATGGTCAAGGCTACAAATAGAGACAGAATCATCGCTATAGAGGCCCCAATAGGCATTGGTGCCATATAAGGCCCCATCAATCCAGATACAAATGCCATTGGCAATACCGAAGCAATTACCGTGAAAGTTGCTAAAATAGTAGGGTTTCCAACTTCATTGATCGCATACAAGGCGGCCTGCTTAAACGGCAAGCGTTTCATTTTGAAATGCCTATGCATATTTTCTGCTATAATAATAGAGTCATCAACCACAATACCCGTTACGAATACCAAAGCGAAAAGCGTAATTCTATTCAATGTGTAATCCAGCATGTAGTAGCTCAACAAGGTCAAGGCAAAAGTGATAGGCACCGATAAAAACACCACCAAACCACCACGCCATCCCATGGCCAACATTACCACAAAGGTTACAGCAATGATAGAACCAATAAGGTGCAATAACAATTCCGATACTTTATGTGAAGCGGTTTCTCCATAGTTACGGGTAACTTCCACGTGCACATCGTCAGGAATTAAGGTTCTTTCCAAATGCGATACTTTGTCGAGGATCACATCGGCAATTTTCATGGCATCGGCTCCTTTTCTTTTAGCTACCGAAATAGTTACCGCTGAATATTCCGAAGGAAACTCAGCTGCTTTTTCACTTCCTTGTCCAAATCCTAAACTCACATAATTGACTGGCACTTCTGGTCCGTCTATAATTTTAGAAACCTGCTTTAGGTAAATAGGTTTGTTATCTTGAACACCTACTACCAAGTTCTCAACATCGCTCACCGTTTTAAGGAAATCTCCAGAGCTCACCAAAAATTCGGCATCGTTCTTATCAAAGCTTCCTGCTCCCATTTGGGCATTATTGGCCTGAATCATTTTGGATACTTCCAAAAAGTCCAATCCACTGGCTGCCAACTTATCTTTATCCAACACCACACGAAGCTGTCTGTCGCGTCCTCCAATTTTATGGGTAATGGCAACATCGCCTACCTTTTCAATTTCGTTTCGGAGCTCTTGGGCCATTTGTCCCAATTGGTAATCATCATAGGTTTCGCTCCACAAGGTCAATCCCAACATAGGCACATCGTCTATGGCACGCGTTTTCACCAAAGGCATGGTTACCCCCTGTGGCATTTGATCCATATGCTTATTAATCTCATTGTACAGCTTTACAAAGGAACGCTCGATATCTTCTCCCACATAAAACTGAACGATCACCATTCCCTGCTCTTTCATAGATGTAGAATACACATACTCTACCCCTTTGATATTGCTAATCAATTTTTCCAAAGGCTTGATCACACGCGACTCAATCTCAGTTGGGCTAGCGCCTGGGTATCCCACAAAAATATCGGCCATAGGCACATCAATTTGTGGCTCTTCTTCCCTAGGAATTAAAAATGAACTATAGACTCCAATGACCATAAACACAATCATAAGGAGCACTGTAAGCTTAGAACCTATAAAGCTCTTGGCTATTTTTCCTGCTAAACCTTCTTTCATCTGTTCTGCTTATTTAATGGTTATTGAAGCTCCGTTGTATAATTTACCTTCAGCTGTAACAATATAGGTTTCGCTGCTATCCAAACCGGACAATACTTCTACTTGATCACCATAGGTACGCCCCAATCGTAACCAACGTAATACTGCTGTATTATTTTGGCTTACCGTATAGACTCCAGTTAATTGTCCCTTGGTAACAATGGCTGAAGTTGGCAACAAAACCATTTGTTTTTGGGTAGTCCCTTCCATAGGGAACTGTACTGTAGCAAACATGCCTGACAGAATCTTATCATCTGCTTTAGGCAAGGCAATCTTTACCACATATTGCCCTCCTGTATGTTTTGCTGAAGTACTCACTTCCGTTACGTTCCCTTCATAGGTTTTATTGGTTGCTTTTACCAATACCTCTACTTTTTGATTTTTGGCCACTTTTGAAATATCCGATTCTGGCACCATAGCGATAACCTCAAAGTTTCCTGGACCTTCCACCGATACCAGTGGCATTCCTGGATTCGCCATATCTCCTGCCTTAACCGTAGTGGATGTTACCACACCATTAAAAGGCGCAGTAATATTGGTATAGGCCATTTGGGCATTGATTTCATTTTTCTGCTGCTTAGCCGCCTCTAGATTGGCCGCTGCCATATCATATCGAGCCGTGATATCGTCAAATTCCTTTTGGGTTGCACTGTTTTGTGCAAACAGGTTTTTGTAGCGGTTATAATCCTTTTCGGCATTTTTAAACGCTGCTGTTGCTTGGGTGATGCCTGCATTGATTTGTGCGCGCTTGGCCTCAAGATCACTATTGTTGATAGCTACCAACAATTGGCCCTTTCTAACTTGGTCTCCTACTTTTACAGGGACACTGTTTACATACCCCATAAAACGGGTGCTCAAATCGGCACTGTTTACGGCCTGTACTTTTCCGCTAACACTTAAAAATGTGCTATTTCCATCTGCCTTAATAGGACTTACGGTTACGGCAACTGCCGGTCCTTTTTGCGATTCCTGTTTTGCGTCTTTGCTTCCGCAGCTCATAAACAATGCCGTTACAGCTACGATTGATAATGTGTATAATGTTTTCATATGTATATCTGTCTTGCTTAGTAATTTATTTGGTTAGAAACTGCACATAAGCCTGTGCATAGTTATATTCGAAAATAGTTTGGTAATATTCCAATTGCTTTTGGGCGTATAGTGTCTCAGACATCAACAAATCGGTGGTTTTCTCTAGGCCTTCCTCAAAACGATTGGTTCTGATTCGTAATGACTCCTCCGATTGATCCAAGGCCAATTTGGACAGTTGCAATCTGTTTTTGGCATCATTCAACATGCGCTTGGCTTTGTTGAGTTCCATTTGGCTTTGTGAGACATATTGTTCATACTGAAGTTTAGAAGTTTCAAACTCGGCTCTACTTTTTTGAGCCTTTCCAAAACGCTTGGTTCCTTCCAGAATGTTCCAACTCAATGACGCCCCAAACAGATACCCACTGGCATCGGCCTGAAAAATTTGATCGTCATACAACTCATAACTTCCAAAAGCATTAAGACGTGGTAAAAAGGTCATTTTATCAGCCTTGTATTGGGTTTCGTAGGCATTGCTTGCCAACTCCATCGCCTTGATATCTGAACGTTCTTTGGAAATCATTAAGGGGTTCTCTTCCGTAAACATATTAGCTTCAAGCGTATCTGTAGGAAGATACACCACATCCTGACTGGTATTCATTAAAAAAGAAATGTAGTTGGAGGCGTTTTGCACTTGGCTCTTGGCGGTTTGCAATTGGTTTCTCACTTCGGTTACTCGAACCTCAACAGCCAACACATCCGACTTTTGCAAGTAGCCTTGTGCATAACTGTTGTCTGCCAATTGCTTGTTGGCCAAAGCAGCTTCCAAAGCCTGCTCCAACACCTCTACGCCTTTATAAGCCAATTGCAATTGCATATAGGCTTTGTCCACTTCAAACGTGAGATAGTCTTTGGTACGCTCACTTTGCAGTGCCGTAGCTTCCATTTTGGATTTAGCAGCTTTGCGTTGATAAAAGCCATCCACATTAATCAAGGGTTGTTGAATTTCGAATTTGGTGGCAAAATTTTGAATTTGATCCGGATTATTTAAAAGATCTGGATTGAAATCGGCGGCCGTTACTATTTCTTGGTTCAGTTTAGAACCAAAGGCCATTAAGGGATTGGTTGTAGAAATCCCTGTGTGCGATGCCGTAATGTTTGGCAAAAAGACAGCATTGGTCTGCCTGAAATCTGCCCTGGCGGCATTGAACTGTTCTTCGGAAATTTTAAGGCTGTGATTGGATTCAACCACGGCATTCAAAACCTCCGATTTAGCAATAGGCACTTCGGTTTGGGCGTTGCCTAAAAACTGAAAACCTATCAGCGTTAATACAAAAATATATAATCGATGCTTCATAATGTATTCTTAAATGTTGGGACAAAAATACATTTGAAAAAAGGGGTTGTCAGTAACTTAGGTTACCAAGGCTTTTTAGCACATGCTTAGTTTATAAAGCAAAAGCGCCCACTTTACAGTGAGCGCTTTTCTAAACAATTATTCTGAATAGGCCTCTTCTTTAAGCAAATCCTCCACCACATCCAACTCGTACAGGGTTTCAAATTGCTCGCAGGAATCCCTTAATATCTTTCTAATCTTATTGGAACTTTCCGGAAGATTTTTCCCTGCCGTTTCCCAGCCCTCATAATTGGGCCATTGGGCATAAGCTATATAATGTAAATCTCCTCTTTTATGTAGTCTAGACCCTAGGCCTCCTTCATATTTATGGACCAATTCAGTGAGTTCTCGCCAAGCATTTTGGAACGTGGCTTCCAATCCTTCCTTTACCTTAAATGAATATATTACAGCATACATAAGCCCGTGTTTTTAAAAATTCTGCTCGTCGGCGGAGGGACCATAACTGCCCGGCACTGGAATCCCCAATAAGCGATAATAAACTCCCAATTGTGCCCTATGATGGGTAATTTGATTGAGCGAATGCCTAATAGCTCCATATTTAGACCATTCCGCTACAGTTTGTCCATTCATCTTCAATGCCCACAGCCCAGTCAAATCGGAATCATTGGCACTTTTGAGAGCGGTCATGTTTTTTTCAAATTTCTCATCAAGGCACTGCTCCAACTCTTGGGCATTCTCCATAATCTTTGGAGCTTCGGCTTTCATAAAATCCAATTCATCCGTATTCAAAACCACCTCTGGCCAACCAAATATTTCAGCAATATGGGTACTTAAATGTCCCATTTTCATGCTTTTTTCATGAGGGGCATAGTCATTCTTATTGTTGGGGTACAATTTGAAAAACTTCTTGGTGATTTGATATTCTTCAGACAATTCGTCCTGAAGGTTCTTAAGTGTGTCCATAACGTTCGTTTTTTTGATTAACAACCTAAAATTAAAACTTTTACAGTTAGTCAATCAAAAGCGAACGTTAATATTATCTTATCTCCAATATGTCAGTAATAAAGAACTTTCAAACCTCTGATTAGCCTTATAACTTTGCAGGCCTATCACGCAGCCATTTGTGAAGTTCGTTAGTGCTTACTTTCTGGAATAATCAAGAACGGAACCTTTAATTGACTTCCTATCTTTTTAATAACGGGCTCTCTAGTTAAACTTTCATAGAAACTATGCTGATAGCTTACCATTGCCAGCATATCGATGTTATGCTCACCTACAAAATCATTGATCTCTGTCGCTTTTTTGGCATAATGCGGCATCCAATGGAAGCTGTGGTCAAAATCCTGCATGTATTCCTTAATGGCTTTTACATTGAAGCTCTGTATTTCGGTTAGCTCGGCTTCGGTATTAATGTGTACCACATTAATTTTTGAGTTGAACAATTCCGCGATATTCTTGATCGCCCCCATCTCTGTTGGACTATAAAAACGGTTATAATCTGTTGGGAAAGCAATTTGCTTCGGTGGCACAAAATCGCTTTTATCAGGAATGGCCAAAATTGGACAACATTTAATTCTGCCAATAATACCAACGGTATTGCTACCAAACAACAAACCTTTAGCGCCACTGGCTCCTTTGGTTCCCATTACAATGAGATTGATATGATATTTTTTAATGTAAGCCTCAATAGAATCTCCTAAGCTCCCTGCGCTTAAAATAATTTCGAAAGTATGGTTTGGATTATCGTTTGTAGCCTCTACCGTCTCCTTAAGTTTTGTAAGCTCTTTCAAATTACTTGACCGCAATACGTCGTTATACTTTTTGGACATATTGGCCATGGCAGAAACCTTTTCATTCTTGGAATGCAACAAATAGAATGTGCACTCTTCCTCAGCAAAGAGTTTAAGCGCATAAACAGTGGCATTCCACGCATTATCAGAGAAGTCAGTCGGTAATAATATCTGGTATTTCATTATTGTAGTGTTGATATACGTCAATTTTCAGCCTAAATTTAAAACAAATCCCATCCTTATACAATGACAAATATCAGTCATCTCCCACAACCCTTTTAAAAACCTTGGTGTGTATTGAGTTTCCTTTTGCAAGCTTTCTTTTCTGCAACTCACAACAATCGGCTACAAAACAACCAGTTGAATGCTACCCTACTCCGAAATTATGAGAAATGTCATGGCTATTGTCACAATTCTTGGGTACCTTTATAAATAGCAAAATAATAATGCGATGAAAACCATATTATTATTAACAGACTTTTCGCAAAACTCCATCAATGCCATTCGCTATGCTTTAAACCTGTTCAAAACTCAGGAAATTCAGTATTATATGTTGCATGTTAAAAGTGCCTCTGCATATACCTCTGATGATTTAATAGCAGCTGGCCCTAAACCCATTTACCAATCCCTTATAGAACCAGCCAAAAAGAAACTTGCCTCCTTGGTAGACACCTTACAAAGAGAATTTAGCCTTCCTGAAAACAGTATGGAGTACTTAGTTGATTTTGATATATTAACCAACTCCATTCAGCAAGTCATAGCGTCCAAAGGCATAGACACCATAGTGATGGGTACCAATGGGGCCACAGGAGCCAAGGAAGTTATTTTTGGGAGTAATACAATAAACGTTATAAGAAAAGTGGACTGCCCCACTTTGGTTATTCCTGAAGGATTTGAGTATAGAGCACCAAATAATATTGTTTTGCCTTTGGACGAAGGCACTACCCTAGACGATACCGCTTTCACCGATAACATTATAAAATTTGTAAAAACTTATGGCAAGTTGTTGCATATTCTTAGAATTGACCCCCACCATTCAAAACACACAAACCATGCACATCTGGATGATCTAGAACATATGGAAGTTCTAAAAGACCATGTCGATTCTCACTATCATACCATAAACAACATTCCGGTGTATTACGCCGTACATAGTTACATACAAACCCATCCCATAGATTTGGTAACACTTATCACTCACAAAGAACGCTTCTTTGAACGCTATCTCTCTACCTCATCCACTGCTAGAATAAGCAATAACCTAATTTTACCATTATTGATATTTCACAGCCATTAAAAGGGATATTTAGCTGTTTGTGGCCTCATTTTCGATTAAAAGTTGAAACAAAAAAAAAGCAGAAAGCTTCCATAAATTCACTTTCTGCCTTTTCTGCTGTTAATTAACCTCAATAACTTTTTTTAGAGACTCATTGGCGTTCTCTCTTTTAAGAAGGTGCAACTTTAAAATACCATCTTTGTATTTTGCTTTAACGTCTTGATCTGTAGCAACAGATTTTGGTAATTTCAAAGAGCGTTCAAAGTAATTATAGTTGAATTCTCTGCGCTTGTATCCGTGTTCTTCTTCATCTACCTCATTTTCCTTCTTGCCACAAACACGTAGCACATTGTCATCCATGGTCACTTCAAAGTCCTTTTTAGAGAACCCAGGAGCTGCAAATTCAATTTCAAAGTCCTTGTCATGTTCGGTTACATTCATGGCAGGCATTGAATTGTCCTCGTCAAATAAATCGTTGTTGAAAAACGCATCAGAGCCCAACAGCGATTTTAAACCCTCATTATCCCAAAATGGGAGTAATCGGTTTCGATTGTTAAATTTAATAAGTGACATGACCTAATTTTTAAATGGTTAAACTTACCATCAACAATGTAAGGATACTAAAGCATATATAAAATGATATATATCAGTCAATTACACAAATCAACACTCTGAATTAGGAAAAATGAAGGCTACATAAATGAGGGCTTTCATTTGAAAATCACAGCATTACTTTTTCAGTATCCAATAACTTTGGAATGGTTACTTTCCATCCAAATTCACTCTCAATTTTCAACCTGAATGCATCCAAAGCGGGAGGCTCTCCATGTATTAAATACACCTTTTCCGGAATGTTTTTAATGGTTTGCAACCAATGAAGTAAATCCCCCTGATCCGCATGAGCCGAAAGGCTTTCAATACATTTTATGGAGGCCTTTACCGGATAGTATTTGCCGTAGAACTTAATTTCATGGGCACCGTCCTTAAGCTGTCTTCCACGAGTACCTTCGGCCTGATAGCCCACCAATAGCACGGTGGTACTGGGCACATCTATAAATTGCTGTAGATAGGTCAATACTCTACCTCCTGTAACCATTCCACTTCCGGCAATTACTATTTTAGGTCTAGGGTCATCAATGGTCTCCCAGGTCTCGCCAAACGATTGAACAATATTTACATGCCTGCACATGGCTTCGTATTCCTGCATGGACAGTTTATGCCATTTTGGAAAGCGATTGAAAACCTCCAGCACATTATTGCCCATAGGGCTGTCTATAAATATGGGTATATTAGGAATTTTATTGCTTTTGTAAAGTTTCCAAAGAATATATATTAGAGTTTGCAAACGTTCTACCGCAAAACTTGGGATGATTAAGTTGCCTTGCTTTTCAAGGGTCTCCAAGACCAATTGGGACATTACTTCTTCAACATCTTCCTCGGGATGCAATTTATTGCCATAGGTACTTTCAACAAACAAATAGTCTGCCCATTCTGGTGTTTTGGGATCGTTCAACAAATAATCGTCCCAACGGCCCACATCTCCAGAAAACACAAAACGTTTCCCGTTGATGTCAATTTCAATAAATGTGGCGCCTATAATATGCCCGTTATACCGAAACCTATACCTTATGTGCTCCGAAAGGTTGAGCCAGGTATCCTGAATACCTACCTGAAATAGCTTTAAGGTCCTTTCAACATCTTTATCTGTATAAAACGGCAAAGCAGGATGGTGCTTGGTATAATGTTCCTTATTGGCTTTCTCCGCTTCTTCTTCATGAATCTTGGCACTGTCTCTTAAAATAATTTGCGCAATGGCAAGTGTTGGAGCTGTACCAATAATTTTTCCTGAAAATCCCCTTTGGAGCAACTTAGGCAAATAGCCTACATGATCCAGATGTCCATGGGTTAACAATACCACATCAATTCCTTGAACATCAATAGGCAATTCTTCCCAATTCAATTCACGCAATTCCTTTACTCCCTGAAACATGCCGCAATCCAATAAAAGATTCATTTCTGAGGTTTCAATAAGGAATTTGGATCCCGTTACCACCCCTGCCGCTCCTAAAAAGGTAATGCTTGCATATGTTTCCATATCACTCATGGCACAAATTGCATAACTGTTCAATCTCCTTTAAAATACGCTCCTTTCGGGTTTCAGAAACACCCAAATGATCCAAATAAAATGCATCCCCCAACAAATCCCTACAAAGCACGACATCCCTGCTCAACAAAAATTGTTTTTCCCTTTTGCTAAGCAATGTGGAAACAGTAATAGGATATAGTCCCAAACGATCTATCCGATCCCGCAAGCCATTGCCCTCTGGATAATCCCAACTAAGCAGATACAACCCACAACAATTTCCATATTGCAGGGCATCTTTTGTAAAGCGTGTATTGGTAACTAACCAGCCATCGGCTAAAATTGAGTTGTTATGAATATTAGCATTCCAATGTGCCTTGACATCCTGATATCTGGAATGTATGTACAAAGGAATTTTTACATTGCAGTTTTGCCCCTGTTCGCTATGGAACTTGCATTCTACAATGGTGGTTTCTGAATTTTTATGGGCTATCACATCTATTTCATGAGGCACGCATTTTCCCTGTAAAATCTGCCCTACTTCTGTGTCGTATCCAGAATACTTTAAAATAGCAGCCACAAATTGTTCGAAAGGATACCCGGTTGGTCCCAACTCATAAATTGCCCTTTTAAGTTTGTATTTAGAGGCCAGGTAGCGGTTTTTCTTTTTAAGCAGGGCAAAGGCCCTATTGTAAATCTCCCTGGTGGAAATTCCTTGATACAGTTCATCCCTAACCTTATCGATAATTTGATTTATTACAACATCTCCGGCACCTACCCTTTTTAGAGAAGCCTTTAATTTTGGAATGGAAAAACTCACCCGTTCACCTGAAGATTTTGTGATATCCCAATTTTGATCTGTCATCTGTTCATTATACAATCCATTAATTTCTTAAATCGTGCATTACCAAAATTGGAACCCGTGAATGGAACCCTATATTTTTCACCATAGGATTGCTCAAAATACTACCAAAAAAGGAGTGTTTTTTATTGATAAACGCCACCATATCACTATCCCTACTTTCTACAAACATGTTTACTGCAGGTTCGACCGCCTGATAATGCAAAGTGTGGTGTTGAAAAGACACATCCTCTAATTGTTCCTCTAGCATTTTCTTTTGCTCGATTTGTTTGCCATCTAAAAAATCATCTTCGGATACATACAAAATTGCAACGGTAGCCCCACTATTTTGAGCAAGCTCAACCAAATAGGCCAACTCACGTTTTTTATAATGGGTCTTAAAACTGGTAGGAAACACTATTTCTTTGGGAATCCCCACTTTACTAGCTTCCGGCACCACAATCACGGGACAGTTACGTACTTTTTCCATCACATATACTGCCGTGCTCCCATAGGCAACGTGCTCAGAACCTGTTTCGCCTTTGGTCCCCATCACAATCATATCGATGTCCTTTTGCTCTACCACCTCCTTAATGGCCTCAATTGGATTGTTGAAGGTTGAAATACTCTCAAAATGGTGCTTTGGATTGTGCTCATACTTAAAGGCCAATTTATCCATGACCTCTGCCAAACCATCCTCCGAATTGGATTTTGCAGTTTCATACAGCTCGCTTCCCGGCTCCATGTTCAACAAACTTTCCAAAATATTGGTAGTGGCCGTAAATACATTGAGTACATAAAAATCGCAATGGTCTTTTTGGTAGAGTTCAACGGCATAGTTCATGGCTTGCCAAGCGTTTTTAGAGAAGTCTGTTGGTAACAATATTTTCTTTCTCATGACTTCTAAGTTTTAAAAAAGTTATTCCTGTTGTTTACATACAGACCAAGGCTTTTGTGGGCTTAATCTGGGATTACCATAAAAGGAACCACAGGACGATATCCTATATTTTTTATGACAGGTTCCCTTGTAAAACGTTCCAAAATGCTGTGTTTATAATTAATCATCACTAACATATCAATCTCTAAATCCTCAATAAAATCAAAAATCTCATTGGTCTTATTGGTATAATTTGGCATGGAATGAAAACTATGATCATAACTGGCCAAAAGCTCTTTCAATAGTGTATAATTATTTCTTTGTTCGGCACTTAACCTACTCTTCTCCTGAATATGAACCACCCGTATTCTAGTACCAAATAATTGAGCCATGGTGAACAAAGGCTGTAAATCTTCTGCTCTATAGGGTCTCATGTAATTGGTAGGAAAGGCTATTTGTTTAGGGATGTGAAAATGGTAATTTTCAGGAATCACCATCATTGGACACAAAGACATCCTAAAAATCATGCTCACAGTATTACTCCCGAAAAAGATTTCCTTGGCTCCTGTAGCACCTTTGGTACCCATCACCACCAAATTAATGTTGTATTTTTTGATACTTGCATTAATGGCGTCATTGATGCCTTCCGTACTGAATACAATCTCAAACTGATGCTTTGCATTGGTATGCGCAGCTTCGGCCATCTCCTTTAAATCCCTCAATTCCTTAAGCGCATTCTCACTAAGTACTTCATTAAACTTTTTAGACATATTAGACATCGCTGAAATCTTGGCATTTACAGCATTTAAAAAGTAAAAGG
Organism: Mangrovimonas sp. TPBH4; assembly: GCF_001280505.1. Lineage (GTDB taxonomy): Bacteria > Bacteroidota > Bacteroidia > Flavobacteriales > Flavobacteriaceae > Mangrovimonas_A. Next base: position 52,491 of record NZ_LBIO01000065.1, read on the forward strand.
TACAATCTTCGGTATTCAATAACTTCATGGCATAAACGGCCGCATTCCAAGCATTATCAGAGAAATCTGTCGGTATTAACACATGATATTCCATTACCAGGTACTTTAAAGATATTTCCTTAAATTTAAGAAAAATAGCGCATTTAACCTATGACAAATATCACCTTAACCAATTGAAATAATGATATTTAGAAACAATTGGAAAATTCTAGATTATGAAAGCAAAATTAATTTTAATGGCAATTTTGGTTGCAAATGTTTTTACATCATGCAAGCAAGAAAAAAAAGATGACGCTTTAGAGAATTCGGCAACGATATACTTTAATGGAGATATCATTACTATGGAAGGAGATGAAGCCCAATATGCCGAAGTTCTGGTTGAAAAAGAGGGGAAAATAGTTTTTGTTGGCAAGTTAGCAGATGGAGAAACAAAGTACAAAAACGCAAAAAAGCATGACCTTGAGGGCAGAACACTTGTACCAGGTTTTATAGATGGCCATGCACATTTCAGCAGCTTTGGCTCGCAAGCAGTTTGTGCAAATTTACTCGCCTCTCCTGACGGAAAATGCAATACTATTCCTGAACTTATATCTGAACTAAAAGATTGGTATGATAAAAATGGAGTAGATAAAACCAATGGTTGGATTGTTGGATTAGGATTTGATGATGCCGCACTTCAAGAGAATCGATTTCCAACTAAAGAAGATTTAGACCAGGTTTCTACGGAGTTGCCCGTGATGGCTTGTCACATATCAGGGCATTTCAGTGTAGTAAACTCTAAAGGGTTGGAATTATTGAATATCACCAAGGATACCAAGGACCCCGCTGGCGGTATTATACGAAGAATGCCTAATAGCCAAGAACCGAACGGCGTTATGGAAGAGTTAGCGAGTATTCCCGCCATGTTAAAGGTATTAACACCAAGTTCTCCTGAATTAGGTGATTTTTTTATTGAAAAAGGATTTGAACTAGCTACCAGTTATGGTTACACTACGGCTCAAGAAGGACGGGCTATGGAAAACCATCTTCAATTGGCAGATTATGCCAAACGTGGAAAAATGCCGATAGATGTCAATTCTTATGTTGATTATATGTACCCTCAATACATGGAAAGTGAGTGGTATGGGAAGAATTACAAAAATCACTACAGAATCGCTGGTATTAAACTAACTCTAGACGGTTCTCCACAAGGCAGAACAGCATGGAGAACTGTACCTTATACGTTACCCCCTGATGGGCAAAATACGGATTATAGTGGATACCCTGCTATTGCAGACGATAATGAAGTTGCTAGAATTGTAGACATGTCCTTAAAAAATAATTGGCAAATGCAAGTACACTGTAACGGTGATGCTGCACTTGACCAATGGTTGAAAGCACTTGAACCTGCAGTTGAAAAGTACGGAAACAATGATAGGCGTAACAGTCTTATACATGGGCAGTTAATTAGAATGAATCAAATAGATAGCCTTAAGAAATATGATATTGTAGCATCCCTTTTCCCAATGCACACATTTTATTGGGGAGACTGGTATAAACAAATTATAGGTGAAGAAGCAGCCATGCACATTAGCCCTATCAAAACATGCTTAAAAAAAGGTGTACATGTTACTAGTCATACTGATGCTCCAGTTGCTTTACCAAATCTAATGATGATTATGCATACTACCGTGAACAGGGTTTCACGCAGTGGAGACATTATAGGCAAAGATGAACGTTTAACGCCTTATGAGGCCATGAAATGTATCACAGCTTGGTCGGCATACCAGTTATTTGAAGACGACATTAAGGGCACTTTAAGTGAAGGTAAACTGGCAGATTTGGTAATTTTGGATAAAAATCCATTGAAAATTGACCCTATGAACTTGAGAGACATTAAAGTTCTGGAAACTATCAAGGAAGGGGAAAGCGTTTATAAACGAAATTAACTGTTACCAACAAAGTATAAAATTAATTGCAAGGACATTACTCATTTGAAAAAATCCATTCGGCTTTTCCACTCTCTCTGTTTGTAAGCTGTTTTTGGCTTATTCAAGCAACTAACTTTACACATACCGATAAACACTAAAACCAAGACTTTATCACTCAAACCTTCTTGAAAACACACAAGCAACTACTTATCAACAACTTATCTATATCGATTCAAAATTAACATTCATGACAATCATCATGTTTTTTTAATTTAAATTTGAGTAAATTCACTGATTAACAACATTTTAATATCACAGCCATGATCAAGACATTAAACCAAAAGGAATGTTATGCGGTACTTGCAAGGAATTACATTGGTCATTTGGCATACATGTATTACCACCAACCTTTTATAGCTCCCATTACCTATTTTTACGATGCGGCCAACCATTGGATTTTGGCATACTCTTCAGAAGGCCATAAAATTATGGCCATGCGCAAACACAACGATGTGGCGCTACAAGTAGAGGAAGTAACCTCTGTAAACGAATGGAAATCGGTTTTGATCCACGGCAGTTTTGAAGAACTTAAGGGCAGCTACGCCAAAGCTCAGTTACACAGTTTCTCTTTGGGTGTAAAAGATTTAATCATGATAAAGGAACATAAAGATGTTGATTTTTTGAGTGAGTTTTCCAGTAAAATCCATCTCGGGGAAGTTCCTGTTGTTTATGTCATTAAAATTGATACCATCAACGGAAAACTTAGGGACGATCACGGCAGTTAATAACCTTACTTCACATTTGTCGCAGTCCTGTAAAAGCAACTTTCCAGCATCTTGTAGAGTTCGGTATGTTTCTTTTTCATACGCTCTGGATTTTCGAAAAAATACTCAGAAGCCACCGCAAAAAATTCCGCCTCATTAGTACCTCCATAGTTTCTAATATCCGATTTGTTGTTATTAATAGCCTCCATTTCCTTATGGATCATCTTTAACCAAGGAATCACATAAGCGTGCCGTATCAAGCGCTCCGGTACCCCATCGGTCACTCCGTCCATTTTATCAATAAGGTGCACAAACTCATGAATGCCCGTATTGGTTTTAGAAGAACTTTTTGAGAACCCATGGCGCAAGGCCTTTTTGGAGAGGATCATTTGGTTTTCCAATCTACCGGTTCCCACCACTCCAGCAATGATGCGATTGTCCTTTTTGTCTTCAAACTCAAAGTCTTCATTAAAGTTGTCAGGATAGAGCAATACCCCACTTAAATTAGTATAGTGCCACTCCGGAAACCCAAAAACAGGAATCACCGCACTAGCTGCAATAAGGATTTTATCCAATTCTTCAAGTTCCACTTGCACTCCCTCCAGATACACTTCACTTAAAAACTCCATCATTCGTTTTTGGAAGCGTTGTTGTTCCTTTGGAGGTAAATCTTCATAAAACTCCACATGTTGCAGTAATAAACCATGCCACTGCTTTGGAAAAGGCTTCGCTGGTTTACGTTTCAATTTGGAAAGGGCATATACCCCAAAGGCCAACAGTAATAAAAATGCAATAGTAGTAACCATAGCTTAAAATAGTGATTGCCCTTCAAAAATAAATGAAAGTAACCACAAATGGAATTTTTAATCATTGAACCTTAAGCAGAATATAATCCCCCATGAATCAAATTCCAAAATGTCTTCAAAAAATACTTTTCCAATCTAAAAACTTAATAATACATTTGGCACAATAAATGTTAAATACATTTGTAGTCTAAACAAAGCCCTATGAACAAAATTCGCTTAGCACTGGCCGCTTCCTTTTTGGTTTCCGTGCTTTCTTTTGCCCAAAACAATGCTGTTGGCGCTGGGGAAACCCTTATATTTTCAGCCTCCTATAACATGTCTGGAATTCTAACCGAGCTGGCACAAGTTAAAATGGAAACCAGCGAGGTTAACACTTCCAAAGCGACCTTGCTGCGCCTGAAATGTACCGCAGCTACCTATAGCAAATGGGACAATTTCTTTAAAATTAGAGACCTTTACGAAAGCTATGTGAGCCCAAAAACACTAACCCCGTACTTGTACAAAAGAGAAATAGACGAAGGTGGCTATTACAAGTTTATGCAATACAAATACAGCCATAAAAGCAATACCGTAAAAAGTCTTAAAAAGAAGAAAAAGAAAGGTGGCGGTTTTAATGAAGATAACACTACTGTTTCCATAGGTAAAACTACAAGGGATTTGGTAAGCACTCTTTACAAATTGCGAACTTTGGACCTTGACGGTTTATCCAACGGTACCACAAAATCCTTTAAAGTATTGTTCGACAACAAAGAGAACATTGTCAATTTTAAATATTTAGGTACCGAAACCATCGCTACCAGCCTTGGGCAAAAAACTTGTTACAAATTGGCCATTTCCATCAATAACAGTGATGTGCTAAAAGGTACCAACGATAACTTGCTATGGTTGACCGCCGATGCCAATAAAATTCCGGTCTATGCCAAATTTAAGATTGCGGTAGGTAATGGCGAATTAAAAATTAAATCGGCTACGGGCCTAAAAAACTAAGAGCATGAGAAAAGTATTGATCGTTTTAGGATTTATCACCAGCCTTTTGGCTGTTATTCTAGCATTAACGCCCCTATCCAACCTTGCATTTATCCCCGCCATATTGGCATTTTTGTTGGGGCTTTCCATCTTTGTTGTTTCCAAAAAGCAGAACAAGTCCAAAAAAGTGTTGCAGTATATTTTCCTGTTGACCATCATCACCTTGGGCCTTTCCATCTACAAATCGGTATTTCATACGATAGAAGTTGGTAATACTGAAGAGTTACAGGAACGTGCCAAAGAATCGGAAGAAAATTCTAAGGAAATTTTGGAAGAATTAGACATTGATGAAGAGGATCTTGAAATAGAAGACATCGATTTGGATACAGAAGATATTGAAATTGATGAGGTTGAAGACCTCGAGTTTGAATAACCTACACAACACAAATTTTAAGGAATACTTCGGTATTCCTTTTTTTTTCGCTTTATTTGACTGACAATTAACACAGTACAATGAAGCTTTTCATTTTCACTTCTGTTCTTTCCATTGTTGGGTCTTGTGCCACAAAAAAGTATAGTGAGCGCATTGAGGACCTAAAGGCTAGCATTGTTTTTGAAGACCGACAGACCGTAGAACATTACGCCAGTACTATTACCCCCCAAGAATTAATGGATTATGTTTATGAATTGTCATCTGATCAATATCAAGGTCGCAAAACGGGAGAACCAGGACTAAAGGAAGCCGCCAATTACCTTAAAGATTACTACCAAGCCCAAGGCATACCTTCTCCCTTGGAAGACCAAAGCTATTTCCAAACGGTTCCAAAATCCTTTTTCATGGATAGTCTTAACAGCTCTCAAAATGTCCTGGCCTATATAAAGGGAAGTAAACACCCTAAGCAAACCATCATTATTACAGCCCATTTAGACCATGAAGGAATGGAAAATGGACAAATCTATAATGGTGCCGACGACAATGCCTCTGGAACCGCCGCTTTAATGGAAATGGCTGAAGCCTTTAACGAAGCGAAAAAAAATGGGAATGGCCCCAAACGCAGTATTTTGTTCCTTCACCTTACCGGAGAGGAAGAAGGACTCATGGGATCCAAATTCTACATAGAACATCCTATAGTACCTCTTAAAAAAACCGTTGCCAACCTGAATATTGATATGATAGGTCACGTTGATGATATGCATCTCAACAATCCCAACTATGTGTATGTTATTGGAGCCGATAGGCTGAGTACCGAACTTTACTATATTTCTGAAACCGCCAACACTACCTTTACACAGTTGGAATTGGACTATAGATTGAACCACATAAACGACACCAACCATTACTTCTCCAGATCCGATCAATACAACTTTGCCCAAGCGGGAATTCCTGTGATTTTCTACTTCAATGGCGAACACGAAGATTACCACAAACCTACAGATACTGCCGAGAAATTGGATTACCCCCTATTAGCCAAACGCACACAATTAATCTTCTCTACGGCCTGGTATTTGGCCAATTCCAAACATAAATTGGCACTTGACAAGGACTAAAACTGTGTTAAAGCCTTTTATTTTAAACTACTCTGTTTAATAGAATTATTACATTCGCAGGATTAATTTTTATCTATATTGCATTCATTATCTTTTAATTTTTGCCCTTAATGAAAAACATTTTTGCTTTAGGCTGCCTTACGTTGTTCCTCTACAGCTGTAGCAGCTCCAAAAAAAACGAACACTTCAGCCTTACGCCTACATTTGCGGATCCTACGGTATATGCCCAAACTATTACCTCAAACGAACTCAAGGAACTTCTTTATACTTATGCTTCCGATGAATTTCAAGGAAGGGAGACTGGCACCGAAGGACAGAAAAAAGCAGTAGCATTCCTAGCCCAGCAATACCAAAATATGGGAGTGCCCTCGCCTATGGGAGATACTTATTTCCAAAACGTTCCTTTAGAGATCCAGAGCTTTCCCGAAACCAATATTTCCATAAACGGAAAAGCCCTGCCCTGCTTTGTTGATTACTCCCCACTAGGCACACCTTCAACACAACATATAGGGGCCAAAGAGATTGTGTATGTTTCCTATGGCATTGAAACCGACACTTATTCCAATTACAATAACATCGATGTAAAGGACAAGATTGTTCTTATGAAAGCAGGTGAACCACAAAATGAGGATGGCAGCTTTGTTACCTCTGAAACAAAAAAATCTACCATTTGGACCTCCGGTCGCGGAGCCAGAAATTTAAAAAGGGACGTTGCGATAGCAAAGGGCGCCAAAGCAATCATCTTTATGGATGATGTCTCCTTTGGACGCGTTTCCAACTACTATCAAAAAAAATCAGAAAAGAGTGATCATGGTGCTATGGCAGTTCAAGGAGATGTCCTTAGCATTCCACATTTCATAATCAACGATATTGTTGGAAAATCACTCTATAAAAATATTCTAACAGATAACAGCTCCAAATCCATCAAAACCGATATCGAGATTGACATTACCACGGAATCGGACAGCATAAAATCTGAAAATGTTTTGGCCTTTATCAAAGGTTCCGAAAAGCCGGATGAAATCCTGGTGATTTCCTCCCACCTAGACCATGAAGGCATCAAAGATGGACAAATTTATAACGGTGCCGATGACGATGGTTCTGGCACAGTAGCCCTTTTGGAAATTGCAGAAGCCTTTAAAACTGCTGTAAAAGAAGGCAAAGGTCCCAAACGTTCTATTTTGTTTTTACATGTTACCGGAGAGGAAAAAGGACTCCTAGGTTCTAAATATTATACCGATTTCGCCCCTGTTTTTCCATTGGAAAACACCATTGCCAATCTGAACATTGACATGATTGGCCGTGTCGACGATAAACATACAGACAGTCCAAACTACTTGTATATTATAGGATCTGATCGTCTAAGCACCGAATTGCACCAAATTTCGGAAGCTACTAACGAAACATACACCGAAATGACCTTTGATTACACCTACAATGCCGAGAACGACCCTAACCGTTTTTACTATAGGTCTGATCACTACAACTTTGCAAAACACAACATTCCGGCTATTTTCTATTTCAATGGTTCCCATGCCGATTACCATAAACCAACCGATACGCCGGACAAAATAGCCTACGATTTATTGGAAACCAGAACACGCCTTGTATTTTACACAGCCTGGCAATTGGCCAACCAAGAACAACGTATAGTAGCCGACAAAGCTGTTCAATAAAAGATAAGGAACTAATAAAAAAAGCCTTCCAATATGGGAGGCTTTTTTTTTAAGAATAAACCAATCGTTGAACGGACACCATAATCCTTGGCAGTTCAAAAAAAGCACGTAATTTTGAATTAATACAACAGGCTTAAAACAATTACAATGAAAACAAGATACTTAGGAAAAAATGGATTTGAAGTCAGTGAAATTGGCTTAGGAACCTGGCAAATTGGTGCCGATTGGGGAAAGCAATTTTCTTCTGATAAAGCACTGGATATTTTAAACACTGCCGTTGAAAACGGTATCACCTTTTTTGACACTGCCGATGTTTACGGCAATGGCCAAAGCGAAAGTTTTATCGGGGAATTTTTAAGGCAAACCGATAAGGACATTAAAGTGGCTACCAAATTTGGCCGCGGTGGCGATGTCTATCCAGCTTCCTATACCAAAGATGCCATGAAGATTGCCATCGAGCATTCCCTACAACGTTTGGATGTAGATGCTTTGGATTTACTGCAATTGCACTGTATCCCTACTGCCGAAATGCAAAAGGGTGACGTTTTTGACTGGTTACGTGATTTTAAAAACGAAGGGCTCATCAAAACCTTTGGAGCCAGTGTTGAGTCGGTTGAGGAAGGCTTGCTATGTCTAGAGCAAGAAGGACTACAGTCCTTACAGGTTATTTTTAATATTTTCAGACAGAAATTGGTCAATGAATTACTGCCTCAAGCCGAAGCTAAAGAGGTGGGGATTATTGTCCGTCTACCTTTAGCCAGTGGTTTGCTGGCTGGTAAATTCACTAAAACCACCACCTTTGAAAAAGAAGACCACAGAAACTACAATAAGGATGGTAATGCCTTTAATGTAGGTGAAACCTTTGCCGGATTACCGTTTGAAAAAGGCGTAGAATTGGCAGACGCCCTAAAGCCTTTATTACCTGAAAGCATGACCATGGCACAGTTAGCTTTGAGATGGATTCTAGACCATAAAGCCGTGTCTACCATCATTCCTGGGGCCAGTTCCCCAAATCAAGCACTAGCCAATACCCTGGTATCTGAACTTCCTCCGCTATCAAAAGAACTACACGCAACACTTGCTGAATTTTACGAAGCAAACGTACACGAGTTGATCCGTGGGGTCTATTAAAAACTTTACTTGACTACATATTCCATTATCAAGGGAACTAAGAATAATTGATGACAATTAAACTTGGTTCCCCTATTTTATAAAGTCCCTTAACTCTTCCCTTGGAGATTAAACGGCACCATAATTCCAACTTATTTTACTTAGCATCATTTCATTATCATTTTTGTTGTATCTTAGTTATGAAGTCTTTACACTTTATCTTGTGACGGCTTGATCAAGAAATTGCGTTTTTTACGTAATGTGCATTTTCATCCTAAGCCCCAATACCTCCCAAAATACAACCGACCGTTCCCTAAGAACAAAAGCTATTCTAGCTGAAACCCCAAACATCACAACCATAAAAAACATTTCTTTTCACTACCTAAAAGTAGGGAAAAGCTGATGCAACTTATCCTGTATATGAATATGTAACCAACAAATAACAGCCTTATGGAAGTATTGATTGTAGATGACGAAAGAGATATTGAAACCTTGTTTCGTCAAAAATTCAGAAAAGAAGTAAGAAATCAAAATCTAGAATTGTTGTTCGCCTTTTCTGGTTCTGAAGCCTTGGAGATCTTGGAACGAGAAAACCCTCCCAAAGTGGTTTATGTGTTTTCCGATATCAACATGCCAGGCATGACAGGCTTGGAATTATTGGACAAGATTAAATCGCAATTCCCAAACATCACTGTAAGTATGATTTCAGCCTATGGCGACAGTGAAAACTTTGATAGGGCCATTCAATCCGGTGCCAAGGAATTCTTCACAAAACCAATCGACTTTGAATCCCTAAGAAGAGAAATCCATCAAATGTTATAACATTCAATAACTAGAACAACTGACCATGTATAAGCAAAAACCAATATTCTTAATCGGATTTTATTGCGTGACCATAAGCTTAATGCTCTTTTCATGCCAACAAAAGATTCCTGCACCGCCGTTACCAAAATGGGACATGGAATACCTTCCCCCAATAGAGAAAAAAATAACCTTTCCTAAAAAAGACACCATCAATTGGGACTCCATCCCCACAATTAAACTGGCTCCCTTACCTACAAAGAAATTAGACTTAGAAAGTATCCCTTCCAAACCTTTTGTTATAGACGATATTACCAACATTGAAGGCCAAATAGAGTCTGAACACTTAGATTTAAATGAACTCCCCTCTGCCTCTTTCAATTTGGATTCCCTCCCCACATTCACCTTTGAATTAGAAACCATAACATTAGGGGAGCCTGATATCCTCGAGGCAGGACCTTTAGCAAATATAAGCGGTACCTCTAGAGGGATTCAAACGGGAGGTCAAGCATTTGGATTAAATGGCTCCCCAAACAATATCATAAAAGACAACAATGGTTTTTTGTGGATTGGAACCCAAATAGGGATAGCTCGATATGATTCCCATAAATTTGAGTTTTATGGAACTGACCAAGGTCTGGATTTATCTCAATCGTTTTGCCAATTTATGGATTCAAAAGAGCGCATTTGGATTCAATATCAAAATGGTTTGTGGGTTATAGACCCGTCCCAGAAATTGGCCTCTAAAATCATTAGTGATCTCCCTTTAAATGCTGGATATAGTTTTGATGAAGATAAACAAGGTAACATTTGGTATCCCGATATTGAAAAAGGCTATCATATAATAAATCTAGAAAGGAAAACAATCAAAAACATTACTCCAAAAGAAGGACTACTCGAATCCACCCCTCCAATTTACATCTCTCCTTTAATAGACAATGAAGGCTACATATGGCTATCTTCTTTTAATGGTGTAAACATTCTTGATTTAAAAAAAGGTAAAAATAAATCCTTAGTTTTTGAAAAAGAAAAAGATAGTTCCAGAAATCAAATCGTATCAATCGAAGAAGACTCCAAGGGTAATATATGGTTAGGAGGACTTGATGGCGCTGCCTTTATAGACAAGAAAAATGCTACCTACAATAGACTACCTCTCGGAAAATTTATAACAAACTATGCAGGTACCACTTCTATATATGAAGATAAACATAAAAATATTTGGTTAGGAACTGATCTGGGAAGCATTTTAAAATATGATCAATCCAAGCAAACTATTGAAAAATTTAATTTGAATAATTCTAGAAAAAACAAATTTATCAGTCCTCTAAAGGAGGATTACCAAGGTAATATTTGGACCACGACAAAATTTCAAGACGAAACTTTATACAAAATAAACATAAATGAAGGAAGAGCTGGCAATTTTACTTCCGAGGATGGTTTGTCAAATGATAGCATCTGGAGCAACATCATGCTCAATGACAAAAGCATTTGGATTGGCTCTACAGGTGGAATAGATATTTACAATCCAAATACAAAGTCTATAAAAAAATTAGGAGTTAAAAATAATTTATTACAAAAGAGGAATCCCTATATGTATAAAGATTCCCAAAATCGAATTTGGTCTACAGCCGTCAATCCTGCTGGCGTTACTATCATAGATCCACAAAAACAATACATTCAATATTTAACTAAAGATCAAGGATTAGCGGGTGCGTATAGATCTAAAATTGAAGACAAAAATAGTAATTATTGGCTAGGAGGTATTGATGGCAATATTACCTTTCTAAATAAAGAATTAACAGAGACAAAAACAATTCAATTAGATACGGTTGGAAGCGGAACCATTATTTATTCTTTAAGTAAAGATGCAAATAACAACATTTGGGCCTCCACATCTGGAAATGGTATTTACCGCATAGATCCAAAACATCAAACCATTGAACACTTCACTTCTGAAAACGGATTTTTAACAGATAACTTAAACTTCATCCATATTACGATTTCAAACCAACTTTGGATTTCCTCTGACCGAGGTGTTTATCTTTTTAACCCCAATGACGGCTCCATTAAAATATTTCAAAAAGAACAAGGTTTGATATCTAATGATGTTTACGACATTATCACTCATAACAGCAAAGTCTATCTTGGCACCCTTAGAGGGATTAACATATTGGAAATAATAGATAGAGAGGACTCTTTAAATGAACAATGGCAGGTCACCACTATAGCAGAGGAACAAGGTTTACAATTTTTGGATGTGGCTTTGGGAAGTTCCATGATTGATGATAAGGGAAGGTTATGGATAGGCATTGAAAATGAAATCCTATCCATCATCGATGACATAAAGCCGGATACCACTGCTTTAAAAGCTTATATCTCAGGAATCAATCTTTATGACACTCCCATTAACTTTAAAACTGCCCTCCTAAGTATTGACAGTGAAAAACAAGGATTAAAGACACCCTTGGACCATAGTAATTACTTAAATAGCAATGGTACCTCCAGCACTTTAGATCCCAATGTTGAATACAACGATATTGAAGGGCCTTATAATTTACCTTTAGAATTACAACTGCCCCACAATCAAAATTACATCAGTTTTAATTTTAATGCGTTGGCATATTCCAATCCAAACTCAGTGGTCTATCGCTATTTTTTAGAGGGCATTGACAAAAACTGGAGCAATATCATCAGCGAAGCAAAAAGTGAAAATTATAGAGATCTTCCCCCTGGGGATTACACTTTTAAGGTCATTGCTAAGGGCTATAACAATGTATGGAGTAAGCCAGTAGAATTAAGTTTCAGCATTATTCCTCCATGGTGGAAAACCTGGTGGGCTTATTTGGCTTATGTAACCCTGTTTGCCTTAATCCTTTACAGCATTAGCAATTACCGTTCCCAATGGTTAAAAAAGGAAAACCGTATCCTAGAAGAGCGCGTAAAACATCGCACGTCCCAATTGGAGAAAAGCCTTCACGACCTTGAAGCCACCCAAACCCAACTTATCCAATCCGAAAAAATGGCGAGTCTAGGAGAGTTAACCGCGGGTATTGCCCATGAAATACAAAACCCTCTCAATTTTGTCAATAATTTTTCGGAAATCAACACCGAACTTATAGAAGAGCTTCAAGCCGAAAGACAAAAACCAGAAAGCGAAAGAGACCTTGAACTAGAAGAAGAACTCATGAGAGACATCGCTGCCAATGAGGAAAAAATTAGGCACCATGGCACAAGAGCTGATGCCATTGTAAAAGGCATGTTACAGCATAGTCGCAACAGTAGCTCGGACAAAGAATTGACAGACATTAACAAATTGGCAGATGAATACATGCGTCTTTCCTATCATGGCCTTAGGGCTCGCGACAAGTCCTTTGTGGCCGGCATGCAGATGGATTTGGACGACTCAATCCCAAAAATAATGGTAGCTCCCCAAGATATTGGCCGCGTATTGCTAAACCTCATTAACAACGCTTTTTATGCCGTCAATGAAAAGAAAAAAACAGCCCCTGCCGACTATAAACCAATGGTTACTGTTGCAACAAAACAAGTGGGCGACCAAATTGAAATCAATATTATCGATAATGGCCATGGCATCCCAGCAGAGGTGGTGGACAAAATTTTCCAGCCCTTTTTCACCACAAAACCCAGTGGTCAAGGAACAGGATTAGGATTATCATTATCATATGATATCATTAAAACCCATGGCGGCACCTTAACCGTTAAAACCAGTGAAGGTAAACCTATAAATATTAACAATGTATCAGAAAAGGATCTAGACAAGGGAACCATGTTCACCATTCTTTTACCTATCAACAATGAAGATACAAACCAAAAGTAAGAGGTATAGCAACAAAACAAGGGAAGATCTTCATTAAGTAGATGGAACATTATGAAAACAATATCATGATATCGACTGTAGAACAACCAATTAAAAGTTACGGATTTAAACCTAATTAGTTATGTCAAAAATATTGGTAGTAGATGACGAACCGGATTTAGAGGTTCTGATAAAGCAAAAATTCAGAAAGCAAATTAGGCAAAAGGAATATGAATTTTACTTTGCCCAAAACGGCAATGATGCGCTAGACAAAATAGGCGATTTACCCGATTTAGACATTGTACTCAGCGACATCAACATGCCTGAAATGGATGGCCTTACCCTACTTTCAAAATTAAGCGAACAAAAACCTCTTCTTAAAGCGGTGATCGTTTCGGCTTATGGAGATATGGAAAACATCCGTACAGCCATGAACCGTGGTGCTTTTGACTTTATCACCAAACCCATCAATTTTGAAGATCTCACCCTAACCATGGAAAAAACCCTTGACCATGCCCGCTATATCAAGCAAACTATACAAGCCGTCAAGGAAAACAACATCCTAAAAATGTACGTGGATGAAAGTGTCCTCAACTTTATGAATAGCCGTGAATTTGAAGTCACCATCATGGATAACGAAACCATTGAAGCTACCACCATTTTTATTGACATCTGTGGCTTTACAGCTATTAGCGAAAATGCAAAAGCTAATACGGTAGTAGCACTAATAAATGCCTATTTCGATGAAATGGTAAAAGAAATCATGGCACAAAATGGCTATATCGATAAATTTATTGGGGATGCTATTATGGCTGTGTTTAGAGGGGAATATCATTTAGATCGCGCTATAGATGCCGCCTTGGCGGTAAGAAATAAAATCAACAGTCTTCCACAAATGAGCAATGATTTGGCATTTACCCCTAAAGTATCCATCGGAATTAAAAGCGGGGAAGTCATTTCAGGGAATATTGGATCGGCTAGTTTAAAACGTTTGGACTATACCGTAATTGGAGATGCCGTAAACACTGCCGCCCGATTACAGGATATCGCCAAGGAAAATCAAATCATCATTAGCGAAGACTGCTACGAAAAAGTAAAAGAGTCCTTTATCTGTGAAAAAATAGGGAGCATTTCCCTAAAAAATAAAAGTGAACCCGTAACCATCTACCAAGTCATTGAATAGGTTGGTTTTGTTTATCCTCTAAAAATATAATCAAAAAGACAATCACAAACCTCAACCCACAAAAAAAGCCTTTCTTAAAAAAGAAAGGCTTGGTAATTTTGGGTGGAAGATCGGTCTCGAACCGACGACCTCCTGAACCACAATCAGGCGCTCTAACCAACTGAGCTACAACCACCGTTTTAATTGGTTTGCAAATGTAAACGATTTCATCATTACTGCAAAACTTTTTTTCAATTTATTTTACATCAAAAATGCTATCTACTGCTATACAACGCTCTACAGTAAAACCTTCCCCATGTTCTGCACCAATCAAACGACCTAGGTCCCTAGCACGGTATTCAATACTATCGGTAAAGTTCTTGCTGGAAATTGGCGTTTGCGGCCCCTTGACCTTAGGGTCATAAAACTGTGTTTTATAGGCCATTACTGCATCTATTTTAACATCGATATAACCAGTAACATCCACAATTAAGTCTGGTTCAATGTTTTTCCACTGAATATAATGGTAGACAAACTTAGGACGCCATGGTTCCTGCTTTTCTCCAAAGGCCTCGGTTTCAATTTTCATCAAGCCGCTTAAAAAACAAGCATCGCTCACCAATTTACTCCCTTTTCCGTGGTCTATATGCCGATCGTCAATGGCATTGCAAAGCACCACTTCTGGCTGATATTTCCTAATGGCTTCAATAAGCTTTAGTTGATGCTCTTTATCATTTACAAAAAAGCCATCGGCAAAGCCAAGATTTTCGCGTAGGGACACCCTTAAAATCTCGGCAGAAACGCGAGCTTCTTCCTTTCTGGTTTCAGCAGTTCCTCGAGTCCCCAATTCCCCTCGGGTCAAATCAATAATTCCCACCAATTTCCCATTGGCTATTTCTTTGGCTATAGTGGCACCGCATCCCAATTCCACATCATCGGGATGCGCCCCAATAGCAAGTATATCTAGTTTCATGAAGCTTTGTTTTAAGAGGACAAATTACGAATTGTTTCTCTTTTACAAAACCCAATCCTAGCCTCTTTATTGCTCAAAAATATCAAGCCATCACGTTTTCTCCTTTTACTTTGGCCAATGCCTGTTTCAAATCCTTGATCAAATCCTCTTTACATTCAATACCCGTTGAAAATCTGATAAGGTTATCACTAATGCCAATAGCCGCACGCTCTTCAGCAGTCATAAGGGAATGTGACGTTAAATGAGGAGAAAGGGTTGTGGTCTCCACCCCTGCTAGGCTTAACGAAGGCTTGATAAGTTGCAAGGCTTGCTGGAATTCCAAAGCATCCAAACCATCTGCCAATTCAAAAGAAAGCATCCCCCCAAAACCTTTCATTTGGGATTTTGCCAAGGCATGCTGCGGATGGCTCTTTAAGCCCGGGTAATACACCTGTTTCACATCCTCATGAGCTTCCAAAAACTTGGCGATCTTTTTGGCATTTCTATTTTGTGCCTTAACGCGCAACCCTAGAGTTTTGATACTGCGCTCCAACATCCATACGGTAAAATCGCTAAGGTTTCCTCCAAAATTTCTACCCACTCTCCATACTTTTTCCATAAGATCATTAGGGCCAACAACAACTCCTGCCAGAATATCACTATGGCCTCCCAAATATTTGGTTGCCGAATGCATTACCAAATCAATCCCAAAATCTATGGGGTTTTGGTTTACGGGACTTGCAAAAGTGTTATCAATGGCTGTGATGATGCCTTTGGATTTTCCCAATTGGGCCACACCTCTCACATCGGTAATGGTCAATAAGGGATTGGAAGGTGTTTCTATATAAATAACTTTGGTATTGGATTGAATGGCCTTTTCAAAATCGGCTACTTCATAGCCTTCGGTAAAAGTAAACTCAATGCCACGTTTTGGGAATTCTTCCCTAATAAAATTACTGGTGCCTCCATAAATAGTATTTTGAACCACCAAATGGTCCCCTGCTTCCAACAGAGCAAACAACATACTACTTACCGCAGCCATCCCAGAACCAAAAATAAGGGCTCTATCAGTATGCTCCAAAGCTGCCAACTTTTTGGACAATGCCTCCTGATTAGGCGTGTTAAAACTACGCGGATAACGCTTTTGATCTACATCTTGAAACGCATAGGATGTAGATACATAAATAGGTGAAATGGCACTTTTAAATTGCTCGTCCTTGACTTCTCCTATATGAACACAAGTTGTGTTGAGTCCTAAATTATCGTGTGACATATTATTCTGAATTTTAGAATCTAAAATTACAAAACAAAACACACAACCAACACTTTAGCTCTTGATTTTTAAGGGCTAAAGTGTTTAAGTTTTCATTAATTTTATGTTACCCTATTGTCCCTGAATCCAGTTGATAATGGATTCATCTACGGGCAAAGTTTGAGGAGAAACCACCTTTACCAAATAGCCTTGTTCATCCAAAAGATACTTTTGAAAATTCCATTGCACTTCCGAATCTTCCAAGCCATTTCTGGATTTTTGGGTCAAAAATTGGTACACCTCATGCATGTCATCTCCCTTCACCGAAATTTTCCCCATCATAGGAAACGTCACCCCATAATTCTCTTTACAAAAGGTAGCAATCTGATTGTTACTTCCTGGTTCTTGACCTCCAAAGTTATTAGCTGGAAAACCTACAATAATGAAGTTTTCATCCTTGAACTCATTATACAGCTCTTGTAATTGGGCATATTGAGGCGTCAAACCACACTCACTAGCCGTATTGACAATCATGATCTTCTTCCCTTTTAAAGAGGCAAAATCAAATGGCTTGCCATATAAATCTTCAACCTTAAACTGGTAAATCTGTTCTTTTTCCATAGGAGTTTCAACTTGGTTTTCTTCTACTGAAGCAGTTACAGCTTCCTGCTGCTCTGCGGTATGCTTGCAGTTCATAAGCATAACTGCCAACATCAATACTATTAGTTTTCTCATGATTTAAAAATAGTTATTTTTACTTAAAACCCTTATTTGTCGTCAATCTTTCAATCGCGATTTTAAAAGACTGTTCTGCTCTTCCATGAGTGTATTTAACTGAGACAACAGCTCTATATCCTTAGGAGTTGCCACAGTTTTATCGGCAGTGTTTTGAGCGCGGTTGCGGAGACGGTTCATAAATTTCACCACAATAAATACGGTAAATCCAACAATTAAAAAATCCAACAGTGTTTCCAAGAAGGCCCCATAACCTATGGCTACCTCTTCAGAAACTATCTTGCCTGAGGCATCAATTATGGCGTCCCGTAATACCAATCGTTTGTCTTCAAAATTGATACCATGTGAAAGCAGGGACAAAGGAGGCATGAACACCTTTTTAACCAAAACATCCACGACTTTGTTGAAGGAGGCCCCTATGATAATACCTACAGCCATATCGATCATATTTCCCTTTACGGCAAATTCCTTAAATTCTTTTATTAATTTCATTTGCTACATTTTTTAGTTGAAGAATATACTTTTCCTTGCTCTTATTGCACAATATAAATGTATAAGAATATTTGCTACAAACATTATATTGAATATTATTAGTTTTTAAGATGATATCTTCGTATATTAGCTTTTAAAGTGATATACCAATATCCAAAACAAAAATCATGACCAGTATCATCACCGGCGATATTATCAATTCAAGAAGCCTAGAGCCCAACGAATGGATGCCTTCACTCAAGGAAGTGTTGAATCTATACGGTACAGCACCACAACAATGGGAAGTTTACAGAGGGGATAGCTTTCAACTGGAAGTTCCCCCTGAAAAAGCACTTGAAGCCGCCATTTTAATTAAAGCTTCCTTAAAACAATTTAAAAAAATGGATGCCAGACTAGCCATTGGTATTGGAGAAAAGAGTTTTACTGCCAATAAAATTACCGAATCGAATGGTACCGCCTTTATCAATTCCGGAAAGTGTTTTGAGCAATTAAAGAAAAACACCTTGGCTATCCAATCGACATTTCCTGAGTTGGACCACACCTTGAATATCATGTTTGACTTAGCATTGCTGACCATGAACAATTGGACGCCAACTTCTGCCAGATTGTTAAGGGCCGCATTAGAACACCCTAACATGAACCAAATAGAATTGGCCGAGATTTTTAGTACCACGCAAGGCAATATCAGTCAAGGGTTAAAACGAGCAGGACATGACGAAATCACAAAACTCATAAATTACTACAAGTCCCAAATCACACAACTATGATTCACTTATTTATCAAATTAATGCTTGCCCATATTCTTGGGGATTTTGTATTGCAACCTGCCAAATGGGTGACCGACAAAGAAGCCAAAACCTACAAATCTAAATACCTTTATTGGCATATTGCCATTCACTTTGCACTGCTCATCCTATTATTGAAAGCCAATAGCTCTTATTGGATAGGTATCTTAAGCATTACGATATCGCATTACATCATCGATTTGTTAAAACTACAATTCAGAAACCCCAAAAACAACCGCCTTTTATTTGTTTTGGACCAATTGGCACACATTGCAGTAATTACAGTGGTAGCCTACGCCTACGCCCCTGTTCCGTTTGACCTTAGTGAATTATTCAATAGTAAAGTTATTTTATTTATTTGCTGCCTTTTAGGAATTACTTCGGTCTCTTCCGTTATCATGAAAACGGTGATTTCCAAATGGCAACTGGAAGAAGACACCATAGACGAATCTTTGGAAAATGCGGGAGCCTATATTGGCATATTGGAACGCCTGTTTGTGTTCGCTTTTATATTAATGGGCTATTGGGCCGGCATTGGCTTTTTAATTGCTGCCAAGTCCGTATTTCGATTTGGAGACCTTTCCAAAGCCAAAGACCGAAAATTGACTGAATATATCTTAATAGGCACCCTCCTAAGCTTTGGTCTAGCCATTATGTTCAGTATGGCCTATAAATTTGCTCTAACGTTGTTATAAGCATACTCTTTGTAAAAATAAAAGGCGCCAACTAAGTTGGCGCCTTTTATTTATTTATAAATCCAGAAATCTTATTTCCTATAATACTTTGCATATTTTCTATAAGCCAAAGCTCCCAAAAGCGCAACAATTCCAACTGCGATTGCAATAATGTTCAAACTAGCAATTTGCTGTCCCGATTGATAGGAATGTAAGCCTGAAAGATAAAAATTCACACCAAAATAGGTAAACAAAATACTTGAAAAAGCAATAATGGAGGCTAGGTTAAACCCATATCTACCACGTAACCCTGGCACTAAACGCATGTGGATGACAAATCCATAAATCATGATACTGATCAAGGCCCAAGTTTCTTTTGGATCCCATCCCCAGTAACGTCCCCAACTTTCGTTGGCCCACATTCCTCCAAGGAAGTTCCCTATAGTAAGCATCACAAGTCCTACCGTTAAAGCCATTTCATTAATGATGGTCAACTCTTGAATATTTAAAGACATTTTGGATTTATTCTTTTCCGTGGTGAAAATCATCAATAAAAGAGACACCACTCCCAATATCATTCCAAGGGTAAACGGACCATAACTAGCCACGATTACTGCCACGTGAATCATCAACCAATAAGAGTTCAAAACAGGTTGCAGGTTGGCAATGGCCGGATCCATCCAGTTCCAATGGGCTACCATTAAAATCATCGAGGTCACAAAGGCTGTGGCCGCAAATGTCAAATCACTTTTTCTACCGAAAATCAATCCGAACAACATGGTTGCCCATGCCACATAAATCATGGATTCGTAGGCATCACTCCAAGGTGCATGGCCAGAAATATACCAACGTACTACCAACCCCAAAGTGTGCAGTACAAAAAGCACGATGATAGACACCTTAAACACATTTGCCAATACAGACAAAGCTTTGCTCTTTTCATTAAAAATCTGCACAATTATTCCAATGAACAAGAACGTACCCGCATACATGTACCAGCTAAACAATTTCTTAAAGATATCGTATTTGTTATAGGTAATTTCGGCATCAATTTTCTTTTCAGAAAGCATTACATTTTCCCCCAAACGGTGCTGTGTTTTCTTGAAAGCCCCCAACATTTCATCGGCTTTGGAAAAATCGCCTGTTTGTTTGGCCTGATGCAAATTCATTAAATAGGCACTGAACCCTACGTTGATAAAGTTTCCATATAAGGAATCTTCAATTTTTTGTCGGTAGCCTTCTTCCCTGAATTCCAAAGAGGAAATCCATTTATTGTTAGGATCGTTAGGTACCGGAAATATCTTCATGGAACGCCCTTCTATGGCATTGTACAACAAATACACACGTTGCTCAGCTTCCTTAAACTCCTTTTCATAGGCATTCAACTCATTTACATTGGTCATTTTATCCAAATATGGCTGCAGCTTAAAGCTTCCAACTTCATTGAAAAAATCCACCAAAGCCGCATATTTTTGGTCCTTTGGTACGCCAATAATGCTTCTGATAGAATCCGCCTTTCTAGGCTTTAAATAGATGACAGGCACATTGTACCACAGCATTGGACTCTCCTGAATAGACAACAGCACTTGGTTAGCGTCAAACTCCTCATAAGTATCATGCTTACTCAACTTACGCAACATTTCCGAAGCATAGGTATTCATTGGCATCATACGCCCACTGTAATCCTGAATGACCATTCTACCAAACTTAGCAGCTTCTTCCTTTGGTGTGATATTGGCACGCAATACAGAATCTATCTGCGCTTTGGTTGGGCGCTCATGGTCATGCCCATCTCCTTCTGTATGTTCTTGTGAAAACCCTTGTAAACCAAATAACAAAATCGCAATGGTTAATGCTGCTTTTTTGGTTTTCACCTTATCCAACATTCTTCTTAAATCGGCAAAACGGGTACCTTTTGTAAACAAGATAGCCAATAAGCCGAAGTACAATAAAAAGTATCCAATATAGGTAATCCAAGTTCCCCAGAAATCATGGTTTACAGACAACACGGTTCCTTTTTCATCTGGATCAAAACTAGCTTGGAAGAAACGATATCCTTCGTGATCCAAAATATTGTTCATAAAAACACGGTAATTGAAATCGCCATTTTCTTTATCCAAAACGGTAATTTCGCTAGCATAAGATGAATAATTGTTTTCAGTACCCGGATAACGTTCTGCAATAAAATCGTTCAATTTGATACTGAATGGCAGTTTGATTCTTTTGGAACCGTATTTTACAGCTACGTCCAAACCGCCTACTTTTATTTGTTCAAAAGAATTGTCGCTTCCTTTTCCTCCCAAAACTCTCACACGTTCGGTTTCACCGTTTGCCGTAACCTTTAGCACCAAACCATCGGCATCCCCTTTCAGCATTTGAGGTTTTTCAACAATATCAAATACGCCCTTAATTACCGGCTTTGGAAACACCATTTGCATGTTCCCAATAATGTAACGCGAACGCAAAGCCAGAGGTTGAATGCTATCCTTAACCAATGTTCCTTGGGCACCAGTGGCCATGGTTAAATACTCCCCTTCAAATGGCGATTGAATTAAAAGCTCTCCATTATTATAAGTGATGTTCACGGCACCATCCACAAACTTATTAAGTGAAAACAGCGTATTATGGATGCTTTGTACTTCCCCACTCTTCAAGAAATGATTGTGCGGCGCACCTCCTCCGGATTCAACCACCTTTAAATATTCTTCACCAGATTCATCGGGTACAATATCTTGTTCAGCTCCAGCAACAAATTTCTCAAGTTCTATAGAGACCGGCTGTCCGTCATAATCGGTGTCTACACTAAAACTATTGGTTAAACGTGGTGAAAAATCCACTTCCTTTTGAATAACCCTGCGCTGTGCCTGCCCATCAACAACCATATCCCCATCAATATAGGCCGTGACATATGTTTTTTGGGATAGAAACGTATCTTCAGTAGCACCTTCCCTAATAGGCATCATCCCTTCATACCCAATATAACGCGTTACAAAAGCTCCTAAAAGAATAAAGATAAAGGCCAAATGCAACAACAGAGTATCCCATTTTTCCTTTGAAAGAAGTCTGTATCTAAAAATGTTCCCGATAAAGTTAATCACGAACACCCCCATAATGGCCTCAAACCACCACGCATTATAGATCAACTGTCTAGAATACGGTGTTGGCGAAGTCCCCATGTTCCGGTCCATAAAGGTCCCCGTAATCATGGCTGCGGCAAAAACAATAAATAAAATAGCGGTAAGTCGTGTTGAAAATAGAATTTTGGCAAGTTTATTTTGCATAATATGAGACTCTTATTTTAGCTCGCGCAAATTTAAGGTATTTACTTTACTTACTTATGTTAAAATACCTGAAACTTTTAAGGTGCTTGTCTGGCTTGAAAAATATTCAGGTAGAGAAAGGTGCCCATTTTTCGGGCTCTGTGCTTGGCGTTTTCGGCATAATCGCCTTGAAACAGTTCGTCTATGGTTTGCACCCACAAATTGAGCCATAGGCCAAAATGTAATTCGGTAATACTGTGGTTCGTTTCTCGGTCAACTTTTACATGAACCTCCAACGGATTGCCGTAATATTTCGTCTTTAGAAACAAACTCGACTCCCAAAAAGAAGTCAAGTGTTCAAAATGAGCCTCCCAATCCTTTATTATTGGGTTGAAAAAAGGCCCTAAAACCTCATCTGTTCTTACTTTTTTGTAAAACGTGGTGACTAATATATGAATATCGGCTCTGTTTTGAATATCTTTTTTTGACATGAAACAAAGATAGCCCATATCACTTTTTTATCATGCAAGACTTACTTAATTTAGCAGCATGATTTCAGTTAGCATACTCGGTGCCGGCAATGTGGCCACACATTTGTACAAAGCTTTTAAAAAGGCAGAATCAGTATCTGTAAACCAATGGTACAACAGACATTTGGCGCCTTTGGAAACCTACAGAAATGAAGTCTCCATAACCGATGACCTTTCGCAGCTTACCAAAAGTGATGTCTACATTATAGCCGTAAGTGACGATGCCGTGGCAAAATTGTCATCCAACTTACCTTTTGAAAATAGATTGGTCGTGCATACTTCAGGAAGTGTGGGCATCCACGATTTGGACAAAAAACATCAAAGAGGCGTCTTTTACCCTTTACAGACCTTTACTAAAGGGGCTGACGTAGATTTTTCGGATGTGCCCATTTGTATTGAAGTTTTGGAGAGAGAAAACCTTCCCCTTTTACAAGAACTAGGAGAAGCCATTGGCTCCAATGTATATAAGGTAAATAGCGATCAACGAAGAGCTTTGCATTTAGCCGCTGTTTTTGTGAACAATTTCACCAATCAACTGTATCGCGTGGCCCACGAAATCACCGAAAGCCAAGGTGTGGAGTTTGAAATCCTGAAACCACTTATTACGGAAACAGCCAAAAAGGTTCAGGACCTATCACCTTATATGGCACAAACAGGTCCTGCCAAGCGCAACGACAAAAAAACAATTCAAAAACATTTAAAATTACTGGAGAATCCGCAGCACGAAGCCATCTACAAACTGCTTACCAGTTCAATAAAGAAAACCCATGGAAGATAAAAGCTATAAAGAATACCTAGAACACATCACCACCTTTATTTTTGACGTTGACGGCGTGCTTACCGATGGTACCATTACCGTAACTACTTCTGGCGAAATGCTAAGAACTATGAATATTAAAGATGGGTTCGCTTTGAAAACGGCCATAGATGCGGGTTTTCATATTTGTATTATTTCCGGAGGGTCTAACGAAGGGGTTCGCTTACGATTGAACGGATTGGGTATTAAAGATGTGTATTTAGGAACCCATGATAAAATTGAAAAGCTCCACGAATACCTTGAGAACAACAATATCAACATAGAAAATGTGTTGTATATGGGTGACGACATCCCGGATTACCCAGTGATGTCTTTGGCAGGCTTGCCATGTTGTCCTCAGGATGCGGTTCCAGAAATCAAGGCTATTTCCAAATATGTATCCCATAAAAAGGGTGGAAAGGGCGCTGTTCGCGATGTGATTGAGCAAGTCTTGAAAGTACAGGGCAAATGGAACAGTAATTTTAGCGCCAAATACGATTAACACCAACAAATCCCGACTAACTAAACAACACTAACTTGGAAATACTAAAACTAATTCGCTGGAAGAACCTCCTTATGATTGCCTTGATGCAATACCTCATTAAATATGCCTTTTTTGAGCCTTTTGGAGTCAACATCACTTTAAATTTATTTGGGTTTTCGCTTTTGGTATTAGCTACCTTGTGCATTGCAGCAGGCGGCTATGTTATCAATGACATTTACGATGTAGAAACCGATCTGATTAACAAACCAGATCAAGTAATTGTTGGTAAAACCATTTCAGAACAAGCCGCCAACAACCTTTTCATCATCTTTAATGTGATTGGAGTTGGTATTGGTTTCTATCTGTCGCACTTGGTTGGTAAAAGTGCTTTTTTTGCAACCTTTATAATTGTCTCTGGACTATTATATGTATATGCTTCCTATTTAAAACCCATGCCTTTGGTTGGCAATCTGGTGATTTCGGCCATGGTGGCATTAAGTATTGTAATTGTTGGTTTGTTTGAATTGATCCCGGCCATTACACCTTCCAACCAAGAGACCCAGCTCACCTTTTTCACCATTTTATGGGATTATGCCCTTTTCGCATTTATCTTGAATTTATTGCGGGAAATGGTAAAGGACATCGAAGATATTGACGGCGACCACAAAGCAGGAATGAACACCCTACCTATTGCCATTGGCCGTGAGCGCGCGAAAAAGATTGTCTTTACGGTTTCCTTTATTCCCCTAGCAGGAGCCATTTACTATTTAATCAATTATCTATACGGAAATTTGGTGGCGGTCATATATTTTCTTGTAGCCATCATTGCGCCATTGCTGTATATAAGCATCAAGATATTTATGGCTGAAACCAAAAAAGAATTTCATTTTATCAGCAATATGATTAAATTGGTCATGCTACTGGGAATGTTATCCTTGATAATATACAAATACAGCCTTCTCGATTAATGCTGAACGACCAACTAAAATCATATCACATTGTGCTCGCCTCTGGATCTCCAAGACGGCAACAATTTTTCAAAGATCTTGGTCTGGATTTCGAAATCATCTTGAAACCTGTCAAAGAAGAATACCCAACTAGGCTAAGACATTTTGAAATCAGTGATTATTTGGCGCAACTTAAAGCCATTCCCTTCAAAGAAGATCTTAAAGAGCATACCATCCTCATCACTAGCGATACCATTGTTTGGCATGACAATAAAGCATTGGGCAAACCCAAACACGAACAGGAAGCCTTCGAAATGCTGCGTTCCATGAGCGGCAAAACCCATGAGGTTATTACTTCTGTTTGTTTTACTACAACTTCAATTCAAAAAACGGTAAACGCCATTACCAAGGTAAGCTTCAAAGAACTTACCGACGACGAAATTCATTACTACATCAAGACCTGTAAACCTTTTGACAAAGCTGGGGCTTACGGTATCCAGGAGTGGATTGGGCAAATTGGCATTACCAAAATCGAGGGATCTTACTTTAATGTTGTAGGCTTGCCAACCCACCTTGTTTACAAAACCCTGCTGTGCTTGATTTCCTAAAATTCTGTAATTTTTTTCTGGTTTTTATTACAATTTCTCAGCTATCTTTGTTTAAGGAATATCATTGTACACACTATGTTTTTTGAAGCTTACCAAGACAAGTTAATCAAAACTTTCATCCTTCTTATCATCCTATTGATCATTAGGACCATCCTAAAAACTGCCATCACCAAAATTGGCCGAAACAGCGGAATCAACGAGGCTAGAATCCAGCTTATCAATCGCTACACAACGGTCTCCTTGGTATTGATAAGTTTGCTATTTGGAGCCTTTATTTTTGGCGTTAAGTTTGAAGACATGGCCTTGGTGTTTTCATCGGTGTTTGCCGTAATTGGTATCGCTCTCTTCGCCATTTGGTCCATTTTAAGCAACATTACCTCTGGAGTCATTATGTTTTTCTCCTTTCCCTATAAAGTGGGAGATAAAATTCAAATTCACGATAAGGATTTCCCTATTGAAGCCATTATTGAAGATATTAGAGCCTTTCAACTGCATTTGCGATTGGACAATGGCGACCTCATCACCTATCCCAATAATCTCATTCTTCAAAAACCCGTAACACTCATTAAAAAAGATGCCATCGACGATGGTCATGATGCTTTATAAATTATAGCTATATTTATAAGGTCAACATTTATATATGGGAAAAAAAAGAACCGCAAAATATAAAAAGCATATAGGCAAAGCCCCGGGAACCCTTATCTACACCGGTGAAAAAAACAGCCAACAACTTTTTATTGAATCCTTCGATTATAATCCAGACGGTTTCACCGAAAAGGAACTCAAGAATATCGAGGATGTTTTTGGCTACAAAACCAGCGAATCCATTACTTGGATTAACATTAACGGACTTAACCACATAGAGGCTATTGAATCTGCCGGTGCCCATTATGGACTGCACCCCCTGATTCTTGAAGACATTGTAAACACCTCCCAGCGACCAAAAATAGACGAGTACGAAGACTACCTCTTTCTATCCCTAAAAATGCTTCACCTCGATGCGAATGAAAATGTCATCATTGAGCAAGTGAGTTTTGTAATGGGAGACCGCTATGTATTGACATTTCAAGAGGCCGAAGGTGATGTTTTTGATAACGTAAGAGAACGCATTCGCTCTGGAAAAGGTCGGATTCGTGGCATGGGGGCCGACTACCTTCTATATGCCCTTGTAGATGCCATTGTTGACCATTATTATGTGATAAGCGAGATGCTTGGCAATAAAATTGAAGATATCGAAGACACTCTATTTGAAGGCAATGTAGAAGACTCTATGAGCATTCAAATATTAATGCTGAAAAAGGAATTGCTGAAAGTAAGACGTGCCATTTTTCCATTGCGGGAAATTATTAGCCGCATCGAAAAAAGCGAAAGCACCTTAATTGACAAAAAGTCCATTCAGTTCTACAGAGATGTTTATGACCACGTGATCCAACTTTCTGATAACATTGATATTTTTAGGGAGATGATTTGGAGTTTAATGGACATGTACATGACCACTATTAGCAACCGAATGAACGAAGTCATGAAAGTCCTTACCATTATCGCCACTATTTTTATTCCCTTGACCTTTATTGCCGGGATTTACGGCATGAATTTCGACCACATGCCAGAGCTTCATCTTAAATACGGATACTACATTGTTTGGATTGTGATGGTTGCGGTATTTATTGCCATGGTAGTTTATTTTAAAAGAAAGAAGTGGTTGTAGAGTATACGCTAACTACAATAAAATGAACAAACTACTCACAATCACAATTCCATTTTTATTGTTGGTTCAAACTATATTTTCCCAATCTAAAGAAATAAAGGGTGATACAGCCTATTGGTACAAAAGAAATATAGAATTTCAAAAAAACTTAGATTTAATAGATTTTTAAAAATCAGAAGATGAATTCAATTTTAGATTTTGGAATCGCGGACAGGTAATTGAAATTTCAAAAGACAGCTCTGAAATAACTGGTTCAATTGTCAATTATATTTATCACACCAAAAAGGCTAACAGAAACCAAAGCGAAACACTTACAAGCAAAGTTCTACTGACATCAGAACAATCGAAAAATATCTATGAAATTGTAAAAAGGTCTAAAATTTTAGAATTACCAACGGATAAAAATATAGAAAACTGGAGTCAAGGGAGTGACGGTATCACCTATATCATATAACATTCCGATAAAAAAAGTTATTGGCTAAAAAAATATTGGACACCATCTTCACAAGACTCCATTTCAGAAGCCATTATTGTTTCAGATTTAGTAAAAAAACTGTCCGACACCTTAAAGCTAAAAGAGGTTTACACTTCATTTAAAAACACATTACCTGAGAAAGGTTGTTACAATTCAGGAGGAATGGCAACCTGGTGCTATATACCTAACTCTTTAGAGTTGGGCTATAGTGGAGCTACAAAATTACCTTTAGGTTTATATTCCTCTTATTCCGCTACAATCATAGGCAAAACAAAAATAAACGGAGGTGCCTCAATACAGTATAATTTTGACAACAATGGATTTCATCATTTGAATTTACACATAGCCAAATGGAATATATTTCATAAGGATTCAAATCTTTCGGATTTTGTAGCATACAATTATCAGAATAGAATTCTAGACATTAATGACACAAAAAATAAATTTGAAAATCATCAAGTCAAATATGGCTTAAACCTTAAAAAAAACTTAGGTATAGGAGCTGGATTAGACTATTTAAGCAGGGATTATGATAAAATTGGAGGATATTTGTATGCTACTAAATGGTTTTCTAAAGCCAATATAAGCGCAACAATTTCGACTTCACTATTTAACAATCGAATTAATTACAAAACTAAAATTTTCAAGGCTATTGATTTTAATAATAGATTCATTATAAACCGAATTTCTTTTGGAATAGCCTATGAGGAATTTATGGAATATAAAGATCTGTACTTTAGTTTTATAATACTGATTTAAGAAATGCAAGCAGGTAAATAATGAATAATTGCTTCTTATTTTTCTAGCAGAAAAACCTTGCAACGAAACTATGCATAAACCGTTAAAGAAATTCTAAATCCAGCCCTTTGGCTGGTTTTATTTTTATATTTAGGGGCAATTAAAACAAATCATGAAGAAACAATTACTTGCATTTTTTCTCTCTTTGGCCACCTGTCTTGGCCTATACGCCCAACAACCACAAAAGCCCAATGCCTCCGAAATTTATGAATCCATTAAAAAGCTCAACTTTTTGGGATCGGTTTTATATGTGGCGGCACATCCAGATGACGAAAATACGCGGCTTATCTCCTATATGTCCAATAAAGTGAAGGCCCGTACGGCTTACCTTTCCCTAACTAGAGGGGACGGCGGCCAAAACTTGATTGGCCCAGAAATAAGGGAACTATTGGGA
The DNA here is from genome assembly GCF_001280505.1 of Mangrovimonas sp. TPBH4. Taxonomy (GTDB): domain Bacteria; phylum Bacteroidota; class Bacteroidia; order Flavobacteriales; family Flavobacteriaceae; genus Mangrovimonas_A. The sequence continues at coordinate 81,941 of NZ_LBIO01000065.1, forward strand.
GTCATCCGAACTCAGGAATTGCTCACGGCAAGACACATAGACGGAGGCGAACAGCGCTTTACCAGAGCCAATGATTTTGGCTATTCCAAGCACCCAAACGAGACCTTGCAAATTTGGAATAAAGACGAAGTATTGAGCGATGTAGTTTTGGCCATTCGCGAATTCAAACCCGATGTAATCATCAACAGATTTGACCATCGTAGCCCAGGGACCACCCACGGACACCATACAAGTTCTGCCATCTTGAGTGTTGAGGCTTTCGACTTGGTTAATGATCCTTCAAAATTTCAGGAGCAATTAAAATCTACTAGTGTTTGGCAACCAAAGCGCTTGTTTTTCAATACTTCTTGGTGGTTTTACGGCAGTCAGGAAAAATTTGAGAAAGCCAATAAAAGTAATTTGTTGTCCTTCGATATTGGAGAATATTATCCATCCAAAGGATTGAGCAATACTGAAATTGCATCCCTTAGCCGTAGCCAGCACAAATCGCAAGGCTTTGGAAATACGGGCACCAGAGGGGCACAAATGGAATATATTGAACTGATTAAAGGGGATATGCCAAAGGACGGGCACAACATTTTTGAAGACATCAATACTACTTGGACTCGAATTAAAGGCGGTGAAGCCATTGGCAACATTTTGAAAAACGTAGAAGACCTCTACAGTTTTCAAGATCCTTCTGCTTCGATTCCTCAATTGATGGAAGCCTACAAACTCATACAAAACTTGGAAGACACTCATTGGAAAACCATCAAAACAAAAGAGATCAAACAAATCATTGCGGCCTGTGCAGGACTGTATCTTGAAGCCGCAGCAGATACCAACCACGCCACTCCGGGAAGCACTGTTCAACTGAACATTGAGGCCATTAATCGCAGTGCTACTAACATGACCCTTAAAAGTTTTAGCATCAACGATTCCAAAACAAATAAAAATGTCGCTTTGACCAACAATGAAAGTCATCAATTCCAAGAGGCTTTTGGAGTGGATCTTGAGCAGCAACCTACTACCCCATACTGGCTCACCAGTAAAGGAAGCTTGGGTATGTATCGCGTAGATGACGCATCTTTAATAGGCAAACCAGAAACCCCTAGAGTTTACAATGTGACTTTTGACCTGCTTATTGAAGGTGTCTCTATTTCATTTACAAAACCTATTATATACAAAACCAACGATCCTGTAAAGGGCGAAGTATACAAACCCTTTGAAATCATTCCCGAAGCGTCTGCCAAGGTTACCGAAAATGTAATCATTTTTGATACCGATCAGGAAAGGGAAATTTCGGTGGTTGTTAAAGCCGGAATTAACAATTTACAAGGCCAGGTTCAAATGGCGCATCCTAAGGGTTGGACCGTTTTTCCTGAAAAAAGACCTGTAAACATTCAACATAAGGGAGAAGAACAAACGGTGGTTTTCACCATCATTCCTCCCAAAAACCAAGACGAAGGTTTGATTACGCCCATGGTACATATTGGAGATAATATTTACACCAGAGAGCTTATTGAAATAGATTATGACCACATTCCTTTCCAGACCGTCTTACTTCCTAGTGAAAGCAAAATAGTTAGATTGGACATTAAAAAAGTAGGATATGATATTGGTTACATTGAAGGTGCAGGCGATGTCATCCCTGAAAGTTTACAACAAATAGGCTATAATGTTATTACCATTCAACCAGAGGATATTTCAGCTGAAACTTTAAGCCATTTCGATGCTATTGTTGTGGGGGTTCGAGCTTACAACACTGTAGATGCCTTAAAATTCAAACAACAGATATTGTTTGATTATGTCGCTAATGGCGGTAATATGATTGTTCAATACAACACAAGCCACCGTTTAAAAACCGAGCAACTGTCTCCTTATAAATTGGAGTTGTCAAGAGATCGTGTTACAGACGAATTAGCCACTGTTGTCTTTTTGGAACCGAAACACGAATTGCTGAACTTCCCTAATAAAATTACCCAGCAGGACTTTGAAGGCTGGACACAGGAGCGTGGACTTTATTTCCCAAGTAGTTGGGGAAAGGAATTTACACCAATCCTGGAAATGCACGACAAAGGCGAGTCCAAGAAAAAAGGCAGTTTGCTGGTAGCTAAATATGGCAAAGGCTATTATATCTATACAGGCCTTAGCTTTTTTAGGGAATTCCCTGCGGGTGTTCCTGGAGCCTACCGTTTGTTTGCCAATATGCTATCTATTGGCAAGGAAGATATCAAAACAGACAACCCACTGAACGACTAACATGACAGAGCATTCCCCACAAAAACAACCTTGGTTAAAATCCTATACTCTGGTATTGGTTGCCAACGCCATTTACATTATTGCCTTTTACCTTATCATGAAAGCATTTTAGTATGGGAGTATTGAATTGGTTGGACTGGGTGGTTTTGGCCACAACATTGTTAACGATTGTTGGTTACGGAACCTGGAAAACAAGAGGTAGTAAAAATGTCCAAGACTTTGTAAAAGGAGGTAATTCAGCTCCTTGGTGGACCATTGGCCTTTCGGTAATGGCAACACAAGCTAGCGCCATCACATTTTTGTCAACTCCCGGACAGGCATTTCATGACGGTATGGGTTTTGTGCAATTCTATTTTGGTGTGCCCATTGCGATGGTTGTCATTTGTATGGTCTTTATCCCATTGTATGACAAACTTAAAGTCTACACTGCCTATGAGTTTTTGGAGAACAGGTTTGATGGCAAAACAAGAACTCTAACTGCTTCCCTATTCCTCATCCAACGAGGCTTATCGGCCGGGATTACCATTTACGCACCGGCCATCATCCTATCTGCTATTTTACATTGGAATCTTACCTACCTCAACATCATCATTGGAACCTTGGTAATTATTTACACCGTATCGGGAGGTACCAAAGCGGTAAGTATTACGCAGAAACATCAAATGGGAGTTATTTTCTTGGGGATGTTTATTGCTTTCTTTTTAATCATTAACTATCTACCCGAAAATATCACCTTTACCAAAGCCTTGGATATTGCTGGTGCCAGTGGCAAGATGAACATTCTCAATTTCGATTTTGATTTTGAAAACCGTTATACACTTTGGAGCGGATTGATAGGTGGTTCTTTTTTGGCCCTGTCCTATTTCGGGACCGACCAAAGTCAAGTGCAACGCTACCTTTCAGGGAAATCTGTAAAAGAAATGCAAATGGGATTGATTTTTAATGGGCTTTTAAAAGTGCCAATGCAGTTCTCTATCCTTTTGGTTGGGGTTATGGTATTTGTTTTTTATCAATTCCACAATTCCCCTATCAACTTTAATCCTGCTGCCCACAATACGGTAAGCAATTCAGCATATGCAAATGATTACCAACGCTTGGAAGAAGATCAACTTGATATTTTCAATGCCAAACAATCTATTCTGGAAAACTATGTCGCAACCGGAACCGACAGCTATTCTGAAGAACTTCAAAAACTGAATAAAAAGGATCGAGAAAACCGGGATGCCGCGAAAATCTTGATACAAAAAGCCGCTGAAGACAATGACATCAGCATTGAAACCAACGACAAGGATTACGTGTTTATTCATTTTATTTTGAACAATCTGCCTCGCGGTCTAATCGGCTTGCTTTTGGCCGTTATTCTTAGTGCTGCCATGTCCAGCACCGCAGGAGAGCTAAATGCCCTGGCCTCTACCACCGCTTTGGACATTTACAAACGAAATTTCGCCAATGACAAGGATGAAACCCACTATCTAAAGGCTACCAAATGGTTTACCCTTGGATGGGGAATCTTAGCCATTCTTATTGCCTGTGTGGCCTACTTGGCAGACAACCTCATACAATTAGTAAACATTATTGGCTCCATTTTCTATGGAAATGTACTAGGTATTTTCCTTTTGGCATTTTTCTTTAAATACGTTAAAGGCCATGCCGTATTTATTGCCGCACTAATCACACAAGGAATCGTAATTATAGGCTGGTGGTATGAATGGATGCCTTACTTGTGGCTCAACTTATTTGGTTGTATTTTAGTCATCCTAATTGCTTTTTTCATTCAAAACACACGAAACACCAATGAATCAGTCCGATAAAGTCATAACATGGGGCATTATAGGCCTTGGAAAAATTGCCAATAAATTTGCTCAGGATTTACTAACCTTAGACAACTGTGAACTTGTAGCGGTTGCGTCCCGTAACCAAGAACGCTCTGATGCGTTTGCAGCAAGCTACGGAGTACAAAAAGCCTATGACAGTTACGAACTGTTGGCAAAGGATCCTAATGTGGATGCTGTGTATATCGCCACACCTCACAGCTACCATAAAGAACATAGTATCTTGTGCCTAAACCATCAAAAAGCGGTGTTGTGCGAAAAACCATTTGCCATGAACTCTCAGGAAGTCCTGGAAATGATTGCTACGGCTAAGGCCAACAACACACTATTGATGGAGGCTCTTTGGACCTATTTCCTGCCGCATTACCAGCATGTTTTAAAAATGCTTAAGGAAAACACCTATGGCAAATTGCTAAAAATGAATGCCGATTTTGGATTTCATAGAGATTTTGACAATGAATCCCGATTGTTTAGAAAGTCGCTTGGAGGAGGCAGTTTATTAGACATAGGCATCTACCCTATTTTTTCGGCCTTGACTACTTTAGGGGCTCCAAAATCCATTGAAGCTGCTGCGACCTTTTTTAAGAATGGCGCCGATTCTTCCTGCTCCATGGTGTTTCATTATGAGGATGGTGTGGAAGCCCATTTAAAAAGTACCCTTTTGGAAGAAACCCCAACCGTGGCGGAATTCCATTGTGAAAAAGGCTTGATTAAAATCAACGGTCAATTTCATGCGCCTTCAACAGTTACCTTGATTCCTAATGAAGGGAGTCCTGAAACATTAGATTTCAACTATAACACCATTGGATACAATTTTGAAACCATCCATTTTAATGATTTAATCAGGCAAGGCAAAAAAGAAAGCGACCTTATGACCTTTGAGTTCAGTAAACAACTCATTGGTACTTTAGATAAAGTCGCTTCGATAATTGGACTGGAATATTAGTGTTTAATGTTGATGAAGAACCCCACTTGGATCAAGCTTAAGGTTTAACTTGTCTTCCCCATTACCAATTTTTACTTTGTAAAATTTATGGGAAGGCTCATTGTAGTCATAATCTACGTAGTAGTCCGTTTCCAAAAGGAACCATCCAGGATGTGATTTAAACACCGTTTCCCTCACTTCTTTAGGCAATTTAATGTCCTCAAAATGTTCATTTGTAGACACAATATTGCCATCTTTATCATAAGATACAATGATGCTTCCTTTTTCAGATTTAAAATTCACTTCGTAAGTATTGTCTTCCGAAGGTCTTTCAAAATCTTCAAAGGTGCTAATATTGAATTTGGCTACCTTACTTTCTAGATCGACAATATATTTTGCGGTATTATCATAAGTGATTTCTTTAAGATAATCCATGTGGATGGTTTTGTTGGAAACCACATCCATTGCCGCTAGATCAATTTCTATTAGGCTTGATTGAGCAAAGCCTAAACTACCGAGGGTCATACATAAACCCAAAATGATTAAAGTTTTCATAATTACTTGTATTACAGTTAATGATTGATTGCAACACAAAGATTATGAATACTTACACATCAGACATAACAGCCACGTTGTAAATGATTTAACTTATATGAAATTGAATTCAAAAAATGTTTTAAAGGATTGAAATTATGTTGAATCATATCTGCAAACCCCAGTAAACATAGGGATTTCCACGTTACAACTTGATTTGGTAATTCCCTAGGTTCATTTTTTCCAGAAACTCCAAAAACTCAGGATTATTGTGTAATTTATCGAAATAAGGATCATATTTTACCTTATATAACACGGCATTCTTGCGTTCAAAAGCAGTTTCCAGCCACTCCAAAACTTTAGCATCCTCTTCTAAATATGCAAATTTTTGGGCTATCCAATACGCATTATTGTGTAATGTACCCTCTGATTTAGGATTACTTGTATCTTCTTCATTAATCCATCTATAAATTCCTTTAATACCCGATTTTTTATAAATCTTATGTAATTTAGGAATCTTTTTTTGTCCTTCTTCATCAAAGGATAAAATCATTTCATATTGTTTCATTGCAATATCATTCTTTCCTTGATCTGAATAAATTTTAAATTTAATCCAAAAAGGCCAAGTAGCATCAGGTAGTTCCTCTTTTGCTTTATCTGCCTGCTCTAGAGCATTCTGAAAATCTCCAACTTGTAAATATAACTCAGCACTTCGGATTGCAACTTCAAATGAATCCGGAGCAATCGACTGAGCCCTATCCATCATTTTCCTGGCGCGCTCGAAATCCCCTACCGTGTATTGCAGATATTGTGAATACATATAAAGCGCAAAATAATTATTTGGATTTAAGCTGATTGCTTCTTCAAATTGACTTTCAGTCCTTTTCCAATCCCAATCATAACTCAAATATACCCAACCCAAAACCCGATGCGGTTCGGATAATTTATTATCAAGCTTAATGGCTTTTTCAGCATAATCCTTTGCTCGCAGTATATCATTTTCAGTAGGATTAGGCCAATTTTCCCATAAATAGCTAATGGCAAGCCCAGAATAAGCTACAGCAAAATTAGGCTCTATTTCCAGACAGGAATTTAAATAACTTCTAGCCAAATGTATATCCTCTTCATAAACCCCGTAATAAACTGCCTTCATATACAAATTATAGGCCTCTAGATTGTCGGTTGGTGCTTTATCAATTAGTTCCAGCTCAAACGGTGATAACACCAAATTCAATTCTGAAACTATTTGTTTTGATATTTCACTTTCCAAGGCAAAAAGATCTTTATAATCCCTGTCAAAATCCTTGGCCCATAGTTGTACATCTGTTTTAGAGTTGATAAGATGTACCCTAACCCTAATCTTTTGGCCTTCCTTCTGTACGCTGCCCCCAACAATATAATTAGCATCGAGGGCTTCGCCTATATCTTTGGCCGACAGACTGGAAGCTCTATACTTTTCTGTAGATTGACGAGATTTTACAATAATCTGCTCTACTTTCGATAGGTTATTAATAATATCCTCTCGAATGGCATCGGCAAAATATGCGTTTTCTGGATGATCGCTTAAGTTCTTAAAAGGCAATACAGCCACCGTTTTATCCAATTCTTCCATTTGAGGCTCTACTACCGTCTCAGTATTAGTCTTTGAATTCATATAAAACGTATAACCCAGAAGCAAAACCAAAGCCACAATGCTTACCCAAAACAAGGTTGTAAATTTCCGCTTCCTCCTAAACGTTTTCTTTGTGTTTTTTGCCGCAGAAGTTTTTAAACCTATCTCATTATTGAACGCTTCATTTTTTTTGAATTTTACCTCACCAGGCGTATAGCCATAAAAATCACTAAAAGAGGTATTGAAATAGGTTGGACTGTTAAAACCTACGCGATAGGCTATTTCCGAAGCTGTAGCCTCCTCATTTTGGAGCATTTCCAAAGCTTTTTGCAACCTGTACTCCCTAATAAACTGGCTCGAAGATTTCCCTAAAAGTACATTGAGTTTCCTATGCAATTGCGAACGGCTCACTCCCACCTCATCCGCCAATTCCTGAACTCCAAAATGCTCATTGCTAAAGTTAGCCTCTAGGATTGTTTTTAGCCTTTCCACAAAGTTTTGATCCATGGATAATTGACTGGCCATATTGTTAAAATTAAATGTATTAATTGGTTGAGGACCAAAAACTAGAAGTAGGTCACCTATCTAAGATACAAAAATCCTGACAAGTATAGTTTTCTTAAAACTTCAGCAAAGCTTCCCATTATTAAGCTTCTACAGTTTTAACCCACCTTGGTAATCTCCGAGATTCATTTTTTCCAAGATTTCCAAAAAATGAGAGTTGGATCGTAAATTTTCAAAATAAGGATCGTATTTAATCATAAATAATTCGGCATTTTTTCTTCTAAAGGCAATTTCCAACCATTTTAGAGCATTTTCAGGTTCCTCCAAAAAGGCGAATTTTTGAGCAATCCAATAGGCATTATGTTGAACGCCCTCCGAATTTGCGTTATTGATATCCATATCATTGATCATTCTATAAACGCCTTTAACGCCATCCTTTTCATAAGCCTCCAACATTGGTGGTATGTTCAACTCGAAGGCTTCCACAAACCCCCAACTTTCTTCCAATTGCCTCACAGCCTGATCATAATTGCCCAATTCCGTATAGATTTTAAAATCCACCCAAAAGGCCCACATACCTTTTGGAGCATACTCTTTAGCCTTTCTGGTTTCCTCCAAGGCCTTTTTGTATTTATCTTCTTGCAGGTAAAATTCAGCACTCAATACCGCGGTAAATGACGAGTTTGGGTTGACCAATTGCGCCAACTCAATCATTTCACGAGCCTTTTCAAAATCCCCTAATACATACTGCAAGTACATGGCATATTCACTTATCGCATAATAATTATTCGGGTTCAACCTGATAGCCTCCTGAAACTCCTTTTCGGCTTTAGTCCAATTCCAATCATAAGTTTCATTAACATAAGCCATTACTCGATGTGGTTCAGACAAGCTTTCATCCAACTCCATCGCCTTAATAGCCAATTCTTTTACCTGTGCTGCATCTTTTACTGTAGGTGTTGGCCAATTCTCCCAAAGATAACTTTCGGCCAAGCCGGAGTATGCCAAAGCAAAACCCGTATCTTCATCAATACATAAATTGAAATACCTCCTAGCCAAATCTACATTTTCATCATAGTACAATGAATATAATGCCTTAATATATAAGTTATAAGCCTCTAGATTGTCTGTAGGCACTTTATCGATAAGCTCCAATTCATGAGGAGACAACACGACGTTCAGTTCGGAAGCAATCAATCTTGAAATCTCGCTTTCAAGTTCAAAAATATCCTGGAACTCTCTATCAAAATCCCTGTACCATAACTGCACATCTGTTTTGGAATTAATCAAATGTACCCTAACGCGTATTCTGTTATCATGCTTTTGAACACTTCCTCCCAATATATAATTAGCGTCCAAAGCAAAACCAATGTCTTGCGCAGATAGGTGCGAATCCCGATACATTTCTGTAGACTGACGTGATTTTACAATGAATTCCTGAACCTTTGATAAATGATTGATGATATCCTCCCTAATCCCATCGGCAAAATATTGGTTTTCACTGTCATCACTTAAATTTTGAAATGGCAATACAGCAATGGTTTTGTCTTCTCTTAAATGTATCGGTACTTCTTCTATGTCGTTTTCCGGCTTTGCATTGTGATAAAAAGAATAGCCCAAGAGTAACACCAAAACTATACCACTTACCCAAAATAAGGTCTTAAAATTTTTCTTCTTTGGAACAGCTGTTGGGGAAGATATCACAGCAGAATTGTCAACAAGCGTGTCATTGGCTACAATATCATTTTTTTTAAACTTAACCTCGCCAGGCGTATATCCATAAAAATCACTAAAACAAGTATTGAAATAAGTAGGACTGTTGAACCCAACACGATAGGCTATTTCAGAGGCTGTGGCCTCCTCATTTTGAAGCATTTCCAAGGCCTTTTCCAATCGGTATTCCCTGATGAACTGACTGGACGATTTTCCTATAAGTGTATTAAGTTTTCTGTGCAGTTGTGAACGGCTCACCCCCGCTTTATCAGCCAATTCCTGAACCCCAAAATGCTCATTGGCAAAATTAGACTCTAGGATCGTTTTTAGCCCTTCAACAAAGGCCTGATCCATGGACAATTGACCTGACATACTTTTAAATTAAATCGATTAATTGGTTTTCAGACCACACTTAAGAATAGGTCTTTCCCCCTAAGATACAAAAAATTACCAACCCAAATTGTTGAAATAAAAAGCCAAAAAAAGCACAACCAAAGGCTGTGCTTCCAGAAACTTTATATTGCCACAAATTGAATCTTACATGGCGCCCCATTCCTTAAGAGAATCCATGTTCATTTTCACATAGTCGTCATTACCTGCTTCTTTTGCTGCTGCCATTGATTTTTTAGCCAATGCAATTGCTCCATCTTTATCGCCTGCTTTCGCATAAATTAAGGACTGCTGTCTCAATTGCCAAAATGCAGGATCACTGCTCATGGCCATAGACTTATCAATCCATTCTTTAGCTTGCTTAATATCTTTACCCTCTTGATAATAGTAAACAGAGGCAGCAAAATAATCTTCCGCCTTTGGTGTTCCAGATAAGGCCTCGTTAATAGAAGCTAACACCTTGGTATCTGTTGGTACTTCAAAAGGGATGGCTACATAGGTTTTTTCCCAAAAAATTTCCAAAGTAGCACTGCTGTTAGTAATGTTATTAATATCGAAACTAAAGGATTCTACATTAAAAGACATTGGATAAGATTTTGCCTTGACAATGGCTGCAACCTTACTATCATCCCATTTTTGAGGCGTTCCCCAATTTTCAGTGTCGCTATATAGATATACTTCCCACAAACTCTTTCCTGGTTTCGTGAAAATTGCATAGGAACCCGCTTTTACAGTTTGTCCATCAAAAGTAACATCGTCACTAAAGGTAATGATGGTATTTTTGTTGGCTCCTGTTCTCCAAAGCTTATCATACGGCACCAAATCGCCAAAAACTGTTCTCCCCTTTACTCCCGGTCTGGAATACTGAACGGAAATATCCGTCAAACCAACCTTTTGTTCCAATTTACAAGCTGGACTAGCTTGAGGCGTTTTAACCTGGGCCCTTAAATGAAAAGAAGCCGTTAACATCAACGCAATAAGTAATAATTTTTTCATGGTTATATCTTTTTATAGTTTAAAAATGTGCTACTAAATTTACAAATTTGATTTACTGCGATTTGTTAACAAAACCTTAAATTAAAATTACAGCTATAGTACCCAACTAAAATCACTACCTTTTATACCGCTATCTAACAACTATTTAACCTTTATATGTTAACTTGATTTTCCAAGTTATAAAATCGTAGCTTCTTGAATAAATGTTAATTTTGTCTAATTTAATAAATAAATAGTTAGACATTTTGTATTTTTATAAAAAGTTTGGATATGCCTAAAAAGAAAACTCCCAAAAAATCAGATCTAGTGGATCTGTATATGGAATATGCCCTAGAACATGATGCCTCTCCAAAGTCTGTATATCAATTTTCAAAGTTGAACAATTTTGAAGAAAGCATATTTTATGAATATTTCAGCTCCTTTGATGCTTTAGAAGCCTATATTTTTAAGGTTTTCTTTGAGCACACTTTAGCAACACTTCACAATAGTGAAGAATACGAAACCTACGATGCCAAGAACAAATTGCTGAGTTTTTATTTTACTTTTTTTGAAAACCTTACAGCTAACAGGAGCTTTGTGATGTTTGCCCTTAACAAATACAAAGCCAACCTCAAGCAGTTAAAGCATTTGCAACCGCTTAAAGAAGCGTTTACCACTTACATTGATGAATTGGATATCCAAAAAATTGAATTGGCAAAAGGTCAACTTTTAAAAATTCAGAACAAAGCCGTGAAAGAAGCCGCTTGGGTGCAACTATTGCTCACCTTAAAGTTTTGGATGGAAGACACCTCAGCCAGTTTCAGTAAAACCGATATCTATATAGAAAAGTCCATCAATACCAGTTTCGACATCATTGACACTACCCCAATAAACAGTCTTATGGATTTTGGGAAATTTATGTTTAAAGAACGCTTCCAAACCAAATAAGACCATGAAGACCATTGATAAAATTCCAACATCAAAAATTGAAAGGGCTTCCAAATTGGTTGCCACGGGAGCCAAAGTTGGTGTAAACTATCTAAAATATTACGGTGATAAGCTCACCAAAACAGAACAGGAAGCCAAATCTAGGTTGAACCAAAACAATGCCGAAGACATCTATGACAGTTTAAAGCAACTTAAAGGCAGTGCCCTGAAGGTTGCTCAAATGTTGAGCATGGAAAAAAGTATCCTGCCGCAGGCCTATGTTGAGAAGTTTTCATTGGCACAATTTTCTGTGCCGCCGCTCTCCCCTGCCTTGGTAACGAAAACTTTTAAAACCTATTTTAAAAAATCACCTCACGAGATCTATGATAAGTTCAACCCAAATTCGGTAAACGCTGCCAGTATTGGTCAAGTACACCTAGCCGAAAAAGATGGTAAAAAACTGGCTGTTAAGATTCAATATCCTGGAGTGGCGGAAAGTATTCAATCAGATTTGGCCATGGTGAAACCGATTGCCATTAAAATGTTCAACATCAAAGGAAAGGACTCAGACAAATATTTCAAGGAAGTGGAGGGCAAATTGATAGAAGAAACCAACTATATCCTTGAATTGCAACAAAGCAAGGAAGTGGCCAAAGCCTGCCAGAATATTCCAAACCTTCAGTTTCCTCAATATTACGAAGCACTTTCTTCAGAACGCATCATCACCATGGATTATATGGAAGGTGAACACCTTTCGGAATTCATTTCAGGAAACAGCAATCAAGAATTGGCAAACACCCTTGGGCAAGCCCTTTGGGACTTTTATATGTTTCAAATCCACAAACTAAAAAAGGTGCATGCCGATCCTCACCCCGGAAACTTCTTGGTTTCCAAAACCGGAGAATTAATTGCTTTGGATTTTGGATGCATGAAAACCATTCCTGAAGATTTTTACAACCCCTATTTTGAATTGGCAGATCCCAACATATTGAATAATTCTGTAAGCTTTAAGGCAAAAATGTTGGAACTGGAAATATTACGCCCAGAAGATTCGAAAGAAGAAACGGAATTTTTCACAGCCATGTTCCATGACATTCTGCAATTGTTTACACAGCCCTTACAAACAGAAACCTTCGATTTTTCCGATGCCAACTTCTTTGGAAAAATTGCCAATCTTGGAGAGTCCTATGCCAAAAACACCGATTTGCGAAAAATGAATGGCAACCGAGGCTCCCAACATTTTATCTACATTAACAGAACCTTTTTTGGGCTTTATAGTTTGATGTTTGATCTGAAAGCAAAAAATGTGAAGATCTCCAATTTTGAAACACTAAAACACCCATGAAAATTCTGCTAACCGGTGTAACGGGCTATATAGGCAAACGTTTAATGCCAATCCTTTTGGAACAGGGGCATCAATTGGTTTGTGCTGTAAGGGATCGCTATCGTGTAGATGAACATTACTTGGAGGATCCCAACATAGAGGTTGTAGAAGTAGACTTCCTTAAACCAGAGACTTTATCAAATATTCCAAATAACATTGAAGCCGCTTATTATTTAATCCATTCCATGTCTAATTCTTCAAGTGATTTTGAAGAACTGGAAGCCCAATGTGCCATAAATTTCAAAAGTCGTATAGAAAGCACTCAAGTTAAACAAGTTATTTTTTTAGGCGGTATTTCAAACGATGAAAACCTTTCAAAACATTTGCGTTCCAGAAAACAGGTAGCAGATCTTCTGAAGTCAAATAAATACGCTACGACTATTTTTAAGGCTGGAATTATTGTAGGTTCCGGAAGCTCCTCCTTTGAGATCATTAGGGATTTGGTGGAAAAACTACCGGTTATGGTAGCCCCAAAATGGCTGCATACCAAAACGCAACCACTTGCCATTCGGGATGTGCTGGCTTACCTGTCCAAAGGTCTTGGGAACACACAGTTATACAATAAAACCTATGACATTTTCGGTCCAGAAATCATGACCTACAAAGAGATGTTGCTCCAGTTTGCTGAAGTGAGAAAGCTAAAACGGTATATTTTAACCGTTCCGGTAATGACTCCAAAATTGTCTTCCTATTGGTTGTATTTTGTCACTTCCACCTCTTACACACTTGCCTGTAATTTGGTGGACAGCATGGGCGTGCCAATTATAGGGAAACCCAGCAACATCAACACGCTTTTAAATATTCACCCGATTACCTACAAAGAAGCGGTGACACTGGCATTTGAAAAGATTGAACAAAACAGCATTCTCTCCAGTTGGAAAGATTCATTTATAAGCAGTGGCGAGCTAAAAAGCAATTCACATAAATATATCAACGTTCCAAAATTTGGCTGCTTTAAAGATTATAAGGAGCGTAAAGTGTATAACATCCCACTAACGTTGTCTAGAATTTGGGCTATTGGAGGTGAAACAGGCTGGTATTATGGAAGTTTTCTATGGAATATCAGAGGCTATCTAGATAAACTGGCGGGAGGTATCGGTCTTCGTAGAGGGCGTACCAACCCCGACGAACTTCATACTGGCGATGCCTTGGATTTTTGGCGCGTGATTTTCGCGGATAAAGATAAAATGAAATTATTGCTCTATGCCGAAATGCGCCTTCCGGGAGAAGCTTGGCTTGAATTCAAAATTGAAAACAATATCCTTAAACAAACGGCCACCTTCAGGCCAAGAGGACTTGCGGGAAGATTGTATTGGTACAGCGTACTCCCCTTTCACTTGTTCATTTTCAATGGGATGATTTCAAAATTAGCCTGTCCTTTTAATGCTAAACCTCAAAACGTGTCTTAAACAATCTTCCTTTGCAAACATATTTTAGAAATAGTAAATTATATCACGATTTAATTATCAATTCTCAAAAAACGGAAAGAAAGGAATTCAAAAGTTTTCCTCTCTCTAACATTACCCGTATTTTATATTTCTAAAAATCAACTATATGACTTTTATAAGACGTTACATTACTCCATTTTTAATTATCCTCCTAGCAATTTTTCTTCCAAAATTCAACCTACCGTTTATTCAAAATTCAGAGAATGTCCATTACGTAATGCGTAAAATTAGTTCCATCTTATTCATCATCGCCATAACATGGACCATTATTGTATTGTTAAGGGTTTTTAAAAAGAACTATCTTGAAAATTACGACCTCAACCAAGAAGACAACCTACAGGCCCGAAAGCTTTATACACAGTTCAACATTTTGGAGCGCATCATCATTTTTGTGATTATCACCATTGCCATAGGCTCTGGATTGATGCTCTTTGAAGGCGTTAGAAAATTTGGGCTAAGTGTCTTTGCTTCGGCGGGTATTGCGGGAATCATCCTTGGGTTTGCTGCCCAGAAAGCCTTGGCCACCATTTTGGCAGGAATGCAAATTGCCATTTCTCAGCCCATACGTTTGGACGATGTATTGGTGGTGGAAGGCGAATGGGGCTGGGTAGAAGAAATTACCCTAACCTTTGTGGTAGTAAGAATTTGGGATAAACGTAGACTGGTGTTGCCAACTACCTATTTTATTGAAAAGCCCTTCCAAAACTGGACTAGAACCACCGCCGAAATCTTAGGAACCGTATTTATCTATACCGATTACAATATCGATTTTGACGCCCTCAGAAAGGAACTTACCCGTCTATTGGAAAACACGCCTTTATGGGATCAAAAGGTAAATGTACTTCAGGTGACGGATTCCAAAGAATTCAGTGTAGAAATACGCGCTCTTATGAGTGCCAAAAACTCTCCTGAAGCTTGGGATTTACGCGTGTACGTTAGAGAAGGCCTGATTAAGTTTATACAACAAAACTTTCCAGATAGCCTGCCTAGAACCCGTGTATCTATTTTAAATGATTTTGATAAGAAGACAGAAATAAAACAATCATGAAAACTGTAATTATTATAGGCGGAAGCAAAGGTATTGGCAATGCCACCCTGAATACTTTGTTGGAAACCCATCAGGTCATCAATATTAGTAGAAGTGCCCCGCAAGTGACACATCAAAACTTAACACACTACACTTGCGACATTTTAACCGATACATTACCCGATATTCAACAGGCAGATGTCTTGGTATATTGCCCAGGAAGCATCAATCTAAAACCCTTTCCTAGATTAACCTTGGATGATTTTAGGGAGGATTTTGAGATAAACGTTTTAGGAGCTGTAAAATCCATACAGCAGTACCTTCCTATTTTAAAAAACAGCCAAGCTCCTTCTATTTTGTTGTTTAGTACCGTAGCTTCCAAATTGGGGATGCCCTTTCATTCCAGTATTGCCGCAGCAAAATCAGGAGTTGAAGGTTTGGTGAAATCCCTTGGAGCCGAACTTGCCCCTAGTATCAGAATCAATGCCATTGCCCCAACTGTTACCAATACGGAATTAGCCTCTAAACTATTGCGAAATGACAAAATGATTGCCAATATTGTTGAAAGGCATCCCCTTAAAAAATTCTTAAATCCACAAGAAGTTGCCGATTTAGCCGTATTTTTATTATCAGAGAAATCTGCTTCAATTTCTGGCCAAATCTTCCAAATGGACTGTGGTATCACATCCTTTAAAATTTAAAATTCATGCGAACCTTAATACTCATAGTAACTATGTTTTCAATGTTTAAAACATCTTCCCAAACAGCACCAAAACAGTCTATTTACGACATCAAAATAAACAGCATCGACAATACGCCAATTGACCTATCTGATTACAAAGGCAAAAAAATCCTATTTGTTAATGTCGCTTCCGAATGTGGGTTTACACCTCAATATGAAGAGTTGGAAGAACTCTATGAAACCTACAAAGACCAATTGATGATCATCGGACTTCCATGTAACCAATTTGGAGGTCAGGAACCAGGTAACGCTGATGAAATCAAAACATTTTGTGAAAGAAATTACGGTGTGACTTTTTTGATCACCGAAAAGATTGATGTGAAGGGAGACCAGCAACATCCGCTGTACCAATGGCTCACTGACAAAGACATTAACGGTGTTTCAAGTTCTGGTGTGAAATGGAATTTCCAAAAATATCTGGTGGATGAAAATGGACACTTAGTAGACTATTACTATTCTATCACCAAACCACTTAGCAAGAAAATCACAAAACACCTACAATGAAACTATTCAAACTCATTCTTGTTTTTTTGATTATCAATTTTGGAGCCTTGGCCCTGGGAACCTGGTTTATGGACAACGGTCCACATTCCAATTGGTACCTTAACCTCAATAAAGCGCCTTGGACTCCCCCCGGATGGGCTTTTGGAGCGGCTTGGTTTACCATCATGCTCTGTTTTTCCATATACATGGCCTATTTGGTTCGGGATTTGGGTTCTAAGTATATCTGGACGCTTTTTACAGTTCAGTTTATTTTGAATGTATCCTGGAATTATGTGTTTTTCAAACAACATCTCGTGCTTCCAGCCTTGTTCATCATCATCCTTTTAACCTTGGTCGTAATCTATTTCTTTTTCAAATACCGCATTGAAAATGTTCGGGAAATGCGACTCCTACTGCTACCCTACATTGTTTGGTTGGTTGTGGCCTCGTCCTTGAATGCTTATATTTTGCTTTACAATTAATGCAGATTTATACCTTACATAGAATTCAGAATCTGCCAATTTCCGTAGAAGAGGCATGGCAGTTCCTTTCCAATCCCAAAAACTTAAAGACTATCACACCAGATTATATGGGCTTCCATATTATTTCCGGTGCCGAAAAATCCATGTTTCCGGGCCAAATTGTGCAGTATTGGGTCTCTCCTATTTTGGGCATAAAAACCAAATGGGTTACAGAAATTACGCATGTTGTGACCCATAAATATTTTGTGGACGAACAACGGTTTGGTCCTTATGCGCTTTGGCACCATAAACATTTTATAAAACCCATTGAAGGAGGCGTACAAATGGAGGATGTCATTGATTATAAATTGCCTTTTGGCATTTTGGGTCAAATGGTACACCCGTTTTTAGTGCGACCAAAATTGGAAGAAATCTTTCAATACAGATATGAAAAATTAGAAGCCATCTTTGGCAAATATTCCTCATGAAACAAACCATCAATATATTCTGGTTCCGAAGAGACCTGAGGCTAAATGATAACATTGGGCTGTATCATTCTCTAAAAGGAGATTATCCTGTATTGCCTATTTTTATTTTCGACACTTCTATTTTAGAGGAACTCCCCAAGAATGATGCTCGTGTCACATTTATATATCAAACCATTCAAGACCTTAAGAAGACACTTGAAACAAATTACGGCAGTTTGTTAGCCACTTATCATAAAACGCCTTTAGAAGCTTTTAAACAACTTACTCAAGATTTTCATATCAATGCTGTATACACCAACCACGATTATGAACCTTATGCGAAACAACGGGACAAAGAGATAGAACAATTCCTGTCTTCAAAAGATATCATATTCAACACGTTTAAAGACCAAGTTATTTTTGAAAAGAATGAGATTGTAAAACAGGATGGCACACCCTATGTGGTCTATACGCCTTATATGAAAGCATGGAAAGCCCGCTTCAAAAATCTATCCCTTGAGGAAACAACACCCGAGGCCAATTTCGATAATCTATATAAGCATACTCCAACCAAAAATTTTACTCTGGAAGATTTAGGGTTTGAAGTCTCTTCACAAGAAATTGCGCCTTACAAGCTGTCTTCAGAAAGGATCCTAAACTATGAAGCCACCCGAAATTATCCTGGCAAGGACAGCACTTCACGTTTAGGGCCGCATTTACGTTTTGGCACCGTGAGTATTCGAGACATTGCAAAACAAGCTGCCGCCGAATTGAATGAAGTATTTTTACAAGAACTGATTTGGAGAGAGTTTTTTATGCAGATTCTTTGGCATTTTCCACGTACGGCCACTCAAAGTTTCAAGCCTAAATACGACAATATTGTGTGGAGAAACAATGAAGAAGAATTTAAAAAGTGGTGTGATGGCAATACGGGCTATCCCCTAGTGGATGCAGGTATGCGACAATTGAACGCCTCCGGTTATATGCATAACAGGGTGCGTATGTTGGTTGGAAGTTTTTTGTGTAAACATCTTTTGATAGATTGGCGATGGGGAGAGGCCTATTTTGCTGAAAAACTTCATGACTATGAAATGGCCAGCAATATTGGCAATTGGCAATGGGTCGCTGGCTGTGGTGTAGATGCCGCCCCTTATTTTAGGATTTTCAATCCCACTACACAAATTGAAAAATTTGACAAGGACCTTAAATATATTTCCAAATGGGTGCCAGATTTTCAAGAACTCACCTATCCACAGCCCATGGTGGATCACAAAGAGGCCAGAGAGCGTTGTTTGAGTAGGTACAAGGAAGCATTGAGTTAATCTAATAGTTTTGAATTAATTTGAACCAAAGTACCATTATTTAGACAAAGAACTTATTATCTTCAAAATAACAACTCAACCGCAAAAGGCTTAATTATAGTGATTTACGTATAAACACGTATTTTATTCTTAGTGTTTATGTAGTAATTTTAAATCGCCAAATAAATTCCAAACTCTCCAATTTTAATTTTTCTAAAAATTATTTTTTGAACTAAACCTATATATAAATCGACATTATTATGAATTCGTTTAGAAAGAATCAAGCATGGATAAAGCGAAATGAAGCTAATCTATTAGCTAATCAAAGGCCAACCATTCGACACAAAAGCAATGGAGACGAACTAAAATTTAGAGACAAAAACACAGGTAAACCTTCTTACCTTGTGAGTTACACAAAAGGGTTGCCACACGACTTTGACACCGGTTTAATAATAGATCCGGATCATTTTACAAGTTTTGTGAGAGCTATTGATACTGGAAATTACAGAGATTTTAGAGAAACACCTCTCGGTCCTTATAAATTTATAACAAAACATAAATATTTAACCAATACAGATGAAGAATCTATTAAAGAGGAAAAAATTGAATGGGAATCTGAAATTGCAAAATTTAATGAAGTAGGATTACGTGCTTGGGAAAGTAAGAGTGCAGGAATCGCATTCGCCCTTGAAGGTCCAGATGCACAAGCCGTAACAATGCCTCCTGCTCCGATATTAGGTAGTGCTGAACTAACGGGTGAAATTGCTGAAGTTTATGTACAAGCCTTATTACGTGATGTTCCGTTCACAGCCTTTAGTTCTGGTTTAATAGAATTACAATATTTAGGCATAAATACTTGTAATACCATTCCCAAAAATGGTATTGTAAATAAGCCCTATTTAGACGACCTCTGTGCTGAAAAACCTGATGTTGAAAAAGTATTAAAGTACACAGAAAAACTAAAAGAATTAAATTGGTTTTCAAACAAAGAGTTAAAATTAAATCATATAGAAAAAATAAGACGCTGTAACAGACAATGTCCGAGTCCATCTACAGCATTTCGAGGTATTACAAAAGGTGATGATGTTGGGCCATACTTATCTCAATTTCTTTTAATAGGAAACAATGGTATTAGCGAAGACTTAAAAATTGAAGAAGGAAAAATAAAATACGGGGCTATCACTATAGAACAAAAAGTAAGGACTGCAAGTCCTATTAATTATATGACAAAATGGGAACAATGGTTTGATGTTCAAAATGCAGCCAATGTAGCAAATTTAGAGAGCTATGAAACTGCTCCAGATAAAAGTAGACGATTTATTTATACCCCCAGAGATTTAGCCACCTACGTTCATTTTGATGCTCTTTATGAAGCCTATTTGAATGCTTGTTTGATATTACTAGGAAGAAACACTCCATTCGATCCTGGAATTCCATTTCAGCAAGATAACAAAATAGATCACCAGCAAGGTTTTGCCCATTTTGGTGGCCCTCATATTCTAACCTTAGTTACCGAAGTAGCCACCAGAGCCTTAAAAGCAGTAAGATTTCAAAAATACGCAATACATAGAAGATGTCGCCCCGAAGTATTAGCGGCAAGAATAACTAAAGCAGACATATTAAATGAAGAAGAGTTATCCAAAATGAAAAATGAGATTGGAACTGGAGCAGGCAGTATCCTAGAAAGCATTAGTACAAGTAATGGTTCTCTTTATGAATCCAAAACAGATCCTGATGTAAATTATCTACTTCCTATGCCCTTCACAGAAGGCTCTCCTATGCATCCCGCATATGGTGCAGGTCATGCAACAGTGGCAGGAGCTTGTGTCACCGTTTTAAAAGCCTTTTTCGATTGTAATGTTTTATTTAAAGCAGATGGTCAACATTCGGATAAGGCCTATGTTTCTGTGGAAGAAGGCACTAAATTAAAAACAGTTCCTGTATTCGATAAAGAAGGAAAATCTGCTCATTTAACCGTTGAAGGAGAACTAAATAAGCTTGCATCTAATATTTCAATTGGAAGAAATTGGGCAGGAGTCCATTATTTTACAGATTATTATGAATCTATTCTTTTAGGAGAACAAATTGCCATCGGTATTTTAGAAGAACAAAAACTTTTGTTTAATGAGAATTTCTCGATGAGCATACCGTTGTTTGGGGGAGAAACTATAAGAATATAAATTAAAAACGACCTTTAAAAGTAGTTTATACTTCCTAAAGGTCGTTATAATAAATAAAATAGTTCTTAAACTACACGCTCAATCCTCGCGCCGATAGCTCTTAAACGTTCATCGATGTTTTCATAACCTCTATCAATCTGTTCGATATTGTGGATTGTAGATGTTCCTTTGGCAGATAATGCCGCTATCAATAGGGACACCCCTGCTCTAATATCTGGAGACGTCATGGTTGTGGCCTTTAAGGTCGATTTAAAATCATGCCCGATTACAGTAGCTCTATGAGGATCGCAAAGAATGATCTTAGCTCCCATGTCTATTAATTTATCCACGAAGAACAAACGGCTTTCAAACATTTTTTGGTGAATCAAAACACTTCCCCGTGCTTGGGTAGCCACTACCAAAATAATACTCAATAAATCTGGTGTAAACCCTGGCCAAGGTGCATCAGACACCGTTAAGATTGACCCATCAATATAGTTTTGGATTTCATAACCATCTTCATGTTTTGGAATATGGATATCGTCGCCTTGACGCTCTACGGTAATTCCCAATTTGCGGAACACATTAGGGATCAACCCCAAATCATCCCAACTTACATTGGTGATGGTCAATTCACTTTTGGTCATGGCTGCCAAACCTATCCAACTTCCTATTTCAATCATATCCGGAAGCATTCTATGCTCTGTACCTCCCAATTGATCTACTCCTTCAATAGTCAACATGTTGGAGCCTACTCCTGTGATTTTTGCCCCCATCCTATTCAACATCTTGCAAAGTTGTTGCAAATAAGGTTCACAGGCGGCATTATAGATGGTAGTTGTGCCTTCTGCCAAAACCGCTGCCATAACAATATTGGCTGTACCGGTTACGGATGCTTCATCCAAAAGCATGTAGGTTCCTTTTAACTTTTCAGCTTCAACCCCATAAAAATGGTCTTCACGGTTATAACGGAATTTAGCTCCCAAACTGATAAACCCTTCAAAGTGGGTGTCCAATCTACGGCGACCAATCTTGTCTCCCCCTGGTTTCGGAATATATCCTTTTCCAAATCGGGCCAATAGTGGTCCTACAATCATGATAGATCCTCTTAAGCCTTTTCCGTCTTCCTTAAACTCGGCGGACTCCAAATAAGCCATATTGACCTCATCGGCCTTGAATGTAAAGGATCCACTTCCTATTTTGTTGATCTTAACTCCTAGCTTCTTCAACAAAGCGATAAGTTTGTTGACGTCAACAATATCCGGAATGTTATGTATGGTGATTTCTTCTGCAGTAAGCAATACTGCACATAGAATTTGTAAAGCTTCGTTTTTCGCTCCTTGAGGCTGAATTTTTCCTTTTAATTGGTGGCCTCCTTCAATTACAAATGTACTCATTAAACTTAGTAGCGTTTTCTGTTTCGGTTGGAATTACTATTACTCTTTTTGTGATGTGATTTTTTGCCTCCGGAAGAAAATTTCTTTTTACTCCGCATTAAACTGCTAGAGTCTGATAAATCTTCATCTCTCTCCCTTAGGTTAATTTTACCTCCAGACAGCTCATAAAGATGGCCAAAAATAACATCATCTTCCACGGTATCCTTATTCCAATTTAGGAAACACTTCTTCATGTGATTGGCAATGGTATAAATAAGCGCCTCCTTAAGGTCACCGTCTTCCCAAGTATTCGCTACATCTATCATGGTCTTGATATTGTTGCCATAAAATCTATATTTAGGATGGTTCTGTGGGTATTGCAGAGGCTCTGGACGCGACTGCAGTTCTTCCCTTGAGGGCTTTTCATAAGGCGAGTCTACATCAAGATCGAAATTGGCCATGATGAACAACTGATCCCAAAGTTTATGCTGAAAGTCCGGCACATCCCTTAAATGGGGCTGTAAATTACCCATCACCGAAATAATGGCCTTGGCCACTTTATTACGTTCTTCCTTTTCTGGGATAGCTTTTGCGTAATTAATCATTTTTTGCAGGTGCCTTCCGTATTCAGGAATGATTAAATGCTCACGCTCTGTATTATATTCTAAATCGTCTATCAAAATAAATTATTGAGGTATTTACAATAGTGCTCGTAGTTGCTTGCACTCTTGCGCAAAATACAAAAAAATTGATTAGTCCACGAAAATAAACAAGGGGAAATTTCCCCAGCTGCAATTCACGGGGCTGCAATTGCCAATTCCACTCAATTTTAACTCGCTTGGCAGGCTTTGAGGACCTTATTTTCTAAAGACTGATAACCCCCTCAACCTTGGCGGCAACCTCCTTGTACTTTGCAATTACCGCATCCGGGTCTTCCATGTTTACATTTACAGAAACACTGGTATATTTCCCATTTTTAGACTCGGTTGTAGTAATTACCGCCCCCATATTGTTAAATAAGGTTTCAATAGTCTTTATCTTTGAAGCATCGCTAGGCACGATAAATTTGTAAAGGTAAATAGAAGGCCATGTGGCCGTATCATATAATTGAGACCTTAATTTCTTGTAGAATTCTTCTGGGTTACCTTGTATGCTCATCATCAATTTTTAATAAGCAAATATACGGTTTCCTTTGTATTAATCACAGTCTATTTAACATCTTGATGGAATAGATCAAGCAGATTTACCTAAGCGCTAAAGCCACTTTGTTACAGCTCCATCCCAGTGAATTTAGGCCCATAATTGGTAATCATTATTTAAATTCCGAATTTTACAGCATAAAATCCGTGCATTGAACACTAAAAGAATTGTAATAACAGGAGGTCCCGGTACCGGAAAATCGTCCATTATAGGCGAGCTCAAAAGACGTGGCTACAACTGTTTTGATGAAATTTCACGTCAGGTGACCTTGGAAGCCCGCAAAAAAGGCATTGAGCAATTGTTTTTGACCGAGCCCCTAAAGTTTAGTGAAATGCTATTGGAAGGCCGTAGGAGGCAGTTTACCGAGGCTTTGCAGCAAGAGCATAACACCGTATTTTATGACCGTGGGATCCCTGATGTATTGGCCTATATGGATTACATTGGCGATCAATATCCTGTTTCTTTTGTTGACATGTGTGAAAGACATACCTACAATCATGTGTTTGTGTTAGCCCCTTGGCAAGAGATCTTCCAAAGCGATAGTGAACGTTATGAAAATTTTGAGCAGGCTGTCAACATCCACAAACATTTGGTTACTACCTATGCTAGATATGGGTATGAGTTGCAAGATGTTCCATTTGGCTCCGTCTCCACCCGCACCGATTTTATCTTAGGGTTATTAAATCTTTAGACCATGCACCCTATTCAAGTTTTAGAACGGTATTTTAACCACACATCCTTTAGACCACTTCAGGAAGAAATTATTAATGCCGTACTTGAAAATGAAGACACCTTTGCGCTTTTGCCAACCGGGGGTGGTAAATCGGTGTGTTTTCAAATTCCTGCCATTATAAAAAAGGGAATTTGTATTGTGGTGTCCCCTTTGGTGGCTCTTATGAAAGACCAGGTAAACAACCTTAATGAGAAAGGTATTAAGGCCATGGCCATCACCAGCGGTATAAGTGCAGAGCGTTTGGACACCCTTTTGGACAATTGCATTTATGGGAATTATAAATTCCTGTACCTCTCTCCAGAACGTCTTCAGCAAAGTTTGGTTCAGGACAGAATCCAACAAATGAATGTCAATCTTATTGCAGTGGATGAAGCACATTGTATTTCGCAATGGGGAAACGACTTTAGGCCGGCCTATAAAAACATCAGTGTTTTAAGGCGACTACACCCCACGGTGAACATGATTGCCCTTACAGCCACGGCAAAACCCGATGTGGTAGAGGATATCATGAAGGAGTTGGACTTTATTTCACCTAAAGTGTTCCGAGCATCGTTTTACAGGCTCAACATTGCCTATATTGTGGTTGAGGCCGAAGACAAGCTTTACAAACTTGAACAAATCCTAAAGAAACATCAAGGCGCCTCTATTATTTACGCTAGAAATAGAAAGGCAACAATAGAAATAAGTCAATACTTATCACAAAAGGGCTTTGCAAGTACATTTTTTCACGGTGGTCTTACCAGCGATGAAAAGCAGGAACGCCTGTATGCTTGGACTCACAACCGAACCCCCATTATGGTGGCTACAACAGCCTTTGGTATGGGGATTGACAAACCCGATGTAAAAACGGTAATTCACATTAACTTGCCCGAAAGTTTGGAAAGCTATTACCAAGAAGCGGGAAGAGCGGGAAGAGACGGAAAGAAAGCTATTGCGGTCGTCTTAAAAAGTAAAGCTGACGAGCAACAACTCCACAACCAATTTTTAAAGACATTGCCGAGCATGGACTTTATCAAATTGGTCTACAGAAAGCTATGTAATTATTTTCAAGTGTCTTATGGAGAAGGCGTAAACAACGTGTATCAATTCAACTTTATAGACTTCTGTAAAGCCTATGAATTCAACACAACCTTAGCCTATAATGCATTGCAGCTATTGGACCGAAATAGTGTAATTTTTCTATCGCAGCAATTTAATCAACAAACCAAGGTTCAGTTTATAATAAGTAACCAAGCACTTTTTCATTACCTGGATACTCATGGCGACTTGGCAATTATTGTAAAATCCATCCTTAGAACCTATGGAGGTATCTTTGAACATTTACTAAAAATTAATACGAAACTGGTTGCCAACAAAGCCAGTTTGCCTGAAGCAACTATTATCGGAGCTCTGCAACAATTGGAAAGAGATGAGATTATCACCTTTCAACATTCCAATACAGACTCCGAACTGACTTTTATACAACCTCGTGAAGATGATAAAACTATCAATAGGATTTCAAAAATCATCTTGCAACAACATAAATTACGACAAGACCAGATAACTTCAGTCATCGCCTACACCAATAACAATACTATTTGCAAAAGCGTACAATTACTCCAGTACTTTGGAGAGGACGATGTAAAGGACTGTGGCATTTGTTCGGTATGTATTTCAAAAGAAAAACAAAAGAACCAAAACAGTACAGACGTAAAGGTTATCAAAAATGCCATTGTTACAGCGTTAGAAGACCAAGCGTTATCATCAAGGGAATTAGCCAATAAGCTTCCTTATGAAGAACAAGAGCTTTTAAGAGTTTTAAAACTCATGTTAGAACACCATATTATTAAAATTACCCCCACAAACACCTATAAATTAACACACACATGAAAAATTCCCTTCGCATAGTATTTATGGGCACACCCGATTTTGCGGTTGCCAACCTTGACGCCCTAGTTACTAAGGGTTATAATATTGTGGGCGTTATCACGGCTCCAGACAAACCAGCGGGTCGCGGTAGAAAGCTCAACCAATCAGCCGTAAAGACCTATGCCCTTTCCAAAGGTTTGAACGTGTTGCAGCCAACAAACTTAAAATCGGAAGCATTTGTTGAAGAATTAAAATCACTTGAGGCTGACCTACAAATTGTGGTTGCCTTTAGAATGCTGCCAAAAGTGGTCTGGGACATGCCAAAATATGGCACTTTCAACCTTCACGCCTCCTTGTTACCAGATTACAGAGGTGCCGCACCAATACATTGGGCCATTATTAATGGAGAAACCAAAACAGGCGTGACTACATTCTTTATAGATGAAAAGATTGATACCGGGGCTGTGATTCTTCAAAAGGAAACAGCTATCGCTCCTGACGAAACTGTAGGGATGTTACATGATCGCCTGATGCATATGGGAAGTGAACTTATTATAGAAACTGTTGATCTTATCGCTGCAGGAAATGTGACTACTACTATTCAACCCCAAAATGATGATTTAAAAACCGCTTATAAACTAAACAAGGACAATTGTAAAATAGATTGGAATCTACCTTTGGACACCATTTACAATAAAATTAGAGGCTTGAATCCATTTCCATCGGCTTGGTGCTATTTGGAAAATAATGAAGAAACCTTGGCCGTTAAGATTTTTGGGATTGATAAAGAAAAAATCGCCCATAACAACACTGTTGGTGCCATTGAAGTTCAAAAAGACCATTTAAAGGTGTCGGTTCAAGATGGTTACCTACTTATTAAAGAAATTCAGCTGCCCGGAAAGCGAAAAATGGATGTAAAATCACTTTTAAACGGATTTCAATTTTCTGAGGGGGCAAAACTGCTCTAAACCCTTGCTATTACTGAAAAAATTGAAAACATCGATGAAATGCACGCCCTTTATTAACAAATCGTTAAAGTTATCAACAAATATTTGCATTTCCCTTGCTATTACTTGCATGAATGGATTATCCGTATAAATTTGTAGGAGGATTTAACATTTACGTTTAACCCAACTATTTATTTAATAATTAAAAATTTAAATTTATGAACAAAACAGATTTAATCAATGGAATGGCAGAAAACGCTGGAATTTCTAAGGCAGCTGCCAAAAAAGCATTAGATTCATTATTAATTGACATCGAAGGAGCTTTACAAAAAGGAAATAGAGTTTCTTTGGTAGGATTTGGTACTTGGTCTGTATCTAAAAGATCAGCAAGAGAAGGAAGAAATCCACAAACTGGTAAAACAATCCAAATCAAAGCTAAAAACGTAGTTAAGTTTAAAGCTGGATCTGATTTATCAAGCGCTATTAACTAAAAATCAAAAGAGCTAAAAAAATTCTTTTAGTCCTTTTATAACTTATACTTTAAAAACTCACTTTTCAAGTGAGTTTTTTTTTACGGTAAAGTGGTTAGTTGTGGAATTTGTTGGTTTTTAAAAAAATAAGTTTTAGATTTATGATAAATCATACTGCTATGATTACACTTCAACCAAAAAAAGGTCACTTGTTAGTGGCCGAACCATCTATTATTGGAGATATGTCTTTCAATAGGTCTGTGATTTTATTAGCCGACCACACTGATCAAGGCTCCATTGGCTTTATTTTGAACAAGCCACTTCCGTACACACTGGGTGACCTCATTACAGAAACCGATGCAAACATTAAGGTGTTTAACGGTGGCCCTGTAGAACAGGACAACCTGTACTTTATCCATAAGGTCCCGGAATTGATTCCGGACAGTATAGAAATATCGTATGGGATTTATTGGGGAGGCAACTTTGAAACTGTCTTAAAGCTTTTGAACAGTGGGCAGCTAAAAGATTCGGACATTAGGTTTTTCCTCGGCTATTCTGGCTGGGAGCCTAGCCAATTGGATAGAGAGCTACACTCCAGTTCTTGGGTGGTTTCGGAGAACATTTATAAAAATGAGCTTATCAAAAAAAGCGGAGACAGTTTTTGGAAAGAAAAGATGATAGAGTTTGGAGGCGAGTACTGCATTTGGTCCAACGCCCCCGAAAATCCAAGCTATAATTAAGATAGCCTAATTTTTACGTTCAACTTTTCAACCAAAAGATTCGCTATAGTATTGCCAAAGCTTTTCTTTCTGTACTTTGTTATAGGCTGAATACCTATGATAACATTGGTAATGAATAGTTCGTCTGCCTTTTGAAGCTCGAAGGGAGAAATGGACGCTTCTGAGAACTCGTAGTCTCCCATATTTAAAAGCAATTCTATAATTTGCTTTCGCATTACGCCTTTTAAACAGCCATCTTGTAATGGTGGTGATTTAATTTTATCGCCTTTCACCAAAAACAAATTCCCGTTAAGGGCTTCCACTACTTGTTTTTCGGTATTCAACAAAAGGCAATTTTGCAATTGATTTTCTTGAGCGTATACACTCCCCAAAACATTAATGATTTTGTTATTGGTTTTAAGCGTACTCAACAAACCTGGAGCCACAAAATAATCTTTAAACAAATCCACTTCATAGTTGTTTCCTGAATCAATGCTATAAAAAGGAGTGTCCAATGGCTCCGCAATTACATTATAATTAATGGCTTTATGCAACGGAGCATATTTCCCCCCTTCTCCCCTATCAACAGTAAATCTTACTCTGGCAGTTTGACTGGATAGCTTATTTGCCTCCACTGTTTTTAGGATTTCTTCCTGAAGGAATTCCATAGTAAACTCCATAGGAATTTCCATTCGCAAAATACGCATGGAAGCCATCAACCTAAAATAATGATCTTCTAAAAATAGAATTTTACCATGTACTACCTTAAAGGTCTCAAAAAGAGCATCTCCAAATTGGTATCCTCTATTTTTAATGGATAGGTTAAACTGAGTATCTTCCTGAAGTGTTCCGTTTAAATTGATCATAAAAAAAGTCCCGATTAAAAATCGGGACAAATATATAACTTATATTACTGTTAGTCTAGGCCGAGCCCAAAACATGTTTTAAATCTGAAATTTGGTTCTCCCAAAGCATTTTGGCTTCATCCATTTCATCTTCTTCAATAAAATCGGTGATGATCAATGATACATCTTTAGTAATCTCATCTACCTGTATTTTAATTTCAAAAAAATAGGAGGCATCGTCTGCATCATCATTGAGCCATCTAAATTTTATACGCTCTCCACTTTTCTTACTTAGCATTTTTGCTTTCTCCTCACTATCATCCCAAATAAAAGTAAAGATCTCCCCTCTCGAGTTCACATTGTCTGCAAACCATTCGGATAGCCCCGAAGGTGTGGATATATATTGGTATAACAATTGAGGCGAGGCGTGGATAGGAAATTCTATTTCTAACTTAATTTTTTCTTCCATATATAAACATTATTATCACGCTCAATATATACATTAATTGGATAGTTTAAAACAAAAATTAAAAAAATAATTTAATACGTTTTTGCTTGTGGAAACTAATTTTGTTTTTATATTTGCACCCGCGAAAGCAAAACAAGAATGGCGAGGTAGCTCAGTTGGTTAGAGCGTTGGATTCATAACCCAGAGGTCCCGAGTTCAAATCTCGGTCTCGCTACAAGGAGAAATCCCCCATAAACAAACGGTTTAGTTCACTCTAAACCGTTTTTTTTATGTCCACATTAAATGAAATCCTTACATTTGAACACGAAAGTGAACACAATTTCGCACACGATTTAGAACACAATTTGGCACACAAAACCAATTTTTCCACCCCAAAAATCTACGATGCAAAAGGCGACCTCAAGAAAAGATGGTATGTCTATTTTTCGTATCGAAATCCAGAAACGGGCAAACTCCAAAGAATGAAAAACATTTATGGAACTGCCCATCTCTACAAGACCAAGGAAGACCGACTTGCGGTACTATCAAAATACAGGATAAGACTTTTAAAACTTTTAAGACAGGGCTACAATCCTTATGCAGATAACACGGCATTATTTCAGTCGAAAAATCCAGGCATAAAAGTTCTAAATGCTCCTGCTCCACCAAAACCAGTTGAAGAAATACAGCCAGTGGCTCAGCCCATCCTTCCTGAAACCACTCCAAAATTGGAAAAGGAAGTAAAGACTGAGATAATTCCACAACCTATAATTGAACCTAAAGTAGAAGTTCCTAATGTTCATATTGAAGCTCCAAATGAAACCATTGAGGAAGAAGAAAAGGTAATGACCGTAAAGGAAGCCCTTAATTTCGGAATGGAACTAAAAGGTAAGATTGTAAAACCTGCCACCTTACAGGGTTACTCCTACTCTGTCAATATTTTCATCAATTGGATTGAGGAGAACCGTCCAAAAATCAAAACCATTGATCAGGTCAACAAAAAAGTAGCTATGGACTTTTTGAACCATATCCTTTTAACGTCCAGTTCGAGAAACCGAAACAATTACAGGTTAAATCTTAGCAGTATCATGCAACTTTTGGAAGACAACGATATCATCGTTTCCAATCCGATGAAGAGAATTCCTGTGATGAAAACCAAGCCCAACAGGAACAAGACCTATACAAAGGAAAAGCAGGAAGCAATTTTTGAGTATTTGGAGAAATACGATCCTATATTATTATTGTACATAAAATTTGTATCCTATAACTTTTTAAGGCCTATTGAGGTAAATCGATTGAAGATTAAGGACATCAACCTAAAGAGTAAAACACTCCAATTTGAAGCAAAAAATAAAGTCTTCAAGACCAAGTTGATTCCTGAGATTTTGATTGCTGATCTCCCAGACCTATCAAACATGGATCCAGAACACTATTTGTTCACTCCCGATGCCATTGGGGCTGAATGGGATGCTTCGGAAACCAACAGAAGAGATAATTTCTCAAAACGTTTTAAGGCTGTTAAAAGACATTTTGGATTGGACAGTAATTATGGCCTCTACAGTTTTAGGCATACATTCATTACACAACTCTACAGGGCGCTTGTTAAGGATTCCACTCCTTTTGCTGCAAAAAGTGCCTTGATGGAGATCACGGGACATACGACCATGGATGCTTTGGAAAAATATTTAAGGGATATTGATGCATCCCTACCTAATGACTATTCACACTTGTTACAAAAGGCAAATGACCAATAGCATTTTTGAAACCATACGGAACAATATTACCAGGCTATATATTTATTATGTCCCTGAAATCCTTTATGATTTCATCCAGGATTCTATATACAGGGACATTCTACCTAAGGAAGACGTCAATACAGTCGTCTATATGGACAGAGACAGGAAGACCATATTTGACCCAACACGATTTCAAAAATATGCCCTGCTTGAAAAGAGTTCCATATTTGAGGAAAACATCTTCGCTCTTTTGGATGCCAAGGAAACGCTAAGTAATGCCCAATTTGAACATTTATTAAAAAAATACTGGGAACATTTGGATTCCTATACAATGCTATCACAATGGATGCACGATAACATTCATGAGTGCATTCATTTGCCCAGTGAATCCATTGTAGAACTTTTTGCAATCCAAAAACAACTTTTTGAGAACCATCGAAACCTTGTTATTGAAAAATATGGGAATCCCGTATCAAATGAACGCATAAGACTGTTCAAAGAGCGAATGGAAAAACAAATGGCCTCTCCTAATTTTAAGGTGACCGTACCAAATTTACAGGCTCCAACACCTCCTGTTAAGAAGAATCCAAAACCTCGAAAAAAGAAAACGGAATTGATCACGGACGAAGAAGTCGATAAGATGTTGTTGGAAACCGTCTTTAACGTGATCTATCAATAATGACTACAATTGTTATCATGATTACCAACACAAAAATGACTACAAATATAGTCAGAATCAACAGTTCAAACTGAAAAAACAAAAATTATACGTCAAACGAACGTTCATTTAACGCTTAATTCATTGGAAACAGAATTTTACATCTGCCACTATTGCCATAAGGAATACACCCCAAAAAGAAGACGCGCCCAAAAGTTTTGCAGTGATTCTTGTCGCTCAAAGGCCCATCATGCGAAGCAATCAAAACCTACAACTGAGATCATTGTAACCGAACCAAAAGAGAAGAAAAAGCAGACAGTAGAATCCATGAGTATTGCGGGAGTTGGAAATGCTGCAACTGGTGCAGCTATTGTCGAACTCATAAAAAGCTTCCTAACTCCCGAGCTTAAAAAAAACGTTACAAAAGAAGATTTAAACACATTGGTAACACGTATCAAAGGAAGGTACCACCCAATTAAAAATCACCCTTCCCTACCCGATGGCAAAAAACCGTTTTACGATATGGAAACGCAAGAGATTGTTTATATAGTTCCTTCTCCTTGGATGAAACATTAATTTTTTGGCCAGTAATATTAAGACCTTATTATAGCCTAATGGGAGATGCATTTTTTTGCCAGACCTATTCTGTCTTATAAACTTCAATCCTACCAAAGATGTACTTTTTTGCACTATAAAAATAGCTTTTCATAATATTCATATCAAATATTCAATAGATTATTTTGAATAGACAGCGTAAAGCAATTAGACAAATTGTGAAAAAAAAATCCTAACCAGTATTTTTGCATAGTTCTAAGTAAACTTTAGATAAATCTCTCTATCAAAGTATTACAAGCCCACCAATTTATTAGTTAAATTCCTACTTTTTTCTTTAAAAAATTCAACATATTTTCGAAAATAATCACATAAATTAATTTTACATGCAGGGTATAGAAAACGAAAAAGTACTCCTTGAATCGAGCAGCAAACAACTTAGATTAACAACCCATAGGCTTAGATACCATCAAACACCGAAAAGTAGTTCTGACTTTACTTCTATAATGTTAGATAGAATTAGTTCAATCGAATTAACCTATCTTAAAAGCAGTATTTGGCTTTTAGTATTTGGTATACTAACTATTCCTTTAGTAGTTGGAATATTTTTAATTATTTCATTTTTTTCATCGAAAAAGCATGTGGTTTCCGTCAACTCTCTTGGAGGAAAATCAATTGTATTTGAAACTAAAGGCATGAAGAGAGACTTTCTTGAAGACTTCATTGACAAGGTAGAGTCTGCATCCTTAAAACTAAAAAGTAATAACATCCAATAAACAACTTAAAATCAACCAAACAACATGAAAAAAATTATTACAACCCTTATTTTCACTCTTTTATCAATTATAGTTGTAAGCCAAAATAGTCTGGAATCAAGTGATATATCAACAACTTACGATGAATACAATTATTTGACCAATATTTATGGTATCGACGATTCGGCAACTATGCTAAAAGGCTATGAGTTAGAAGACTTTTTAGAACTATCAGAGGGACAATTTAAATACAACTTCAAACTCTTTAAAAAAATTGATTCAGGTAATGTTAAAGCCGTTTTTATAACAATTACAAAAATTAAGAAAAAAGAAGATAAGGTAAGATATTTATGTATGCCGATAAATAATGATCAACTATTTTCTAAATTCGATTCAGAAGTTACGAACATCGGAATTTCCATGTCTCTAGGGCTTGAATTACTAAATAAAAAACTAATTTCCAGATTAATAGACGAAAAGTTCAATATTGAATAATTTCCTATCTGTGTACACGATCTCAAAAAAGTGTATAAAATATAAATCAAGGGTTTGGCTTTTTTAAGTTGAACCCTTTTTCATTCTTACCCCAAAAAAAATCTCTATGCCAACCTTTGTAATCATTGCTGCAATGGAGACAATAAAAAAATATAGGCTTTATCCTGTAGCCCATCAAAGGAAAATGCCATTCCATCAAAAAACGCCCCTTCCTTCACAGAACAAAACAAAGTCATTTTCGTACAAGATTGTCGTAAAAAGATGACTTAGAACAAAGCATACTTATTAATTGATAAGCCAAATTCCCTTAAATGTTTTTGCTATATTGTAAGAGATGACTATTTATCACCTAAATATTCAGCATTTAAAAACCAATCAAAATGAATAGAAGATTTAAAAGTATGAGACTTGGCTCTTTGTTGTCATTGCTATTAATACTAACAATGAGTTGTACTAATAAAAAGAATATTCGGGTCGCTGCAATCCAACTTAATGTTAAGGTGGGGCAATTTGATGCCAACCTTGCCAATGCAGAAAAGTACATCCGAAAAGCCTTAGAAAATGACGCAGACCTTGTACTAATCCCCGAGTTTTTCACCTCCCCTGGGTTTGGTTTTCCTTTCAATAAAAAGGTAGTGGAGGATATTGAACCTTTTGAAGGAAAATCATTAAAACTTCTCAAGTCGCTCTCTAAAGAATATAACGGAATCATTGGAGGATCTTTTCTAGCCTTTCATGGAGAAGAAATCCATAATAGTTTTGTACTTGTCTTTCCCGACGGTCAATATTTTGTACACAATAAAGATTACCCAACCTATCACGAAAATTGTTTTTACTCAGGAGGAGAAGATGATGGTGTTTTTGAGACTGAAATAGGAACTATTGGGGTGTCTTTATGTTGGGAATATCTGCGAACTGATACTGCCAAAAGAATGTTGGATAAGGTAGATCTTGTTATTGGAGGCTCCTGTTGGCCAGCATTTGAAGATCCTGAGAAATCAATCGATGAGAATCACCTAGCCCTATTGCAAAATGCACCAACCGATTTCGCAACTCTGCTTGGGGTTCCCGTGGTACATGCAAATCATGTAGGGAAAGTAAGCGAAAACTATTTCTGGGAAGACGAACCAATAAACTCTACAATGTATTTTTTGGGAGAAGCCAAGATTGTTGATGGTCACGGAAAGGTAATTGAAAAGTTATCCTATGGAGATGGTGAAGGCATAATCTGGGGAGACATCGAAATGGGTAAAGTTAAAGAATCAACTCCCCCGATTCCTGAAAGATTCTGGATACCTCAATTTACAGAAGAGCAACACAAAAACTGGGAAGCTGCTTTATCAGGCCCATATCGTAAATTTTATGAAGAAGTTACTTTGCCATACATTCTCAAAAGACAGAAAAATGCAAGTGATATAGAACTATAATGCCCCTATCCCGAAAAGTGCAAATCTTATTTTTGGGTAAATACCCCCTCTCAGGTTATCAAAATACACTATTCTAAACGTTGCAACGATCGTTGATTAACTGCCTCGAACCGTTGCAACGATCGTTGCTTCTCCAATCTGAACCGTTGCAAAATGAGCTTCCAAACGTTGCAACGATCGTTGTTCGACCGTGGCAAAGACCCAAAATTTGGGTACGTTTGTAACCATTTTTAGCCAAAAAGCTGTTTTTTGACCACAATTGCCATCACCAATCGAGCTGTTGATTGAACTGTTGATTTGACAACAAGTGTGGTTAAGAATTAAAAAAAACATATAAACATTACTGTTGGAATGGTTGATGAAGCAAGACAATGAAAAGTTATTTCACATATTTCCACACTTCAAAAAATCTCAATTCGAACTGTTAAAAAGTCAATCATTAAACAATATTTTCAAGACTATATTCCCTAGATTTCGATCTAATCCATCATTTTGGCTATTAAGCACTGATACAAACCCCATTTTACATTGATGATCCATTTCCATATGATTATCCTCATGATCTTTTGAATAATCGTCCGTATTATAACGTTTAAATTTATTGTCCGACATTTTACCTGGATATAGCAACAAAGCCCTTTCGGCATCCCAAAACCTACAATAGGCATACATTTGCCGTAGATCCCCTACAGAAGCAGAGCTATTCAATGGTCGCTTCCATTTTGTGTCTATGATAAAAGTTTTATTTCGTTTACGTAGGACAACATCTGGTCTTAAACTATTACTGCCCCAAAAAGACTTAGACTCTTGACCTGAGACCTTTATTTCAGAACCTTCACAAGCCTTTTGCAACTGTTTTAATATGTATTCCTCCCACAATTCATTCATATCAAATAACAGTGACAGCATTTTCTCCTTGCCTCCTGAGATATCGGGTGAATAATTCAAGATTATTAGCCTAGCTAATTCTAAGGCATAACTGTAACCACCAGATTTTCTGTCCAACTGTATACTGTTTAGCTGTTGGACCGTTATTGTCTTTTTTTCAACTTCGGGAAAATTCAACATCACCCTATTGCTAAAGTCATTTAGCCTCGTCCCCCTTGTGAATTGAGCAACAATGGAAAGTGCATTATGTAAAATGTGATGCAATATGTGGTCGGTATCATAGACCTGATGGGTTGTATAAAACCGTTCCTTATGGATCACGTTATTCCTAATGTGTCCTGCAAATTCCAACTTTCCCTTAAGCGCTTTTGTGTTTTGTGTTTGCTTTCTATATTGCTTAACAAGTCCTTTCCTTACCAAGCCTTCTACTTCCTGAAGATATAATTCAAAATACACCTCCAACAAGTTAAGATGTTGTCTTTTTACATGGGCTGCTCCAGAAGATTCCGCCTTAAGCCTACCACAGGCTTGTAGCATTTTCAACAAGACACCTTTCCATCTACTATCCTCATCATCCTTATCTGCCTTAGGGTTGATTTCAATGGTCAGGCCATCCACTTGAATTACCCCTACGTATTGATTGAATTTTATCCCCTTAGAAATCGGTTCAAAGTACTTCCCTTCGTGATATTCATTAAGCTTAAGCAACGCATCCAGATGCAATTGCTTAAATCCCTTTTCACCAACATATAGGCGTTGGTGTTCAAAAACCGATATGATATTTTGCTTCAACAATTAAATAGACACAGGTTCCTTAATTCCCAACAATTGAGTTACAGCCTCCATAACATTTCCTTCATTAACCTGTTTCAACACATAACTTGAAATCTTAAAATCATTCGCATTGTCATAATCAAATTTGGCAAATTCAATAGTGTCATTTTTTAGCTTCTCGACAAATCCCATTCCCAATACCAATCCTATCTTCCCATAATCTCCATAGAAATATTCTTGTAGTAAAGGCACGATCTTATTATTGAAAGCATTGGCCAAATCTCTTTTGGTTTTCACCTTATAAAAATAGGAATGGCCAATGGTATGGTCTCTGTCGATTAACAATTCAATTCTCTGATTAATGGTTCTTAACACATCAGACAATAGCACCTCATCAACTTTCTTATCCTTGATTACCGCATAATCCGGCATCATTTCCTTAAATTCAAATCGACGTCTCAGCGCTGTATCCAGCGCCTCTACACTCCTATCGGCTGTATTCATGGTTCCTATGATGGATAAATTACCTGGAACCCCAAATTCCTTTTTAGAATAAGGCAATTTTATCCACACCTTTTCCTCCTCTGTAATACGCTTGTCCTTTTCTAGGAGGGTTATCAATTCCCCGAAAATAGCAGACACATTTCCCCTATTGATTTCATCAATAATCAAAACATAGTTCCTTACCTGTTTATCACGTAATTCTCTCTGAGGCAATTCATTAATTTGATCTATTATGTCATCAAACTCCAAATCCTTAGCGGTGAATTGAACCGTTTCGATTTCACCTCTATTATTTAAAACAAACTCATAAAACCTCTTATAAACCCCAAACAATTCACAATGGATATGACCTACTAAAGGATGAAGTTCACTTTTCAGGCTTTTAACCTCCTGAGGAACGATCTCCTCTAAAAGCACTCGTTTCAATTTGTCTTTAGGAACAAGAAAAACATGTTGCCCCTCACTCTCTTGCTTATTATTGGACCACAGATATTTAACCCAAATCCCTTTTTCGTTAACATCTTCAAGCATCAAGCCTACCCCAATTTTCGTTGTGAAAACCGCTTCTCTTTTACCTATAAGAGGGGTAATGCTCTCTACAAAATCATCATAAAGTGTTTCAAAATCGTCTCTATCTTCATTGTTTACTTCTAAATATTCAGATAAGGCATCCTTCACAATGTTTTTAAAAATCCCGTCCTCAACCTTGTAAACCACGCTTCCCTCCTTGGTTGTTTCAGGTTTGATACCTTCTACAAAATCCTCATAGCTGACCGATTGATGAAACGTAGTAAATACAATTTGGCCAGACTTTCTAAGATTATCATATTCATTAACCACATGCTCCCGCTTCGTTTTTTCATCCCAAGTTGTTTCAAAAATAAAATTTGGATTCGCTAACCTTACAGCCTCTTCTTTTGTTCCATAAGTTTTTCCTGTTCCTGGAGGGCCGTAGAAAATTAAATTTTTGGAATGTATTTGCGCTCCCATATGATATTCATTGTTTAACGTTGAAATTTCCATTTGAAAAATATCCCTTCCGAAATCTGTATTAAGATGTCTTCTAAAGGGTGACTTGTAATTTCTATCTAACTCAATCTTCAATCCTTCCCTCAGTTCATCCATAAAACCAATAAGGGAATCTATTTTATTTAAATACATCTCCTCATTCCCGAGCTGATCATTAAAGACTTCAGAATTCTCATCAAACCTATTCTTAGATATAAATTGAAACCAGGTTTGTTTATTTTGAAGGTGGATTAAAAAAGCATACCTACTACCTATGATAAAAGCAAGCATATTCCTTTCTGGTCGAATATTATAAGCTAATCTTTCATCCTGAGGAGACAAGTTGTTTTCTTCCACAAAAGTTCTTAAAACATCTAGGTAGAGCCCCAGTTTATCCTGATCAAGTTTCTTGATCAATTGATTGTAATCCGAATCTGGAATAGCAACCCCGTCAAACTTTTCCTTAAGAAACCTCAGATAATTATTTTTCCCTAAGATAGCCTTTGGAATACCATTACTGTTCTTTTTATCATACTCCACAAAATCTTGGTTCTTTAGGCGTTCCTTTTTTGTCATCATAAACAAAATAGTATCCACCAAACCGTTTACATTATTTGGATCCACTAAAAAAAGGTCGATATCCTCAAAGAAATTATTTATCTCATCCAGTCTTGAAACAATTTCCTTTACAGAATTCCCCAAATAGGCCCTATAAGAATCATAGGTGTTCTTGTTCAACCATTTTGCAAATTCATCCTTTACATCTCTTAAGCGCCCCTGATATTGCGCCCATAAATCATGACAATAGGCGAAATATTCCTCGCTGTTTGGTTTACTTTTCAAAATGGCCCTATGAAATTTGGATACAGGGGTCTTGTTAGTGTAATCGATATTTAAGTTTGATGCAATAACCCTAAGGGCATCCAGTTTAAACATATTTAAACAATTGAAATCTCCATATAGGAAAGCAATTTTCCATTTAAAGGCATGACCTAGATCAATATCGTCAATGGATTCCAGTTTATCATCCTGTGTAGATCGGGCGATTCTTTCAACCAAGCCTCTAACCGTTAGAAATGCATCGTCTCGGGTTTCTCCATATTTTTTAAACCATGCATAGTCACCATCTGTAGCCCTGTTGCTGTTTTCGTCAACATTAGCTTCCCCATAGGTCTTATAAATTCCGAACTTATAGGAACTCCCCCCTGCAATACTTCCTAAATCCCTCGTTATATGTTCCAACCAGTAGCAGAAAGATGTTTTATCTAAATTGGTATACTCATTCAACCTCATAGAAGCAATTCTATCAATAGGCCACTCTCTCAGAAATGCATTCTTCAGCTCATAGAGTTTTTGATTCTCGGCATTAACCTCAACTTCATCTTCTGTTTCAATAAATACATATTGCTTAAGCAATTTAACTACCTCATCAATTTTATTCTTATTGCTAGGATCCTTGGATAAGCTTCTCTCATAATCCTTAATCAATTGGTTATTTCTAACCGCATTGGCAAAATCCTGAATACCATCATAAAACACATCATATGGGAAATACCTACAATCCTGATCAATTCTCCCAAGGATATTATCCTCATGGTCATTAAACCCATTTTCAATCCTAAGTTTCCGTACTTTTTCGGTTGTTGCTCTAGTAGAAATTTGATTATCATTTTTTAAAATAAAAGCACTGCAAACAATATCAAAGTACTTTTTAATTACATTCAAAGCTTTTAACTCCTCCGCTACTTGATCTATAGTTAAAGGAGGGGCAATCTCTAATGTAGATGGTTGGTTATTCATTACTTAAACTCTTTTATATTATATTTTTCAAAATCACTCGCGTAATTCGTCCGCAAAAACAGATTCCTTTAGTTTAAAACTAAGATAATGTTTCTACTAATACATCATGGAAAACAGAACATTTTTTAGCAAAAGGAACCTTTCAAAACAAGGTTTCTTTGATATTCACTAGGTTTATGTTAGACAACTTTTCTTCATTTAATCAAAGGCCTCAAACTATTATGCATAACATTCCTTCTTAAAGAAAAATCCAAAATTTATCTTTTTTGCATTAAAAATCCATAGTATCAACTGAAGGTGTT
The DNA here is from genome assembly GCF_001280505.1 of Mangrovimonas sp. TPBH4. GTDB lineage: Bacteria > Bacteroidota > Bacteroidia > Flavobacteriales > Flavobacteriaceae > Mangrovimonas_A. Next base: position 122,551 of record NZ_LBIO01000065.1, read on the forward strand.
AATAAATTTTAAATTCTTCAAAAAAACATATACAGCTATACATAACTGATGTTCAAACATTTAAAAAAAAGCAGACATATTGTTATTTTAAATGCCCTGCATTATCCGGATTTCCGTAAAATTTTAGCATAAAATTTCAATATATTTATTGATGTATTCTACATAAATATATCATTTCGAATTGAAAAATATTAAAATTCTAACCGTAAGGTTTCAAAACGTATTGCCCCCAAAATTAGTGCCTGCCTTTAGGGGTGCTATTATCGAAAAAGTTGATCGTAGTCACATTTTGTTCCATCACCACCAAGATGACACAACGGTTCTGTATCAATACCCTTTAATTCAATATAAATCCATCCAAAAAAGTCCTGGGATTGTATGTTTAGGAGATGGCGCTGTGGAGTTATACCGATTAATGAGTCAACCAGATTTAAAAATCAAACTACATGACAAACCAATGAATTTGGTTATAGACTCCATAGAAATGAAACAACATTCCTTAAAACTGCTATTGAGCTCAAAATCATATAGAATAGTAAACTGGTTAGCTCTAAACACCAAAAATTTAGAGCGCTTTAATGCCTGCGATTCCCCTTTGGATAAAGTAGCATTGCTGGAACGGATTTTAAAAGGGAATATATTATCCTTTGCCAAAGGGATCGATTGGCATATTACCGATAATATTCTTTTAAACATACTAGAAGTTAAAGATCAGAGAATTATCCGATTTAAAGGCAGACCAGTTTTAGCTTTCGATTTAATTTTTGAAGCGAACATTTTACTTCCCAACTTTATCGGATTAGGAAAAAGTGCTAGTCATGGATATGGAATGATACATTCACAAAAAATATAATTCTTCACTATGTCATACTATTTATACGGAGCCTCAGTACAGGGCATTCAAGACTTTATATTTAAAACCAACAAACTTGCCGAAATAATTGGAGGTAGTGAATTGGTAGAAGATATATGTACGCAAACTTTTTACAAGCTTGCCAATATTAAGGAAACAGATGAAAACATTATTTTATCTGCTGCAGGAAACATAAAATACATTTTTAATGACAAAAAAACTTGTCAGGATTTTGTTGCTAAATTCCCTAAGTTGGTTATGCAAAAAGCGCCTGGAATTACAGTGAGCCAATCGGTTGTTGCCTATGAAAACACCAATGAATTGCCTGAAAAAATTCAAGTGTTAGAAAAGAATCTTAGAATTCAACGTAATTTACCCCCCTCCCCTATAGTTCAAGGTTTTATGGGCTTGGAACGGGCTAGACGAACAGGAGGTGTTGGTTTCAAAAGAACGAAAGATGATGATGTTATAGATCAGGCTACAGATGCTAAACTTAATGCCAGAGATCATTATTCCTTATTATCCAAAGCTTCTGGAATTACTATACCAGAAAGTAACGATATGGCTTTTGATATTTCAGATATTACCGCTTCTGGGACAAATTCCTGGATTGCAGTTATTCATGCCGACGGTAACGGTTTAGGTACTATACTTCAAAATTCCGGAAAATTTTTAACCGAAAATAACGAGTTTAATAGCTTTTCTAAAGCCATTGACGAAGCAACAAAAGCAGCCATTCAAGAAGCTTTTGATGTAGTGATCAATAAAGATAAAGCGGAGAAAGCCGAAACTAATCCCAAATACAAATATCCAATACGTCCTATTCTTATTGGTGGTGACGATGTAACAGTTATTGTACGAGCCGATTTAGCCTTAGACTTTACCGAAACATTTCTAAATGCTTTTGAAAAACAAAGTGTTGAAAAATTTAAAGGATTTAAAACCTCGGGACTAAATAAGGGCTTAACCGCTTGCGCAGGTATCGCCTATGTTAAAGAATCCTATCCACTACATTATGCACTGCATCTAGCGGAAGAACTGTGTAAAGATGCTAAGAAAGAAGTAAAAAAGGACCTTAAGGGCTCGGAAATGCCAAAATCATCACTAGCCTTCTACAAAGTTCAAGATTCTTTTGTGAAGCCTCTTAAAGAGTTAAAAGAGGACACCTTAAAAACTAAAGAAGAACTAAGTTTTTATGCTGGCCCTTATTTGTTACCAGAGGTAGAACAATTGCAAAGTAAACTACAAACTTTAAAAGAAGCTGCAGCTAAATCCGATAAAACCAAAGTGGTTGGTAAGCTCAGACAGATCGTATCCGAATTGTATAAGAACGAATCGACCGCAAACTTTATGCTTGAACGCTTGAAACAGATAAATCCTAAATTTTATAAAGATTTAGATTTAGCAAGTGAGAGAAAAGCAATGCACGAAAACAAAACGTCACAGCTTTTAGACTTAATAACCCTAAACGGATTTAATTATGGAAACAGACAAAATTAATTATAGCATCACCTTTTTAAGTGATTGGCATGCAGGATCTGGTTTAGGCTCTGGTGCTGCTGCCGATAGTGTGGTGATAAAAGACAAAAATAACTTGCCTTATTTACCCGGTAAAACCATTAAAGGTTTGCTCAAAGACGTTTTATTGGAAATAAAAGAGGTGCAACCGGATTTAGTGTCAGGAGAAGAGTTAGAGGCATTATTCGGAAAAGAATCTAATAACCTAAGTGAAGAAACCGTAAATATCTTTTTTTCAAATGCAACACTTCCAAAAGTAGAGCTGGAAGCTATTTCTGATGAAATGTCTCCTTTTTTATATCGTAACATCTCTTCAACAAAAATCAATAGTAATGGCGTGGCCGAAGACAGTTCTTTAAGGACCATAGAAGTCTGTGTGCCTGTTACACTAGAAGGAAGCATAGCTGGGAACTTTACTTCGAAACATCTAGAAATTTTAAAAAGCGGTTTAAAAATGTTGCGAGCTATAGGTGTACAACGTAATCGTGGTTTAGGACGCTGTAAAATTCAAATTAAAAGCTAAAAAGTATGAAAGAGATATTTTATAAATGTATGCTAAAATCCGATGTGTTTCTAAATAGTTCATTGGCAACCGAAGGCAATTTGAGTTCTTTAAATTATATACCCGGGAGTAATTTTTTAGGGATTGTAGCGCGTGAATTATACAAAGATTTAGACCCAGACAAAGCGCTAGCTATGTTTCATAATGGCGATGTGTCTTTTGGTAATGCAACCATCACTAATAATAATTTGGTTTCATACCCAATGCCTTTTGGTTTGTTTATGGATAAATTAGATAATACCATAGGCGAAGATGCTATTTATAGCCATCCTGATTTAGTGGAATTAGCTAAGAATGATACGTATCCAAGAAAGGAAAATGGACAAAAAAAACAGTTAAAACAACAACGTTCAGGCTTTGTCCTAAATAACGGGCTTGTAATTTCCGATATCGCTAAAAATTTTGCTTTAAAATCAGCTTACGATCGCAATACCAGAACCTCTGCCGATGGCAAGATGTTTGGTTTTGAATCTTTAGAGGCGGGACAAGAGTTTCTTTTTTCAGTCCAATATAAGGATGACACTTTAATTAATGAGGTGGAAAGAGTTTTATTAGGCAACAAACAATTGGGAAAATCGAAATCGGCAGAATTTGGTCAGGTCTTTATTGAAAAAGTAACAGCTTCTCATATAGCGTGTTTTACTACATCGGGGGATTATGTCCTTGTATATGCCCAAAGTCATTTAAGTTTTACCGATAGTTGGGGGCAGCCTACTTTTCAGCCTACAGCTGAGCAATTAGGGTTACCGGGTGGTAACATAGACTGGGAGAAATCTCAAATTAGAACCCATAGTTACACCCCGTGGAACGGTAAAAGAAATACTTCAGACAGACAGCGTTTTTGTATTGCACAAGGATCAGTGTTTTATGTTATAGATACAAAAACCGATGCACAAACCCATCAAGTTGGGAATTTTACAGCCGAAGGCTTAGGTCGTGTGATTTACAATCCTAAATTTCTAGAATCTAATGCCGGTGATGCAACTCTAATCAATACATTAAACCCTTTTGAAGTAGAAAAACCAAAAAAACAACTCAAAGAAGCCAACTCACCTTTAACCGAATTCTTAAAAGCAAAGGTTACAGAAAAAAATCAAGAGCTTGAAATTTCCAAACAAATTCATCAATTGGTTTATGGAGAATCTGAACATCAAAAAGGTATCGACAGACTAAAACGTATTTCACCTAGCCAATGGGGAGGTATTCGGGCTTATGCCACTAAAACAACATCTATGGATGAATTACATGAACAACTTTTTTATCAATTAAAAAAAGATGAAAATAATAAAGATATAAAAGAAGGTGGTAAAAAGAATGGTTATTTAACCCACGGTGTAGCAGATGAAAAATACTGGGGTCGAAATCGCGGTCAAAACAGAATTGCTTTTGAGGAAATATTTAATGACCACAAGAAATTAGGTACCGTGTTTATAGCCAAGTTTGCCGCAGAAATGGCAAAAGAATCGATAAAAAAATCTAAGAACTCATGAAAAAAACACAGATAGATACACATCGTTATTTAGCCCGTTTTATACTAGAGGCGGCAACTCCTATGTTTGTGGGTTCTGGCGAATCATCTTTACTAAAGGATGCTCTGGTACAAAAAGATGTTAATGGTTTTCCTTGTATACTAGGTACTACTTTAGCAGGGGTATTAAGACATCAATTTGAAATAGAAAACAAAGAGATATCAAGTACTATTTTTGGAGGCTCTAAAGCTGAATCCGATGGTTCTGGATCACAATTAAAAGTGCATACGGCCTTTATGGTATTAAACAACGGTCTAGTTTCCGAAGGTATCATTCCAGATCCAGATAAAACGATTTTAGATCATTATAATAATTTACCAAGTCGCCAACATGTGCGCATTACAGATAAAGGCGTAGCACAGGATAATGGCCTATTTGATAATGAAATTGTGTACAAAGGCACGCGGTTTATGTTCGAAATGGAGTTAAAAGGCGACTACAGTTTGATAGAAAGTTGGAAAACCTTAATGGCCATTGTAAGTCGTCCTACATTTAGATTAGGATCTGGAACCCGAAATGGCTACGGACAACTTCGTGTTTTAGAATCTTATTCACGAATTTTCAATTTAACCCAAAAAGAAGACTTCAATACGTATCTAGATTTTAACCCGTCCTACAATTCGGAATTAAAATTTGAAAAAAATCAATCGGAAGATTTAGAAATTGCAAAGCATGTAACCCATTATCAATTACAATTACAGCCCGATAGTGTTTTTGTATTTAGCGAAGGTTTTGGCGACGATGAAGCCGATAATAAACCCTTGGAAGAAACCGTTGCCATGTACCGCGATAATACCATAGACTTTGAAACCCAAACCGTCATACCGGCCAGTTCTATTAAAGGCGCTTTAGCCCATCGTGTGGCCTTTTTTTACAATAAGTTAAATAAGTTTTATGCCGATAATAGGGCTGGTAAAACGGGAGAAGACAATCAAGCGGTCTCCGATTTATTTGGAAAGATTGGAAAGAGTGTTAAAGAGGCTCAAGCAGGCCGTGTGTTTATTAACGATACTTATTTTAATAAGAATGCTGTTAGTAACGATAAAATTTTTAATCATGTTGCGATTGATCGTTTTACAGGCGGTGCCATGGATGGTGCATTATTTAGTGAAAAAGTATCTTCTTTAGTTGAGAAATCTTTTAATCTAGATGTATATGTACAAGATTTAGACAGCTTAGAAGCCGATGTAAAAACAGCTCTAGAATTGGCACTAGAGGATATTGTCAAAGGTTTACTGCCACTGGGCGGAATGACCACAAAAGGACACGGTATGTTTACGGGCATATTACAACGTAATGGAGAAGAATTGTTTAACTATAATCTTACAAACTAATGGCTGCAACTACCTATAATACCTTAACAGAAATTCCAAAAATTGCCTACGAAGGCTACGTGTGGTTGTCCAACCAGAAGGAACCCCAAGTACTATTAGAAGAGGAATACAATTTCAATAATCTTCCTGAAGATGCTTTTGTTATAGAAGCACTTTTATATAGTGCTGCAGAACAAAAGGCGATCCACATTGGGCATACAGGAAATTACCGGATTATTGAATTCAATTTGAAAGCCGCAGAACAAGAAGGAAACAGAATGGAGGATGTAGATTATTTGCCCCACCGACTCGGGGAGCAAGTAAAAGCAGTATCCTTTAAAAATCTTTGGGCCTATAAAGAAGACTCCTTATGCGAAGGCATGCCCGTTCTTCAATTTCAAGCAAGTATATTCTGCGGATTTAAAAAACAATAACAATGAGCAACGTAAAATCAACATATAATTTTGTACCTGCTCCTACAGAGCAAGAAGTGTTTTGTCCTGATTGGGGAGAGCAAATAAGTCACGACATTCCGTTTTCTGATGGTGAGAGTGGTGAAATTGAACTAAAAATTACCGCACAAACCCCAATTTTTATCCGTAATGGACATGCAAAAAATAATGCTGAAACCGAGTTTTCGCATGTAGAAGACGAACACAAAAACAAACACTATTATATTCCAGGCTCTTCACTTAAAGGGATGGTACGTAATGTTTTGGAGATTATGAGTTTTTCTAGATTAAACAAAAACTTAGTTAATAATCACCGTTATGCGTTTAGGGATTTGTCTAGTGCTAAAAATGAATATATGACCAGTTATAAAAAGTTTGATATTAAAGCTGGTTGGTTAACTGAGGACACTGAAGGAAAATGGAAAATTGAAGAATGTGAAGATTTAGCCTTTATCACACACCAAGAGCTTAAAGAAAATAGAAATATTCCATTTCGGGATTTGTTTCTTAATGAGGACCCAAAGGGTAAAACCGCAAAATGGAAGTATGACCTAGTCAAGCAAATGAATCTAACAGGTGAATTTACAACTTTCCAGGAAAAATTGTTTGGAGGCGTATTTAGAAATAAAGCTACATTTTTATCCGGTGGGAAAAAAGGTACTTTAGTTTTTACAGGACAATCTGGCAAGAGAAAAGAAAGAGAAGGACAAAAGGCATCTGGAAAAAATCATGAATTCGTATTTTTTGATGCTGAAAAACCTACATATTTGGATGTTCCTGAAAATGATGCTGAAAATAATAATAAGAA
>NZ_LBIO01000066.1 GCF_001280505.1 Mangrovimonas sp. TPBH4
CAGAGAAGTTAAGCCCGTTAGCGCCGATGGTACTGCACCCGTGGGAGAGTAGGTCGTCGCCTTTTTTGCCTGCCAGGCGGCAGGTTTGCAAGCCCCCAGCATTATTTTGCTGGGGGCTTTTTGTTTTATATACCTTGCCAAAACAATACCCTTCAAATAACACAAAACCCCTACTGTTCAAGTTGGGGTTTGGTATTCAACTTTTTTGTTGCTTTAAAAGTGGTTTTAAGGCTCTTTTAGAAGCTTTAATATAAATAACGGTATTTCTTCTATAGACAAATAAAAACTTCAGTGAATATTCAGCCTAGATAACCCTTAAATTTGGGCTGTCTGTTTATATTTTAAAAGTAATAACTGGACGTTTTGCGTGGTTGACCAAATCTTCACTTATGGAACCATTAAAGAAATGGGCAATGCCTTGCCGTCCATGGGTACTGATACCTATTAAATCTGCATTGATTTCCTTTGAGAAATTGAGAATGCCATTTTCTACAGAGGTATCGTTATAAATGTTCAACGTATAATTGTCGAATTCATAATCTTTGATAAAATCCAAAATGCGCTGTCTCGCTTCTGAAGTTGGTATGAAATTATTTGCTGTGTTTACCATTAGTAAATGCATTTTGGCGTTGAATTCCTTTACCAAAGTTAGGGCCTGCTTGTAGGTTTCCTTATTATCGTTTTTAAAATCGGAGGCAAATACAAAGTTCTCTACGAGGAAGTTTTCGTGGTGGTTTTTTATCACAAGAACTGGGATATCCGATGTACGTACTACTTTTTCGGCATTAGAGCCTATAAACATCTCTTTGATACCTGAAGTACCATGGGATCCCATAATGATTAAATCCGCCTTAAATTCGTGCCCTTTTTCCACTAGATTGCTAAAGGTGCCATCGGTTCTTATTGTCTCGTGGATTGTGAGGCCTTTTAAATAATCTTTAGAGAGTAATTCCTCGAATTTTTGGTGGGCAAGTTTCATGAAAAACATGGCTTCGGGCAGTTCACTAGGGGTATTCATGACGTCCACTTGTTGCAAAGGAAGCTCAAGCATATGGAGTAAAAAAATTTCTCCATCACGTCTTCGGGCCAATTGGGCCGCGACTTTCAAGGCGTTTTCTGCCTCTGGGGAAAAGTCGGTTGGGACAAGTATTTTTTTCATTGTTAGCATGTTAGTTGTTCTTCCTATAAAATTAAGAATAAAATTCGACATGCTATGGGTTGTGAAAATCAATATAAATGTTGTATATTTGCCGCGTTATATGGAAAGGAATTAACGAGGGGACAGGGAGTCCCCTCTTTTTATACTGAAAATGTTTAAAGACACTGTAAAGGAATTATTGGACAAGGCATTTCAAGAACGCGAGGACTTGTTTTTGATTGATTTTAAAATTGTTGGGGACAATGATATTAAAGTTGTGATTGATGGAGACAATGGTGTTCTTGTAGAAGATTGTATGTTTGTGAGCAGGGCTGTGGAGCACAATTTAGACCGAGAGGAGCAGGATTTTGCACTGGAAGTAACCTCGGCCGGAGCTACGACTCCCTTTGTGCACAACAGGCAATACAAAAAGAATCTTGGTAGAGTGTTAGAGATTAAGACCAAGGACGACCAAAAGCTGGAGGGCACTCTGGCCGATGTAGATTCTGAAGGAATTGTTTTAGAATGGAAAGCAAGAGAAGCTAAGCCAGTAGGAAAAGGAAAAGTGACGGTTAAAAAGGAAGCTCAGCTAAAATTCGACGATATTTTAGAGGCAAAAGTTATTATAAAATTTTAATTCATAGAAGTTATGGAAAATGTTGCGTTAATTGATTCTTTTTCAGAATTTAAAGACGACAAATTAATTGATCGTGTAACGCTGATGGCGATTTTAGAGGATGTGTTGAGAAATGCGTTAAAGAAGAAGTATGGTGACGATGACAACTTTGATATAATTATAAACCCAGATAAAGGAGATTTAGAAATTTGGAGAAACCGTGTGGTAGTGGCCGATGAGGAAGTAGAGGATCCAAACCAGGAAATTGCCCTTTCTGAAGCACGTAAAATTGAACCTGATTTTGAAGTTGGGGAAGATGTGGCCGAAGAAGTAAAGCTGGTGGATTTAGGTAGACGTTCTATCTTAGCTTTGAGACAAAATCTTATTTCTAAAATTCACGAGCACGACAATACCAATATTTACAAGCAGTTCAAGGAGTTGGAGGGTGAAATTTACACCGCTGAAGTACACCACATCCGTCATAGAGCTATTATTCTTTTGGATGATGAAGGAAATGAGATTATTTTGCCAAAGGAAAAACAAATCCCATCAGACTTTTTCCGTAAGGGAGAAAATGTTCGTGGAATCATTGAAAGTGTGGAATTAAAAGGTAATAAGCCTGCCATTATCATGTCTAGAACGGCTCCTGTTTTCTTGGAGAAATTGTTCGAACAAGAAATACCAGAAGTTTTTGACGGGTTGATCACTGTTAAAAATGTGGTGAGAATTCCTGGTGAAAAGGCCAAAGTAGCCGTAGATTCTTATGATGATAGAATTGACCCTGTAGGAGCCTGTGTAGGTATGAAGGGATCGAGAATTCATGGGATTGTAAGAGAACTTGGAAACGAAAATATCGACGTAATCAACTATACCAACAATATCCAGCTTTTTATTACAAGAGCATTAAGTCCTGCAAGGGTAACCTCTATTAAGGTTAATGAGGAGACCAAACACGCAGAAGTATTGCTTAAACCAGAAGAGGTGAGTAAGGCTATTGGACGTGGAGGTCATAATATTCGTTTGGCGGGTCAATTGACAGGTTATGAAATTGATGTGTATAGAGAAGGCGCAGAGGAAGATGTTGAATTAACAGAGTTCTCTGATGAGATAGAAGGATGGATTATTGAAGAATTCAATAAGGCTGGATTGGATACTGCCAAGAGTGTATTGGAAGAAGATGTTCAAGACTTGGTGAAGAGGACAGATTTAGAGGAAGAAACAATTCTAGAAGTAATAAGAATTCTTAAGGAAGAATTTGAAGAATAACAGATATAAGTTTATATTACAGGCAATTTATGGCTCAAACAATTAGATTAAATAAAGTATTACGAGAACTCAATATTTCTATTGACCGTGCGGTTGATTTTTTGGAATCAAAAAACGTGGAAATAGAGAAAAGCCCGAATACTAAAATTTCAGAAGAGGTCTACGCGATTCTTTCCAGTGAATTTCAAACCGATGCCAGTAAAAAGGTGGCATCCAAGGAAGTAAGCGAGGCTAAGCAGAAGGAAAAAGAAGAACTTCGCGAAATTCGTGAGCGCGAATTGGAGGAGAAGGCAAGAAAAGCTGAGGAAAGCAGGCAACAGGTGGTGAAAGCCAAAGTTGAACTTAGTGGACCGAAGCAGGTTGGGAAAATTGACTTGGATACGCCAAAAGCTGAAGAAGTTAAGAAAGAAGAGGCCCCTAAAGAAGTAGTAGCTCCTAAAGAGGTTGAAGTTCCTAAAGAAGAAGCTCCTAAGGTAGAGACACCTAAAGAGGAAGAGAAACCAAAACCAGTTGAGCCAAAAGTGAAAACTCCAGAACCAGCCCCAGCTCCTAAACAAGAAACTCCCAAAAAAGAGGAAAAAATATCCAAACCTGAGCCAAAACAGGATATTAAACCTAAAAAGGAGCCAGTTAAGGAGAAGAAGCAAGCCACAGCTGAAAAACCTAAAGAATTCCCAGAAGGACGTGTTGAAACTAAGTATCAAAAGTTAACAGGTCCTAAAATTGCCGGTGAAAAAATAGATTTATCTCAGTTTGATAAGCCTAAAAAGAAGAAAGAAGATAAAAAACCTGCTGCGTCGTCGCAAGATGCCAATAAAAAGAAGCGCCGTCGTATAAGCAAAGCAGGAACAGATAATAAGCCTAATTACCAGAACAATCGTGGAAACCAAAAAGGTGGCGGATTTAAAGGTAAGGGTAAACGTCCTACTATTGTTAAGGAGGAGCCTAGCGAAGCGGAAGTACAAAAACAAGTTCGTGAAACTCTTGAAAAACTTCAAGGTAAATCCAGTAAGGGTAAAGGAGCTAAGTACCGTAGAGAGAAAAGAGAACAGCATAGAGAGCAGACTGAAAAGAGTCTTGAGCAACAACAAGCTGAAAGTAAAATCCTTAAAGTAACTGAATTTGTTACGGCAAGTGAAGTTGCTACAATGATGGATGTGTCGGTAACACAGATTATTTCGGCATGTATGTCTCTTGGAATGATGGTAACCATGAACCAACGTTTGGATGCAGAAACACTTTCTGTAGTAGCAGATGAATTTGGTTACGAGGTTGAGTTTGTTACTGCTGATATTGAAGAGTCAATAGAAGAAGTAGAAGATAGACCGGAAGACTTGACGCCAAGAGCTCCAATCGTAACAGTGATGGGACACGTAGACCACGGTAAAACGTCGCTATTGGATTACATTCGTAAAGAAAATGTAATTGCAGGAGAGTCTGGTGGAATCACTCAGCATATTGGAGCATATGGAGTAACCTTGGATGGAGGTCAGAAAATTGCCTTCTTGGATACACCAGGTCACGAGGCCTTTACTGCCATGCGTGCGCGTGGTGCTCAAGTAACGGATTTGGCCATTATTGTAATTGCGGCAGATGATGCCATCATGCCACAAACAAAAGAAGCAATCGCTCACGCCCAAGCGGCTAATGTGCCAATTGTTTTTGCAATCAACAAAATTGATAAGCCAGGTGCTAACCCTGATAAAGTAAAAGAAGGATTGGCAAATATGAACTTATTGGTGGAAGATTGGGGAGGTAAAATCCAATCCCATGATATTTCAGCAAAAACAGGTCAGGGTGTTAAAGAATTATTAGAAAAGGTATTACTGGAAGCCGAATTATTGGAGCTTAAGGCAAATGCCAATAAATTAGCTAATGGTACTGTAGTTGAAGCCTTTTTGGATAAAGGAAGAGGATATGTGTCAACCATTTTAGTTCAGGCCGGTACTTTAAAAGTAGGTGATTATGTACTTGCTGGTAAAAACAGTGGTAAGATAAAAGCAATGCATGATGAAAGAGGTAATGACGTTAGCCAAGCAGGACCGTCGACACCAGTTTCTATTTTAGGATTGGATGGAGCACCTCAGGCAGGAGATAAATTCAACGTATTTGAAGACGAAAGAGAAGCCAAGCAAATTGCTGCTAAACGTACACAGTTACAACGAGAGCAGTCTGTAAGAACACAACGTCATATTACTCTAGATGAAATTGGACGTCGTATTGCACTTGGAGATTTCCAAGAGTTGAACATCATCCTTAAAGGGGATGTGGATGGTTCTGTGGAAGCATTGACCGATTCATTCCAGAAACTGTCTACGGAAGAGATTCAAGTTAATATCATACATAAAGGAGTTGGAGCCATTACAGAAAGTGATGTGTTATTGGCAACTGCTTCAGATGCTATCATTATCGGATTTAATGTTCGACCAATGGGTAATGCTAGACAGATTGCCGATAAAGAAGAAATCGACATTAGAATGTACTCCATTATCTATGATGCCATCAATGACCTTAAAGATGCTATGGAAGGCATGTTGTCTCCTGAACTTAAAGAGGAGATTACGGGTACTGCTGAAATTAGAGAAATATTTAAAGTCTCTAAGATTGGTAGTATTGCAGGGTGTATGGTTACCAATGGTAAGATATTTAGAAACTCTGGAATTAGACTTATTAGAGACGGTGTAGTTGTTTACACTGGGGAATTGGCTTCCTTGAAACGTTTTAAAGATGATGTTAAGGAAGTAGCAAAAGGATACGATTGTGGTATGCAGATTAAGAATTATAACGACATTAAAGAAGGTGACATTATAGAAGCATTCCAAGAAGTAGAAGTTAAGAAGAAATTGAAATAGGATTTCAATATTATATAATGAAATAAAAAGGCGACCATTTGGTCGCCTTTTTATTTTTGTATGTATTACGATTATTTGATTTCGTTTTTGGGCTGGAAGATAAATGCATTTGGATAGTTGGCTTTAACCTTGATAAGAGCCTTATCTGCTTCCAAACGACTTCTAAACGTACCTACCTGTATTTTATAATGTGGGGTATCATATTCCATCGTCACCGGCCAATCTTCATAGGAATCTTTGAACTCGGATCTCGCCTTTTCTGCTCCGGAACGATTTCCGGAAAATATTTGAATTTTATACAAGCGAACAGTGTTAATGTCCTTTTTGAATTCCAAAAGTTTGGTAATTTCATTGCTCTTGTCTACCGTTACAATTCCTTGTTGGGCATGTATGTAGGAAACAGCTCCTAAAAATAAGCAGAACCCTAGTAGCGCTTTTTTCGTATTTTTGTGAGTCATGATTCTAAAATGGTTTAAAATGAATGGTTTATTTGGGTGTAAATGATTTAGTATTATGGATTTACTTGCGGCTAAAATATGAAAATAATTTCTAGAAATAGGCCGTCATATACATTATTATATATAGGTAAATCAGCTTATTTAGAATGCGTATAAATTATCAGTTAACACTTCTGTAACATTTTTAGAATCCACTTTAAATGTTACTTTTGTGCGAGATTTTTATAACTGTATTTTTTTCTTTTTTGAATGAAAAAATCATACCAAAGTTTGGAAGATAATTCAACTATTAATATGAAACAGGTGATATACCGTAAATTGACCTCAAAGATTATTCGATTAGGGTTTATTATTTTACTCACGTTTTCAGCGTCTCTGAAGGCACAAGAAGGAGATCCTGCCAAAGGAAAATCCTTGTTTAACACCAACTGTGCTGCATGTCATAATTTAGACAAGCAAATGACAGGGCCTGCCTTGAGAAATGTAGAAACTAGATTGGCAGATGATCATGGATTGGACCGTGAGTGGCTAAGTGCATGGATACGTAACAGTGCTGGATTGATCAAATCTGGTGATGTTTACGCTAACCAAATTTTTGCAGAATTCAACAATACGCCAATGACGGCGTTCGCTACGTTAAGCGATCAAGATATCGCAGATATATTAGCGTATACTGCGCAAGAAAAAGTAGAGCCTAAAGTGGAAGTGACACCAGTAGGTGGAGCAGGTGGGCAAGCTGCTGGTTCTGGTATTTCAAATGAGATTATTTTAGGGGCCTTAGCGTTATTGTTTGCCTTATTGGCAATGGCCTTGATTTTGGTGAGACAAACCTTAAATAGGTTTGCAGAGGCTAAAGGTGTAGATATTACCGAAGGTGAAGTTAGGCTGCCATTATGGAAGGCGTTTGCTAAAAACCAATTCTTGGTTTTGGTTACTGCTATCTTTTTATTGTTGGCTAGTGCGTACTTTGTGTACGGATATTTGATGCAGGTAGGTGTTGATCAAGGATACCAGCCGGTTCAGCCAATTCACTTCTCACACAAAATTCACGCAGGTGATAACGGTATCGATTGTAAATACTGTCACTCCTCTGCACGTGTAAGTAAAACTTCAGGGATTCCATCTCTTAATGTGTGTATGAACTGTCACAAGTCTATCTACGAATATAATGGAGAGACGACTGTTGAGCACAGCAAGGAATTTTACGATGGAGAAATCCAAAAGCTATATGCAGCTGCTGGATGGAGCGATGCGGACCAAAAATATACTGGTGAGTCGCAACCTGTAAAATGGGTGAGAATTCACAATCTACCAGATTTCGCATATTTCAACCACTCGCAACACGTTTCTGTTGGAGGAATCCAATGTCAGACTTGTCATGGACCAGTTGAGGAAATGGAAGTAATGTACCAACATGCTCCTTTAACAATGGGTTGGTGTATCAACTGTCACAGAGAGACAGAGGTGAAAGTTCAGGATAATGAGTACTATGCTAAAATCCATGAGCAATTGTCTAAAAAGTACGGAGTGGAAAAACTTACTGCTGCTCAAATGGGCGGTCTAGAATGTGGTAAGTGTCATTATTAATTTATTAAGAAGTAATTCAATTATATAATATGTCATCAAACAAGAAATACTGGAAAAGTGTTGAAGAGCTTAACGAGAATAGCTCTATTGTTGAGACGCTAAAACAAAACGAATTTGTTGAAGAGATTCCAACTGATGAGTTTTTAGGAGATAAGGCCTCCTTGGAGAGTTCTTCTACAACACGTCGTGATTTCTTAAAATACGTTGGCTTTAGTACAGCTGCTGCTTCATTGGCAGCCTGTGAAGGGCCGGTAATTAAGTCTATCCCTTATGTAGTGCAACCAGAGGAAATCGTTCCTGGTGTTGCCAACTACTATGCAACGACTATTGCAGATGGATATGACTTTGCAAGCGTTTTAGTTAAAACCCGTGAAGGTCGTCCAATTAAAATCGAAAACAATGCTTTAGCTGCTGTAAATGGTAGTGCCAACGCAAGAGTGAACGCATCTGTTTTAGGATTGTACGATAGTTTAAGGGTGCAAGGACCAATGAAAGGTGATGCTGCGATCACTTGGAATGAATTTGATGCGCAAACAAATCAAAAACTTAATGAAGTTAAAGCTTCTGGAAAACAAATTGTGTTATTGACTCAAACGTTTGCCAGTCCTTCTACTTCTTCGTTGATTGCTGAGTTTGCTGCCAAGTTTGGAAACGTTAAGCACGTGCAATACGATGCGGTTTCTGAATCTGCGGCATTAGATGCTTACCAAGCTAAATACGGTGAAAGAGGTCTTGCTAACTACGATTTTTCCAAAGCGTCAACTATCGTTTCGATAGGTGCGGATTTCTTAGGAGATTGGCAAGGTGGAGGATTTGATTCTGGATATGCTAAAGGACGTGTACCTAACCACGGTAAAATGTCAAGACATATTCAATTTGAATCTAACATGTCGTTAACTGGTGCCAACGCCGATAAGCGTGTACCATTAACAGCAACACAACAAAAACAAGCTTTAGCAAAACTATATACATTGGTAGTTGGTGGATCTGTATCTGCAGATTTGCCAGAAGCCGTTGCTCAGGCAGTTGCAAATGCTGCAGCTCAAATTAAGAGCGCTGGTGCTAATGCTGTAGTTGTAACAGGACTTCAAGATGTAAATGCTCAAACTGTGGTATTGGAAATCAATAGCCACTTGAAGAGTAAAGCATTCGATCCTAAAACAACTATCAAAACTAGACAAGGTAACGATAAGGCTGTAGCTGCTTTGGTAGCAGATATGAAAGCTGGTAAAGTGGGAGCTATCATCATGAGTGGTGTAAACCCAATGTATAGCTTACCTAATGCTGCCGATTTTGCTGAAGGATTAAAACAAACAGATTTGTCAATAGCATTCTCTTTGAAGAAAGATGAAACTTCTGCATTGGCACAATATATCGCTGCAGCACCTCACTATTTAGAATCTTGGGGTGATGTAGAAATGAAGAAAGGATACTATGGGTTAACACAACCTACTATACGTCCTTTGTTCGACACAAGACAATTCCAAGAAGCTTTATTGAAGTGGAATGGAAGTGCAACAACTTACCACGACTATATCAAGCAAACTTGGAATACGAGTGTATTAGGAGGAGCTTCTTTCAGTCAAGCATTGCATGATGGTGTGTTTACTACTAACCACAGTGTTGTAGTGGAAACTCCAGAAGGTGCTCACCATGAGGACAAGACCTTTGTTGGTGGTATCATTGAAGATGTTGCTGAAGGATTAGGTCTTAAAAATGAAGAGGAAGGTACTGTAGAAACTACTACAGCTACTTCTGGAGCTGCGGCAGCAAGAGCTTTGGCAGGTGCCACTTCTCAAGGAATGGAATTGGTGTTCTATTCTAAAACTGGAATGGGAGACGGTCAACAGGCCAACAACCCTTGGTTGCAAGAGTTCCCAGATCCTATTTCTCGTGTGTCTTGGGATAACTACCTAACGGTATCCAAGGCAGATGCAGAAAGCTTAAACTTGAAAAACGTACACGTAGCTACCGGAGCTTTAGATGGTAGTTATGCCGATGTAACCGTAAACGGAACGACCTTGAAGAATGTTCCTGTGTTGATCCAACCAGGACAGGCTAAAGGAACTGTTGGTTTAGCATTTGGTTACGGTAGAACTGAAGGATTGAAAGAAGAAATGAAGACAGGTGTTAACGCCTTTACTTTATACCAAGATTTCAATACAGTTCAAAATGTAACGGTTGCTGCAGCTGCAGGAATGCATGAGTTTGCATGTATCCAGTTGCACAATACCTTGATGGGGCGTGGAGACATTGTTAAGGAAACTACCTTAGAGATTTTCAATACTAAAGATAAATCTCATTGGAATGCTATTCCTGTAGTGTCTTTGAACCACGAAGAAACGCCTGTAACATCTCCAGATGTTGATTTATGGGATGAGTTCGATCGTTCTATAGGTCATCACTTTAACCTTTCTATCGACTTGAACGCTTGTACAGGTTGTGGGGCTTGTGTAATTGCATGTCACGCCGAAAACAACGTTCCTGTGGTAGGTAAAGAAGAAGTACGTCGTAGCCGTGATATGCACTGGTTACGTATCGATAGATACTATTCTTCTGAGGACTCTTTCGAAGGGGATAATGAGAAGAAAGACAATATCGCTGGACTTGGAAGTTCATTGACAGGATTTGGAGAAATGGAGCATCCAGCCGACAATCCTCAAGTTGCTTTCCAACCAGTAATGTGTCAGCACTGTAACCACGCACCTTGTGAAACTGTATGTCCAGTTGCGGCAACATCACACGGTCGTCAAGGTCAAAACCACATGGCTTATAACCGTTGTGTTGGTACGCGTTACTGTGCAAACAACTGTCCTTATAAAGTACGTCGATTCAACTGGTTCCTTTACAATGGAAACGATGAATTCGATTATCATATGAATGACGATTTAGGTCGTATGGTATTGAACCCAGACGTAGTGGTACGTTCTCGTGGTGTTATGGAAAAATGTTCTATGTGTATCCAAATGACACAAAAAACGGTTCTTGACGCTAAACGTGATGGACGTGTGATTAAGGATGGTGAATTCCAAACAGCATGTTCTGCAGCTTGTAGCAGTGGTGCAATGGTATTTGGAGATATCAATGATAAGGATAGTAAAGTAGCCCACCTTAAAGCGGATAACCGTATGTATCACTTGTTAGAGCACATTGGAACAAAACCAAACGTGATCTACCAAACTAAGGTGAGAAACACAACAGAAGCATAATAAAACAAACTAAGAAATAATTATAAAAGGATTATGGCGTCTCATTACGAAGCACCTATTAGAAGACCTTTAGTTACAGGCGAGAAATCATACCACGATGTAACCGTGGATATCGCCAAGCCAATTGAAGGTAAAGCAAACAAACAATGGTGGATAGTTTTTAGTATTTCACTTGTGGCTTTCCTTTGGGGAATCGGGTGTATTTTATATACAGTATCCACAGGTATCGGTACTTGGGGATTAAACAAAACTGTGGGCTGGGCCTGGGATATTACCAACTTCGTTTGGTGGGTAGGTATTGGTCACGCAGGAACTCTGATCTCTGCAGTATTATTGTTATTCCGTCAAAAATGGAGAATGGCAATTAACCGTTCTGCAGAGGCGATGACTATCTTCTCGGTAGTTCAGGCGGGATTGTTCCCAATTATTCACATGGGACGTCCATGGTTAGGATACTGGGTATTGCCAATCCCAAACCAATTTGGATCGTTATGGGTTAACTTTAACTCTCCGCTTCTTTGGGACGTATTCGCGATTTCAACGTATTTATCGGTATCATTGGTGTTCTGGTGGACTGGTTTATTACCTGACTTCGCAATGATCCGTGACCGTGCGGTGAAGCCTTTCCAAAAGAAAATTTATTCATTATTAAGTTTTGGATGGACAGGTAGAGCTAAAGACTGGCAACGTTTTGAAGAAGTATCTTTGGTATTGGCTGGTTTGGCAACACCACTTGTACTTTCTGTACACACCATCGTATCGTTTGACTTCGCAACATCGGTGATTCCTGGATGGCACACCACCATCTTCCCTCCGTATTTCGTTGCGGGTGCGATTTTCTCTGGATTCGCGATGGTAAATACCCTTCTTATCATCATGAGAAAGGTATGTAACCTTGAAGATTATATTACTGTACAGCACATCGAATTGATGAACATCGTAATCATGATTACGGGATCTATCGTTGGTGTGGCTTATATTACTGAGTTATTTATTGCATGGTACTCTGGAGTTGAGTATGAGCAATATGCCTTCTTGAACAGAGCAACAGGTCCTTACGCTTGGGCGTACTGGATGATGATGTCTTGTAACGTATTCTCTCCACAGTTCATGTGGTTCAAGAAACTTAGAACAAGCATCATGTTCTCTTTCTTTATCTCTATTGTGGTGAACATAGGAATGTGGTTTGAGCGTTTCGTAATTATCGTGACCTCATTGCACAGAGATTACCTTCCGTCTTCTTGGACGATGTTCTCACCAACATTTGTGGATATAGGGATCTTTATCGGAACTATTGGATTCTTCTTTGTATTGTTCTTGTTATACTCTAGAACATTCCCAGTAATTGCACAGGCAGAGGTTAAGACTATCATGAAGTCATCTGGTGAGCGTTACAAGAAGATAAGAGAAGCAGGTGAAAGCCTAGTAGGAACAGGAGCGGACGCACGTACTTCTGGAAGTCAAGTTAACAACTCTAAAAACTAATTGCAGCATATGGAATCTTCATCAAAAGTAATTCACGCAATATATACCGACGACGATGTGTTGATGTCGGCAGTGAAGAAGGTAAGAGCTGAGAAACATCATATAGAAGAAGTTTATACGCCATTTCCGGTTCACGGGCTAGACAAGGCGATGGGATTGGCACCAACACGTATAGCTATTGCAGCTTTTATTTACGGATGTATTGGTTTAACGGTAGCCATCACAATGATGAACTTCATCATGATCGAGGACTGGCCACAAAACATTGGTGGTAAACCTAGTTTTAGTTATATAGAAAACATGCCTGCATTTGTGCCTATCATGTTTGAGTTGACCGTATTTTTTGCAGCTCACTTAATGGTAATCACGTTTTACCTACGTAGTAGAATGTGGCCATTCAAGAACGCTGAGAACCCGGATCCAAGAACTACAGATGACCATTTCTTAATGGAAATCCCAGTTCACGGTAATGAAGCTGAATTGGAGCAACTACTTAAGGAAACCGGTGCAGTAGAAATTAATATAGTTAACAAAGACGAAGCACATTAATATGAAATGAACAGAGCGTTTTGGAAGTTTCTTAAACGCTTTGTGAGTTGCATCTGAGGACAATAAAAAACAGAAATTTACAGATGAAAGGCTTAATAAAAATAACAGTTTTATCAATTATAGCAGTGGCGTTTGTGTCTTGTCAAAAAGATTCAAGACCAAACTACCAGTTTATGCCAAACATGTACGAGTCGGTAGGATATGAGACCTATTCAGAGTCTGATGCCTTTGCAAACGGAGTGGAAGCTCAAGTTCCTGCAGAAGGAACCGTGGCAAGAGGGTATTTACCATTCGACTTTGACAATACTGCAGAAGGCTATGCCCTAGCAAAAGCTAATTTAATGAGTCCTTTGGATTCTACTCAAGTAGATTTGGCTAAAGGAAAAGAACTATACGATATCTACTGCGGAATCTGTCACGGTAATAAAGGAGATGGCCAAGGGAACTTGGTAAAGCGCGAAAAGATATTGGGTATCCCAAGATATGACGACGCTGGACGTGCCATTACAGATGGGAGTGTATACCACACTATCTATTACGGTAAAAATGCGATGGGTTCATATGCCAATCAGTTAAGTGAGGAAGAGCGTTGGCATGTGGTTGCTTACGTTATGGACTTAAAAGCGAAATTAGAAAAATAAGATTGATAAAGATTATATAAAGACATGTATACATTCTCAAATAGATTAAAGACATTCTCTATCGCATTAATGATTATCGGAGCGATAGGAGTTGTTATTGGTTTTATGACATCTCATAAATCTTTTGAAGAGGTAGAAGCCATAGTTGCTGCTGAAAGTGCCCACCACGGTGGAGGACATGATGCCGAAGCAGCTCATGTAGCGCCTGCAGCTTCACATGACACACATGCTGCAGCAGGACATGCCGGTGAAGAAGTTCACCATGAAGATGCACACAAAAAGCATATAGAGCATGTGCAACACCAAATTGCCAACAGACCTTGGTCTGCACTTTACGTAGCAGCATTCTTCTTTATGATGATAGCACTTGGAGCCTTGGCGTTTTACGCTATCCAGTTTGCAGCACAAGCAGGATGGTCTCCAGTATTGTTTAGAGTTATGGAAGGTATTACTGCCTATGTATTACCTGGTGCAGTAATAGTGGTATTGATTGGTGTAGCCTCTGGAACTATTGGTCATTACAATCTATTTGTATGGATGGATCCAGAAGTAGTAGCTCACGATAAATTGATCCAAGGCAAAGCTGGATGGTTGAACACTTGGGGCTTCGCTATTAGAGGATTTATTTTTATTGCAGGTTGGTCTTTATACCGTCACTTTGCTCGTAAATTCTCTATCGCTCAAGATAACGCGGATGATAACAAAAACTTTAAAAAGTCCTTCCGTATTTCTGCAGCGTTCCTAGTATTCTACATCTACACAGAATCCATGATGTCTTGGGATTGGATTATGAGTGTTGACCCTCACTGGTTCTCTACATTATTTGGATGGTATGTGTTTGCAAGTATGTTTGTAAGTGCGATTACTGTAATTGCTATGATTACACTTTATCTTAAAAACAAAGGTTTATTACCATTTGTAAATGATAGCCATTTGCATGACTTAGCTAAATTCATGTTCGGTATTTCTATTTTCTGGACCTATTTATGGTTCTCTCAGTTCATGTTGATTTGGTATTCTAACATTCCAGAAGAGGTAACTTACTTCGTAACGCGTTTAGAAGATTACAAATTACCATTCTTAGGTATGGTTGCCATGAACTTCTTGTTCCCATTATTATTGTTAATGAACAGTGATTACAAACGTATTCCTTGGTTTGTTGTTATGGCTGGTGTAGTTATCCTTGCAGGTCACTACCTAGATATATTCAACATGATCATGCCTGCAACTGTTGGTGACAGATGGTTTATTGGAATTCCAGAAATTGGTTCGGTATTGTTATTTGGTGGATTGTTCATCTTTGTAGTCTTTACTGCCTTGACAAAAGCACCGTTATTGGCCAAAGGAAATCCATACATTAAAGAAAGTGAACATTTCCATTATTAATATAACTAAATAAAGAAGAGAAACGACAATGACTGCTTTTTTAACAATTATAATAGTACTATTTATAGCTATTGCAATTTGGCAAATGGTGAAGATATTTGATTTGGCCCAAGTGGGTGTATCGAATTCTCAAATTGCCGATGATAAGGACAACAAACTTAATGGCTATTTAATGATAGGTTTCTTAGTCTTCATTTATGTTATAACGATCGTTAGTATCGTTAAATGGGGAGACTTGCCATTATTGTCCAATTCTGCCTCAGAACACGGACCACAAATCGATAACTTAATGACCATTTCATTGGTAATTATCTTTATCGTACAAACGATTACTCAGTTCTTACTACACTACTTCGCATTTAAATACAAAGGTGAAAAAGGAAGAAAGGCTTTATTCTATGCCGATAACAACAAGTTGGAAGCTATCTGGACTATTATTCCTGTAATTACTTTGGCAGGTTTGATTATCTACGGTTTGTTCACTTGGACAAGCATCATGAATGTAGATGAAGATGCCGATCCTTTAGTGGTTGAATTGTATGCACAACAGTTTAACTGGAAAGCTCGTTACGCTGGTCAAGACAATGTATTGGGTATGGCTAACGTAAGATTAATTGATAACGACCGTGCTAACATCCTTGGTTTGGACGAATCTGATCCAAATGCTCAAGATGATGTGATCACTACAGAATTACACTTACCGGTTGGAAAGCCTGTATTGTTCAAAATGCGATCTCAGGATGTATTGCACTCAGCATACATGCCACACTTTAGAGCACAAATGAACTGTGTTCCTGGTATGATTACTCAGTTTGCATTTACTCCAACGATTACGACTGCTGAAATGCGTCAAAACCCAGATATCGTTGATAAAGTGAAAAACATCAATGAGATTAGAACAGAGAAAAGTAAAGAGTTAGTTGCTGGTGGCGATGAAGCTTTAGATCCTTATGAATTTGATTATTTGTTGTTGTGTAACAAGATTTGTGGAAAATCTCACTACAACATGCAAATGAAGATCATTGTGGAAACACAAGAGGAATATGACGCTTGGATTAAGGAGCAAGCAACTTTTAAGAATACTATAACAGCTAACTAAAAAAAGATTAAAACGATATAAGATTATGTCAGCACACGCAGATACTCACGCTCACGACGATCACGGGCATCATCATAAAGAGACTTTTGTAACTAAGTACATCTTTAGTATGGACCATAAGATGATTGCCAAGCAGTACTTGATTACAGGTACTATCATGGGAATTATCGGAATTGTTATGTCGCTTATGTTCCGTATGCAAATTGCATGGCCGGAAGAACCAAACGTACTTTTTGAAGCCTTATTAGGAAAATGGGCACCAGGAGGCGTTATGGATGCCGATATTTATTTGGCTTTGGTAACTATTCACGGAACCATTATGGTATTCTTTGTATTGACGGCCGGTTTGAGTGGTACCTTCAGTAACTTATTAATTCCATTGCAAATTGGAGCAAGAGATATGGCTTCAGGATTCCTTAACATGGTATCTTACTGGTTGTTCTTCTTGTCAAGTGTTATCATGGTATTGTCTTTGTTTGTTGAAGCTGGCCCAGCTGCAGCAGGATGGACCATCTACCCACCACTTTCTGCATTGCCAATGGCACAGGGAGGTTCTGGAGCTGGTATGACACTTTGGTTGGTAGCTATGGCTATTTTTATCGCCTCTTCTTTATTAGGATCTTTGAACTATGTTGTAACGGTTATCAATATGCGTACAAAGGGAATGTCTATGACACGTTTACCGTTGACTATTTGGGCGTTCTTTGTAACTGCTATCATCGGTATTATTTCATTCCCTGTATTATTATCTGCAGCCTTATTATTAATCATGGATAGAAGTTTTGGAACATCATTCTTCTTATCTGATATCTTTATCCAAGGTGAAGTATTGCATTACCAAGGAGGGTCTCCGGTATTGTTCGAGCACTTGTTCTGGTTCTTAGGGCACCCAGAGGTATACATCGTATTGTTACCTGCATTAGGGATTACTTCGGAAATTATTTCTACCAACTCACGTAAGCCTATCTTTGGTTACCGTGCCATGGTGGTGTCAATTTTGGCAATTGCATTCTTATCGACTATCGTATGGGGTCACCACATGTTCGTATCAGGTATGAACCCATTCTTAGGGTCTGTATTTACCTTTACAACATTATTGATTGCAATTCCATCGGCTGTAAAAGCATTCAACTATATCACTACACTTTGGAAGGGTAACTTGCAAATGAACCCTGCCATGTTGTTCTCTATTGGTTTGGTATCGACGTTCATCACTGGAGGTCTTACCGGAATCATCTTAGGGGATAGTGCTTTGGATATTAACGTTCACGATACATATTTCGTAGTGGCTCACTTCCATTTGGTAATGGGGATTTCTGCATTGTATGGAATGTTTGCTGGTATCTACCACTGGTATCCAAAAATGTTCGGTCGTATGATGAACAAAAACTTAGGGTATTTACATTTCTGGATTACTGCAATCTGTGCTTACGGGGTATTCTTCCCAATGCACTTTATCGGGATGGCAGGTTTACCAAGACGTTACTATACTAACTCTAACTTCCCATTGTTTGACGATTTGGCAAACGTAAACGTAGTAATTACTGTGTTTGCATTAATTGGTGGAGCGTTCCAGTTGGTATTCTTGTACAACTTCTTTAGCAGCATGTTCTTTGGTAAGAAAGCTGAACAAAACCCATGGAAATCCAACACCCTTGAATGGACAACTCCAGTAGAACACATTCACGGTAACTGGCCAGGTGAAATTCCTCACGTACACCGTTGGGCTTACGACTATAGCAAGCCAGGTCACGAGGCAGATTTCGTACCTCAAAATGTTCCATTAATGGACGGAGAAGAAGAATTACAACACTAGGAGAATTCATTTCTTATAAATCATAACAAGCCTTTCTGAGTTTTCAGAAAGGCTTTTTGTTTATCTTTGCTTTTGTATGAATGACAATTTAAACCCCTCCAATGAACACTTTTCCCCAGAGGAAATGGATGTTGAAAAGGCCTTACGTCCCCTGTCCTTTGATGACTTTACGGGTCAGGATCAAGTATTGGAAAACCTCAAGATTTTTGTAAAGGCAGCCAACCTTAGAGGTGATGCTCTAGATCACACGTTGTTTCATGGCCCTCCAGGTTTGGGTAAAACCACCTTGGCCCATATTTTGGCAAATGAACTCGGGGTAAGTATCAAAGTAACTTCTGGACCTGTTTTGGACAAGCCTGGTGATCTTGCGGGCTTGTTGACCAATTTAGATGAGAGGGATGTATTGTTTATTGATGAAATCCACCGTTTAAGTCCTATTGTGGAGGAATACTTGTACTCGGCCATGGAGGATTATAAAATTGATATTATGATTGAATCTGGCCCTAACGCCAGAACCGTTCAAATCAACTTAAATCCGTTTACACTTATTGGTGCCACTACAAGATCTGGATTGTTGACTTCCCCAATGCGGGCCCGTTTTGGTATTAGCAGTAGACTGCAATATTATTCCACAGAATTGTTATCTACCATTGTTGAACGTAGTGCCAATATCTTAAATGTCCCAATTTCTATGGAAGCAGCTATAGAGATTGCTGGGAGAAGTAGAGGAACACCTCGGATTGCCAACGCATTGCTGCGTAGGGTGCGTGATTTTGCCCAAATAAAGGGAAATGGTAGGATTGATATAGAAATTGCCAAATTCAGCTTAAAAGCGCTTAATGTGGACGCTCATGGTTTGGATGAAATGGACAATAAGATCTTGACCACCATTATCGATAAGTTTAAAGGCGGACCTGTTGGAATTACCACTTTGGCAACGGCAGTAAGTGAAAGTGGAGAAACCATTGAAGAGGTCTATGAACCATTTTTGATTCAGCAAGGCTTTATCATTCGAACTCCAAGAGGACGAGAAGTCACCGAATTGGCCTATAAACATCTCGGAAGAGTTAAAGGAGGTATTCAGGGGGGATTGTTTTAGTAGATTTACATTTCCTCAAATTCATTTTTCATGACTAAATACAAATATCCAAAAAGAGTTTCTTTTTTAAATTTTGTGCTCAAGTCATCCGAAATTGCCAAGAACCCAATTCCATTTCATAAGGAAATGTTTGCCGCTAGTGGAGAATCGTTCAGTATTAAAACGCCATTCAATCCGCCTATTATCTTGACTAAAGATGCGGAGATTGCCAAACATATTCTTCAAAAGCAGCACAAGCTTTATGAGAAGTCAAAACTGCAAACCCAGTTTCTTTCGAAATACGTTGGCTATGGACTTTTAACCTCTACTGGAAGTTATTGGCTAAAGCAACGCCGATTGATCCAGCCGGCATTTCATAAGGATAAATTAAAACAGTTGGTGGCTATTATTGATACGACCATCAATGAACAGGTCAACAGTTTTCCAACGGGTAGCATGGAAGCGTTGTATCCTTTGATGAACACCTTGGCCTTTGAAGTGGTTGCCAAATCTTTGTTTAATTATTCAGCCGATCAAAATACTCTTAAACGACTCCAGTTCATTATCGCAGAACTTCAAAATTTCATTGTAAAGGAAATACGCCAACCCCATAAACGTTTGTGGTATCACTTAAAAGGTGACATGAAATATCACTTGAAATTGGTAAAAGAGAGTAGGGGGATTATTGAAAATATAATTAACCAACGAAGAGCGTCAAAGGAGCATCATGATGATTTGTTGGACATGTTGTTGAAGGCCGAATATGAAGACGGCTCAAACATGACTAACGACCAGCTCATTGATGAAATTTTGATTTTGTTTGTGGCTGGCCATGAAACTACAGCCAATGCCTTGACCTTTACGTTGTTTTTATTGGCTACAAATCCTAAGGAATTGGAAAAGGCTAAAGTTAATTCATTGCCTATCACGGATGCTACCCAAGCTTTTGATGCCCTTCCAAAACTTACATACATCAAACAATGTGTTGAAGAGGGTATGCGCTTGTATCCATCGGCTTGGATTACCGATAGGCTGGCTTTGGAAGATGACACTTTAGGGGAATTTCATATCAAAAAAGGAACCTTGTTGGGCGTTTCCATTTATGAAATGCACAGGAATCCCAAGTATTGGGATACTCCTGAAGTCTTCAATCCTGATAGATTTTCAGAAGATAATAAAAAATCAACGGCCTTTGCCTATATGCCCTTTGGTGCTGGTCCACGTTTGTGCATTGGGAACAATTTTGCCATGTTTGAAATGATGCTGACCATCAATGCCATTCTTCAAAAGTTTCAAATTTCCACTAATAAAACTGAAGTGAAAATCAATCCGCTTATCACTTTGAAACCTGTGGATGTTGAAATGGCGTTTCATCCCATTTCCTAAAGATTCAAAAGGGAGAGGTCAGCCAGTACATGACTGAAAATTACAATTTATTGAAGATTTTATCATGGTCTTTTCTCCATCATCATTGTAATTTTATCTTAGAAAATTGAAGGTAAAGGTTTGTAAGTCTTTATCAGTGTTATTTCTTCCTTAGCGCAGCATTATACATTATTAGCATTGTGGTATTGGCATTTAGGTTTAGTTAAGCCGGTAGTGTTTTATCCTTTTCAGGTGTAATTGTTAAGAATCATCATCAAAATAAATCATTTAATCAAAAAACGGACAATTATGAAAAAAATCATTATCGGCTTAATGTTTATTGGTCTCGCCAGCCAAGTACAGGCTCAATTTGAAGAAGGGGTGCATGGAATTCACCTAAAGCCTGTTGAAATTACAACCATCAATTTAAATTACGCTAATAAGGTAATTGATAACAATGCCGCTACAGGAATTATTAATTTACAGAAGGAGGTTGCTACTTTCGATCTAAAAGCTTCAGAATGGTATGATGAGGAATCCCTGGTTTTTCCATTGAAGTTTGAGTATAGACACGGAAAAATATTTGCCACATTTAATGAAGATGGGATAATTTTAAGATCGATTGAAAAGTTTAAGGATATTGCATTGCCTTTTGCTGTGCGAAGTAATATAAAGAAACTATATCCAAACTGGTCGCTTAAGAAAACATCCTATGAGGTGTCATATCACTTAGAAGAAGATGTTGAAAGAATCTATTATGTACAGATAGTAAGGGACAAACAGAAAAAAATCATTAGCCTTGACACCTCTGGTAGAGAATTATAATTAAAAATAAAAATCGCCTTTTTCCTAGGCGATTTTTATTTGAAAATCTATTGTTGAAAATGAATGTTCAATATTTTGTATATTTAGTAATGGCCCCTTTCGGTTTTATAAGACAACAAAAACTAGGGTATTATGCGGGCCAATAGAACATCTTTCTTCACAATTTTGTTCCTAATCATTTTCTCGATGGCTAATGGCCAAAATATTCAAAGCGATTTTGAAATAAGCTATTTTGACATTAAAAAAGAGCCGTGGGCGCGGGTTTACGATATGCATAAGGACCACAATGATTTTTTGTGGCTAGCAACTTCGCTTGGGCTGTATAGGTTTGATGGTAGAGAATATAAGCGCTACGCAAGGGATTCCCGTAAGGCAAATACACTTCCTAACAACCTTATTTATACTGTTTGCGAGGATAAATACAATCGTCTTTGGGTGGCCGGTTTCGATTTTGATTTGGCTTATTTAGATAGAAGTTCTGATACTTTCAACAAAGTAGATTTGGATGGCTTTCAGGAAATGGGAGGGCATGTTTTTGACATTATTTTAGGAGCTGAAGACCAATTACTACTCCTTACTAGAGGGGCTGGCTTAGTGGAGTTTGCTAATTTTGGTAAGCCAAATAGCTTATTGAAATACCATTTTAAGGATCTAAGTTTTTTTTCAGCCAAGATAGATCGCCAAGGGAAGATTTGGCTTGGTACCAGTCAAGGGGTTTACACTATTACAAATCCAAAAGATATTGAAGGCACCTTTAAAAAAGAACTGGATTTCGAGGGAGCAATTCATTCAATAGAAATTTATCAGAATAAGGTGCTACTGGGAGCTACTACTGGATTTTATATTTACAATCTAGAAACTTTAAAGTTGAAGGAAATTGAATTGCCATTTTATCAAAATAGCCCAGGAATTGTAAGAAATGGCATAGTACATGCCAAGGACCATAAATTTTGGATTTCTATTGCGTGTAAGATTTTGGAATTTGATATTAAGACCGAGAGTTTTAAAGATAATATTACTACAGAGAGTAACAACTTACCCTTTGCTGGGTATGGTACGTTGCTCAATTTTGGAAACAATCAAATTATATCTGTATTTAGAAAGGGCCTGTATTTGTTTGACTTGAATCCATCCACTTTTGGGAATATAGGTATCTACGACCTCAATAATGAAGCTTCTGAATGGGGGGCTGTACTTTCCATATTGGGAGATTCGGGAGATCTTTGGTACGGGAAATATGAGGGAGGTCTAGGCTTAAGGCGTGATGGTAAGGAGTATTATTTCAGCCTAGATGATGTACATGGTAAACAACAAAAGGGCTATCCGCAAGTGTTGTGTCTCGCTAAGGATTTCATTCGGAATAAGATATGGTTTGGAGGGAACTTTGGATTGGGGTTTATAGATCTGGATACATTTAATCCCGAATTCCCAAAACTCAATACCTTTTCTGGTTCAAGTAAAGAATGGTCTATACTTGGTTCAAATAGAATTTCGTGTATTCAGGTAGATACAAAGGGGATGGTTTGGATTGGAACTTCCGGACAGGGTATTTATAATATTTTTGAATTGGAAAATGGAAATTTTGAAATTAACCATTTAGAGGCTACCGCTCAATCCATACACAATAAACTTACCAATTATCCAACGTCCCTTTTAGTAAATGACAAAACCCTTTGGGTAGGCACTGTGGGAGGAGGGCTCTTGCATTTGGAGGTGTCTCCAGATAACAAAGCGGCTGAAATTGTTGGCCTTTATACAAAAAGTGAAGATCCACAATCCATTTGTTCAGATTTTATCTTGGATGTGGAGTTGGATGTTCAAGGAAATTTATGGATTTCAACATTTGGAGGGCTTAGTAAGTATTTGGGGAAAGGGAAGTTTAAGTCTTGGACAGATGTGCCAAGTATTAGCAATCCTGTTTTTCCTAGTTTATTGAGCGACAAACAAAACAATATTTGGCTTACCACCTATGGGGAAGGGCTTATAAAGTACAATCCCAAAACCGACAATTTTCAACAATATGGAGCCACAGAGGGTATTAAGAATTTTGACTGGTCCAGTGGTAAGTTTAAAACTGCCGACGGACAATTATATTTTGCCGGGGATTTTGGGATCACCTATTTTGATCCAGAAAAGGTAGATGCGTTCGTTACGAAGAAACATATTTATTTGTCAGATATTAAGGGAGGTAAGGCAGATGGCCAATGGATGCTTAATAATTTTGAACGTGCACCACAATTTAATCTGAGGTATGACGAATTTCCATTGCAGTTGCATTTTTCTACTTTAGGGTATTCGTCAGAAGAGCTTGAAAACCTTTATTATCGCATTACACCAGGGAACGATGGCTGGAGTAAAATGGTAGGCACCGATTTACAACTTATAGATTTGCCTGCTGGAAACTATTCCTTAGAAGTTAATGGGAGTAATTTTCAAGGTCTTTGGGATAAGCCTTCTTATACTGTACAGTTGGATATCACAGGGCCTTGGTGGAATTCAAATTTGGCAAAGGGTGTTTATTTATTCCTCATAATTATAGGTGTTTTATGGTTATATCGATTTTTACTCTCACGAAAACTAGCCCTAGAGGAATCCAGAAGATTGAAAGAGGTCAATGATTCCATGGCTCATTTTTATTCTGGAATTACCCATGACTTTAGGACCCCTATCACTGTAATTTTAGGAATTACAAAATATTTAAAAGGATTGATACCTAAAGAACATAATCCTAATTTAAACTTGATAGAAAGAAATGCTTCCAATCTAGTGCATATGGTGGATAATATCATTGAGCTATCAAGAAATGAAAAGGGTTTGATGGACCAGCAAATGATTCAGGGAGACATAGTTTCTTATATACGTTATCTTTCTTCCAGCTACATGACTTTGGCCGAATTGAAGCATATTAATTTCGATGTAGAAATTAAGGAACGATCTATAGTAATGGATTTTGATAAAAACTATATCAAAAGCATTTTGGGAAATCTTCTGTCCAATGCTATAAAATTCACACCTAATGGAGGGACGGTTTCTTTAGTTTTAGCCAGAGACGCTAATAAGTTGCACATTGCGATTACAGATTCTGGGATAGGAATCCCTATAGAGGAGCAGAGCAAGATTTTTGAAAAATATTACCAATCCAAAAATGCAAATAAAATATCAGAGAAAGGTTCTGGAATTGGATTGTCATTAGCAAAACAATATGTTGAAGTTTTAAAGGGAAACATCAATTTGGAAAGTCTACCAGATGTTGGAACCAAGGTAGAATTGATAATACCAATCCATAATTCAGCCCAGTTTGTACAAGATGCATTTGAGCCCAAGGAAATGGTAGATCATCATAAAAACGAGAATTTAAAACAGTTTCAGGGATTGGATAAGGAAAAGCCGAATATTTTGGTTATTGAGGATCATGAAGATGTACGGAACTATTTGCGTTTAATCTTAAATAAAACATATGATGTAATTACGGCTATAGATGGAGAAGAAGGAATCGAATTGGCAACTACCTATATCCCAGATCTTATCATTTGTGATGTTATGCTGCCGGATATAGACGGTTTTCAAGTTACTGAAAATTTAAAAAAAGTGACTAAAACAGATCATATTCCAATTGTTATGCTTACGGCAAAGGCAGGACATTCTAGTAAATTAAATGGCTTACATAAAGGGGCCGATGCTTACTTAACCAAACCATTTGATGAAAAAGAGTTATTCGCTTTGATAGAAAGTCTTATTAAAACAAAAGAGTGTTTGGAGAATAAGACTGTTGGATTAATGTCATCCCCAAAAAACGGATATTTAGAAAACTCACAGCTTAATTTTGTGGAAGAGGTCAACCAAACCTTAATGTATCATTATCAAAACACTCAGTTTGGACCCAAGGAATTGGCTGAACATATGGCTATGAGCGATTCCCAATTATATCGAAAAATTAAGTCGGCGTTCAAAGTGTCCCCAGTGCAATACATTCGTTCCTATAGACTTAAGCAAGCCAAAATATTATTGGGTAATACTACTAAGTCAATTACGGAAATATCATATGAAGTTGGTTTTAACGATGCGTCCTATTTCTCTAAAGTTTTCAAGAATGAATTTGGTGAAACCCCCACAAAATTTCAGTAAGCAAGGTTGAAAAGTAGGAGCTTTCATAAGACTATTCATGTGTATTGAATGATTCGTACTAATAATTGAATGAAATTTCCAATTGTAGGAGAGGAGCAAAATGTATCTTTAAAACAATTTCTTCCTAAAGCCACTTGGTACTGATTGATAGCAATAAGTATAACTTAAAAACGTATCATTATGTTAACCAAATGCCTTTCACTAAAAGCTCCAGTTTATTTTTTTAAGAACCCTATCCTCGCTGCAACCAAGCTTATTTCTTTTTTGGTGCTACTTGGGTTGTTGTTTTCGTGCAGTTCCAATGAACTAACAGATGTGGAACCTGAATCTGTTATGTCTACTTCTTCAGCTAAAGCTTCTTCTTCCCCAGGTGTTCCCCAATTGATGTATGAGGGAATTGTTGGCGGAGCAGGGAGTGCTATTGGTCCTGGCGGGGATTTATTTGTGACAGAAACCCTAACAGGAGAAATTTCTCGATTTAATTTGAAAACCTGGGAAAAAACAACCTTTGCCAGTGGTTTGCCAACCATGATTCCCGATGTGGGGATAGGAGGTGCTATGGACATTGCTTTTATTGGGGGAACAGGCTATGTGTTGGTTTCCTTGGTCGGTCCTTTTTTCGGAACTACTGATTTGGTTGGGATTTATAGAATAGATGGTCCCAATAGCTTTACGGTGATTGCAGATCTCGGAGCATTTTCTGAGGCAAATCCTCCAAATACAAGCTACTTTTTGCCAATGGGCCTGCAATATGCCATAGAAACGTATAAAGGCGGTTTCTTAGTTACCGATGGACACCACAACCGGGTATTGCATGTGACTACTGACGGGATCATCTCTGAAATGAAAGCTTTTGCAAATATCGTACCTACGGGCATAGCGGTATCAGGGAATACTATTTATATGGCAGAGGCGGGACCTGTGCCTCACAACCCCGAAGATGGCAAGGTAGTTTACTTTACCGAAAATTCAACCTATGCGCCACCTGTAGCGTCGGGGTCACCTTTATTGGTTGATGTGAAATTAGGTCGTGGTCAAAGTTTGTTTGCACTTTCTCAAGGAGAATGGAATGGACTTGGAGAAGGTTCTGAAGCTTTTGAAAATACGGGAGCATTGGTCAAAGCAAATCAAAATGGCACTTTTTCTGATGTAGCGACAGGTCTGGATAGACCAACATCTCTAGAGATTGTGAAAAACACTGCTTATGTCGTAACTCGTGATGGTGAAATTTGGTCTGTGGATAACGTTTCTAGTGGACCTTATGGCAACTAGGAAGGGGGAAAAGTAAATAGACTATTGGACAGTAATTAATATCGCCGACTTTGGTCGGCTTTATTGTTTGGTTTTTTCGCTGTACATTGGCCCAATGAAACCCCCGCAGGCCCATACAAAAAGTATTAAAGACGAAGCCAAACGACTTGGATTTTTGTCCTGTGGCATTAGTAAGGCTGGATTTTTGGAAGACGAAGCTCCTCGATTGGAACAATGGCTTAACAGTAATATGCACGGAGAAATGCGTTATATGGAAAACCATTTCGACAAGCGCTTGGATCCTACAAAATTGGTAGAGGGCAGCAAGAGTGTCATCTCTTTATTACTAAATTATTTCCCAGAAAAAACACAGGAAGATACTTCGTTTAAGTTGTCCAAATATGCCTATGGAACAGATTATCACTTTGTCATCAAGGATAAATTAAAACAATTACTTGAGTTTATAAATGAAGAGATTGGCGAAGTAAATGGACGTGCTTTTGTAGATTCGGCGCCAGTGCTCGACAAGGCTTGGGCGGCCAAATCTGGTTTGGGATGGATTGGAAAAAACAGCAATTTGCTCACCAAACAAGTAGGGTCCTTCTATTTTGTTGCAGAACTGATTGTGGACCTTGAATTGGAATATGACACACCAACAACCGATCATTGCGGAAGTTGTACCGCCTGTATCGATGCCTGTCCTACGGAAGCCATTGTCAATCCCTATGTGGTAGATGGTAGTAAGTGTATTTCCTATTTCACTATTGAACTGAAAGACAATATTCCTACAGAATTCAAAGGGAAATTTGACGATTGGATGTTTGGCTGCGACGTTTGTCAAGATGTCTGCCCTTGGAACCGATTTTCAAAGTCTCATAGTGAGCCGCTTTTCAATCCACACCCAGATTTGCTCTCCATGACCCAAAAGGATTGGGAAGAAATCACCGAGGAAACCTTCAACAAAGTCTTTAAAAAGTCTGCAGTTAAGCGTACTAAGTTGACTGGATTGAAAAGAAATATTCAGTTTCTAAAAGATTAGAGATTCATCCATAGGATTATTACATTTGTAATTCATATTAATCCAATTTTTATATGAGCAAAGAAAGCAAACGCCGTGAGGCTTTGGTGTATCATGCCAAGCCAACTCCAGGGAAAATTCAAGTAGTTCCTACAAAAAAATACGCTAGCCAAAGAGATTTGTCCTTGGCCTATTCACCCGGGGTAGCGGAACCATGTTTAGAAATCGCTAAAAAAACAGATAACGTTTATAAATATACAGCCAAAGGAAATTTGGTAGCCGTAATTTCCAACGGGACAGCCGTTTTGGGACTGGGTAATATTGGTCCGGAAGCTTCCAAACCCGTAATGGAAGGCAAAGGCTTGTTGTTTAAAATATTTGCGGATATCGATGTGTTCGACATCGAAGTGAATACGGAAAATATTGACGAGTTTATCCAAACCGTAAAAAATATTGCGCCAACTTTTGGAGGTATCAACCTTGAAGATATCAAGGCGCCAGAAGCTTTTGAGATTGAGCGTCGTTTAAAGGAAGAGTTGGACATTCCAGTAATGCATGATGACCAACATGGAACTGCCATAATTTCTGCAGCAGCATTGATCAATGCTCTGGAATTAGCAGAAAAAAATATAGAGGACGTTAAAATTGTAATTAGTGGTGCGGGAGCTGCCGCTATTTCCTGTTCTAGATTGTATCAGGCTTGTGGAGCCAAACTTGAAAACATGGTGATGTTGGATAGTAAAGGTGTGATAAGAAAGGACCGCGCCAATTTAACCCCGGAAAAAGCTGAATTTGCCACTCACAGAAGTATAGATACCCTTGATGAAGCAATGGTAGATGCCGATGTGTTCATCGGTTTGTCAACAGCAGATATTGTCTCTCCTGAAATGTTAAAGGCAATGGCCAGCAATCCTATTGTGTTTGCAATGTCCAATCCGGATCCTGAAATAGCCTATGACCTGGCAATTGACACAAGGGATGATATCATTATGGCTACAGGACGGAGTGATCATCCTAACCAAGTAAACAACGTACTTGGATTTCCTTTTATTTTTAGGGGAGCATTGGATGTGCGTGCAACCAAAATAAACGAAGAAATGAAGATGGCTGCGGTAATAGCTTTGGCTAAATTAGCTAAAGAGCCCGTGCCGGAACAAGTGAATATAGCTTACGGCGAAACTCGCCTAACTTTTGGAAGGGATTACATCATCCCGAAGCCATTCGATCCAAGATTGATTGCCGAAGTACCTCCAGCAGTGGCAAAAGCCGCTATGGATAGTGGTGTTGCCAAAGAGCCAATTACCGATTGGGGAAAATATCAAGAATCCCTTATGGAGCGTTTGGGCTCGGATAATAAGGTGGTTCGATTATTGTTGAATCGCGCCAAAATGAATCCTAAGCGTGT
Organism: Mangrovimonas sp. TPBH4; assembly: GCF_001280505.1. Taxonomy (GTDB): domain Bacteria; phylum Bacteroidota; class Bacteroidia; order Flavobacteriales; family Flavobacteriaceae; genus Mangrovimonas_A. Next base: position 29,170 of record NZ_LBIO01000066.1, read on the forward strand.
GGTCTTTGCCGAGGCAGATCAATTGGATGTGTTGAAGGCAGCACAGATAGCCCACGAAGAAGGGATTGCCTTTCCAATACTTTTAGGTCGAAGGGAAGAGATTGAAAAGCTAAAGTTGGAGATTGATTTTGATGCGGATGTGCCAATCATCGATCCAAAATCGGATGAGGAGTTAGACCGTCTGAACAAATATGCAGAGGTATATTGGCAACAGCGCAAGCGTAGAGGAGTGACTTTGTATTCGGCTCAAAAAGTAATGCGTGAACGCAATTATTTTGCGGCTATGATGGTAAACGAAGGAGATGCCGATGCCCTTATTTCTGGGTATTCACGTAGTTATCCTTCAGTGGTTAAGCCTATGTTGGAGCTTATAGGGATGGCCAAAGGCGCTACCCGTGTCGCTACCACCAACTTGATGATGACACGCCGTGGCCCAATGTTTTTGAGTGATACCGCAATCAATATGGACCCATCTTCAAAAGATTTGGCGAAGATTGCACAAATGACAGCCAAAATTGTGAAAATGTTTGGAATGGAGCCAGTAATGGCCATGATTTCCTATGCCAATTTTGGTTCCTCCAAAAATGAACGTACCACCAAAGTAAGAGATGCCGTAGAGTATCTGCATAAATATTACCCAGATTTGATTGTGGATGGAGAATTGCAAACAGACTTCGCTCTTAATAGTGAGATGTTGCAGGACATATTTCCGTTTTCAAAATTAGCCGGTAAAAAAGTAAATACACTTATTTTTCCAAATCTTGAGGCTGCCAACATTACCTATAAACTCTTGAAAGAGCTCAATCAAGCAGATTCCATTGGGCCTATCATGATGGGGATGCGAAAACCAGTGCACATTTTGCAATTGGAGGCTAGTGTGGACGAAATTGTAAACATGACAGCCATTGCAGTAATTGATGCCCAACAGAAGGAAAAAAGGGAGCAGGAACTCAAGGCGTCAGAAGAAAAGTAACCTCCTCTCGTTGTAAATAATTTTATTACATTTGAGAGGTTTAAATGAGGCTATTTAATGATTACACATATTCAGGGGAAACTTGTTGAAAAGAATCCAACCGATGTCACCATAGATTGTAATGGAGTGGGCTACCTACTCCATATTTCTTTACATACATTCTCCAAAATTCCAGATCAAGAAAATTTAAAGTTATATACGCATCTTCAGGTAAGGGAAGATTCGCATACCCTTTATGGGTTTTCTTCTATTTCTGAAAGAGAAATTTTTCGCTTGTTGATCTCTGTAAGTGGGATTGGGGCCAATACGGCAAGGACCATGTTGTCCTCCTTAACGCCGAAACAAGTTAGGGAAGGCATCGCCACTGGAGATGTGGCCTTGATACAGTCTATCAAAGGAATTGGAGCCAAAACCGCACAACGAGTTATTTTGGACTTGAAAGATAAAATTTTGAAAGTCTATGATATTGATGAACTTTCGGCCCCGCAAAGCAATACCAACAAGGATGAAGCGTTATCAGCATTAGAAGTTCTAGGATTTAATAAGAAGCAGGCAGAGAAGGTGATTGACAAGATTTTAGCAGAACAAGCCGATGCAAGTGTGGAATCCCTTATCAAGGAGGCTTTAAAAAAATTATAACAGAGATTTGAGTACAAATAACCCGATTTATACTATTTCAACCCGATCATACCTGCTTTTTAGTATCGTAATGCTTTTTAGCCTTTTCGGTTTTGCGCAGGAAGCAGAAGAACAAGATACTACCAAAACAGGTTTTTCCATGGGAAGGATGACACTTCCCAATCCTAATAGCATTGTTTCAAAATATACTTACGACCCGTTAACTGATAGGTACATCTACACCGAAAAAGTGGGGGAATTCAATATTAATTACCCTATTATTTTAACGCCGGCAGAATATTATAAGTTGGTGCTTCAGGAACAGCAAAAGGGATACTACAAACAGAAAATTGATGCGGCAGAAGGTAAAAAAGAGGGAAGTGAAGAAGAACAAAAAAATCTATTGCCGGAATTTTATGTGAATTCGGGCTTTTTTGAATCGGTGTTTGGAGGCAATACTATTGAGGTGGTGCCTCAGGGATCGGTGGAAATGGATCTAGGGGTGCTTTATACCAAGCAGGACAATCCAACCTTTTCGCCAAGGAACCGAAGTAATTTTACCTTCGATTTTGACCAAAGAATCAGCTTGAGTTTATTGGGGAAAGTGGGGACAAGACTTCAGGTAACTGCCAATTATGATACTGAGTCTACCTTTGATTTCCAAAACTTGATAAAATTGGAATACACACCTACCGAGGATGATATCATCAGAAAAATTGAGGTGGGTAATGTAAGTATGCCATTAAACAGTTCTTTGATTACAGGAGCCCAGAGTTTATTTGGGGTAAAAACCGAATTGCAATTTGGGAAAACTACCGTAACCGCTGTCTTCTCCGAACAAAAATCACAATCGCAGTCTGTTGTAGCGCAAGGAGGAGGTACTTTGGAAGAGTTTGAATTCTTCGCAAGGGACTATGATGAAAACCGACACTTCTTCTTGTCACAATATTTTAGGGAACATTATGATGAGGCCTTAAATAGATATCCGTATATCAACAACAATATTCAAATTACCAGAATTGAAGTTTGGGTGACCAACAGAAGCAATCAAACGGATAATGTCAGAAATATTGTGGCCTTCCAGGATTTGGGAGAATCGGATGTTATAGGGCTTGCGTCCCCACCTGCGGGGTTTGTGAATGTGCCCGGAGGCGCGTATCCTGATAATGGGAACAATGATTTCGATCCTTTGAATATTGGCGGAGCAGGGTCTCAATTAACAGATGCGGTAAGGGATATCACCACAGTAGAACAAGGTATTTTGACACCTGCCAATGAAGGGTTCGATTTTGGTAAGTTGGAAAATGCCAAGAAACTTCAAGAGGGATCAGACTATATTTTAAATACACAGTTGGGGTATATTTCCTTAAATCAAAGACTTTTAAACGATGAAGTATTAGCAGTTGCCTACCAATATACTGTGGGCGGCGAGGTCTACCAAGTAGGGGAATTTGCCAATGATGGTGTGGAAGCTACAGATGTTTCCCAAGATGTAAATTCAGAAAACCAAATAGTGAACAACAATAGTTTGGTGTTGAAAATGCTGAAGAGTGCCATTACTAGTGTTGAACAGCCTATTTGGGACTTGATGATGAAAAACATCTATGATACAGGTGCTTTTCAATTAAGTCAGGAAGATTTTAAACTGAACATTTTTTACACCGAAGCTTCTCCTGTCAACTACATTTTACCTGTGGACGGGACTACATTCCCGCCATTCCATAACAATACAACAGATCCAACTGACGATACGGCAATAAGTGAAACCCCTTTAATTAGGTTATTCCACCTAGACCGATTGAATTATAATAATGATCCACAACTTGACGGGGATGGGTTCTTCGATTTTGTGCCAGGGCTAACCGTATTGACACAAAATGGAAAAATCATCTTCACCAAAGTGGAGCCTTTTGGACGCTACCTGTTTGATGTCTTGGATGATGACAACAACCCTAACAACAACGATGCAGATTACGAACAGGATACCTATACTAACCCTAACCAAGAGAAATATGTATATGATATTCTCTATAAGCAAACCAAAACGGCTGCCTTGGACGAATCTGAAAAGAACAAGTTCCAGCTTAAAGGGCGTTTTAAGTCTTCGGGGGGTGACGGAATTCCATTGGGAGCTTTCAATGTGCCAAGAGGTTCTGTAGTGGTAACTGCCGGTGGACGTGTGTTAGTGGAAGGAATCGATTATACGGTGAACTACCAATTGGGGCGTGTTCAAATTTTGGATGAGGCCTTAAAAGCGTCGAATACGCCTATCAATGTATCCGTTGAAAACAATGCGGTTTTTGGACAACAAACAAGACGCTTTGCAGGGGTGAATGTGGAGCATCAATTCAATGAAAATTTTGTATTGGGTGGAACTTTCTTGAATTTAAGTGAGCGCCCAATTACCCAAAAGGCCAATTACAATACAGAGCCTATCAATAATACTATTCTGGGGCTTAACGGTAACTATTCTACCGAAGTGCCATTTTTGACTAGAATGGTTAACAAATTACCAAACATCGATACGGATGTGCCATCCAATATGTCGGTAAGGGGCGAGTTCGCCTATTTGTTGCCAGGGGCTCCAAAGGGAACCGATTTCAACAATGAAGCAACTTCATATGTAGATGATTTTGAAGGGACACAAGGCGCTATCGATTTATTGTCACCATTGACATGGTACCTGTCGAGTAGGCCTGTTGGACTTGGTCGCAACTACCCTGGATTTGGAGGTGAAGATGACAACGGCTTGCAAAATGGTTTTGACCGTGCCTTTTTGAACTGGTATACCATTGACCCTATTTTCTATAGCACACAGAGGCCTAGCGGAATTAATGACGACGATATCTCTAACCTTTACACCAGAAGGGTATTTATAGATGAGGTGTTCCCTCAAGTAGATTTGGTCCAGGGCCAAAGTACGGTAATCTATACCTTGGATTTGGCTTACTATCCTTCGGAACGTGGACCGTATAACTTTGAAGATTCTGCTGCCGATGGAGAATTGGATAACCCGATGGATTCTTGGGCGGGGATTACCAGACAGATTACTTCTACCGATTTTGAGCAGGCGAATGTTGAATATATAGAATTCTGGGTTCAGGATCCATTCTTGGATAACCCATCAAATCCGGGAGGTACCTTAAGTATCAACTTGGGGAATATTTCCGAGGATATTCTTAAGGACGGTAAAAAGCAATTTGAGAATGGATTGCCGGAAGATGGGAATATTGAATTTCTTCAGAACAACTTGTCTGTTGACAAACCATACGTCGTTCCGCAGAACCAATCCTTGATCTATACATTTGCCACAACAGGCCAGGAGCGTACCAACCAAGATGTTGGGTACGATGGTTACGACGATATTGAAGAAGCCCAAATGTTGAGTGAATTGGGAGTAGCTGGAAACTTTGGGGAAGATCCTGCGAAGGATAACTATACTTACTTCCTAAATACGGAAGGAGATATTTTTGAGCGCTATAAAAAGTATAACGGTACAGAAGGGAATTCACCGGAAACCTTTACCGATACTAATAGAGGTTCAACAACCCAACCAGATGTGGAGGATATCAATAGGGATAATACCATGAACACGATCAATAGTTATTTTGAATATAACATTGATATCAAGCCTTCCACTTTAAACGAGAACAACGAAAAAATCAACGATATCAAAACCCGTGAAGTAACCTTGCCTAATGGTGAAACCAGAGAAGTGGTTTGGTATCAATTTAGAATTCCTATCAACGCGTCTGATAGAGTTGCCGTTGGTGGTATTACCGATATTAGATCGGTGAGATTTGCCCGTATGTATTTAAAGGAATTTACCCAACCTACTGTATTGCGTTTTGCTACCTTGGATTTGGTGCGTAGTGATTGGCGTCGTTTTACGGGAGACTTGGATAATGATCCAACCAATGAAAGTCCAAACTTGGAATTTAGTACAGGAGTTGTTGGCCTTCAAGAAAACGAAGGTAACTATGTGTTGCCACCAGGAGTGGAATTGGAAGAGTTGAATAACAACAACAATATTGTACGCCAAAATGAGCAGTCGCTTGTAGTAAAGACATGCCAATTGGAGGCAACAGATTCCAAAGGGGTATTCAAAAATATTAATATAGACATGCGTCAGTACAAAAAACTGCGAATGTTTATGCATGCCGAAAATGGGGAATCCGGTACTTTGAATGATAACGACTTGGTTGGATTCATCAGGATGGGTAATGATTTTACCGATAACTTCTATCAAATTGAAGTACCGTTGCAAGTATCTTCGGGAGGTATTTCGGCCACAGAAGTATGGCCGGAAGAAAATGAGATCAATTTGCCTTTGGAGCTATTGCAACAAATTAAATCTAAAGGAATTTTTGACGGGTCTTTAAGTAATGACGATCCAACATTCTATAATGTAGATAATGGTGAGGTAAGTGAGAACCCGGTTCCTGAGTTTTCTGAATATACAGCAGGGCAACAGCGTATCGCCATTAAAGGAAATCCTAATTTTGGAGACATTAGGGTGTTAATGGTAGGGCTTAAAAACATTAGCTCGGCACAAACTGGAGGTTCCGGTTATGATGTCTGCGGTGAGGTGTGGTTCAATGAGCTTCGCCTATCCGATTTACATAACGAAGGTGGTTGGGCTGCCGTTGTTGGAGTGGATGGTAATGTGGCCGATTTTGCCAATGTAAGTGCTACGGGAAGACAAAGTACTTCTGGTTTTGGTTCGGTGGAACAAAGACCGAATGAAAGAAGTAGGGAAGATGTTCAGCAGTACAATGTGGTGACTAATGTGAACCTTGGACAGTTGCTGCCTAAAAAATGGGGGATTCAGGTACCATTCAATTATGGGCAAGAAGAAGAAATGATTACCCCTAAATATGATCAATATTACAACGACCTTACCTTGGAGTCACGTTTGGATGCTGCCACTTCCGAAGATGAAAAGAAACAGATCAGGGAGCAGTCTGAAGATTATACCAAGCGTAAGAGCATCAATTTTATTGGGGTGAAGAAGCAACGGGCGGCAGAGGCCAAGCCTCATTTGTATGATCCTGAGAACTTAACTTTCAATTACTCTTACAATAAAGTGGAGCATCGGGATTTTGAGATTGAGAATTCCTTAGACCAAAGGGTAAGGGCCGGAGTGAACTACAATTACAATTTTGCCCCTAAAAAAGTGGAGCCTTTTAAAAAGAACGATTCCTTGTTTACAGGAAAGTATTGGAGGATTCTTAAAGATTTCAACTTGAATGTAATGCCAACAAGTTTCTCGGTGAATACAGATATTATCCGCCAGTTCAATAAGCAGAAATTTAGAGAGGTTGAACTTACCGGTAATAATATTGGACTTGAAGAATTGTATCGAAGAAACTATACCTTCGATTTTCAGTATGCCTTAAATTATAATGTTACCGATAATTTGAGTTTTAATTTCAATGCATCCAATAACAACATTGTACGAAATTATTTTATTGATGATCAAATCAACGGAAGACAAGACTCAAGTTTAAATGTTTGGGATGGCTTCTTCGATCTAGGAGATCCAAATATCCAGAACCAACAGTTCCAGCTGAACTATGAAATTCCGTTGAATAAAATTCCAACTTTGAGCTTCTTGAATGCTACCTATTCTTATACAGGCGATTTTCAATGGCAAAAAGGCTCGGATTTGAACACTAATTTTGAGTATACCAATGAGGATGGTGTAACCAACTATTACGATTTGGGGAACTCTATACAAAACGCCAATACCCATGCTATAAATTCCTCCCTTAATATGGAGAAACTTTACAGTTATTTGGGCTTGGTTAAAAAGCGCTCCAGACGTACCACTAGGCAGCCGCAAACAAGAGGCAAGGATGGTAAGAGGGTTGTGAATGGAGCCGACGCCCGTAACCAATCCAATAAGAAGCAAAGTAAAGTAGTGGGAGCTGCAGTGGATGTGCTGACTATGGTGAAACGAGTTCAAATAAATTATTCTGAAAATAATGGAACCTATTTACCGGGTTATACAAGAACACCTGGTTTTATTGGGACCACCAAGCCTACTTTTGGTTACACTTTTGGAAGTCAAAGAGACATTAGGGACATGGCGGCGCGAAATGGTTGGTTGACTGTATTCCCTAACTTCAATCAGCAGTATACAGAGTTGACAAACCAGACCTTAGATTATTCTGCCAATGTAGAATTGATTCCAGATTTAAAGATTGATATCACCGGAGGAAGACTCTATTCTGAAAACATGACCGAAAACTTTAGGGTTGAAGACATGGATAATGATGGAGAGTTAGACTATAATTCCTTGATCCAAAACTCCTATGGAAACTTTAATATTTCCACAGCGCTTATAAAAACAGCCTTTAGCACCAGTGACGAGACTCAGTCGGATGCTTTTAACGATTTTAGAGCTAATCGTATGGTGATTGCTCATAGATTGGCACAGGAGTTTTATGGTAACAATACGTATGAATTGGATGCAGAAGGCTATCCATTAGGTTTTGGTAAGAACAGTCAGGCTGTATTGTTGCCTGCCTTTGTATCTGCCTATACAGGATCCAATCCAGATAATGTAAAACTATCGGCATTTAGGGATTTCCCAATTCCAAATTGGCAATTGAAGTATACAGGGTTTATGAAGATGAAGTGGTTCAAGAAGAACTTCAAGCGTTTCTCAATTACTCATGGTTATCGCTCTAGTTATACAATTAACCAATTCCGAACCAATTTAGATTATGTCGCTGCCGATCCAACTTTGGAATATGATAGTCAAGATCCGGATGTATTTAACCAATCGGGCAACTTCAAGAGCAAAACGTTATATAGTAATATCAATTTAGAGGAACAGTTTAGTCCTTTGGTTCGTATTGATTTTGAAATGAAGAATTCGGTGAAGATTTTGGGAGAGATTAAGAAGGACCGCATCCTTTCCCTAAGTTTTGACAATAATTTGATGACAGAAATCCAAGGTCAGGAATATATAGTTGGACTAGGGTACCGTTTCAAGGATGTGCGTATACGTTCTAAACTTGCAGGACCACAACAGATTATTAAAAGTGATTTAAATATGTCTTTGGATGTGTCTGTAAGAGATAACAAGACTATTATAAGATATCTGGATTTAGATAATAATCAAGTAACCTCAGGACAGACCTTGTGGGGGGTAAAGTATAAGGCCGATTATGCCTTTAGTAAATACCTTACAGGTATTTTCTATTTTGATTATTCATTCTCAGACTACGCTATTTCAACAGCATTCCCACAAACAACCATTAGGTCTGGAATCACGTTGAGGTATAATTTCGGAAATTAAGTTAACATAGTTCCTTTCTGCTGAAAAAAGTCAGAGAAAATTAGGTGATTCAGGTTTTAAAAAATTATTTTTGTGCCAATTAATTATTACACACAAAATGAATATACCGGCAGATTTAAAGTACACTAAAGACCACGAATGGGTTAAAGTAGAAGGCGATGTTATAACTGTAGGAATTACAGATTTTGCGCAAGGCGAATTGGGAGATATTGTTTATGTTGAAGTGGAAACCTTGGACGAAACTTTGGAAGCGGAAGAAGTTTTTGGAACTGTTGAAGCCGTTAAAACTGTATCTGATTTGTTTTTACCAGTGTCTGGTGAGATTATCGAGTTCAACGAAGTCTTGGAAGATGCTCCAGAGCTAGTGAATAGCGATCCTTATGGAGACGGATGGATGATCAAGGTAAAATGCTCAGACCTTGCCCAATTAGAAGAATTGATGACTGCTGAAGATTATAAAGCGCTCATCGGTGCCTAAGCCAATTGCGTTAATACTACTGCTGGCTTATGTAGTGGCATTAACCTCTTTGAGCCTGATGAACATTCACAAAATGCCAAGTCTAGGCTCATCTTTTGATGATAAGTTGTACCACCTAGGAGCTTATGTTGTTTTTATGCTGATAAGTTTTAATTTTTTCAGGCAAACGCAACTAAAACACAAAATTTTGGTGTCAGGTGCAATAATTGTGCTTTATGGCATTATTATTGAGGTGTTACAACAAACGCTTTCAACTACTAGAACCTTAGATGTCTATGATATGTTAGCCAATTTTATTGGAGTTGTAGTAGGAGCAATCATCATAAAGCTTATGGTGAACCTTAAGTTAAATTAAAATAATCGCTTGCTTTTTTAACTATTAATTGGTTATTTTAGCATTCTTAAATGTTTTAAGATATGGAACCGAAAAAAAATACCAAGGCCGACGTAGGCAGAAATAGCTCGATTTATTTCGCAGTGGGCTTGGCTTTAATGTTGTTGCTAACCAATTTGGCAATTAACTACAAAACGTACGATAAGGCAGCAATTGACATAGGTCAATTGACCATGGATGAGGAATTGGAGGAGGAAATTCCAATTACTGATCAGCTTAAAACACCACCCCCACCACCGCCACCACCACCAGCAGCTCCCGAAGTTATTGAGGTAGTAGAGGATGAAGTGGAAGTTGAGGAAACGGTAATTGAATCTTCTGAATCAAGTCAAGAAGAGGAGATTGTTGAAGTTGAAGAGGTATTTGTTGAAGAGGTAGAAGAGGATATCGAGGTTCCTTTTGCTGTAATTGAAAACGTACCTGTATTTCCTGGATGTGAAAAAGAAAAAGGAAACAATGCTAAAAAGGCTTGTATGTCTGAAAAGATTAGCAAGTTTGTAAATAAGAAGTTTAATACAGATTTAGCTAGTGAGCTTGGGCTTTCAGGAAGACAGCGTATCAACGTAATCTTTAAGATCGACAAAAACGGAGAGATTACAAATATCATGGCAAGAGCGCCGCACCCAGGTTTGGAAAAAGAAGCAAAACGTGTGATTGGTTTGCTTCCTAAAATGAAACCAGGAATGCAAAGAGGTAAAGCGGTAACAGTACCATATTCCTTACCTATCTTGTTCCAAGTTCAGGATTAAGACTACTTAATTTTAAAATATTAAAAAACCCGTCTAAGTTTTAGGCGGGTTTTTTGTTTTTGGTATGCTTATTGTGTTTTTGCATAATATTAACATCTTAAATTCAATATTATGAAAAATTTTAACAAAAAGACTTGTAGTGCTGGCCAGAGCACTTCAAGTGTCGCAAAATCACAAAAGCACGATGTAAATTTACAAAAAAACTCAACCCTGTATTTTCAAATCGGGTTAATTCTATGTCTTTTGGGGGTATATGGCCTTTTTGAAATGGAATTCGAAACCAAGATTCCAAAGTATGAAAAAGCAATGGTCAAGGAGAAAGCTCCAGACGAATTCGTCATGCAGGAATTTAAAGTGTACCAAGAGCCTGTTCAGCAAAGGGAGGAGAAGCCTAAAGTGGAAACTAGGTTAATCACTGAGCCTCCCAAAATTGAGGATAATATGTCTAAGGATCTTCCCGTGCAAATTTTAACAACTTCAGAGCAAAATGTAGGTGATGAGGTTGTGGATGCAAAATCTCTTAATGTTTATAAGGTTGTTGATGACATTCCTTTGCCTTTCGAATTTATAGAATCGGTGCCTGTGTACCCTGGGTGTGAAAAAGCTAAAGGAAATGATGCCCGGAAAAAATGCATGTCGGAGAAAATAGCCAAATTGGTAAACAGAAAGTTCTCTCCTGATATTGCTCGGGATTTGGGATTAAATGGTATTCAAAAGATTTATGTTGAATTTAAAGTGGGAAAGACAGGAAAAGTTAAGGATATCAGGGCAAGGGCCCCTCGTATGGAATTGGAAAATGAAGCCAAAAGAGTGATTAATAAAATTCCTGTAATGACACCTGGAATGCAAAGGAACAAACCTGTTGATGTTATATATTCTTTGCCCATTATATTTCAGGTGAAAAATTAAATAGTTGTTAGTATGTTGTTCAACCGTTACTCCGTATTGGGTAACGGTTTTTTAATGGCGTTTTTTGAAAAAGTAGTATATTTCGACCATCAAAGGCCGACCGAATTTTATGAAGCGCATCACACTCTGTTTTTTTATGTTTTTCTGTGTTTATGGATTTTCCCAAAATACAGAAGCCTATCAAAAATCTCCCGTTTTTCCTGGATGTGAAACCGAACCTATAGACAATCTCAAAATTTGTTTCAACAATAAAATCAACCAGTATATCTTCGATAATTTTCAGGTACCTGAAATAGTTCAGGAGGAGAACTATCAAGGTGATATTAAAGTTTTGTTTGAAGTGAATGCTGAAGGGGAATTTAAAGTACTGTATGTAGATGCCGTGTATGAAAGTTTGGAGGAAGAAGTGAAGCGTGTATTTGGGGAATTGCCAAAAGTTTCTCCTGGAACTTATAATGGTAATCCAACCTATTTTCAATATTCCATTTCTGTAAAAATTCCTTTGGTAAACCCTCAAGGAATCTCAAATGAGGTTTACACACAGACGGAAAAGTTACATAGTGCGGTCGATTTAAACGAAACCATTTCCAAAGAATACGATAGCATCAATAATGATATTGTACCGTATGAAAAGTTGGAATACAGCAGTCAGTTAAACATTCCTTTTACCCATGCCTATTATGCCCGTTTTGATGGTCAAATGAATGTCTTGGGAACTAACAGTCATACGGCAGCTAAGCCTTTTGTATATGCTGAGGTGGCGCCTTATTATGATTTTAAGGCTGAAAAGGAATCCTTGGCCAAAGGAAGTGATGGTTGGTGGGGTAGAAAACTTTGGGATGAGCATTTGGTTCAGGTGCAGGGAAAGGACTATTGGTTTGTCATCGATCCAATTTTTGATTTGCAAGTAGGAAAAGACACTGAGGCCGATTTCAATTCTACCTATAACAACACGCGTGGATTGATTGTGCAGGGAGGTTTAGGGAAGACCTTGAACTTTTCAACTTCAGTCTATGAAAGTCAAGGGAGATTTGCGCAATATTTTAATGATTATGCCGAAAGCTTAAAAGCTTTTGGGCCTGATCCCGCCATTGTTCCGGGTAGGGGTATTGGAAAAGCCTTTAAGGATAGAGGCTATGATTACCCTGTGGCCGAAGCATACTTGTCCTATGCGCCTGCAAAGTTCATTAATGTGCAGTTTGGGCACGGAAAGAATTTTATAGGAGATGGGTATCGCTCCCTTTTCCAAAGTGATGTGGCGAGTCCGCATACCTTTTTTAAGCTGAATACGAAGTTTTGGAAAATAAAATATACCAATACTTGGATGTGGTTAAAAGATGTGCGTCCTGAGATTATTGAGGATAAGTCTTTTTTGACCAAATATATGGCCAACCATTATTTGAGTTGGAATGTGTCCAAACGATTGAACCTTGGTTTTTTTGAATCGGTGTTGTGGACCGATACCAACGGACGTGGATTTGATATCAACTATCTAAACCCAATTATCTTTTTTAGGGCGCTTGAGTTTGAATCGGGTCAAGGTGCTGGGAATGCTATTGTAGGGGCTTCGGCCAAATACAAATGGAACAACAAGGTGAATCTTTACAGCCAGTTTATTCTTGACGAATTTTCCTTAGGAGACGTTAAGGGCGGAAACAAAAGCTGGAAAAACAAGTTCGGATATCAAATAGGGATGAAATATTTCAACGCTTTCAAAGTAGATAATTTAATGGTTCAGTTGGAATACAACCGTGTGAGACCTTATACCTATTCACATAACACCATTGTATTGAACTACGGTCATAACAACCAATCCATGGCCCACCTGTGGGGAGCCAATTTTAGTGAGCTTGTCATCATAGGTCGTTATAACTACAGACGTTGGTTTGCAGATGCCAAATTCATTATTGGAAAGCGTGGGTTCGATTACAATACCGAAGAAGACAGTTTTAGCTATGGGGGTGATATCTATCGCAATTACAATGAACGGCCGTTTGATACAGGCGTGGAAGTGGGGCAGGGGATTACAACCAATAGTTTCAATGCCGAATTACAAACAGGATACATTATCAATCCGGTGAGTAATTTGAAGTTGTTTACCAATATTAGTTTTAGAAACTTCAATCCTGAAACCAATTCGGCAGACTTAGCCAATAGAGATACATTTTGGTTTAGTCTAGGGGTGAGAACAGATTTGTTCAATTGGTATTACGATTTCTAAATTTTTTGTATCATTGAAAATGTAATTCGTTTCCCTTATGATAAAACTAACCAACGCTTCCTCCTCAAGCCTAAAAAAGCTAATTTTCGGCATCGTAATGTTTAATATGTTTGCAGTGTCTCCTTCCAATTTTGGAGAAGGCAATTCAACGCTCATCATTTCGTTTTTGTCCTTAGTATTTGTATTGGGTATTTCTACCCTTTTGATAAAGCGAGGAGAGCTCCCTAAAGCTAGATTAAAGCCAATGCTTGTTTTTGTTGGCTTTTCTTTTGTACTTATTATGGCAAAAATATGGTTATAGAACTTTCCGATTCCCCATTCTAAAGGCTTCAAAATAAACCAAAGAACGGCATTGTCCAATAAGAATTAATAAAGTATCTTTGCCCACGCAAAAATTACAGCGACAAATTTTACGGGTTTGAGTATTAAAAATTCTTCAGTTTCAATAAGTTCAGTATTTTCTGATTTTAAGGAAATCACCAAAATAAGACTTTCGGTTAGTGTTGTTTTTTCTTCCATAGCAGGGTACTTGTTGGGTGCCGAAAGGATAGAATTGACCACTTTAATACTTTTGGCCTTTGGTGGGTATTTTATGGTGGGAGCTTCCAATGCGTTTAATCAGATTATTGAACGCGATTTGGACGCCAAGATGGACCGTACCAAAAATAGACCCATTCCTGCCGGGCGTATGACTGTTAATACGGCATTTGTAATAGCAGCATTGTTTACCATTTTAGGGATTATCACCTTATATATTATCAATCCAAGAACTGCTATGTATGGGGCCATTTCCATATTCTTATATACCAGTGTTTATACACCTTTAAAAACTAAAACACCATTGTCGGTTTTTGTTGGGGCCATACCGGGTGCCATTCCGTTTATGTTGGGGTGGGTAGCCGCTAGAAATCACTTTGGAATTGAGCCAGGTACTTTATTTGCCTTGCAGTTCTTTTGGCAGTTTCCTCACTTTTGGGCCATTGGTTGGTTCTTATTTGAGGATTACAAAAAGGGAGGCTTCTTTATGTTGCCAACCGGGAAACGCGATAAAGGCACGGCCGTACAAATCATCATGTATACTGTTTGGACCATTTTAGTGTCTATTATTCCGGTGTTTGGGTTTACAGGGGATTTGAAACTTTCCATAGTCGCGGCCATTGTTGTGTTGTTGTTAGGTCTTGTAATGTTACATTTTGCATTCGACCTATTTAAGAAAAGAACGGCAAAAGCGGCCAGGGATTTAATGTTGGCCAGTGTATCATACATTACTTTATTACAGATAGTTTACGTTATAGACAAATTTTTAAGATAAATGGATTTAACCGAAGGAACCTTTCAAGAGAAAAACGCAAGAGCCAAAAAAATGATGCTATGGTTTGGTATCATTTCATTGTTTATGTCGTTTGCTGGTCTAACAAGTGCTGTAATTGTGAGTAAGAGCCGCCCCGATTGGCTCAATGATTTTCAGTTGCCAAGTGCATTTATTGTAAGTACTGTAATTATTGTATTAAGTAGTGTTTCCTTCATTTTGGCGAAACGAGCCTTAAAACAGGATAATAGGGGCTTGGCTACCTTAATGCTATGTTTAACTTTTGTGTTGGGCGTAGTTTTTATTTACAGTCAAATATTGGGGTTTTCCCAAATCATCGATTTAGGTTATAATTTTACAGGTCCTACTAGCAACGTAACTATGAGCTTTGTGTACATCATTGCCGCTGCTCACATTGCACACGTATTGGCTGGCTTACTTTCAATTTTGGTGGTAATTTATAACCATTTTAAACAAAAGTATTCTTCAAAGGAAATGCTAGGGGTAGAACTGTCTGCAACTTTCTGGCATTTTGTAGATATCTTATGGATATTCCTATTTTTATTTTTAAATTATATAGGATAGTATATATTTGACTTTTATCCCATTTTAGGAATTCCCTTTCTTTATCAAGCATTTGTTTTGAAAATATGAAAGCGAAGTTTCGTTAGATGGATAAAATGATTATTTTTGTGCAAATTTTAACAAAATAAACGCTTAATATGAATACTACAGTAGTGAATACTGGTACAGAAGGCAAAACTTGGGGAGGTGGAAATGAGCCTCTTAAGGCAAGTTATGGTAAAATGATGATGTGGTTTTTCATCGTTTCGGATGCTTTAACTTTTTCTGGATTTTTGGCAGCTTATGGATTTTCAAGATTCAAATTCATTGGGACTTGGCCTATAGCGGATGAGGTTTTTACTCACGTTCCGTTTTTACACGGTCAGGAATTGCCAATGATTTACGTTGCTTTTATGACCTTTGTTTTGATTATGTCTTCCGTAACTATGGTATTGGCTGTAGATGCTGGGCACCATATGAAGAAGTCTAAAGTGACTATTTATATGTTCTTGACCATTATTGGTGGTTTGATCTTCGTTGGATCGCAAGCTTGGGAATGGGCGACCTTTATTCAAGGGGACTATGGAGCAGTACAAACAAAAGGAGGAAACATTCTTCAATTTGTAAATGCTGAAGGAGAGCGTGTAGCATTGCGTGACTTTGTGGTGGCAGAACACTCTGAGCGTACAACTCATGAAAACAAAAATGGACTTTGGTTTGTTGGAGAATCTTCTTTGCCAAGTTATACCGTAGAGGAAGTCGTAAAAGGATTGGAATCTCACAGTGATATTTTGGTAAGAACCCAAACACTTGATGAACACGGGCACAAGACAGTGTTAACAAGAGAAGCGTCTTTAAAAGCACTTAAAACTAATGGTAAAATGGTGGTTGAAGGAGCTAACCTTCACGTTAACGAATATGGATCTCCATTATTTGCCGATTTCTTTTTCTTTATTACAGGATTCCACGGATTCCACGTATTCTCTGGTGTAGTACTTAACATCATAATTTTCTTCAATGTTATTTTGGGAACTTACGAGAGAAGAGGAAGCTACGAAATGGTTGAGAAAGTTGGACTTTACTGGCACTTTGTAGATTTGGTTTGGGTATTTGTATTTACATTCTTCTACCTAGTTTAATTTAGATAAAATAGTTACAATGGCACACGCACATAAATTAGAGATTTTAAGAGGATTAGTTAAGTTTAAATCTAACACCCAAAAGATCTGGGGAGTATTGATTTTGCTTTCCATTATTACAGCTGTAGAAGTTGTTTTAGGTATCTATAAGCCTGAAATGTTCATGGTGAAGGTTATAGGAATGAAACTCCTAAACTGGGTATTCATCATCCTTACCCTTGTGAAAGCGTATTACATTACATGGGATTTCATGCACATGAGAGATGAAACTTCGGGATTGAGGAGAGCGGTAGTTTGGACGGGAGTATTCTTGATTTGCTACTTGGCTTTCATCCTTTTAACCGAAGGAGATTACATTCAAGGGGTGTATTCTTCAGGTTATATCAAAAATGATTTTTAAGAACGTTGCTTAACGTTAAATAGATATAAAAAAGGCGGTTATTCAACCGTCTTTTTTATTTTTGCACCCATGAAAAACAATCAAGTAAAGCGTAATCTGGTATTGGGAATTCTCTTCTTGCTTCCAGTGATGTTTGTTCTGGTTTTATCGCTTTCAAACGATAATTACAATACTTTGGAAATCGTTCATGAGAATGTTGTGGATTTACCTCAAAGAAGCGATTCAGATATCCAACTGAAAGGTCATTTAACAGTGTTGGGATTCTTTGGAAAGCATCCAAAGGAACAATCTACGCCTGCCTTAAACCTTAAGGAATTGGTCTATGACAAATTCAAGGGGTTTAAAAAGTTTCAAATAGTTATTTTGGTTACACCAGAAGCCAAAAACGAAGCCGAAGAATTGTTCAAGGAAATTGCGAGCTACGAAGATATGCGTTTTTGGCATTTTGTAACACTTGACGAACCTAGTATCCAAAAGGTGTTTAGTAGTTTGAAATCGGATTTGCAGTTGAATGAAAACCTTTCAACAGAAGAAGTTTTTATTGTAGATACTGATCTAAAACAGCGCGGTAGAATGGATGACCGGGAAGATTGGGAAAATAAAAAGAATTTAGAGCCTTATCCCTTATATTCTTACAATGCAATTGAAGTTGCTGAGTTGAAAAACAAGTTAAGTGCCGAAGATTTACGAATTTTGTTTACAGAATACCGCGAGCGCCGAAAGGGGAATTACGATTCTACCCAAAGACGCGCCAACGATTTAAAAGAACATGACGATGAGCAATAAAACAAACTATTCATATGTAGGGATCGCCTTTATCATCTTGGTTTTTGGAATCATTTTTGTTCCAAAAATTGTGGATAGAATTAGCAATGAAGATATCACTAGACACGAGAGTAGAAGTGATCATGCTAAAACCAAAGAAAAAGAAGTTGCAACTTCCGAATTGGCTTTTTTGAACATTAATGGAGCGCCTAAAAAGGTGCCAGATTTCAGTTTTGTGGATCAAAATGGGAAGCAAATTAGCAATAAGGACTATGAAGGAAAGGTGTATGTGGTGGAATTTTTCTTTACCACCTGCCCATCCATATGTCCAAAAATGAACAAGAACTTGGTTCAGATTCAAAATGAATTCAGGGAATTTGAAGATTTTGGAGTGGCTTCCTTTACCATCAATCCAGAGCACGATACGTCTGAAGTTTTAAAGACATATGCAGATAATTACGGTATTACCAATCCAAATTGGCATTTAATGACAGGAGATAAGGATGCTATTTACGACTTGGCCAATATTGGGTTCAACCTGTATACCGGGCAAAATGATGACGTGGCTGGCGGTTTTGAACATTCAGGCAATTTTGCTTTGATCGACAAAAATGGGTTTATCCGTTCAAGAGTGGTTGCTGGAAACCCATTGATTTTTTACAACGGGATAATTTCTGAGACAGAACAAAAAGACGATGAGGGGCAAGAGCAACAAATCACAATGCTTAAGGAAGACATCGTACAATTATTACAAGAATAGAATATAGCTATCAATTAGTGGTTAGATATGAGTAATCAACAAGTTTTAGAGGAAAAGAAATATAATAAGTGGATTGTAATTTTATCGGTTGCGATTCCTTTGGCAGTGGCGGCCCTTTTTGGTGTCAACCTTAGAAAAATGGGGTTCGACGTGGAGCCTTTAACCTTCTTGCCTCCTATTTATGCAGCTATCAATGCGGTAACCGCTTTGGTGTTGGTATTGGCATTTTTAGCCATTAAAAAGAAAAAGGTGAGCTTGCATGAAGGATTAATGAAGTTTGCCATCATTCTTTCCGTACTGTTTTTGGTAATGTATGTAGCTTACCACATGACCAGCGATTCTACAAAATTTGGAGGGGAAGGCCCCATAGCTTATGTCTACTATTTTATTTTGATAACGCATATAATCCTTTCAATAGTGATCATTCCATTTGTTTTGATTACTTATGTAAGGGCGATTACCAATAATATTGAAAGGCATAAGAAAATAGCTAAAATCACGTTTCCTATGTGGTTATATGTAGCCATTACGGGGGTAGTGGTGTATGTAATGATTTCACCATATTACGCGTAGTTATGAAATCTAAATGGACAATCTTTTGTATTGGTTTGTTGTTGTCGTTAGACTCCTTTGCACAATGTGCCATGTGTCGCGCTGTGTTGGAAAGTGAGGAAGGTCTATCGGCGGCGGAAGGCGTTAACAATGGGATTGTATATCTTATGGCCATTCCATATATCTTAATAGGAGGGCTTGGTTTTATTATCTATTATAAATTCTTTCGTACCCAAAAATCAAAATAGTTTCATTTTACTGTAACATTTTTTAATCATTTCAGTCTTAATAGTATACTTAGTTAAGTAATTCTTAACAGTTTGTTAGTATAAAAGGTTTTAACTTTTATGTAACATTGTATAGGTGTTAACTGTCTGTTTATGATTGAAATAAATAATATTCACAAGTCTTACCACATGGGGAGCAATAGTCTTCATGTGTTAAAGGGAATCAATTTTAACGTAAAAGAGGGAGAGCTTGTTTCCATTATGGGGTCTTCGGGATCTGGGAAGTCTACGCTACTGAACATTTTGGGAATGCTTGACGAAGCAGATTCAGGTGAATATCGTTTGGATGGTTTTCCTATCAGTAATCTCAACGAGAAAATTGCTGCCAAATACAGAAACGAATTTCTTGGGTTTATTTTTCAATCCTTCAACTTGATAAATTACAAGACAGCTTTAGACAATGTTGCCTTGCCTTTGTACTATCAAGGTGTGAAAAGGAAGGAGCGCATAGATAAGGCCAGACATTATTTGGAGAAAGTTGGTTTGGGCCCTTGGGCCAACCATTTGCCAAGTGAACTTTCTGGAGGGCAAAAACAACGGGTGGCCATTGCTAGGGCCTTGGCTAGTGATCCTAAGGTGTTATTGGCCGATGAGCCTACAGGGGCCTTGGATACCACGACTTCCTATGAGGTTATGGAATTGATTCAGGGAATCAACGATGAGGGCAAAACAATTCTGGTGGTGACCCACGAGCACGATATCGCAAATATGACCAAGCGAATTGTGAACCTTAAAGACGGCGTGATTATAGACGATAGTTTGGTAAAACAGGTAAGAGCTTCTTAATATGTTTGATATTGAACGGTGGCAGGAAATTTTTGAAACGTTACGAAAAAATAAACTTCGTACGTTTTTAACCGGGCTTTCGGTAGCTTCCGGAATCTTCATACTTGTCATTTTATTAGGGTTCAGTAAAGGCATCGAAAATGGGGTGACGTCCCAATTCCAAAGGGATGCTACCAATATGATAACCGTGTGGACCAATAGAACTACAAAAGAATACAAAGGCCTAAATCCTGGGCGTTATGTCCAATTAAAGAACAACGATTTTAATATGGTTTCCGCCAAGTATAAAGATTACTTGGAATATGAATCGTCACTTCACGGAATGTGGGGGGTAACTATGACTTATGGAAACCAGACGGGAAGTTATCGTATAAGGGGAGTGATGCCCGATCATCAATTTATTGAAAATGCCGATATCTTAAATGGACGTTTCTTAAATCAAACAGATCTTGAAGAGGCCAAAAAGGTCGCAGTCATTGGGAATAAACTCAAACGGGATTTATTTAAGGATGAGGATCCCATAGATAAGAACATCTTAATGTATGGTATGAATTTTAAAGTGATTGGTGTCTTTTCAGATCCTGGTGGAGATAGGGAAGAAGATCAGGCCTACATACCGATATCTACTTCGCAAAAGGTCTTTAATATAGGTGACAATATTCGAAACATGTTGTTCACTGTAGAGATGTCCGATAATTTTTCTGAGGCGGTTGCCTTGTCGCAAAATATTTCCACAGAAATTGAATCGCAAATCAAACAAATGCACACGGTAGCTCCAGATGATACCGGAGCAGTCAGAGTTTATAATACCCTCGAGGAAGCCAAAAAGATATATAAACTTATTGATACCATTAAAGCGGTGTTTTGGTTTGTTGGAATAGGGACCATTATTGCGGGCATTGTGGGTGTGGGCAACATCATGCTCATTATTGTAAAGGAACGCACCAAGGAAATTGGAATTAGAAAAGCTTTGGGGGCATTGCCATGGTCTATTATTGGCATGATCATTCAGGAAGCTGTTTTTGTAACGATGTTCTCCGGATTGTTTGGGCTGATATTAGGTCTAACATTGTTAGAGGCGGTCGGTCCACAGGTAGAGAGTGATTTTATAAAGTATCCTCAAGTAGATTTCAATATCGCCATTACTACCGTGTTTATTCTGGTATTTGCGGGAGCCTTGGCTGGATTCATACCGGCCTATAGAGCGGCAAAAATTAAACCTATAGAGGCATTAAGGGACGAATAATATGTTTAATAAAGATCGTTGGGACGAAATATTACAGGCGCTTGCTACCAATAAATTCCGAACTTTTTTAACGGCTTTCGGGGTTTTTTGGGGTATTTTTATATTGGTATTGCTACTGGCCTTAACCAATGGACTCAAAAATGGGGTCACTGCAGATTTTGGGGACTTTGCCACAAATTCCATGTTTATGTGGACCCAGACAACCTCCATACCCTATAAAGGAATGCCTAAAGGGCGTAACTTTAATTATAAATTGGGAGATGTCGAGGCCATAAAGACCCAAGTGCCCAATTTAAAGTATGTGTCTCCAAGAAATCAATTGGGAGGGTTTCGGGGCTCCAATAATGTAACGAGAGGTACCAAAACAGGAGCTTTTGAGATTTATGGTGATTATCCTGAATACATCAAACAACAACCCATGGATATCCTGCAGGGTCGGTTCATTAGCTATTCCGATATCAATACCAAACGCAAGGTGTGCGTAATAGGGACAGACGTTGTAAAAGGTTTATATGATAAAGGGGAGGAAGTCTTGGGGTCCTATATCAAAATCAATGGAGTGAACTTTATGGTGGTGGGGACCTTTAAAATGAGCAACAGCCAAGGCGATCGCGAACAGGATGCCAATACGGTTTACATCCCTTTTACCACTTTTGGTCACGCGTTTAATAGGGGAGATAATGTAGGTTGGATGGCTATTACAGCAGTTGATGGTATTACCATTACCTCTGTAAAACAGCAGATATTCGATTTAATGAAATCAAGACATAAAGTTGCACCTGAGGACGATAGGGCGATAGGGCATTGGGATTTGTCGGAACAGTTTGAGCGAGTAAATGGGCTCTTTACTATTCTAACCGTTGTAGGGTATTTTGTTGGTGCCTTGGTTCTCATGTCTGGAATTATTGGCATTAGTAATATCATGCTCATTGTGGTTAAGGAACGTACCAAAGAGATTGGGGTGCGCAGAGCTTTGGGAGCCAGCCCTTGGACCATTAAGGGGCAAATACTTCAGGAGAGCCTTTTGTTAACGATTTTGTCTGGTATGGTTGGAATTTCGTTTTCCGCTTTTATGATTTGGCTACTGAATTATTTGTTGGACAGCGGTGGACCCGTTGAGAATTTCGCGAATCCAAGTGTAAACATGACCGTGGTATTTACCGCATTGATCATATTGGTTGTATCTGGAATATTGGCTGGTTTAATTCCTGCCAATAGTGCCACTAAAATGAAGCCAGTTGATGCATTGAGAATAGAATAAAATTGAAACATCCTAACAAACCGAATAAATTCATTAAAAGATGAAAAGAACAAGAACCGTAATTATACTCATGTTTATAGTGGTTGCGTTTTCTGCAGCCTTATATTACTTATGGCAAAAGAATCAGGAAGATCCTATAAAATATACTACCGAGGGGCCTAGTGAGCAGACAATAGTTGTAAAAACGGTGGCGACAGGGAGTATTGTTCCAAAGGAAGAAGTATTGATAAAGCCCAATATTTCTGGGGTTATTGAGGAGATATTCATTGAAGCGGGCGAATACGTTAAGTCGGGTGATTTGATAGCCCAAATTCGTGTCATTCCAAATGTGTCTTCTTTGACAAGTGCCAAAAATAGTATTGCTACTAGCCAAACGGCTCTGCAAACGGCTCAAATCAATTTAGAAACCCAGCAGGCCAATTATGACAGGCAGAAAGCATTATTTGACAAAGGCGTGATTTCTGCCAATGATTTTGAAAGCATAAAAAATACCTACCTGCAAACCAAGCAGAGTGTTGAGCAGGCTAAGATCAATTTAACATCGGCCAGGCAAAATTACGATATCATCAAAACTGGAACAACCAGTGGTTTGGGGAATATTGCCCAAACACAGGTGAGAGCGACAGTTTCGGGCATGGTTCTGGATGTGCCGGTAAAAGTGGGGAATCAGGTAATTGAAGCCAATAATTTTAACGAAGGAACTTCTATTGCCTCTTTGGCAGATGTAAAGAAAATGATTTTTGAAGGAAAGGTGGATGAGAGCGAGGTAGGAAAAATAAAAGAAGGCTTGCCTTTAGAGATTACGGTTGGCGCGATTGAGAATGAGGAATTCGATGCTGTTTTGGATTATATTGCTCCAAAAGGTGTAGAAGAAAATGGCGCTATTCAATTTGAGATTAAAGGGACTCTCACAAAAATGGACTCTACTTTTATTAGGGCAGGTTTGAGCGCCAATGCGGCCATTATTTTGGATAAGGCCGAAAAGGTATTGGCTATAAAGGAGGCCTTGGTGCAGTATGATAAAGAAACAAAATTACCTTACGTGGAAATTGAAACGGGAGACCAGAAGTTTGAACGGAAAGATGTAGAATTGGGGATTAGCGATGGTATATATGTTGAAGTGAAAAGCGGTGTTGCAAAAAAGGATAAAATTAAGGTGTGGAACCAATTACAGGGGGCGCCACAATATGCTCAAAATTAATTCGAAAATTTTGTAACACTTTAACATTTACTTAGACTTATATCTCGATTATGAAAAAACAGTTTTTCCTATTTATAGCACTCATTTCAATTTTAGCGCAAGCCCAAGGCAAAAAATGGACGCTAGAGGAATGTGTAGAATATGCACTAGAGCATAATATCTCAATTAAACAATCAGAATTAGACCTGGAAGTGGCCGATATTAATAAAAGTCAGGCTGTTTCAGACTTTTTTCCAAACTTGAGCGCATCGGCCTCCTATAATATTAATACAGGGGCCAACATTAACCCAGCAACCAACCAATTCGAAAATGAAACGTTTAAATCAGCTTCAGGAGGTGTAAGTTCTGGTGTGAATATTTTTGCAGGTTTGCAAAATTGGAAAAGTCTTCAAAGAGCAAAATTGAACCAATTGTCCACCCAATATTCCTTGGATAAGATGAAGGATGACATATCCTTGTTTGTAGCAAACGCCTTTTTGCAAATTCTTTTTAATAAAGAACAGCTCAAAGTGCTTCAAGCTCAAAATGTGATTACCCAAGAAAATTTGCAGCGTACACAGGAAATGGTCAATGCGGGAACCTTGCCAGAGGGAGATCTTTTGGAGATTAAAGCCACCGATGCGACGCAAAAACAAGAAATTATTGCGGCAGAAAATACATTGTTTATATCAAAACTAGGATTAGCACAATTATTGCAAATAAAGGACTATCAGAATTTTGATATCATTGATGATGAATATGATATTATTTCTGAGGGAATATTAAATGAAAACGCACAAACCATTGCGGATAAGGCAAAAGTAGAACTTAACGATATTAATATTGCCGAGACAAGTTTGCTCATTGCAGAGAAGGATCTAGCTTTAGCTCGTTCAAACTATTACCCAACACTATCTGGTTTTTTAAGTTATAATACGCGTTGGTCAAGTACCCAAATAGATCCATTTACTGGAGAAGAAATTGTATTTTTGGATCAGCTATATATTTTCGATGGTACTGCTATCGGGTTTCAATTAAATGTTCCAATTTTTAATAGATTTACAACTCGAAATAATGTCAAGCGCAGTAAGGTGAATGTTGAAAGAGCAAAGTACCAATTGGAGCAAACAGAGCTAGATTTGGAATCTGACGTTTATCAAGCGTATAATGATGCCAAGAATGCCAAAAAGGCTTATGAAGCGGCGGAAAAAACGGAAGAGGCGAGACAATTGGCTTTTGAGTATTCTAAGGAAAGATATAATGTAGGGCTGTCTAACGCTTTTGATTTTAACCAATCGCGAACGCAGTATGAAAATTCACAATCGCAAGTTATTAGAACCAAATACGATTACATATTTAAACTCAAAGTTCTGGAATTCTATTTTGGGATTCCAATCACCCAAATTAATTAGATTTTATGAGTAAAAAAGGACTCATTGCTCTTCTTGCAATCATAGCATTAGCCGTCGTTTTAATCGTTGGAAAAAAAATGGGCTGGTTTGGTAAGCAGGGAAATTTCAAAATTGTGGAAACACAAAAAATAGCCTTAATGGATATTGTAGAAACCGTTTCGGCTACAGGGAAAATCCAACCAGAAATTGAAGTGAAACTGTCTAGTGAGGTTTCTGGAGAAATTATCGAATTGCCAATAGTAGAAGGTCAACAAGTGAAAAAAGGAGACCTTTTGGTGCGCGTCAATCCAGATATTTATCAGTCTAATTTAAACCGTTCGCAAGCAACACTACAAAATTCCAGAGCAGGTTTAAGCCAAGCGGAAGCATCCTTAAAAGAAGCCAAGGCCAACTACGATAGAAATAAAATTCTTTTTGAAAAAGGAATCATATCCAAGTCCGATTGGGATAAAGCCATTTCTACCTATGAAGTAGCTCAGGCCAGTAAAGAGTCGGCTTTCTTTAATGTGCAAAGTGCAGCGGCCACAGTTAATGAGTCCAGGGATAATTTAAGCAGAACCACCATTTATGCTCCTATGAGTGGAACCATCTCTAAGTTGGATGTTGAATTGGGAGAACGCGTTGTGGGAACCCAACAAATGGCTGGTACTGAAATTATGCGGGTAGCCAATTTGAGCAACATGGAAGTTGAGGTCGATGTGAATGAAAATGACATTGTAAAAGTTCAAATCGGGGATTCTGCAATCGTGGAAGTAGATGCGTATCTTAAAAAGGAATTTAGGGGGATTGTGACCGAAATTGCCAATTCAGCTGAAGGTGATTTAACCGCAGACCAAGTTACTAATTTTAAGGTAAAGGTGAGAATTTTGGAGGAATCCTATCAAGATTTAACTGAAGGAAAGCCAGAGCATTTTTCGCCATTTAGACCTGGGATGACCGCAACGGTAGACATTATTACAACCAAAAAAAACAAAGTGGTTGGAGTGCCTATTAGTGCCATCGTAATTAAAACGGACACGAGTTCAACTAAGGGGCCTGATGCGCCAAAAATGGGAAGCAGTATTCTGGATGAAAAATTTGAATGTGTTTTTATTAGAAACAAGGATGAAGCCAAATTGAAAGTTGTAAAAACTGGAATTCAGGACGATTCCAATATCGAAATTGTAGAAGGGCTTTCAGAAGGAGAAGAAATCATTACAGGACCTTATAATATAGTTTCCAAAACCCTAAAGCCAGGAGATAAAATAGAAATCCAAGGAGGGGAAGGGAAGCCTGTAGAATAATTATTGTAGAAGAAGACATGTCGTTGATATTAAGTATAGAAACCACAACCACAAATTGTTCCGTGGCAATTTCCAAGGAAGGGAAAACCGTGGTTTTAAAGGAAGATAATGGAGCAGGTTATTCCCATGCCGAATCGCTACATGTGTTTATTGATGAGGTTATAAAATCGGCAGAAATTACCTCCTCCCAATTGGATGCCATAGCAATTAGCAAAGGGCCTGGATCGTATACAGGACTTAGAATTGGAGTTTCGGCAGCCAAAGGTCTATGTTTTTCTTTGGACAAACCTTTAATTTCTGTATCTACTTTAGAAGCTTTGTCAAGACAGGTGCAGACAGATGAAGGGATGATTGTCCCCATGTTGGATGCGCGCCGGTTGGAAGTGTATTCTGCTATTTTAGATAAAGATCACCAAGTTGTTAGAGAAGTACAAGCAGAAATTTTAAATGCCGATTCCTATGCAGAATATTTAGAAAAGGGACCGGTTTACTTTGTCGGTAATGGCGTAGCCAAAACAAAGGAATTGATTTCGCATCCCAATGCAGTTTTTGTAGAAGGGAAGTTGCCATCGGCCAAGGAAATGGGGGCGTTAGCTCATGATAAGCTCAAAAAAAACGACATCGAAGATGTCGCTTATTTTGAACCTTTTTATTTAAAGGATTTTATTGCTTTAAAGCCTAAATCTTAGTTTAGCCTTCTTTGTGAATTTCCACACTGTGTGGGTAAGGAATCTCAATACCTGCAGCATCAAGTGCTTCTTTCGTACTTTCCATAACATCGAAATATACAGTCCAGTAATCTTCGGTTTTGCACCAAGGCCTCACGGCAAAATTCACCGAGCTATCTGCTAACTCCAAAACGGTTACAGACGGTGCCGGATCTTTTATTACTTTTGGATGGGAAGTCAATTGGTTCATTAGGACCTCCTTGGTGGCCTTGATATCGGCATCATAACTCACTCCAAAAACCAAATCCACACGTCTAGTACCCAAAGAGGTGTAATTGATAATGTTTCCGTTGGACAATGAACCATTCGGGATGATGATTTCTTTATTGGAAAGGCCAATAAGTTTTGTGGTGAAAATCTCAATTTCCTTAACAACTCCTATTTCTCCTTGAGCTTCAATTAAGTCCCCAATTTTAATGGGCTTGAAAATCATGATTAAAACACCTCCTGCAAAATTTGCGAGTGATCCTTGAAGTGCCAAACCAACAGCTAAACCTGCTGCTGCAATAATGGCAGCAAAAGATGTGGTTTCAACACCAACAGTGCCCAGAACAACAATTATAAGAACTATTTTTAATGCCCAATTAAGAAGGTTTAAAAGAAATTTTTTGAGACTGATATCGTAATCGCCTTTGTCTAAAATTTTCTTGGTGGCTTTGAACAAAATCTTTATCACCCAAGATCCAATGAGCCAAATGGCAATTGCTCCAATAACCTTTGGGCCAAAATTTACAATTAAGTCATATCCCTTGTCTACCCATTTTTGTAGTTCCATATAAGTGTGTTTTAAATTATTAATCAAATGTATGGATAATCATTTAAAACTGAAAGTGTTAATGTGAGGGTAACGGAAATTTAAAATTTGTTTCCAACTTGAGTGATTTACTTTGAAATCATCTTTAATGCTTCGTTGGTGTCTGTTACAGGTAGTTGGCAGCTCTTGTTCACACAGACATATATCATTGTTTTGTCGTCAAGGTATCGATCTTTTAATAATGGCGAGCCTTTTGGTGTAGTACTTCCGGCAACTAGCTTGTTTGGAATGTAGAATTGATTGATTTCAGAGAGCTTTTCAAAAGCTTTTTCTCCTACTGCAACAACTTCATAATATGGATTTGTGTAATTGAGCATTAAATCGAGCCAATTTGAAAATCCTGAGCCATAGGATGCCATTTCCTCCTTTACATTATTAAGCATAGTGGTTGCTGTTTTTAGGTAATACTCGTTATCAAAATAATGAGATAATTTGAAAAGGTTTTTAGCCATCACAGAATTGGAGGCAGGAATCACATTGTCGCGATATTCGATATTTCTAGTCACCAAACTAGGGTCCTCGTTTGAGGTGAAAAAGAACATGCCACTTTGGGTGTCATAAAAATGGTCGAGTGTGTAATTGGTAAAATCCCTAGCGGAATGTAGCCATTGTTCTTCCAACGTGTTTTCGTATAAACTAATGAAAGCGTCTATGGTCAAGGCGTAATCCTCTAGAAAACCATTAATGGTACTGTTTCCATTTTTATAAGTGTGGTATAGGCCGCCGTCTTCCTTTAGTTGCTGCTGAAGGATGAAATTGGCATTGGTTTTTGCTATGTCTAGATATTGTTTGTTTTTTAAAGTCCTATAGGCATCTACATAAGCTTTTAGCATAATCGCGTTCCAGGAAGTGAGTGTTTTATTATCCAATCTAGGGCGTTCTCTTAAAGCTCTGGCCTTGGTTAATGTTTGTTTCCAATAGAGCTTTTTAAGGTTAAGTTCCTCTTGGTTTAAGTCATACTTTACGCAGAATTCAACATCAGAATGCATTCTTATTAAAACATAATTGTCTTCTTCCCAATGCCCATAATCGTTAACATTGTAATACTCTGAAAACAATATGAAGTCATCACCAAGCACTCTATTTAATTCTTCTTTGGTCCAAACATAATAGGCGCCTTCCTCCAAGTGACCATGAGAATTGTTGCTGTCGGCATCTAGAGCTGACATAAACGCTCCTCGAGAAGTGGAGAGTTCTTCTTGAACAAAATTGAGGGTTTCTTCAATAGTGCTTTTATAGAGTTCATTTTTGGTTAGAAGGTAGGCATCGGCATAAAGGCTTACCAATTGGCCATTGTCGTAAAGCATTTTTTCGAAGTGTGGAACATGCCATTTATCATCAACAGAATACCTTGAAAATCCACCGCCGACCTGGTCGAATATACCTCCATAGGCCATTTGCGTTAACGTGAGGTTGACAAAATCTACTAGAGATGTATTGTTGGTTTGATGGGCGTAACGCAGCAAAAAATGATAATTGTTGGGCATCATAAATTTGGGTGCTCTTTTAAGTCCACCATGTTCATGGTCGAAAGACTTAGACCATTCCGAAACAATGCTTTCGATATATGTTAGGTTAAAATCCGGAGCCTCTTTATTGATTGAAACTAGATTCATGGATTTTAGGCCTTTTTCCAATTGATCGGCATAATTGTATAATTGCTCTGGCTGTTCTTGAAACAGTTTGGAAATTTGCGAAAGCGCACTGATCCATTGATCTTTTTTAAAATAGGTGCCGCCCCATACGGGTCTCCCATCAGGAAGGGTCACTACATTCATTGGCCAACCGCCGCTTCCGGTCATTATTTGGATAGCATCCATGTATACTTGGTCAACATCTGGGCGTTCCTCTCGGTCTACCTTAATACTGATGTAGTTGGCATTCATCACTTCAGCAACGTCTTCATTTTCGAAGCTTTCATGCTCCATAACATGACACCAGTGGCAGGCAGAATAGCCTACGCTAATAATCATTAATTTGTTTTCCTTTTTGGCCAACTCAAGTGTCTTGTCGTTCCAAGGTTTCCAATCGACAGGGTTATGCGCATGTTGAAGTAGATAGGGGCTTGTTTCGTGGATAAGATCGTTGGTGAATTGGTGTGTCATGGTTTTGGAAGATTGACCGTTGCAATTGATTAATAAGATAAATAGAAAGATGACCAGATGCCTCATATTTCAAATGTAATGAAAAGCCATAAAAAAAAGCGCCCGTTTAGGGGGCGCTTTTGCTTCTTGAAAATAATGTTAATCAACTTCAAAGGTGATTTTTACATTTACTCTGTATTCGGTTATTTCATCACCCTCAACAACGGCGCTATGAGAATGCACAAAAACAGATTTGATATTTTTAATGGTTTTTGCAGCATGTTTTACTGCTGATTTTGCTGCTGCTTCCCAACTTTTTTCGGAGTTGGCTAAAACTTCAATAACTTTTAAAACGGCCATAATGTGTAACTTTAAATTATTAAAAATAAGTGAGTTATAAAGGTACAAATTATATAGGCTAATTATTGTGATTTACATACTGAAAATTAATTTAATTAGATGATTTTCAATGAATTGCATATGCTATCCGTTAATTGCTTCAACTGTTTGAACTTTGTCTTTTAGCATTTCCCGTAGCATGTTTTCAATACCATTTTTTAGAGTGAATGTAGACGATGGACATCCACTGCAAGCCCCCTGTAGGATCACCTTAACCGTTTTGGTATCTGCATTATAAGATTCAAACTGGATATTGCCTCCGTCACTGGCAACGGCTGGTTTTACATATTCCTCCAAAATGTTGATGATTTCTTTGGATGTGTCGTCCAAAGCTTCAAAATTGGCATCCAATTGTTCCTGAGTTTTTTCTAAAACTACATTGGCATTTGGAGAAACTATCTCTTTTCCATTTTCAATATAGGTTCTAATAAACTCCCTAAGTTCCATCGTGATGTCATTCCATTCGGCAATGTCGTATTTGCTGATGGACACATAGTTTTCGTCAATGAACACATTTTTTACAAAAGGGAAATGGAATAATTCTGTAGCCAAAGGAGATAGTTTGGCCTCGTCAATTGATGGGAACTCAAAAGTTGCAGTCACCAATTTTTTATTGGCCACAAATTTCATAACCGAAGGATTGGGCGTACTTTCCGCATAAACCGTTACGGGTACTTTTTTTGAAGGGGTCGCTTCTTTAATTACAATGCCATCAGAGTTGAGGTAGTCTTGAATTTGAGTGGCCACTTCTTCTTGTACATCGGCCCATTCTACAATGTTATAACGTTCAACAGCAATAAAATTACCAGAGATGTAAACCTTTTTTACAAATGGTAAATAGAATAATTGTTGCGCCAGAGGCGATGGTTTGGCTTCGTCAATATTATTGAATTCAAAGCTTTGATGTTGGGTTAAAAACGAGTCGGCTTCAAATTTTATAATGGATGGGTTGCTGGTAGTTTGTATTTTTATTGTTATGTTTTTCACGGGAATTATTTTTTGCAAAAATACTAAAAGCATTTGGCTCAGAAGT
The DNA here is from genome assembly GCF_001280505.1 of Mangrovimonas sp. TPBH4. Lineage (GTDB taxonomy): Bacteria > Bacteroidota > Bacteroidia > Flavobacteriales > Flavobacteriaceae > Mangrovimonas_A. Next base: position 60,823 of record NZ_LBIO01000066.1, read on the forward strand.
ATTTAATAAATCAAAAAAAATAGAGTGAAAATCAAAAATATGTCTAATACCCCATAGATTATTTTTGAAGCTTAATAAACATTTAACTTTATTTTAAAATATTAGGGCATATTTAACAAATTTTCTTATTTTTCGCTCCGCTTTTAAAGCCCTTTATTTTACTTCGAAACACATAAAATTCATTTTATTTTGTTTTGGTTGAGGCTTTTAGAGGTTATGTAGGCTATTAGATCATCATTTTTAAGTAAAGTTTCCCGCTAGGTAAGTTAGGAATTTACCCTAGATGACTGTTATATGTATAAATCTAATAGTTAAAATTTTGTAGCATTATGAAGAAAATTTACACATTACTATTTTTTTTAATATCACTAAATGTTTTGGCCCAGGATATCCTTATGGTAAATGGGACATTCAACAGATGTGAACCTGATATGTTTTATGACTCTGGAGGAGCTGGAGGAAACTATGCTAGTGGAGAGAGTTATGTAACTACAATTTGCGCTGTTGATAGTGAAGATTTCGCAATAGTAAATTTTACCTCCTTTGCTACACAATTAAATGCAGATACGCTTACTATATATGACGGTCCTGATACCTCTTCTCCTGTTATAGGAATTTTTTCAGGAGCGAATAACCCTGGGCAAGTGGAGGCTTCCCCTGCCAACACTAGTGGTTGTTTAACATTTGAATTTATATCCAATGATACTGGGGTTACAACAGGTTGGGAAGCAGAAATATTATGTGCCTCTCCTTGTCAAGAAATTACACCATCTATAACGTCAGTTCCTGCGGTTGATAGTTCTAATACAATCAACGTATTACCAGATGATATCATTGAATTTTCGGGGAGTGCTATTTTTGGTGAGGATGGTGCTGGTGCTACGTATACATGGATTTTTGGTAATGGAGATACAGCTACGGGAGAAAATGTATCTTATGCCTATACCGATTATGGTACATATACGGTAACCTTGGTAGTTGAGGACACCAATCCTCAAGGATGTAATGCAATTGCTCAAGTTACGGTATTTGTGTTGGGCCCTAATTTGGTGATTGATGAAGATACTTATACTGTTGAAGAATTGGTCACGGATGTACTAATTGATAGTCCCTGTGCCGATGTCTCAAATATTACCTTTTCTACTGGGACTAATTTTGGAGATGCTAATGGGATAGCATATTTTTATGGAGATGGACAAGCATTCCCATTTGAAGATGGTATTTTAATGATGTCTGGAGATGTAACCAATGCAGGAGGGCCTAATAATAATGCATTAAGTGGTGGGAATTGGCCTGGAGATGCCGATTTGGACGAAATTGTAATAAATGGTACCCAAACAGTAAACTCAAATGATGCCAGTGTAATAGAATTCGACTTTGTTCCTATCGCCGATAGTATTAGCTTTAACTTTTTGATGGCGTCTGAGGAATATAATGGAAGTACGGGGGGGACCTACGAGTGCACCTTCTCCGATGCCTTTGCCTTTTTGTTAACTGATGAAGCGGGAAACACTACAAACCTAGCAGTGCTTCCTGGGACTACTACGCCAATTTTGGTGACCAATATTCATCCGGCCAATCCGGGTTGTGGAGCCATTAATGAAGAGTACTTTGGAGGATATACTGGTAATGGCCAACCTCCAATGTCTTTTGATGGAAGAACCACTGTGTTTACGGCGTCGTCTGCTGTAAATCCAGGTGAAAATTATCATATAAAATTAGTAATTGCAGATCATAATGACCATGCTTTGAACTCGGGTGTATTTTTACAAGCGGGTAGTTTTAGCCTTGGAGGATCTTTGGGTGATGATATAACTATCGCTGCAGAAAATACTACTTGTGGAGGAGGAACGATTATTTTAGATACTAATGCACCAACCGCTACCCATACTTGGTATCAAGATGGAGTTGTAATTGAGGGACAGACTGATTCAGTTTTGGAGGTTACCGAGAACGGAGAGTATACTGTGGATGTTGTGTTTTCCGTAGATTGTCAGGCTACAGATTCCATCATTATTGAATTTTATCCATTCCCAGAGATACAGGATCTTCAGGATTTAAGTGATTGTACGCCTGCAACAACTGCCGATTTTGATTTAACTGTAAACACGCCATTGATTCTAGGGGACCAAAATCCTGATGATTTCACCGTAACATATTATGAAACCCAAGCGGATGCCGATGCTCAAACTAATCCAATCATGGATCCTACAATTTATACGGCTACAAATGGACAAATTCTTTATGTTAGAATTCAGGATGTATATTCCGAAAGCTGTTTTACAATTGGAGAATTTTCCATCGCAATAGGTAATCCAAGTGTTAATTCAGTACTTGATTTAGAACTTTGTGATGATGATAGTAATGATGGTTTCGAGGCTTTCGATTTAACGGTTCAGGATGCAGGTATATTGGGAGCGCAATCTAATACAGAATTTGTAGTTACCTACTATACCAATTTTGCAGATGCCGATGCGGGTACGGGAGCCTTGACGAGTCCTTATGTAAATACAGTGAATCCGCAACCTATTTATGTTAGAATTGAGAATGTAGATGATGAAACCTGCTATGAAGCATTACCAGATCCTGTGTTTAATTTAATTGTGAATCAGCGAGCATTAGCTTTTGAAGTATCCAACATGTCACTTTGTGATGATGTCTCTGATGACGGAAGTGAAATTTTCGACCTCACCTCTCAGGACAGTTTCATCTTGGGAGCTCAGGACCCTGCGGTCTATACTGTTGGGTACTATACCAGCCTTACGGATGCCGAACTGGCCCAGGGAGCCATCGCGGCACCATCGGCCTATGGCAACACCACGAACCCACAGACCATTTATGTAAGGGTGGAGGACCCTGCCTATCCAGACTGTTACGGTACCTCCAGTTTCCAGCTGTTTGTGAACCCATTGCCAAGCTACGTGGACCCGACGCCACTGGAAGTGTGCGATGACAACGTACCTGACGGTTCAACGGACATTGACCTTACCATAAAGAATTCAGAGATCAACGGAAACAACCCTGGTTATGCCGTAAGTTATTATAATTCACTTGCAGATGCCGAGTCAGGGGCCAATGCCCTTGCCATCCCATATTTCGGAATGACGGGAGAGACGGTTTTCGTACGTATAGAAGATATCCAAACGGGCTGTTACAGCACCACGACTTTGGAGCTTGTGGTAGAACAGGCCCCGGAGGCCAACATCCCAGACGCGTTGGAGTACTGTGATGCTGACAGCGACGGCTTTGGCGTGTTCGACCTTTCGGATGCGGATGCGGCCATCACTGGCGGTACGACCGGCCTTGTGCTGACCTACCACGAGACCTTTGCGGACGCCGACAACGGTGTGAATGCCCTGTCGAGCCCCTACAACAATATTGTGGCCAATGACCAGATCCTCTATGTGCGCGTGGAGAGCGCCACGATCGCTACGGACTGTGCGACGATCGTTGAGCTGGCCCTTGTGGTGCACCCGACGCCACAGCTTGAGGAGCCGACGGCATTGGAAGTGTGCGACGACGCCTCGGGCGACGGCTATGCCCAGTTCAATTTGACGCTCAAGGACAGCGAGGTTCTCGACGGCCTTGACCCTGTACAGTATATGGTATCCTACTACCTTACGGAGGACGATGCCGAATCCGGCACCTCTGCCATCCCCAACCCACTCAGCTTTACCAACACGGTACCCTTTGCCCAAGAGG
>NZ_LBIO01000067.1 GCF_001280505.1 Mangrovimonas sp. TPBH4
TGGCCTCGCCACCAACCGATCTTGATATTTCCATTGCAACAACTGTGGACTGTACTACCGGAGGAGAGGCTGTTGTGAGTATTGGCTCTACCTTAGTAAGTACTGGGCCGTTCTATTTCAGCATCTATCAAGGACCTGCATCTGTGTATCCAAACCCAGCGGGGTCATGGATTCCAGAGGATGCCCCGGGTAGCCAGTCTGCCACCTTTACGGGACTGACCCCAGGGGTAAGCTATACCTTTATCGTATACGATGCATCGACCAACTGTAGCTATTTTGAACCGGCCACCACACCGATCCCGACCAACTCGACCCTAACGGCCACGGCCGTATCGGCGGCAAACATCAGCTGTACGGGCAGTGCGGACGGAACCGTGTCGTTCACCATCAACAGTTCCTATGGCACTTCCATCAACATCGACTACGAAGTGTTCGATACCCTGACGCAGGAACCTGCAGGGGTGACCGGATCTGGAACGGTAGGAGGTAACGGCTCCTTGACGGTAACAGACCTTGGACCGCTTCCTTTTGGAAACTACTATGTACTGATCACGGAGAACACGGGGCCGAATGCCGGCTGTAGCATTGTGACCATCCCGTTCAACATTACCGAATCGGAAATCCCTTTGAGCCTGAGCACATCGATCGACCAGAATGCGAACTGTAACGTAGCCTCTGGACAGATCAGTGCGGTGGGACATGACGGAACGGCTCCATACCAATACCAGGTAACAACCACGGCAACCGCACCTTCGGAAACGGATGCAGCATGGGCCTCGGCCAGTACCTTCAGCTTGGATGCAGGAGACTACTATGTACATGTGATGGATGCCTATGGCTGTATCGTGAGCAGTCCAGTGGTGGTACTGCCAGCGGACCCTTCCCCAGAAATCTCGGCAACGCTTGCCGATGAATGTCTGGATGTGGACGGTACCTATGAAATGACGGTAAACCTAGACATTGCAGGAATCCCTCCATATAGCTATAGCATCGATGGCGGCGCCTTCCAGACCCAGACGGCACCGTTTACCATAACGAACCTAGCCTCGGGCGACCATACGGTAGAGGTGCAGGATGCCAACGGCTGTGGGAACACGGTAACGGTGAGCATTGCGGCACCGCTGAACATAACGCCATCGGTAGAGGCACTGCCTACCTGTAACAACGACGATGGACAATTGTCCATTGCAACTGTGGGAGGTTCAGGAACATTTACCTATGCCATCAGTCCGAACCCGGCCACGGCAACCCTATCGGGCAATGTGTTCTCGGGACTGCCTTCGGGACTGTATACCATTACGGTTACGGATACGGTGACTTCCTGTGAGGAAGTTGTAGAGGTATCCTTGCCGGCAGCGGTACTGCCAACCTTTACGACCACGCCAAGTACGGTGACCTGTTTTGGTGACGATACGGGCGCCTTCGATATCAACGTGTCGAATTACTCTGGAGCCTATACCTATGAGGTATTCGACAATGCCGGGGTATCGGTAACGGGAGCGGTTGCGGCCAATACGGCTACCAACCCACAAACGGTAACGGGCATGAATGCCGGTACTTTTACGGTGGTGATCACTGAAACGGACATTCCGTTCTGTTCTGCGACTTCCACAGTAGTAATAGGATCGCCTTTGGAAGAATTGACTTTAACGGCCACGGAAACTTCCAATGTGACCTGTACGGATGACCAGGGAACCATTACGGCTATTGCCGAAGGGGGATGGGGCAGTTATGAATATGAATTGACCGGAGCCGCTACGGTGGCCTATTCACCAAATGGAACCTTTACAGGGCTTTCAGCGGGAACTTATACGGTAAACGTTATGGATGCACAGGGCTGTATTGATTCTGTGGATGTAACTTTGGAAATTCCAGAGCCTATTGCAGCGACCTTTACACCGAGTACGACCATGCTGTCCTGTTTTGGGGATGAGAACGCTACAATTGTTGTAGAAAACGTAACGGGCGGACAGGAAAGCAACTATACCTATACCTTAAATACACTGGCTCCTATAGCAAGTACCTCTGGACCGCAGACCTCTAACGAGTTTGCCAACCTGGGGGCAGGGACCTACAACGTGACCATCACCGATGGCTATGGCTGTAGCACGACCTCGGCGGACATTGCCATCTCCGAGCCAACGCCCATCGAGGCAAGTTTGGTAAAGAGCGCCTCGCCGACCTGTCTGAACGACGGGGAGCTTACCCTGAGCGCTACGGGCGGAACGGGAGCCTATACCTATAGTGATACCAGTGCCTTTACCACAGTATTGGGGTCGTTCACGTCCTCGGTATCCTTTACGGTACCGGCGGGAAGCTATGAATATTACGTTATGGATGCCAATGGATGTATAGCGATAGTATCCAATGAGATCACCATAGATCCGCTTCCAGAGTTGACTATCGAGTTGGCCTCTACCAACCCGACCATCAACTGTGCGGGCGACAACAACGGAACCATTGTTGCCGTTGCCGAGGGAGGTCTAGGTGATTATGTGTATACCCTGCAGGATGCCGCTGGTAATGCCATCCCAACTGCGGTACAGGATACCCCAGGGGTGTTCACGGAACTCTTGGCAGGTACCTATACGGTACATGTGCAGAGCGGTGATTGTGAAAGCACTTCAGCGACCATCACTATTACCGAGCCCAATGCGCCATTGGAAGCAACCTTTGAGATCAACAACGTAGCCTGTTACGGTGGTAATGACGGTTCTTTGGAGATTACCGCTACGGGAGGAACGGGCATCATCAAGTATGCCATCTCCCCACAGATGGACCAGTTCTTCGAGACCAATGTGTTCGAGAACCTTTGGCCAGGGGATTATGAGGTGATCGTTCAGGACGAACTGGGCTGTTATGTAATGTTCAGTTTTACCATTACAGAACCTGAACCGTTGATCGTAAGTATCGTGCCCGATTCTATATTGCCAACACCATGTGAGGGCGATAACGAAGGAGAGTTCAGTATCGAGATCTCCGGAGGAACGGCGCCGTACAGCGTAAGCTTGGATGAGTACGACGGACCGTATACCACGGGAGCTGCTGGTCAGACCGTTTTTGACTTTACTGGATTGGCCGGAGGAGACCATATTGTATATGTTCGAGATAGCATGGGCTGTGAGTCCGAGTGGAACATCACTTTCCCTGAGTCTGTGAACCTTGACCCTCTGTTGGAAGTGGAATACGTATGTATCGATAACTTCTCCACAAATGTTGTGACGGTATTGATAGACGAGAGCGTGGACCCTGCCGAAGTGGACTACTCCTTGGACGGTGGTCCTTACCAAGTGAGCAATGTGTTTGAGAACATACCTCCGGGAACCGACCACTATATAGAGGTACGCCATACAAATGGCTGTATCCAGACCACGGAGTTCTTTGATATTGGTGTGTTCATGCCAGTGGATTTGGCCCTTAACGAAGGTGACCAGAACCAGATCGTAGCCTTGGCCACTGGAGGTAACGGAGAGTATACCTTTACCCTTAACGATGAGGACTACGGAAGTGAGAATACCTTTATGATTTCCGAAACGGGAGAATATTTGGTCACTGTTACCGATAGCAACGGTTGTGTGGCAGAGGCTAGAATCTTCCTTGAATACATAGACCCATGTATCCCAAACTACTTTACGCCTAACGGTGACGGTATCCAGGACACTTGGGCGCCTTGTACGGAGGACTTCCCGAATCTGGAGTTTGATATCTACGACAGGTATGGCCGTAAGGTGGGTACCTATCACCAAGGACAGTACTGGGACGGAAGGTACAACAACCAAGAGCTGCCAACAGGTGACTACTGGTACGTAGTAAGGCTGAACAGTTCAAATAATGACAGAGAGTTTGTTGGACATTTTACGCTGTATAGATAATAATTCAATGTTTAGAAGACCCCAAATACACTAATCATATGAAAAAGATAATTACTTATATTTTTCTAATAGCAATTGGTCAAGCCTACGGCCAAGAGCTGAACCTACCGGTTTGGACGCAGTATCTTGCGGACAACGATTTTGTGGTGTCTCCAACCTACGCAGGGATTGGGGATAACCTGAGGATACGCCTTAATGGTTTAACCCAATGGGTGGGGATTAAGGACGCGCCAGATAACCAAGCTTTATATGCTGATTTTAGGATTGCAGATCGTTCTGGAGTGGGATTGTCATTGTATAATGACAAGAATGGAAATACACGCCAGAAAGGTGTGAAATTCTCCTTTGCCCACCACTTGGTATTGGATTATACTTCGGAGCAATATTTGTCCTTTGGGATCTCCTATAACATCAATAGTTTTAGAATCGATATTGAAAATTTTGAGCCCAACTATGAGACACCAATTGTAGACCCTTACGTTACAGATGACCGGGCTGTTAACAACAACAACTTTGATGTTGGGGTACTTTATAGGAATAAAGGGTATTACTTGAGTTTAAATGTTAACAATATTCTGAAAAAGGATATCGATAATTTCTATGGTATTGAACCAAGTCTTCTTTTGAACTACCAGTTGTATTCCGGGTTGGTTATTCAAAGTAAAGAAAATAAACGAGTAGAATTTGAGCCTTCGGTGTTTTTCCAATATTTTGGAAGTGATGGCCGTTCGGCTACGGACGTGAACTTTAAGTACCGAAAATTTAACAGAAAGGAAGATTATTATTGGGTTGGACTATCGTACCGTTTTTTAAACGACCAGTTTTTTAAGCCTTTAAACATTGGGCCTATGGCAGGAATCATGAAGTCAAAATTCTATTTTGCCTATTCCTACCAAATTACTACCAACGCCTTGGCGGGGTATAATTCAGGGACGCATAGTATCACTGTTGGAATCGATTTCCTTCAAGGAATTAGTAATTGCCCTTGTACAAAATAATACTAGTAAAAACTTAAAAATTAATAGAGTAGATATGCCTATGAAAACATAATTACTATAACACATATTAAATAATAAGGACACCATAATTTTTCCAACGATGCCCCTTGTTGGAAAACAACAAAACAAACCAAACACCATGAAAAAACCTACTTTTTCTAGAATTGCCATTATTATTGTGTTGTTAATTTTGGGGAGTCAGTCATATGCCCAAAATTACGTGCCTTTTACACCAAGGTTTAATGAGGATTTAAAAGGAGATATTATCCTGATAGGAAATAACATCCTGGGTCCAGACAATAATGCTTTTAATGACGGATCGGTATACAACCACAATGTGGATATGAGCTATATCGATATTGATGAAGATAATTCTACCTTTAGTTCATCAAGTGCCGATTTGGATATTCCCAATCCCAATTGTTACCAAATTATCTATGCGGGACTGTATTGGGGAGCCGTTACCAATGGAGATGAATCCATTACAGATGTAAAACTAAAAGGGCCTACCGGAGATTATCACGATGTAGAAGGAACCATTGTCTACAATGCTAATGGAACGGCTACAGGAAATAGTTTCCCATATTCCTGTTATGCCGATGTAACTTCTATTGTTACCAACTTGGATGTCGATTTAGGTACCTATACGGTGGCCAACGTATCTTCGGCTGAAGGGGAAACCGCAACCTTCGATCCGTATAACGGAACAGGATATTCTGCAGGATGGTCCTTATTTGTAGTATACGAAGATCCAACTCTGCCAGGAAAATCTATCACTAGTTTTGATGGGTTTAGCGCTATTAGTAGTTCCGTAAATACAGATGTATCGGTTTCGGGATTTAGAACCGTACCTGCTCCTGCTCCAGTAAGAGCGACGTTTGCTTTTGCGGCTTTGGAAGGGGATAAGCCTATTCAAAATGATAGAATGTTGCTTAACGGGACACCATTGTCGGCTGCCGATCGACCTGCCAATAACTTTTTTAATAGTTCGGTAACCCAATTAAGTGCAACGCCTGTAGATAATAGGGTTCCCAACAGTACCAATACCCTTGGTTTTGATACGGGGGTGATGGTGGTTCCCAATCCAGGAAACACATTGATCGCCAATGATGCTACGTCAGCTGTTGTAACTTTAGAAAGTGATCAGGATGTGTACTTTCAATATTTCTTTGCTTTTGCGGTTGAGATTATTGAACCCAATATTGTATTGACAAAAATTGTGGAAGATGATGAAGGAAATGATATTGGAGGGGAAACCGTTGGATTGAGTCAGCCGTTGAATTATATCATTGGGTTTCAAAATACAGGAAATGACAATGCTACCAATCTTGAAATCAAGGACATTCTTCCAATCAATATTATTTTTAATTACCCTGAGGATTTAGAATTGCCCGAAGGTGTAACAGCTGTGAGTTATGATCCAGATACAAGGGAACTTATCTTGAATGTTGCCGATTATTTGGTTGAGGAAGGGGACCCTGTGCTGGAAATCATTATTCATGCACAAACTGTAGATACCTGTAACCAATTGGCAGATTCCTGTTCCAATATTATCAACAACCAAGCCTTTGCTACATATAATGGCTATTGGAACCCTGATTTTTTAATTACGGATGACCCAAGTTATAGCAGTAATACAGGTTGTTTAATTACACCTCAGGCTACTAACTTTTTAGGGGATTTGGATGATTGTACCTTTGAGGAAAATGTAGTGCTTTGTGGTGCTAGTGTAGAATTAACCGCCGCTAATGGTTATGATGAATACTCTTGGTCAACCAGTCCATCCGGTACTCCGGTTATTGGAACAACCCAAACCATTACAGTAACCGAAACAGGAACTTATTACGTTCACAATACAGCTATTGCGCCTTGTCAATCTATTGATCAGGTATTTTATGTTACCACTTTTGGAGCAGGGATGACCAATCCGGTTATTCCATTTGCGGATGAAGTGGTGATCTGTCCTAATGACGGAAAGGAATTGCCGAACATCTTTTTATGTGGTGCTAATGATTCCAGAGAAATAAACACTAATATTTCCGGAGCTACCTCAATTATTTGGGAACAATTGGACGAATCCAGCTGTGAAGCGGTAACTAATGAAGATTGTGCCAATGAAAATGATGCCTGTACCTGGAACCAAGTGGGGACCGGGCCAGACTACACAGCCAACACGTCTGGACAGTTTAGGTTGACTATCAACTTTGAAGGTGGTTGTTTTGTGCAGTTCTACTTCAATGTGTATCAAAACTTATTAAGTCCTACGGCTGTTGGTCAAGATATTATTTGTACAACTCCGGGAAGTATTACGGTGGGAGGCGTACCTTCTGGGTATGAATACAGTTTGGATGGCGTTAACTACCAAACAAGTAATGTGTTCACCGTAAATACCCCTGGAGTATATACAGTGTATGTAAAGCAAATCGGTGTAGATACCAATCCGTGTATATTCTCTTCACCTGAAGTTCAGATCATGGAGAGTGATTTTACCACCACAAGTATGGTTACCCAACCTTTATGTCATGATGATAAAGGAAGTATCCAATTGGCGGCTATCGATGCAGAGCCTCAGTATTACTTTGAATTATACAGTGGCGGAACTTTGGTGAACAGTGTTGGACCTATTGATGAAAACAACTACACCTTTGAGAACCTAAATCCGGGAACCTATACTGCTACAGTAGAAACAGAGGATGGTTGTGTGTATTCTGAAGATGTGACCATTGTAGAACCACCATTATTGGAAGCTACGGCAGCGCTAACGGTGCCATTAACTTGTACCGATGGAGAAATTACGGTATATCCAATAGGAGGAACACCGCCATATTTTTACTTTGTAAACAGTGATACGGAATTTCAAACAGTACCGGAAATTGTGGTAACAGCTCCAGGAGTATTTAATATTACAGTTGTGGATTCCAACAACTGTAGTGTAGAAACAAGTATTACTGTTGGAAGTTCTCCTGCTCCAGAATTTACCATAGCCCAAACTGATATAAGTTGTGTGAGTTCTGGCGATACAGGAACTATCACCATAAATGTTACGGAAGCTTATGGAAGCTCCATTGCATATAGTATTGACGGAGGCGTGACCTTTGTGAGTTCATCTGTATTTACAGGTTTAGAGGAAGGGGACTACGAAGTTGTTCTTCAATATACTTTGGGAAGTTCGGTGTGTTTGACGGAGCCCCAAACGGTGACCATTAGCTCTAACGATCCTATTGCAGGCGTTGCCGAGCTGACTGCACCTTATACTTGTAGCAGTACCGGAACCATTACGGTAAATGAGGTTTCTGGAGGGGTGCCGCCATATACCTATAGTTTGGATGGGGTGACCTTCCAATCAGGTACTACCTTTACGGGACTAACTGCTGGTACTTATATGGTAACCATTCAAGATTCCACAGGCTGTATCTATATCACAGCTCCAATAGTTATAGAACCTTTGGATCCTCCAACAGATGTAGAGTTTACCAGTACGCCTGTAACCTGTCCGTCGAACACGGCTACAATTA
>NZ_LBIO01000068.1 GCF_001280505.1 Mangrovimonas sp. TPBH4
CGCCTGTAGTAACGGAGGTGAACATCTGTTCGGACGAGGAATATTTGTGGTCCGTCAATGGGGAGACCTATACAACGGCCCAGGACATCACGATAGAGGGCGAGGACTGTGCTGCTGACCAGCGCCTAGTGCTAACGGTGACACCGAAGCCAGCGCCTGTAGTAACGGAGGTCAATATCTGTTCGGATGAGGAATATTTGTGGTCCGTTAATGGGGAGTCCTATACAACGGCCCAGGACATCACGATAGAGGGAGTGGATTGTGCGGCCGACCAGAGATTGGTACTTAGTGTTTACCCAGTTCCACTAGTAGATGCAGGTATGAACATCTTTATTACTTGTTCTGTAGATGGTCAGGAGGCTTTGGAAGGAAGTGCTTCTGTGGAAGGAGGAGAAATCGATACCGTAGAATGGAGTAATGCCGGTGGAACAATTATTAGCGGGGGAGATACTCTTACTCCTATAATTGAAGGTTCTGGTATATATGCGTTAACGGTGACAACAACGGATGGTTGCTCAGCAAGTGATTCAGTGGAAGTGGTTATTGAAGACTACAAAGCTCCAGAAATAAAGGCAGATATCCCTTATATGGATCTTGGATGTAATCCTTCAGAGATTATTCCACCCGTATTCACTCTGGTTGAAGATGAAAATGAAACTAATATTCCTTCTAACACAGAAGGTCCTATAAATAATGAAGGATGTAATTTTGAACAGACTTGGACAGCTAGTTATTTAGACTGTGCTGGAAATATTCAATCTCTAAGTGTGACCTTCACTTGGATAGAAGATACAGAAGATCCTAAAATTGAACTTCCTGTGGTGGAACTGAAGTGTAATGAAGCCTTTCCAGAAGAGTTAGAGGCTTATTTTTCTGATAATTGCGTGGATTCCGGCTATGTTTATGCAGGTCCAACCAATATAACCGTTGTGGATTGTGTAGAGTATGCCGATTATGTATTTGTGGCATCAGATCAATGTAATACCACAGAGGTGACCTTAAAAGTGCAACGAGAATTCGATTTGTATGACAATTGTGAAACGGCCTATGGAAGGGATCCAGAAACTAACTCGTGTTTCATTCCAGATTTTGGCAATTGGGGGTGGACCAATTATTTTGAAGAGGAAAATGAGCCAGGAGCACCATACATAATGGAATTATACGCAGGGGCAGCACAGTGCGATATTACAAACCATTCTCCTGTGGGTACTGTAACTGTAAATTATGTTGATGGACAAGCAACGGTAACTTATGATTTGATGGATGGTTTTGTAATGAGTGAAGCGCATGTATATATTGGTTGCGAACAATATCCTAAGAAAGGAAAAGGCAAAAAGTATACGGTAGCGCCTGGGCAGTATAATTTCAATCCAAGTGGAAATTTAGGCTATGCTTCCAATTATACCGTTGGTCCAGTAAATGTGGAAGGCCCAATTTATGTGATTGCCCATGCTGTTGTTTGTGAAGTAGTTTGTAAATGTTCTCCTGTAGTGGAAGGAGGTATTTATGAGCCAAACAATGAAATGATGGATTGTACCGAAGAGGAGCTGGTTGTGGAGAATCCTAAAGGTCCAAAAGGACCAAAAGGGCCGAAGGGGCCAAAAGGTAAAAATAAACGTACGGCCAGTACTTTTGATGTCTATCCTGTACCATTTAAAACGGCGATTAATATTAAATACCAATATGCTTTTGATACAGATGTAACTATTGAAATTACGGACATTAGAGGTATTGTAGTTGCATCATATAAAGATGATCTTTATAGAGCCAATATGACGAGAGAAGTTAATTTCGATTTGTCCCATGCCTTGGATAGAATGCTCTATGTAAGAATCACATCTAATAATGGCAGTGAAATTAAGAAAATCATTTCCTCAAATGCTAAACGTTAAAAATTGAGTGATAGCGTAATTCTTAGTTGAAAAAAGTGGTCATTGTAGTGACCACTTTTTTGTTATGCAAATTTTGAAATAAGCTTGGTGTTCACTATGTGCTTACCTTCAAAAGGGATGATGTTTAAATTGTTTTGGAAAAGTAGGTTCGCTTTGTCAATTTCCGTTTCCATACGTTCTTTTGTTAAGTATTCATCTTCTGTGCCATATAGAAGAGATACTTGCGTAGAGGGATCCATATAGTTGAAATCTTCAGGAGTCAATTCTTTTGGAATGCCACCGGAATGAATGATTAATTCTTGGCATTGCAGTTTCCGTTTAGCCAAATAACGCATAGCAACACTCACGCCCTGGGAATAGCCCAATACAATCAGTTTTTTGTTGGTTGGGAATTGTTCTGTTTCCCAAACGGCATCAAAATAACGCATCACATTTTCAGTTTCCTTAAGCGTATTTTCCTTGGTAAGCCAACTGGCTCCCACATGTCTTAGTTTTGGTGGAATGTAGTATTTACTTTGGGCCTGTGGAGCGACTATGTAGTTTTCTTCAGCATTTAAATGTTCAAAATGCCTTAAAAAGTAACGACTTAAATAGCCCATGCCATGGCAAACAAACCAAATATTTTTGGTGCGCTCGGTAAGTTGGTTTAGGGTGGCATAGGAATTTGTTGTAGTATAGCTGATTTCCTTTTCGGATAAATTCATTATTAGTCTTGGTTTTGTATTTTTACAATCGACTTTAAAATTACACTATTTCTATGCAATTATCGAAAGAAGAGGTTCTGCAACGTGCCAATGAACAATGTAAAAATACCTTGATGGAAACCTTGAATATTGAAATTGTGGACTTTGGGGAGGACTTTTTGGTAGCCAAAATGCCTGTGGATTCTAGAGTTCATCAACCAGACGGGGTATTGCATGGAGGGGCTACTGCCGCACTAGCTGAGAGTGTAGGGAGCTTTGCTTCTCATATTTTTGTGGATACTGAAAAGTTTTTTGTGAGAGGTATAGAAATTACGGCCAATCACCTAAAAGGAATTCGAGAAGGTAATGTTTATGCCAAAGCCACCTTTATCCATAAAGGAAGAACCACCCAACTTTTGGATATTCGCGTGACCGACGACGATAACAATCTGATTTCCGTGTGTAAGTTGTCCACCATTTCCTTGCCTAAAAATAAGTAATGGATCTAGATGCATTTTTGACACAATTTCAGGATTTCTACAAATCCCAACGTCCCTTTGTTCTTTATAGAAAACCAAATAAAAAGGCAATAAAGGCCTTGGTCCAAGGGGATGATAGCTTACATTTTGTAAAGGATTTTTCCGAACAAGGGTTTGTCATGGCTCCGTTTGACGATAAGCAAAACATGGTTTTAATTCCTTTGGAGAATTCAGAGATCCTTGAATTGGAAGCCTTCCATGTAAAAGACTTGGAAAAAAGAGAGAATTCATGGTCTTCATCCAATCTTGAAGCAGACAAAAAGCAACATGTGGACTTGGTGAAAGAGGGGGTGAATGCCATTCGAAATGGAGCCTTTGAAAAAGTTGTGCTTTCAAGGAAGGAAAAGGTTGTTTTGGATGCTCCGAATCCGATCGAGTTGTTTCAAAAATTATTGGCTACATATCCAACGGCCTTTGTGTATTGTTGGTATCACCCTAAAATAGGATTGTGGCTTGGGGCCACGCCTGAAACCTTGCTAAAAGTTGAAAATAGCAGGATGTCTACCATGGCTTTGGCAGGAACACAGGCTTATAAAGATATAGAAGATGTAGTTTGGGGAGTTAAAGAGCAGCAGGAGCAACAATTCGTTACCGATTTTATTGTTGAAAGTCTTCATGGGGTCGTAGACAATTTACGAGTTACTGAACCAGCTACTGTAAGGGCGGGAGGACTGCTTCATATTCAAACCAAGATTAGTGGGACTTTGAATGGCAATCTGGAAGAAGTCATTAAAAGATTGCATCCAACACCTGCTGTATGTGGATTGCCAAAATTGGCTTCAAAAGCATTTATTATTGAAAAGGAGCATTACAATCGTACTTACTACACAGGTTTTCTTGGGGAACTTAATCTTAAGGAGAAGAACGCTCGCAATACTAAACGAAGAAACATCGAAAACAATGCTTACGATACGGTAAAAACGGTTACTGATTTATATGTGAACTTACGCTGTATGCAGCTTGAGGAGGATGCGGCTTTGATTTATGTTGGTGGAGGCATTACCAAAGATTCCAATCCGGAATTGGAATGGGAGGAAACCGTAAACAAATCCAAAACCATGAAAAAAGTGCTGAATTCTATTCAGAAATAAATACAGAAAGTAGGCTGGGAGAAACTTCGGTGAATTTAAAAAGCTGTATTGAATAATCGTCCTTTTCATTTAGTATAATTCATAGAATGCTTAATTTTACAGCTCATTTGTAGATACTCGATTCATGAAATATTCCGCGATTCCACTCGCACAAACTGTAGTACAGCTTTGTAAAGCCAAGAATATAAAACATATTGTTATTTCTCCAGGTAGCCGTAGCGCTCCCTTAACTATAGGGTTTACCAACGACGAATTTTTTACCTGTTACAGCATTGTAGATGAGCGATGTGCAGCGTTTTTTGCCTTAGGTATTGCGCAAAGTATTCAAGAACCTGTTGCCGTGGTTTGTACTTCGGGAAGTGCCTTGTTGAACTATTATCCAGCGGTGGGCGAAGCTTATTATAGTGATATCCCTTTGGTGGTGTTGTCTGCAGACCGTCCTAAATATTTGGTAGGAATTGGTGATGGACAGACCATAAACCAAGAGAATGTGTTCAAAAATCACATTTTGTATTCGGCTAACTTAAAGCAGGATTTGGATGTGAAAGCAAAACCTTCAGACGACGATGAACCCGCCATTATTAAAAGCATAGAACATAAGTTAGAGCGGTTTTTAGGATTGAAACAGGAGCTTCAGGAAGAGAATGAACACGAAGTCAATGACGCGATCAATATTGCAATTACAAGAAAAGGGCCCGTTCATATCAATATTCCTTTTGATGAACCTTTATATGGGATAGCCGATGAATTAAGTGTGAATCCAAAGGTCATTAAGCCAGAAGTTAAGCCTAAAAAAATGGATGCTTTAGAGCTGAAGCTCTGCTTGGAAGATTGGAGCAATGCTTCCAAAAAAATGATTTTGGTAGGGGTGAATGGTCCAAATGCTTTGGAAGCAAAGTGGATTGAAGAGTTGGCAAATGACAATAGTGTGTTGGTATTTACCGAAACGACGTCCAATTTGCACCATAAAGAGTTCTTTCCTAGTATCGATAAACTCATTGCGCCTTTAACAGAGGAAGAGTTTAAGGAGTTGCAACCAGACATTTTGATTACGTTTGGAGGTTTGATTGTTTCCAAAAAAATCAAGGCATTTTTAAGAAAATATAAACCGAAACAGCATTGGCATGTAGATGAGAAGAAAGCCAATGATACGTTTTTCTGTTTGGAAAAACACCTAAAGGTGTCTCCAAACCAATTTTTTGAAAGCTTGTTGCCCAAGTTAACCCATATAAAGAAAAGCAATTACAAGCAAGTTTGGAAAGCGGTAAAAACACATAGAAGAGAAAAACACAGTGAATACATGGAGGAGATTCCGTATTGTGATTTCAAGGTGTTTTCAAAGTTGTTGAAGAGCGTTCCGGATCATACAAATTTGCAAATGGGGAATAGTTCAGCTATTAGATATGCCCAACTGTTTAAAGGGAATCCAACGGTGGCAGTGTATTGCAATAGGGGAACTAGTGGTATCGACGGCAGCACAAGTACCGCGATTGGCTTTGCTCACTCCAATGAAGCCCAAACTACATTTATTACAGGAGATTTGAGCTTCTTGTACGACAGCAATGCGTTGTGGAACAATCATATTCCGAAGTCATTTAGAATCATTGTCATCAATAATTATGGAGGTGGTATTTTTAGAATTCTTCCAGGACATAAAAACACAGAAAATTTTGATACCTTCTTTGAAACCAAACATCATTTAACAGCAAAGCATTTATGTGCCATGTATGGTTTGGATTATCAAACGGCAGATAATGAAGAAAGTTTATCAGCCGCTTTAGCGGATTTTTATAATGAATCTGAGCAACCAAAATTATTGGAAATCTTTACTCCTAGTAAGGTAAATGATGAAGTATTGCTGAACTATTTTAAGTTCATACTTTAATAGAGAAAAGGCTTAAACTGATTTCTGCATAAAAAAATGCATATCTTTAAAGTCCATTTCTAATAATTAAAAACACGATAAAATCTATGAACAAGCGCGAAGAATTAATCATTAAGTACGCCGCAGAGCTAAAAGATAAGTTTGGATTGGAACCTGATATGGATTTGCTTACCAAAATTACCATTGGCTGCGGACCGTCTATTTATAATGCAGATTCTGCGACAGTCTCCAGTTCAGATGATTCGGAATTGGAACGAGTAAAAACGAATTTCTTGATTAAAAAATTGGGGCTTGAGGATACTCCAGAATTGGATGTAGCTATTAATTCCGTGATAGATAATTATGGGCGCTCCAATAGGACTAAATATAGAGTGGTAGTCTATTATTTGTTGACCAAACATTTCAGTAAGGAAACGGTTTATTAATCCTTCGATATAAGAATAGAAAAGCGCTACAAAGATGTAGCGCTTTTTGTTTTTGGGTTCACTATTATGCTTAACTTTGCCGCATGATACACATTGGAGAATACAATACTTTAGAAATTGTAAGAGAAACCGAGCCTGGTTTGTTTTTGTCGGATAAAGAAGAAAACGAGGTCTTGTTGCCCAACCGTTATGTTCCGGAATCTTTTGAGATTGGAGATGAATTGGAAGTCTTTGTTTATTTGGATAACGAAGAGCGTTTGGTGGCTGTTACAGATCATCCGTACATTACCAAAGGAGATTTCGCCCTTTTAAGATGTAATGCCGTGACCAAATTCGGGGCTTTTTTGGATTGGGGAATGGTGAAGGAGCTATTCTGTCCGTTTAAGGAGCAGGTCTTTAAAATGAAAGAAGGCGGTTGGTATTTGGTACATTGTTATCTAGATGAAGAAACCGAAAGATTGGTGGCTTCGAGCAAAACCAATAGATTTTTGGATAACACAAATCTTACGGTAGAAGTATTTGATGAAGTGGATCTAATTGTATCCCATCCTTCAGAAATTGGGATGAATGTTATCGTGAACAAAAAACATCAGGGACTCATTTTTAAAGACAATATCTTTAAGGATCTGAGTGTTGGCGATCGCTTGAAAGGTTTCGTCAAGAAGATTCGTAAGGATAATAAGTTGGATATTGTATTGGAGCAAATTGGCTATAGAAGCATAGAACCCAATGCCGATATTATTCTGAAGGAATTAAAGGATAATGGTGGTTATTTGGAACTTACCGATAAATCCGATCCTGAACTTATTAAAGAGGTACTTCAAATGAGTAAGAAGAACTTTAAAAAGGGGATTGGAAATCTATACAAGCAACGCTTGATAGAGATTAAAGAGGATGGAATTTATTTGGCTTAGGCACGAATTGTAATTGGCCTAAAACCCATTCGGTCGCATCTGCGAGTGTATTGAAACGCTTTCTTTTAAAGCTGAAATAGTGTTCCTCAATGGCCAACATACGTTTGGTGTTGTGGTTGTAGGTAACAACGGCATAAGCTTTAATATGGCTTACTTTGCTGCTGTTTTCAAGGGCATCTACAAGGTCTACAGAAAAGGAGTGTACACGGTTGGAAATAAAGCCATAGGGTTGGTCTCCAAAAATCTCATCGCATAGATCAAATATTTCCTCAAAATCCTTAAAGGCCACGTTGGTGCCTTGCCTAAATTCGGCAACTACGTAATTGCTGAAAAAATGAAAGTCACCTATTTCAATACAATAAGTGGCTTCCACGTTTTTAGCGAAAGGCGATTCCAATACTTTCATTTCTTAACAAAATCTAACAACCAAAACAAAATTAGGGAGCAAGATTTTCCCTACCAAAAAAATGAATTCATATTAGTTGTAAATATGTATTTTTACGCTGAAATTAATTATCATGAGTAATATAAATTGGAAAACGGCCAAGGAATACGAAGATATCACGTATAAAAAATGCGATGGTGTGGCACGTATTGCGTTCAACAGGCCAAATGTTAGGAATGCCTTTAGGCCTAAAACCACAAGTGAATTATATGATGCCTTTTACGATGCCAATGAAGATGTAAATATCGGGGTGGTATTGTTATCTGCCGAAGGACCGTCGACTAAGGATGGCGTGTATTCTTTTTGCAGTGGAGGAGATCAAAAGGCGAGAGGCCATCAAGGTTATGTTGGAGAGGATGGTTACCATCGTTTAAATATTTTGGAAGTACAACGCTTGATTCGTTTTATGCCTAAAGCTGTGATTGCTGTGGTGCCAGGATGGGCTGTTGGTGGCGGTCATAGTTTACATGTGGTTTGCGATTTAACACTAGCCAGTAAGGAACATGCCATTTTTAAACAAACCGATGCCGATGTCACCAGTTTTGACGGTGGTTATGGATCTGCCTATTTAGCTAAAATGGTTGGTCAGAAAAAGGCAAGAGAAATATTTTTCTTAGGAAGAAATTATTCTGCTCAGGAAGCTTTTGAAATGGGAATGGTAAATGCCGTGATTCCTCATGCCGAATTGGAAGACACCGCTTTTGAATGGGCTCAGGAAATATTGGCAAAATCCCCAACGTCCATTAAAATGCTAAAATTCGCAATGAACCTTACCGACGACGGAATGGTGGGGCAACAAGTATTTGCGGGAGAAGCGACGCGTTTGGCCTATATGACAGAAGAGGCCAAAGAAGGTAGAAATGCCTTTTTGGAAAAGCGTAAGCCTAACTTCGACAAAAAGTGGATTCCTTAATTAGCTAGTACTATTTTATGAGTAAACTTAGCAGCTGGATTTCAGCATTTCGTTTGCGTACCTTGCCTTTGTCTTTATCTGGGATTATAATTGGAAGCTGTTTGGCTGCCTATAATGGCCTTTTTGATATGGCTATTTTTGTGTTGGCCATGTTGACTACCGTTGGCTTTCAAATTCTATCCAATTTGGCCAATGATTATGGTGATGGTGTAAAGGGAACCGACAACGAAAACAGATTGGGCCCACAACGAGCCATTCAAAGTGGAAGCATTACGCCAACACAAATGATGGAGGCGATCAAGATTAACATTTTAATAGTGATTGTGCTGTCATTGTCCCTAATCTATGTGGCAATGGGCCATGAGTATTTAGTATTTTCCATAATTTTTATTGTGTTGGCTGCGGCCTGTGTGTATGCAGCCATCAATTATACTATGGGAGATTCTGCATATGGCTATAGAGGTTTGGGAGATGTTTTTGTGTTCATATTTTTTGGTTTGGTGAGTGTTATGGGAAGTTATTTCCTTTATGCCAAACAGTTGGATCACGTATTAGTGTTACCTGCAATTGCTTTGGGCCTATTGAGTATTGGTGTTTTGAATTTGAATAATATGAGAGACATAGATTCCGATACTTTATCCAATAAAATTACCATAGCAGTAAGATTGGGAAAGCAAAAAGCGAAAATATACCACTATGTTTTAGTGGGAGGGGCTATTTTATGTGGAGCATTGTTTGGAATTTTGTATTATAATTCGCCTTACAACCTAATTTTTGTCTTGGCTTTTATTCCTTTGGTTAAGCACTTGATTAGCGTCAAAAAGGCAAAAACATCAGAAGATTTAGACAAGCAGCTGAAACCCCTTGCATTAACAACCTTTCTATTTTCTTTATTGCTTGGAATAGGGCATATTTTATAGAAAATTTAACTTTAAAAGATTGTAAATCAGTGTTTTAGTTGTATCTTTACAGTAATAATTTTGTAGGTCAACAATTTATGCTATATGTTGGCAATAAAATTTGGGGCTTTGAAACTCAGATAAATTCTTAAATTTATCTGAGTTTTTTTGTTTCACTAATTCCATAACCAATTATTCCATGAAAATTACATTTTACGGGCATGCCTGCCTTAAGATAGAAGTTAACGATGTTCATATTTTAGTAGACCCTTTTATAACTGGTAACCCTAAGGCTGACCAGATAGACATTGAGACCATTAAAGCCGATTATATTTTGTTGACTCATGCACACCAAGACCACATTTTGGATTCCGAGGTCATTGCTAAGCAGAACAATGCCATTATTGTATCAAATTTTGAAGTGACCAATCATTACGAGGCGAAAGGCATTGAGGTGCACCCGATGAACCATGGTGGTAAATGGGATTTTGAATTTGGTGTTGTGAAGTATGTTAACGCCATCCATACGTCCTCATTTCCTGATGGCAGTTATGGAGGCCAACCAGGAGGCTTTGTGATTGAAGGAGAACATAAAAATATTTACATCGCAGGAGATACGGCATTGACCATGGACATGAAATTAATCCCGATGCGAACCAAATTGGATTTGGCGGTGCTACCAATTGGGGATAATTTCACCATGGATGTTGACGATGCTATTTTGGCCAGTGATTTTGTTGAATGCGATAAGGTATTGGGCTACCATTACGATACCTTTGGCTATATTGAAATTGACCATGAAGAGGCCAAGCGTAAGTTTTTCGATGCCAATAAAGATTTAATGCTTCTTGAAATAGGAGAGAGCATTGAGCTTTAAATATAAAATTATAAATACTTATTTTTTTACTGCTAAACTGTAACAGTATGGCTAAACCTTAATCTGTATACTAGAAAGATTAAATTTTAAGGTTATGAAAAGGATCAAATTGCCATTTACGTTTTTATGCATTATTGTTTTAAATGTTGTTCAATTAGGTTTTGGACAGGCTAATACGTTTGAAGTATCTTCATTTGATAAAGTTATTGTGAGTCCACATATAGAGGTTATTTTTAGAAGCGGAGAAAAAGAAAGTGTGGTTGTTGAGATGTTGGGCGAACCTATTGAAAAGCTTAATGTAGAAGTCAAAAATAAAACACTTCAGTTGTATTTGGATGGTGCGCAATTTGTGACTACACATGATAAAAATACAGTAACAGGATATGGTTCGGTGCCATTGTATGAAGGCACCGTTGTAAAGGCTATTGTTACTTATAAAGATGCCGATAAATTCTCTTTAAGAGGCGAAGAGCGTTTTCTATTTGAAGACCTTGTGCAAATGTCGAAATTAACCATGAATATTTATGGAGAATCGCAAGTATACATGAATGAGGTTATTTTAAAAGATCTGAAAGTGACCATTTACGGAGAAAGCTTTTTAAGGATTGATAAAGGAAGTATCGAGAATCAGAAGTTTACGGCTTACGGGGAAGCTACGGTTAATACCATAGACGTTAACAATAATTCTACTAAAATTACAGCATACGGAGACGGAACATTTCAATGCAATGTATCGGGACGTTTAAAAGTAGTTGCATACGGAGAGCCTGTAATTACCTATAAAGGGGATCCTATTTTAGATAATGGTCTTAAAATAGGTGAGGTCTCTTTAGTAAAAGTAGATTGATATATTTAGAATGGCTATTTTTCAGGATCTTGAACTAAGGTCTTGGAATTTAGCCATTCCGTTCTTAAATCATCACTTAATTTTCCACTACCGTCATGTCTCCACCCTGGAGGCTTTAACAGGTAAAGGATTCTACTTCTCAAAGAAATTTTTGTTTGAAAGAAGTCTTTAAACATCTGAAACCATTCCAAAAATGCTATTTTAAAAGGGTTATAGGTATGGATGTTCTTTACCAATCCATAAGTCACTTTTTCATCTTCCAATTCTGGTTGAAACGTTCCAAACAATTTATCCCAAATTATCAGTATTCCGGCATGATTTCGGTCTAAATACAAAGGGTTACTGCCGTGGTGTACTCGGTGATGGGAAGGCGTGTTCATAATGGCTTCAAACCAATTGGGCATTTTGTTGATCGCTTCCGTATGAATCCAAAATTGGTAGAGTAGGCTTATGGACATTTGCAGTAAAATCATGGCAGGATGAAACCCTAAAAGGGGCAACCACAACCAAAACACAAAGGAATAAAATCCACCAGACCAAGTTTGTCTAAGTGCTGTGCTTAGGTTGTAATGTTCAGAGGAATGGTGAACCACATGCGAAGCCCAAAATAATCGACATTCATGGCTAATTCTGTGGAACCAATAATATGAAAAGTCATCCGCAAAAAATAGCAGTACAAAACTCCACCATGTTATTGGGATGGTCATAATCCTAAAATGGTTGTAAATGTAGAACAATGCCATTAACACAATCCCCTTACTCAAAAAACCTAGAAGCACATTCCCAATCCCCATGGCAATGGAAGACAGGGCATCTTTGGCTTGGTAGCTCTTTAGGTTTTGCTTGGTTGTAACGTACAGCTCTAGAGCCATGGCCAATATAAATACAGGAATGGCAAAGTGAATGATGTTTGGAAAATCTGGCATTTAATGCGATATTTGAATTCTAAAATTACAGATTTTTAATTGTCTTTTTCATTTTATATTCCTTAAAAGTTTTATTGTTATGACCTTTTCCTTGCGTGCCTTAGCCTTGTTGTGCTTTATTACTACAAGTTAGTTTTTGTTTAGTCAAAATCCGAATCAAACAGGGAGTTGGTACATGTATTTTTACAAACATCAATTTCAAAATAGTCAATTTGGGGTTCAAGGGGATGTACAATATCGCAATTGGAATATCATAGGAGATTTGGAGCAGTTGTTGTTGCGTTCAGGCGTCACCTATCAACCAAAGGCAGCAGATGTATTGTTTACTTTGGGTTATGCTCATGTTACTTCGGGAGCATTAGGAGACTCTAATGATACTAGTGCAGAAAGTAGAATATATCAAGAAGCGTTGTTGCCGCAAAAAGTGGGTGGACGTTTCTATTTAACCCACCGATTTAGGTATGAGCAGCACTTTGTGGAGGATCAGGATTTTAGAACACGCTATCGCTACAATTTGTTTCTTAATATTCCTTTCACAGCAAAAACAATAAGTCCTAAGGTGTTTTATGCCGCGCTTTATAACGAACTCTTTATAAATGGCCAAACCGATATTGGAGACGGGAGAGAAGTAGAACTATTTGACAGAAACCGAACTTATTTAGGAATTGGTTATGCGTTGAATGAGTCCATTCGTTTTCAATTGGGCTGGATGAACCAAAAAACGGCCAACAGAGGTAAGGCTCAATTTCAGCTAAGCATGCATCATAAGTTTTAATTAAGGTGTATTTTTGTGGGTATATGAAAGCAACGTATCATCAATACATTTTAAATTTTAAGCAACCTAGCGGGACCTCGAGAGGGATATTACGAACTAAAGAGACTTGGTTTATTGTTTTGGAATCCGAGGGGAAACGAGGAATAGGGGAGTGCGGAATCTTACGAGGATTGAGTGCCGATGACTGTCCAGATTACCAACAGCAGTTGCAATGGACTTGCAATAATATTGAATTAGGTTTGGAGGTCTTGCTTGAAAAGAATGGAGAGTTTCCTAGTATTCAGTTTGGGTTGGAAATGGCTTTTAGGTCTTTGGCAAGCACATCTCCCTTTTTGCTGTTTGAAACTAATTTTACAAAGGGGACAGATGCTATTTCAATTAACGGTTTAATTTGGATGGGAAATGAAGCTTTTATGAAGCAACAGATAGTTGCTAAAATTGAAGCGGGTTTTGGTTGCATCAAGATGAAAATTGGCGCGATAGATTTCGATACTGAAATCAGCTTGTTGCAGTCTATCAGAAAGGAATTCAGTTCAAAGGATATAGAACTTAGGGTAGATGCCAACGGAGCCTTTACTCCTGAAGAAGCTTTAGAAAAGCTCAAACGCCTTTCCGATTTGGATTTACATTCCATAGAGCAACCTATCAAACCAGGGCAATTTGAAGAGATGGCAGCCTTGTGTGAAAAGACGCCTTTGCCTATTGCTTTGGATGAAGAGTTAATAGGAGTTTACGATTCAAAGGAAAGAGCAAAGCTTTTAGATGAGATTAAACCTCAATTCATCATTTTAAAGCCAAGTTTTATAGGAGGCTATCATGGAAGTGAAGAATGGATTAAAATGGCCGAAGAGCGGCAAATGGGCTGGTGGGTAACTAGTGCCTTGGAAAGCAATGTTGGGTTAAATGCGATTGCGCAATGGACCTACACACTCAATCAAGATCTACCACAAGGTCTGGGAACGGGAAGTTTGTTTACCAACAATATTGAAAGCCCTTTAGAAGTTAAAAAAGGGGCATTGCATTACAATAATACTTTACATTGGAATTTTAATTTATAACATATGTATATAGCACAAGCATATAAAGTTTTACATGATTGGTGGCGTTATGCCATTGGGGTTTTACTCATAATTATAGCGGTCATTATTGGGCAAATCCCCTTTACAGGAGCCGTTTTTTTGAAAGCCTACAATCAAGGGGAGGACATGTTTAATATGAATGAACAGACCATGTTGACGATATTAGAACCAAATTTGAATTTGTTTTTAATGTTGCTGTCTTTTGCTTTTGGTTTAGCAGGGGTTTTGTTTGTGGCTAAGACCATTCATCATCAAAGTATTCGATCTTTAACTACGAGTAGACCAAAAATTGATTGGAAGCGCTTTTGGTTTGCCTTTATCTTTTGGGGAGTGGTGTCTACAGGGCTGTCCTTGTTGGATTATTTTATGAATCCAGAAGGTTATGTGCTGAACTTCAGTCTAGTGCCGTTTTTGATTCTTTGTGCTGTAGCTATTGTCATGGTGCCACTACAAACCAGTTTTGAGGAGTATTTGTTCCGGGGGTATTTAATGCAGGGGATAGGTGTGATTACCAAAAACAAATGGATGCCATTGCTTTTGACATCTGTAGTGTTTGGAGGCTTGCATATTGCTAATCCAGAAGTCACGCAATTGGGCTATATCATTATGGTTTATTATATCGGGACAGGCTTGTTTTTGGGAATCTTGACATTAATGGATGAAGGTGTGGAGCTGGCTTTGGGCTTTCATGCCGCCAATAATTTGTTTACGGCCTTATTGGTAACAGCTGATTGGACCGCTTTCCAAACCCATTCCATTTTAAAAGATATGTCCAGTCCAACAGAGGCGGGTTTTATGGATGTGTTTGTGCCAGTATTTGTACTGTTCCCAATCTTATTGTTTGTGTTTGCCAAAAAGTATAATTGGACCGATTGGAAAGGCAAATTGTTTGGAAGGGTTGAAGAACCACCCGCAGAGGACTATAAAATCATAGAATAAAAAAAGCGACCAAATTGGTCGCTTTTTGTTTGTGTATTCTGAAAGGAATTATTCCACTGGTTTCAATAATATTGCTGCTTTGTTAAAATCTGAAGCGGCATTGATCACCTCTCTAAACTCTTCGTAGCGATCTAAGTCGTATTCCAAAGTTTTATAGAACTCTTGAATAGTGATAATGATTTTGTTGCCTTCCAATTTATAGCTGGATTCAAACTTGGCTAATTTTTCACCTTTATCGTTTTTGTAGCTTTTGTTAAGGTTTAAGCTGCTTAATCCTTCGGCAGCATAGCCTTCTGGGATATGAACCGTAATGGTGTAATCGTATTGGTTTGGATAGCTCATTTCAATAGGATTCACGCGTTCAGTTTCTTGGTACAGTTCACTTTGGGTCCCGATAATAAGCCCGACCTGGAAAATGTAGCTGTCACCAGCATCTTCAATCAAAGATTCCGAAGAGACTTTAGAGTTTACTATAAAAGGAACGTTGTACTTGATTTGATTGAGATCATTGTTTTCAGTAGAAAAGCTAATTTCCTCCTTGTCCTCAACACCAGAACTCGTTAAATACTCTTTAAATTCCTTGATACCTTGCTCCGTAGAAAGACTTAAAATGGCTCTGTTGGTGGCGGACCAATGCCCCGTATATTCTTGATGCATTTCAATAATAGCACTTTCAATACCTTCGCTAAAAGTAATATCGGTTGTACGTTTTACTTGGCTATAGTTAGGATCGTTTTGTTCAATCTTTTGGAAGTAATGACCTAAATCACGTTTGATGTACAAACCATAGTTGCCAAGCATATTTGCTGGCGCTTCCCCAACTCTGTATTCCACTCGGTCTGGAGCGATATATTTTTTCTCCGTAGGTAAATAGATTAGAAATTCTCTAAGCATACTAGGGATGAAAAATGTAGGGTCGAATTTATATTCAAATCTACTGGCGGTAATCACCACTTCGTATTCAACCTCCAAAGCTTTTAGATAATGGGCGTAGGCTTTTAAAATTCCAAAGCTACTAGCGGAACGATTTTCCAAAATGTAGTCTAGATTGGAAAGCTCTTCGTTGTTGTTTTTTACAATGTTGAAGTTGCTCTTTATAAAATTGTCCACACGCGACGCCTTTTCAAACGTCGACATCTCTGTTTTCCCTTCAGTGATTGTGGGAAGGTCATTGTTTACTTTTGGAGATACTTCGGAAGGGAAGAATTTGGAGCCAACATTATAAGAAACATTGGTCCAAAACATTTCTTGTGAAATATCCTGCCCATTAGGGAAGCACTGGTAAACAACTGCTATTCTATTGGCGTCTGGAGAAGCATATTCTTCATCAATCATGGCAGGAACATCCTTTAAAACAAGAGACTTGGCATTGTTCCCGTCTATGGTAATGTCCTCAAATTTGGCATCCGTGCGATAGGCTTTAATGTTTGAGTTGAGACTACCACTGATGAAGGTAAATTCAGCTTCCTTGATTTTGTAGTTGCTTTGAATGGTTTCAGAACCGTACATGTCAAATTCCTTTTCAACGGTATATAAAACCTCGATTTCAGACCCTTTTTCCACACCTTCAATGGCAAAAATTTTAAAGTCACCATACTCATCAACATTCTTGACTTCTTTAATGTTGTCTTGGTTGAGCACGGTCACCTTTCCTTTTGGACTGATGGTTCTGGCCTTGATGTCTACCACTTTTTTAACCTCATACATCGGGATGTACACGGTATTGTGTCTGGCAATCCCTTTATCATCGTTGACGCGGGTAATGGTGTGCTCGGTTTCATAGCGCTTAGGTTCGGGCGACATGATATTTGCTGAATATTCAACAATGTGCTTTTTTAGAATTCCTATGGAAGATTCCTGAGTTTCTTCCTTGGTAAGTTTGTGCAGTTTGGGTTTCTTTTCCCAATCATAGGTTCTGAAATGCTGTGCAAAACTACTGCTTGTAGCAAGAAGCAGTACAATAAGAGCTCTTTTGATCATTATATTTTTTCTAGTATTATACTTTTCTTGTAGGCTTTGATTAAGCTTTTTATAAAGCTGTTCCAGCTTTCAAATTCCTCATTTTGGATGCTAAGGGTTTTCACAAAGATAGTTTTGTGTTGCGTTAGAACTTTACCTTCTACTGAATAGGTTATTTTGTAGCCGTAGTGAGGGTTTTCAAAACTCAACTCCTCTGGGATATAGCTTACTTTGTATCCCTCGGGAATGGTTAAGTGGCTTGTAAATTGCTTTTCAAAGTGGTAGTCGATTTTTTTGCTGTATTTTCTGCCTTCCAGATCCAAACCGCTTTTGGAAAGGCTTCTATCGATGTTTAAATTGATATAGGTTTTGTTGCCAATATTTTTGGCGTAGTTTTCAATATTCAAATCATATTCAAGTACCAATGGGGTTTGTTTGTTGTTGAAATTAGCCTTGGTAATATTGGTGTACTTGGTTTTATTGTTGCCCAACGCCAAGCTGGTGTTTAAAAATTGCTCATCGGTTTGGTCATTCTTTTTGAAGGTATAATCGGAGATGAAATCTACTTTTTCATAACCTGTCATTTCTCTTTTTTCGGTCACTTTTACCGAAGTGTTGTCCAAGGTAAATTCACTGGTTACCTTTGAAATGCTTTTGCTCGCGTTCTGAACAGGCACTTTTATAATTTTGTAGGTGTCCTCGTCAATCCCTAAAAGGGCTTCCTTGGTTTGTGTAAAACCACTCGGCATTCCATAAGGGACATAACTGTCTGTAGCATCCAAGAAAATAGTATCGTTCTCAACAATTGCTGTATTGATCATGTGGTTGTCTACCATAGGGGTAGGGACGTCGTGGTAAGAATACTGGCGGTCTCTTGTGCCAATCCAAGTGCGGTAGGATTCAATACCCACATGGTTGAGCATTTCATAAAGCAAATTGGCCATGTCTTTACAGTCGCCATAACGCTTGTCGCAAACACTGGCGGCTCCTCTTGGGATAAACCCTCCCAGACCATCTTCGAAGGCAACATAAGTGATGTTGTCCTGAACCCAATTGAAAATGGCTTCGGCTTTTTCACTTTTGGTACTGAGTCCCTTCGTGATATTGTCCGCAATGTCATATACTTTTTTCAGGTCTTTGTCATCTATTTGTTCTACCAAAGAATTGTACCAATTGTAAAGGTCAGACACATCATTTAAGACATCGTATGTTTTTCCTTCCTCTGTATAATTTTTGATATAAACAATAATATGAGGCACGTAATACAGCATGGATTCGCTATCGTCTTCACCTTGAAATCCTTCAATATTGTTCACCGTCCAAGTGTAGGTATATCCATTTGAAGAGTCTTTCTTCTGAAAGTCTACATCGATATTTTTTGTATTGAATTCAATATGGCCAATGGTTACGTTTTTAGGGAATTCAATGGACAGTTGTGCACTTTTGGTAGGGACGTAGGTTCCAAATCTAAACAACCCCAAAAAATGAGGATCTTTAATAATTTCCTTATAGCTTAAATTTGTGATAGCTCCTTTGGTCACCGCAGGAAAAATAAAGCTTTTAGATTCTTGGTCGCTATAAAAAACACCATTGTCAAAATCTCTCTTGGTTTCAATATAATCGACCTTTATTTTTTTGTCTGTACTGGGGATGTATGTATAAGCTTCAATATCTTCAATCGTTCTAAAACTGTCAAAGCTCATGGATTCGTTGGCAAAATACAGCTTGTTGGAAGTAAGGTATTCTGCTTGTTCCGAAATGTTGTTGGAAATATCAAATTGGTGCTCGTTCAAGTTGATCTTAATATGCTCGTGACGCTTAAGGTAAATGAAGTCTTCGTCAGAAAAATCTTGAGCAAATATGAAAAAGGGGCTTAACAGTAGGATTAAAATGGTCTTGTTCATAGATTCGTTCTTAATTTTCAAATATATTTTTTTTAATTTTAAATTTTAACTTAAAATCAGTTAAAAATAGCATAATTTTAGCTTATCTAATACCATACCAAAATGATTCCAACTTACGATAAGATACATTTAAAGTTTAAGCTCAACGGTTCTGGTTATGATAAAGAAGAACTTAAAGAGGTGAGCTATAGTTTGATAAAGGAAGGTGAAACTTACGAGCAAGTTATTGGTAATTTTCTGCTTGATTGGCTGGATGAAAAAGATACTGTCGAGGTGAAAACCTCGGGGTCAACTGGAGCTCCTAAAGTAGTTTTTGTTAGTAAGCAGGCTATGGTGCATTCTGCCTTGGCTACGGGTAATTACTTTAAGTTGTCTCCCGGCGATAGAGCGTTACATTGTTTGCCAACAAGCTTTATTGCTGGTAAAATGATGCTGGTAAGGGCTATGATTTTAGGACTGGAGCTTGATATCGTTGCGCCTTCAAGACTTCCGGCCTATGACGATCATGTAGTTTATGATTTTTGTGCCATGATACCTATGCAGGTAAAAGAAAATTTTGAGCGCTTAAAAAATATCAAAACCTTGATAGTTGGGGGTGCTGCATTTCCTGCCACTTTAATGCCTTTGATTCAAGATTTACCCGGAAAAGTGTATGCTACATACGGTATGACAGAAACCTTAAGCCATATTGCCGTAAAGCCATTGAATCATTTGAAGGATGAAGGTCATTTTCAGGTTTTGGACGGTATTGAGATTTCTCAAGATGGAAGAGGTTGTTTGGTGATTGATGCCCCTGATTTGATGGTTGAAAAATTGGTGACCAATGATATTGTTAAACTACATTCGGACAGGGAGTTTGACGTTTTGGGAAGAATTGACAATGTCATCAATTCTGGAGGTGTGAAATTGTTTCCAGAACAGATTGAGGCCAAATTGGATTCCAATATAGACCAGCGATTTTTTATTTCTTCGGAAGAAGATGAAGTGTTGGGAGAGAAGGTGATTTTAGTAGTGGAGAAGGACGATAGTACCATTACACCATCTACCTTTAAAGTACTCGACAAATATGAAAAACCAAAAGCAGTATATGTGGTCGATCATTTTGAGGAAACCATATCCGGGAAAATCAGGAGAAAAAACACCATGGAGCTGTTAAAGAAATATGCAAAACAAAAACCACTCATCTGAGTGGTTTTTTGCTTGTTATGATAGTGTGAATTAGTTGTTTCGTATTCTTCCTGAACCTGAAACTTTGGTGTCTTCTTTTGTAGGGTTGCCTTTATAGCTTACAGATCCAGAACCTGCTACACGAGCTTTTAATACGTCTTTTGAATATACTTTTGCGCCACCGGATCCAGCTACGGAAACATCGGTGTTATTGGAGATAAGTTTGTAGGCATCTAAATCTCCAGAACCCGCTACACTCGCTTCAAATGAAGTAGTACTTCCTGAAAGGTCCAAATCCCCGGACCCAGCCAAACTGGCTTCAACGGTATTAGCTTCAACAGAAAGTTTTAAATCTCCAGAGCCGGCCATTTCTACATCAAAATTGTTGGATACAATGGTGTCTTCGCTCCAAAGCTCGCCAGACCCGGCAAAGGATACTTTTTCAATATCCGTAAACGGAATGGTGATTTTTATTGGTTTACCACTTCTAAGGTTAACAGAGTTTTCAACTTTGATGATCAATCGTTCGTTTTTTACTTCCGTGATGATGTATTCCAATAAATTGGCCTCGCCTTCCAAGGTTATTTGTCCTTCGGTTCCTTTTACAAGAACATAGTCAAACGATCCTGCACAGCTAATGGTATTGTAATCTGAGGTTGTTCTGGTAATGGTGGTTACATTGCCATTGCCCTTAACTTTCTTTTGTGCCTGAGTGGTGCCTATGGCAAGAACTGCAAACAGGCATATTACTAATCTTTTCATGGTGTTATATTTTCTTGAATGTTACACTTCCGTAGTCGGATGAAATTTTGATATTGTTAGAGGAGGAAGCATTCCCGTGATACCCTAAGTAGTAGTTTCTGGAAGACTCTTCTTTTTCCTTGGTGAAATGGAATTCATTGGCGTCTCTTAATGAAGCATATTCCAAATCAATTTCAAAGTTGAAGCTGTAGCCTGCTTGGTAGCCAATGGTAATACCTACGTAATCCGTTTTGATATTGATATTACCTGCATTAGAGGCCATCTCGTCAATTTTTAGGGAGCCGTAATCGGCAGTTATGGATACGTTTTTGTAGACTTTGCCAATTCTGGTCGTTAGATAATCTCCATTGCCCTCTACATTGTTGATGTTTTCAATAGTCATAGAGCCGTAGTCGCAGTTGTATGTTATATTTTCCGCAATTTCAACCACCGATTTGGTATAATCAGCAACAATATCAAGATCCTTTGCTTTGGCTACCGTAAAGGCACTATAATCTGCATTTATTTTACCACTTTTGATGTATTCAAAATAACTGTTTTTGGTGTAATCAAAACGTATTTCGTTGCCGTCGGCCATCAATTCCTTAGTGGTTATTTTTCCGTAATCACATTTAAGCATAGCTCTTCCTTCAAGTTTGTCCAGATTTATAAACCCATAATCGTTATTGAGGTCTACACTGTTGGAAATTGGCAATTTTACCAGATAATTAATTTCCATATTGACATTGTTATTGTTCCCCCAGTTCCACCATGATTTGGATTTATTCTTGTTAAAAATGGTTTTGGCTTCCACAAGATTGGAATTGGCACTGAACTCAACCGTAATATCTTGAAGTTTGGCTTCTACTTTTTCAAGGTCGTTACCATTGGTTTTAATATTTACTTCAATGGTAGTGGTGCTGCCATTGTAGGTAACCACATTGATGTTACCGTAGCTGTTGTTGATTTTCAACAAGGCATTTGGACTCACTGAAAATTCCTTTTTTATGGTTTTTTCCTTGGTGTGCTTGCCCTTCCAGTTCATGGAATTGCTAGCCATGCTCACTGCCGAGATCAATAGAAAGGCAATGGCGAGTTTATATGGTAAGTTTGTTTTCATTGTATTCTTGCTTTAACTGTTTTACTTGTTCTATATTCTCCAAAACGTCGTTGAGTAAATCTATTCTGCTTTGGAAGTTGGAAATCATGGCATAGATTACGCGTTTATCATCGCCACTTTTTGTTAAATCTATTTTGAGGGCTTCATATTTTTTTTCTAGAATTTCCATCTGCTTGAGGGCGTCGTCAATAAGTTTTTCCGTCTCGGGAGATCGTTCGCTTTTAAGTGTTGCCAATTCCTGTTCAATGGCCGCGGTAAAGAACATTTGTGTTTCTGACAGTTCTGGCGACACGCTGGCCAAATCCTTAGGCTGTGGATTTTGCATGAACACTGTAAAAAGTCCAAGTCCAACAATAATGGAGGCTGCAATGGCCAATGCACTTCGCCAATAACTTCGCTTCATCCTTGTTTGGGCAAGGGGAGCAGATTGGTTTTGGTTCTGCATTTGCAGTTTTTCCAAGAAACGCCCTTGATGGCCAAGGTTTGGCATCTCGTAATCCAAATCTTCCTTAATGGAGTCAAACAGTTTGTCTAGATTATCTCGTTTCATCGTTTCGTTTAATGTTCAGCAATTAGCTGAAGTTTTTGTCTGAGGCTATCTTTGGCTCTTGATATCATGGTGCGGCAATTGGCATATGAAATATTCATGATTTCGGAAATCTCGTCATAGTCGTAGCCTTCAACTAAATGAAGGGTTAAGCATATTTTGTAGTTTTCCTTCAAGGTTTTCATCGTGTCCATTACCTGTTTGGCCTTTAGATTGGTAAACTCATGATCTTCGGGGATGCCATTTTGGTCTTCGACTTTATAAAGGACATCGTCCAAATGAACATCGTTGTGTTTACTGTTCTTGTTGTACCTCTGGATACTGTTGTTAATTGTTATTCGTTTTAACCAGGCTCCAAAAGTGCTGTAAACCTTCAAGCTGTCCAATTTTGTAAAAGCCATTAAAAAGGACTCTTGCATAATATCTTCAGCTTCATATTTGTCTTGAACAATCCTATAGGCGGTATTGTACATAGCCCTGTAATACCTATTATAGACTTCCATTTGAGCTTTTTGGTTGCCTTTATTACAGAGTTGCAATAGGTGCTCTATATTTTGATTGGTCAAGGTCAAAAAAACAATTGTTTAGTATAAAGATGTTGTTGAAAGGAATTTGTTACAGTTTGCTGAAAAAATCTGTGGATTTTTTTTGGCAATGGCATAACTATTGAATAAATATAAGGGTAAATAATGTAAAAAACACTGTAAAACATTGGTTTGCAGTACGCATTAAGTTTTGTTTAACGTAAGTAAAATGCAAATTCTGTTACTAAAGAGGTGACAGAATGACGAAAATATATCTATGGCAAAATCTAATTTTTTAAGTCTTGACAGTTTGTCATTTCAGGAATTTGATGAAAATTCAGAATTGATTCCTTTAATGACCCCTGAAGATGAGGCAGAAATCAATAATGAAGTCTTACCGGAATCGCTTCCTATATTGCCTTTGCGCAATACGGTGTTGTTTCCTGGTGTAGTAATCCCTATTACTGCTGGTCGTGATAAATCCATTAAGTTGATCAACGATGCTAACAGTGGCGGGGAGGGAATT
Source organism: Mangrovimonas sp. TPBH4 (assembly GCF_001280505.1). Classification (GTDB taxonomy): domain Bacteria; phylum Bacteroidota; class Bacteroidia; order Flavobacteriales; family Flavobacteriaceae; genus Mangrovimonas_A. Next base: position 23,618 of record NZ_LBIO01000068.1, read on the forward strand.
GGCGTTGTGTCCCAAAAGGACGAGAATGTAGAAGACCCTACCGGAAAAGATATATTCAAAACCGGTACGGTGGCTAAAATTCTTAAGGTTTTAAAGATGCCTGATGGCAACACAACTATTATCATTCAAGGGAAAAAGCGCTTTGAAATTGATCAAGTGGTGAGTGAGGATCCTTACATGACAGCCACCATAAAGGATTTAATGGAGGCGAAACCGGCACCTAATAATGATGAGTTTTCCGCAATTATAGAGTCTATTAAAGACTTGGCGCTTCAAATAATCAAGGAGAGCCCAAATATTCCAACCGAAGCAAGTTTTGCTATCAAGAATATTGAAAGTAATTCGTTCTTAGTGAATTTTGTGTCTTCCAATATGAACCTTTCGGTGGAAGAAAAGCAAAGGCTTTTGGAAATAAACGATTTGAAGGAACGTGCTTTGGCAACCTTGAAATATATGAATTTGGAGTTCCAGAAATTGGAGCTTAAAAACGATATCCAGTCCAAGGTTCAAAGTGACATGAACCAACAGCAACGTGAGTATTTCCTTCATCAGCAAATGAAAACCATTCAAGAAGAGCTTGGAGGTACTTCATATGAAGAGGAAATCGAGGAAATGAAGTTGCGTGCTAAGGATAAGGTTTGGAGTGAAGATGTAGAGGAGCATTTCAACAAGGAAGTTTCCAAATTGCAAAGAATGAACCCTCAGGTTGCTGAATATTCCATCCAACGTAATTATTTGGACTTGTTCTTGGATTTGCCTTGGAATGAATACAGTACGGATATTTTCGATTTAAAACGCGCAAGAAAAATATTGGACCGAGACCATTATGGTTTGGACGATGTTAAGGATAGAATCATTGAGTATTTGGCGGTTTTAAAACTACGTAACGATATGAAATCTCCTATTTTGTGTTTGTATGGACCTCCGGGAGTTGGTAAAACGTCTTTGGGGAAATCTATTGCAGAGGCATTGGGTAGAGAATATGTAAGAATGTCATTGGGTGGTTTACGTGATGAAGCCGAAATTAGAGGGCATCGTAAAACCTATATCGGGGCTATGCCAGGAAGAATTCTGCAAAGTCTGAAAAAGGCGGGGACTTCTAACCCGGTGTTTGTTTTGGACGAGATTGATAAATTATCTAATAGTCACCAAGGAGATCCATCTTCGGCTATGTTGGAAGTATTGGATCCAGAGCAAAACAGTGAGTTCTATGATAACTTTTTGGAAATGGGTTATGACCTTTCCAAAGTTATGTTTATTGCTACGTCCAATAGTCTTAATACCATTCAGCCTGCGTTGAGGGATAGAATGGAAATCATTAACGTAAGCGGATATACCATTGAAGAGAAAGTGGAAATTGCAAAGCGTCACTTGTTGCCCAAGCAATTGGAAGAGCATGGACTTTCTGTAAAGGATTTGAAAATTGCCAAACCGCAATTGGAGAAAATCGTTGAGGGGTATACACGTGAATCTGGGGTAAGAGGATTGGAAAAGCAGATTGCCAAAATGGTAAGGCATGCAGCCAAAAATATTGCCATGGAGGAAACCTATAATATTAAGGTGACCAATGAAGATATCATTAAGGTGTTGGGAGCTCCAAGATTGGAACGTGATAAATATGAAAACAACAATGTTGCTGGTGTGGTAACAGGCTTGGCTTGGACAAGTGTAGGAGGGGACATCCTTTTTATTGAGTCTATTTTATCCAAAGGAAAGGGAGCTTTAAACATTACTGGTAATTTAGGTAAAGTCATGAAGGAGTCGGCTACCATTGCAATGGAGTACATTAAATCCCATGCCGAGGAATTTGATATCGATCCAGATGTTTTTGATAAATACAATGTGCATATCCACGTGCCGGAAGGAGCAACGCCTAAAGATGGGCCTAGTGCAGGGGTAACTATGTTGACCTCATTGGTGTCTTTGTTCACGCAGCGAAAGGTAAAGAATAGCTTGGCCATGACAGGGGAGATTACTTTAAGAGGAAAAGTGTTGCCTGTTGGAGGAATCAAAGAAAAAATCTTGGCTGCTAAACGTGCTAGAATTAAGGAGATTTTACTTTGTGAAGAAAACAGACGTGATATTGAAGAAATAAAAGCGGAATACTTAAAAGGACTTAAGTTCCATTATGTTACTGATATGAGTGAAGTGTTGAAAATAGCACTCACCAATCAAAAAGTAGATAATGCAAAGACTTTATAAGTTTTGATAGATCAGAAACAACAAAAACCTCAATGAAAATTGAGGTTTTTTTATGCAAGAAAAATAAATCAAACATGTACTCGTTTTAAGTAAGATTTGTTTACTTTGCACACCTATGCTAAAGAGGTTTACCACTTTTTTTTGTCTTTTCACTGTATCAACCATTTACTCGCAATTAGGCGGTGAATCTACCTATCAATTTCTAAATCTTGTGTCCTCCCCGAGGCAAGCAGCATTGGGAGGAAAGGTGATTACCAACTACGATTACGATGTAACAGGGGCTATCTACAACCCCGCAACCATCAACGATGAAATGGACAATCAGTTGGCCTTAAACTACACCAGTTATTTGGGTGGTATCAGTTATGGTACGGGTGCCTACGCCTATACTTGGGACCGTAGGGTACAAACCTTTCATATGGGTGTTACCTATATTAATTATGGTGATTTTGATGGCTACGATGAGAATGGAGTGTCTACAGGTTCCTTCTCAGGAAATGAAGCAGCGATATCTTTTGGGTATGCCAGACAAATAGGGTACTCCGATTTTTATTTTGGAGCGAACGTAAAGTTTATAACTTCCAAGCTGGAGCAGTACAATTCTATTGGGGCTGCGGTAGATTTAGGGGTGATTTATATTGATGAGGATTTAGGGTTTCATGCGGCTTTAACGGTAAGGAATGCTGGAGCTCAGTTGAAAACCTATGCAGGACAAAATGAAAACCTTCCTTTAGAAGTGAATTTAGGATTGTCGCAACAATTGGAAAATGTACCATTGCGTTGGCATTTAACTTTCGAGAATTTGCAGGAATGGCCCATTGGGGTTTCCAATCCTGCAAGGGCCACAACCGATTTGGAAGGGAATCAAACCCAGGAAAAAGTTGGCTTCTTCAATCAAGTATTGCGTCATACTATTGTGGCGGCAGAATTGTTTCCAGATCGTGGATTTAACTTAAGATTGGGCTATAACTTTAGAAGATCGGAGGAATTGCGAATTGAAGATCAGCGTAATTTTTCGGGATTATCTTTTGGAGTTGGCTTGAAACTTAATAAATTAAGGTTCAGTTATACCCATGCCCGATATACCAGTGCTTCAAACACTAACTTTTTAGGATTGCAAATAGATTTGAGATAATGCAGAATATTACCATAGCCATAGACGGCTTTTCTTCAACAGGTAAAAGTACGGTAGCAAAATCCTTGGCAAAAGCTTTAGGTTACGTTTATGTGGATTCTGGTGCCATGTATAGAGCGGTGACGCTGTATGCTATGAGGAATGATTTTATTGATGGAACACATTTCAATAAGGAAGGACTGTTAAATCAATTGGATGCTATTGCTATTTCATTTCAATTCAATCCAGATTTAGGGTATGCCGAAGTGTACCTAAACGGGGAAAACGTTGAAAAAGATATCAGGACGTTGGAGGTTTCCAATTTGGTAAGCCAAATTGCTGCGGTGCCAGAAGTTCGCGAAAAGCAAGTGGCCTTACAGCGAAAAATAGGAGAGGACAAAGGCGTAGTAATGGATGGAAGAGATATTGGTACTGTGGTATTCCCAAATGCCGAATTGAAAATTTTCATGACAGCTTCTCCCGAAACAAGGGCCAAACGTCGCTATGACGAATTGGTGCAACGAGGGGACGCAGTAGATTATGAATCGGTGTTGGAAAATGTGCAGACACGCGACCATTTGGACTCTACTAGAAAAGATTCTCCTCTTGTGCAGGCTGAAGACGCTATCTTGATCGATAATTCTCACTTAAGTCTGCAGGAGCAGTTCGATAAAATTTTTGAACTGGCACAAAAGGCTATTTCGGTAAAAAACAGTCAGTAAAGCCACCTACTTTTATTTCTTTAAAATCAGCCGTTTATACTTTGTGTGGATTGTTTGTTTATTTTGTTTTATAGTTGTATTTTTGCACTCCTTTTTAGCGGATTGGAAAAGTAAAAAAGGACTTTGATAAAAAATAAACAATAATTCTTCTGTGTGTTTCCGCATGACACTTTTCAAATATACAGAATACAAATTATTATCAGCACATGGCTGAAAAAGCAAAACAAGCAGAAGTTGAAGCAACTGAAGCTAAAACTGTTAAGGCTCCAGTATCTGAAGCTCAAGCAAACCCAGAAAAATTCTTAAAAGATTTCAACTGGCACAATTACGAAGAAGGAATTGACCAAGTTGACGATCAACAATTACAAGAATTTGAAAAATTAGTTTCTGAAAATTTCGTTGACACTTTAGATGACGAGGTTGTAGAAGGTGTAGTAGTTCACATTACAGATCGTGACGCTATTATCGACATCAACGCTAAGTCTGAAGGTGTAATCTCTTTAAACGAGTTTCGTTACAACCCTAACCTTAAAGTTGGTGACAAAGTAGAAGTATTGATCGATGTTCGTGAAGATGCTACTGGACAATTGGTATTGTCTCACCGTAAAGCTCGTGTAATCAAGGCTTGGGATCGTGTTAACGCTGCTCACGAAAGTGGAGAAATCGTTAACGGTTTCGTTAAATGTAGAACTAAAGGTGGTATGATCGTTGACGTATTCGGAATCGAAGCATTCTTGCCAGGTTCTCAAATCGACGTGAAGCCAATTAGAGATTACGATCAATATGTAAATAAAACTATGGAATTCAAAGTTGTTAAGATCAACCACGAATTTAAGAACATAGTAGTATCTCACAAAGCACTTATCGAAGCTGACATCGAAGAACAGAAAAAAGAAATCATCGGTCAGTTAGAAAAAGGTCAAGTATTGGAAGGTGTTGTTAAAAACATTACATCTTACGGTGTGTTTATTGATCTTGGTGGTGTAGATGGATTAATTCACATTACAGACCTTTCTTGGTCAAGAATTAACCACCCGAACGAAATTGTGGAACTAGACCAAAAACTTAACGTTGTAATCCTTGATTTTGATGAAAACAAATCAAGAATCCAATTAGGATTGAAGCAGTTGAGCAAGCACCCTTGGGAAGCGCTTGGAGAAGACGTTAAAGTAGGAGACAAAGTAAAAGGTAAAGTAGTTGTAATTGCAGATTACGGTGCATTTATCGAAGTAGCTGACGGTGTTGAAGGATTGGTTCACGTTTCTGAAATGTCTTGGTCAACGCATTTGCGTTCTGCTCAAGATTTCGTATCTGTAGGAGATGAAATCGAAGCAATTATCTTGACTTTGGATAGAGAAGATCGTAAGATGTCTCTTGGTATCAAGCAATTGACTCCAGATCCATGGACAGACATTACTTCTAAGTACCCTGTAGGTTCTCACCACACAGGTATCGTACGTAACTTTACAAACTTTGGTGTATTCGTAGAATTGGAAGAAGGTATTGACGGATTGATCTACATCTCTGATTTATCTTGGACTAAGAAAATCAAGCACCCAAGTGAGTTCTGTAACGTAGGAGACAAGTTAGATGTTGTAGTATTGGAATTGGATGTTGAAGGACGTAAACTAAGTTTAGGTCACAAACAAACAACTGACAATCCTTGGGATAAGTATGAAACTGAGTTCGCTATCAACACAACTCACAAAGCAGAAGTATCTGAAATCGTAGATAAAGGTGCTACTGTAGAGTTCAATGAGGATATCGTAGCATTCATCCCTGCTCGTCACTTAGAAAAAGAAGATGGTAAGAAACTTAAGAAAGGTGAAGAAGCTGAGTTCAAAATTATTGAGTTCAATAAAGAATTCAAGCGTGTTGTAGCCTCTCACACTGCTATCTTTAGAGCTGAAGAAGCTGCCAACGTAAGAGCTGCTGCTGAAAAAGCAGAAGCACAAGCTGCAGAAGCAAAACCTACTTTAGGAGATGCTAATGACGCATTACAGGCACTTAAAGATAAAATGGACGGTAAGAAATAATTCAAGCCGCATTAAGCCTAAAAAGCCTTCAGATTTCTGAAGGCTTTTTTTATGCCCTAAATCCAAAATCTGCATTGTGTACAAGGATTTTTTAGCTTAAATTTGTAATCCAAATACCTTTGGAAACAATATGAGTCAAAAAGTATTACTTAATGCTAAAGAGGTTAATATCATTCTGCATCGATTGGCCTGTCAACTCATTGAAAACCATAATAATTTTACCGATACCGTACTTATAGGGATTCAACCTAGAGGAAAATTCATGGCCCAACGCTTGGCCAAGATGCTGCAAGAAGAGTACAATGTAGAGCACTTGCAAGTAGGCTTTTTGGACATTACCTTTTTTAGGGACGACTTTAGAAGAGGTGACAAAACTTTGGAAGCCAACACTACCGAAATCAATTTTTTGGTAGAGGGTAAAAATATTGTGTTTATTGATGATGTACTGTACACCGGAAGAAGCATAAGAGCTGCCTTAACAGCAATACAGTCCTTTGGAAGACCCAAGGAAATTGAATTATTGACCCTGATAGATCGTCGTTTTAGCAGACACTTGCCCATTCAGCCAACCTATAGTGGCCGTCAGGTAGATGCCATCAACAAAGAGAAGGTCAAGGTGAACTGGAAGGAAAACGATGGGGAAGACTCTGTGTATTTGATTGAGAAAGAAGTTGCTGAGTAGCGGACTGTAAAGAATAACTGAATTAATTTATTAGCCCCAGTGTAATGGGGAAAACCATAAAATCTATGAGCGAGTTAAGTGTCAACCACTTATTGGGAATTAAATATCTAAACTCTCAAGATATTCAATTGATTTTTGAAACTGCCGATCATTTCAAAGAAGTGATCAATAGGCCTATAAAAAAGGTGCCTTCGCTCAGGGACATTACCATAGCCAACTTGTTTTTTGAGAATTCAACCAGAACCAAGTTGTCGTTTGAATTGGCCGAAAAAAGGCTTTCTGCAGATGTCATTAACTTCTCTGCGGCACAGTCTTCTGTAAAAAAGGGAGAAACCTTAATTGACACCGTCAATAACATTCTGTCCATGAAAGTGGATATGGTTGTTATGAGACACCCCAATCCTGGCGCAGGCGTATTTTTGTCGAAGCATGTAAATGCCAGTATTGTAAATGCCGGTGATGGTGCTCATGAACACCCTACACAAGCCTTGTTGGATTCTTATTCCATTAGAGAAAGATTAGGTAGTGTAGAAGGAAAAAATGTAGTTATTGTTGGGGATATTCTGCACAGTCGTGTAGCACTTTCCAACATATTTGCATTGCAGTTGCAAGGTGCCAATGTTATGGTTTGTGGCCCAAAAACATTGATTCCAAAATACATTGATAAATTAGGTGTTAAGGTTGAAACCAATTTGCGCAAAGCATTGAATTGGTGTGATGTTGCCAATATGCTAAGGGTTCAAAATGAGCGCATGGACATTAGCTATTTCCCGTCTACTAGAGAATATACTCAACAGTATGGTGTTAACAAGGCATTATTGGACTCTTTGGACAAAGAGATTACCATAATGCACCCAGGACCTATTAACCGTGGTGTAGAAATCACGAGTGATGTTGCAGATTCTAAGCAAGCCATTATCTTGGACCAAGTTCAAAATGGAGTGGCTGTAAGAATGGCTGTAATTTATTTATTAGCTTCTAAAATTAAACACTAACAATCATGATTTTTGACAAAGACGAAAACATTACTATCATTACGCAGGAAAAAGCAACTCCTCAAGAATTAGTTAAGAAATTGGGCGTTTTATACGAACGTTTTAAAAATGACAATGTCATAGTAAACTTAACTAGTTTAAATAAAATTCCATTAGAACAAGTAGTTGAATTTTTGGAAATTTCCAACAGACACAGGGGATCCAAACATTCATTTGTAATAGTTACAGATAAAGTTGACTTTAATGAAATGCCGGATGAAATAATGGTAGTTCCAACTATGAAGGAGGCCTATGATATTATTGAAATGGAAGAGATGGAGCGTGATTTGGGAATTTAATCGATAAGAATCTCACAGTGATAAACCAAAAAGCCAGCAATACATACTGCTGGCTTTTTGGTTTCAGCAGTTGTTTGGTTTTGTTTTTGTGTGAAGGAGATTAACTAGGTTGAAAATTGATGGTTACAGAAAAATTTCGGAAATTTCAGATGTCATTTTTTCTTTATCAGAAGTACTGACCATTTACAGAACATATAAAATCTATCAATATTTTGAAACTCACAATACTCGGTTGTTTCAGTGCAACTCCAAGGGCCAATACCAATCCTACAGCTCAGGTTTTGGAAATTAGAAATCACATGTTTTTAATCGATTGCGGAGAAGGTACACAAGTGCAATTACGTAAAAACAGAGTGAAGTTTGCCCGAATAAAGCATATTTTTATTTCGCATTTGCATGGAGATCATTTTTTTGGTCTGGTAGGCTTGATTTCAACCTTTAGATTGTTAACAAGGGAGACGGACCTTCATATTTATGGGCCAAAAGGAATTAAAGAAGTGATTACTTTACAGATGAAATTGGCAGATTCTTGGACCAATTACCGACTTATTTTTCATGAATTGACTTCCACTGGGTCTGAATTGATTTATGAAGATGATGTGGTAGAGGTGTACACGATTCCTTTAGAACATAGGGTTTACACCAATGGCTTTTTGTTTAAGGAAAAGGAAGGAGAGAGGAAATTGGATATGAATGCTGTGCTAAACGAAGATATAGATGTGGCGTATTACAGAAAGTTAAAACAAGGCCATGATATATTGGACAACAAAGGGAATTTGGTTAAAAACAGTAGTGTTACCAAACCGCCTGCTCCTTCAAAAAGTTATGCCTTTTGCAGTGATACGGCCTATAATGAAAAAATAATTCCCATTATTGAAGATGTTACTGTTTTGTATCACGAAAGCACATTTTTGGAAAAACATGGTCATTTGGCACCAAAAACAAAGCACTCTACGGCTATTGAAGCGGCGACAATTGCAAAAAAATGTAATGCAGGAACCTTAATTTTAGGGCATTACTCCACCCGTTATGACAACTTAAACGAATTTAAAGAAGAAGCACAAACGGCGTTTAAAAAGGTGCTTTTGGCCGAGGATGGAAAGCGTTTTAATTTTGATTGATACGCTGAAATTCCCTTAGATTTTGAACCCATTCCATTGCTTCTTCCAAAGTTTCACAGCGTTTCATGCTTGAAGGAGAGAATAACTTTTCAATGGAGGCATTCATAAAATTGATATAGGAGTAGTATACAATGGCACTGGCAAAAATATGATCCAAATCATCTTGAAATCTACTCCATGAATGTGGGTCTAGAGAGTAGGAGTTTACCCTGTTTGAGATATAAGCGATTTTAAAATCAGGACCGTAATGGTCTTGGGCATAAGCAATAACCTCTTCAATTTTTTCCCAATCAAAATGAACCCCTTCGTTAATTTCAGAAAGGATAATTTTGTCGAAAAAGTATACATTTCCAAAGGAAAACTCTACTTTTACATGTTCAAATTCGTGGAAATATTTACTGTCTTCAAATCTCATTTAGGTAAAATATGAGGTAAAATTATAGGAATTTTTTCACCTGAAAAACTAAAATTTGTCAAAACTTTCAGAATAAATTCTAATGAATACAGACTTAGGTGATTACAGAAAATCGTATGAAAAGGGAGAGCTGCTTCTAAAAGATGTGTCCGATAATCCGTTGGAATTGTTCCAAAAATGGTTTCATGAAGTAGATCGTTTTTTTCCGGATGCAGAGGCAAATGCCATGACTTTATCTACCGTTGGTTTGGATGGTTTCCCTAAGAGTAGGGTGGTATTGCTTAAGAAATTTACCTACGAAGGTTTTATTTTTTATACCAATTATTTAAGCGAAAAGGGGAGGGCTATTGCCGCCAATCCTAATGTATGTCTCTCTTTTTTTTGGCACGGGGCAGAGCGTCAAATTATCATAAAGGGGAAAGCAGAAAAGATAGCAGAAAACTTAAGTGACGGCTATTTTGAATCTCGCCCCAGAGGTAGCCAATTGGGTGCTATGGTATCTAACCAGAGTGAGGTTATTAAGGATCGGGAAGAGTTAGAGGCAAAGTTGAAAGCTCTTGAAGCAGAATATGAAGGGAAGGAAATTCCGAGGCCCAATTATTGGGGAGGTTATATTGTAAAACCGGTTGAAATGGAATTTTGGCAGGGAAGACCCAACAGATTGCATGATAGAATCCGTTGTGTTTTGGATTCCGATTATAATTGGATCAAACAGCGATTGGCGCCATAGTTCACTTCTTCTTACAGGTATAAATACGCACTAAGTCTTGTGTCGGTGAAATGCAATTATTACCGCTGTAAGGCTTATTTTTTACTTCAAAAAGTACTGTTTATCGATTATTGACACAAAAAATCGATGAAATACATGTTTTTTATCGATTTTAACATTTCTTTAACAGTGAGTTTCTGATAGTCTCCTAATTTTACTAAACCAAATCAAATTTAACCTACTTATGACTACCAAAACTCTATGGCCGTTACTGGCTTTACTGGCTTTGCTGTCGTTTTCGTGCACCACCGACAGTTTTTCTGATGGAGATATTAATACCATTACTTTAGAAAATGCTCCAGTAGCCAAAACCATTGAAATAGAAATCCTGGAACTGATCAATGCCCATAGAATCGAAAAGGGACTGAACCCTTTAAATAATTTGGATGTCATAAAATCTGTAGCCTATACTCACACCGATTATATGGTGACTGAGAATGTAGTTAACCATAACAATTTCTTCCAAAGAAAAGAAAGTTTGATCCAGAATGCATCTGCAACAAAGGTAACTGAAAACGTGGCTTATGCCTATAGCACAGCTCAAGGTGTTGTAAACGCATGGTTGAATAGTGAAGGACATAAAGCCAATATAGAAGGCGACTTTACAGATTTCGATATTTCTGCTGAACAAAATAGTGAAGGTAAATGGTATTACACCAATATATTTATAAAGAGATAAAATCCGCTGTTAACTTTAAATTCCTTAAAAGATCGTTATGTGCAAATGACGATCTTTTTTGTTTTAATAGAGGTAGTATTTAATTTCAGGAGATTGAATATATCTATTTTGAACTGATTAATGATAAGGTATTAATAGATATAGGTATAAGCGAAACTAGTATTGAAAACAAAAAAGGCAGACTAAACAGTCTGCCTTTTTTCGTTGAGAAATATTTTAAACTTATTCCGAAAGGATATAGAAGTAAGATCTTCTATTAAGCTGATGTTCTTCCTCTGTACATTTTACACCGTTGGAACATTGGTTCAACAATTGTGTTTCTCCATAACCGATAGCACTTTCTATACGTTCTGGAGCAATGCCACGAGATAACAGATACTCTTGGGTAGATTTTGCCCTACGGTCTGATAGCTTCATGTTGTATTTGTCACTTCCTCTACTATCCGTATGCGATTCAATTTTAATAACCATGTTAGGATGTGTGCGCATAACGTCTACAATATGCTCTAATTCCACTTGGGCATCGGTTCTGATGTTCCACTTGTCGAAGTCAAAGAAAATAGGGTTGATGACAATTTGGTCTTCGATAATCAATGGTACCAATTCCAAATCAACAATTAAATCTCCGTCATTGTTAGTTTCGGATAGGATTTGTTTAAGTTCGTCCTTATAATCCAATTTGGTTCCCATGATAGTATAGGCGGTTTTACACTTCAATTTAAACTCATATACTCCTGTAGAATCAGTTGTTTTTTCCTCTAGAATTTTTCCTTCAGAGTCAATAAGTTTAACGGTAGCCAAAGGTAAAGGCAATTTTGTAAGGCTGTCCTTAACAACGCCTCTTACCATTTGCGAACAGGCTGTAAAGGCATAGATGTCGTCACTACCAACACCTGGACGGTTAGATGAAAAATATCCGTTTTCAGTTTCAGAATCGATGGTGAAAGCAAAATCATCATATCCTGTATTGAATGGCGCTCCTAAATTTTCAAGTTCAGCACCGGAATCATTTAGAATATCCGATTTGAAAATATCCAAGAATCCTAAGTTGATATTACTGTCAGAAGAAAAGTAAAGTGTATTGTCCTCTGCTACGTAAGGAAACATTTCCTTACCATCACTGTTTATGGATGGTCCAAGGTTAACCGCGTCTCCATAACTATCATCCCCAAGAATGGCTACTTTATAGATATCTGTTTCTCCATAGCCACCTTCACGATCGGACACGAAGAATAAGGCTCTGTCGTCAGGACTCAATGCAGGATGTCCTGAAGAATACACTTTGTCATTAAAAGGCAGCTCCTTAATGTCCTGCCAAATACTGTCTTTGTAAGACGCTTTGTAAATTTTTAGGTGAGAAGTACCTTCCTTGTCCGTCTTTAGACGGTTGTTTTTATTAACATTATCTCTGGTAAAGTACATCGTTTTTCCATCTTTGGTAATAGCAATATTAGCTTCGTGGAATTCTGAATTGATGCCTTTGCCGTTGATGCTGTTTACTTTTTTGAAATTCTCAACACCATCTTGTTCGGTAGCAACTACTTCATAAAGATCCAAAAATGGTTCACCATTCCAGTCATAAATTTTGTCCTTACCGTCTCTAGCAGATGAAAAGTATAAAATGCTATCTCTTTTATAGGCACCAAATTCGGCATACTTGGTATTGATAGGAAGTGGTTCCACTCTTACATAAATACCATCTGTTGATGACAATTGCTCATAAATGGCAAGATCATCAAAATTTAAGTTGGCAATACGATCATCGTCAGGGTTGGCAGCTTTATATTTTTCCAACCATACAATGGCTTCTTCATAGTTTCCTTGTCCTCTTAATGCCTGTGAATATCTGTACATGTATTTGGAGTCTAATTCACTTTCATGAAGTCTTAAAGCTTCTCCATACCATTCGGCAGATTCGGCAGATTTGGAATTGTTGTAGTAACAATCACCAAGCCTGGTCAATACATGGGCGCTACTATCTCCTTTTTTTACAGCTTCTTTGTAAAATTCTTCAGCCTTGGTATAAGCGTAATTTTTATAGAACTTATCGGCAACTCTTACCTGTTGCTTTTGGGCAACCATAAAAGTACTACTGAATGCTATTAATATTATAAGTAATCTTGATTTCATAACAGGCTATTTTAGAAGTATCTAGGGGATTTAACACGTTGCGTTTTAAACAATTCAAACATCAGTAGAACTTCGTGAGTTCCACTTGTGTAAGGTCTTAGGTCTGAGATGGGATACCCATAGGCATATCCAATCCGTATTTGCTTGGAGATTTGGAAATCGGCAATACCACTAATTTCTCCAGCCCTTTCGTCAATTCGGTAACCAGCTCCCAACCAAAGCTTTTCATAGAAAAGGAAATTGGCCGTAAAATCGAATGACATTGGGGCACCGTTGGTAGCTTTTAACAATATTGCTGGTTTGAATTTGGTGTTGTCACCAAGATCGAATACATAACCTCCCGTAAGGTAATAGTTGTTGCGCTCTACAGCTACATAATCAGTTCCACCAACTGTTCCTTTGTTATAATCGGTGTTTAAAAGCCTTGGAGCAGAAAGTCCAATATACCATCTGTTGGAATGCCAAAGGACTCCGGCACCAAAGTTTGGGCTCCATCTATTGGATACATCGTTGAAGAATGGATCTTCAGAAATGCTAGGATCATTCAGCAAGGCCATATCAATATTATAGTGGGTGAAACCAGCCTTTACCCCAAAGGACAATTTGGTGTTTTCTCCTGTATGGATGCTGTATGAGAAGTCCCCATATAGATAAGAGAAATTTTCATAGCCCAATTCGTCATTTATATAGGAAAGTCCCAATCCAATCTTGTCATTTCTAAGAGGGGAGTGGATGGATAGAGTTTGTGTGGTTGGAGCACCTTCCAAACCTACCCATTGGCTTCTGTGCAATCCTACGATGCTTAACGTCTCTCTACTCCCTGCATAGGCAGGGTTGATAGAGATCGTATTGTACATATACTGCGTAAACTGAGGCAATTGTTGTGCAACACCGGTCCAGCAATTGAACAGTATAAAAGCGATTATGTTAAACTTTAATAACTTCATAGGTCAAAATTTATTTAGTTCCTACGTAGATTGGACCTGAGAAAGGTTTTAATCCACTATTCTTTAAATTAATGATATAGTAATATGTTCCTGATGGGACTTTGCTTGCGCCTCCTACAGAGGATCCTGATGAAGCGCCATTCCAATCGTTTTGATAGTTGAAGTTTTCATAAATTTTAGCACCCCAACGGTTGAATACTTGTAATTCAATGGTGAATCCACATTCTTCAACACCTGTTACTGTAAAGAATTCGTTATAGCTATCTCCATTAGGCGTTACCGCTTTAGATATCACCACATCTTCTTCTCCACATGGTAAAACCACACAATCGTCATGAACAGTTACGGTCACTTCGGTTACACTTGGGCAGTCGCCTTCTGTGATAGTATAGGTGAAGATGAAATCTCCTAAGTCTTCTTCAGTAACAATTGTAGTATCAAACCAACTTCCATCTAAAGTTGTATTTCCAGAAACCACTTCCCAAGTACCACTTTCGTCCACATCACCACTCAGTAGGCCGAATAGATCTAAAGGTCCTTCCTCTGTACAGATAGTGGTGTTGGATCCGGCTATAATATTTTCCACATTTACATTTACTATTTGAGAGTAAGTAGCTTCGTTTCCACAATCATCACTTACCGTCCAATTACGGGTGATGCTGTAATTTTCCGAGCCTTCTTCTGGATTGATTGTCTCGTTAAATACAACAGAAATATCAGTAGAACAAGCATCCTCAAAGCTCAGTTCAGGAGCATCAGGAACTTCGGAACAATTCACATCGATGGATGGATCTAATTCAACAATCAATTCAGGAGCTGTAGTATCCACAACACTGATAGTTTGTACTTGCGTTGTTGTGTTTCCACACTCATCGATTAAGGTCCAAGTTCTTTCTATGGTACTTTCTCCAACACAAGACCCTTCTGTAACATCATCGGTAAAGGTTGCTTCCAATTCAGTAGAGCAGTTGTCAGCTTCGTCAGTTACATCACCAGTCAAAGTTAAATCTGTAGTATCCATATCACACTCAACAGTTAGGTTTTCTGGAACCGTAAAGGTTGGTGCTGTAGAATCTTCAACATTGATGGTTTGAACTTCTGTTGTAGCATTCCCACAGTCGTCAGTTAATGTCCAAGTACGGGTGATTATATAAGAATTGGCACATTCTCCTTCAGTTGTTTCATCAGTATAGGTTGCTTCCAATTCTGTAGAACAGTTATCCGCTTCGTCAGTTACATCCCCTGTTAATGCCAAGTTTGAAGCATCTTGATCACACTCGATAGTTACTGCAGCAGGTACAGTAAATGTAGGTGCTGTTGTATCTTGAATGGTGATAGTTTGCACTTGCGAAGTAGTGTTCCCACAATCGTCAGTCAAAGTCCAAGTTCTTGTTATGATAGAGGCATTAGCACATTCTCCTTCAGCTGTTTCATCTGAATAGGTAGCTTCCAATTCAGTAGAGCAGTTATCCGCTTCATCAGAAACATCTCCAACTAATACCAGGTCATTTTCATCTTGATCACATTCAATGGTTACAGCTGCTGGCACAGTAAATGTAGGAGCTGTAGTATCTTGAATTGTGATAGTTTGTACTTGAGTCGTTGTGTTTCCACAATCGTCAGTCAAAGTCCAAGTTCTTGTTATAATGGATGCGTTTGCACATTCACCTTCAGCAGTAGCGTCGGTAAAGGTAGCTTCCAGTTCAGAAGAACAGTTATCGGCTTCATCAGTTACATCACCAGTCAACGCCAAGTCATTTTCATCTTGATCACATTCAATAGTTACCGCAGCTGGTACAGTGAATGTTGGTGCTGTAGTATCTTGGATTGTGATAGTTTGCACTTGCGTTGTTGTGTTTCCACAATCATCTGTTAAAGTCCAAGTACGAGTGATGATAGAAGCGTTTGCACATTCACCTTCAGCAGTAGCGTCGGTAAAGGTTGCTTCCAATTCAGAAGAACAGTTATCTGCTTCATCGGTTACATCACCAGTCAATGCCATATCTGTAGCATCTTGATCACATTCAATAGATACCGAAGCAGGTACTGTAAAGGTAGGCGCTGTTGTATCCTGGATTGTGATGGTTTGAACTTGAGTAGTGGTGTTTCCACAGTCATCAGTCAAAGTCCAAGTTCTAGTAACAATAGAGGCGTTGGCACATTCACCTTCGGCAGTGGCATCGGTAAAGGTAGCTTCCAATTCAGAAGCGCAATTGTCAGCTTCATCAGTTACATCACCTGTTAAAGTCAAGTCATTTACATCTTGATCACATTCAATAGATACCGAAGCAGGTACTGTGAAAGTAGGAGCTGTAGTATCCTGGATTGTGATAGTTTGTATTTGCACTGTGGTGTTTCCACAATCATCTGTTAAAGTCCAAGTACGTGTGATGATAGAAGCGTTGGCACATTCACCTTCAGCTGTTGCGTCTGTAAATGTTGCTTCCAATTCAGAAGAACAGTTGTCAGCTTCGTCGGTTACATCTCCTGTAAGCGTAAGATCTGAAACTTCCTGATCACATTCCAAAGCAATTGAAGCAGGCACTGTGAATGTTGGAGCAGTAGTGTCAACAATAGTAAAGGATACCGTTGTTGTACTTTCATTTCCACATCCGTCTATTGCGGTAAATGTTACCTCCGCAGTACCTGTAGCACCGCAAGCTTCAGTTAAGCCTTCAAAGTTATTAGACCATGTGATAGAAGAACAGTCATCGGTAGCAGTGGCGCCTCCATTGGAAGATAACCAAGCTTGAAGTTCAGCGTCATTTCCTGTTCCGTCACATTCTACTGTTAAACTTTCTCCACCAGAAATCACTGGAGGTGTAGAATCTTGAATAGCGTAGGAGGCTGATGTAGTACTTGTGTTTCCACAGCTGTCAGTGGCAGTGAAAACAACACTTACAGGAGCAGAACAATCTGAGGTTGCTCCATTATAATTGTTAGTCCAAGTAACTTCTCCACATAGTTCTTCAGCAACAGCACCACCATTACTGTCTAACCAGTTTTGGATGGCATCGTTGTTACCATTTCCATCACACTCAGCAACAATATCTGAAGCTTCAGTTGTAATGTTAGGAGCAATAGTGTCTTCTATACTGAATGTAGCAGTGGTAGTAGTCGTGTTTCCACAAGCATCTGTAGCTGTAAATATAACCGTAGCAGCTCCTGTATTTCCACAGGCATCACTTAATTCAGTAAAGTCATTAGTCCAAGTTACTTCGCTACAATTATCAGTTGCGGAAGCACCTCCGTTGGAGGCTAACCAATCGGTTAAATCTAATTGGTTTCCTGTACCATCACATTCTACAGATAAGTCAATAGCTTCTGTTTCTATGGTTGGCGCAGTCGTATCTTGGATAGAGATTGTTTGAGTTTGTGTTGTTGTGTTGCCACAAGCATCAGTCAAGGTCCAAGTACGGGTGATTGTGGACTCATTGGCACATTCACCTTCAGTTGTGGCATCCGTATAAGTAGCTTCCAAATCAGCAGAACAGTTGTCCGCTTCATCGGTTACATCACCGGTCAATGCCAAATCTGTAGCATCTTGGTCACATTCAAGAGTTATACTGGCAGGTACTGTAAAGGTAGGCGCCGTAGTATCTTGAATGGTGATAGTTTGCACTTGAGTAGTAGTGTTTCCACACTCGTCAGTCAAGGTCCAGGTACGTGTGATGATAGACTCATTAGCACATTCGCCTTCAGCAGTAGCATCGGCGAAGGAAGCTTGTAAACCAGTAGAACAGTTGTCAGCTTCATCGGTTACATCACCGGTCAATGCCAAGTCGTTTTCATTTTGATCACATTCAATGGTTACAGCAGCAGGTACAGTAAATGTAGGTGCTGTAGTATCCTGAATAGTGATGGTTTGAGCTTGTGTAGTTGTGTTTCCACAGTCATCTGTCAAGGTCCAAGTACGTGTAATGATAGACTCATTGGCACATGCTCCTTGGGCGGTAGCATCTGTATAAGTAGCTTCAAGATCAGAAGAACATCCGTCAGTTTCATCGGTAACGTCTCCTGTTAAAGCAAGGTCTGTTGGATCTTGATCACATTCCAAAGAAACTGAAGCAGGAACCGTAAATGTTGGTGCTGTTGTATCTTGAACTGTGAAAGTGGCCGTAGTCGAGCTAGAGTTACCACATCCGTCGGTAGCTGTAAAGGTTACTTCGGCAGAACCAGTAGTTCCACATTCGTCGCTTAAGCCATTATAATTGTTAGACCATGCAATTGCAGAACAATCGTCGGTAGCCGCTGCACCTCCAAAAGTATCCAACCAGTCCTGGATGGCTGTAGCAATATCGCTACCGTCACATTCCAAAGTAACATCACCAGCTTCAGTAGTGATGGTAGGAGCAGTAGTATCTTGAATTGCATAAGAAGCGGAGGTAGACACAGCATTTCCACATTCGTCAGTTGCCGTAAAGGTTACAGTCACCGGTGCAGAACAATCAGAGTTGGCTCCATCGTAATCGTTGGTCCAAGTTACTTCACCACAATTGTCTGAAGCAGTTGCTCCACCATTGTTGGCTAACCAGTTTTCGATGGCTCCGTTGTTTCCAGAACCGTCACACTCGGCAACGATATTAGAAGGAGTCGTTTCAATAACTGGCGCAGTAGTATCTTGGATAGAGATTGTTTGTGTTTGTGTTGTTGTGTTGCCACAAGCATCAACCAATGTCCAGGTACGAGTGATTGTAGACTCATTGGCACATTCACCTTCAGTTGTGGCATCCGTATAAGTAGCTTCCAAATCAGCAGAACAGTTATCCGCTTCATCAGTTACATCACCAGTCAATGCCAAATCTGTAGCATCTTGGTCACATTCAAGGGTTACACTAGCTGGCACAGTAAATGTAGGTGCCGTAGTATCCTGGATGGTGATGGTTTGGTCTTGAGTTGTAGTGTTTCCACAGTCATCGGTCAAAGTCCAAGTGCGCGTGATGATAGTCTCATTGGCACAAGCTCCTTGAGCAGTGGCATCGGCAAAAGTAGCTTCCAAATCAGTAGAACAGTTGTCAGCTTCATCGGTAACATCACCAGTCAATACCAAGTCGTTTTCATTTTGATCACATTCAATGGTTACAGCAGCAGGTACAGTAAATGTAGGCGCAGTCGTATCCTGAATTGAGATGGTTTGAACTTGCGTAGTTGTATTTCCACAGTCATCGGTCAATGTCCAAGTACGTGTAATGATAGACTCATTGGCACATGCTCCTTGAGCAGTTGCATCTGTATAGGTAGCTTCAATATCAGTAGAACATCCGTCGGTTTCATCTGTTACGTCTCCTGTTAAAGCAAGGTCTGTTGGATCTTGATCACATTCCAAAGTCACTGAAGCAGGTACTGTAAATGTTGGAGCAGTTGTATCTTGAACTGTGAAAGTGGCCGTAGTCGAGCTAGAGTTTCCACATCCGTCAGTAGCTGTAAAGGTCACTTCGGCAGAACCGGTAGTTCCACATCCGTCACTTAATCCATTATAATTGTTAGACCAGGCTATTGCAGAACAGTCATCTGTAGCAGTGGCGCCACCAAAAGTATCCAACCAATCTTGGATTGCGGCATCAATATCGCTACCGTCACATTCCAAGGTCATATCTGAAGCTTGAGTGATTACAGGTGCATTGGTATCTTGAATTGCATAGGAAGCAGACGTAGAAACCGAGTTTCCACATTCGTCAGTAGCCGTAAATGTTACGGTTACTGGTGCAGAACAATCAGAATTCGCTCCACTATAATCGTTGGTCCAAGTAACTTCGCCACAATTGTCTGAAGCAGTTGCTCCACCATTGTTAGCCAACCAGTTTTCGATAGCTCCACTATTTCCAGAACCGTCACATTCGGCAACGATATCGGAAGGAGTGGTTTGAATAACTGGAGCAGTCGTATCTTGGATAGAGATTGTTTGAGTTTGAGTTGTAGTGTTTCCACAAGCATCAACCAAAGTCCAGGTACGGGTGATTGTGGACTCGTTTGCACAAGCTCCTTGAGCAGTAGCATCCGTAAAAGTTGCTTCTAAACTAGTAGAACAGTTGTCAGCCTCATCGGTTACATCGCCAGTCAATGCCAAATCTGTAGCATCTTGGTCACATTCAAGGGTTACACTGGCAGGTACAGTAAATGTAGGAGCAGTTGTATCTTGAATGGTGATGGTTTGAACTTCCGTAGCAGTGTTCCCACACTCGTCAGTTAAAGTCCAAGTTCTTGTGATGATTATCTCATTGGCACATGCTCCTTGAGCAGTGGCATCGGCGAAAGTAGCTTCCAAACCAGTTGAACAGTTGTCAGCTTCATCGGTTACATCTCCAGTCAATGCCAAGTCGTTTTCATCTTGATCACATTCAATGGTTACGGCAGCAGGCACAGTAAATGTAGGCGCTGTAGTATCTTCAATAGAGATGGTTTGAGTTTGTGTAGTTGTGTTTCCACAGTCATCGGTCAATGTCCAAGTACGTGTAATGATAGACTCACTGGCACATGCTCCTTGAGCAGTTGTATCAGTAAAAGTAGCTTCAAGAGTTGAAGAACATCCATCAGTTTCATCGGTTACGTCTCCTGTCAAAGCAAGGTCAGTAGGATCTTGATCACATTCCAAAGTCACTGAAGCAGGTACAGTAAATGTTGGATCCGTTGTATCTTGAATAATAAAGGAAGCACTGGTAGTTACAGAGTTACCACAACCGTCTTCTGCGGTAAAGCTAACTGTTCGTGTTCCTGTTAAACCACAGTCATCATTGAAAGCACCTTCTTCATAAGACCAAGACACAGTTCCACAAGAATCGGAAGCAGATGCACCTCCATTGGAATCTAACCAAGCTGTGTATTCGGCAAGGTTTCCAGTTCCATCGCATTCAACTGTAAAATCAGAAGCAGGAGTATCAATAGTAGGTGCTATCAAGTCCAATATTGTAAACAGGGCTGTAGTGCTAGTTGAATTTCCACATTCGTCAGTTGCCGTGAATGTAACTAGAGCCAATCCTGTTTCTCCACAACCATCAGTTAGTCCTGTGAAGTTGTCAGTCCAAGTAATATCAGAGCAATTGTCTGAAGCCATAGCTCCGGCATGTGTATCCAACCAAGCTTCAAGTTCGTCTGTATTTCCTGCACCATTACATTGTACGGTTTGATCGGCAGCTACAATGTTCATTGTTGGAATGGTTGTGTCTTCGATAGTAAAGGTTGCAGATGTAGTTGAAATATTGCCACAATCATCGGTAGCAGTAAAAGTTACTAATGCAGAACCTGTAGCACCACAATCATCACTTAAGGAGGAATAATCGTTAGTCCAAGTAACGCCACCACAAGTATCAGAGGCTGCAGCGCCACCAACAGTAATCAACCAGTTGTTCAATTCAGCAGTATTTCCAGAACCATCACATTCAACAGTAAGGTCTGCGGCAGCTGTATCAATAGTTGGATCTGTAGTGTCTTCAATAGTAAATGTAGCGGATGTTGTTGCTGTGTTACCACAATCATCAGTTGCTGTAAAAGTCACTGTAGCAGAACCTGTAGCACCACAATCATCACTTAAGGAGGAATAATCGTTAGTCCAAGTAACGCCACCACAAGTATCAGAGGCTGCAGCACCACCAAAAGAGCTTAACCAAGTTGATAAATCTGTTGCGTTTCCGCCTCCATCACATTCCACGGTAAGGTTTGTAGCCACAGTGTCAATGCTAGGAGCCGTGGTGTCTTCAATAGTGAACGTAGCATCAGTTGTAGCAAAATTTCCACAAGCATCAGTGGCCGTAAAAGTAACTGTTACAGACCCTGTGTTTCCACAGTCATCACTTAAAGTTCCGTAATCATTGGTCCAGGTGATAGCAGAACAATTATCTGAAGCTACAGCACCACCGTTGGCATCTAACCAAGCATTTAAGGCAGTTGTAGTATCACTACCACATTCAGCAGACGCATCGACAGCTGCCACTGAAATTGTAGGATCTGTAGTATCTTCAATCGTTATTGTTTGTGTATCAGAACTAGAAAGCCCACAATCATCTGTGATAGTAAAAGTTCTAGTAACCACCACAGGACAAGTACCAGAAGCACTGTCTTGATAAGTGATTTCATTTACATTATTTTCCGTGAAAGTTCCTCCTTCTGCTAAGAAAATTAACTGAGAAATAGTTTGAGGTGTTTCACTATAAGCTAATGATGTTAAGCTGTCATTGGTAACATCTGCAGCAACACAACCTTCAACTTGTAAATCTGAAGGGGCATTGGTTACGGGAGGTGTATTATCATCAACTGAAATTGTAATATCCTCACTAATGGAACATGAATTTGCATCCGTCACAGTAACCGTATAGGTTCCTGAAGGTAGATTAACAAATATTCCAGATTGGAAACTTCCTTCTTGAGGGCTAATACTATAGGTGTAAGGAGCAGTTCCACCTGAAACTCCAGAAGGAGTGATGGTTCCTGTGTTTCCACCAGTACATTCAATGTTAGTAGTACTTAGGGTCAATCCTGTTAATAGTGGTGATACAGTTACAGTATCTGTATGAACGTCAGAATCTCCATCAACATCAAATACAGTTAATGTAACGTTGTAGTTACCAGGTCCATTTGTATAGGTGTGTGATGGATTGGCTTCTGTAGAAGTACCTCCATCTCCAAAGTTCCAAGAATAAGTATATCCACCTTGAAGATTTCCACCGGTGGTAATACTTGTAAATGCAACTGTATAAGCGTCACAATTTTGAGTATAAGTAAAGTTGGTGATCAATGGCGCATTTACGATAAACCCTGGAGGGTTTGAGTAACATTTGGAAGGGTTTTCACCACACTCTTGATTGGCATTGGATTGCCAAGCCATATAAAAATTTACCAATTCCACTTGATCTCCACAATTCCAGTTCAATTGATATACGGGAAGGTTTTGTTCAACAGGAATAGGGGTAGAGTCATATAAACATTGTGTTACTGTAGATGAAGTTACGCCATTAATAACAACATCAAAGTTCATAAATAAGCTGTATCTATCAGCATTTGTGTTTGCATCAAAATAGGCGTAGATATATGCTGTTTGAGGCGTCCCTGGAATACAGTCGTTGTCTAATGGGTTTCCACTGGCATCGGCTAGGTAGAAATTGGTTAGGGTAAAGTCATTGGCATTACATCCATCCAAGGCTCTATTGGTATCGTCCAAAGTAGTGCTGGAAGTGCTGAATGTTGTTAGGGGAGTATCCAAACTAATTCTATTAATAGTCCTTCTTTGTGGTCTCATCTGTGCAATTGCAAAGGTTTGAAAAAGTAGTATCAATAGAACTAGGGAATTTCTATACATAAGTCTATGTGTATTTGTTTTCATAAGCCCTAATTTTTAGTTATAGGATTAATTAGTAAGAACTAATTATATTTCGTTTATTTAATTGTTCAGATTTTGTTTGCCTATCACTTTTATGTAAGGCCATGTTTTGGTCGATTGATGAAATTTTTAATCCCATTTAAGTTGATATGTTAATTAATATAGTTAAGGCCCAAAGGGCAATTGTTTTACAAAATGAACACGGCATTTTTTAGTGTTAAACGCCTAAAAGTAATACTGTTAAAATTTGTTGAGGGAAGCGCATTGGAACTCAATGCATTATAGATGGATAAATTAATATGTTGTTGATTTGGGGCCATTTACATTAATTTTACAGAACAAAGCAACTCATTAATCAAATCTTGAACAAAAATAAATGTTAAAGGCACTAAAATAATCGTTAAAACGAAGATAAACAACACTTTATCGGTAAAAAATGCATTTAATCGAGTATAAAATGAAAGAAATAGTATTTGTAAGACACGCGAAATCCTCATGGGATGGGGGTTTTAGCGATTTAGACCGCCCCTTGAGCACCAGGGGAATTAATGATATAAAATTGGTGTCAAATCATTATAAACCATATAATTATATGCCGGACATGGTGTTTTCTAGTCCAGCAAATAGGGCATTTACCACTTGTAAAGGGGTGATGGCGTATTTAAATTTACCAGAAAATAAGCTTAAAATTGTTGATGATTTGTACGATTTTGGGGGTGAAAAAGTGATGAGCTTCATCCGTTCGATAAACGGTAAGTCCATTGATAAAATTATGATATTTGGGCACAACCACGCACTGACCTCTATTGTGAACGATTTGGGAGATCAATTCATAGGTAATTTGCCTACCTGTGGCCTTGTAAAAATTGACTTTTATGCGGAAGAATGGAAATTCATTGCCAAAGGGCATACAGATGTCATGATTTTCCCTCGAGATTTAAAGCCTTGATTTGCCTATAATGGCATTCTGTGTTTAAGTATTTGGTATTTTAATTCCATAAAAAATGTTTTAATAGTCTTTCTAAATATTTTAAGTTATCGGTTTTAAAAAAAAATATAACGGAAATATCATCTATAGGCTAAGGCTTTTTCAAACTTAAATAGAATATATTTGTGTAAACAATCAACAATGACGGATATTACTGTAAAGGACAAGAATATTTATGTAAATAGGGAGTTAAGCTGGCTTCAATTTAATGCGAGAGTATTGCAGGAAGCTGCCGATGAATCTGTTCCAATGATAGAACGATTGCGGTTTTTGGGAATTTTTTCAAATAACCTAGATGAATTTTTTAAAGTACGATATGCTACGGTAAAACGCATTGATGAAGCAGGAAAGGCTGGGAAGAGTGAGCTAGGAGGTATAAAGGCCAGTGAATTATTGGAGAAAATCACCCAGGTGGTCATCAGGCAGCAGAGTGAAAGTTTGGACATTTTACACAATATCCATAAGAAGCTTGAGGATTACGACATATTTATTATTGACGAGAACAAAATTAATGCCAAGCAGCATGATTTTATAAAAAACTATTACTTTCAGCATGTTAGTCCAGCTTTGGTAACCATCATTTTAAACGATTTGGTTGATTTACCGATGTTAAAGGACAGTGCAGCCTATTTGGCCGTTAAGATGATTTTGGCCAACGATGAAAAACAGTATGCGCTTATTGAAATTCCAAAATCCATAAAACGATTTGTGGTTTTGCCTAAACAAGATGATAAGGATTATATCATCATTTTGGATGATTTATTGCGTTATTGCCTGGATGACATTTTTAATATTTTTGATTATAAGAGTATTTCAACTCACATGATTAAGATTACCAGAGATGGTGAACTTGATTTTGACAGTGACTTGAGTAAAAGTTTTATCGACAAAATTTCTGAAAGTGTCAAACATCGCCAAATTGGTGACCCTGTTAGATTCGTTTATGACAAAACGATTGATAAGGAAACTTTAAATTATCTGTTAAACAAAATGGGTATAGATGCCAAGGATAGTGTCATACCTGGTGGCCGATATCACAACAGAAGGGATTATATGAGTTTCCCTAGTTTGGGCAGAACCGATTTACTTTACGACAAAATCAAAGCCTTGCCAATTAAAGGTTTGAGCCTGGAAAGTAGCATTTTTGAGAATATCTCCAAAAGAGATTATTTACTATATACACCTTATCATACATTTTCGTATGTAGTTAAGTTTTTAAGGGAAGCCGCTTTAGATCCTACGGTAAGAACCATTAACATTACCATTTATAGATTGGCGCAAATTTCACATGTGGCCAGTTCCTTGATAAATGCAGCTAAGAATGGGAAAAAGGTAACGGTTTCCATCGAAATTCAGGCGCGTTTTGATGAAGCAGCCAATATTGCTTATGCCGAACAAATGCAGGACGAAGGTGTTAATTTGCTATTTGGTGTGGCAGGTTTGAAAGTGCATAGTAAAATGTGTGTGATTGAGCGAGAAGAGGATCATAAGCTTAAACGCTATGGTTTTATAAGCACCGGAAATTTCAATGAGTCCACCGCAAAAATATATACAGATTTCACTTTGTTTACGGCCGACCAAAAGATATTGAAGGACCTTAACAAAGTGTTCAACTTCTTCGAAATCAACTACAAAATTTTCAGGTATAAACACATCATTACATCCCCGCATTATACCAAGTCAAAATTCTTCAAGCTTATAGACAAGGAAATTGATAATGTCAAGGAAGGTAAACCGGCCTACATCAAACTGAAAATGAATAGCATTTCAAGTTATGCCATGGTCGATAAGCTTTATGAAGCGAGCAGGGCCGGCGTGAAAATTCAAATGATTGTTCGTGGACTTTGCTGCTTGGTACCTGGAATACCGGGTATGAGTGAAAATATTGAGGTAATCAGTATTGTTGATAAATTTTTGGAGCATACCCGTTTATATGTGTTTTGTAATGAAGGTGATACAAAAGTGTTCATTTCGTCTGCTGATTGGATGACTCGAAATATTGAGAATAGAGTGGAAGTAACTTGTCCTATCTATGATGAGGCCATCAAAGAAGAGCTTTTGGATGTCTTCGATATTTGTTGGAATGACAATGTAAAGGCAAGGATTTTGGATGAATTTCAGGATAATAAATACAAGCGTAACGACAATCCTAAGGTAAGGGCACAGTTTGCGACCTACGACTATTATTTAAAAAAATTACAAGAATAAATGCTTTCAATTAAAAAATATGCGGCCATTGATATTGGTTCCAATGCAGTGAGGTTGCTAATTTCTAACATTATAGAGCAAAAAGGAAAACCTACACGTTTTAAAAAGAATTCACTGGTAAGGGTCCCCATTCGTTTAGGTGCCGATGTGTTCCTTAAGCAGAAAATATCCAAGGAAAACGAACGGCGTATGTTGGATACCATGACGGCGTTTAGATTGTTGATGAAGTCTCACAAAGTAGTGGCCTATAAAGCTTGTGCTACATCGGCCATGCGTGAGGCAGAAAACGGACCCAAGGTTGCTAAGTTAATTTCAGAACAGGCGCAGATAGATATTGATATTATTGGTGGGGAGGAAGAAGCCGCGATTATTGCCGCCACCGATTTGCATAGTTATATCGATGAAAGCAAAACCTATTTGTATGTGGATGTAGGAGGGGGGAGTACCGAATTTTCGGTGATTCATCTTGGTGAAAAAGTAGAATCAAAGTCCTTCAAAATAGGAACCGTAAGATTACTCAACGATATTGTCAATAAAGAGACTTGGGAAGAGTTGGAGTCATGGATCAAAGAGCATACAAGGGGCTATGACAAGTTGGATTTGATAGGGTCAGGGGGAAATATTAATAAAATCTTCAAAATCTCAGGAAAGGCCATGGGGAAACCTTTAACTTATTTCTATTTGTCTTCGTATTATGAAAAACTTCAGACCTATTCCTATGAAGAGAGAATAACCGAATTGGACTTGAATCAGGATAGGGCAGACGTAATTATTCCGGCAACCCGAATTTATCTATCGGCCATGAAATGGAGTGGCGCTAAGGATATATATGTACCAAAAATCGGACTTTCTGATGGAATTATTAAAAGTATGTACTATAAAACGGTTTCAAGTTCTCTTTTGGAATAAGAATGAACACTTTATCTTATTTTTTTTGTTACATATCTAAAATTTAACTGTTATTTGTTAATTCCATTTATATTCGAGCACTCAAATCATTCAAACTATGAAGACAATTTTTACTAGTTTATTGGTAGTGTTGTTCGTGACACTTGGATATTCTCAAGAAGTTAAATACGGTGTAAGAGCTGGTTTAACCATTTCAAATTTAGATTATAAAGACGCCCCAATTGTAAGAAACCCGCATAGAAACGGATTTTTATTTGGAGTTCATGCTGATATCGGTGTAACCGAGCAGTTTTCTATAATGCCAGAACTACAATTTTCACCTGAAGGTGCTAATGTGGAAGATTTTGCCAACGATTACCTTAATTTACCAGTACTTTTTAAGTACGCTATGCTTGACGGTAGAGTGGCGCTTGGTGTAGGGCCACAGGTAGGATTGAAAATTCACAAAGAAAATGATGGTTTTAAAAACTTTGTGTTTGCTGGTGTTGGAATTATTGAATTTAAAGTGTGCGAAGACTGGTATGTAGATGCCAGATATAATTACGGATTTTCAAATGTTTTTGATGACGATTTAGGCCCCGAAGCAACAAACAATGTCATCCAGATTGGAGTAAACTTTAGAGTGTTTTAGGTAGGGCTATTAATCGTTTTTTTTATAAAATGATAAATCCCAATTAGCAAAAGTTACTTTTGTAATTGGGATTTTTTTATGTTTACTTGTTAACCGTGTATGGTTTCCTTTTTGCCAAGATCCTTCATAATTTGAGCTTCAAAATCCAATAGGTCTTGCCATTTTTTGTCTACTTCCTGGCGATCGCCATATTGTCTTGCAAAGCCTAAAAACATGGTGTAGTGGTTGGCTTCGCTTACCATAAGTTTTCTGTAGAACTCCGCTAGTTCCTTATCTTCCAGTTCTTCGGAAAGTAATCTAAAACGCTCACAACTTCTAGCTTCAATTAAGGCTGCATATAATAAGCGGTGAACCAATTGGGTGGTCCTACTACCGCCTTTTGGAAAGAACTTCATCAATTCAATCACGTAGTCGTCCTTTCGATCACGGCCTAAGGTCCAACCTCGTTCCAAAATTTTATCATGTACCATTTTAAAATGGCTGATTTCTTCCTTAACCAAGGCTACCATTTCTTTAACCAATTCAGTGTATTCCGGAAATCCAACTATAAGTGAAATGGCGGTACTAGTTGCTTTTTGCTCACAGAAGGCATGGTCTGTAAGGATGTCTTCAATATTCTTTTCAACGATATTTACCCAGCGCGGGTCTGTAGGGAGTTTTAAGCCTAACATTTGTTTTAACTATTTTGTTC
The DNA here is from genome assembly GCF_001280505.1 of Mangrovimonas sp. TPBH4. Lineage (GTDB taxonomy): Bacteria > Bacteroidota > Bacteroidia > Flavobacteriales > Flavobacteriaceae > Mangrovimonas_A. The sequence goes on from NZ_LBIO01000068.1 coordinate 52,505, forward strand.
TTTTAAAGCCGTATTCTGCTGACCATTGTTGTCAATGGTCATTTCATAAATTCTATAAGATAGTGTTTGGGGATCGATAAAGGTAATTTCCAAATTGACCCAATCTGCTCCCGAACTTTCTTGATTCACCCAAACATGCTCCAAGGTGGCATTGTTCCAAAATAAAGAGTTGTCTTTCTTTAAAAACACATCAGCATTAATGGTGGTGGCGAATATTTTTTGATTGGCATTATAGACTACAATTTCGGATTCAAATGCTCTGTGAAATTGGATGTCCTTGTTGTTGCCCAATGTCTTTTTGTGTTGCAGGACCTCTTGATTCATCAAACTGTAATTTTTGATGTTTACCCTTAGGTTATTAGACAAGATGGTGTCTGTTTCAACTTCGGTATAGGTTTCTGGATAAAAACTAATAAGCTCTAATGGCGTTTGTTTTTGGTTGAATTCTGAAATAGATTGTTGCAGGGATTCCCTAGAGCTTTGGCGTCCGTCACAACTTGTCAGGATTAATCCTAATATGGTGAATAATATCAAAATATGTTTCATAACGGTGCTTATAAATCTAATCCAAAGATACTCCTTAATTTTTCAATATTAGGATTCTTTTCCTTTAGCTTTTCGTATTGATCTTCAGGAGTAAAGGCATATTGCTTCACAATTTCTTCATTAACGGTGATATCTAATCTAAGGTCGAAGTTTTTGAGCCTATTTTTAAGAAATTCCATCAATGGGTTTTGAGCGCGTTCCAATTCAACTTTTAAGGTTGAATTTGGAAATTCGAGTCCAATATTAGTACCGTTCAATTTAGGCGTATTCATCTCGAGGATGGAAGCCATAATTTTTTCACCCTTTAATTGAAGCTTTTCAATATAGGCATTCCAGGCTTGTGTGAATTCTTCAGGTGTAAATGCTTCTGTAGGCAAATCGGTAGTATCGAGTACAACATCTTGCTGTTTTATGGAATGCTCGCGTTTGGCTCGGATGCTTTTTAGGGACAGACCAGAGGTTCTACCTTGTTTGGCTTCCCTTTTGGCAATGATCGCTTCTGTAGTAAGTGCCTCTTTGGTTGCTGGTTGTTTGACCTCTGCACTAGTTGTTTTAGCCTGAGGTGAAGTAGATTTTTGAACAGCCGCAGGTTTTGGGACTGAAACAGGAATGGGGGTAATGCCTTTATTTTTAAAATAGGAAGGCGGAATTATGTAACGTCTACTATTTTTTTTTTCTCCATCAAAAGTGATAGAGGCAAGCTGCATAAGGCATAATTCAACGAGTAAGCGTTGATTTTTACTGCTCTTGTATTTCAGATCACAGTCGTTGGCAAGTTCAATGCCCTTTAAAAGGAAATCCTGTGGAGCCTTTTGGGCCTGTTCCAAATATTTTTGTGAAGCATCTTCACCAACTTCTAAAAGTTCAACTGTTTTTGGATTTTTACAAACCAGTAAGTTTCTAAAATGCGATGCCAATCCAGCAATGTAATGATGCCCGTCAAAACCTTTACCTAAAATGATATTGAACTGGATTAGTAAATCTGGAATTTTGTTTTCCAGAATCAAATCGGTACTGGTTAAGTAGGTTTCGTAATCCAGAACATTCAAGTTCTCAGTTACGGCTTGACGCGTTAAGTTTTTTCCTGAAAAACTAACTACTCTGTCAAAAATGGAAAGTGCATCACGCATGGCGCCATCTGCCTTTTGGGCAATGATGTGCAGGGCATCGTCCTCTGCAGTTACGCCTTGTTCTTCGGCAATATATTTTAAGTGCTCTTTGGCATCTTTTACCGTAATTCGTTTAAAGTCGAAAATTTGACAACGGGATAAAATCGTTGGGATGATTTTATGTTTTTCGGTAGTTGCCAAAATAAAAATACAATGCTTAGGCGGCTCTTCCAAGGTTTTCAAAAACGCATTGAAGGCAGCCTGAGAGAGCATGTGCACCTCGTCAATGATATAGACTTTGTATTTTCCAACCTGAGGGGGTATTCTAACCTGATCGGTAAGGTTCCTAATGTCGTCTACCGAGTTGTTGGAAGCGGCATCCAGCTCAAAAATGTTGAAAGCAAAATCTTCATCGTCACTTTCGTTGCCGTCACTATTGATCATTTTTGCCAAAATACGGGCGCAAGTGGTCTTTCCAACCCCTCTAGGTCCCGTAAAAAGTAATGCTTGAGCTAAATGGTTATTTTCAATGGCATTGAGCAAAGTATTGGTAATAGCTTGCTGACCTACAACATCTTTGAAGATTTGAGGTCTGTATTTTCGAGCTGATACGATGAAATGTTCCATTGAAAAAACTTAGAACAACAAAATTAAAAATTCAATTGTAAATAGGGAATTATGTCTGTCAAAAATCTATTTAGTTATTAACATAAACAAAGACAAGGGCCATGGCCCTTGTCTTTGTTTATGTTTAAATTCTTTTAAATTTATATATTTTCACTTATTTCTTTAAGGTCTTTTGGAGTCGTGTCATGGTTACTTGGAGTTATACTCCCAAAAGATACACTAGAAGGAGTAGAATACCCTAGTATTTTCCCATCCTCTGCATTGATGGCATATTGAATAAAAATGAACTTATTTTGGTCCCATTGTTGGTTGTCATTCATTTGTTGATACAATGGCATAGCGCGTACGTATGCAAAGTTTGGATTTTTTGAAATTATGGCTTCATCAATTTCTTCTTTCGAGGTGAATTTATAATTGTATTTGTAAACTTTGCTAATCTCTTTTTTTAATTTACTACTAACACTAGCCTCATCCAATAACAGTGTTTTTTCTTTTAATAGTTTAGAATTTTCAGCTATTTCATTTTGAAAATTTTTTCTTGAGTAGTTTTGTTCCTTTCTTTTTACTCTTGAATTTAGATAGTTTTGAAATTGTTGGATGATTAAAGTTAAATCTGCTTCATTGGGATGTTGTGAAGTGTAGATCATTTCATAAACAGATTTATTTTTATTTGGTAGACGTAATTCAAAAGAGTAGTTACCTGCCTGCATTCTTACTTGCCCCTTAAAGTGACCTTCCAACTTATTTCTAAAATAAGCATATTGGTTCTTTTGGTTTTTGTCATTTAGGATTTGTTGAAATTCCTTTTCCGTAACAAATCGTATATTTTGAGAATAGGACCAATTGGCAGTAAAAGCTGCCTTAAGTGCTTTGTTGTAGACTTCTATAATTTCAATAATTTCATTGTACTTTTCAGGTTTCTTTTGTGCTTTCTTTTTTAGGTTATCATCTACTTCATCTAAGACAACCAGAAGAGTTTTATTTTGAACCTCTTTGATATCTTCTAGTTTGCCAAAACCAAATTGTGCGTTGGCTTGCAGTAAAGTACAAATAGTAAATAAAAATAGGAAAATTTTTTTGTTCATTTTAGTTGGTTTGAAGGTTAATTGTAAGCTAATATATACAAATTTTGTTGGGTTGACCAATTAAAAAAGCCGTGTTTTTTGTCTAACTTTGCACCCAAGTAAATCGCCTTATCGAACCAATCTATTGGTTAGGAAAGTCCGAACACCGTAGTGCAGTATAGTGGTTAATGGCCACCAGTCGAGAGGCTAGGAATAGTGCAACAGAAAGGATGTACAGGTAATGCTGTAGTGAAATCATGTAAACTCTATACGGTGCAATGTCATGTATACCAACGCTTGAGGGCGGCACGTTCGATGTTGGAGGGTAGGCAGCTAAAGTGTGCTGGTAACAGTACACTCAGATAAATGATAAGGGCTCCATTCGGAGTACAGAATTCGGCTTATAGATTTACTTGCTTAAAACAGGCCCATTTTTAATGGGCTTTGTTTTTCTCAATAATTGAGATGTGTTTAAGTTTATTCCGCTACGGAATGATCTTCCGCTTCTATTTCAAAAAAACTGAAAACGCATCCTCCGTAATTTTTGGAATAGGCATAGTGTTCCATATTGGATAAGTCAGTTTCTTTGGAATGCTCTACAATTAAAACACCATCTTCCTCCAGCATATTATTTTGGAACACCAAATTGGGAATGGTTTCAAACTGGTCTTGGGAAAACCCATAAGGCGGATCTGCAAAAATAACGGTAGCCTTGGATTTGGTGCTTTCCAAAAACTTGAAAACGTCACTTTTTATAGTAGAAATGGGCATGTTGAAAGTTTCCGAAGTTTCATTGATAAACTTAATGCAGCCAAAATTTTCATCCACAGCCGTAATTTGTTCGGTTCCGCGTGACGCAAATTCATAACTAATACTCCCAGTTCCTGAAAACAGATCGATTACTGAAATTTCATCAAAGTAATACAGGTTGTTGAGAATGTTGAACAGTGCCTCCTTGGCCATATCGGTGGTAGGGCGTACAGGTAATTTTTTAGGAGGCGTGATTCGTCTTCCTTTAAATTGTCCGGAAATAATTCGCATTACTTGAAACTGTTTAAAAGAACATAATCGTTGTGGACAACGCTAGGTTCTTCAATAAAATTAAATTTATGATGCGGCGTGACAAACTCTACATTTCGTATAAAGGTATATACAATTTGATACAGGTCATCTCCTTCGGCAATGGCTCCCATCAGCTTTAACTTTAAGGTTTCGGGATCCATTTTTAATTGTTCTATGCTGAATAGAATGTAGTAAATAAAATCTTCCTTGGTGGTGTATTCAAAAGTGTTGTAGAGTACCAAGTTATAATCTTTCACTACTACTAGTTCAAAATGATGTTCATTTACATTTACATAAATATTGGGAACATTGGAAAGCGGTTGGTGCTTTAAAATGTGCTCTATTAAAACAGTAGAGGCATGTTTGTATTCAAAAGACCCAAACCTGTCAAACATAAAATTGTTGACATTTACCAAGGGCACGTAAACGTTCACCGAATCGTTAAACTGTATTTCATCAAATGAAATATAATCGGTGGTTAAAATTTTAGCATTGAATTTTAGGTAATCGGCAAGGTGGGCTTCATCAAACAATGGCTTTGGCACTAAGCAAGACAGTTCATTTTGATATATAAGAAGTACCTCGCTAAAGGTTTGGTCATAAACCGCACCGTCATCTAAGGTTGCCATGATCCGTTCCAAAATATCAAAAGGTGTCAGCTTTTTGTTGAAAGGAACATGCTGCAGATGTCCAATGGTATTGGTGGACTTATTTAATATACAAAAAGAAAGTCCACTCAAACTAATTTGAATGGACAGTTCTTTAATATCGTTTTGATGCAATTTTTTACTCGTTTGAATAATTTTTAGGCCAGTTTCCATTGGTGTTTACTTCGTTCATGGAACCTACTTTAAGAGCTGGACCATTAACATCGTCCACAGAAATCACTTCATTTTCTTTAGACACTAAGTTAGGGTCTTGGTCAAAAAGGATAACATCTTTAAGAACCGAGGCTTCAAAAACTGGAATTTCATCCAATTCACCTGCCTTAAGTTCAAATTTAGCACCTGGTTTACCAACAGGTACATCCATCATTGTTTTATAACGCGTATCTGCTCCAAAAAGAGAATCCTTAACAGGAACAAAATCCAAGGTGTCAATAATCACAATGTCCTTTCTCATTTCAACCCCACCGTAACGTTTTGTAAGCTCTTCGTCAATAACACTAGAGTCTCTACGTTGCGTAATTGTATACTGCGCAGTATCGATGAATTTTACCAAATTGTCAAAATTGTCAGTAAATTTACCGGTAACCGTTTTATGGGCTAGCTCGGCATCTCTAATATCTTTCAATTTTTCAATTACTGCCGCATAGCGCTTCTTTTTAAGTTGGTTGAATTGGATTTCTCCATAAACAGACATGAATGTTGAATATGCCAAGAATCCGATAAGCACCCATAAGGCGATGTTGATCAAAGGCTTAACCTTTTTCGGAACAAATTTATCAATCAACCATACGATTCCTATCGTACCTAGAATAATAATTACAACAGCAATAATTATTGTTAACATAGTTAGTTATTTTTATTTTATTAAAGGTGATACGCAAATCTACAACTTTTTTTTATTCACGAAAACCAATGCAAATAAAATTCAATTAAAAAAGAAAGATATGAAATTTGTTTCACATTATTAGGCTTTAATTTTATTTAGTAATGCTTTATACCTCTATGATATATATAGTATCTTGCCAAAAATTCAATTCTCATATTTAAATGACTGCCTCGGATTTCTATAAACTCATCAAGCAAAAGTTCCCTTTTGAACCTACAGTGAAGCAGAACACTGTTTTAATACAGTTATCGGAGTTTATTTTTGATAAATCACCTAATGCCCTGTATTTACTCAAGGGATTTGCGGGAACCGGAAAGACGAGTATTATTGGGACCATTGTTTCCAATCTCTGGGAGGCCAAAAAAAGTGCGGTGTTAATGGCGCCAACCGGAAGGGCGGCCAAGGTTATTTCCAATTACTCCGGAAAGGAGGCCTTTACCATTCATAAAAAAATCTACTTTCCAAAGAAAGAAAAGGGAGGAGGCGTGAAATTTGTACTTCAGCCAAACAAACATCGCAATACTATTTTTATTGTTGATGAGGCTTCCATGATTCCAGATACGCCAGGAGAATCCAAATTGATGGACAACGGCTCGCTCTTAGACGATTTAATGCAATATGTGTACTCGGGGCATCAATGCAAGCTTTTGCTAATTGGGGATAAAGCTCAGCTACCTCCTGTAAAATCCGATTTGAGTCCTGCTTTGGATGGACAGCGTTTAGATCTTAATTATAACAAGAAGGTTTCCAGTATTGAATTGGACGAAGTTATGCGTCAGGGGCAGGAATCCGGTATTTTATGGAACGCCACCAAGATTCGTGAAATTTTGGAGGAACACTTTTATGATGGGTTCAAGTTTAATATAAAAGGGTTCAACGATATAGTTAGGTTAATTGATGGCCATGAAATTATGGATGCCATTAATGATGCCTACAGCGAAAATGGCCATGAAGAAACCACCATTATTGTAAGGAGTAACAAACGAGCCAATTTATATAACCAGCAAATAAGAAATCGGATTTTATTCAAGGAAAATGAACTTTCTGCTGGGGACTATTTAATGGTAGTGAAGAACAATTACTTTTGGATCAAGCCAACCACCGAAGCCGGTTTTATTGCCAATGGAGATATTATAGAGGTCTTGGAGATTTTCAGTATCAAAGAGCTCTATGGATTTAGGTTTGCAGAGGTAAAGGTGAAAATGGTGGATTACCCAAGAATGAAACCCTTTGAAACGGTGTTGATGTTGGATACTATTGAGGCAGAAACACCTTCATTGACCTATGAAGATTCCAACAGGTTATACCAAGAGGTCCAAAAGGATTATGAAAATGAAACTTCCAATTACCGCAAGTTCCTGCAGATTAAAGGCAATCGCTTTTTTAACGCGCTTCAGGTAAAGTTTTCCTATGCCATCACCTGCCATAAATCTCAAGGAGGGCAGTGGGACACAGTATTTGTAGAGCAGCCTTATTTGCCAAATGGGATTGATAGGGACTATATGAGATGGTTGTATACTGCGGTAACAAGAGCCAAAGAAAAGTTGTATCTTATTGGTTTTAAAGACGAAAGTTTTGAAGCCTAGTTTTTAGGTGAAATTACAAGCGGATTTTCATTATGGTATTAGAAACGCTTATAGGTATATGCCTTGGTATAGGCTTGTCTGCATCGGTGGGATTCAGGGTGTTTTTGCCTCTTTTTGCCTTGAGTTTGGTAGCCCATTATGGTTTGTGGGAGGTCAATGAGTCTTGGCAATGGGTAGGGGGTGCCACGGCTTTGGTTACTTTCGGCATTGCCACGTTGGTCGAAATTATTGCTTATTACATTCCTTTTATTGATAATTTATTGGATACTATTGCAGTACCATTGGCTGGTATTGCAGGGACTTTGGTGGTGGTAGTCAACGCTACCAATTTAGATCCAGTAGTGATGTGGTCTCTAGCGATTATCGCAGGTGGAGGGACGGCTGCAGCTATTAAAAGTGGCGCTTCGGCTACAAGGGCCACCTCTTCGGTTGCTACAGCAGGATTAGGCAATCCCATAGTATCCACACTAGAAACAGGAACTTCGGCAGTGATGTCTGCCATGTCAATTTTTTTGCCTGTAATCGCTTTCATTTTGACACTTATCATGTTATATGTCTTTTTCAGGCTTTACAAAAAGATTAGGGCACCAAAATCCTAAAATCATTCAAAAAGTTTTATTTTTGGACTGAAATATATCAGCTGATATGAAAATAATTTCCATGATTCCGGCACGTTACAGTGCCTCTAGATTTCCTGCAAAATTAATGCAAGATCTGGCCGGTAAAACGGTAATCCTTAGAACTTACGAAGCTACGGTAGCCACGCAATTGTTTGACGAGGTGTATGTGGTAACCGATAGTGATATCATTTATAATGAAATTGTAAGCCACGGTGGGAAAGCCATAATGAGCCAAAAAGAACATCAGTCGGGTAGCGACAGGATAGCCGAGGCAGTAGCGGATTTGGATGTGGATATTGTGGTAAATGTTCAAGGAGATGAACCTTTTACCGAAAGAGGGAGCCTTCAAAAGGTGATTGAAGTATTTAAAGAGGACCCAAATAAGGATATCGATTTGGCTTCGTTGATGGTGGAAATTAAGGATTGGGACGAAATCAGTAATCCAAATACAGTCAAAGTAATTGTAGACCAGCAGAATTTTGCCTTGTATTTCTCTAGAAGTCCTATTCCGTATCCAAGAGATAAGGAAGCAGGAGCAAGATACTTCAAGCATAAAGGAATTTATGCTTTTAGAAAGCAGGCTTTGTTGGATTTTTATGAGTTGCCAATGCAATTTTTGGAAGCTACAGAAAAGATTGAATGCATTAGGTATTTGGAATATGGGAAGAAAATCAAAATGGTAGAAACCAATGTGGAAGGCGTCGAAATTGATACGCCGGAAGATTTGGAGCGTGCCAAACAACTTTGGAAATAAATGATATTCTAAATTCGAATGAGTTTGAAGAATGAATACCAACATATAAAAGTGATAGGGTTTGACGCCGACGATACCTTGTGGGTGAACGAAACCTATTTCCGTGAAGCCGAATTGGAAGTGGCTAAACTATTGGCCCCTTACGAGACTGCCAATAAGATTGATCAGGAGCTGTTCAAAATGGAAATCAAAAACTTGCCGTTATATGGCTATGGCGTTAAAGGTTTTGTATTATCCATGGTGGAGATGGCTTTGGAGCTTTCTAATAATTCGGTTTCAAATGCAACCATTGCTTCTATTTTAGATATAGGAAAGGACATGATCAACAAGCCCGTTGAATTATTGCATGGGGTAGAGGAAACCTTGAAAATATTAGCGCAGGATTATCGTTTGATATTGGTGACCAAAGGCGATTTGTTGGATCAGGAGCGCAAGCTTCAAAAATCTGGACTTTCAAGTTACTTTCACCATATTGAGGTAGTGAGTGAAAAGGAAGAAGGAGATTATTCCAAATTATTGAATCATTTGGATATCAAGCCATCAGAGTTTTTAATGGTCGGGAACTCTTTGAAATCAGATATTTTGCCTTTGGTTAATTTAAAGGCAAAGGCCATACATGTTCCGTTTCATACCACTTGGATCCATGAGCAGGTGTCTGAAACGGAAACACAACACAAAACATATAAAACAGTAAATAGTTTGCCTGAAATTATTCAGGTATTGACTGAACAATAAAAAAAGTACATGAGTTTTAAAAATTATCCAATGGTCTCCAGAGTGGTCTTTGGACGCGGTAGTTTTGATCAATTAGAAGATATATTGGAGCCCAAGCGCATCAATACAAAGGCACCATTTATTTTTTTGGTGGATGATGTCTTTGAAGGGAATGCTTGGATTACGGGAAGAATACCTTTGGCTTACGATGATAAGCTGATTTATATTTCTGCTGATGAGGAACCTAAAACATCCCAAGTAGATGAGTTGGTTGAAAAAATTATTTTGGACCATAAAGATAGACCTTCGGGAATTATCGGTATTGGGGGAGGAACCATTTTAGATCTAGCCAAAGCGGTAGCGATTATGTTGACCAATGAAGGAGGAGCCAAAGATTACCAAGGATGGGATTTGGTTAAAACCCCAGCTATTTACCATGTTGGAATTCCTACCATTTCAGGAACAGGAGCCGAAGTATCCCGTACCACGGTTTTGACAGGACCAGATAAAAAGCTGGGCATCAATTCGGACCATACACCTTTTGATCAGGTGATTTTGGATCCGGAGCTTACCAAAGATGTGCCCACAGACCAATGGTTTTATACGGGAATGGATTGTTATATTCACTGTGTTGAATCACTAAATGGGACTTATCTGAATGCTTTTAGCCAAAGTTATGGAGAGAAGGCTTTGGAGCTTTGCAAGGAGATTTTTGTAGAGAATTCATTGAGTGATGAGGAAATGCAGGATAAGCTGATGATGGCCTCTTGGCATGGAGGAATGAGCATAGCTTATTCTCAAGTTGGTGTGGCGCATGCCATGAGTTATGGCTTGGGTTATTTATTGGGAACCAAACATGGAATTGGTAACTGTATTGTATTTGATCATTTGGAAGAATTTTATCCAGAAGGGGTGAAGCTGTTCAAGAAAATGAAGAAAATCCACAATATTACTTTACCAAAAGGCTTATGTGCCAATTTAGACGATTCAGAGTTTGATATCATGATTGATGTGGCTATGAGTTTAGAACCCTTATGGGAAAACGCTATTGGTAAAAATTGGAAACAAAGCATTACCAGAGAGCGCTTAAAAGCCTTGTATAAAAAGATGTAACATGCGTAGGCTGGCCAAATTCATTTATTTCCGAATCTTAGGCTGGAAGGTGGTTGGAAATGTTACGATGTCCAAGGATTCGGTAAAAAAAGCAGTGCTTATTGCCGTACCGCATACTAGTTGGCACGATTTCTATATTGGTGTATTACTGCGTCAGGTGGTGGGCATCAAATCCAATTTTATTGCCAAAAAGGAATTGTTTGTTGGTCCTTTAGGTTGGTATATGAAAGCTATTGGAGGCGCGCCAATCAATCGAGGGACCAATGAGAATAAAGTAGATGCCATTGCACGAATCTTCAATAATAAGGAGGAATTCAGATTGGCATTGGCTCCTGAAGGAACTCGGAAAAAGGTTGAAGAGTGGAAAACGGGGTTTTACTATATTGCTAAGGCCGCAAATGTTCCCATTATCATGTTCACTTTGGATTTTAAGAATAAACAGAATCTAGTTTCAGAACCTTTTTACCCAACGGATGACAAAGAAGCTGACTTTAAATATATGAGGGCTTTTTTTAAAGATGTTGTTGGCAAAGTACCTGAGTATTCATAATTTTTCCGAAACATAAAAAATAAAAGGCTATCCATTTGGATAGCCTTTTTCTTTATAAAGATTCAAAATCATTTATTTGATTTCTTTAAGAGCATTGTCAATCAAAGTTGTTAAATGCATTTTGTGTGCCTTCGTAGAGATATTCCCATAAGGAGCGGCCATGATTTTGATTCTGTTTAGATTGTAAAGCGCCATAGATTTGGCATTGTTGTCAAATCGGCTACTTTGTTTCCCGGTGAGCATCTCAATTAACATTTTTGTGTATTCTACCTGTAAATTCTGACGGGTTGAAGACACATCTCCGTAGATATCTGCCTTAAAAATGGCATTGGTCAGGTCCACCATAAAGGTTGACATTTTGTATTGATTGCCATACATTTCAGAATCGGTAATTCTTTGTAAAGTATTTGGATGTAACAAGTGACGTAATACATTTTTTTGGCTAGAAAGAATTTGGTCGTGGATTTTGATGTCCTCAGGGCCTCTAAAGAAATTCTGACCTCTTCGTTTACTTGCCAAATAGTTGTAAAGCTCGCTTGGTGCCGTAAAGGCATCTGGAGCAAACACATACTTGTCTAGTGCATCCATGGCACGTTTTTGGTCTTCTAGACTAACAGGCGTATAAGGTTGTGTAGCACCTTCTTGACCAATCATGGCACGATCTACATACACACCTCCAATATATCTTGAAATCACACCGGCTGCACCAGCTTCCTGTCTAATTAAGTTATTGTAAGCACGTTTTAGGTCGTCATAGGAGTTCCCTTTGTTAGAAAACTTGATACGGATGTTGTCCATTAAATCCCTAGAAAGCTCAATAGTATTAACCGCATATTGAATGGCATCGCTGGACATATCTCCAACATTAACCCTCGGGTCGATAGCTTTTCCTGGGCTGCGCATGTCATCAGCATCGTTACCAAATACAAGCTCTGGCCTGGTAGACATAGCTAAAAGGGCTTCATGGTCGGCCTTTGATTTAAACGGTGTATAACCTAGTTGAATGGCCCAAACATCGTATGGTCCTACAGCAGTATCATAATATTGTCCTTGCGTTGCAGGATCTTTACTTAAGTTGATAGGTGCATAATCCATAACTGAACCGGTAAGACATTTTCCTTTGATAAATTCAGGATCTGCCAACTGTTCCGGTGTATAAATTTGACTGGCTTTCATGTTATGGTTCAATCCCAAGGTATGGCCAACTTCATGCATGATCAAAGCTTTCATGGCTTCTTTTTTCATACGGGCCATTTCCAAATCCGAAGCATTGTATGCTTGCAACATGGTATTCCCGAACATCAGGTTTTCATGCACTACATGCCCCATAGAACAGTACATTGGACTATTTTTTGAGAACTGCTCGGTTTCCATATTTGAAGTTCCCTGAGCATTGCCATAGAGCTTATCATAAAATACTCTATTGGTAAAATGCAGGTATTCCAACATGATATCAGCACCTAAAATTTCACCGGTTTTTGGGTTGGCAAAGCTAGGTCCGTAGCCACCAAATCTAGGAGCGCTGGAAGAAGCCCATCTCAACACGTTGTAATTGATATCACCGGCATCCCATTCCGCATCGTCTGGTTGGAATTTCACCTGTACGGCATTAAGGAATCCTGCTTTTTCAAACGCTTCGTTCCAAGCCAAAACCCCTTCCATAATGGTTTCTCTCCATTCCAAAGGTGTGGTGTTTTCAATCCACCATGTAATAGGTTTTACGGGTTCTGATAAATCGGCCGATGGATTTTTCTTTACCAAGTTCCAACGGTGAATCAAATCTCTGTACGGTGTTGTTCCTGTAGAGGTTTGATCGTCGACCTGAGTTGTGAAATACCCAACTCTAGGATCGTCAAAACGAATTTCATAATCGTTATCAGGCATTTCAATCAAACTGTGATACACTTCAATACTCACGTTTCTACCATCTGCAATAGCATCAGAACCGCCGTTAAGAACAGAAGCATTGGAATATACATATTCTACAGCCAAATCGGTGTTGTTAGGGTAACTCTTGATGTTAAGGATTTTGGACTTGCCCTTATCCAAATTCCCTAAACTAAATGCCATTGGAGATTGTCCAGGATACCTTGGCGGCTTGATTTGCGTAAATGTTTCCTTTAAAAACAGATCGTCGGCATCAATTAAATAAAGGCCTTTGGCACTGTCGTGGGCTTCAATTTTCAAACTGGCCATCACACCGTTGCTGGTATTGGCATCCTTGGCATTGGCCAGAGGACTGCTAGGGTCAAAATAGAAAGAGGTGTTTTGGGTTTCAAATTCAATATTGTTAAAATACTTTTTGATTTTTACCACTTTGGAATCTCCATAGGCACCTCTAAAGCTGTTGGCTTCCATTACTCCATCCATAATTTGCGAGAAATAGATAAATTCCTTGCCTATCTGGTCTTCGGTAATCAGCATTTTTATGGATCCAGTGATAGTATCTTGGTAAACTGTGAAAAGGCCTTCCTTAGCGTTGGAAGTCTTGATAAGTTCACTAATGGATTTTCCATTACTGGCGGGCTTTTGAACCGCTTCGGGGTAGTCTTTGGACTTCTTTTTTTTGTTTTTTCGCTGGGCTTCCATACTCATGGGAGTAAAAGCAAGAAAACCAGCCATCACCGCGGTTAGGAGTCGCGGCGAGTAGTAGTTACATTTCATATGCAGATTAAATTTAGTTCAGGTCTGTAAGATATGACAATTAATTGAAATCTATGGCCTGCCATGGAGCCCCTAGTTTTCAACTTTAAAAGCCTTCATTTCGTCTAGAGGTTCCAGTACATTGTAGTCGGCCCATATACTTGGATCGTATTTTGTTGGGGTTTCGTAATCAACGTGTTTTGGTTCTACCGTTTCAACAAAGTCAGCGGAAGAAATTGGTTTTTGCGACAAAAACAAAACCTCTAAACGTTCCTTAAATATGCCTTCCACCATAAATTCAAAGGCCACTTTGTTTCGTCTATTGTCGTTTTCTATAAATTTAAATGGGCGACTGATGTAAAAATAGCTGTCCGTTTGTTCCGAAATGTATTTTGGATAATAGTAGCCATCGGTACTTTTTTGATAGAGGACAGAACCGGTGTGGCCCTGTTGCACAAATTTAATGCCCAGCAAAAGTTTCAGGTTGAATTTTTCACCTACGCGTCCCTTATAAAAACGGTAATCGGCCTTTAGGACAGCAAATGTTTCATTGGATATGTAAAGCGTGCCCTGATAATCTGCCGAGCTGCGCCGAGGTTGAAACGAAATGACATAAACCATTTCTGATCCAAGAAACGTAATATCCTCCAAATTATATTTATAGAGTTTGGTCTCCAAGACAAAATTAAGAATGGAGTGATTTTTAAAGCCGTGATGTTCTATAGGTTGCTTAACGTTGCTTTTCAAAATCCCTATGGAATTAACCGTGTCCTTCATTTTTTCGTTGCCTTCGGAAAGAGACACCGAATCCGAGATCTTAAGTAAGCCGGTTTTAATTGTGTAGACCTTATCCTTATCCAAATGCTTTGAAATGATATCCTTGCCTTTATCGGCCAAAACTTCTAAAGATTGGCTGTTGTTTTTGTCTAGAAGTCTAACAGCTTTGTTCACCTCAAGCTTGGAGGCATTTGCATCCTTAATCTTTAAATGGCCAACAAAATCGGTGTATTGTTTGGATTTATTATTGACCAAGGCGGTTTCCAATTGGTTAAAGTCTTCGTTGAAAGCCTTAAGTTGCTTTCTAGAAAAACCAGTGGATTTATCGATTTCAAAATTAACATCTTTACCCTGAATGAATTCGGTTTTTCTGCTGAACACTTCATGGTCCACAAGTTCTGTTTTGTAGTTCTTGGAGAGGTTTTTGTTGACGTAATAAAGAATTGAATCGACACTGAGTTTCCTATTGGTCAAAAATACTTCAGAAAGTTCGTTGACCTGCTCCTTTAAGATGTAATCTTTTGAAGTGAACTCCTCTACAACCAAGCCCAACTTTTCAAAACCCAAACAGGAAATGTATACCGAATCCTTAGCCTCGAAACCATTTGTACTAATGGAGAAGTTGCCTTCTTCATTACTAATAGTGCCGTGGTGTTCCCCAATTTGAATGGTCGCAAAGGAGATGGGGGCTTTTTCTTCTGTGAGTATATGGCCCGACACATTTTGAGCTTTTAGGTGTGGGATGGAAAGAATTCCTGTAACTAGCAAAAATGCTAAAGTGAATTTGGGAGTAGAAGCTTTACTCATACGTTTTTTTTACTTTATAACGAATTTGATTGGGGTTTGTAACGTATGAATATAAAAAAACCTAAACATATGTTTAGGTTTTTAGATAATTTTTAAGAATCTTTTATTATTCTGTTTGTTCTTGCATGGTGTGGTACACGTTTTGAACATCGTCGTCTTCTTCTATCTTTTCCAAAAGCTTTTCTACATCGGCAGCTTGCTCTGGGGTAAGCTCTTTGGTCACTTGAGGGATACGTTCAAAGCCTGAAGATAGAATTTCAATACCTCTAGATTCTAATTCAGCCTGAAGTGCTCCAAACGATTCAAAAGGGGCATAGATTAGGATGCCATCTTCGTCAACAAATACTTCTTCTGCACCAAAATCTATCAATTCCAATTCCAGTTCTTCGGCATCCAAACCCTCACCGTTAATTCGGAAGTTACAAGTATGGTCAAACATAAAAACTACAGAACCTGAAGTTCCTAAGCTACCGTCGCACTTGTTGAAATAACTTCTAATATTGGCTACGGTACGGGTGTTGTTGTCTGTAGCGGTTTCCACCAAAATGGCAATTCCATGAGGAGCATACCCTTCAAAAAGGACTTCTTTATAATCGCCAAGATTTTTGTCGGACGCCCGCTTAATGGCACGTTCCACATTGTCTTTCGGCATGTTTACCGCCTTGGCATTTTGGATAACCGCTCTAAGTCGAGCGTTACTATCGGGATCTGGTCCACCTTCTTTTACGGCCATTACAATGTCTTTACCAATACGCGTAAAGGCCTTACTCATTGCCGACCAACGTTTCATTTTACGTGCTTTACGAAATTCAAAAGCTCTTCCCATAGGATAAATAATATTAGTGTTCGCTATTGCGAAAAATCTTGTGTATTAAATTGCAACGCAAATTTAGCAAAAAAGTGATGCTATAAAAATAAGGTTGCCAATTTCTTATTCCTGCACTTCTACAATGGTTTCTATGGCCTGTGCAAGTTCAAAATCCTTGTCGGTAACACCATCGGCGCTGTGGGTGGACAATGAAATAGTAAGGACATTGTAGACGTTGGTCCAATTGGGGTGATGGTTTAGGGCTTCGCACTCAAAAGCAATCCGGCTCATGGCGCTAAAACAATCCTTAAAGTTGTCGAATTCAAATTCAACATGAATGGCATTGTCGTAATATTCCCAATCAGGAAAACGCAACAATTTTTTTTCAATGGCTTCTTGGGTTAATGGTTTCATAGAATATAAAATTGGTTACCCTTAAATTTAAAAAAATTATTGGAGGAAGCCCTGATTTATTTGTGAAGTTCTTCCAAAACCTGCGTGCTGGAAATTTGAAGATGCTTGGGCAATAAGTTGTATTTGGGCAAAACCGCCAAGTAACGGTCTTCATTGGTAGTGTAGACGCGTTTAAAGTTGATATTCTTGTAAGTTAGAAGTTGTACTACATCCTTGATGAATTCATCGTGGTGGACCAAATCTGTACTTCCTAAATGAAAAATCCCTGATTTGTTACGATTGATAATGTAGTGAAGTTGCTGAGTGACTTTATAGTCTGTAGTTACGTTCATGATGATGTTGGGGAACACTTCCACGGCGGTACCTTCTCTAATATGTTGCTTAAGCTCCTTAACTCTTGGACATTGGGTTCCCAATACCATTGGTAAGCGCGCTATAACGACTTGCTTTTTTGGAAGTCGCAATAGCATGTTTTCAATTTTTATTTTGAAATGCCCATAGATGCTATGGCTAAAGGTTTTGTCCAATTCGTAACTAGGGAACTTACTATAAGCATCAAACACATTGGCAGAGGAAAGAAAAATGAGCTTACAGCCCTTATTTTCCAATAAATAATTGGCGATGTGCTGATGCGCGATGGTTTGGGCATGAAAGTCGCCACGAAGAGAAGAAACGATAATCGTTGGCCTAACAGCCTCAATGATTTCTATAACGTCATCTTCTTCCACATTATAGGGAAAAAAATGCGCATTGTTTTCCAAATCTTTTTTAGGAATGCGGTAGGTGCCAAAGGTTTTAAAATAGGAGCAAAGCTCTTTGTAAAGGGCATTGCCCAAAAAGCCGCTTGCTCCTAAAATTAAAATCCTATGTTTATTTGTGGCCTCCTGCATTAATTACCTAATTTGGGACAATCGTTTGTTAGCCTTTATAAAACGGCAGCTTTACTACCGTTGCAGGAATGGCATTTTTTCTAATTTGAATGTAGATTTTGCTATCTACGCCTGCAAGAGCTGTAGGAACATAACCCAATCCAATTCCTTTTCCTAGTGAAGGAGACATGGTTCCGGAAGTAACTTGTCCAATAACATTGCTTTCTGCGTCAACAATATCATACCCCTGCCTTGGAATACCACGCTCGTCAAGTTCAAAGGCAACCAATTTACGTTGTACACCTTCTTCTTTTTGTTGTTTTAAAGCTTCGCTATTGGTGAAGTCTTTAGTGAATTTGGTAATCCATCCCAAACCTGCTTCAAGAGGAGAAGTTGTGTCATTGATATCATTACCGTAAAGGCAGTAACCCATTTCCAGACGCAAAGTGTCGCGAGCAGCCAAACCAATTGGTTTGATGCCATAGTCGGCACCAGCTTCAAATACCTTATCCCATACTTGTTGAGTCTGGTCATTTTTGCAGTAAATTTCAAAACCACCACTTCCGGTATAGCCAGTCGCAGAAATGATGATGTTGTCAACACCTGCAAAGTCACCTACAACAAAATTGTAGAATTTGATTGCGGATAGATCATGGCTTGTAAGTGATTGCATAGCTTCTACGGCTTTGGGACCTTGTATAGCCAATAACGAATAATCGTCACTTAAATTGCGCATCTCTGCACCAACATCATTCTTGGAAGAAATCCAGTTCCAATCCTTCTCAATATTACTGGCATTCACTACCAATAAATAGGTTTCTTCCTTAAGTTGGTAGATAATCAAATCGTCAACAATACCACCATCATCATTTGGCATGCAGCTGTACTGTGCCTTACCGATAGTTAATTTGGAAGCATCGTTGCTGCTTACTTTTTGTATCAATTCTAAAGCGTGAGGCCCTTCAATCAAGAATTCGCCCATATGGCTTACATCAAAAACACCAACGGCTTTTCTAACGGTTTCATGTTCTATATTAACACCCTCATATTGTACGGGCATATTAAATCCTGCAAAAGGAACCATTTTGGCGCCAAGTGCTTCATGAGTGGCTGTTAAGGCTGTATTTTTCATTTCTAAATTATATTGAATGTTGCGCAAAAGTAGAGAATTTTATCTGGTTTTGAGGAAAGGGCATCCCATAAAATGGGTTTAAAACTATGTTAAACAGAAAAGCATTGGGCTGTACATTTAAGAATGTTCTTATTTTTACACGCTAACAAATTTATAGTATATGAAATCTCTCGTTTTTATGGTGTTAAGTAGTCTGTTTTGTATAACGGTACAGGCTCAAAAAGATATTCCACAAGATTATTTGTCGGCTGAATTCCACAAGGAAAGGAGAGTGGCTTTGCGAGAGTCTATGCCAGAACATAGCGTGGCTGTGTTTTTTGCCAATGCGGTAAGAAATCGTGCCAACGATGTGGATTATGTATATCACCAAGATCCGGATTTTTATTATCTCACTGGTTACAAAGAACCACATGCCGTTTTGGTGATTTTTTCTGAAATGCAAACGGATGCTGAAGGTAATTCTTATAATGAAATTATCTATGTACAAGAGCGCGATGCTCGGGCAGAACAATGGAACGGCTATCGTTTGGGCGTAGAAGGCGCAAAGAAACAATTGGGATTTGAAAACGCTTTGAATGGAAAGGAATTTTTGGATTCAGGAATTGACTATGCTGGTTTTGATAGCGTTCTTTTCAAACCATTTCAGGATGATTATAGAGATTCCAAAGGAGATAAAGCCGATTTGTTCGATTTGATCAAATCCTTTAAAAACCAAGTGCAATGGCAAACTAATTACAGCATTTCCCATACAGGTGAAAATCCAGAACTTCCTGATGAAGCTACCTTAAAAAATACCAACGTAAAAACAGATACTAAAACCTTGTCCAATTTAATGGCAGGCTTACGCCAAATTAAAACAGAAGAAGAATTGGTATTGTTGACCAAAGCCATCCGAATTTCTGCCATGGGGCAACGAGAAATTATGAAGGCGATGCACCCTGGAATGTCCGAAACCGAAATTCAAGGGGTTCATGAATACATTTACAAACGATATGGGAGTGAGTACGAGGGCTACCCGAGTATTGTAGGAGCTGGGCATAACGGCTGTGTGTTGCACTATATCGAAAATTCCAAAACCAAAGTTGGAAATGATTTGGTATTGATGGATTTGGGAGCGGAGTACCATGGCTATTCTGCCGATGTGACTAGAACTATTCCTGCCAATGGAAAATTTACCAAAGAACAAAAAGCAATTTACGATTTGGTATACAAGTCACAGGAAGCCGGTATTGCCGCTTCCAAAGTTGGTAGTGCCTATAAAGCGCCAGACAAGGCCGCTAGAGAGGTAGTTTACGAAGGACTTTTAAAATTGGGCATCACAAAATCATTGGAAGAAGGCAGGCAATATTTCCCTCATGGAACGTCTCATTATTTAGGATTGGATGTCCACGATGCTGGACTTAGAGGTCCATTGGAAGCTAATATGGTGATTACTGTAGAGCCAGGAATTTATATTCAGGATGGCAGTCCTTGCGATAAAAAATGGTGGGGCATTGCAGTGCGTATTGAGGACGATATTCTAATCACCGAAGAGGGTCCAGTTAATCTTTCGGCTGAAGCACCAAGAACTTATGAAGCCATTGAAGCGCTTATGAAAGAAGAGAGTCCATTTGGAACTTTTAAGGTTCCTAGTTTGAACTAAAGACCTTCCAAAACACAAGATATTTTAAGTTTATTGGGCAATGCAAATTAGGGGATTTGATTTTTCATAAAATCTTCCACAGCATTGCCCTTTTTAGTACCTTCGCGCCTTTAAAATTAAAGCCATGATCTCGATAGATAATTTAGCAGTAGAATTTAACGGAACCACTTTATTTAAAGATGTTTCCTTTGTGATTAACCCAACCGATAAAATTGCCTTGATGGGAAAAAACGGAGCGGGAAAATCTACCATGATGAAAATTATCGCTGGTGCACAAAAAGCCACTAGAGGTCATGTGCGTAGCCCTAAAGATGCCGTGATTGCTTACTTGCCTCAGCATTTGTTGACCGAGGATAATTGTACAGTGTTTGAAGAGGCTGCTAAAGCATTTAAGCATGTGTTTACAATGCGTGATGAAATGGATGCTTTGAACAAGGAATTGGAAACCAGAACCGATTATGAAAGTGAGGCATACATGAAAATTATTGAACGAGTTGCCGATCTTGGAGAGAAGTACTATGCTTTGGAGGAAGTGAACTATGATGCCGAGGTTGAAAAGGCTCTAAAGGGATTGGGGTTTAAGCAGGAAGATTTTAAAAGACAGACCAAAGAGTTTAGTGGTGGATGGCGTATGCGAATTGAGTTGGTTAAAATCTTGCTTCAAAAACCAGATTTAATCCTTTTGGATGAGCCTACCAACCATATCGATATTGAATCCGTGATTTGGTTAGAAGATTTCTTGGTGAATAAAGCTAATGCAGTGTTGGTTATTTCGCACGATAAAGCCTTTATCGATAATATTACCAACAGAACCATTGAGGTAACCATGGGCCGCATTTATGATTATAAGGCCAACTATTCCCATTACTTACAATTACGAGAAGAGAGACGCGCTCATCAATTAAAAGCTTATCAAGAACAGCAAAAGTTTATAGCCGATAATATGGCATTTATTGAGCGTTTTAAAGGAACCTTCTCCAAAACCAATCAAGTGGCTTCGCGAGAGCGTATGTTGGAAAAATTGGAAATTATTGAGGTGGATGAAATCGATACCTCAGCATTGAAATTACGTTTCCCTCCAGCGCCTCGTTCAGGGGATTATCCTGTAACGGTTAAGGAAGTATCCAAAGCATATGGGGATAAAGTGGTGTTTAGAGATGCCAGTATGTCCATTTCAAGAGGAGAGAAAGTGTGTTTTGTTGGGCGAAATGGAGAAGGAAAATCTACGATGATCAAGGCCATTTTAAATGAAATTGAGGTGGAAGGAACTTGCCAATTGGGACATAACGTAAAAGTGGGCTACTTTGCCCAAAACCAAGCCTCTTTATTGGATAATGAACTGACCATTTTCCAAACCGTGGATGAAGTGGCAAAAGGAGAAATCCGAACCCAAATCAAAAATATTTTGGGACGTTTTATGTTTTCTGGTGAGGATATCGATAAAAAAGTAGGCGTGCTTTCAGGCGGAGAGAAGACACGTTTGGCAATGGTGAAATTATTGTTGGAACCTGTGAACCTTTTGATACTGGATGAGCCTACCAATCACTTGGATTTGAAATCTAAAGAGGTGTTGAAGGAAGCACTTTTAGACTTCGACGGAACAATGATTCTAGTATCCCACGATCGTGATTTCCTTCAAGGCTTGTCTCAAAAAGTGTTTGAATTCAAAGATCAACGAGTAATTGAGCATTTTGAAACTATTGATGCCTTTTTGGAGCGCAATCGCATTGAAAGAATTGCCGATATTCAATTAATGAAATAGGGCATCTATCTTCCCTATAGTTTTCTTATATAATGTTTCCCTTTTTTTAGATTACGATTTTCGTACCCTTCAAACTGAATTGGAATTGCTATATCGCGTTCCTTTCTCACGACAAAATGTAAGTGAGGACCGTTAGTGTATCCCGTTAAACCTGATATACCAATTTTTTGTCCGGCTTCTACATACATTCCTTCCCGTACCAAAGATCCCTTGTAATCTAGGTGGGCGTAATTGCCTATTGTGCCATCTTTATGCAAGATTAAAATCTTGTTGGCTGCATTTTTTAATTCAGGCCCTCCTTGTTTGGAAAACCAGTCGATTACTTTTACTACAGTTCCTGAACGGGCTGCATAAATAGGTTCTCCAACATTTAATTGGAAGTCTATTGCATATCTTGAAGCTATATGGTTGTGGGATGTTTTTCCATTAAAACCTTGACTTACCTCATAAGCCTTATTTTTCCTGAAGGGTAACGTATAGGGGTGGTTTAAATCAGGTTTAATGATTTCTGGATGGCCAAAATAGTATCCAATTTTCAGACTGTCTGAAATTTTTTGTTTAACTGAGTCTAGGTTTTTTCCTTTCAACTTTAAAATTTCAATACTATCAAAAGATTGAAGCAATAGAGAATACAATTCTCTTTCAGTTTGCCTGTCACTGATGATAATCTCAATGGGAGCATATGATTTACTTATAGCTTTTAGCAAGAAGGAGTCTTTGCTGGTTTGCCAATCAAAAATGAAATCATCTAAATAGGAGCTAGGTTCATCTTTTTGTTTTGTTTGACTCCAAATTAAGGTTGAACAAAATAGAAATATTGATAACGAGAGAAAAAAGTATTTCAAAACATCTCGGAATTATTATTCTTGGTTTAATTTTCTAATTACTCTGGCAGGATTGCCAACCGCCAAAACATCGGCAGGAATATCTTTAGTGACTACGGAGCCAGCGCCAATAACGGTTCTGTCTCCAATGGTTACACCAGGACAAATGGTGGCATGTCCACCAATCCAACATTCTTCCCCAATCGTTACAGGCTTACAGTCTTCCCAAACCCTGCGGTCTTCAATGTTTAAAGGATGTTGTGCCGTATAAATATGCACACCAGGCGCAATTAAGGTTTTTTTGCCAATGGTTACTTTGGCACCATCAAGGATGACGGCTCCAAAATTGACAAAGACGCCTTCCCCAGCAAAGATATGTTCGCCATAATCGCAATAGAAGGGAGGTTCTAGATGAATGTCTTTTGCCGAATTTGGACAAAGCTCATTAATGGTCTCCTGAAATTTATCGGTGTAGTATTCGGTGACATTTAGTTTATGAAGAATGCGCTTGACTTTGGTTCTTAAATCAATCATTTCTTTACAATGCGCATCATAAGGCTCTCCAGCCATCATTTTTTCTCTTTCAGTTTTCATACGAAGTCAAATTGGTTGTATGAAATTAATAAAAAGCGTTGATAATGAATTTATTGTATTGAATTAATTGCATTGAATTTCAAATATTTCAGAAATTCCATTTTCATTTGTATTAAAATGATTGGTAGTTGAATAAGTGGAGTATAAAATAAGTTCTTCATTTTCATGGAAGTATTCGTTTATTTCAACTTTCTGATAATTATTTTGACAAAATGCCTTATAAAAAGCACCTTCAACAAAAAACAATCCCTTTAAAAGGTTGTCACTATTGTCAAAATTGGAGAGAATTAGTTCCCGCTGCTTATAAAAAGTATTTGCATCAAGATTTTTGTAATATTCAACTTTTTGCAGATTACCATTGGTGAAATAATACTTGCATGTAATTTGATTGTCTAGACGTTCAATAATCAAATCGTTCAAATACTCGTAGGTGTAGGTAATCATTGAAAAAGGATAGTGTTGTCCCTTTGTTCTTCTAGAAACAAGTTTTTGATTCTGAATTACAAATTCATCTGGATAATCTGAATTTGTATCCACTATTACAGTACTTCCTTCATATGTAATATTTGTTGTAACATAGTCAGATAATGCGTAGCCACTTTGGTTCACACCCAAAAGTATCGTTTGTAAACCACCATGTATCGTTACGATTTTGTCACCGTTATAATCAAAAAATATTTTTCCAGAATAATCATTATGGCTTCCGTAGATGCTGGTAAAAGGGCGATTGATGTTTTGATAAATAAGGGAACTAGTCCGACAACTCACTACATTACAATTATCTTCATCTGTGTTTGAACATCCTAACAAAAGGAGGCATGTAACAGCTAATGTTTGGAAAAGTTTTTTTGTCATAGGAGTGTAGGTTGGTAATTGTACAATTTAACCTACAAATATAAAATAATCTAAATAGTATGAGTTATTTTATTTTTCGATTATTATTACAGCTCCCAGGCAATTGGCATTAGCAAACAGAGACAAGGTTGTTGCAATAGGATCTTTAAAACAAAATAGATGGCCTTTTTGCAAGTTCAACTGCTGGTCTTCAAAGAAGATACTTAAAGAACCTTTGTAGAGGTACAATCCGAAAAAGGAAGACGTTTTGTCTATCTCCAAGTTTGTTCGCTTATAGAGTTTCAAATCCAAAGCAGTGAGTTTTCCTTTGATATCTTTGGAAGTCATTAAGTTGAAATCTGTACAAGTCCCTTTGGAAGTGGTTGTCCAATCACCGTCAAAGCAATCAATGTCTCCTTCATTAAGTGTAACACTATAATGATTTTGATGCTCCAAGGTAACAATGCCTTCCAAAACCATCAATTGCCGTGAGATACCTGATAGCTTGGTAAATTCTGAAGTTTCCACATCTACAGTAGCTGTACTCAATCTGAAATCAAAATCCATTGCTTGGTAGGAAGCTTCAGGGGGAAAGATACATAGTTCTGTTGTGCTGCCGCCACTCCAAGGTTTGGAGGTGAAATTGTCCGGCATGTAAATACTGTAATTCAATGTTTTTAAATTTAGTGGATTCATAGTATGGTCTATTTGCGATAATCTAAGGCTGGTTGCCGGTTTCCCAAAAGGGCTTCATATTTAAAATCTGTTCCGCGCCTTTGCTTAAACTCAGTGCGGATGTCTTTCAATAATTCTGGAGAAGTGTATAAATCTATGGCAGACAATGCCAATGTTTTGGCGGCTATCATCATACCTTTAAAGCCAATACTGCTACCTCCAGCTGCAACGGCCTGCCAACTATGTGCGGGTGTTCCAGGAACCCAGGTTGCCGTTCTAATTTGGCTTAAGGGCACGGCCCAACTAACGTCGGCGGTATCGGCAGAAGCCTTTCCATAGGTAAAGGACATTGGTTGGATGATTTCTGCCTTATCCAAAGGTTCTGGTTTGGAAAGTGTTTTTTGAATGGCTTTGGCAAAATCTATTTCGTTTTGATTATAGTGGATACCTCCAACCAAAGTCAAATTATTATGCATGATTTTAGCTAAGGCCTCATTGGGGAGCTTATCGTAAGTACCACCAATAATTTCGTAGGTCATGTTAGTTTCTGTACCCAATGCGGCACCTTCTGCAGCTTTTACAATTCTGTCCCATACATTTTTGACCTCGTCTCTATTGGCATGCCGAACTACATAGTAAACCTCAGCTTCGGCAGGGACAATGTTGGGCGCATTTCCTCCTTTAGTAATGACATAGTGTATACGTGTGGATTCCGTGGTGTGTTCTCGCAACAAATTTACCATCATGTTCATGCTTTCAACGGCATCTAAGGCCGATCTCCCCAGTTCGGGGGCAGCTGCAGCATGAGCAGAGATTCCTTTAAACCTAAATTTTCCGGAAATGGTTGCCAAATTGGTGCTGGGGTTGGAGTTGTTTTCATTCCAAGGGTGCCAAGTCAATACGGCATCAACATCATTAAATAAACCAGCTCTTACCATATACACTTTGCCCGAACCGCCTTCTTCGGCAGGGGTGCCGTAATAACGAATAGTTCCTGAAGTTTTGGTGGTTTGTAGCCAATCTTTAACAGCAATAGCTGCTGCAAGAGCACCAGTTCCAAATAAATGATGTCCACAAGCCTGCCCTGGGGCCCCTTCAATTCTGGGTTGTTGATAGGGGACTGCTTCCTGCGACATTCCTGGAAGGGCATCAAACTCTCCCAACACTGCAATTACAGGACCTCCAGAGCCATAACTTGCCACAAAAGCAGTGGGAATATTAGCTACTCCTTTTTCAATAGTAAATCCTGCTTTGTTAAGTTCGTTTTGAAGGAGTGCCGCACTACGTTCTTCCAAATAACCCAATTCCGGTTCTTCCCATAATTGTTTCGCAATCTCAGAATAATAGCCTTGTTTGGCATCCATATTTTTTATCACGTCTTGTTTTTTGGTCTGCCCAGAACCTATGATATGAATGAAGCAGAGGAGGAATAGAAACTGCAGTTTTGTGTTCATATTGATTAGTGATGTTTGAATTAGCCTTCATCTAAGATAATGAAAACGAATGAGTTTGTTTTATGATGTTACGTATTTATATTAATTGAAATTCAATATGTATGTATAAAAAGAAAGGCGCCAATAGGCGCCTTTTAAAACAAATTTCAGTAATTCTTAACTTTCCCCGTTTTAATAAGTTTCTTGATTTTTTTTGAGGGTTTCATATTGTTTTCTTCATTGGCGCAATAGTCCACTAAAATATTTTCCGCCTGTTGATAAACCTGATCCGGAGACAGAGTTTCTCCTTTATGTTCCAACACGACTTTAGTCATGGCAGCCATATACAATCCAAAAAGGGCATCATTGCCTTTGGTCAGCTCTAGTACATTTTCATCTAAAACAAAATCATAATTTGGAGTTCCTGTCATCCATTTTGTAATAAATTGTATAGAAATTTTTCTATTCATTTCATTTTGATTCGCAGGATGGTCAAATAGATAATTGGCGCAAAGTAGGACATTGTCTTCTTGAGGTTGGTAGCTTTCAGCGGTTTTGAACTCGTAGTTGTTTAATTTTGAAAAATCTTGGGCTTTTGCGAAAGGACATGCCAATACCAAGGTTAATAAAAGAAGTAGTTTCTTCATGAAAAAAATGTTAGGTTAGTTAATTTG
>NZ_LBIO01000069.1 GCF_001280505.1 Mangrovimonas sp. TPBH4
CAAGAAGAACATTATAGTCAATTATTTAAATAGCTCCCAGGACATTTACATCAAAACTCCGGAATCCAATATTATTAAACAAGTTTATCTAATCAATATGGTTGGCCAGACAGTAAAATCATGGAATATGACCAATATACCAAATATTAATAATGAACTACGAATTCCTGTTAGTAAAATTTCAGAAGGGAATTATCTGGTGAAAGTAGTTACAGAGAAGGGCACTTACAACAAAAAACTGATCATAAACTATTAAACACTTACAAGTTAACACCTATTTTACAC
Organism: Mangrovimonas sp. TPBH4; assembly: GCF_001280505.1. Taxonomy (GTDB): domain Bacteria; phylum Bacteroidota; class Bacteroidia; order Flavobacteriales; family Flavobacteriaceae; genus Mangrovimonas_A. The sequence goes on from NZ_LBIO01000069.1 coordinate 286, forward strand.
TTAATCGTTGATTTTTGCCATTCACCTAAAACCCTATCTTAGTCATTATGAACATCTTAACACTCATAGAGATATAACTGCACTTCAACGATTATTTTTCACCCAAAGAACGTGGGCATAGTATGTTTGTACCTCCCTCATTGAATGTTTAACAACGAAATTCCCGTAAAACCAACGTTAAAAATTATGCGGGTCCCGTCTGAAACAATTTAGTGAATATGAAACAAATCTACACCTACTATGTCCAATTGGCATTATTAGTTTTTGTCAATTTCTCTTACGCTAAAACCAATCAATTAGACCAATACATCAGTTTAGACTCAGTTTCCATAGTGATGGATACAGAAATCATTACTGAAACCAATCAAGTATCGACCAGCTATGCAGCTGATTGTACAAATGATACGACACCACCTACCGCCGCTACTCAGGACATTACTGTTTCTCTGGACGCATCTGGAAACGCATCCATTGCCCCTGAAGATGTGGAAAACGGATCCACTGATGACTGTGGACCGATCAACCTGGTGAGCGTTGTCCCCAACTCTTTTGACTGTACCAATATAGGGACCAATACCGTAACCCTTACTATCAATGATGGGAACGGAAATACCAATACTGCGACTGCTAACGTGACCGTTGAGGACAACATTTTCCCAAACGTTTCCTGCCAACCTGTGACAGTGCAACTTGACGCCTCTGGAAACGCCTCCGTTACTGCGGCTCAGGTAGACGACAATTCATCCGACAACTGCGGGATCGCCTCAATGAGCGTTTCGCCCAGTACCTTC
>NZ_LBIO01000007.1 GCF_001280505.1 Mangrovimonas sp. TPBH4
TGTCGAAGTCCAACCTTCACAGTGTATCTGAACCTTACTCCTCTCTTTTGTTCTTTCTGATTAATGCTTCTAAAATAATAGTTTGTAAACTTAAGCAGTGTATAATTCATTGCTTCCGATTTTCCTCGCGGAAAATCCTCGCAACTTTATTATCTTAGTTTCTTAACACTAAAATCCTGCGGATTTTCACGCAACGAAACTATACACAAACCGTTGTAGCACATTATGACCCTGAATTTTCCTGAAATAGGTTGACTAAAAATTGAACAAACAATTACAGTCACTTATGAAACACGAAAAACAACACTGGCGAAAAAAAAGCTACCAAAAAGTCAATCTAGAGACCAAACTTCTCCCTG
>NZ_LBIO01000070.1 GCF_001280505.1 Mangrovimonas sp. TPBH4
ACAACGGTTTGTGTATAGTTTCGTTGCGTGAAAATCCGCAGGATTTTCGGGTTAAGAAACTAAGATAATAAAGTTGCGAGGATTTTCCGTGAGGAAAATCGGAAGCAATGAATTATACACTGTGTTGGCGGTTGTTTTTATTTTTCTATGTAAGTTATTCCTAGTACATCATCGTTATCAGGAACAAGAGTTCTTTCAACTCCGTTGATCAGGATGATAATTTTTTTGGGTATATCCTTTTTTCGAGGAGCCCAAGTGCCACATGTTGCATTTTTGGGTAATTCTCTCCTTAATGAAGGCACAAGTAACATATTTGTAATTGAAATTGAATCTGTCGAAGTTTTAAGGTGATAGTTGATTTCTACGGGAAAATATCCCATTGCATTTATTTTAATTTTAATTTTTTCATTAATCGAATTAGTAAAATCAATGCTGAGACTCTCACTTTGATTTTTATCAAAAGCAATGCGTTTGCCGAATGAGTCCATAATTTCTATTGAAGTCAGAAAGTCAAGATTGTCATTGTCTTTTGTGACCAATTCAACATTTATTTGTGTACAAAACGATGCTGTTGTAGTAAGGAAGAGTATAGAAAAAAGAAGTAGTGTTTTCATTTTTTAATTACCGCCAACGGTTTGTGTATAGTTTCGTTGCGTGAAAATCCGCAGGATTTTC
>NZ_LBIO01000071.1 GCF_001280505.1 Mangrovimonas sp. TPBH4
ATTGAAGATTTGTACGTTTTGTAATACATCCTATGTTAAATTCGTATTAACATTGAAGAGTTGTTAATTAAAGGTTAATTATGTTATTTTAGCAGGATAATTAACTTTTCAACTACAAAAATATTTATGAGGAAGTATACTCTTCTTACGATCTTTTTTTGTCTTTCCGTTAACATATTTGCCCAATTAATACCTGAGTATTATGGAGATGCGGTATCTCTTGGGGATAATTGTTATAGAATTACCGAAAATACTACGCAGCAAAGTGGATCCGTATGGTACAATAATGTTATTGATCTTAATACTGATTTTGAAATAATTTTTGACGCCAACTTTGGTAGTAACGATGCCAATGGTGCTGATGGAATGGCCTTTGTAATGAAAACTACAGCAACCGCTGAAATAGGTTTATCTGGAGGAGGTGTAGGGTATGAAGGTATTACGCAATCTCTAATTGTTGAGTTTGATACATGGACTAACGGAAACAGAGCAGATATAACAGCAGATCATATGGCTTTGATGAAGAATGGGAGTACTTACCATAATTCAGCAAATAATCTTGCAGGACCAATTCAAGCTTCAGAAACCTCTATAAATATTGAAGATGGAAACTACCATGAGGTAAAGGTAGCATGGGATGCCACAGCGCAAAATTTTACAGTAACCTTTGATTGTAGTGAACGGATTGCTTACTCAGCAGATATCATTAATACTATATTCAATGGTACTTCCGAAGTATACTTTGGGTTTGCTGGGTCTACAGGTGCGGCTTATAATTTACAGCAATTGTGTTTTAAACATATTTCCTTTTCGTCTATTGGTTCTTTGTCCGATAAGCAAGTTTGTGCTGGTGGAAGTATTGATACAATAGATGCTACGTATGATGGAGCAGAAGGTTACGAGTGGTCGCCTGCTGAAAGCGTTAGTGATCCTTCGCTTCCTAATCCAGTGTTTTCCCCAACGGAAGATACTACTTACACAGTGTCTATTACAGATAACTGTGGAGATATTCTAACTAAGAGTTTCAATGTAGTCGTTATGCCCGAATCAACGGCAGAAGTAGAAGCGGTGAATCCCACTGTATGTCCGGGTGATGATGGAGAGTTTATCATTACTGGTGTCCCAAATAGTACCGTTACTTATATAATTAATGAAGGTGTAGAAGAAACAGTGGTTTTGGATGATACTGGAGTAGCTTCTGTAGTGGTGATGGCTTCAACAGAAAATACTACGATGACACTTGTTGGAATTGATGCTCCAAATCCTACTATTTCAGGTAATGGGCAAACGGCATATGGTGGAATTAATCCTGAAAATGCGGAAGGTCCTATAGAACCTGAAGGAACAACGGCTACTTCTGCCAATTCGGCAAGAGTTTCCAACACCTACCAATCATGTGTATTATTGTTGGACCAAACAGTACCCGCAGGTACTGAAATCACTCTAAGTGTGGCAAAAAATAACAGTACTGCACAAATGAGTGTTTCTGACGGAACCAATTCTCAAACTATAAATACAGGTACAGTAAATGTCCTTCAGTATGTTACATTTATAACTGGGCAAGATACCAATATGCTCACTTTTATAAGTCTTAATGGGTATTTCTGGATCGATGGTATTGAGTATACCATTGAATTGCCTAATTGTTATACGGCCTTGGATGATTCTGAAACTATTTCATTTTCCGATTTGGATGATGCTACTTTTGTTATGGAACCAACCTGTGATGGTGCTACAGCAACCGCGGCAACCCCTGGAGGAACTTATGTAATTGTGTCTCCAGCTGGCCCAGGTATAATAGATCCTTTAACAGGAACTATTACAGGAGGATTGCCAGGAGAAGAATATACTATTGAATATACTACCAATGAAAATTGTGGAAGTACTAGTAGCGGAACGGTAACAATACTACCCGAGCCAGAGGTGGCAGAAGCTAATCCAAGTTTGCAAGTTTGTGATGATAATATTCCAGATGGATTGACGGCAATAGATTTGGCGTTGGTGAATAATAACATTTCTGGAGGAACCCCAGGATATGTGGTAAGCTACTATTTGACACAGGCAGATGCCGAAAGTGATATCAATCCACTTTCAATTCCTTACACAAACATTACTAATCCGCAGACTATTTATGCGAGATTATTGAATTCAACTACGGGATGTTATACAACAACAACCGTAGTGCTTTCTGTAGAGCAGGCCCCGGAGGCCAACATCCCAGACGCGTTGGAGTACTGTGATGCTGACAGCGACGGCTTTGGCGTGTTCGACCTTTCGGATGCGGATGCGGCCATCACTGGCGGAGCGACCGGCCTTGTGCTGAGCTACCACGAGACCTTTGCGGACGCCGACAACGGTGTGAACGCCCTTTCTAGCCCCTACAACAATATTGTGGCCAATGACCAGATCCTCTATGTGCGCGTGGAGAGCGCCACGATCGCCACGGACTGTGCGACGATCGTTGAGCTGGCCCTTGTGGTGCACCCGACGCCACAGC
>NZ_LBIO01000072.1 GCF_001280505.1 Mangrovimonas sp. TPBH4
ACCACGCTGTGGCAGCCCGTGAGCATGTTCTCCGCCCTGGCATATACCACTTGGGCATTGGCCACGATATTGTCGTAGGGGCTCAAGAGCTCGTTGTCACCGCTCTCGGCGTCCCCCTGGGTCTCATGGTAGGTAATGGCAATGTCAAGCTCCCCGTTGATGATCTCCTGGGTGCGCTCCTCCAAATCGAAGCTCGCATAGCCGTCGTTGTCCCCGTCACACTCCTCCAACGGGGTCGGGTCCGCCTCCGGTGACGGGATAGGGTTCACCCTAAGGTCCAGTATCACCGTGCTGTAGCAGCCCGTGTTGCTGTTCTCCGCCCTTACAAAAATCGTCTGTGGGTTGGCCACGTTGGTATAGGGGCTCACAAGGGCATTGTCCCCGCTCTGCGCATCCGCCATCGTAAGGTGGTAGCTCAGTGCGATCCCCACCTGTCCGCCAAGGATCCCTGCCGTACTGTCCTCCAGCACAAAGGATTCCTGCTCGTCGCCCGG
>NZ_LBIO01000073.1 GCF_001280505.1 Mangrovimonas sp. TPBH4
CAACGGTTTGTGTATAGTTTCGTTGCGTGAAAATCCGCAGGATTTTCGAGTTAAGAAACTAAGGTAGCAAAATTGCGAGGATTTTCCGCGAGGAAAATCGGAAGCAATGAATTATACACGGTGTTGTGTGTAGTTTTTATTCCCATGTAATTAGTTCGGATGTTGCTGATAAAATTTCCCCGTTTATCTTTTCAATTTCTATGATAATTTTTAGAGGCTCATTATTACTCGGTCGGATTGTTAGATACATGTATCCAAGATTGACTTGAGAAGGAAGAAAATCATTAACATTTCCAAGTATGTAATCTCCATTAGAATTTGTACCTCTAATGGACACGAATTCGTTTAATTCAGTATCAGCAGGAAGGTTAGAGTTAAAATCCGAATCGCTAGTAATTGAAATTCTAGTCAGCGGATATTTATCTCCACCATAACCTTTATCACAGTCAATTGTCGCATAAAGATTATTACCGAAATTAAAATTTGT
>NZ_LBIO01000074.1 GCF_001280505.1 Mangrovimonas sp. TPBH4
TCAGGTTACAGCCACCCGTGATGCTGCCCAGGGCAACCCACTCGGCAAACGCCTGGTCGACGGAAGCCTGGTCAGAACATGCTGCCATTGTATAATCGTCTGGTGCATTGAAGGAAACCTCTGGTGCTGGAAGCACGCTAAAAGTCGCCGTTCCGATAATGGTTTCTGCACAATCACTTGTCGCTGTCCAGGTAACATCAGATTTTCCGCCACAGGCACTCGGTGCTCCTGGATTGTCTATTGTGATTTCCAAGTTACAACCTCCGGTGATACTGCCCAAGTCAACCCACTCGGCAAACGCCTGGTCAATCGATGCTTGGTCAGAACAAGCCTCCATCGTAACGTCAGAAGGTACATTAGCAATAACCTCTGGTGCAGGCTCTACCGTAAAGGTCGAACTCAGCAATAACGGTGCCCCACAGTCGCTGGTAGCTGTCCAGATAACTTCCGATGAACCACCACAGGCATCAGGTGCCCCTGGATTGGTCACTTCAACCATCAGGTTACAGCCACCCGTGATGCTGCCCAGGGCAACCCACTCGGCAAACGCCTGGTCGATAGAAGCCTGGTCGGAACAGGCTGCCATTGTATAATCCTCTGGCGCGTTGAAGGAAACCTCAGGTGCCGGTTCTACCGTAAAGGTCGAACTCAACAACAGCGGTGCCCCGCAGTCGCTGGTCGCTGTCCAGATAACTTCCGATGAACCGCCACAGGCATCAGGCGCCCCCGGATTGGTCACTTCAACCATCAGGTTACAGCCACCGGTGATGCTGCCCAGGGCAACCCACTCGGCAAATGCCTGGTCGATCGAAGCCTGGTCGGAACAGGCTGCCATTGTATAATCATCTGGCGCGTTGAAGGAAACCTCAGGTGCCGGTTCTACCGTAAAGGTCGAACTCAACAACAGCGGTGCCCCACAGTCGCTGGTAGCTGTCCAGATAACTTCGGATGAACCGCCACAGGCATCAGGTGCCCCCGGATTGGTCACTTCAACCATCAGGTTACAGCCACCGGTGATGCTGCCCAGGGCAACCCACTCGGCAAA
>NZ_LBIO01000075.1 GCF_001280505.1 Mangrovimonas sp. TPBH4
ATGTTCTGACCAGGCTTCCGTAGACCAGGCGTTTGCCGAGTGGGTTGCCCTGGGCAGCATCACGGGTGGCTGTAACCTGATGGTTGAAGTGACCAATCCGGGGGCACCTGATGCCTGTGGTGGTTCATCGGAAGTTATCTGGACAGCTACCAGCGACTGTGGGGCACCGTTATTGCTGAGTTCGACCTTTACGGTAGAGCCTGCACCAGAGGTTTCCTTCAATGCGCCAGATGATTATACAATGGCAGCCTGTTCCGACCAGG
>NZ_LBIO01000076.1 GCF_001280505.1 Mangrovimonas sp. TPBH4
ATTTTCAATGTTGTCGAAGTCCAACCTTCACAGTGTATCTGAACCTTACTCCTCTCTTTTGTTCTTTCTGATTAATGCTTCTAAAATAATAGTTTGTAAACTTAAGCAGTGTATAATTCATTGCTTCTGATTTTCCTCGCGGAAAATCCTCGCAACTTTGCTATCTTAGTTTCTTAACTCGAAAATCCTTGCGGATTTTCACGCAACGAAACTATACACAAACCGTTGGGGTGCATTCGCCAGATGGAAAACTTACGAAGCAGAATTAATCAGAATTTATCTACATCTCCAGTTTGTATTATATCCTTTTGTTAATGTAAAATGGATAACGAATATTAGATAAAAAATGATAAATTTGAATAGGTTATAAAGAATTGATTATCAATCAATAGAATTTTTATTAGTCATATTAATAAACTGAATTATGAGAGCAAATATTTTCTTAACACTCGTGTCTTTGACAATATTATTGTCATGTAATCAGCAAAAGGGCGAAAAAGTAATTAATCAAGAAAATGAAAAACAGCAAGAGATGATTTCGAATAAAACAGCTAACGATTACTTAACGAAGGACTTTGTTGTTCAAAAAGAAAACGTTTCAAACCATGTTAGAATTTATTCGAAAGAAAATTCATATAATAACTTTATAACAATTATACCATCTGTAGGTCGAGGTGTTGAAGATTATACAGAAATGTACAATTCAACGATTACAACCAAATTAGTTGAAACTGGTTATACAGTAGTTTTGATTCAGCCCCGAGGAATTGGAAAAAGTAAAGGAGATTTAACTTCTAAAAATATCCAATTAACTGATTTAGCCAATGATATAAAAACAACATTGGATTCGATTGGAATTAAGCATCTAAAGGTTGTTGGACATGCTTATGGAAACAGAGTAGCACGGACTTTTACTACCATGTATCCGGATTATGTTGAAGGCTTAGCCCTCTTAGCATGTGGAGGTAACTTTGAAATTGATCCGGAAGTCTTAAAAAGTGTACAAGGATCCCTTGACTTGAGTTTACCTGATGAAGAACGCCTAAAAAACCTAGCGCGTGCATTTTTCGCAAAAGGGAACGACCCTTCTGTTTGGCTAAACGGTTGGTATCCTGAACTAGCATACGCTCAAAATACTGCAACCGCAAACACTGATGGGAATTATTATAAAAACGCCGGTGGAAAACCGTTTTTAGTAGTTCAGGCAACTGAAGACGCTGCTGCACCTCCGGAAAAGGCTGGAAAAATATTAAAAAAAGAATTAGGAGACCAGGTAACTTATATTGAAGTTGAACATGCAGGACATGCATTAACTTCAGAGCAACCTAATGAAATTGCTGAAGACATCATCAAATATTTTGAGAATAAATAACGACACCCCAACATGCGGTATAGTTAATAAGGGTTTCAGAGCTTTTCGAAGCGTAGTCTTCCGCTCCAATTTTGCTGTAACTTGATAGGTATAAAGCCCGCAATTCCTTACTAACCATACCGCTACCGTTATAGGTCATTAAAAACTAAGCCCAATGAAAGAATTTATTACGATGTCATTTTTAATAACCTTATGTTTTACAAGTTGCAAGCAACATAGCTCTTCAACAAAAAATGATGAAACGAGTTCAATTATCACGGACATAAACATAGAAAATATGAAAAATCAGCAATTTGTTGGGTCCTGGGAATTACAGGAATGGACTATTGAAACAAAGGAAGGGAAAAAGGAATTTCCTTTTGGTGCTGACGCAATAGGGCAAATAAACTATGATAGCAATGGAAATATGTCTGTAATGATTATGAAAAACAATAGGCCTCAATTTCTTTCAGAGGATCCCCTTCAAGGCGAACCATCTGAAGTTGTCGATGCTTTTAAGGGATTTATTGCCTATTCGGGAAATTATAAGGTGAACATTAAATCAAAACAAGTAATCCATCAAATCAAAATTAGTTCATTTCCGAATTGGGTTGGTCAAAATCAAATCAGAAATTTTGAGTTCAATGAAGATAAACTAACATTAAGTACTGATTTTATTGGCCCAAACAAGCATAATCTGGTATGGAGAAAAATTGGATTTTAAATAAATAAATAAATAAAAGACCTATAACATTGTATAAAATGCATTAAAACACACTTTATACTTACCGTTACCTGCAAGCCACAAAAAATGAAAACAAAAATTCTTGGACTAATCATTTCCTTAACCTTATCAATAAGCTGTAAACAGGTAACAAAGCAGACAACGGACTGCTCTCAAATAAAAGATGTTAACGAAATAAATCTAAAAATAAGATATTCGGTAAGCTATAATGATGTATATAAACGTATAATTAAAATAAAAAGAAAAAATTCAGATTCGACTTCCTTTGATTTTAGTGAATTTGGATATGGTTTCAGTGCAAATTATAATGATTCTATGACTCGAGAAATAACTAGAATTATTGATTATAGCCAGATTACACCAGTTAAAAAAATAATTGAGGAATTGGAAGAGGAAAAATTAATTAAAGAAAAGGCTTGGATTGGCTTTGATGGATCATTTTATGAATTATCATATGGTGATGGTGTAAATTTCAAACATTTCGAATTTCAATCCCCCTACTCTTCTAAAAGAAAGAACTTGGACGACTTCAAAGCTGTGGTTGATGAAATTTTAAAACTCTCTGTTGACCCCTATTCAAAATTATAGAAAATAAAAGCAAGCAGGTAACACCGTGTATAATTCATTGCTTCTGATTTTCCTCTCGGAAAATCCTCGCAACTTTGCTATCTTAGTTTCTTAAACCTGAAAATCCTGCGGATTTTCACGCAACGAAACTATACACAAACCGTTGTGTGTCATTAAAAAAATGAATTTTCCTGAAATAGGTTGACTAAAAATTGAACAAACAATTACAGTCACTTATGAAACACGAAAAACAACACTGGCGAAAAAAAAGCTACCAAAAAGTCAATCTAGAGACCAAACTTCTGGTCG
>NZ_LBIO01000077.1 GCF_001280505.1 Mangrovimonas sp. TPBH4
AGCTTGCAGCCAACGGTTTGTGTATAGTTTCGTTGCGTGAAAATCCGCTAGGATTTTCGTGTTAAGAAACTAAGATAGCAAAGTTGCGTGGATTTTCCGTGAGGAAAATCAGCAGCAATGAATTATACACGGTGTTGGCACCAGTTATTTTATTTGTTTACTTATTTCTCCGTTTAAATTAATTACATAATGGTTGATAATTGAATCTATTTTAGTTTCAGATTCAATAAAATCGTATCCATCTTTGATATGACCATTTGAATCAATCAATGAGTCATGGACATATTCTCTAAATTCCTTTATTTTAAATTTGTTTTGGGCAATAAATTCAAACACTTTCCATTCATATTTAGGAATGGATAAATCATGGTCACATTGGATACCTATTTCCATAAAATCGATTTCATTTTCATTAAGGTAGGTACCTAGATTTGTCTGAGCACAAACTCCGTCATTAAATTCAAACAGTATTATTTTAAGAGAATCGTTTAAAGTAACTAGTTTATCAATATTATATATACCATAATTTTTAATTTCCTCGTTCATTATAGTTAGTAAGGACTTTGGCCAATCTTCTTTGTTTTTTACCGATTGTATTTGTGGAGTACTAATTATAGTATCAACTTTTTTGGGTTCTACCAATTTCTGAATGTTGCTACTTACTTCATCAGTCCGTTTATTTTCCTTAACACAGCAGAAAAGGGTTAAAAGAAAAAGGATATATATAAAAGGTTTCATTTTTTAATTGGTGCCAACGGTTTGTGTATAGTTTCGTTGCGTGAAAATCCGCAGGATTTTCAGGTTTAAGAAACTAAGTTAGCAAAATTGCGAGGATTTTCCGCGAGGAAAATCGGAAGCAATGAATTATACACGGTGTTGTGCACTGGCTTTTATTTTTTCAGTTTGTTGCGATACAATTCCGCTAACTTTTTCCGTTTAGTTTCGTTTTTTAATATTTTCTGTAGCCACATTTGTGGCTGGTCAGTTGCACTTTCGTATTCTTTGTTTTTATATTCTTCAAATTCTGCAAAGTCAAACCAATTTTTGTTGTGAATGTGCTGAAGTGAATAAATAGCCATTTCTCCATTCGTAGCTCCGAAAAATGGGCAAGTATGGATTTTTGTTTTCGTTGTGTCAGCAAGTTTGCCAACCAGAAATTCAGTCAATTTTGTTTTATCATTTTTAGCGAAATTTTTCCATTCTATTTCGCTAAAAACAAGTCTTTTTGGTTCACGTTGGAATGTTTGGTCAGAAATATATTGTTCTCCACCTAAACAACCACCTTTTTCGAAAACCATAAAATTCCACTGTTCTGGAATTGAGTCCGTTTGTTGAAATGAGTCTTGATAATTTTCCAGTCTTAATTCAGCAATTTCCTTATGCGATTCAGCTTTTGTTTCCGAATGATGCTTACAGGAGATAAATGTCAAAATCAAAAGCACTATTTTTATCGGATTTCTCATTTTTCAGCTTGTGCACAACGGTTTGTGTATAGTTTCGTTGCGTGAAAATCCGCAGGATTTTCGAGTTTAAGAAACTAAGATAGCAAACTTGCGAGGATTTTCCGTGAGGAAAATCGGAAGCAATGAATTATACACTGTGTTGCCTACAGTTTTTTGTTTTTTTTAAAGTCTGTTGTAATTCCGTTTAAAATTTTTGGTTTGTTTTTTAAAAGGTTTGCACACTCCAAAATATAGATTTCTATAAAGTCACGTCCTTCTTCCGCCATCATTTTTAGTCCTCCTGTATCGTCAAGGTTGTGAATCCAATAAAAATTTGTAGGATACATTTCATGTCTAAAATCTAGCATTTCGGAATGGTTTACTATTCCAATTATGGGAGCGCTCGAGTCAAATTTGAATATTGTACACGAAAATTCAATGTCCGCTTTTTTAGAGGTAATCGAATACTCGTCTTTAATCCACTTTTTTTTGAATTTTGGAAACCCAAATTCTGATTGCAAGAAGGAGAAATTTTTCAAAATCTCTTTTTCAGATACCTTCCAAGTTGGTTCAAGTTTGTCCATTTTAATTGTAGGCAACATATGGATAAACGCACCGGTGCGTTTATTTCCATTATGATTATACTTACAAATCTAATGGATTTTTGATCATATCAAAACTACTTGTAGCAACATGTGTGTAAATTTCAGTAGTTTTTGTGGAGTTGTGACCTAAGAGTAATTGTATATATCTTAAGTCGGTGCCGTTTTCCAACAAGTGTGTGGCAAAACTGTGCCTTAGGGTGTGGGCAGTGACTTTTTTTCTAATCCCTGCCTTTATGGATGCCCTTGAAACAACCTTGCCAACGGTACTACCACTATATTTTCCTCCGTTCTGGCCTTCAAACAAATATTTTTTAGGTCTATACTCCTTAAAATAGGTGCGTAGGTCATCCAAAACTTTTTGTGAGAGCAGGGTAAACCTGTCTTTATTGCCCTTTGCACCGGTAATTTTAATGAGCATTCGCTTGCTGTCGATGTCTCCTATTTCAAGGTTCAAGAGTTCGCTTCTTCTCAAACCTCCAGAGTACAAAAGGCTTACAATACATTTGTGTTTGATGTTGTTGGTGCATTCAATAACTCTCTGCACTTCTTCCTTGGCGAGTACTGTGGGCAATTTTTGGGACTTTCTTGGGCGCTCAATGGCATAGAACCTATTGGGCATTCCAAGTACAACCTCGTAGTAAAACTTAATACTGTTTATACATTGGTTGATATAGGAATCCGATTTGTCTTCCTTTATCATTTTCGAAATATAGGCTCTAATGTCCATTTCATTGATTTCTTTTAGCTCCTTGTTCGGGTAGAAATTCATAAAATGCTCGAAACAGCATATATAGGTTTTGGAAGTATTGTTGGAATACTTCTTCAATTCCAATTTTTTTAGGTATTCCTTGGGACATGATCGTAGGCTTCTTTTCTGTGTACGTTTTTCATGCCATTTAAGGTTTAAGGGGGCGTTTCCCTCCTTAGCCCTTGATTTGTCAAAGAAAAACTTGCAATTGATCCAGGCAACTCCTTTGAAGAATCTGAAGATTTGGTCAAGGTTTCCTTTTGAATTGGGTATGTGGTACATGGAAAATTCATCACTCCATTGTACATCATTTAATTCTCGTACAATGGCATCCAAGGCTCTATTGGAATAATATTGGAGTCCAATATGCTTTTTTTGATCAATCAGAAGATGTTTTAATGTGATATGTTGTTTAAAAAGCATTCTTTTGGTTTATTTCAGTCCTTTAAAATAGAAATAAAGCAGTGTTTAGTCGGTAGTTAAATGTTTATAGTCGTTTGTAAACGTTTGTAAACGTTTGTACACGTTTGTACACGGATAAATAATTTTGTTTCAGACATAATGGGCGCTATTCAAAAAATACAAGTTATTCCCAGAAGAGGAAATGGAAGTTTCATTAATTGGGTAGTAAACATAAAAAAAGCGGTTTAGTGAAGTCTAAACCGCTAGTTTGCAACTGATTGCTTGTTGTAGCGAGGACGAGATTTGAACTCGTGACCTCTGGGTTATGAAGGAATTTTTATATTCCTGAAACGCCCGTTTTACGGGGTTTTCAGCCCATTGTATGAGAAATCGTGTTCCAAAAACGTGTTCAGTTTCTGTTCACTTTTTTGTTAATAGTTTACTGATATAAAACTAGTTAAAAAAGTGAAGAATCCAAGCCTTATCCATAAAAGAAATGAACACGTTGAAGTAGGTGTGAAATGAAAAGAAAATGGGTTTTCATAAGCAATAAAAAAGTGCCTTATGAGACACTTTTTTATGAATCGATTTCCAACTGTCTGTATCTTGTTTCGAGCAAAGTTTTATAGGCTTCTTTCATTGCTTCTGATAGGAATGAGCTTTCTATCCATTTAAAAGCTTTTGGTTTGTTTTTGTGCATGCGTTTGAAGGAACCGCTAATTTGTTTTTCGGTTAATCCCAACCCTTTGCCTAACAAATCAAAATGTTCCCGTTTTAGCTTCTTTTTCTTTCCAGAAAGTGTAAGTGCTAATTCTTCGGTATCTTCAGGAAACAGGATGGCTACATTTAATAGGTCGTAAGCGGGAGCCAATACCCATCCAGAAGGGCTTTCCATCATTGAAAAATTCTTTAAGTGCATATCATTGTTTCCTGTTAGGAAAACAAACAAAGCCAGTTCAAAATAAAAGATTTTGTCAAGCAGTGTGTTTTCTGAATAGGAGTCAAGGGCCTTTCCAACTCTTTCCATTGAGCTTTTATATTTGTCGAAAGCCTCGGTGATCTGGAACATATCGATCATGTGGAGTTTTTCACCTCTTTCAGTTCTGTCAATGCGTTTGGTGATATAGGATAGCTCCCCTGAAGCCAATCGAATTAATGAGGACGGAACCACACGAATTCCAAAAGCCTCCGCAATACGCATGGTGACATGTTCATTTTCGGGCATTTCAGGAAACTTATCGGAAGGTGGCTTAAAAATGTATTGCCCACCCAAAGCTCCAACAACCGTTAGCCTCGTATCGGAATGGTCTTGGGCTTCTTTTATCAGGGACATGGATAATTTCGCCTGAACACCAGGTACAGCAACACTGCGTTCCACAATGTTTTTTGCCAGTTGATCCATTTGATCAAGGGAATAATCAATTTTTGGAGGTGTAGGACTGGCAAAAAATTCCAAGGAACATTTTTTATGGAAGTCCGTATTGGGCTCTGTTGGCTTATAGCAGTATAAACATTTGTTTTCCATGTGCTATTCTTTAGGTAAAACACTTACGGCTCCAATGCAATTGGCACAACAGGCCAATAAAAGTCCCATACGGTCATTTCGGTTGATCTTCCAATTTTTGGAGGCAATATCCAGTAACCAACCTTCAGGAATGAGGCCTTCAAAAAAAGGGAAAAGGCGTTTTTCTGTATAAGGTTTTGAGCTTACGGGCATGGTAAAAGTGATGAATTTGTCTGGATAGTCTTTGACATATTCTGGAACATATTGAAACACGTATTCGCCATCGTCGGTTTCAGTTAATACACCTGCCAAAATCTCCTTGTAATATACGTTTCCCTGTCTCATTTATTCAGTTCTTTACTGTTAACAGGAGCCAATTCATGACCAAACATGGCTAGGACCAAATTCACTTTGTCCATGTTTAGATTGGTTTTCCCCTGTTCTATTTTTCGTATCACCGTTAAAGCCACGCCTGTACGGTCGGCAAATTCTTCCTGAGTAAGGTTGACCTCTTTTCTACGTTCCTTAACAAATTCAGATAATCTTTTCATTATATGCAATTGAATATAATATTGTGTAAATATAATAAATTATATGTAATTGAATATAATTTATTGTTTATTTGTTGTTTTATATGTAAAAGCATATAGTTTTATGATGTGGAAATAAAAAACGGTTTAGAGTAAAGCTAAACCGTTTAAAATTTTTCAGTTAATTGTGGTTCTTCGGATGAGTATCCAGTTCTAATGACTCCGTAATATTGCCGTTTATCTTTTTTAAAACATATTTCTACCTCGCGACCTGATCGCGAAGTTCCCTAGTACTTTTGAAGTCAATTAACTTTTAAAACCTATTACTATGACTATTTGGACAAAACTAATTCCCATTGTATTTAGTATCCTTAAGGATCTTGGTGATAACTTGGATGATTGCGCAGTTACAACTGAAAAGTAAAACCATAGCACCTAATCGTTAACCACGATCCCTTGCCACACTATGCAAGTACGCGACCTAATCGCGAAGTTTCCTACTACTTTTGAAATCCATTAACTTTTAAAACCTATTGCCATGACTAATTTGATAAGACTAATATCTTTAGTAAATCGTATCCCAACGGTTATCGTTGATATCCTGGATAATAGTTCCAATACAACTAGGCGGTAAAGCAACAGCGCCTAGTTGTTAAAAATGATCTCTTGCAGTGATGCAAGTACGCGACCTGATCGCGAAGTTCTCTACTACTTTTGAAAACTATTAATCTTTAAAACCTATTGCCATGAAAAATTGGATTAAACTAATACCCATTGTAATTAGTATCCTTACGGTTGTCTTTGATAGCCAGGATAATGATTCCAATGCTACTGGGCGATAAAAGTATAACGCCCAGTAGTTAACCTCGCTCCCTTGCCACACTATGCAAGTACGCGACCAGATCGCGAAGTTCCCTACTACTTTTGAAGTCCTTTAACCTTTAAAACCTATTATCATGACTAATTTGTTAAAACTAATCCCCATTGTAATTAGTATCCTTACGGTTATCGTAGATAGCCAGGATAGTGATTCCAATACTACTGGGCGGTAAAACTACAATGCCCAGTAGTTAACCACGATCCCTTGCCTCTCTATTCAAGTACGCGACCTGATCGCGAAGTTCTCTACTACTTTTGAAAAATATTAATCTTTAAAACCTATTGCCATGAAAAATTGGATTAAACTAATACCCATTGTAATTAGTATCCTTACGGTTGTCTTTGATAGCCAGGATAATGATTCCAATGCTACTGGGCGATAAAGGTATAACGCCCAGTAGTTAACCACGCTCCCTTGCCACACTATGCAAGTACGCGACCAGATCGCGAAGTTTCATTCTACTTTTGAAAACTATTAACCATTAAATCTTTTTGTTATGACAAACTGGATAAAACTAGTCACCATTGCAATTAGTATCCTTACGGTTATCGTAGATAGCCAGGATAGTGATTCCAATACTACTGGGCGGTAAAGCAACAGCGCCCAGTAGTTAAAACGATCTCTTGCAGTAATGCAAGTACGCGACCAGATCGCGAAGTTCCTTACTATTTTTGAAAACTATTAACCTTAAAAACTTTTTGTTATGACAAACTGGATAAAACTAGTCACCATTGCAATTAGTATCCTTTCGGTTGTCCTTGATAGCCAGGATAATGATTCCAATGCTACTGGGCGATAAAAGTATAACGCCCAGTAGTTAACCCCGACCTCTTGCAGCAATGCAAGTACACGACCAGGTCGTGATGTTTTTATAGTTCATTAATCTTTAAACTCTTATTGTTATGAACAAGCATATTCTTACAACCATTTCCATTGGACTCATTATTCTAAAGGCTATCGTAGATAGTATTCCGGATGATTCCAATATTACTGGGCAGTAAAACCAAACGCCCAGTAGTTTGCAGTGCCCCCTTGCCACTTTGCAAGTACGTGATTTGATCGCGATGTTCTATATTCCTTTTGAAATCTATTAATTTTTAAATCATTTCGTTATGAATAAGCAAACACTTCCTTCACCTTTTTCTATTGGACACATTATTGTAAAGGCTATCGTAGATAGTATTTCTTTTAAGTCCAATACTACTACTGGGCGGCAAAACCATAACGCCCGGTAGTTTTCAAAGATCCCTATTCACTTTTCGCAAGTCCAAAACTTGCCCGCAATGTTTATAATTAGGGGCCATGATTTTAATAATAAATTGATATTTTTAGCCTATCAATTCTTACTCTTAATGACAAAAAACAAAAAGAAAATCAGCCCAAAGAGTCTACTATCTCTTACAGAAAAAAGAAATATTGCTATTATCATAGCCATCCATAATGCCTTAAACGGTAGTCCTAAATCCAAAGAAGATCTTAAAGAAAAGGCCAACGATGATTTGGTAGAATTGGATTTGCCTTTAATTGAAGATGTAAGAACCATAGAGAAAGGCATTTCTACTATTGAAACTGTATTGGAGATCCCAATAAATAAAACAGGGTCACCGCGTGTCTATACTTACGAAAATAAACCTGTTAGCCTAGTTCATAAACTGTTTAAACAGGCTCAATTGGAATACCTGATTACACTCTATGACATTTTAATTGGTCTGGACGGACTTGGGTTAAAAAATATTAAGGAAAGTGTTTATTCTATTTTATCAGAAAAGGGATTTGATAAATTAGAAGAATTAAAGTTTTTTGAAACTGACGGTGTAGATCACTTTCCAATGATTCAAATTGAAAGCCACCCAAATTTTGAAGTTTTCCAGCAAGAACTTTTTCTCGACCTATTCGAGAGCATCCAACAAAAAGTTGTGTTACAAGTAGAACACGAACAATTTAATTCACAGAAGGAAGTATTACACTTTTCTCCTTTCTTACTAAAACAATATAACAAGCGTTGGTTTTTAATGGGGTTCGATCACGAAAAGTCCCATACAATTCATTTAGGCCTAGAACGTATTAAACGTGTTATGAAAACCGAAGAGGTCTTTAATGAAGCTGAATACAATATGTTTTTTAAGGAGGATTATTTTGAGGATTTTGTAGGAGTAACCAAAATAACTACGGAGCCATTAATGACGATAAAAATTAAGGCCACCAACGAACAGTTCAATTATATTGAAACAAAACCAATACATCAAAGCCAAAAGCTTTTACGTGAAGAATCTCCCGAGAACTACAAAGTATTTACGCTAGAGGTGATCCCAAATTACGAGTTGAAAGCGATGCTGTTGTCTTTTGGCAGTAGTATTGAAATATTGGAACCCGAATCCTATAGAAAAGAGTTTGTTGGAGAACTGCAAAAAAATATAGAGGCCTATAAATGATCAGGCAATCCATAGCCTTTAAACACTCCTAAAGGTTGAAAGGCCATTTTTATATCCTATTCTTTACAGTGATAGTTTTTTATAGGCTTTATATGCCTAATCATTCCCACCAGAAGCGCATTTTGAGCTTCCCTTGCTGTATATTCTTTAACTCATTGATGTCTTGG
>NZ_LBIO01000078.1 GCF_001280505.1 Mangrovimonas sp. TPBH4
TTTCATGTATATCTTTCCAATATGTCAATGAACTTCTGTCCCTATGGGACTCGTGGAGAATATCGGAGTCGAACCGATGACCTCCTGCGTGCAAGGCAGGCGCTCTAGCCAGCTGAGCTAATCCCCCAGTATTTAGTTGGCAGTATCAGTATTCAGTAATCAGTTACTGCGTACTGTAAACTGTGTACTGTAAACTGGTGCTCAACCTCTAAAATTTCCTTTCAGTTTTTAATGAACTTATTCGACAACGCCCACGCGCCATCTGGCTCCTTCGCTAAAAATGTCTACCAGACATTTTCTTAACGCTCGCCCCTGTAGTCTCAGGCAGACTCCCTTCGTCTTCGCTCAGGATAGACTTCTCGTCTGTCTTTCGACTTTGTAGTCTCAGGCAGACTCGAACTGCCGACCTCTACATTATCAGTGTAGCGCTCTAACCAGCTG
>NZ_LBIO01000079.1 GCF_001280505.1 Mangrovimonas sp. TPBH4
AGTCGCTGGTAGCTGTCCAGATTACTTCGGTTGAACCACCACAGGCATCAGGTGCCCCCGGGTTGGTCACTTCAACCATCAGGTTACAGCCGCCCGTGATGCTGCCCAGGGCAACCCACTCGGCAAATGCCTGGTCGATCGAAGCCTGGTCGGAACAGGCTGCCATTGTATAATCATCTGGCGCGTTGAAGGAAACCTCAGGTGCCGGTTCTACCGTAAAGGTCGAACTCAACAACAGCGGTGCCCCACAGTCGCTGGTAGCTGTCCAGATTACTTCGGTTGAACCACCACAGGCATCAGGTGCCCCCGGATTGGTCACTTCAACCATCAGGTTACAGCCGCCCGTGATGCTGCCCAGGGCAACCCACTCGGCGTA
>NZ_LBIO01000008.1 GCF_001280505.1 Mangrovimonas sp. TPBH4
TATTTGTGTACAAAACGATGCTGTTGTAGTAAGGAAGAGTATAGAAAAAAGAAGTAGTGTTTTCATTTTTTAATTACCGCCAACGGTTTGTGTATAGTTTCGTTGCGTGAAAATCCGCAGGATTTTCGAGTTAAGAAACTAAGGTAGCAAAATTGCGAGGATTTTCCGCGAGGAAAATCGGAAGCAATGAATTATACACGGTGTTGT
>NZ_LBIO01000080.1 GCF_001280505.1 Mangrovimonas sp. TPBH4
AGCCTAGGCATTCCCCATACGCCCTTGTTTAGCTTATTGTACTTTTTGTCTTTTTAATGAGTTACGTTATTGCTCGTTACAATAACATTTTATTTTTCATGTATATCTTTCCAATATGTCAATGAACCTTGTGCAATGAACAATGAGCAATAAACAGTTAACAATATTGATTGTTAATTGGTAATTGTCAATTGTTGATTGACCTTGTGGAGAATATCGGAGTCGAACCGATGACCTCCTGCGTGCAAGGCAGGCGCTCTAGCCAGCTGAGCTAATCCCCCGTTATATTTAGCTGTCAGTTAACAGTTATCAGTTAACAGTACTTATAACGGA
>NZ_LBIO01000009.1 GCF_001280505.1 Mangrovimonas sp. TPBH4
ATTTTAAAGGTTCCCGGCGCCATATTAATCGTGGCTGTTGTACTACTTTCTTCCATAGTTGTGTTGCCTGTATTATCCATTAAATCGTACCAAGTCCCTGTATACGGGAAGTTAGGCGCCATGTTTTGTGCTACCACCTCGAAATTGGCCAAGATGACCACATTTTTCAATTCAGTAGAAGGAAGGGTATCATCCCAAATATAAATTTTCGGCGTTAAGTTTCCTGATTAAATGGTGTAGTTGCCTTCAAATACGTCTTCTTGGATTTTCAAGGAATTGATACGTGCCCAGTCCTCATAAATTTGGCTTCGGTTAGCATCGCCAAGCCAATTGTTGGCCCATTGTGGGTGCGGTTTGGTGTCCAATTTACAATCGCCTGCAC